>CAWEUQ010000007.1:0-80016 GCA_963812275.1 uncultured Alphaproteobacteria bacterium | reverse complement strand
TAGGGGCTCGATCCCGCGTTCGTGGACGAGCCAGCCGAGCATGGCCGCGGAGCCATAGGCGCTGTCGGCGGCGAGCCGCTCCGGATAGAGGCCGAAGCGCTCCTCCGTGCGTTCGATCATAGTGCGTGCAGCGCCGACCTCGGCCTGGCGGATGGCGCGACTTGCCTCGACATCGACGATGACGGGCGTGATTGAGATCGATGAGGTAGTTGGCGGCGTAGGCGAAGAAGGCGTGCCCCTTCATCGCGCCGGTCCACTGCGTCATCTGGAATCGCGCCAAACGCCCTTCGGCGAGAAATATTGGATCACTCCGGATTCCGTCGACAAGCACATCGCTTACATCGACGGGGTCACACCTTTAAGTCATTGAAATATTTGGTAGCGGAGGAGGGACTCGAACCCCCGACACGCGGATTATGATTCCGCTGCTCTAACCAGCTGAGCTACTCCGCCACGGCGCTTGGCCTGACCGCGCCGCGCATATAAGGAGCGCCGCCGAATCCTGTCAAGCGAGGCGGTCCATCTGCAACCGGATCGCGCGCCGGGGGCGGCGCTTGCCGGCTCGGGACGTGGGGGGAACCGCATCCCACGTCCTTGTCCGCCGGCGCCCGATTCCGGACGCGCCGGCCCGATCGGCGGGGGCCGGGCCACGGGCCAATCTCGCGGCGATCTCCGATCCGACCGAAAACACTGATGTTTTTCAATGCAATACGGGACTGGATCGCGGGATATTTCGTCGATTTGTCATTTTTCAACGCCATTCGGCGATGATCGCGCTAAGACAGGCGCGCCAGACCGAAGATGAGGAGACGCATGGCGAAATATTTCGGCACCGACGGAATCCGTGGCCGCGCCAATCGCCCGCCGATTACACCGGACATCGCGATGAAGGTCGGGATGGCGGCCGGTCTGGTATTCAAGAATGGCGATCACCGCCACCGCGTGGTGATCGGCAAGGATACACGGCTGTCGAGCTACATGATCGAGAACGCCCTGACCGCCGGCTTCCTGTCGATGGGCATGGACGTCTTGCTGACAGGCCCGATCCCGACCCCGGGCATTGCCATGCTGACCCGCTCCATGCGCTGTGATCTCGGCGTCATGATCTCGGCCTCGCACAATCCCTTTGATGACAACGGTATCAAGCTTTTCGGTCCGGACGGCTCGAAGCTGTCGGATGAGACGGAAGCCGAGATCGAGGTGCTGATCGACGCCGATCTCGGCGGTCGGCTCGCCCAGCCCGATGCCCTCGGCCGGGCCAGACGCATCGACGGGGTCAGCGACCGCTATATCGAATACGCCAAACGGACTCTGCCGCGCAGCCTGTCCCTGGACGGGCTCCGCGTCGTTATCGATTGCGCCAATGGCGCCGGCTATCGCGTCGCGCCCGAAGCCTTGTGGGAGCTCGGCGCCGAGGTGATTTCGCTCGGGGTCGATCCCGACGGATTCAATATCAACCGGGAGGTCGGGTCGACCGCGCCCGAGTCGCTTGTCGCCAAGGTCCGTGAAGTGCGGGCAGACATCGGCATTGCCCTCGACGGCGATGCCGATCGGGCGGTCATTGTCGACGAACGCGGCCAGCTCATCGACGGCGACCAGATGATGGCGGCGATCGCCACCTCCTGGGCCGAGAGGGGGCTTTTGTCGAAGC
Source organism: uncultured Alphaproteobacteria bacterium (assembly GCA_963812275.1). Lineage (GTDB taxonomy): Bacteria > Pseudomonadota > Alphaproteobacteria > Rhizobiales > Kaistiaceae > Bauldia. Next base: position 78,365 of record CAWEUQ010000007.1, on the reverse strand, counting down.
CGGGCATCGTCGCCACGGTCATGTCGAATCTCGGCCTCGAGCGCTATCTGGCGGGCAAGGGCCTCGGTCTCCTCCGCACCCCGGTCGGCGATCGCCACGTGGCGGAAACGATGCGCCTCGAAGGCTATAATCTGGGCGGCGAGCAATCCGGGCATATCATCCTGTCGGACTATACGACCACCGGCGACGGTCTGGTCGCCGCGCTGCAGCTCCTAGCCGTCGTTCGCGATCTCGGGCGGCCGGTCAGCGAGGTCTGTCATCTCTTCGAGCCGCTGCCGCAAGTGCTGAAGAGCGTGCGGACCGGCGGCCGGCGGCCGCTCGAGAATGGCGAAGTCCGCAAGATGATCGACGACCTCAATCTCCGGCTCGGGGAGAGCGGCCGGGTGCTGGTCCGGGCGTCGGGCACCGAGCCGGTGATCCGCGTCATGGCCGAGGGCGACGATTCCAGGATGATCGCGGAGATTGTCGACGATCTGGTCGCGGCCCTCAGCGACGCCGCGGCCTGAGCCGGCAAGAATTGGAAGACCTATGATCCGTGTCGACCCCAACGATCCACGCGGCATCGTGTGGATCGCCTCCTATCCCAAGTCGGGAAATACCTGGGTCCGGGTGTTCCTCCACCATCTCCTGCGTCAGGCGGCCGGCAAGCCGCTGGAGGCGAATGACCTGGCCGAACTGCGACGCACCAGCCCCGCCTGTTTTGGCAGGATCGACTTGTTTGAGCGGTTTCTCGGCAAGCCGGTCATGGAGGCCAGCCAACAGGAGATTGCCATCGCGCGGCCGAAGGTGCAGGAGGCGGTCATGCGGGAAGCTGATGGCGTCGCCTTCTCCAAGACCCACTGCCTTCTCGGCCGACTTTACGGTCAGCCGCTGGTCAACCTCGCCGTCTCGGCCGGCGCAGTATACCTCGTTCGCAATCCGCTCGATGTGGCCGTCTCTCTATCGCACTATCTCGACGAATCCATCGACACGGCCATCACCTTGATGGGGACATCGTTTAATGCGCCGTCCACCACGGAAAAGACGATCGAGGAGGTCTGGGGATCGTGGACGGAGAACGTCGCAACCTGGACAACCGACCAGCCGCCAGTCATTCACGTTGTCCGCTACGAGGATCTGGTCGCCGAACCGCGCGCCCGATTCACGGCGATCGTGGAGCATATGAACCTCGATGTGACGGAGGAGCAGATCGAGGAGGCGATCCGCCTCGCCTCGTTCGAGCGGCTCCGCAAGCAGGAGGAGAAAAGCGGCTTCTCCGATGCGCCTTCAAGAGAGGAAGCAATTTTTTCGTGATGGCCGGAGTGGTGTGTGGCGCGACCGTTTGAGCCGTGAGCAGGTTGACCGTATCGTCGGTGACCACGAGGCGCAGATGCGGCGTTTCGACTACCTGCCACTCAATTGAGCCGTACAGGCGATCCATGCTGTCGATGATCCCATGTGGCCGTTCGGATGACCTGCCGACCGGCGGGCGGATGCGAAGTCGTTTCGGATGATCGCGGTTAACCCCAACGATCCGAGGGGGATCGTATGGATCGCATCCTATCCGAAGTCGGGAAACACCTGGGTGCGGGTGTTTCTTCATCACCTGTTGCGCCAGGCGGCGGGCAAGCCGCTCGAGGAGCACGACCTCGACGAGCTGAGCCGGACGAGCCGCGCCTCGTTTGGCCGGGTCGACTTGTTCGAGCGCTTTCTCGGCAAGCCGGTGGGCGAGGCCGATCCCCGCGAGATCGCGGTGGCGCGTCCCAAGGTGCAACGCGCCATCATGGAGGAGGCGGACAGCGTCGTCTTCGCCAAGACCCATTCTTTCCTGGGCCGGATGTTCGATCAGCCCCTGGTCAACCTGGCCGTTTCCGCCGGCGCGGTCTATCTCGTGCGCAATCCGCTGGACGTGGCGGTATCCTTGGCATTTTACCGCAACGAACCGTTGGAAGACGCGATCCGCTCGATGGCTACGCCGCTGAAGGCGACCCTCAGTGCGGAAAAGACGGTACAGGAGGTCTGGGGCTCGTGGACGCAGAATGTTGCGAGCTGGACGACGGATCCGCCTCCGGTCATCCTTGTTCTCCGCTACGAGGACCTGTTTGGGATCCGCTGCCCGCTTCGCCGCGATCGTCGAGCATATGAACCTCGATGTGACGGGACCGCAGATCGACGAGGCGATTCGCCTTTCGTCGTTCGAGCGCCTGCGGAAGCAGGAGGAAAGACTTGGTTTCTCCGAGCGCCCCGAGCACACCGAGCGCTTCTTCCGCGAGGGGCGCGCCGGCCAGTGGCGCGGGATCCTCTCCGCCGCGCAGGTCGACCGCATTGTCGCCGATCATGGCGAGCAGATGGCCCGCTTCGGCTATCTGCCGGACCATTGAGGCGATGGCAAAGAAAATGAACGGGTAAACAGGGACGCGATGATCATCCTCAACAAGTCGAAGCCGCGCGGCATCATCTGGCTCGCCTCCTATCCCCGTTCGGGCAACACCTGGACGCGGGCCTTCATCCACGCGCTGGTCAACATCGTTCGCGATCCCGATTTCAGCGATCTCGATATCAACCGCATCGAGGAATATTCGGCCTCGGAAAGTGCGGCCGAGCAATACCGGACCTTTCTGGGCAAGCCGGCCTTCCGCTCCAGCCCTGAGGAAATCGCGGCCGTCCGTCCGAGGGTCCAGTCCGAAATCATCGCCCGGCTGAAGCGGCCGGTTTTCATCAAGACCCACAACGCCAACGCCGTCGATCACGGCCACCCGCTGATCAACATGTCGGTCAGCGCCGGCGCCGTCTATGTCCTGCGCAATCCCCTCGACGTGGCGATTTCCTTCGCCCGTTTCCGGAACATCAGCATCGATCAGGCGATCGACGACATGGCGACGTCGGCTTTCGGCGTCGCCACCAATCGCGACAATGTCCATGTCATCACCGGCTCGTGGACCGAGCATGTCCGCAGCTGGACCGACCGTCCGCATCCGGTGGTGCTGGTCGTCCGTTACGAGGATCTCGTCGACAAGCCGGCCGAGAGCTTCGGCGCCATCGCCCGCCACCTTCTGATGACGCCGACCACCGAACAGCTGGACAAGGCGATTGCCCTGGCCGGCTTCGAAACTCTCAGGGACCAGGAAGCGGCGGCCGGTTTCGTCGAGAAGCCGGAAACCTCGCCGGAGCCCTTCTTCCGTGTCGGCAAGGCCGGTCAGTGGCGGGACGTGCTGACGGCCGAACAGGTCGATCGGGTGGTTTCGGCGCACCGCGCCATGATGCAGAAGTTCAGGTATCTGCCGGAGCAGGCGACGTAGAGACCTACCGGGAGGCTTTCCCGGCAGCGCCGATCACTGTCGCGACCGACTGGAGCTGGGTATCGAGCCGGTCGTATTCCGGCGGTCGCAACTCGCCGCCCATATACATGTCCTGCCGGCGAAAACGCATTGCGCTTGCCACCGGCTTCAGCGCGGCGAAATGGAATTCCCGCGCCCCGGTCATCGCCACGACCTTGGCGGCGTTCCGCTCGGTGATGCCGCCGCCCGGCATGACGATGATGCGGTCGCCCGCCGCCCTGACCAGCTCGCCGATCAGTTCTGCGCCCTCATAGGCGGTGGGCGCCAGGCCGGAGGTCAGCACCCGGTCGACCCCGAGGTCGATCAGTGTCTTCAGCGCCGCCATCGGGTCCGGCACCATGTCGAAGGCGCGGTGGAAGGTCACCGAGGCGGGCCTGGCGCGCTGGATCAGGCGCCGGGTGACCTTGGCATCGACGTTGCCGTCGGGGTCGAGCGCGCCGAAGACGAAGCCGTCGATGCCGGCCGACTTGGCCGTGGCGATATCGGTCTCCATCGCCACCAGTTCCTCGACGCCGTAGAGGAAGTCGCCGCCGCGCGGGCGGATCATCATGTGAATGCCGATATTCTGGATCTCGCGGGCGACGAGCACCGTGCCGAGGCTCGGCGTCGTCCCGCCCTCGATCAGTCCGGCGCAGAGTTCCACCCGCACCGCTCCACCGTCGCGGGCGGCAACGATGCCGCGGATCGAATTGACACACACTTCGAAGCGAAGGTCGCTCACGGGCTGACCACCTTTCTCGTCCGGAAATTACGCGTCATCGCCGTCAATCCACGTCCGCTGCACCGTCAGTTCGTCGTCGAGCAGCACGAGGTTCGCCCGGTAGCCCGGGGCGATCCGGCCAAGTTCGTCGCCGAGGCCGAGAAACGCCGCCGGCGCGCGCGATGCCATATGCAGCGCAGCTTCCAGCGGCAGCCCGAGCCCGGCTACCGTATTGCGCACCGCGGTTGCCATGTCGAGATCGGAGCCGGCCAGCGTTCCGTCATCGGTGGTCAGCCGACCCCGGTGCCGCGTCACCGTCTGTCCGTGCAGGTCGAAGCTGGCGAGGTCCGAGCCGACCGACGACATCGCGTCGGTGATCAGCATCGTCCGCTGCCAGCCTCTGGCGGCGATGGCGACACGCAGGCTTGGCGCCGCGACATGGATGAGATCGACGATCACGCTGCACCAGGCTTGCGGATCGTCGAGCGCGGCGCCGACCGGTCCGGGCTCGCGGCCGGCGAGCGGCGGCATGGCGTTGAAGAGATGGGTGAAGCCGGTCAGTCCGGCGGCCCGCGCCGCCTGGATGGTCTCGTAGGACGCCTTGGTGTGGCCGGCGGAAATCAGGATTCCGGCTGAGGCCAGCCGGGCAATCGTCTGGGTCGACACCATTTCAGGCGCCAGCGTCATCAGGGTCCGGCCCTCCGTCAGTCCGGTGATCAGGGTGACGTCGGCGTCGTCGGGGGCGCGCATGAATCCGGGCTGGTGGACGCCCTTCCGCTCGGGGTTGAGGAACGGCCCTTCGAGATGGATGCCGAGCAGCCCCTTCACTCCGGCGGCGAGCGCGTCCCGGGCGGCGGCCATCGCATCGGCCATCGCCTCCCGGGTATCGGTGATCAGAGTCGGCAGGAAGCCGGTCGTACCGAAGCGGCGGTGGGCGGCGCCGATCGCCGCGATGCCGGCGACGGTGCGGGTGTCGTTGAACAGGACACCACCGCCGCCGTTGACCTGGACGTCGATGAAGCCCGGCGCGATCAGGCCCTCGATCGGACGCTGGTCCGCTTCCGGCGGTATCGCGCCCGCCGCCACGACGCCGGCGATCCGCGCGCCGTCGACCAGCACCGCGTGATCGTCGATCAGGCGCGTGCCGTCGAAGACCCGCGCACCGGTCAGCGCGATCAGGGTCATGGGCGCGACCCGCCGGTCATCGCGTTTCGGTGACCTTGCTGAGGTGCGGCGGCCGGTCGGGGTCGTGGCCGCGGGCGCGCGACACTGCTTCGGCCAGCGGGTAGAAGCTCTGGATCGTGGTCAGCGGCTGGGCGAAGGGGTGGATGCCGCGGGCGCCGGGCAGCGTGAGCGCTCGCGGAATGTCGGCCGGACCGGCGGCGATCACCGGCACGCCGCGTGCCGCAAGGTCCGCTCCGGTTTCGGTAAGTTCGGCCAGGGCCTCGTCGCGCTGGCTGAAGACGACCACCGGGAAATCGGCGCCGGCCAGTCGCAGCGGCCCGTGCTTCATCTCCGCGGCACTCAGCGACTCGGCATGGATGCCGCTGGTTTCCTTGAGCTTGAGCGCGGCTTCCTGCGCGGCCGCGAGGCCGGGCCCGCGCCCGATGACATAGAGGCTTCGGGCGGCGGCGAAGAGGGGAAGGGCGCTGCGCCAGTCGCGGGCGAGCGCGTCGTTGAGATCGTCGGGCAGGCGCCGGACGGCAGTCATCAGCATCGCGTCGCCGCTCCAATGGGCGGCAAGCTGGAGCATCGCGGCGAGCGAGGCGATGTACGATTTGGTGGCGGCGACGCTCTTTTCCGGCCCGGCATGAAGCGGCAGGACGATTTCGCAGCGCTCGGCCAGTGGCGAGGCCGTGTCGTTGACGATCGCCACCGTCAACGCGCCATCGCCACGGGCCGCCTCCGCCAGCGTCACCAGGTCCGGGCTCTTGCCCGACTGCGAGATGGCGATGAACAGCGCCTCGCGCATCCGCGGCCGCCGGCCGTAGATCGAGGCGACCGACGGGCCGACCGAGGCGACGACCGTGTCGAGATGCAGTTCGAGGAGATATTTGGCATAGGTCGCGGCGCTGTCCGAGGAGCCGCGGGCGCAGGTGACGGCGAATTGCGGCGGGCGTTCGCGGAGCCGCGCACCGAGCGCCGCGCAGGTTTCCTCGTTGGCCGCGATCAGCCGCGCCACGACGTCGGGCGCTTCCGCGGTTTCGCGCAGCATCAGCGTCGGCGGGTTGCCCGTGACTGCGGGACTGGTCATGCCGATTCGCGCTCAGCGAAAGCGCGCTTCGCCATCAGGATGGCGCCGTCGGCGGCGTCGCTTTCCGGCTCGACGCAGACGGCGCGGAAGGGCGGCGCCAGCCAGGGAAGGATTTCGGGAAACACGCCGCCGATCATCGCGACCGAGGGCGCACCGACTTCGAGAAGGCGGATGATGGCCCGGGTCACGTCGCGGGCGGCTTCCTCGATGATCGCAATCGCCAGCGGATCGCGGCGCGCGGCATGGTCGAAGACCGCCGGGGAAAAGCTGCCATAGTCGCCCGGCTTGGCGCGCGCCGCCCATTCGACCGCGGTCGCGGCGTCGTTGTCGAATTTGGCGAGGATCTCCTCGGCGAGCGGCGTCATCGGCGCCATGCCCTCCAGCGCCCACAGCGACCGGCGGATCGCATTGCGGCCGATCATCATGCCGCTGCCCTCGTCGGCGATGTCGTCGCCCCAGCCGCCGACATTGATCCGTTCGCCGTTGATCACCGCGAGGCCGGCAAAGCCGGTGCCGACGATCAGGATCGCGCCGTCGCGGCCGCCGCAGGCGCCGAGATAGGCGGCATAGGCATCGGTATCGACGACGACCGAAGCAAAGGGATGGGGCTGCGCCAGAATGAAATCGTGGTCCCAGGCCTGCTGCGTGCCGGCGAGCCCGAGCCCGGCATGGACACGGCTGAGATCGCCCTCGTCGAGGCCGGCTTCGGCGGCGGCTGCCCGGCACGCCTTGAGGACTTCGGCGAAGGCGGGTTCCTTGAGCCGGGCGTTGCTGGCGCCCGCCGCGCCTTCGCCAAGCTTGCGCCCTTGGGCGTCGCGGAGCCGCGCGCGGGTCCGCGTCGCGCCGCCGTCGACTCCCATGAACAGGGGCTCTCTCATGTCTCTCCCGGGGTTTTCGCCGCCGAAGAAATAGTGGAACCCATCTTCAAAGCCAACCGGAAAACCGGCATTGGCTTGGTGGCGGTGCCGGCGTGATACCAATCGATTGGCGATTTCTCCCCGGACGGCGGCAAAGGGTAGCAGCATGGGCGATACCGAAACGATCAGTCCGTTCTCGATCGGGCTCGATTTGCAGGACGACGAGCGCATCCTCGACGCCTTGCTGGAGGGGCAGGAGAGGGCGGTGGCTTCCCTGCGGGCGGCGCGTCCGGCCCTGGCCCGGGCGGCCCGGGCGATCGTCGATCGCCTCGGCGAAGACGGCCGCATCGTCTATCTCGGGGCCGGCTCGTCCGGCGCGCTTGCCGCCCTCGACGGCATGGAGCTCGCCGGCACCTTCAACTGGCCGGAGGAGCGGGTGGTCTTCGTCCTCGCCAATGGCGACCGTCTCGTTCCGATGACCGGCTATCCGGAGGACAGCGCCGACCTCGGCCGCGCCGCTATCGACACGGTTGGCCTCAAGCCGGGCGATGTCGTGATCGCGGTCGCGGCAAGCGGCTCGACGCCGTTCACGGTCGCGGCGGTCGAGGTGGCGGTTGCGCGTGGTGCGCTGACCGTCGGTATCGCCAACAACGCCGGGTCGCCGCTGCTCGCCGCGGTCGATATCCCGATCCTCCTCGAGTCCGGTCCCGAGGTGATCGTCGGTTCGACGCGGATGGCCGCCGGCACGGCGCAGAAGGCGGCGCTCGGCATGCTCTCCAGCCTGGTCATGGTCCGCCTTGGCCATGTCGTCGATGGGCTGATGGTCAACCTCAGGGTCGAGAATGCCAAGCTGCGCCGCCGCGCGGTCCGCATGCTGGTCCATCTCACCGGCTGCGGCGAGGCCGACGCCGAAGCCGCGCTCGACGCCTGCGATGGCGAGGTCAAGCCGGCGGCGCTGGTCGCGCGGGGCCTGTCGCCGGCCGAGGCCCGCGACAGGCTCGCCGCCGCTTCGGGAAATCTGCGCGCCGCGCTTCGCGACCTCGGTTAGCGTCCGTCCGTGTTCAGGAGGTCGTCCACGCTCCGACGGCGGCCAGCGTCAGCCCGACCGAGTCGAGCAGCCTGGCCGTCGGGAAATCGTCCGCCAGCCTGGCGCAGGCGTCGAGGCCGCGGAAATTGGTGCAGAAGCAGAGCGCGGCGTCGCAGCCTTCGTCGAGGCAGGCGCGGATCAGGTTCGCGATGGCGCTCGGCGGTACGTCCGCCATGTCGCGGCTCTGTTCGAGGCCGAGATTGCGGCCGGCCGTGAACGGCGCGCCTGTCCGCGGCGAAATTCGCCGCGATCCGGGCGTGGATTTCCGCGGTGAACGGCGTGACCAGGGCGGGGCGCCGGGCGCCTGTCGCGCGCAAGGCGTCGATCGCCAGCAGCGTCGTGCTGGTGACATCGACCCCGGCGCGTTCGCGGGCGCGGCGCTGCCAGTCCCGTTCCCGCTCGATACCGAGCCAGGCTCCGGCCGTCCCCGCAAAGACGATGCTTTCGACATCCGCTTCCCGCAACTGGTCGATCGCCGCGTCGATCGGTTCGTCGCGGAACTGATCGGTCGAGCTGGTGCCGAGGTCGACGGTGGTGACGGAAAAGCGCGCGATGTGGATGGCGACGGTCGGCGCCAGAGTGGCTGCGTGGTGGCGGAGCGTGTCCTCGATGACGACGTTGGAGGACGGGATGATGAGGCCGATCCGGCGCATGCGGACTCTCGCTCTGGCGGCGCCGCGAGCGACCTAGATGATCGAACTCCGCGAGGAGATGCCGCCGTCGATGGTGATGATCGTGCCGGTGGTATACCCCGCGCGGTCCGAAGCGAGAAACACCATCTGGTCGACGATCTCGCTGATATGCGCCGGCCGGCCGAGCGGATAGCGCTTCTCGAGTTCCTTGTAGCGGTTTTCGTCGCCCAGCCAGTCGGCCGCCCGGCGCTTCAGCAGCTTGTAGATGCGGTCGGTGTCGACCGGGCCGGGATTGACGCCGACGACGCGGATATTGTCGTCCAGGCTCGGGCCGCCGAGGGCCCGGGTGAAGGCCATCAGCGACGCGTTGCCTGCGGTGCCGGCGATGTAGTTGGCGTCATAGCGCTCGCCGGCATTGCCGATGTTGTTGATGATGACGCCGCCGCCCTGCGCCTTCATCCGCGGATAGTAGAGCCGGCACATGTCGATGTAGCCGAGGACCTTGAGCTCCCAACCCGCGCGCCACGCCTCCGCATCGATCGAGAAGAGGTCGCCGCCGGGAATGACGCCGGCATTGTTGACGAGGATGTCGACGTCGCCGACGGCGTCGGTCAGCCGGGCAGCGGCGCCTTTCTCGGTCAGGTCGACGGCATGGGGCGTCGCCGATATCGCCGTATTCGGCACGCAGCTTCTCCGCCAGGGCCGCCAGGACCTCGCCGCGACGCGCGGCGAGGTGGACGTTGACGCCCTCGGCCGCGAAGCCGATCGCCAGTCCCTCGCCGATCCCTTGCGACGCGCCCGTGATCAGCGCGGTGCGGCCCTTCAGTCCCAGATCCATCTGCCAACCCTCTCGAATGCGGCCTGCCGCGAACAGGCGACGCTGATGCCTACGACGTATGCAAATACGACGCTTTATGAACGAATATTGTACCAAATGGCGTATTACGGTATTTCAATCTTGTCAAACCCCTGCTTTCTGTGGACATTGCCTCAGCACCAAATGATCGCTGCCTGCAGGGCACGCCTGGTGCGGGTGCCAACTATCCGGGAAAAGGACCCTGACCATGTCGAGACGATTCGCACTCAAGTCACTGGCGGCGCTGAGCGTCGGCGCCCTGGCCCTGACCACGTTGCCCGTTGTCGCGGACGACTTTCCGACAGAGCCGATCACCATCGTCGTCAACTGGCCGGCCGGCGGAGGCCAGGACACGGCGGCCCGCCTGATCGCCGAGTGGGCCTCGAAGCGCGCCCCGGTGCCGATCGTCGTGTCCAACGTCACCGGCGCCGGCGGCGCCAACGGCATACGCCATGTCGCCGAGGCCGCGCCCGACGGCTACACCGTGGGCATCATGGGGTCGAGCTTCGTCGCTCGCAACTATATCAACGAAAATGCGACGCCACTCGACGGCGTCGATCCGCTGGTCTTCTTCGGCCCGGATCCCGGCGCCCTCGAAGTCCGCGCCGACACCGGCATCAAGACGGTCCAGGAATATATCGACAAGCTCAAGGCCGAGCCGGGCAGCATCGCCAACGGCAACGACGCGCCGGGCGGCTCCTCGTATATCGTCGCGGCGCTGCTCGAGAGCACGTTCGGCGTCGAGATGACCAAGGTCCCTTACCAGGGCTATGCGCCGACGGTCGCCGCCATCATGTCCGGCGAGGTCGATTCCGCCACCCTGCCGGTCCATCAGCTCGTCGATCAGTACAAGGCTGGCGACGTCGTCATCCTCGCCGTTGCCGCGGCGGATCGTCATTTCCTCGTCCCCGACGTGCCGACCTTCAAGGAACTCGGCTTCGACTTCGTCGCCGGCGACTGGCGGGCGCTGTTCCTGCCGAATGGCGTGGCGGCCGACCGCAAGGCCTGGCTCGAGAAGCTGTTCATGGAGACGATGTCCGATCCGGCCTTCAAGGAAGCCGCGCAAAAGGCAGGCTTCATGGTGACGCCGATGCCGTCGGCGGACACCAAGGCCTGGATCGTGGCGGCTGACGAAGCGGTGTATCCTGTCCTGCTCGAGGCGGGTCTCGTCACCACCCGCAAGAAATAGCCGAAGAGCGGCGGCGACCCGGCTTCTCGGTCTGCCCCTCGTCGCCGCTCCTCAGTTCAGGGAAGCCATTGGCCGTGAGCGCAGAGAATCATCCGGACCGGACGGGTCACGACCTCGGCGTCGCCGTCTTCTTTCTGGTCTGGGCGGCTGTCGGCTGGGTTTCGGTGGCAATGAATGCCGGCCTCGCGGCCAACGACTTCGGCCTCGATCCCGGTCCGTCGCTGATGCCGGTGATCGTGCTTTCGGTCCTTTCCGTCGGCGGCCTCGCGCTTGCCGTCAGCCCGGTCGCAGCCCTGCTTGCGCGGCGCGGCAAGCTGCATTGGTCGATGTCGATCGACTGGCGCCGGCTTGCCTTCTTCGTCTCGGTGGCCGGGTTTCCGGTCGCCATGCAGGCGGTCGGCTATATCGCCGCCACTCTGGTCTTCGTCTTCGTCTGGGGCTTGCTGCTCGCCCCGGACATCCGCGACCGGCCAATGCGCAGTGCGGTCGTCGCCGCCGTCGCCTCCGTCGTCACGACCCTGGTCGTCTATGGCGGTTTCGATCTCGTCATCCGCGCGCAGCTTCCTTAGGGGCGGGGACCGGCCGCGTGTTCGACGTCTTCATCTCCGCGCTTGTCCAGATCGCCACCACGCCCGAACTCCTCGGGCTGTCCCTCGTCGGCGTCCTGATCGGCGTGGTCCTCGGGGCGTTGCCGGGCGTCTCGTCGACGATGGCGCTCGCCATTCTCCTGCCGGTCAGCTACGCGATGGAGCCCGGCGCGGCGATGGTATTCCTCATCGGCGTCTTCTCCTCCAGCGTCTTCGGCGGGTCGATCTCGGCCATTCTCGTCAACATCCCCGGCACGCCGGGCGCCATCGTCACCCAGTTCGACGGCTACCCGATGGCGAAGGCCGGCCGGGCGGGCGAGGCGCTGGGCTATGCCCTGCTTGCCTCGACGATCGGCGGCCTGCTCGGGCTGGCGATCCTGACCGTGGTTGCTCCCCTGATCGCGTCGGCGGCGATGGAGTTCCGCAGTCCCGAATTCGCGATGGCGGCGGTCTTCGGCCTCACCATGCTCGCCTATGCGTCGCCGGGGTCGACCTTCCGCGGCGTCCTCGTCGGTTGCGTCGGGCTGCTCGTCGGCATGGTCGGCTTCGACAAGCTGACCGACGTGCCGCGTTTCGATTTCGGCACCCGCGTCCTGCAGAACGGGATCGATATCGTCCCGCTCACCGTCGGCATCTTCGGGTTCGCCGAGGTGCTCAACAATCTCGCCGGCGGCCAGGCGATCACCCGCATCCCGCGGATCGGTCGCGTCCTGCCGCCGCTCGCCAGCCTGCCGAAGCTGATACCGGTGATGTTTCGCGGTTCGATGATCGGCACCTTCGTCGGCGCGGTGCCGGCGGCCGGATCGGCGATCGCCGTCGCGCTTGCCTATGCGCAGGAGCAGCGGCTGTCGAAGACGCCGGAGGCCTTCGGCAAGGGAGAGCCGGCCGGCATCGTCGCTCCGGAGGCCGCCAACAACGCCTGCGTCGCCGGAGCGCTGGTGCCGATGATGACGCTCGGCGTGCCCGGCGACACGATGACCGCCGTGCTGATGGGCGCGCTGCTTCTCCACGGCCTTCGGCCCGGACCGCTGCTGTTCGCCGACAACCCGGAATTCGTCGGACTGATCTACGGCTCGCTGTTCTCCGCCATCCTGCTGACGCTGGTCTTCGGCTTCCTCGCCATCGCCGTCATCGTCCAGGTGATGAAGATGCCGCGCCACATCCTGATGGTCGCCATCGCCATGTTGTGCGTGTTTGGATCATTCACGATCCGCAACACGATGAGCGACGTCTATGTCATGGTATTCTTCGGCGCGGTCGGAGTCGTTCTCCACAAGCTGCGCCTGCCGGCGGCGCCGCTTGCCTTCGGCCTGATCCTTGGACCGCTGCTGGAGGAGAATGTGCGGCGAAGCCTCATCGTCAGTCGCGGGTCGTGGTCGGTGTTCGTCGAGCGGCCGATATCGCTCGCCTTGATCCTGCTGTCGGCGGCGGCCTTGCTCTACCCGCTGGTCGGATGGTGGCGGCAGCGCCGGCGAGCGTTGAAAGGCGCGACATGAGCGAAGGCGGGTCCCTGTCGGCAACCATCGCCCAGCGTCTCGAGGCCGAGATTCTGACCGGACGCCGCGCGCTCGGCGAGCGGCTGGACGAGCGCGAACTCGCCGAATATTTCAACGCCTCGCGTACCCCGGTCCGCGAGGCGCTTCAGCGCCTTTCCGCGACCGGCCTGGTGCAGATCAACGGTCGGCACGGCACCAAGGTGGCGCGGCTGACGCTGACCCAGCTGCTCGATGCGTTTCGCGTCGTCAGCGAGCTTGAGGCGATGGCCGCGGAGCAGGCGGCCGGGCGGATCACCGAGGATCGTGTCGCGGCGCTATGGGGCCATCAGGCGGCCTGCGAGGCGGCCTTCGCCGAAGGCGACGCCGACGCCTTCTGTGCCGCCAACGACCGTCTGCACGGTGCCATTCTCGAGGCGAGCGGCAACTGGATGCTCCAGGAGCTGATGCGGGTGGCGCTGGTGCTCGCGCCCTATCGGCGCCACATCACCTTCCAGCCGGGGCGCATGTCGGCCTCGCTCGACGAGCATCGGGCCTTCATCACGGCGATCGCCGCCGGCGACGGTGTCACCGCCGCGGCGCGGATGCGCAGCCACGTCAATGCGCTCGCCACCGGCCTTTCCGATTTCCTCTATTATCTCAGCCGCACCGGCAATGGCGAAATCATCGCCTCGGGCCCCGACGACCGCCCGTCCGCCCGTCGCGGCGCGGTCTAGATCGACCGACGCCCGCGGCGTTGAGGTCGAGGCGGCGGCGCCGGCGGCCTGTCGCCCGCCGAGGCCGGCGGCGGGCTCGCCGCCAAGCCGGAAATCTACGCGCCGCGCTTCGTGCAATCGCAGGTCAGGCGTAGCGCCAGCTTGATCGCCTGGTCGTCGGACAGGCCGCTGTCCCGTGTCAAACTGCGCCATGTATCGAAGCTGAGCGCCAACGCCAGAGCCGCTTCAAGCAGGGTCTTCGCGCCTCCCGTCTTCCGGTAGGGCGCGGCCAGCACCACTGCGGCGCGCCGCCAGTGTTCGTGATAGGGCGTCATCACCGGGTGGTCGCGGGCGTCCGCCAGCGCGTGGCTGATCATCGTCTCCGTCCGGCGGTGATAGGCGTAGGTCTCGCGCAGGCCCTGGCGGAGCCGCGTGGTGGCGTCCGCGATGCCGCTCCATGCCTCCGGATCGGGGAAGGGGTTGCGTTCGAAATACAGGCCGCTGCAGGCGCCGGCCAGCGCCACCTCGTCTGGAAAGTGGCGATAGACCGTGACCCGTCCGACCTTTGCTTTCTCGGCAATGTCGGCCATCGAGGTGGCCGCCGGCCCTTTTGTCTGATGCAGGGCGATCGCGGCATCGACGATCCTCTGTCGGGTCTGGTCCTGGCGCTCGGCGCGCTGCTTGAGCCGATAGGAGCGAGTCATGAATTGACGATACAACAAATTCCGCGAAATTTGACGAGTCCCGTCGGAATGCTTATTCTGCGAAACGAAATGTTTCGTGAAAATGGGAGCCAGCGATGTCGCTTCTGAGCATGGAGAACCCGGTCTTCGTCACCTACGTGATCGCGGCCGCGATCATGATCCTGAAGTTGATGGGGCAGGGGTGGGTGACGGTCTTTCGCATGATCAAGGCTGACGCTGGTCTCCTCAATCCGGAGGATCTCCTGCCCGGGCCGGCCAACCGCAACCCGCGCCCGGAACAGCTCGAGCCGAACGACTATGTCGAGCGCTCGCGGCGCATGCAGCGCAACGACCTCGAGAACATCCCGGGCTTCCTCGCCGCCGGCCTGATTTTCGTCGCGGCGGGGCCATCGCTGCTGCTGGCGAATATCCTGATGGTTGTCTTCGTTGCGGCGCGGCTCGCCCACACGATTGCCTATTTCACCAGGCAGCGCCACGAAATCCGTGCGACCTTCTTCTCGATCGGCTCGATCGTCGTCATCGTCATGGCCGTTTACGCCCTGGTCGCGGCACTCTTCTGATACCTACATCTCCGTCGGCAATGCCACCCCGTATTTTTCCGCCCAGGGCGCCAGCCGGTCGATGATGCCGGGATAGAGCGCCAGGCCGTCGCGGAGCGCCTCGCGCTTCCTGGCCAGAGCCCGCTCGCCGGGCAGCCGCACCGTCTCGACGCCGACGGCCGGCCGCGATCCGTGGCAGAGCGAGACCAGTTCGCTGGTTTCGCGGTTGAACGCCGCCCGTCCGGCAAAAGCGTCGGGCTCGAAGACCTGGATGAAGATCGCCGCGCCCCAGAAATCCGGCTTGGTCGACCGGCCATCGCCGGACAGGCCCTGGCTCAGCGACTCGACGATCAGCGCCATGCCGTAGCCCTTGTGGCCGTGGTCGTGGCCGCCGGTCGGCAACAGCGTTCCCTTCGGTTCGTCGAACAGGATGCGCGGGTCGTTGGTGGCGTTGCCGGCGTGGTCCTGGGCCCATTTTCCCGGGAAGTGTTCGCCGCCGGCCTTCAGCCGGCCGGCCATGCCGTTGGTGGTGATC
The DNA here is from genome assembly GCA_963812275.1 of uncultured Alphaproteobacteria bacterium. GTDB lineage: Bacteria > Pseudomonadota > Alphaproteobacteria > Rhizobiales > Kaistiaceae > Bauldia. The sequence continues at coordinate 62,920 of CAWEUQ010000007.1, read as the reverse complement.
GAGGCGCTCATGTCGATGAGGATCGGATCGCCCTCGGTCGGGATGCCGGCGGCGAAGGGGTCGGGGGTGAAGACCGCGTCGAGCCCGCCATGCGGGGCGACGGTGGCGACCGCCGGGTCGGAACAGGCGAGCAGGACGACCTGGCCGCGGTTGGTGGCGCGGGTGAGATAGGCGGCGAGGCAGGCGATGTGGTGGGCCTCGCGGATCGAAACCGTCGCGGCGCCATAGTCGCTGGCCCGCTCGCAGGCGGCGTCGATCGCCCGCGCGGTCAGCCAGACGCCCGACAATCGCTGGCCGTGCCAGAGCAGCGCCGCCTTGTGGTCGGAGAGCACCTCCGGTTGGCCGGTCGCCCGCATCGCGCCTTCGTCGAGTTCCTTCAGGTAGTTCGGTGCGAGGTTGAGGCCGTGGGTGTCGTGTCCCATCAGGTCGGCCTCGACGAGGATCTCGGCGACGGTCGCCGGCTTGTCGTCGTCCATGCCGGCGGCGGCGAACAGGGCGGCGGTGAAGTCGATCAGGTCGGCGGCACGGTAGCGGGTCATGTCTTCCCCTCGGCTGGAAACGGCGACCATAGCAGAGCTTTCGCCGATCAGATCAGCCCGGTATCGACCGCATTCATCACCTCCCGGGCGCCGTCCCAGATCATCGCGACCGCCACCCAGGCAATCAGGATCAGGCCGAGATAGGCGATCCAGCGATGGCGATGCAGGAGGCGGGCGATCAGCGTCGCTGCCAGGCCCATCAGCGCGACCGACAGCGTCAGGCCGACCACCAGGACCCACAGATGATGGCGGGCGGTCCCGGCGACGGCCAGCACATTGTCGAGCGACATCGAGAGGTCGGCGACGACGATCTGGATCAGGGCCTGCTTCAGGGTCTTGCATTGCCCGCCGCCAGCCCCCTTGACCCCGGGCGAGCCGGCGACCGGTTTGCCGTAGAGCTTGGCGTCCAGTTCGACGTCGAGTGCGTCGGTGCCGAGCGCCGCCTTGGCGAAGCTGCCGGAGCGCAGCTCCCGCCACAGCTTCCAGGAGACCCAGAGCAGGAGCAGGCCACCCGCCAGCACCAGACCGATGACGTTGAGGAGTTCCGCGGTGAAGATCGCGAAGACGATTCTCAGTCCGGCCGCTGCGGCGATGCCGAAGATGATCGCCTTCTTGCGGAGCTCGATCGGAAGCCCGGCCGCCGCCATGCCCACCACCACCGCGTTGTCGCCGGCAAGGACGAGATCGATGATGATGACGGTGGCGAGCGCGGTGAGTTCCGAATGCATCAAAGGCCGATGGGTTGGCGGCGGCGGCTCACGCCGGGACGGGAGCGTTGGCCGCGATCAGCTTCTCGTTCTTGAGATCGCTCCACAGAGAGCCCGGAATGTCGGCCGTCCACCATTCGAGAATCTGGTTCAGTTCCTCCGCCGAGCGGGGGCCAGGAATGATGCTCGACACGGCCGGATGCGCCAGCGGGAAGCGAAGCGCCGCTGCTGCGAGCGGAACGCCATGGGCGTCGCAGACCTTGGCGATTGCCTTGACCCTGGTCATCACCTCGTCGGGCGCCTTGGCGTAATTCCAGGTCTCGCGGCCGACCAGGATGCCGGAGTTGAACGGCCCGCCGATGACGATCGACGCCCCGTGCTTTTCGACCGCCGGCAACAGGGTGTCGAGCGGATCCTGCTCGAGCAGCGTATAGCGCCCGGCCAGCAGGAAGCAGTCCCATTGGGCATGGGCAAGCGCGTCGGCGATCGGTTGGGCCTGGTTGACGCCGATGCCGATCGCCTTGACCGCGCCGCTGCTGCGGAGCTCGTCGAGGGCCTTGGCGGCGCCGTCCATGGCGGCGGCGTGCATCTTCGGCTGGGTCTCGGCGCCGTGGGTGAAGGTGTCGATGTCGTGGATATAGAGGATGTCGACGTGATTGAGGCCAAGCCGCTGCAGGCTGTCCTCGTAGGAGCGCATGACGCCGTCATAGGAATAATCGAAATAGGGCTCGAACGGCAGTGGCTGTCGCCAGTCGTCGCCCTGGTGCTGCTCACCTTGGCGGGGGCGGAGGCGTCGTCCGACCTTGGTCGAGAGCGTCCAGCCTTCAAGATGGCGGAGCGAATCGCCGACCAGCCGCTCGGAACGCCCGTAGCCGTAGAAAGGCGCGGTGTCGAAATAGCGAATGCCGGAATCGAAGGCCTCGAGGCAAAGAATCTTGGCGTCTGAGTCGGTCAGGTGTGCCTGATTGCCGCCGAGCGTCGCGCCGCCGAGGCCAAGCGTCGTGACTTCCGCCGATGTGCGGCCGAGTTTTCGCGTCTCGAATTTCATCCGTTTCCCCCTGGGTCTTTTTCTTCGCAATGAGTGGCAGCCGCTTGATACATAAGCATCGCGGCGCCGGGTAGCTAGGTGGACCGAAAACAGGGGGGTTTTTGCCCGCGACCGGGACGGCCGCGAGCCTCAAAGTCGGGAATCCGGTATGGATCAGCCGATGCACCAGCCCTTGTAGCGCTGGCCGAAGATATTGGTGCGCCAGCAGGGATGGGTGTTCTTGCCGATGACGTAGCCGGCCGCCGCGCCCGCCGCGCCGCCGATCACCGCGCCGCCGACCGTACCGCTGGCGATGGCGCCGACCGCTGCGCCACCCGCGCCGCCGATCACCGCGCCGCGCTCGGCGCGTGTCGAGACGCAGCCGGAAAGGGCGGCTGCTCCCATCATGCAGGCCAGAGCGGCTGTTGCTGCTTTCATGATCCGACCCTCCGATTTTCGCCACCGGTCCGCGGGCGGAGCCCGCGCCGGGATAACAATGCCCATTCATAGCGAAAAGTTCAGGGTGGCGATATCGCCGAAAGCGCGTTGCGGTTTCTTTTCCGTTCAGCCGGCCCGCCCGGCGGGTGCCCGTCGGGGCGCGCCGCCGCCGATCTTGACCCGTTTGCGGATCTCGGAGAGCACGGTCACGCCGAGGCCGGCGAACAGCACCCACCACATCGGGCGGATCTGGAAGGAAAAGTCGAGATTGGCCATCAGCACCCGCTCGACGCTGACGCCAGTGGCGACGCCGTACCAGGTCGCCTCGACGGCGGCGGTCAGGATCGAAGCCGTGACCGACAGGATCAGGAGCGGCAGGAAGCCTTCCTTGTAGCCGCGCTTGGCCATGATCCGGTAGCCCATCAGCCAGAAATAGAGGCCGCTGACCAGCACCGGCTGGGTCACGTCGATCTTCGACTGCATGTAGTAGTGGAGGATCGCCAGCGGCGTGATGAAATAGATCAGCTTGTGCAGCCGGCTCCAGCGAATGCCGCCGAGCCGTTTCACCCAGCCGTCGGTCGAAGTGACGCCGAGCGCGATCAGCCCGAGCAGGGCGGTGAAACCGATCAGCAGGTAGATCCGCTTGACGATTTCGGTGGCGACGAAGACCAGGTCGAATTTCGAATCGAAGATGTAGAGCGTGAAATGCAGAAGGATGTAGGCGAGCGCCGAGACGCCGATGATGCGCCGGACCTGGATCAGCTTCGACCAGTCGAACAGCCGTCGCGCCGGGGTCACCGCAAGCGTGACCAGCAGCAGATAGATCGTCCAGTCGCCGACGAAGTGGATCGCCTCGATATAGGGGCGGGGGCCGAGCGCGGTCGGTTGGGCCGGCGCGCCGGTCAGCGAGCGGTAGAGCAGCCAGAGCGCCGGCAGGGTGACGAGGGTCAGGACCGCGGCCTTGAACGGCGCAAACCGTCCGACCCGGTCGTTCCAGGGCAGTTTCTGCGAAAGGGTCTTGGTCTGGGCCAACCGTGTCTCTCCTCGGCCGCAATATCGGCGGCGCACATGGACTGCGCAATGCTGATACGCCGGTTGTGGCTTCACAGTCACGTCACGTGTTTGTCAGGGTTTGAGGCGGAAAACGCCGCAATGGCGTGATCGCGGCCGTGAATTGCTATAAGGGACGGCCGGGGCATGCCGGCCGGCAGCCCGGGTGGGGGAGGGCGGATGGCCTACTGGACGGCGCGTGTCATTCTCTGGCTGATTGCGGTCTGCTACAGCGTCTTCGCCTTCGGCCATGCCATGAACATTGCCGGCATGGCCGGCTTCGACTGGCGGAACGCGCCGCTCGCCTGGCAATTGATCGACGTGCTCTATATCGCCGCCGATCTCGCGGTCGTCTACGGCTTCGTGCTGCTGCGTCCGATCGGCTTCATGGCCTTCTTTATCGCGGCGCTCAGCCAGTTGGCGCTGTTCTGGGCTCTGCCGGGGGAGGGTGTCGGCGGCGGCGCGCAGCGCTCGGCCTACCTCGCCATTTTCATCCCCTTTCACATCGCGACGATCGCCCTCGTGCTGGTGGCGATTGTCCTGCTGCGGAAGCGTCCTTCCGCCGGGTCGACCTAGTCGGCATGCGCCGGATGAGACCCGTCGTCGCCGCTTGCGAGGAAAGTCGCGAAGTCCCAATCTGCAGTCGATTGGGCCGCCCGGTGAGAATTGGGCCTTGTCATCGTCCGGGCACGGGGCACCGCACGGCGTCGGATGGGATTTCCGCAATGAGTACTTCATGACTCCCCTATCCCTCCGTCTCCTGACCGTCGAATGCCGCACCGGAGCGGGGCCTGTCGGGATCTGTCGCGCGGTGACGCGGACATCTCGCCAACGAGGGGTCCGGCATGCGGCCGCATGAAGGTCGCAAACGCATCCTCGTCACCGGCGGCGCAGGGTTCATCGGGTCGCATCTGATCGACACACTGCTGGCACGCGGGCATGACGTCATTTGCGTCGACAACCTTTTCACCGGGACCAAGCGCAACATCGAGCATTTGCGCGACAACCCGCGGTTCGAGTTCGTCCGCCACGACGTCACGCTCCCGCTCTCCGTCGAGGTCGACGAGATTTACAATCTCGCCTGTCCGGCCTCGCCAATTCACTACCAGCGCGATCCCGTCCAGACGACGAGGACCTCGGTGATCGGGGCGATCAACATGCTCGACCTGGCCAGGCGGCTCGGCTGCAAGATCGTTCAGGCCTCGACCAGCGAAGTCTACGGCGATCCGGAGGTTCATCCGCAGCCGGAAGGCTATTGGGGACGTGTCAATCCGATCGGACCCCGATCCTGCTATGACGAAGGCAAGCGTTGCGCGGAGACGCTGTTCTTCGACTACCGCCGTCAGTACGCGCTGCCCATCAAGGTCGCGCGCATCTTCAATACCTATGGACCGCGGATGCAGCCGGGCGACGGCAGGGTGGTTTCGAATTTCATCGTCCAGTCCCTCGGCGGCGATCCGATCACGCTTTATGGCGACGGCAGCCAGACACGATCCTTCTGCTACGTCGACGATACGGTCGAGGGCCTGGTCCGCCTGATGGACTCGCCGGACGACTTCGTCGGGCCCGTCAATCTCGGCAATCCGGCGGAGTTCACTATCCGCGACCTCGCCGCGAGGATCACTGGTCTGACCGGCAGCAGCAGCGTGATCGAGGTCGCACCGCTTCCAGTCGACGATCCGCGCCAGCGCTGTCCGGACATCGCCTTGGCACAGGCAGAGCTCGACTGGCGGCCCCGCGTCTCGCTTGAGGACGGGCTGGTGCCGACGATCGCCTATTTTCGCGAGATGCTCCGCGCCTGACCGCGCGACGCCAGGCGATCCTCTGCAGTTACAATGCAGGCAACCGCGGTCGCGCACGACGATCGAAAGCCCTGGTCAGGGCGAAGTGACGTCTAGACCTTCGTCTCGGCCTCGATCGCGCCGCTTCGCCCGACTTCGGCGGCGAGCGCCTCGATGATGCGCTTGTCCTCGTCGAGGGTAAGCGCCGCCAGGCCGCGCTTGAGGGCCAGCATCGAATGGCGGCGCGCGTTGTCGCCGAACTCGGGATGCGCCATCCGCGAAAGGGTTCGCAAGGCCTTCTGCAGCCGGATTCCGACCTCCAGGGTCGCCGCGCCGTCGCGGGCGATCGGATTGAAGACGTCGTCGAAAACGTCGTCGATCGCCACCGCCGGAACGTGGACGGACTCGAACTTCACCGTCTCCGCCCCCTCGTCGCGGTCGCCGGCGAGGATCGAGAGGATGCGGACGACCCGGCCGATGACGTCGATCGCGGTGCCGGGGTCGTTGACGCCCGGCGACAGGGCGCGCGAGGCGATCTCCGACAGGACGATCAGGCCGAAGCGCGGGTCCTGCTCGTAGGAGCGCGCGTTGTCGATCAGGAAGGCGTCCAGCAAGGCCGCGTGCTCGGTCCTCGTCCGGCTCCCACGACGTCCAGGCCAGCGGCTCGGTCGCTTCGCAGAAGGCGCCCGGCAGGCGCATGACATAGACCGATCCCCCGGCGGCGTCGGCGACCTTCGCGAGTGCGCTGACGTCGAGATACTGGATATAGCCGATCTTGCTGCCGACGAGGGGAAAGGCGGAGGTCGGGACGGCGACTATCGGCGAACAGTCGAGATAGGGGCTCAGCCATCGCGCCCGGACGGCCCGGCTGGCCGTCGTCTCGACCTTCTCGAGGGTCTCGCTGAGGCGGCCGAGATGCGAGAGATAGTCGATCCAGCGGAAGAAGGTGAGCAGGACGACGGTGATGACGATCAGCGTCACGAAGAACAGGATGACGCGCCCGGTCGGCCCGTAGATGTTGCTGCTGAGGGCGATGATGCCGACCAGGCTGAAGATGAAGGCGCCGATGAAGGTCGACAGAACGTTCTGGGAGGTCGAATCCTCGACCAGCAGCCGCGCCGCGCGCGGCGTCGCGGTGCTCGCCGCCGCCGAGAAGGCGGCGACCATGGTCCCCAGCGAAAACGTCGCAACCGCCAGCATGCTGGAGGCGATGATCTGCAGGATCGTCTCGACCGAATCCGCGCCGAAGACCTTGGTGATGCTGGTCGCCTCGAACACCGGCGGCACGAAGGCCGCGACCAGCGCCGTGACGATCGCCACCAGCCCGTAAAGGCCGGCGCGAAACCACAGGCGGCGTATTATCAGATTGAAGATCCAGCGCCATCGGCTGATCATCGATTGCCCTTCCCGTCCCGGTCGCCTCCCGCTGCCCGCGGTTCGGGCCGACCGTCGGTTCCGAGACTACCAGCAATCGGCGAAGCGATGGGCGATCGAGAGCAGAGGTGGCTAATCGCGATCCGCGGCTTTGGTTCCTGACCGCGTGCGACTTCTTCCCATGTTGCGTGCCGGCGCCGCAGGGCACAGAGTCGAAGCGCGTATGCAAGAGGGAGGGAGTTCATGTCGCGCGGATCGATCGGCCTCAGCCAACGTCTCAACGACTATATCGTCGGCGCCCATGCCGCCGAGCATCCGGTCCTGACCAGGCTGCGCGCGCACACCGCGACGATGGCCGAGGCCCAAATGCAGATCGCGCCGGAGCAGGGCCATTTCCTCGCCTTCCTCGTCCGGTTGATCGGGGCGCAGAACGTCCTGGAGATCGGCACCTTCACCGGCTACAGCGCGCTTGCCGTGGCGCTCACCCTGCCGCCGGAGGGTCGCCTCGTCGCCTGCGACGTCAGCGAGGAATGGACCAGCATCGGCAAGAAGCACTGGCTCGAGGCGGGCGTCGCCGAGCGGATCGAGCTCCGCATCGGCCCGGCGCTCGACACCCTGGAAACCCTGCGCGGCGAGGGGCTCGCCGGACACTTCGACATGGCCTTCGTCGACGCTCAGAAGTCGGAATATGACGACTATTACGAAGCCTGCCTCGATCTCGTCAGGGTCGGCGGCCTGATCGCCTTCGACAACATGCTGATGAGCGGCCAGGTTGCGGAACCGGACGCAGGCGGCAAGGGTGTCGCCGCCGTCCGGGCGCTCAACGCCAAGATCGCCGCCGACGATCGCGTCGATGCTGTGCTGCTCCCGATCGGCGACGGCATGACCCTTGCGCGGCGCCTGGTCTGAGACCGCGTACGCGCCCCGCGTAAGCGAATCCGACGCGGTTCGGGTTCTCCGGCGATTCGCGGCAGAGACCCGGCGTCGCGTTCAGTAATGCAGGTCGAGATAGGCGTTGGCGACCCGCTCGTCGATGTCGCGGGGCACCGGGACGACGCAGGCGTCGGCGCCCGCCTTGCCGAGGGCGACCGCCTCGAGGCACCGGGCCTGCAGTGCAAAACCGAGGTCCATCGACTCGATCGAATTGCCCATCGGCCGCGGGCCGGCGAGGTTGAACATATGCCCCTTCGTCGGTTACGGCGCGGCGACAGTCGGAAGGCGTGGTGGGTCGCCCTCTCAGATCACCATGATGTCGCTGTGGTCGAGGAAGTCGAGGTGCTTGCCGATCTTCGCGAAGGCGACCGGGTCGGTGGTGTGCGAGCCGTCCTCGTACCATTTCAGCCAGCCGCTGTTCTCGTTGTAGACGATCTTCTGCGCCGGCGACGCCGCGGCGAAGCACGTGGAAGGCGTCCGCGTCGGCGTGCCCTTCGGGCCGACCCCGGCATAGGCCGATTTCGCCAGCGCGACGACGGCGCCGTCGCTGCTGTCGGTCACCTTGTCCGGCGGTGCGGGTTGGCGAAGACGAAGGTATCGTCGTCGGCGCCGCCGGTCAGCTTGTCCTTGCCCGGACCGCCGTCGAGCTGGTCGGAGCCGTCGTCGCCCTTCAGCCTGTCCTTGCCGAGGCCGCCCGCGAGGATGTCGTCATCGGCGCCACCATACAGCTTGTCTTTGCCCTTGGCTTCCCGTAGATCGTGTCGTCGCCATCGTCGCCATAGATGGCTGTCCGTCGATCTTCCGCCCGGGATAGTGTCTCGCCGGCGTTGCCGTGGAGGATGTCGCCGCCCTTGTTGCCCTTGATCGTGTCGTCGCCGGCGAGGCCGGAGAGGTCGTCCTTGCCGCCCGTGCCCTTGATCAGGTCGCCGCGATCGGTCGTCAGCGCCTGGCCGGCACCGTGTCGTGGCGTCCACCAGATGGGCCTGCGTGCCGATGATCGTCGCGGCTCGCCGTCAGCACACGACGTTGCCGTCGCCGCCGGATAGGTGATCGTCATCGCCCGCTGGTCGATGAGGAACTTGGCGCCCTCGGCGAGGCCGGGAAGGTGCCGGAGACCGCGTCCGCGCCGTCATTGTCGACGATCGTGAAGCTGTTGCCAATGGATGGCGTGAAGCCGCCAAGGAGGGCGAGGTCGAGATCGGCGCCGCCGAGGCTCACCGTCCCGGTGACCTTGACCTGATCGTAGCCGCCGACGCCCGGCGCTCGTTCCGGCGAATTCGACCGCTTAGATCGCGCCGTCCGCCGCATGACGTTGCGGTCGAAGCATGCCGGGGCTTGCGTCTGGCGCAGCGTTCCGCCGCCTGGACGTCACCGCGTGGTCGCTCCGGTCCGCCGAGCGTGCCCGACTGAGCGGTCACCGCCGACACGACGAGCCGTCGACCTGAGCTCGCCGCCAGGACCGTCGTCCCGAGGCTGTAGGTGTTGGCGCCGGAGAGGATCTGCGTCCCGGTGCCGATCTTCTTCAGCTCGATGCCGTGGACGCCATCCTGGATGACGCCGAGCAGGTGGTCGAGGTCTTTCGGCGCCGATGGTGAGCAGCGCCTTGAGGTTGTCGCGTTGTTGACGTTGCCGCCGCCGTCCCGGGTCGGCAGCCAGCCGATCACCGCCTTGCCGTTGATGTCGCGCGTCGCCCCGGCCGCGACCTTGAAGGCGGAAGCGCTGGAAAAGCCCTGCGCCGATCCCGCCAGCAGGATGCCGGCCTTGACGATGGTGTCGCCGGTTTCGGTGCTGGGCCGGTAGGTTGAGAGTTCCGCCGCCGGTCTTGGCCATTCGAGGCGCCGCCGGTCTCCCCGATGGGACCGGTCAGGGCCGTCGTGTCCGCGGCATCGACGAGTACCTTCAGGTTGCCCTGAGGTCGATCGCGTTGCCGATCGTCATGAAGCTCGCGGCGGTAGGGTCGAGCCGAGGACCGTCAGCGTGCCGGTGCCGAATGCATTGTCGGCGCCGAATTTCAGCGTCCCGCCGTTGAGGGTCGTCCCGCCCGAATATGTGTTCGGCGCGTTGAGCTCCAGCGTCCCGTCGCCGGTCTTGACGAGGGATAGCTGCCAGCGTTGGCGCCAGTTCCGCCGCAGCCAGTCTGGTCGGCGATCACTTCGTCATGTCTGCGTCCTGCCGGCTCCGGGATTGAAGGTGACCGTGCCGTCCCCTTGCAGGAACAGCCCCGCCCCGAAGGCGGAACCACTGCCGGCGCCCGTACCGCCGGAACCAGCCGTGACCGTGCTGCCGTTGACCGCAAGCGACCCGGCAACAATCAGCGTGCCGCCCTGCCATGACAAAGATGCCGCCGCCCATGCCGGCGCCGCCACCGCCGCTGTAGGGGTCGGAGGAAGATCCATCTCCACCGCCGAAGCCGCCGCCGCCAGCTGACCAAAATCGCTGCCGCCGCCGCCGCCGCCGAAGCCGCCGCCACCGCCAAAGTCTCGCCGAAGCCGCCGCCGCCGCCGTAGCCGCCGGCACCGCCGGCGTTATACCCGCCGCCGCCGCCACCGCCGAAGCCGCCCGCGCCACCGACGTTGCTACCGCCATCGCCTCCGCCGACACCACCGCCGCCGCCGCCGCCGAGGTCAAAAATGCTGGACCCGCCGCCACCACCACCGCCGCCGCCGCCGAGGCCGCCGGAGGCGCCGCTGTTGCCACCTGTGCCTCCTGCCGCAGCATCCGTTGCAGAACCGGCCGTGCCGGCACCAGCGCTTCCGCTGGCAGGTTGGCCCGCTCCACCATCCGCACCGACGCCAAATCCGCCACCGCCGCCGCTGCCGTACAAAGCGGCGGCAGCGCCATTACCCCCCATGCCGCCGCCGCCGCCTTCAAGTGCGGTGAGTGCGGCGCCGTTGCCGCCCGTTGCCGCGTTGCCGACGAGATTGACTTCGCTCACCGTCACCGTGGCCATGTTGGCGACGAAGATCGCGCCGCCGAGGCCCGCACCGCCGCCGGCGCCCGATCCGCCATTGCCGCCGATCGCGGCAGCGTTCTCGATCTCGAGGTCATGGATCGTGACGCTAACCGGGATTTGCGTGCGCGGTTCCGGCCGTCCACGCCCCGATGAACAGGCCACGGAAGCTGCCGTCGCCGTCCAGTGTGAAGCCGGCGCCGTCGATGGTGATGCTTTTCTGGATCGCCGGAAGGTCGCCTAGCAGCGTGATGCTGTTCGCGAACTGGATCGTGTCGCCGTCCGCGGCCGAAGTAATGGCGGCACGAAGACTGGCGTCGTCCGTGACGGTGATTGGTCCGACAGGCATGACATTCCTCCCCCGATAATCGAGGAATGCCTCGCCTCTGCGGTCGCCGGCACTCCCGATCGAAACGACGCCCTTGCCCGGTCACCCGTTGGCGATGGCCGGTCCGCTTTCAGCTTAATTCAGACCCTAGCCCGGTCAATCGGTAATTGCATGCAAGTCATGGGGGTGACGGGACGCTCGAGCGGAAGGCTCGGACAGGACGCCCGCCGAAGGCCCCCACGCGATCCGGTGCAGTTAGTCGAGGATCCAGTCGACGGCGGCGAAGAGATCGTCGACGACGGCGGTCGGCGGCGGTGTCGCGCCGTCCTCGGCGCCTTCGCCGGTACTTGCCGGTCCTGACCAGCAGCGCCGCGCCGATGCCGGCGGCGAGCGCCCCCGAGACGTCGGCTTCGACGTCGTCGCCGACCATCACCGTGTCCGCCGCGTCGCAGCCGAGACCGGCGACGGCTGCCGCGTAGAAGTCGCGGGCCGGCTTGCCGAGGACGATCGCCTCGCGGTCCGCGGCGTATTCGAGCGCGGCGACGAAGCCGCCGGCATCCATGCTGAGTTCGCCGTCATCGTCCCGGAAGGTCCGGTTCTTGGCGAGCGCGAGGAAATCGGCGCCACCCGCCAGCAGCCGGAAGGCTGCGTTCAGCGTGTCATAGGTGAAATCGCGCCCCGCATCGCCGACGATCACCGCGCGGTCCGGATACTCGGCGAGCCCGTCGAAGTCCTTCACCAATGCCGGATGGACGAGAAGATGCGGTGACCGCTTGTGTGCCGCCAGCCATGCGCGGGCGGCTTCCGCCGGCGTCACGAGTTCGTCGCCCTCGATCCCCAGGCCAATCCTGTGAAGGCGATCGAGGATCCCGGCCTTCGACATCCGGGTGGTGTTGGTGACGAAGCGGACCGGCAGGCCGGCGGCGCGCAGCCGCTCGACCGCCTCGCTCGCACGAGGCAGCATCCGGTCGCCGAGATACACCACCCCGGCGAGGTCGAGGAGAACGCCCTTTGTCATGTGCCGTCACCGCTGGGAGGAGGCGTGACACCAGCATCGACCATAACCGTCGTCGGCGACCTCTGTGAAGGGGCGCCGCCGATGCCCTTCTGCGTCTTGTGGATTTCCGGCTCCGGCCGGAATATGCGAAGAGGCGCACGGCAAGACGTGAAACAATCCGGCGACGGGGACCCATGCCTGACATCATTTCCATCGGCGAGCCGCTCTTCGAACTCAACCAGCCGAAGGGCGAGACCATCTTCCGCCAGGGGCATGGCGGCGACACCTCGAATTGCGCCATCGCCGCGGCGCGCCAGGGCGCGAGCGTCGCTTACGTCACCGCCGTCGGCGCCGACCAGTTCGGCGACTCCTTCATGCAGCTCTGGAAGGACGAAGGCATCGACACCAGCGCGGTGCAGAAGAGCCCGGTCGCCCATACCGGCCTCTACTTCGTCACCCACGGTCCCGACGGCCACGTCTTCTCCTACATGCGGGCCGGGTCGGCGGCGAGCCGGATGACGCCGGAGCAGCTTCCCGTCGAGATGATCAAGGGCGCCCGCATCCTCCATGCCTCCGGCATCAGCCAGGCGATCTCGTCGAGCGCCGCCGACGCCGTCTTCGCCGCGATGCGGATCGCGCGGTCGGCCGGCGTCACGGTTTCCTACGACACCAATCTCCGGCTCCGGCTGTGGCCGCTCGATCGCGCCCGCGCCGTCATCCACTCGGCGGTGGCGCTCGCCGATATCGTCCGGCCGGGCCTCGACGACGCCCGACATCTCACCGGCCTCACCGACCCGGACAAGATCGTCGATTTCTACCTGTCGATGGGCGCCAGGATCGTCGCGCTGACCCTCGGCGAGGACGGCGCCATCGTCGCCACGTCCGAACGTCGCGAGCGGCTCGAATCGATCGCCGTCAAGCTTGTCGACGCGACCGGGGCCGGCGACATGTTCGACGGCGCCTTCCTCGCCGAGTATCTGCGGACCGGCGATCCCTTCGCCTCCGGCGCGCTATGCCAACATGGCGGCGGCGCTCTCGACCGAGGGTTACGGGGCGGTGGCGCCGATGCCGCGACGCGAGGTGGTCGAGGCGGCGATCGCCGCCGGTCGTCGCTGATTCGCCGCCGAAACGTCAGCCGAACTGAATCACTTCTGGAGCAAGGGCGTCCCGCAGGCGTCCCGGATCGACCGAGAAGACCGCCCGGGGTGTCCCGGCCGCCGCCCACACTGTCCCAAACTGTAACAAATCGCGGTCGAGGAAGGTCGGCAGATTAACCACGTGGCCGAAGGGCGGGATGCCGCCGATGGCGAATCCCGTGGCGTTGCGGACGAAATCGGCGTCGGGCCGGACGATTTCCTCGCCTATGGTTTCCGCCATCGCCTTTTCGTCGACGCGGTTGGTGCCGGAGACCAGAAACAGGTAAGGCTGGTCTGTCTCTTTTCCCTTGAAGATCAACGATTTGACGATCTGACTTACAGTACAGTCGCAAGCTGCCGCGGCCTCCGCGGCGGTGCGGGTGCTGTCCGGCATGATGGTCACCGAAATGGCGAGACCGAGGCGTTCGGCGGCGTCCTGAACGCGTCTGGCCGCAGCCGGAAGCTCGGTCATCGGCGGGGCTCCTTTTGTGGCGTGAAGCGTGCACATCGTGATGCCAAAGGCGCGCGTTTTTGCTAACACATTGCTAACCAAGCCGCATCCGCGCGAAGGAAGCGAGACGATGACCGACGTAACCGATGGTCAGGGCGAAGCCGGGAATGTGCGGACGTTGCAATCCGCGATCCGGCGCGTCCGAACGGCCGAGGCCGAGCGTTCCGACGTGGTGGTCGAATTGCGCGACGCCGAGCGCGCCCGCCTCGAGATGCTCGCCGATGAATTGAAGGGCGTGTTCGCCGAAGTCCCGGAGGACAACGACACCTTCGTCTTCAGCATCGGCGCCGGCACGCCGGCGCGGCTGTGGATCGACATGACGTCCTTCGTCGTGCTCGGCCGCGATCGCAGGACCTACCGCTTCCTCAAGGACACGCGGCTCGGCCGGACGGTCATCATCGAGACGGCGAATCTCGACGAGGTCGCCGACTGTGTGACCGACTATGTCGCCGAGCGGATCATCGAGCGTGAGCGTGCGATCGAGGGCGACTGGGTGATCAGGCGCGCCAAGCGCGATGAGACGGCCCGCCGCAAGGAAGAGCGGGGCTTGCCGGCTGAGGCTGCCACGTCGCTGGCAGTGACGAGCCGGACGGTCGAGAAAAAGGCGCTCGGCTGGATCGCGGCGGCGTTCCTGTTCGGTATCCTGATCGGCGTCGTGGCCCTTCTCGGCTACGCCTGGGTGCGGGTTCCGCTCAACTGATTCCGGGTCCGGCGAGACGCCGCTCCATCAGGGTCTCGATTGCTCCGCCCTCGGTGCGGGGGCCGCGCTCCTCCATGTCGCATTCGAACCCTTGTCCCGACGCGGCAATCCTGAACTTGAGATAGCTGCCGCCCGATCGCCCATGATGGGGAGGGAGCGAGGCGGAAGCCGCGCCCACCACCGGGATCGGGCCGGCCGGTCCCGCGATGGTATCGACCGTCGTATGGTGATTATGCCCGTGGAGGACCAACTCCGCGCCGGCCTTGCGAAGCGCCTCGCGGAAGCGGCTGGCGCCGATCAATCGTCGGTGCCATGGCGCCGAACCGATGGCGGGCGGATGATGGATCAGCACGATGCGGAAAAGCCCTTCCTCGCCCAGCCGCAAGAGTTCCGCCTCGAGAGCATCGGCCTGGGAGCGGCGAATCCGGCCGGTTGCCATCAGAGGCGCCGTGGCGATGGCAGTGGACACGCCGACAAGAGCGACCGGACCGCGTCGTCGGCTGAAAGGAAAGACAACCGACCCGTCGCGATGGTCGTCACCGATCATATTGGCGTGCCAGGCTTTCTCGAAGTGGCGGATCGAGCCGGGCAGGTAGGCATCGTGATTGCCAGGCACCACCGTTACGTCGCGCGGGTCACCGAGGCCAGCCAGCCATTCGCGGGCCACGTCGATTTCGGCGCCGAGGCCAATGTTGATCAGGTCGCCGGTGACCGCGATATGGTCGGGGGCCGTTGCGAGAATTTCCTCGACCAGCGTCCGCAGGTTCCTGGGGCCGAGCGCCGCGCCGCGGTTTCTGTGCCAGTTGACGTAGCCGAATATCCGTTTCGACGCGAGTTGACGCCAACGCACGGAGGGAAGAGGGCCGATATGCGGGTCGGAAAGCTGGGCGAGGGTGAACACGGTGTGCGACGTTCCGCCGGTTGCGCCGGCATGGCCTTTGCCGGCGTATCGAGGGCAGGGCAGGGCGCCGCCCGGTGAATCGAATAGGGATTAATGCCAGCGTATGATCGCTTGCGCCACCGCATCCACACATAGGGCGATCACTATGACGGTCCTGCCGCCATCTACCGGATCGGTATCATCGGCGCGAAGGGTCAGGGAGACGGGATGACCTCCTGGACGAACCGGCAGCTCATTCGAGCCTACCTTGTCTATTCGCGCTTCCGGCAGGGGCTGACCCTCGGTGTGCGCGCCGCGATTTTCGATGCCGGCGGGCAGGTATTTCTCGTGCGTCACAGTTACGTTCCCGGCTGGTATCTGCCGGGCGGCGGGGTCGAGGCGGGTGAGACCGTTGGCTGGGCCATCGAGCGGGAAGTGATGGAGGAGAGCGGCATTCGGCTTGAAGCGCCCCCCGAACTCTTCGGCATATATCTGAACCGGATCATGTCGCCGCGCGATCATGTCGCCCTGTTTGTCTGCCGGTCCTGGTCGCAGGCCGAGCCACCGCCGCGGAATCTCGAGATCGTCGACAGTGGATTCTACCCGGTCGAGTCGCTGCCGCCCGAAACCACCGACGGGACGCGCCGCCGCCTGGCCGAGATTGTCGGGGACGCCGAGCGGTCGCCGGAATGGTAGACCAGCACCTGCTGGACGCCCGGATGCGAAAGTGCTATCGGCGCGTCCCTGGAGATCAAGTGATGATGACTGCGGCCGACCGGCGACGACGACAGAAGCGACATGGCAGCACGCCGTTCGTTGCCGTCCGGCCATTTGCCGGCAGCCGTTGCTGATACGCGCATCGGCTTGTCCGAAGGGCCGGATCTGACTCGATCCGTCATCACAGGCCCCATTTCATGACCGCCGATCTTTTTACCTACCGCCTTGAATCACCGGCGGACTCCGCCGATATCGACGCTCTTCATGCCGAGGCGTTCGGTCCCGGCCGTTTCGCACGCGCCGCCTTTCGGCTGCGCGAGGGCGTTCCCCATCTCCCTGCTCTATCCTTCGTCGCCCTTGTCGACGATGCGATTGCCGCCTCGGTCCGGCTGACGCCGATTGCGATCGGCGAGCGGCCGGCGCTGCTGCTTGGACCGCTGGCGGTCAAGCCCGCCTTCAAGGGCCGGGGTGCTGGCAAACAACTCGTGCGACTGGCCGCGGACGCGGCACGGGGCGACGGTCACGCCGTTCTGCTGCTGGTCGGCGACATGCCTTATTACGGACCGCTCGGCTTCGAGCAATTGCCGCCCTATACCGTGACCCTGCCCGCGGCGGTCGATCCCGAACGTGTTCTCGTGGCGGGATTGACGCCTGGAGCCCTGGAGGGGCTTGCGGGGCTGGCGCAACCGGATCGACCACGCGGAGAAGGTGCCTAACGACCTTCGCGGAACCAGGTCAGCGCGGGGAGGAAAAGCAGCACCAGCAGCGCCAGGAAGGCCGCCGGGCCGGCATAGCCGCCGAGCAGGGGCACCCTGACAATTCCCTTGAGCACGCTTGCCTCGGTCATCCTGACGCCGATCCAGTCCGAGCCGGAGACGGTCGCGCCGCTCCGGATCGGAACAATCCGCGGGACGATCGGAGCCCCGTCGGAACTCCGCATTCGTGCGATCCGGCCGCCGGTCGCCTCGGCGAGGGGTGCCAGCAGCTTGTCGGTCGAACGAGCGTCGATGAACTCGCGCGGATTGGCGGCACCGACATGGGCAAAGGCGCGCTTGTCACCCTGTTCGATGCGGTAAAGCCCGATCTCGTCACCGGGGAGCGTGGCACGCCACAGCCCCGGCTCGACTGGGTCGAGGGTCACGGTCTTGACCGCACCAGAGGGTGTCCGCACCGTTACCGGAGTCGTCTCATCGCCCATGGTCTGGCGTTCGATCGTCAGTTCCCCGGCCCGAGCCGAGGCGCGCAGCGCCTCCTCCTCCAGATCGGGCTCCTTCATCAGCCAGTGGGCGAGGCGTCGGAGGAGATCGACATGCGGACCGCCGCCCTCGTAGCCGCGCGCCCACAGCCAGGCGTGGTCGGAGAGCAGCATGGCGACGCGGCCTTCGCCGACGCGATTGAGCACCAGCAGCGGCTTGTCGTCGGCGCCGCTCATCACCGTATCGCCCTCGGGCTTGCCGACGTCGATCACCCGGAACCAGCGGCCCCATTGCGGCGGGTCGAAATTCGCGCCCTTGAGCCCCCGCGTCACCGGGTGCTTTTCGCCCGTCTCGGTTACTTTCGCGCGGAACGGCTTTTCGGTGATGGTGCCGGTCGGCGCGACGGGAAGAACCGGCGACAGCGGCGTGTCGTAGAGGCTGCCGTCGCTGGCGTAATCGGGACCGGCGGCGATCAGCACCGCTCCGCCATCTTCAACATAGCGAGCGATATTGTCGAAGTAGAGGATCGGCAGGACGCCGCGATGCTGATAGCGGTCGAAGATGATCAGATCGAACTGATCGATCTTCTCGGAAAACAGCTCGCGGGTGGGAAAGGCGATCAGCGACAACTGGTTGATCGGCGTTCCGTCCTGCTTCTCGGGCGGACGCAAAATGGTGAAGTGGACGAGATCGACCGCGGCGTCGGACTTCAACAGATTGCGCCATGTGCGCTCGCCCGAATGGGGCTCGCCGGAAACCAGCAGGACGCGAAGGTTTTCCCGAATACCTTCGATCGCGGCGATCGCCCGGTTATTGATCTGGGTCAGTTCGCCGTCGACCGGCGCGGCCTCGAATTCGAGAATATTCGGTCCGCCATGGGCGATCTTGACGGTGAATTCCTCGGGTTCGCCGGGGCTCACCAATTCGCTGGATAACGGATTGCCGTCGAGTGTCACGTTGACCCTGACCCGCCCGTTTACCGGTACTGCGCCGTCATCGACGACGCGAAAGCGGATCGTCTGCGTCTCACCGACGATGCCGAAGCGCGGCGCGTTGTCGATGATCAGCCGGCGATCGAATTCGTCCTCCCGCCCGGACAGCAGCACATGGACCGGCGCGTGGTGACCCAGCGCATCGGCGGATTGCGGAACGTCGTGGACTTCCCCGTCGGTCAGCATGACGACAGCGCCGAGCCGTTCCGGGGGAACGTCGACCAGGCTGGTCTCGAGCGGTCCGAACAGCAGCGTTCCGTCGACCGTGGCGCCACCCGCCTCGCCGGCGTCGATGGTTCTGACTTCGATATTGCGAAACTCCGCGAGGCGCGCCTTGAGCTCTGTCTCGACCGCCTTCGTTGTCTCCGCACGGTCGTCGAGGCCCTGACTCGCGCTCTTGTCGACGACAAGGGCGACGACGGTGGGCAGTGGCTCGCGGTCTTCCCTCAGCGCCACCGGGTTGAACAGCGCGGCGAACAGGATCAGCACGGCGGCGGCGCGGATCCAGGCGCCGCGCATCCGGCGGATCAGTCCAGGCAGCACCAGCAGCGCCGCCAGGATCGCGGCGGCGATCAGAAGCCATGTCGGCAGCAGTGGTTCGAGCGCGATCGACCAGTTCATTGGCCGAGCCTTTCAAGCAGAGCGGGCACGTGGACCTGATCGGCCTTGTAGTTGCCGGTGAGCGTGTACATGACGATGTTGACGCCGGTGCGGAAGGCCATCTCGCGCTGGAGCGGGTCGGCCGGGATGGTCGCATAGAGCAGGTCGCCGTTTTCGTTCATCGCCCAGGCGGCGGCGAAGTCATTCTCCGTTATCAGGATCGAAGAAACGCCGTCGCCGGGCTGGGCCGGGCGGTCGGACCGTCCCTGGCTGTCATCGACGGCCTCGACCCAAAGCGGTCCACCGGAATAGCGGCCCGGAAAATCATTGAGGAGATAGAACGCCTTGGTCAGAACATGGTCGGCGGGCACCGGCTCCAGCGGCGGAACGTCGAGACTCGACAGCATCTCGCGCAGGCGCTCGACGGCCGGCGTGCCGGAGAAGGTGTTGAGGTTGGTCGACCGTTCGAACTGGTCGCGGGTGTCGAAGAGGACCGTACCGCCCTGGCGCATATAGGCGTCGACGCGGGCCATCGTCGCCGACGTCGGCAGCGCCCCATCCGGATCGATCGGCCAATAGAGCAGGGGGAAGAAGGAGAGTTCGTCGCGGCCCGGGTCGACGCCGACCGGGGCGCCCGGTTCCAGCGCCGAGCGTTCGGCCAGAATGCGGGAAAGGCCGCTGAGCCCGGCCTTGCTCGCCGCGTCGATCTCCTGATTGCCGGTAATCACATAGGCGAGGCGGGTCTCGCTGACGGCGTCGATGGCGAACTGGTCGCTTGCCTCGTCGGCGAGCGCGGAGGTTGCGAGCGAGGCAGCAATGACGACGGCGCCGACGGCGACCATTGCGGCAACCGCCGGGCCGCGGCGCGTCAGACTCAGAACGCCGTTCAGCCAGAGGACCGCCAGCGCATCGAGCAGGAACAGCGCGAGCGCGGCTGCCAGCAGCCAGGGCCGAAGGTCGGTCGGAGCCTCGGTCGGATAGGCCTGGACGGTTGCCCCCGGCACGGTCGCGGAATCGAACTTGGTCAGTTTCGCAGTTTCGTCGAGCAGGTTGAGCGAGCGGAAGCCCTCCTCGGTTCCATAGAGGCCCGGCGGATGTTCGGCATCCGGGACAATTGCAGTTGCATCGGCCGGAATCGGTCTTGCCTCGGGTCCCGGGGAGACAAATCGCCCGTGGCCATCGAGCAGCCGATAGGGAGCGATCGTGGCGGCCGACTGGCCGTCCGGCGCGGTTTGCGTCTTCGCCGCGCTCGAGAAGGCGATCACGCGGCGCAGCATCTCGACGAAGGCGCCGGACAGCGGCAGGTTCGACCAGCTCGTGTCGGCGGTGACATGGAAGAGAACCAGCCAGCCGCGACCGGACTGGGCAGCCGTGACGAGGGGGGTGCCGTCACCGAGCGCGGCCCAGGTGCGGTCGGCGAGCGCTCCGTCGGGCTCGGCGAGGACCTGGCGTTTGATCAGCACGTCGCTGGGCACGGTCATGCCGGCGAAGGGGCTCTTTTCGGAGAAGCTGGCAAGCGGTTGCTCCTCCTGCCAGGTCATGCTGCCGCCGAGCGCACGGTCGCCCTGTCTGAGATGGACCGGAATCAGTGAATCGGTCGCCGCGGCGAGATGGGGGCCGGCGAAGCGGACCAGCGTTCCGCCCGCCTCGACCCAGGCGGCGACCGCGGCCTCGACATCCGGCGGCAGGGTGCCGATGTCGGCCATGACGATCACCGAGGCACCGGCGTCGATCAGTTCGGGCACGGCGACGGCCGCATTGGCGTCGCGCGGCTCCTGGACGTCGGCGAAGGGCTGGACCGCGCGGGCGATATAATAGAGGGGCGACAGGAGGGGTTGCGCCGCGTCGGCGGCAGCGCCGGAGAGCAGGCCGACCCGGCGCCTGCGCCAGCGTTCGTCGAGAAGCTGGACGGCCCCGGCCGTCTCCGCGCCGACGATGTCGAGCCGGGCGATATCGTTCCGGAGTTCGACGGGCAGGTCGATGCGGGCCTCGGTCGTCGGCTCGCCCGATGGGAAATCGAAGGCGAAATCGCCGATCGAACGGCCCTTGAGGTCGCTGGCGCGGACAAAGCCGGCGGCCGGCGGAGCGGGATCGTCGCGGATGACCGGAACAGTCAGAGCGTCCGGACCACCGATCGGAGGGGTGAGCGCCATGATTTCGGACGAGGCGTCGGCATAGACCACCATCGGACCGTCGATCCATTCCGAGAGGTATCCGCCGAAGGCGGCGTTGGCGTCGCCGCCGAGCCCGTCGGAGAGCCAGGCGACGCCGCCGAAGGGCGTGGCGCGGATGGCGGGGTCGATCGCCGGAACCAGTTCGGTGTAGTTGGCCGCATAGGGTTGGGGCGAGAGCGCCTCGAGCCGTTTCGTGGTCTCGGTGGCATTGGCGGGTGCGAGTTCCTGGCGCGGCCCGTTCGCCGTGGCCAGAAGCGAAATCGGCCGCCCGGCTTCCTCGGCGAGGCCGATGATCCGGCGCGCCGTCTCGATGGTCGTCTCCCAATGTGGCGCCGAGGCCCAGCCGTTGTCGACGACAAGGAGCAGCGGGCCGGAACCCGGTGCCTGCTCGGCCGCGGGCTTGTAGATCGGGCCCGCCAGCGCGACGATCAGGGCCGCCGCCATCAGGCATCGCAACAGGATCAGCCACCATGGCGTGCGGGCCGGCTGCTCTTCCTTCTGGCTGATTTCCAGGAGCAGGCGGGTCGGCGGAAAGCTCTCGGTCTTCGGCTTCGGCGGTGTCACCCGGAGCAGAAGCCAGATCAGCGGCAACGCCAGCAGCGCCAGCAGGATCGGCGCATAGGCGAAGGCGAAGGGCAGCCCGCTCATGCGGCGCGTCCCCAGGATGAGGATGCCGCGTGCGAATGCCGGTCGGCAAGGCGCGCATGAAGCGACAGCAAGGGCTCGGTCGCCGGACGGTCGGTCCGATGAATGAGGAAGCTCCAGTCGAGCCGCCGGCAGATCAGCGACAGCCGCTCGCGGAGCGCAGCAAGACGGTCCTGGTAGTCTTGCCGATATTGTTCGGCACGGCCCACCATGTGGCGAACGCCGCTCTCGGGGTCGATGAACTCGGTACGTCCGCTAAAGGGAAAGGTTTCCTCGATCGGATCGACGACCTGGACGAGGTGGGCGCGCGCCCCGCTGCCGACGATCGCGTCGAGCATTTCCTCGGTCTGGGGCAGGGGGTCAAGGAAGTCCCCGATCAGAACAACGTCGGTGAAACGGCGCAAGATCCGGGTTTCGGGAGGGGCCGGCCGGGCGCGGGCGAGGAAATCGGCGACCCGCTCGGCGGCGTTGCGCGCCAGCATCGGATCGCTTTCTCCAAGCAGACCGACGCGCTCACCCGCCGTCGCCAGCAATTCGGCAAGAGCAAGAAGCAGCACCAGGGCGCGATCGCGCTTCGATACCGTGGAGAGCCGGGAGCGGAAGGCCATGGAGGCGGACAGATCCGCCCAAAGCCAGACCATGTGCGCCGCTTCCCATTCCTTCTCGCGAACGTAATACTGGTCATCGCGGGCCGAGCGGCGCCAGTCGACGCTCGCCGCCGCTTCGCCCGGCGTGAAGGGACGGAACTGCCAGAAGGTCTCGCCGCGACCGGCAACCCGCCGTCCATGCCAACCGGCGACCACGGTCGCGGCCACGCGACGCGCCTCGATCAACAGGTCCGGCAGGCCGCTTGCGACCCCCTTCGCCTCGGTTAACGCGCCGCGGACCCCGCTGCCGGCACTGCCCGTCGCGAACGTCGACATTCCTATCCGATCTTGGCCTTCAAACCGGCGATGACGTCATTGACGGTCATCCCGTCGGCGCGCGCGGCAAAGGAGAGCGCCATGCGGTGTTTCAGAACCGGTTCCGCCAATTCGCTGACGTCGTCCAGCGATGGCGCGAAGCGTCCATCGATCAGGGCGCGGGCCCGCACCGCAAGCATCAGCGACTGGCTGGCGCGGGGACCTGGACCCCAGGCAATGGCGTCGTCCAGCCTGGCATCGCCGCCGCCCGGGCGGGCCGAGCGGACGAGATTGAGGATCGCCTCGACCACCGATTCGCCCACGGGCATGCCGCGCACGAGACGCTGAATGGCCTTGACGCCTTCGCCATCGAGGACCTGCTCGGCGCCCGCGTCGACCGAACCCGTGGTCTCGAAGAGCATGCGCCGTTCCGCATCGCGGTCGGGGTAGTGAACGTCGATCTGCAACAGGAAGCGATCGAGCTGGGCCTCGGGAAGCGGGTAGGTGCCTTCCTGTTCGAGCGGGTTCTGGGTGGCAAGAACGTGGAAGGGTGAGGGAAGGTCGTATCGTTTCCCGGCAACGGTGACGTGATGTTCCTGCATCGACTGCAGCAGCGCCGACTGGGTGCGCGGGCTGGCGCGATTGATCTCGTCCGCCATGAGAAGCTGGGTGAAGACCGGGCCCGGTACGAAGCGGAAGGCCCGGCTGCCGTCGGAGCCGACGTCCATCACCTCGGAGCCGAGAATGTCCGATGGCATCAAGTCCGGGGTGAACTGGACACGCGCAGCGGAAAGGCCGAGGACCAGGCCGAGCGTCTCCACCAGTTTGGTCTTGGCGAGACCCGGCACGCCGATCAACAATCCGTGTCCGCCGGCAAACAGGGTGATCAGGGTCCTGTCGACCACTGTCTCCTGGCCGTAAATAACCTTGCCAACCGCTTCGCGCGCGGCACTGATCTTGGTGACGGCCGCTTCGATATCGGCAAGAATCTTGTCCGGATCGGTGGTGGTTTGGGGCTGGTTGAGTGCGCTCATTTTTGGTTACGCTTTGCTGGCTCGGTGACGGAGCTTCCGATGGACGGACCGGATTTCCGCAAGTGTTGCATGAGCGGCGCCACCGCAATAGAGGAATGTCCCGGCCCGGGCCCGATCGAGGTCTTGCGCCTGTTTGTAATCAGATAGGGCAAAGCGCGGCAAAACAATGGCCGGGCCTGGATCGCATGGCCGCAGCGTATCCGCCCAGACGTTTGTCGAGAATAGCCGTCCAACGGTCTGCGACGGTGGTGGCGGATAACCGGTCGTTTACGGAATGAAACACGAAAACCCAGGCGATTCGCTTTTCTCACCGGCACGTTTCTTCGCGCTGGCGGCGGAACGGCTGGCGGCTGCGCCATACGCGGCGGACGGCGAACCCGAGGGCGATCACGTTCTCAATCCCGATCTTGCAACGGTGGACTTCACCTATCGCGATGCCGCCGTGCTGATCCCGGTGATTGCCAGGGAGCCGGCCGTCACCGTGCTCCTGACCATCCGCACGGCGCATCTCAGCGCCCATGCCGGGCAGATCGCCTTTCCCGGCGGCAAGATCGATGCTGTCGACGCGACGCCGACGGCCACGGCGCTTCGCGAGACCGAGGAGGAGATTGGCCTCGATTCTGGCGCCATTCGGCCGATCGGAGGTCTCACGCCTTATCTCAGCCGCACCGGCTACCGCATCTTCCCGGTCCTTGCCCGGGTCGAGCCGGTATTCGTTTTGACCCCGAACCCGGACGAAGTCGAAGGTGTTTTCGAAGTGCCGCTGTCCTTCCTGATGAATCCGGAGAACCACAGGCGGACAAGCCGGAAATTTGCCGGCAAGGCCCGGGCCTTTTACGAAATACCTTTTGAAGGGCACTATATATGGGGGGTAACCGCGGGAATCATCCGTGGCCTGTACGAACGGATATTTGACTGATGGGCCGGCTTATTGCGTTCAATCTTGTTTTCTTCCTGCTGCCGTTCGGGGTCTATCTCGGCTGGTTGTTCGTCACCCGAGGCAGGATCAGCGACGCCGGCGACTGGCCGATGAAGACGATCGGCTGGCTCGCGGCCGGTGGCGCGATCTTCATGATCGCTTCAATGCTGATCTTCGTTCAGTTCGATCGGGCGCCGCCCGGCAGCACCTATGTGCCTGCACAGTATATCGACGGCAAGCTGATCCCCGGCCACTTCGAATGATCATCCAGGCAGACCGATGACCGAACGCCCCCCCGATCTCGCCGGGGTGGATTGGCTCGACGCGCCGGACGTCAGGACGACTTTCGCGATTCTCGACGACGGCGCGGCGCCATCCCGGATCGTCGGCGGAGCGGTCCGGAATGCGCTCGCCGGGTTGCCTGTCAGCGAGCTCGACTTCGCGACGCCGCTGACGCCGGACGTCGTCGTCCGGCGCGCCGAGGCCGCCGGCTGCAAGGCTGTGCCGACCGGCATCGAGCACGGCACGGTCACTCTGGTTGTCGGCGGCGTCGCGCATCAGGTGACGACGCTCCGCGAGGATGTCGAAACCGACGGCCGCCACGCCGTGGTGAGATTTGGGACGGACTGGGAAGCCGACGCCCGGCGGCGCGATTTCACCATCAACGCACTGTCGGTGGATGCGGCCGGCAGGGTCCATGATCCCCTCGCGGGATATTCCGACATCGTCGAGCGTCGGGTCCGGTTCATCGGCGACGCCGACCAGCGGATTGCCGAGGACCGGCTGCGGATCCTGCGGTTCTTCCGCTTCAATGCGGAATTCGGAAGCGGTGACCTCGACCGGGAGGGATTGTCGGCCGCGATCCGGGCACGCGAGGGACT
The DNA here is from genome assembly GCA_963812275.1 of uncultured Alphaproteobacteria bacterium. Lineage (GTDB taxonomy): Bacteria > Pseudomonadota > Alphaproteobacteria > Rhizobiales > Kaistiaceae > Bauldia. The sequence continues at coordinate 37,509 of CAWEUQ010000007.1, read as the reverse complement.
GCGTCAGTTGTCGGGAGAGCGGGTCGGGGCTGAGATGCGCCGGCTGGTTGCGGTGCCGCGTGCCGCTGAAATCGCCGGGTCGATGCAGGAGTCCGGCATTCTCGGAGTGATCCTCGGCGGTGTCGCCTATCTCGGTCCTTTGGCGCGACTTGTCGCCTTCGCGCCCGAGGCGGGCGTCGCGCTCCGGCTCGCCGCGCTCGGTTGCAGGATCGAGGAAGATGCCGAACGGCTGACCGGTCGCCTGCGCCTTTCCAACATCGAACGCGAAACCATGCTGGCCGCGGTGGTATCGGCGCGTCGCCTGCCGACGCCGGTGACCGAAAAGGAGGCGCGTGCTCGACTCTATCGGATGGGGGCGGTGACCCCCTGGCGCGACGCCGTCGCTCTCGGCTTCGCGTGGAGCAGCGCATTGCTCGACGATCCGGCGTGGCAGGAGCTTTATCGGCTTCCCGAGCGGTGGTCGCCGCCGCGGTTCCCGCTGAGTGGCGCGGATGCGCTCGACGCGGGAGCGGGTCGCGGCCCTGTCGTGGGAAGCCTCCTCAAGACGCTGGAGGCGTGGTGGATCGACCAGGACTTCGCGCCGGATGAGGCGACCCTGCGGGCGCGTCTTCAACAGATGGTGAGTGCGGCCCAATAGGCTTGGGCGGGTGCGCCGCTTCGGTTACGCTTCATCCGTTGGCGGAGGGTGACGGCGATGGCTGCGACGCGAGGCGGGCGAATATGGCGGGCGATTGCGATCTTCCTGTTCGGGGGGATACTCGGCACCATCTTCGGGATCGCGGTCGGCTTGTTCATCTTCCCCTATGTCTTCCCGCCGCCACCGGCCGCCGAGACCATCACCGACGGTGACCGGGTCGCGCTGGTGGCTACGGGGGAATTCATCCACGCCGATCCGTCCGATCCCGTCCATTTCGGCAGCGGCAAGGTCAGCATCTACGAGAAGGCGGTGTTCCTCGAGCCGGATTTCACGGTCGGGCCGGGCCCCGACTATCACGTCTACCTCGTGCCGAAGGAGACGGTTCGCTCCTCCGGTGACGTCAGGGACACGATGTATGTCGACCTCGGGAAGCTTCGCGCCTTCAAGGGCAGCCAGCGCTACCCGATCCCCGACGGCGTCGATCTCGCCAGCTATCCGAGCGTCGTGATCTGGTGCCAGACATTCTCGGTCCTGATCTCGCCGGCGGATATCAAGCCGGCCAAGACCACTTCATTACTCAATTCGTCGTCTTCTGGATTCGATTCCGCTCTCCCGGCTAAGTATCTGACATTCAATCAAATTTCTGATTAGTCAGAATGGAGAAAGTCAGCGGAATCGGTGGACTTTTCTTTCGTGCCAGCGATCCGCAGGCGCTGGCCGAATGGTATGAAGCCCATCTCGGTGTAACCAGGGCCCCGGGTAGCTACGAGGCTCCGGTCTGGGCGCAGGCAGCAGGCCAGACCATTCTCGCGCCGTTTCCAAAGAACACCGATTATTTCGGTCGGTCCGAGAACCAGTGGATGGTCAATTTCCGAGTCGGCGATCTCGATGCCATGGTGGCCCAGCTTCGCGCGGCGGATATCGCGGTGACCGTCGACGAGACCGTCTATCCCAATGGGCGCTTCGCCCATCTCGACGATCCGGAAGGAAACCGCGTCGAGCTATGGGAGCCGGCCGGCTCCTAGGGCCACTTGGCGACCGGCGGCATCGACGACAGGATCGAATCGACGTTTCCGCCCGTCTTCAGGCCGAAGATCGTGCCGCGGTCGTAGATCAGGTTGAACTCGACATAGCGGCCGCGGCGAACGAGTTGTTCCTCGCGATCGGCCGCCGTCCACGGCGTGGCGAAATTCCGACGGACCAGCCTCTGGTAGATGTCGAGGAAGGCTCGGCCGACGTCCTGGGTGAAGGCGAAGTCGGCGTGCCAGTCGCCGGTATTCAGCCAGTCGTAGAAGATGCCACCGATGCCGCGCGGCTCGTTGCGGTGCTTGAGAAAGAAATACTCGTCGCACCACGTCTTCAGCCGGTCGTAGCTGGCACCCTCGTGACCATCGCAGGCGGTTTTCATCGCCGCATGGAAGTCCAACGAATCCGGGTCATCCTGGGTGCGTCGGCGATCGAGAACCGGCGTCAGGTCCGCGCCGCCGCCGAACCACTGGCGGCTGGTGACCACCATCCGGGTGTTCATGTGGACGGCCGGTATGTTGGGATTGTGCAAATGGGCGATCAGCGAGATGCCGCTCGCCCAGAAGCCCGGACTTTCCTCGGCGCCCGGAATGTCCTTGCGAAACTCTGGCGAGAACTCGCCGTGAACGGTCGACACGTGAACGCCGACCTTCTCGAAGACGCGGCCATGCATGATCGCCATGACGCCGCCGCCGCCGTCGGCGCCGCTATGGTCCTTGCGGTCCCATGGGGTGCGGACGAAACGGCCGGGCGGCTGGTCTGCCAACGGCATATCGGACGGCAGTTCGTCCTCGATCGCTTCGAAGGCGGAGACGATTTCGTCGCGAAGCGCGCCGAACCACGCGCTGGCCTCGACCTTCTTCGCCTCGAGGTCTTCCGGCAGACCGGGCGGGGCGCCATCCATCTTTCGATTCATCGTCATCCGGCAAATCCATCGGTCTGGCGCAGCGCTTCACCGGTTACCATCGCGGCGGCGCTGGCGACATTGAGCGAACGCAAGCCCGGCCGCATCGGTATCAGCAGCCTGGCGTCGGCGGCGTCGTGTACCGCGTCCGGGACTCCGGCGCTCTCGCGACCGACCAGCAGGATATCGTCAGCGGCGAAAGTGAAGGCGATGTAGGCGGTGTCGCCGCGGGTGGTCAGCAGGATCAACCGCCCTCCGGCTTTGGTCCGCCATGCCATGAATTCGGTCCAGTTGAGGTGCCGGACCACCTCGACCTCCCGCAGATAATCCATTCCGGCCCGGCGCAGCGAGCGATCCGAGACATCGAAGCCGGCGGGTTCGATGACATGCGTCTTCAGTCCGAGGCATGCCGCGAGCCGCAGGATATTTCCCGCATTTTGCGGTATATCGGGCTGATAGAGAGCGATTGAGACCATGTTCAGCCGGGTGGGACGATGCCGGGCGGCGGTGAGTGCCCTACCTATCGCTCCGAAGCATCCCGAGTCGACTCCGTCGCGCCGGGTCACCATATCGAGATGACATGCTGAACTGGTTGTCCCATCTGAGCGATCCGTTTGTCGAGGCGCCCGTCGAGCGTCCGCCGACCGGGATGTTCGCCTTCTATCGCTATTTCATCGCCCCCGTGCGTGGCCTGCTCGTCGCCCTGGTCGTCGTTTCGATGGTCGCCTCGCTGAGCGAACTGGCGCTCTTCGTCTTCCTCGGCAAACTTGTCGACCTGGCCACCGACAATCCGTCGCCGGCAACCTTCTTCAGCGACCACGCCTGGCTTCTGGCGGCGATGGGATTCGTCGTCCTGGTCGTAAGGCCGGTGAGCGTGCTCCTGTCGCGTGGCCTGACGACGGTGGCCTTCGTGCCGTCGCTGACGGCGCTCGTGCGGTGGCGGAGCTATCGCTACGTGCTGCGCCAGAGCCTCTCCTTCTTCCAGAACGACTTTGCCGGCCGCATCGCCCAGAAGGTGATGCAGAGCGGGCCGGCGTTGCGCGAGAGCGTCGTCAACGTCGTCGAAGGCGTGTGGACGCTGGTCATCTACCTTGCCGGCACGATGATCCTCTTCGCCGGGCTCGATGTCTGGCTGATCCTGCCGGTGGTGCTGTGGGCCCTCGCTTACGCGGTGACCATCGTTCGCCTGGTACCGCCGGTGCGGGCCAAGTCGCAGGCGCTGGCCGAGGCGAATTCCAGCCTGTCCGGACGAATTGTCGACGGCTACACCAACATCCAGGCGGTGAAGCTCTTTGCCCATGCCGAGCGCGAGGACGCCTTCGCCAAGGAAGGCTTCGTCCGGCAGGTCGGCGCCTTCCGCAAATTGTCCGCGGCCATCCTGGTGATGATGGCTTCGCTCAACGTCATCAACAGCCTGTTGATCTTCAGCGTTTCGGGACTGGCGCTCTGGCTGTGGTCGAGCGGACATATCAGCGTCGGCAGCATCGCCATGGCGAGCGCCCTGGTGATCCGGCTCAACCAGATGTCGGGCTGGATCCTGCGCACCATCACCTCGCTGTTCGAGAATATCGGCACCCTGGCGAACGCGATCGAGACGATCAGCCGGCCGAACGAGATCGTCGACCGGCCGGACGCCAGGCCGCTCGAGGTCACCAAGGGCGAAATCCGTTTCGAGAATGTCCGCTTTCACTACGGGCGCGAGGACGGCGGGGTCATCGAGAACCTGTCGCTGACGGTCGCGCCGGGCGAGCGGGTCGGTCTGGTCGGGCGTTCCGGCGCCGGCAAGTCGACACTCGTCAATCTGCTCCTCCGGCTCTACGACCTGGAAGGCGGTCGTATTCTCATCGACGGCCAGGACATCTCGGAGGTCACCCAGGAATCGCTGCGCGGCCGGATCGGCATGGTCACGCAGGACACCGCGCTCCTGCATCGGTCGGTGCGCGACAACATCCGCTATGGGCGGCCGGAAGCCAGCCAGGCGGAGATCGAGGCCGCGGCCGAGCGGGCGCAGGCCCATGGTTTCGTTCCCGATCTGCGGGACTTCCGGGGTCAGGCCGGCTACGACGCCTTTGTCGGAGAGCGCGGTGTCAAGCTTTCGGGCGGTCAGCGTCAGCGGGTGGCGATCGCACGTCTGCTCCTCAAGGACGCGCCGATCCTCATTCTCGACGAGGCGACCAGCGCGCTCGACTCCGAGGTCGAGGCGGCGATCCAGGACCAGCTCTACGGATTGATGAACGGACGGACCGTTATCGCGATCGCCCACCGGCTGTCGACCATCGCCGTTCTCGATCGGCTCGTCGTCATGGACGAGGGCCGGATCGTCGAGACCGGCACGCATCAGGACCTCCTCAAACGCGACGGTCTCTATGCAGCGCTGTGGAAACGCCAGTCGGGTGGCTTCCTCGGCAGCGAGCCCGCCTTCGGCGCGGAGCAGGACGCGGCCGAGTAGAAGACGGTCGGGCCAGCGGCAGGCGTGCCAGGCCGAGGCGCCTGACTGTGATAAACGAACAACAAACGGCGACAGTCGCCGGGCTTCGCAAGACCCGTGGTTGAATCGTCGCGACCGCGGGTGTACGAGGTGCACATTCTCAATATCGGACACAGGCGCACGGAGGGGTGGATGCAGAATCGTTTTCTTTTCATTCGCTCCGCGGTTGCGACCTGTTGCATGTGGCCGGCTGACAGCTAAGCCGGCGTTTTCCAGAACACAGCGATAGTTCCAGGCGAGGCAAGGCCGGGTTCGGCCCGGCTCGTCTTTTCTTCGTCCCGCACCCACAGCAACCACGATGGCGTCTTGAGCGTCGTGGTCGCCACGAGTCCGGAGACCGTACCGACGCCAGGGGCAGTCGAGAAGGGAATGTGACCGATGTCACAGTGGACGGGAGATGGCTTCGCTAGAAGCCGTCGCCTCATCGACCAAAAGCGCCAGATAGAATTGCGAGCCCGTTCGGCCGTTTGCCGCTCGGGCGGAAGGACCTGACCATGTTTGCCACGTTCGAGAAGCTGATCGACCCCTATCCGACCGGCGAGCCGGCGATGCCGCCGAGAGGCGTGCTCGCCTTCTGTCTCCATTACAGCCGGCCGTTCCTGCCGGCGCTGATCGCGATGTCGGCGCTGACGGCGACGATCTCGGTGATCGAGGTCTTCTTCTTTGCCTTCATCGGCAATCTTGTCGACTGGCTGGCGAGCGCCGACCGCGCCACCTTCCTCCAGGATCACGCGTGGGCGCTGGTCGGGATGGCCGCTGTCATCCTGATCGTATTTCCGCTGGCGACGTTCCTGCAGTCGCTCTTCATGTTCCAGACGATCTACGGCAATTTCCCGATGCTCGTCCGCTGGAAGGCGCATCGCTACATCCTCGGGCAGAGCCTCGACTTCTTCCACAACGAATTCGCCGGACGGGTGTCGCAGAAGGTCATGCAGACCGCGCTCTCCGTCCGCGAGACGGTGCTCAAGGTCCTCGACGTCTTCGTCTATGTCATCGTCTATTTCATCGGGACGATGATCCTGGTCGGCCAGGCCGACCTGTGGCTTGTGGTGCCGCTGATCGTCTGGCTTGCGGCGTATTTCGCGATCCTTTTCCATTTCGTCCCGAAGCTGCAGCGGATTTCCAGCCTGCAGGCCGATGCCCGGGCCCAGATGACCGGGCGCGTCGTCGACAGCTATACGAATATCCAGACCATCAAGCTGTTCGCCCACACGCTGCGGGAACAGTCCTACGCCCGTGACGCGATGGATGGGTTCCTGGTGACGGTCCACGGCCAGATGCGGCTGGTCACCAAGTTGACCCTCGCACTTCACATTGCCAATTCGGTGCTGCTGGCGTCGATCGCGGCGGTGGCGATCTACGGCTGGCTGCAGGACATCGTCAGTCTCGGCGCGATCGCGGTTGCGATCTCTCTGGTCATGCGTATCCGCGCCATGTCGCAGTGGATCCTTTGGGAAGTCGCCGGGCTCTTCGAGAATATCGGAACGGTCGAGGATGGCATCAACACCATCGCCCAGCCGATCGCGATCACCGACCGTCCCGGGGCGAGGGACCTGGTCGTGACCGAAGGCGAAATCCGGTTCGATAGCGCGCGGTTCCACTACGGACGCGAGACCAAGGTGATCGAGGACCTGTCACTGACAGTCCGGCCCGGAGAGAAGGTCGGCGTGGTCGGGCGGTCTGGTGCGGGCAAGTCGACGCTGGTGAACCTGCTGCTTCGATTCTACGACCTCGAGGGCGGACGGATCCTGATCGACGGGCAGGACATTGCCGGGGTGAGCCAGGAATTGCTCCGGCGCCAGATCGGAATGGTGACCCAGGATACCTCGCTGCTGCATCGCTCGGTTCGCGATAACATCGCCTATGGTCGTCCGGCGGCCAGCGAATCGGACATCCTGTCCGCGGTGAGGGGCGCCGAGGCCGACGGCTTTGTTCCCGATCTCGGCGACGTCAAGGGCCGGACCGGGCTCGACGCCCATGTCGGCGAGCGTGGCGTCAAGCTGTCCGGCGGCCAGCGCCAGCGGATCGCGATTGCCAGGGTGATGTTGAAGGATGCGCCGATCCTGATTCTCGATGAGGCGACGAGTGCGCTCGATTCGGAAGTCGAGGCGGCCATCCAGCAATCGCTCTACCGGTTGATGAAGGGGAAGACGGTCATCGCCATCGCCCATCGGCTGTCGACGATCGCCGCGATGGACCGGCTGGTGGTGCTCGATCACGGCCGGATTGCCGAAATCGGTACGCATGACGAGCTTTTGCGGCGCGGCGGCATCTATGCCCAGCTCTGGGAACGTCAGTCCGGTGGCTTCCTCGACCCCGAGATGAAGCAGGCGGTTGGCGCCTGAAGGGCGCGGTGGGGAGCCGATTGTCGCCTTTCGGGCGGCAACCGGTTCCCCGCGACAATGTGCGCATTCGGTGCGCCCACTCTGGACAAATTCCGATCCCGCTGGCTAAACAAACGCGGCCGGAGGGAATCTTTTGAGGTACCCTTGCCGGACATGGGCCGGGGCTGGCTCGACAGGGGAAGATATCTTGGCGAATACCGACACTGCGGATACCGCGGAACCGACCCGTCGCGATTTTCTCTATATCGCGACCGGCGGCGTTGCCGCCGTGGGCGCGGCGCTCACCGTCTGGCCGTTCATCGACCAGATGAACCCGGATGCCGCCGCACTGGCGATGGCGGAGGTGGAAGTCGACGTTTCGGCGCTGGAGCCGGGGATGTCGCTCACGGTCAAATGGCGCGGCAAGCCGGTCTTCATTCGAAACCGGACGCCCAAGGAGATTGAGGAATCGGCGTCCGTGCCGGTCTCCAGTCTGCGTGACCAGGTCGCCCGAAACGCCAACCTTGCCGCCAATGCGCCGGCAACCGACGCCAACCGCGCCGCTGACGGACGCGAGGCGTGGTTGATCCAGATCGGCATCTGCACGCATCTCGGCTGCGTGCCGCTGGGAGAGCAGGGCGCCTATGGCGGCTGGTTCTGTCCGTGCCACGGTTCGGTTTACGACACGGCTGGTCGCATTCGGCAGGGACCGGCACCGGAAAACCTGCATATCCCGGTCTATTCGTTCATTTCTGACACGAAGCTGCGGGTCGGCTGAGGGGGCGGGGCATGGAAGGCCATTCGACATATCAACCGAGGAACGGCGCGGCCAAGTGGCTGGAGCGTCGGCTCCCCATCATGGGGCTCGCCCATTCCTCCTTCGTCGCTTATCCGACACCGCGCAATCTGAACTACTGGTGGACCTTCGGGGCCATCCTGTCGTTCGTGCTGGCCGAGCAGATCATCACCGGCATCGTGCTCGCCATGCATTATGTACCGGCCGGATCGATGGCTTTCAGTTCCGTCGAATCGATCATGCGCGACGTCAACTTCGGGTGGCTGCTTCGCTACATCCATTCCAACGGCGCGTCGTTGTTCTTCTTCGCCGCCTACGTCCACATGTTCCGCGGCATGTATTACGGCTCCTACAAGGAGCCCCGCGAAGTCCTGTGGATCCTCGGCGTACTGATCCTGCTTCTGATGATCGCGGCCGCGTTCATGGGGTACGTCCTGCCGTGGGGGCAGATGTCGTTCTGGGCAGCGACGGTTATCACCAACCTCTTCTCGGCGATCCCGCTGGTCGGTCAATCGATCACCCAATGGTTGTGGGGCGGCTTCTCCGTTGACAGCGCAACGCTCAACCGTTTCTACGCGCTGCACTATCTGCTGCCGTTCATGATCGCCGGCGTCGTCGTCCTGCACGTCTGGGCGCTGCATGTCACCGGCCAGAACAACCCGCTCGGCATCGACGTCAAGTCGAAGAAGGACACGGTGGCCTTCACGCCTTACGCGACGATCAAGGACATGTTCGCCACGGTGGTGTTCCTGATCCTGTTCGCCTGGTTTGTCTTCTACCTTCCGAACTATATGGGTCATGCGGACAACTACATTCCGGCCAACCCGTTGAAGACGCCGGCCCATATCGTTCCCGAATGGTATTTCCTGCCCTTCTACGCGATCCTGCGGGCGATCCCGAACAAGCTGTTGGGCGTGATCGCCCTCTTCTCGGCGATCGCGGTGCTCTTCCTGCTGCCGTGGTTCGATACCTCCCGGGTCCGCTCGGCGAAGTTCCGGCCGATCTATCGGCAGTTCTTCTGGATCTTCGTCGTGGTCTGCATCGGACTCGGCTATCTGGGGTCGCAGCCGGCGGAGGGTGGTTTCGTCATCGCGTCACGTATCCTGACGGCCTACTACTTCATCCATTTCATCGTCATCCTGCCGGTGATCGGGCTGATCGAGCGGCCAAAACCCTTGCCGACCAGCATTTCGGAGTCGGTTTTGCAGGGGTCCGGGGACGCCGCCGTCGCGACCGCAACCGGATCGAAGGGGTAGCAACGTGCGCAACCTGAAACTCACGGTCCCGCTTTTGACCGCTCCCCTCCTGCGCGTGAGCCTGCTTGGCGCCCTGGCGTTCGGCTCCGTCGCGCTTCCGATTCCGGCCTTGAGCCAGGATGCCGGGAATGCCTCGCAGCCGACGCCGGCCGATGTCGCCACCGTCGACGCAGAGCAGGAAGTGCAAGACGTCGTTAAATTCCCGCTAAAGAAGCCGGAGTTGATGAACTGGTCGTTTGCCGGAATCTTCGGTCGCTATGACCCCGCCCAGTTGCAGCGGGGCCTGCAGGTCTATCGCGAGGTTTGCTCGGCCTGCCACAGCCTTGAATACATCGCCTTCCGCAATCTCGAAGGCCATGCCGGCCTCGGTTATTCGGCAGAACAAATCAAGACATTGGCCGCGGAATATCAGATCACGGCCGGTCCCAACGACGACGGCGACATGTATGAACGGAAGGGTATCCCGTCGGACCACTTCCCGTCACCTTTCGCCAATCCGCAGGCCGCCGCGGTCGCCAACGGCGGCGCCGTGCCGCCTGACCTGTCGCTCATCGCCAAGGCGCGTGCCGCCGAGCGCGGACCGTTGTGGACGGCGATCGATTTCTTCACGCAGTATCAGGAGGCGGGCCCGAACTACATCCACGCCCTGCTGACCGGCTTTGGTCAAGAGGTGCCGAAAGGCGTGACCGTGCCCGAGGGCACGTATTTCAATCCGTATTTCCTTGCCGGGCCGGCCCTCAAGATGCCGCCGCCCTTGTCGGACGGAGCCGTCACCTATAGCGACGGTTCGCCGGAGACCGTGGATCAGTATGCCCGCGACGTTGCTGCTTTCCTGATGTGGACGGCCGAACCGCATCTCGACCAGCGGAAGCGCCTCGGCTTCCAGGTCGGCATCTTCCTGATCGTTTTCGCCGGCCTGATGTACCTGACCAAGAAGCGGGTGTGGGCCAAGGAGCCGCACTGACCCTGCCCCGCTGATAGGGGGCCGGTTCTGGGCCGCCTTGACGATCCAGGCTCCGCCCCTGCGAAATCCTGCGCAATCGCGTAGGATGGTGCCAGCCTGGTGGACCGGGAGCAGGGCGCAGCGCCAGATGCTTCGTTCCCGCCATGTCCGCGGTTGGAGAGGCGCAGCGTGATGAGCCGGGAAGCGAGCCGCTTCGTCACCTTGGTTCTGGCGGTCGTCCTGGCCTTCATCGTCGGATGGCTGCTCGTCATCGGTCAGGGAATCCTCCTGCCGATCTTCGCCGCGGTCATCTCGGTCTACGTTCTGATCGCCGCCGCCGACGCCATGGGGCGATTTCCCATCCTCCGCCGGCTTCCGCTTTTCGCGCGGCGCATCCTCGTCCTGATTGGCTTCACGATGAGCTTCGTGGCGCTGGGGCTCGTGGTCGCCGTAACGGTCAACCAGCTCATCAATCTGGTTCCGGTCTACAGGCACAATCTCGAAACCCTGGCCGCCCAACTCGCGGACCTGATCGGGATGAAGGAGCACCCGACCTGGGATGATCTCAGGGTGGCTACGCTCGGGCGGATCGACCTTCGGTCGCTGCTCACCAGCATATTGGGCTCGGTCACGAATCTCGGAACCACAATTTTTCTTGTTGTGGTCTACGCCGCGTTCCTGATGGCCGAGCGCGGCACCTTCGTCGACAAACTGGTTGCCGCTTTTCCGCAAGGCGAGGGCGCGGAACTGACATCCCAGCTCATTACCGACATCAACCGGCGGATCGGCGAGTATCTCGCCGTCAAGACGTTGATCAATGTCATCCTGGGCGCCGTGTCCTATGTCATTCTTGTGGTCATGGGCGTGGATTTCGCGCTGTTCTGGGCGGTGATGATCGGGCTTTTCAACTATATTCCCTATGTCGGTTCGCTTATCGCCGTCGCCCTGCCAGTCATCCTCTCGCTCGCCCAGTTCGGTTCGATCGCGACGACGCTCGTTCTTGCCGCGCTGCTGATCATTCCGCAGGTCTTCGTCGGAAATTTCCTGGAGCCGAAGATGTTGTCCAGGCAGCTCAACCTCAGCCCATTCGTCGTTCTCGTCGCCTTGGCGCTGTGGTCGGCGTTGTGGGGACTTCCCGGAGCGATATTGGCGATTCCAATGACCTCGATGCTCGCCATCATCTTTGCCGCCTTCCCGGCGACGCGGTTCATCGCCGTCCTGCTGTCGGAACGGGTAGACGAGCCGGCTGCGTGAGGACCGCCGATCCGCAATGGCATCCCCTCCCGGTCTTTGCTAGACGGAAACGCGAACCCGGCGGATGCCAAGCGTCCGGGCGACAAGTAGAGACCCCATGCCTGCAGACACCGTCGATCTGAAGTCGCTGATCCGGACCATCCCCGACTATCCGAAGCCCGGAATCCAGTTCCGCGACATCACCACGCTGCTCGCCGATCCGGTCGGCCTCCGCGCCGCTGTCGACGGACTCGTCTGGCCCTTCCTGACAGCCGGCATCGACCATGTCGCCGGAATCGAGGCGCGGGGCTTCATCCTCGGCGGCGCGGTCGCTCACGAGCTCGGCCGCGGCTTCATCCCGATCCGCAAGAAGGGCAAGCTGCCGTCGCGGACCATCGGCCAGGATTACAGCCTCGAATACGGCATCGACACCATCGAGATCCATGCCGACGCCATCCATGCGGGCGCCCGGATCCTTCTCGTCGACGACCTGATCGCCACCGGCGGTACCGCCGAGGCGGCGACGGAATTGATCCGGCGATCGGGGGGAGAAATCGTTTCGGCCGCCTTCGTCATCGATCTGCCCGAACTCGGCGGCGCCGCGCGACTCGCGGCCAAGGATGTGGTCGTGCACACTCTCGTCAGCTTCGAAGGACACTGAACCGCATGCCCGATCTCCACATCTTCATCGGCTACCGCACGGTCTCGTCATGGTCGATGCGTGCCTGGCTGCCTCTGGCGAAGGTCGGCGTGCCTTTCGAGGAAACGCTGATCCGCTATCGGCTGCCGGAACAGAAGCAGCTCCTCGCCGAATTTTCGCCGACCGGCAAGGTGCCGCTGCTGATCCATCGCCGCGACGGGGCGGAGGTCAAGATCTGGGATTCGATCGCGATCGGCGAGTATCTCGCCGACACTTTTCCGGCGGCACGGCTGTGGCCGGCGGACCCGGTGGCGCGGGCCTTTGCCCGCTCGATCTCGGCGGAGATGCATAACGGCTTCAGGGCGCTGCGCGAGCATCTGCCGATGGCGCTTCTCGAACGCTCCCCGAAAACCATCGACGATCCGGAAGCGGTCGCCGATATCGCCCGGGTCGCGGAGATATGGCGGCAGGCGCGTGACAATTGGGGGCGGAAGGATGGCGGACCCTGGCTCTTCGGTCACTATACGGTCGCCGACGGGATGTATGCGCCGATCGTCTCCCGCTTCCGGACCTACGGCGTGACGCTCGATCCGATCTGCGACGCCTACATGGAGGCGGTCTGCGCCGACGCTGATTTCAAGGCGTGGGAGGCGCAGGCCGAAATCGATCCGCCACAGGAGCCACTGATCGACTGACCATGTAGAGGAGGAATGATGAAACGTTGTCTCTGGCTTTCAATTTCGATCCTGCTTGGCGCATCCCTGCCGATTCGCCGCCCGGGCCGACAACGATCCCAACCGCGACGTCGCCTGTGTCAGCCGGCAGATCGGCGTCAGCGATGCGGAGTTCCGGGCCTGTTTCCTGCCGGTGATGCCGGATCCGGACCACGATCCGGATGGCCAGACTCAGCGCGCGAACAAGGCGAAGCTGCTGCCGTGCCTGCAGATGGCCAATCCGCATTTGACCAATGACGCGCTCGACGCGGCGATGGATGCCTGCCGGCCCGAGGGGCCGAACTGAAGGTGGAGATGTGCCCGCGCGGCCTCAGGCTCCGGTACCGCGGGCGACGAAGACATGGCCGGTGAAGCTGAACACCGGCTCGCCCTTCTGGTTGGTGCCCTTGGTTTCGATCGAAACGAGCCCCCATTGCGGTCGCGATCCGGACGCGCGCTTGGCGGTCACCTCTCCAACGAAGGTGATCGTATCGTCTGGAAAGACCGGCCGGATCCACTTGAGATCGTCGAAGCCGGGCGAGGGGCCCAGTGCCGCGGTCGGCCGACCGCCTGATCTCGCTTGCTCGATCTCGCGGTGGAGGTATCGCGACAGCAGGGCGATCATCACCGAGGCGGTGTGCCAGCCGCTGGCGCATAGACCGCCGAACAGACTTTCCGCCGCGGCCTCTTCATCGGTGTGGAATCGCTGGGGGTCGTAGAGGGTGGCGAAACGCTTGATTTCGTCGCGGGTGAAGGTGTGCGCGCCGAAATCGTGGGTGCTGCCGACGATGATATCCTCGTAGATCATGGCGACGGCCGCCGCTCGAACATCACGGGGTTCTCCATCCACATCACCACTTCGCCCGCCTGGTTGGTCACCTCGTGGCGGAAACGAACGATGCCGATCGTCGGGCGGCTCCTCGACACGCGGGCTTCGATCACCGTCGAGGTTCCCCTCAGCCGGTCGCCCGGGCGAACCGGCCTTCGCCACTTGAGGGTCTCGATTCCGGGCGAACCCATGCACCGCGACTCGACCAGGAACGCATCGCAGAGCATCCGCATGAACATCGCGCAGGTGTGCCACCCCGACGCGGAAAGCCCGGTCGTCAGATCCGTCGGCGTCGCCCGTTCGTCGAGGTGAAACGGCTGGGGATCGAATTCAGCCGCGAAAGCGATGATATCGGCGCGCTCGACCCGCCGTTCCGGCAAGGGCAGCGCTTCCCCGACGGTGAAGTCCTCGAAAAATCGTTTGGTCATGATCGGCGTATTTCCTTCCACATTTCTCGATAGCTGTCTGCCTGCCATCGATCAACGGCTACCGGCGTCGCGCCGTTCATGGGCCGGGGAACACCGAAAATGCAATTCCGGTTTCCAAGCCGGACGATGCGGGCTATAGCCTGAGCATATCCTTCTCGATTTCGAGATTCCCCGTGAACATGTTTGCATTCGCGCGCCGGCACGTGCGGCCGCTTGCCTTTGGGGCGTTGCACGCCTTTTATTCAGCGCCAGGTCAGACCTTCTGCATCGGCCTGTTCGTCACCTCCTTCGGTATCGATTTCGGTCTCGATCCGGCGGCGGTTGGTGCGCTTTACCTCGGCGCGACGCTGGCCTCGGCGGCGACGCTGCTCTTTGTCGGGCACTGGATCGATCACATTCGTCTGGTCCATTTCAGTGCTGCCGTTGTGGTGGGGATCGGCATCGCCTGTCTCGTCACGGCGGCGGCCGTCGGGCCCGCGACCCTGTTTGTCGGTCTCTATTTGCTGCGGCTGACCGGCCAGGGGCTGATGGTCCACGTCGAAGCGACCGCGACGGCGCGGACCTTCAACCGCGAGCGTGGCCGGGCGCTCGGCATCACCGCGCTTGGAATTCCGGTTTCCGAGGTGGTTTTCCCGCCGCTGGTCGTCGCCGGCATCGCCGCGATCGGCTGGCGTCCGACCTATGCGGCCCTGGGCATCGTCGCGCTGATTGTCCTTCTGCCGCTGACCCAGTGGCTGCTCTACGGCATCTCGCGCTCGCCGCGACAGGAGGGAAGCGCCAACGGCGCGTTTCGCGCCCTGCTGGCGGGGCTGCGGGTCGTCCTGCGCTCGCGCTATGTCTGGGCGGCGCTGCCGGCGATGGCGATCTTTCCCTTCTATGCGACGGCGATCATGTTCCACATCACGACGATCGCCGGCATTCGCGGCTGGCCGGTCGGCTTCGTCGCGGCCAGCTTTCCGGCGCTGGCGATCGCCAATGTCTGCGGACTCATGATTTCCGGTCAGATCATCGACCGGATTTCGGCGCGAAAGCTGTTTCTGTTTCAGATGCTGCCGCTTCTGTGCGGCGTGGTCGTGCTCGGCAGCGTCACTGAGCCCTGGGCGCTGCCGGTGACCATGGCCATGATCGGATTCAGCGGCGGGCTTTCCAAGACCACGCTGACCGCCATATGGGCCGAATTGTTCGGAACCGAAACGCTCGGCACGATCCGCAGCGCCGTCTCGATGTATATGGTTTTCATGTCGGCGCTTGCGCCTTTCGTCCTCGGTGCGGCTCTTGCCGCGGGATGGGGCATCGGGACGGTGATGACGTGGTTTGCGGTGGTTGGCGTGCTCTGTATCACGCCGCCGATGTTCGCTGAGCGCTACGCCTTTCGCTGAGGCGGCCCGCCACGTCGCCTGTTTATTCGTCGGTTTTGCATCGATGACAATAGTCATGCACGATGGCTCGCATAGGGCTGGGAGTAGGCAAGTCGTCGTTGAAAGCGAGGACGACGGAGTTGTTTCGTACCATTCCGATCACTGCCGGACTGTTGTCGGTCGTCTGCGCGGCCGGCCCGGCACTCGCAGCGACCCCTTGGCTTGCGCCTTACAAGGACACCCTGTTCACCAATCAGGTGATCAAGACGGGCTACGGCGGCGATTACCGATTCATCCAGTACGACCGCAAGCGCGACCTCTATGGCAGGGACGAAGTGGTGGAGAAGAAAGCGTTCCCGAAGTTCGTCTCGCTCGATCCATCCAAGGTGCAGACCGATACCAGTCTGAAGATCGGACAGCGCACAATTCCCTATGTCGCCGTGGGCCGGCAGAAAGATGCTCGGTTTGTCGTCATCTTCCTTCATGGTGATCGGGGCAGTCGCTTCCAGGCCATGGACGACTGGTCCTTCGGCGGCAACTTCAACCGGCTGAAGAATCTGGCGGCACGGAACGGCGGGCTGTACGTCTCGGCCGACTTTTCCGGCTTCGGCAACCGCGGCGCGGACGACATCGTCGCGCTCATGAAGGGGCTGTCGGCACGGTCGCCCGGAGCGCCGATCATTGTTGCCTGCACGTCGCGGAGTGGCGAGGTTTGCTTTCGTCTGTTCGAGGACAAGGAAGGCGCTGCCCTCGTCGACGGGATGATTCTCCTCGGCACCGGCAACGAGGACAGCTTCTTCACTCTGCCGGTCTACACCGATCCCGCCCGGCACATCCCGATCTATATCGGGCATGGAAGCGGCGATTCCCTCATTCCCTGGGTGACTCAGGAGCTCTTCTTCAAGCGAGTGAAGGAAGGCATGCCGTCCTATCCGATCCGGTTCGACCTCTTCATCGACGGCGCGCACGGCACGCCGCTCAGGCTGACCGATTGGCGGCGAGTGCTGAACTGGATGTTGCCACTGGCGGGAAAAACCGGCGGCATCGCGGTCTCGGCCGTGCCTGCGGCCGCCGACGTGCCTATTCCTGTCGCGTCGCCCCGACACTGATCGAAAGAACAGTGCAGGGTTCGTCATAGGGGACGCGCCAGGCATGGCGGGTGCCGTTCTGGATGAGAATGTCGCCGGGGCCGAGGTTTGTCGTCTCGCCGCTCTCCAGTTCGACGACGCAACGGCCCGACATCACGTAGACGAAATCGATGGTGTCGGTCCGGTGCATCCCCGGGCGCTTCGGGTCCATATGCTCCAGCAGTCCCGGCAGCTTGCGCTCCATTTCCGCAGCGGCCGCGGCCATGTCGAGGCCGGGCGTCGGCGGCGTCGACGACGGCGGAATGGTGATCTGCTCGACCCTGTATCCGGATGCTGGCGGAAACCAGGTGCCGTAGTCCGGCTTCTGGCCACCGGTGGGCAGCGTCGGCGGTTGGTCGGCGCCCCAAATGCTGACGAAACCGGCTCCCGGCATCATGGCGATGCCGTCACTTTCCAGAACCGTGTCGCTGGCGAAGATCGCCTTGCGGTCAGCCGACGTGCCGGTCACCACCCGACGGATTTTTGGGCCGCTCATGGAACCTCCCGATCACGCCCCGCGGCTCATACGTTGAACTTGAACAGCATCACGTCGCCGTCGGCGACAACGTAGTCCTTGCCTTCGTCGCGGGCCTTGCCGGCCTCCTTGGCCGCCTGCTCGCCGCCGAGACGGATGAAGTCGTCATAGGCGATGGTCTGGGCGCGGATGAATCCCTTCTCGAAGTCGGTGTGGATGGTGCCGGCCGCCTGCGGGGCCCGCGAGCCCTTCTCGACCGTCCAGGCGCGCGCTTCCTTCGGCCCGACGGTGAAGAAGGTGATCAGGCCGAGCAGGTCGTAGCCGGCCCGGATCAGCCGATCGAGACCGGGCTCTTCCAGGCCGAGCGATTCCATGAATTCGCGTTGTTCGGCGTCGGGAAGCTGGGCGATTTCCGCCTCGATGCCCGCCGAAATGACGACGCAGCCGGCTCCCTCGGCCTCGGCCATCGCCTCGACGCGGCGGGAATGATCGTTACCGGTCGCGGCCGAGGCCTCGTCGACATTGGCGACGTAGAGCACCGGCTTTGCGGTCAGCAGGTTCAGCGCCCGGAAGTCATCCGCTTCCGTCGGTGGAACCTCGGCGAGACGCGCAGGCCTGCCCTCGGTGAGTTGAGCAAGTGCTGCGTCCATCAGTGCCACTTCGGCCTTTGCGATCTTGTCGCCGGTTGCCGCGCGTTTGCGGAGCGGCGTCACGCGCCGCTCGAGGCTGGCCAGGTCGGCGAGCATCAGTTCGGTGTTGACCGTGTCGGCATCGGCCACCGGGTCGATCTTGCCCTCGACATGGGTGACGTCGCCATCGTCGAAGCAGCGCACGACATGGACGATCGCTTCGACCTCGCGGATGTTTGCCAGGAACTGGTTGCCAAGGCCTTCCCCCTTGGAGGCGCCCCGCACCAGCCCGGCGATATCGACGAAGCTGATCCGGGTCGGCACGATCTGGGCCGACTTGCCGATCGCCGCGATCCTGTCGAGCCGGGGATCCGGCACCGCCACTTCGCCGGTATTCGGCTCGATCGTGCAGAAGGGATAGTTCGCCGCCTGCGCCGCCGCCGTCCGTGTCAGGGCGTTGAAAAGCGTCGACTTGCCGACATTGGGCAGGCCGACGATGCCGCATCTGAAGCCCATTCAGAAGGTACCCTGTTTACGATTGAAAGAACGCGACGGCTCGCCGCGCTGCTTCTCACCGTACCTCGGCTGCCGCGTCAAGTGCCGATAAGGCTTGAAAATTCGGTCCCGGGGATGAACCATCGGCCAATCGGCGGATTTGTCCCATAGCTGGCGCGCTCGGCCTCGGCTCTTTGGTTCCAAAGGGAGGAAAGAATGCGATTTTTCGGACTGATGCGGTGCGTCGCCATCGGCGGCGCGGCCTTGACCCTGGCGGCAGCGCCGGTAAAGGCCCAGGATTTCATCAATATCCTCACCGGCGGGACCAGCGGCGTTTACTATCCGCTCGGCGTCGCGCTCTCGACCATCTTTGGCGAGGCGTTGCCAGGCGCGAAGGTCCAGGTCCAGTCGACCAAGGCGTCGGTCGAGAACCTCAACCTGATCCAGCAGGGCAAGGGCGAGGTGGCCTTCGCCCTCGGCAACTCGGTCAAGAACGGCTGGGAAGGGAATACCGAGCTCGGCTTCCCCGGCAAGCTCGACAAGCTCCGCGCCATCGCCGCGATCTATCCGAACTATGTCCAGATCGTCGCCAGCCAGGATTCCGGCATCAAGACACTGGCCGACCTCAAGGGAAAAAGCGTCTCTGTCGGCGCGCCGAAGTCCGGCACCGAACTGAATGCACGGGCGATCCTCGGCGCCGCGGGCATCACCTATGACGATCTCGGCAGGGCCGAATACCTCCCCTTCGGCGAGTCGGTCGAACTGATGAAGAATCGTCAGCTCGACGCGACGCTGCAATCGGCGGGACTCGGCGTTGCCTCGATCCGCGACCTTGCCACCTCGATCCCGATCCGGATGGTCGAGGTGCCCGAAGCGGTGATCGAGAAGATCGGCGCGCCCTATCAGTCCGGCGTCATCCCGGCCGGCACCTACGAGGGGCAGACGGAGGACGTCAATACGGCGGCGATCACCAACATCCTCGTCACCAGCGCCGATCTCGACGATGAGACCGTCTATCAGATGACCAAGGCGATGTTCGAAAATCTCGACGCGCTGGTCGCTGCCCATGCCGCTGCCAAGAAGATCAGCATCGACACCGCCACCAAGGGCCTGCCGATCCCGCTCCATCCCGGCGCCGAGCGTTACTACAAGGAAAAGGGCATCCTCTGACCAGGACCATGCCGGCGGCCGGGGTTTGCCGCCCCGGCCGAGGCGGCCCTGCCGGCTCCGGGCCGGCGAGGGGGCAAGTCCATGCCGGTTGAGCCGACGCATCGGCCGCCGGCATCGTCGCCGGAACTTGGCCTTCAGGACCCGCTCGCCGACAGTTTTTCCGGGAGCGATGAAGGGCGGCTGCTGTTCGGGCTCGCGGTCGCCTTTTCGGCCTTCCAGCTTGCGACCGCGCTCGGCCTGCTGGTGGTGCCGAGCCAGATCCTGCGCGCCGTCCATGTCGGCTTCCTGATGCTGCTCGTCTTTCCCCTCGTCGGGGTGGCGCGGCATTCGCCTGTGTGGGTCAAGGCGCTCGGCTGGATCGCGGCGTTGGCCGGGGCCGGGATCGCCGCCTACCAGTGGATCTTCTACCGCGATCTCATCCTGCGCTCGGGCTATCCGACGACCCTCGACCTGATCGTCGGCACCGCGCTGATCGCCCTCGTGCTGCTGGCGGCCCTTCGGGTCCTGGGTCCGGCGCTGCCGATCATTGCCGCAGTCTTCCTCGCCTATTGCCTGTTCGGCCAGTACCTGCCGCCGCCGCTCGTTCACCGCGGCTACGACTTCTCCCAGGTGATCGACCACATGGCCTTCGGCACCGAGGGGATCTACGGAATTCCCGTCTACGTATCAGCGACTTATATCTTTCTCTTCATCCTGTTCGGATCGTTTCTCGAACGGGCCGGCATGATCCGGTTCTTCACCGATGTCGCGCTCGGCCTCGTCGGCCACGCGCGCGGCGGACCGGCCAAGGTCGCGGTCATTTCGTCCGGGCTGATGGGGACGATCTCGGGCTCCGGCGTCGCCAATGTCGTGACCACCGGCCAGTTCACCATCCCGCTGATGAAGCGTTTCGGCTATCGCGCCGCCTTTGCCGGCGGGGTCGAGGCGACTGCGTCGATGGGTGGACAGATCATGCCGCCGGTGATGGGAGCGGTCGCCTTCATCATGGCGGAGACGCTGGGCGTCGAATATGCCGAGGTGGTCAAGGCGGCGGTGATCCCGGCGCTGCTCTATTTCGCCTCCGCCTTCTGGATGGTCCATCTCGAGGCCGGCCGGCTGCGTCTGTTCGGGCTACCGAAGGACGAATGTCCGTCGGTGATCGCCGCGGTGCGGCGGAGCTGGTATCTGGTCCTGCCGCTCGTGGCGCTGGTGTATCTCCTGTTCAGCGGCTACACGCCGCTCTTCGCCGGTTCCGTCGGGCTTGCGCTGACGGTGATGCTGATCCTCGGCACGGCGATTGCCGCGGGCCTGCCGGCGACGGTGATCCGCGTCGTCTTCTGGATCGGCCTCGGGCTGCTTGCCGCGGCGTTTCTCGAATACGGCGTCTATGTGCTGGTCGGCGTCCTTGCCGTTCTGATCCTCTGGAACCTGTGGTCGTCGGGCGGCCGGGAGACCTTGCGACTCTCGCTCGACAGCCTCGCTGAGGGGGCCAAGACGGCGCTTACCGTCGGTGTCGCCTGCGCGACTGTCGGCCTCGTCATCGGCACGATGACTCTCACTGGCCTGGCGACGACCTTCGGCCAGTTCATCGTCTCGGTCGGTGGCACCAGCCTTTTCCTGTCGCTGCTTCTGACGATGGTGACCTGCCTGATCCTCGGCATGGGCATCCCGACCATCCCCAACTACATCATCACCTCGTCGCTGGCGGGCCCCGCGCTGCTTCATCTCGGCGTGCCGCTGATCGTCTCGCACATGTTCGTCTTCTACTTCGGCATTCTCGCCGATCTGACGCCGCCGGTTGCGCTCGCCGCCTTTGCCGCGGCGCCGATCGCGCGGGAAAGCGGCATGAAGATCGGCCTGGCGGCGGTTAAGATCGCGCTGGCCGGATTCGTCATCCCGTTCATGGCCGTCTACGCGCCGGCGCTCATGCTCCAGGACGGCGGACCACTCGCCGCGTCCATCGGCTATGCGCCGGCCGTCGCCTATATCCTCTTCAAGGCGTGCCTGGCGATCGCGCTATGGGGGGCGGCGGCGATCGGCTACCTCCGTCGGCCCCTCGCGGTCTGGGAGCGCGTCTTCGCGGCGATCGCGGCCGCCAGCCTGGTGCTCGCCCTGCCGGTCACCGACGAGATCGGCTTCGCCTTGTCGGCCGCCTTCATCGGCCAGCATGTGTGGCGAGCGAAACGGGCGGAGGCGGTCGGATGAGCCTCTGCATCTTGGCTGGAGGCAAGGTTCTGACCCTGGCGGTGACCGCCTTCACCCTGTCCTGGACCCACACGGTCGAGAAGACCACGTGGGCGGAGACGTGGCACGTCCTGCCTGATGGACTGGCCGTTGTCGAAGCCCGCGTCGAGGGCTCGGGCGCCGGCATGGAGCCGGCTCCGGGTTCCGTCTTCGATGGGGCGGGCTGGACCTATCACCCCGATGTCCCGCCGCAGCGTCGCGTCGTGCTGGCCAATTCGGTTGAGGGTGGGAGGTGGCGGTTGTGCGCCGACGGCCGGTGCCTGTCGCTCGGCGGGACCGGCGGCGCGCCGATCATTCTGGAGCCGTGTCCCTAGGGCCGATCCCCCCGGTCGTTCCCCATGAAAATGGCGTCACGAGCCGCGTCACTTCGGGTGGCGTATGCCTCAGTCGCCGCGACCGAACAGGCGCTTCAGGCCGCGGGCAAGAGGGCCTTCCGGCGGCGAATCGTCCGCTTCGTCTTCCGATTCATCTTCTGGCAGCAAGGGTTTGTTGCGCCTTGCGTTTTCCTTCCCGGGCTTGGCTTCGCCAAGCTGCTCGTGGATCCGGTTCGAGAAGGTCTGGTCCTTGCCGTCGGCGAGCAGGGGCGCGTGCTCGGCGATCGCTTCGATCAGGGGTTCGAGCCAGGCGCGATCGCTCTTGGCGAAGTCGTGCAGGACATAATGCGGCACGGCTTCCTTGACCCCGGGGTGGCCGACTCCAATCCGCAGGCGGCGGAAGTCGTTGCCGATGGCCCCGGCGATCGAGCGCAGGCCGTTGTGGCCGGCCGCGCCGCCACCGGCCTTCATCCGGATCTTGCCCGGCGCCAGATCGACCTCGTCGTGGATGACCAGAACGTCTTTCGGCTCGAGCTTGTAGAAGCGCATGGCCTCGCCAACTGCCCGTCCGGATTCGTTCATGTAGGTCTGGGGTTTCAGCATCAGGCACTTCTCGCCGGCGAACGTGCCTTCCGAGATTTCGGCCTGGAATTTCCGCCGCCACGGATTGAAGCCGTGACGGCGGTGGATCGCTTCGACCGCCATGAATCCGACATTGTGCCGGTTGGCGGAATACTGGGAACCCGGATTGCCCAGCCCGACGAGGAGCAGCATGGCAGCCCCTCCTGGAGCCCGGGCCCGAAGGTCAGTCCTTGCTTTCTTCGGTTTCCGGGGCGCCACCGGCTTCCTCGGCCGCTTCGCCACCAGCCGCCGCTTCCGCTGCCGCGCGAATCTCTTCCTTGATGCCGGCCGGCGCGGAGATGGTCGCGACGGTGAAGTCGCGGTCGATCGTCACCTTGGCACCCTCGGGAAGCTCGATTGCGGAAATATGCAGGGAGTCGTTGATGTCGAGGCCCGTGAGGTCGGCGACAATATGGTTGGGGATGCTGTCCGCCGGGCATTCGAGTTCGATCCGATGGCGCACAACGTTGAGAACGCCGCCACGACGGATGCCCGGAGAGGCGGCCTCGTTGGTGAAATGCACCGGAATCTCAACGGTGATCGTCGAGCCGGCGGTGATGCGCACGAAATCGACGTGGATCGGCTGCTCTGTGACCGGGTCCAGCTGGAAGTCGCGCGGAAGCGTACGGATCGTCTCGCCGTTGACGCCGATCTCGGCGACGGTCGTCATGAATCCACCGCCGTGGATCTTGAAATAGACGTCGCGGCCGGACAGGGCGATGGAGATCGGGGGTTCTTTGCCGCCATAGATGACGGCCGGTATCAAGCCTTGACGACGTACGGCGCGAGCGGCCCCCTTGCCCACCTTTTCGCGTACAGTCGCCGTGAGCTGGTAATTGGTGCCCATCGGACAACTCCTTCATGTTGGATAACCCGCCATTTGGCAGGTCTATGGCCGCGGTGCCTCCAGGGGTGTCGGCGCGGCCGGCAGCGGTATAGACGATCACGGGTAGCGGTGCAACGTGGGGGGCATCGGGAACCGGCGCATGCCGCCCCGCCACGCTGGTTCACTTGCCGAGGGGGGCAGGACCGTATCTGTTTTGGTCGGCCGTTCCCTTCTTGAGGGCGAGAAACAGAAGGCCCGAGAAGAACGCTGCCTCCGCAACAGGGGGGCTGACCGCAACCCCGCCAAGAATGATGACGTATGCCGGAAGGAGCCACATGCCGGACAAGTCCAGATCCTGGAGCCTCTTTCAATTCACGACGTAAATCGGCCATGCCTGCAGTAGCATCGTCGCGATTTTGGCCTTTGCGAGCGCCGATGTGATCTGGCTGTAGGCGACCATCTTGTCGCCCAGACCCGCGAGCGCCACCGTCTCGAACATATGACGAAGTGCGAAGCCAGTCGCCAGGATGCCGAGCGTGGCGAGTATGAATTCCTGTCGCGTCAGTCGGCCGAACGGCGACAGGAAACACCAGACGAGAGTCATTGTTGAGGGCCCGCACAGCGAAGGACATGCGGAGCCTATGGCGGGTGTCCTTTACAAAGAATTGAACCGAGGGTTGAGAATCTCAGGAAAAATCGAGCGGGATCGGAAACGGCTTGGGCGGCCGTCGCCAGGCCTCAGTCGAACAGACTCGACACCGACTTCTCGCTGGCGGTGCGGGCAATCGCCTCGCCGATCAGGTTGGCGATGCTGCACACCCTGATACACGCCGCCGCCTCGATCGCAGCGGTGGCCTGGATCGAGTCGGTGATCACCAGTTCCTCGAGCTTCGACGCCATGATCCGGGCGACCGCGCCGCCGGACAAGACGCCATGGGTGCAGTAGGCGAGGACCGACTTGGCGCCCATCTCGATCAGAACTTCCGCCGCGTTGCAGAGCGTTCCGCCGGAATCGATGATGTCGTCGAACAGGATGCAGTTTCGGCCCGCGACGTCGCCGATGACATTCATCACCTCGGCTTCGCCCGGTCTTTCGCGTCGCTTGTCGACGATGGCCAGCGGTGCGTCGAGGCGCTTGGCAAGCGCGCGGGCGCGGACAACGCCGCCGACATCGGGCGAAACCACCATCACGTGGTTGAGGTCGTGGTGTTCCTTGACGTCCCGGGTCATCACCGGCACCGAGAACAGATTGTCGGTGGGGATGTCGAAGAATCCCTGGATCTGTCCGGCATGGAGGTCGAGGGTGAGCACCCGGTCGGCGCCAGCACGGGTGATCAGGTTGGCAACCAGCTTGGCCGAAATCGGCGTCCGCGGGCCGGGCTTCCGATCCTGGCGGGCATAGCCAAAATAGGGAAGCACCGCCGTGATCCGCTTCGCCGAGGACCGGCGGAGCGCGTCGACGATGATCAGAAGCTCCATCAGGTGGTCGTTGGCCGGATAGCTGGTCGACTGGATGACGAAGACGTCCTCGCCGCGGACATTCTCCATGACCTCGACGAAAATCTCCTGGTCAGCGAAGCGGCGGACCATGCATTTCGCCAGAGGCACTTCGAGATAGGCCGATATCGCCTCGGCGAGGGCTCGGTTGGAATTGCCGGCGACGAGCTTCATGCTGTTTCTGGCCCGTGGGAGGAACGACCGGCTTGTTGGAAGATTGCGCCGGGCGGGCGGCGCTATGTAACAAGGCGGTTGCCGCAGTGCAAACACGAACCGGCATTTGCGCGGCAATTCGGCTAACTATCCACCCATTTCAGCAATTCCGCGATTGTCTGCCGCGCCGCGAGGTTAACCGTCTCGTTGCCGATCCCGGTCCACGGATCGCCGGTCGGTCGCCCGCCGGCCTGCTGACCCGTGATTCGATGGAGACGGGTGCCATTCCTGTCGAGGACGTCCCAGACATAGACGAGACGCGTCGACTGCCCGTCGGCGACGGCTGAGACGAAGCCCTTCACCTCGTAGACACGGGACGGATCGCTGTTCGGAATCACATGCAGTCGCTGGGCGGCCGCCTCGCGGTTAAGCGCCGCCGAGAGCGCCTGCAGCACCGGAACCGGGACTCCGTCGACGGGGGCAAAGGCGAAAGTCGCGGCCGAACCCGTGACCGGCGGCTTGACGGAAGGCTGGCTCGGACCAGGCGCGAATTGCGTCGTGTTGCAGCCGGCGAGGAGGGCGGTCGCGATGACCAGAATCGCGAAGCATCGACGGTTCCAGCGCATTTCAGACATCGACCAAACCCCGACAACCCCCGAACCTGTCTAACTCCATTCGCGGCGGTGGTCCATAAACGCGGCGACAAATCCTCCGCGCCGCCCCGCGCAGCCCGCCATGGCCGGCTACTCCAGCGAAATCGCGGCGAGCAGGCGGCCGTAGTCGGACTCGCCCCGGTGCGTCGCCCGGCGATAGGAAAAGAATCTGTCCTCGTCCGCGTAGGTGCAGAGGCCCATGTCCGCGGCAAGGACGCCGGAGGCAAGCAGCTTCGCCACGATGAAGCCGGGGAGGTCGAACATCGCATGGCCCTCCCGCTCGGCCGGCTGGAAGAAACGGGCGTTGGCGGGGTCGGCCGTCTCGAAAGCCGCGACCAGTTCGCCGCCGACTTCGTAATTCTTCCGCGAAATTGTCGGGCCGAGGACTGCGACGATACGGTCCCGGTCGGCGCCGAGTTCCTCCATTGCGACGATCGTCGATTCGAGGATGCCGGCGAGGGCGCCGCGCCAGCCGGCATGGGCCGCCGCGACCACTCGGGCGGAGGCGTCGGCGAGGAGCACCGGTCCGCAATCCGCGGTGCCGACGCCGACGGCGATGCCGGGCTTTTTGGTTACGACGGCGTCGGCCTTCGGTCCCTGACCGACCCCCCAGACCGTGTCAACGATCACGGCGATGTTGCTATGTATTTGATAAGGCGTGGCTAATTGGTCGTGATGAACATGAAGGGTGCGGGCGGCGCGGGCGCGATTCTTGAAGACGAAGCCCTTGTCGTCCTTGGAGCCGACGCCGCAGTTGAGGCTGGCATAGATGCTGGAGGAGACCCCGCCCTCGCGGGTGAAGAAGCCGTAGCGGATGCCCGGCAGGGCGTCGAGAAGGCCATGGGTGAGCGGTCGCGGCTTGACCGACTCGCCGCTCCACGAAACCCGTCCCGATCTCAGCATCCGCCCGATTCCTCACGCCTTTTCCGGATCATCGGCGTCGAAGACGGCGAGCGCAAGGCCCGGTTCGGAGATGGCGAGAACCTTGAACAGCATGCCCATCTGGTCGGGGGCGGAAAGCCGGGCGACTGCCCGTTGCAGCGCCTCCACCGTCGCCGCGTCCTTGTCGCGGGCGAGGCGTGAAGCGCGTTCGGACAGCCCCAGGCGGGCAAGAAACGCCCCCTGGGCGATGAGCGGACGGGGATGGGCGCCGGCGGAACGGGCCGTCTCGGCAAGTGTCCCGAAATCGACATGGGCGGTGAGGTCGGCCTCGCCGGGAGCGGCGAGGGGATCGTCGTATTGGTGCCGGCGGACGGCCTGGAGGGTGTCGCCGGCGGCGGGGCCGTCGTAGCCATAGTCGATGACGAGGGCGGCGCCGCCGTCGGCTGCGATCCGGCCGGCGAGGGTTGTCCATGATCGCGGTGGCGGCCGGGGAGGTCTCGACGATCGCGCCCTCAGGCACGGAGTCCGCTCGTTGCCGGATATCCGGACCGGCTGGCACGGGCCGCAGGCCGAAAGCGAGACGCGCCGGCATCATCTAGCCCGACCATGCGTTCGGCCCAGCCGGTTGCGGTCCGCGACGAACTGGCGGATCGGCAGGGCGTCGAAGAATTCGTTGGCGACGACGATCAGCGGCCCCGGCGGCAGGTCGTCGATCCGCTCGTGCCATGTCGCCTCGACGCCGGCGGCGGCCAGCGTCTGGCGCTGGATGTCGCGGAGGCGGGGGCTGGTCTCGACCAGATGGAGGCGGGCCGCGGCGCCGAAGGCGGGACGGACCCGGGCGGCGCGGATCAGGTCGGCCATCAGCGTGCCGCGGCCGGGGCCGAGCTCGGCCAGCACGAAGGCGGCGGGCGCGCCCATCGCCTGCCAGGCAAGCACCGCCCAGGCGCCGATCAGTTCGCCGAACATCTGGCTGACTTCCGGCGCGGTGACGAAGTCGCCGCCGCGGCCGAAGGGCTCGCGGGCAAGGTAGTAGCCGAATTCCGGATCGCCGAGGCAGGCGGCCATGTAGTCGGCGACGGTGATCGGGCCGTTGGCGCGGATGCGCGCGGCGAGCTTTTCAGCCAGAGGCGTCACTCGACCGGGGACTCGCCGGCGGGTCGCTCGGCCGGCGGCGGCGCCGCGCGCTGGCGCCGCGTCGCCCAGACCATCAGGGCGATGCCGACGAAGACCATCGGGATCGACAAGAGCATGCCCATGGTCAGGCCGCCGGCGAGATAGCCGATCTGGATGTCGGGCTGGCGGAAGAACTCGACGAAGGTGCGCGCCACGCCATAGCCGGTGGTGAAGGCGCCGGCGACGAAGCCGGGCGTGCGGAGCTTGAGATAGCGGTGGGTGAGGATGCGGCAGAGGATGAACAGCCCGATGCCTTCGAGCCCGGCCTCGTAGAGCTGGCTCGGATGGCGCGGCTCCGGCCCGCCCATCGGGAAGACGATCGCCCAGGGCGCGTCGGAGAAGCGGCCATAGAGCTCGCCGTTGACGAAATTCGCCAGCCGCCCGAGGAACAGGCCGAAGGTGACCGAGGGGGCGATGACGTCGATCAGCGACCAGGTCGGGATCTTCCGCCGCCACGAGAAGAGGATCATCGCCAGCGTCGTGCCGAGGAAGCCGCCGTGGAAGGACATGCCGCCCTGCCAGAGGGCGAAGACATCGAGCGGATGCTGCTGGAAGCGCGGCAGGTCGTAGAAGAGGACGTAGCCGATGCGGCCGCCGAGAATGATGCCGAGCGTGCACCAGACGACGAAATCGTCGATGTCGGCCGGCGTCATCGGCGAGCCGGCGGCCCCCCAGAGCCGCTGGTTGGCGACCAGCCGCTTGGCGTACCACCAGCCGAGGAAGATGCCGACGATGTAGGCGAGCGCGTACCAGCGGAGCGAAAACGGGCCGATCTCGATCAGCACCGGATCGATCGACGGGAAGGTGAGGGCGAAGAGGGGCATCGTGGGCCGTGCGGGCTTCCGGTCAGGGCGGCTGCGGCCGGCGGAGCAGGCCGAGCGCATAGGGGCGAAGCAGGGGGCCTTTATCCCGGATGTGGGGGGACGGGGCAAGGGTGGCGAGGCTTCGGGCGCCTGGCGCCGTATCCGCGCGCTCCCGTCTCGCCGCGAGCGGGCATCGGATGCAAAACCATGGTGCGAACATGGCCTTGGCCAATGTCTGTCCGACCGCCACGCAAGCGAGCCTCGAGCCAAGCCCTGAAGTGAAAAGCATGTTGCGTCGTGTTTGATCGGAGTCCGCTTCAGCCTGATCAATAGAAGTTGCTCAGGATCGGAGCCACTTTCGGAATGTGCCATGAGCGGACTTAAAGGTAATGACGGCTATCGGCCCCATATCGGCCGTTGGACCGCCAGGCCGGGAATGACGGCTTGTGACCCGAAGCTGACATCCACTGAGGCCGAAATCCTTTGTGAGTTCGATCCTGGCGATATCGCGTGTGATGCCGTTTCGGCTTGCGACACCGCCATGCGCGCAGAGCCAAATGACACTGCTATTCCGTGCCGGGCCGGCTGGGTGCCGCGACGCCTTCCATTGGATTGATGGCGGTTTCGATCTGTCCGATGTGAGCCCGCAGGAGATTTACCAATTCGTCGAGTCTCGCCGGCTCAAGCCGGGCGCTCGTCATGTTGATGGCGATCGATGCAACAGCGTCGCGTCCCGGCGGCAGGATGGGAACGGCCAGAGCCGAAATCCCCGCTACAAGTTCTCCGTGATCAAAGGCAAAGTGTTGGGAGCGGATGAGGGGCAGGCGGGCTCGGACATGCGTCGCGTCAAGGCCATTGTAGCGTTCGTAAAGCGGCGCGTTGGCAGAAATCACTGCTTCCGCTTCCTCCGGTGGCAGGAACGCGAGGATTGCCTGGCTTGCCGGGCCTACGCCCATCGGGATCTGCCCGCCGACATGGCCGGTCAGGCTATCGAGGACATAGGAACCCTCCTGCCGGTCGACGCAGATGACATTGATGCCACTTCGCGCCATGAGAAAGACCGTGTCGCCGGTTTCAGCGGCAACTCTGAGGAGCGCCGGCCGGCAAAGTTTGCGAAGCCCAGTGCCGTCCGCGGCCGCGGCGCCGAGAGCAAAGAGGGCAAGGCCCAACCGATACCGTTTGGTGGCGTGCTCACGCTCGATCAGGCCGTGACGCTCCAGCGCAGTGACAATACGGTGCGTCGTTGACGTCTTCAGTCCCAGGCTCTCGCCAATTTCCGCCATTTTCGCACCGCTTTCTCCCACCTCACCGAGGAGCTTGATCACGCTCACCGCGCGGTCCAGCAGCTGGGTTCCCGTTGCCTGGTCGGTATCGCGATTCAGTGTCACGTCTTCTCCCAAAAATGCGGGTATCGTTGCGGCATGATTAGACCGAGGCAGGGTCGTGCGCCAGCAATCGCGCCTGACCAAGATTTTCAAGAAGCGGAACGAGCCGGCCGGAGCCAAGAGCGCCGACAAATTCGCGGAGAGCAGCCGCCGTGGCGAGGGGCAATCGCTTTCTGGCGATTGTGGCGAATTTCACAGCCAGGTCGGCATCGCTCAGGGGATTTGTTGGCTCGCCACGCGGTGACAGGACCGTGCGCTGACGCGTATCGCGCGCCGTTGCAACCAGGATTCTCGCGGGCACGGCTCGAGGGAACATCGCGTCGAGGTCCGATGCGGAGGCGAGAGTCACCCGGGCCGCGAAACCCAGAACCTCGCAATCACCGAGATATTTCTCTTCCAGAGGCAGCAGCGCGTCCGCGCCATGAACCGCGGCAACGGCGAGGCAGAACGGAACGCTGTATTGCGCCGCTTCGAGGGTCGGCGGTGCAAGATCATTGTTGAGGGTCAGCGCGGTCGCAAATGTCTCGACGCGCACGTTCTTAATTTCATCGATCGCAATCCGCTCGCTTTGAATCAGCTCCAGAAGCCCGTCAATGGCCGCATGCGCCCAGCGACAACACCCGTACGGCTTGAAGTAGACGGTTTCGAGGTGCCAGCCCACGCCGAGGCCGGATGTCAGAATTGAGCGATCATAGCGGCTTTCATCGTCGAGGAAGTCGATCGGCCCCGTAAAGCCTGCCCCGGCGAGCTCGACCGCTAACAGTCCCATAGCGGTCGCGAATGGAATCCCTTCCTTGACGTGATTACCCATGAGCTTTGTATAAGCGGTCGCCGTCTGCCCAGGCGCGGTGGTTCCGGCAATCGCAATGGCATGGGCAAGTCGGGTGGTCTCAAGTCCCCGCAGCCAGCCGGCGGCGGCGGCGACCGCCTGACCGCACCACAGGCCGCTGTCGAACGTATGCAAGGTCCCTGCGTCGCGCGCCGCCGCAATCCGCACACCGATCTCGTAACCGATCGCGATAGCCGTCAGCACGCCCTCCGCATCGGCACCGACCGCCTCGGCCGTGGCAATGACAGCAGGAATCACCGCTGCACCGGGATGACCCGACGCGGCGCGGTGGCCATCATCAAGGTCGAGCATCGACGCAAACGCGGAATTCACGAAGGAGGCCCCAGGCGCGCTGAGCCGCGCGTCGGAGAGCCAGCAGGTCGAGGTTCCTGGTCCCCAGGCAACCTGCGCCGCCTGCAAGGCGGCCGCGCCGCCGGTTGCCGCGCGGCCCGCCACGGCAGCACCGAGCAGATCGAACACAGCGCGGACGCCGGCCGATCTGACGTCTGCCGGCACGGTGTCGGTATCACATGCGAACGCTGCGAGCGTGCGAGCCACGGTCATCCAAGGTTGCTCCCGACCGCCTAGTTCGCATCACGCTCACACAACGTCAATCACAATGTGGAAGTTTTTTTATTTGACATCCATATTACGGGAATTCAATATCAAATGATCCTTACGGGCAGGACATCGCGAGAGGCCCGATTTTTCACGCAACTCGAGATGGAAGGGGAACTCATTATGGCTAGCCACATTGGACAGAACCTTGCCGTAACGGTATTCGCCGCTTGCACGGCCTTCGGCGGCATCCAGACCGCGGCCCAGGCTGAGGCGAAATACAATCTGGTCGAGCCGGGCAAACTCACGATCGCCACGACCTCGGAGATGCCGGGCATCGTTCCACAGGACGGCAAGCTCGTCGGCTATGACGGCGAGATCCTGCAGATCATCGCCGATCGGCTCGGGCTCGAGATCAATCCGGTGAAATTGGAATGGTCGGGCGTGATCGCCTCGGTTCAGGCGGGCCGCATGGACGTGCTCGGCGGCAACGTCGGCTGGACGGAGGATCGCACCAAGATCCTGACCCTCACCGATCCCACCCAGTATTTCCAAAACGGGCTCATGCAGAAGGCTGGCGCCGGCATGTCCCATCTCGCGGATCTCGAAGGCAAGCCGGTCGGCACAATCACCGGCTTCTCCTTCATCCCCGAGCTGGAGAAAATCAAAGACATCGACCTTTACTTCTACGATACTTCGGACGCTGCGGTGCGCGATCTTCTGTCGGGACGCGTCGAAGCGGTGATCGCCGATCCGCCTGTGATGGGCTACGTCATCGCCCAGAATCCGGACTGGCATCTGGAATTCACGGCATTTGCCGACGACAATCCCGACTATCCGCAGTTGACCGGCAAGGGCCGGCAGTTCGTTCTCGGCCTCAATCCGGAGAACGCGAAGCTGGCCGAGGATATGAATGCCGTTCTGAGGGACATATGGGCGGATTGCACGGTGCGCGAGATCGGAGCCCGATATGGCATGACCGGCGACGCCTGGTTCACGCCGGGATCGGTCAGCCCACGCAACGGCGTCGACCGCCCGGCCGACTGGACCCCGCCCAGCTGCGAATAGTGCTCCGCATAGCGAATGGCGGCCTGCCTGCGCGCGGGCCGCCTTTCTCATGAGAAATCACAAGCAGGCCATGAGCAATCCGAACCCTCTGCTGCGCGTCGTCGATCTCCGCAAGCGCTTCGGCTCGCTGGAGGTCCTGAAGGGCGTGAGTTTCGATGTCGCGCCTGGCGAGCGTATCGCGATTATCGGGCCGAGCGGTTCGGGCAAATCGACCTGTCTCCGTGGCGTCAATTACCTTGAACCGCCGACGAGCGGCCGGATTGAACTCGACGGAGAGGTCATGGGCGAAAAGGAGGTGTCTCCGGGCCAATGGCGCCGGATGAGCGATACCGAACTCGCTCCTCAGCGCGCCGAGATCGGAATGGTCTTCCAGCTCTTCTATCTGTGGCCGCATCTCAATGCCCGCGAGAACGTCGCCCTCCAGCCGCAGAAGGTCGGCGGATTGTCGCGCAAGGAGGCGCTCGAATTGGCGGACAGCATGCTCGCCAAGGTGCACCTGACGCACAAGGCGGACGAGTTTCCCGAGCGACTGTCCGGCGGCCAGCAGCAGCGCGTCGCCATAGCCCGCGCCCTGGCCCAGCGGCCCAAGCTTCTTCTCTTCGACGAACCTACATCTGCCCTCGACCCGGAGCTGGTCGGCGAAGTGCTGAACGTGATTCATGCCCTCGCCGATGAGGGCATGTCGATGGTCCTGGTCACTCACGAGATCCGCTTCGCCCGCGAGGTCGCCGACCGCGTGCTCTTCATGGATGACGGTGTGATCGTTGAGGAAGGCGATCCGAAGTCTCTCCTCGACAATCCTGCCAGTGACCGGCTTCGGCAATTCCTCAGGCAGGTCCTCCAGGAAGCCGAGTGATGGAGAGCCTTGCCTATCCGCTGGAATTCGTCGTCCCGCTGGCGCTGGCAGCTCTGGTGACGATTGAGGTCGCGGCGGTGGCATTCGTCGTGGCGACGGCTCTCGGCCTGTTCCTCGCGACAATCCGGTTCTTCGTTCCCTCAAGGATCGTGCGGTTTCCAATCTCGGCCTATATCGAGATCTTCCGCAATGTGCCGAGCCTTACCCATCTCTTCATCATCTACTTTGGCCTCGCCTCCCTCGGTATCCGCCTGAATTCAATCGCCGCGGCCATCATCGGGCTGGGGCTGATTGGTGCCGCGGTCCTGGCCGATGTCTTCCGCGCTGGCTTCGAGGCCATTCACATCGGGCAGCGCGAGGCCGGCCTAGCGGTCGGTCTGCCGCCGTCCATGGTGTTTCGCGATATCGTCCTGCCGCAGACTTGGCGTGTGACATTGCCACCGATCGGCAACTACGCGATCCAGCTGGTCAAGGACACATCCCTCGTTGCTGCGATCGCTGCGCCGGAGATCATGTTCACGGCGCGCAATCTCGTCGTGAACACCTTCGAGACGACGCTCGTCTACGGCATCGCCGCGGCGCTCTATCTCGTGATCTGCAT
This sequence comes from uncultured Alphaproteobacteria bacterium, assembly GCA_963812275.1. Classification (GTDB taxonomy): domain Bacteria; phylum Pseudomonadota; class Alphaproteobacteria; order Rhizobiales; family Kaistiaceae; genus Bauldia. The sequence goes on along the minus strand of CAWEUQ010000007.1, from coordinate 3,596 downwards.
TCCTCTGTCCCGCGCGCTTCATCGGCTGGAGCGGCGGATGGCAATCCCGCGATGATCGGCTTCTTCCAGACGCTCGCCGAGTATGCGCCACAGTGGGCGCCGCGGCTTTTCCATGCCACCGGCGTCACGATCCTGATCACCGCGTCGAGCTTCTGCGTCGGTCTGGCTCTGGCCCTTGCGATCGAACTTGTTCGCTCGCTGAACTGGCGCGTTACCAACAAGGTCATCGGCGCCTATGTCGAGATCATCCGCGCCCTGCCGATTCTCGCGATCCTCTACCTCATCTATTTCGGTCTGCCCGGCGTCGGCATCCTGCTCTCGCCGTTTGCCGCCGGCACGATCGGTCTCGGGATCGTCTACAGCACCTATCTGGCGGAGGTCCTGCGCGCCGGGATCGATTCGCTTCATCGCGGTCAGCGCGAGGCCGCGCTCGCCGTCGGCATGACGCCGATCATGCTCTTCCGTTACATCATACTGCCACAGGCCGTGCGGGTCGTGCTTCCGCCCCTTCTGATCGCCATCATCTCGCTCCTCAAGGACAGCTCCATCTGCGCGCTGATCGCCGTGAATGAGCTGACGCTGAGCGGGCGGGTGATCATGTCCCAGTCCTTCCTGCCGCTGCAGGTCTTCGTGCTGATCGGCGCGATCTATTTCAGCATCGCCTGGCCGATGTCGCTCTTCGTGCGCTGGCTTGAGCCGCGGCTCAATCGCGGTCGACGCATGACGGTGGCCGGAGGGTCCTAGAGAATGCCGAAAGACGATGCCTTTGGCATGCCAGTGCTTTCCCTGAGCGGAACACCCTTCGAGCGCGGGTCCGCACACGGCGCCCGGTTTCGGCAGGAGATCAGAACGGCGATTGCTGACATGGAGACGGTTCATGGGAAGGCGTGTACCGATATCGCGCGGCGGAAAGCTGAGGCAGCCTGGCCGCGTGTCCGCGAGTTCTCGCCGTCCGTCGCGTCGGAGATCGAAGGAATCGCCGAGGGAAGCGAGGCCGTTGTTCCGGATATCCTGCTTCGCAGCGGCTTCGAGTTCTTCGACCGGCCAATGAAGACCGGATGCTCGGCCGTGGCCCTGTCCGGGCCAGGCGGCGCGATCGTCGCGCAGAACTGGGACGGATTGCCTCCGGCGGCGCAGGAGCTCGCGCTGTTCCTGCACTTCGGCGCGGACGGATTCGAACAGGCGGTCGTCGCCGCATACGGTGGACTCTGCTGGGTCGGCTGCAACCGGCATGGCCTTGCACTCGTCAACAATGACCTCGTCCTTTCCTCCAGCGCCAAGGGGCTGCCGAGCCAGATCGTCCGCCGTCTCGTTCTGGAGGCGCCGTCGGTGTCGGGCGCCGTCAACCGGCTGCAGGCGCTGCCCCACATGGGAGGCCGCTCCTACCTGTTGGGCGATTCATCGGGCATGATCGCGGGTATCGAGGTCTCGGCGCGCCTCGGCGCGCGCGTCATTCCGGTCGAAGGGCCGGTTCTCCACGCCAACCACGCGCTCCATCCGGACATCGCGGCGGAAGAGGACAAGGCGCTTCTCGAGGAAACCTATCCCTCAAGCCACCATCGTTACGATGTCCTGCGGCGCAAATCTCCACCCGAACCAACTGTCGAGGCCGTCGCATTGCTGCTGGCCGACAGAGAGGGGAGTCCCGACTCCGTCTCGAAGGCAGCTTCGGCCGACGAACCGACTGCCACGCTCTTCTCAGTCATTTTCGACTGTGGTGGGCGGAAGCTTCTTCTCTGCCCGGGTGCACCGGGAGATCAACCCTACCAGCAGTTCACCTTGTGACTGCGGCGTCCATTGAGAACGCAATCGAAGGCCAAAGATGGCGCCACGCATTGACCCAATTCTGCAATCGTCTCTTCTTCCGGATCGGGCCGATGTCGTTGTCATCGGCGGCGGCATTGTCGGGGCGTCGACAGCGCTTTGCCTGGCCGAACGGGGCGTTTCCGTTGCGCTCTGCGAAAAAGGCGTCATCGCCGGCGAGCAATCGAGCCGGAATTGGGGCTGGTGCCGCAAGATGGGCCGCGATCCGGCCGAAATACCGCTCGCCATTGAAAGCTTGCGCTTGTGGGAGAGCATGAACGCGCGAACGCGCGCCGAGACCGGATTCAGGACAACCGGAATCGTCTACCTCTGCTCGAACAAGGGAGAGATCGCCGCGCACGAGGCTTGGCTGGCGCACGCGCGGACCTACGAGCTCGACTCCCGGCTGATCGGGCCCGACGAGGTCGACCGTCTCCTTCCGGGATCGACGTGCCGTTGGCCCGCGGCGCTCTACACGCCGAGCGACGGACGCGCGGAGCCGCACAAAGCCACCTCCGCCATCGCCAACGCCGCGTTGCGCGAGGGCGCGGCGATTCTGGAGAATTGCGCGGTGCGCGGCGTCGAAACCTCGGCCGGCGCCATTAGCGGCGTGGTTACGGAACGAGGGACCATCCGTTGCGGCCAGGTCGTGCTGGCCGGTGGCGCCTGGTCGCGCCTGTTCTGCGGCAACCTGGGGCTGAACCTCCCGCACCTGAAAATCCTCGGCTCCGTCATGCGGACGGAGCCGATCAGTGGAGCGCCCGAAATCGCGGCGGGAGCAGGGAGCTTCGCGTTCCGCAAACGGCTCGACGGCGGCTATACGATCGCGCAACGAAGCGCCAATATCGCGCACCTCGTGCCGGATAGCCTCCGGCTCTTCTCCGAATTCCTCCCCGCTGTGGTGAAGCAGTGGCGCGAGCTTCGCATCCGTGTCGGTCGAAGTTTCATCGAGGAATGGAAGATCCCCCGACAGTGGGCTCTCGACTCCGTGACGCCGTTTGAAAGAGTTCGAACGCTCGATCCTGAACCATCCGCGTCCATTCTTCGCGAAGGCCGTGCGAAGCTGGTCCGGAATTTCCCTGTATTCGGCGACATGAAGATCGCCGAGAACTGGGCGGGCGTCATCGACGTCACACCCAACGGCGTGCCGGTCATTTCACCCGTTCCTTCCCTTCCCGGTTTCTTCATCGCCTGCGGATTCTCGGGACACGGTTTTGGAATTGGTCCAGGCGCAGGACACCTGATGGCGGACCTGTTGATGGCGACGACGCCGGTCGTCGATCCCGCACCATACCGGTATCGCGGGCACCCTTCGCAAAGATCAGACTAGCCGGGATCGCGAATTGAGGATCGGCGAAGAGACCTGTGAGGGCGGGCGTCGCTTGCTCGATCGCGGATGTCGGAAAAGTTTCGGGATGTCCGCTCCTGGTGCATTGCTGCCGTTCGTTCACACTGCAGCGAACGACTGCTCTCCGCCCTTTTCGAGCATTTGATGTCCCCCGGCGAATGTCTGCCTCGGGTCAATTTGCGAAGGACCTGTGCGGCGCGGTCATGTCGCCTTGCGCCGAACAAAAGCGACGTTGATTTGCCGAAAGACTGGGAATCTCCGGGCCGTGCAGTTGCTCCTCGGCCATGCAAAGATCGAGAGCACGGTCCGCTGCCTCGGTATCGAGGTCGACGCCTTGGCAATTGCCGAACAGGTCGAAGTCTGAGATCGGAGGCAGAGCGGAAGTGCCTACCTCGTCCATGCCGTCTCCCCAGCGCCAGAAGCGGTCTCGGCCCGGTTTCGACAA
>CAWEUQ010000006.1:0-21662 GCA_963812275.1 uncultured Alphaproteobacteria bacterium | reverse complement strand
GTTTGGGAAGGACGCAGCATGGCCCCAGATAAATCTAGACGGGTCGATCGCCCGCAAAATCCAGGTGGGGCAAATATTGGGGTAACGAAGATTTCCAGATATTCCGAATACCAAGGAAATCAATTAGTGACGGCATATCTTTGATTCCGCCCCTGGGCACCATCCCCCGCTTTCACAGCTGAGCACAAGGCCTCGGAAAACGGCGTAATTCTGATTTATCTGGCTGAAGACCACCGCCGGAGATTCATTCGCTTGTAACCGCTGGTTGGACCCGACTCGCGCTCAACGTTGTTGTTTTGCTGCACCTCCGTCATCCAGGTTGGCTGGACCGCACATGGATTGAGCTCGGAAACGCCGGGCCACCCGTGATCAGTTGAGGGAGACTTCAGACGACGAAGAAATCGCTGGCGTGAAGATTGGTGCCCGCGTCGACATGGGCGAAGAGCACCTTGCCGGTGCCGCCGACTCCATCGGCATCGTGATAGATATCGCCCGTGCTCTTTTCGTAGATGATGTGGTCACTACCATCCTTGGCGTCGGATCCCTTCGTGAAATACTGCGATTTCAGGACACCGTGATTGCCGATTCCACTGAACGCCGCGTTGTCGAGATCGATCCTTTCGCCGGACTGAAACTTGGTGATGGTGTCGACGCCGCTGCCCGGTGCATGCTTGAAGACGTAATGATCCACGTCGCCGCCGCCGTTCAGAATATCGTTGCCGGCGTCGCCCTGAAGCTTGTCGTTGCCCTTGCCGCCCTTCAGAATATCATCGCCGGAAGCGCCCACAAGTTTGTCGTTGCCCCTGCCGCCTTTCAGCACGTTGCCGAGTGCATTGCCGTAAAGACTGTCGTTGCCGTTGCCGCCTTGTGCATTTTCGATTTGGGTGCTCGGCCCGATCATCACGGTTTCCGATTGTGACGTGCCGTCGCCAAATCCGATGCTGCGGCCGATATCGCTCCAATGCCCTGTGACGAGGTCAATCTTGACGTGGAAATCACCCTTGTATTTGATCGTATCCACACCGCCGGTATCGTAAATCGTCTGCCAATAGTGCCGATTTCCGGAAAAAACGTACGTATTGTTTCCAGTATTGTGATCGACTGCGCCGTACAACTGTTGCATCGCTAAAATATCGAGCCACATCGGCGTGGTCGGATAGTAATTCGCGTAGTGGTCTGCGCCCGCGTGTGCGCTGTAGGACATGACCGTGAAAGAATAATTGTCGAGGAGGAGGAAAGTGTCGTGCTGCCCTCGAAGGGGTGCTTGAGGCCAAGCGCATGGCCGGCTTCGTGAAGAATAGTCAGATAGTCGTAGCTGCCCACGCGCACCTTGCTGGTGCTCGACGTGTGCCACTCGCCTTCCCTGAACCAGACATCGCCGCCGACCGGCTGGTTCGAGGGGAAATAGGCATGGGCGGCCTCAGTGTTGGCGGCCACGTCGGTGGCGGCGAAGCGGAGGTCGCCGACCACGCTTTGATTGTCGCCCACCTGCGTGAAACTCACTCCCGCGACGGACGTCCACTCTCCGAGTGCCTTGGCCACTGCAGTACGCTCGGATGATGTCAGGCTGTAGAAGGCGTAAAATTCCCCTTTGCCTGTGTAACCGTCCTTGGCAGTGTTGGCATAGGTGCCGTAGCCGGTTTGGAAATAGGCGGAACCGGACAGAAAACTGTACGTCAGCGCTACACTCGGGTCGCCGCCGTCGTCCCATTTCGTCCCGGCGATCAGAGCCGCGACATCGTTATCGACACCCACAGTATTGACCGTGGCTGTGCCGATACTGTTGCTTGTCGGACTCGACATGAGTTGCACCATGTCAACCGGCATCCATTCGATGACCGGCCCGTGGAAACTGAAATTGCGGCAGGTGGATGAAGTTGGCAAGGTCCAACTTCGTCACAGGGGACCTTGCACGAAAAATCGGCGGCGCCCCGTACCGTAGCGGTCCACCATGGAGTGCGCCGGACGCTCATCAGACAATGCCGCCGGAATGACTTGCCGCGTCACCTTCGCCGCAATTCCTGCCGACTTTGTAGGAATCCCGCCTTCATGCTTATTGAGGGCATGGCTTTCACCATCCGCCAGATCCAGTATTTCATTGCCGCCGCGGAACAGGGCACGGTCTCCGGCGCCGCCCAGAGCCTGTCGATCTCGCAATCCTCGGTGACCGAGGCGATCAGGGAACTCGAACGCGACCTCGGCGTCGAACTTTTCGAGCGCCATCCCCGCGGCCTGTCGATCACCCACAAGGGCCATCAGTTCCTCCGGCATGCGACCAAGATCCTCGCCGACGTCTCCGATGCGCGGCGAACCTTTTCGGAGGAGCGGCCGGCGGCTACCGGCAGCCTCCAGCTCGGCGTCACGTCGCTGGTCGCCGGCTACGTCCTCTCCGACCTGTTGGCGCGCTATCGCCGCGCCTACCCGGCGATCGACGTCTCGGCGATCGAGGATAATGGCGACTATCTCGAACATCTGCTGATCGGTGGCGAACTCGACGTCGCGGTCATGGTCATTTCGAACCTGCGCGATCGCATGGCGCTGCAGGCGGAGATTCTCGAGGTTTCGCCCTACCGGCTATGGCTGCCGCTCGGCCATCATCTTGCCGGCGCCGACATCATCGGCGTCAACGACATCGCCGCCGAGCCGCTGATCATGCTCACCGTCGACGAAACCGAGGAGAATACCGGCAAGCTGCTTTCGGCGCTGGGGGCCAAGCCGCATGTCGCCTTCCGCACCCGGTCGGTCGAAGCGGTCCGCAGCCTTGTCGCGACCGGGGCGGGCGTCGCGTTGCTGCCTGACCTCGTCTACCGGCCGTGGTCGCTCGAAGGCGACCGCATCGAGTCGCGCGACGTTTCGGGGTCGCTTCCAGTCGTCCAGGTCGGCGTCGTGTGGCGGCGTGGCTCGCATCTGCCGGCTGCGGCGCGCGATTTCATCGGCATCGCCCAGTCGCAGCGTGTCCCGCGGCAGCGATGATCCCGGGTATCGGAGTTTCCGATAGCGTCCTTCTGATAAATGAAATTGCGAAACCGGTGATAAATCGCGACGATACGGGCCGGTAGCGCGCCGCCAGCCAGCGGGTGCGGCGGCTTGATCGGGAGAGAGACCTATGAAATCCGCCCTGAAATCCTGCACCGCCCTTGCAATGATCCTGAGTTTTGCCGGCCAGGCCATGTCGGACGAAATGGTGATGACGCTTGGCCCCGGCGAGGGCCAGGTCGATATCGTCGCGTGGCCCGGATACATCGAGCGCGGCGAAACCGACGCCGCCTACGACTGGGTCTCCGACTTCGAGAAGAAGACCGGCTGCAAGGTCAATGTGAAGAGCGCCAACACCTCCGACGAGATGGTCGCCCTGATGAACGAGGGCGGCTTCGACCTCGTGACGGCTTCCGGCGACGCCTCGCTGCGTCTGATCGCCGGAAAGCGTGTCCAGCCGATCAACGTCGACCTGATTCAGAGCTGGAGTACCGTCGACCCGCGCCTGCAGGACGCGCCCTGGCATACGGTGGATGGCGTCCACTACGGCGTTCCCTACCAGTGGGGCCCGAACGTGCTGATGTACAACACCGGGGTCTTCAAGGACGCGCCGACCAGCTGGGACGTCGTCTTCAAGGAGATGGACCTGCCCGACGGCAAGTCGAATGTCGGCCGCGTTCAGGCCTATGACGGCCCGATCTATATCGCCGATGCCGCGAACTACCTGATGGCCCACCAGCCCGAGCTCGGCATCAAGAGTCCCTATGAACTGAACGAGGACCAGTACAAGGCGGCGCTCGACCTGCTGCGTGGACAGCGCAAGCTCGTCTCGCGCTACTGGCATGACGCCTTCATCCAGATCGACGACTTCAAGAACGAGGGCGTCGTCGCGTCCGGCTCCTGGCCGTTCCAGGTCAACCTGCTGGTTTCCGAAAGCGAGCCGATCGCTTCGACGATCCCGAAGGAAGGCGCCACCGGCTGGGCCAATTCGACGATGATGCACAGCGACGCCGCCCATCCGAACTGCGCCTATATGTGGATGGAGCACTCCCTGTTGCCGAAGGTGCAGGGCGATCTCGCCGCGTGGTTCGGCTCGGTGCCGTCGGTGCCGGCGGCTTGCCAGGGCAACGAACTCCTGACCGACGCGGGCTGCGACACCAACGGCTTCGAGGATTTCGACAAGATCAAGTTCTGGCGGACCCCGGTGTCGCAATGCGCAAGCCAGACCGAGTGCGTGCCCTACTATCGCTGGGTCTCCGACTATATCGCGGTGATCGGCGGACGCTGATCGCGGGTCGATCCTGAACAAAGTCCGTCTGCCGTGGTCGCACGGCGGACGGGCGCCCCTGGGCTCGTCATGACAGCGGCGGTTTCCTTCCAGAACGTCTCGCGCCATTTCGGCGACGTCCGCGCCGTCGACAACGTCGATCTCGAAATCGCCGAGGGGGAATTCTTCGCGATGCTTGGCCCATCGGGCTCGGGCAAGACAACGTGCCTGCGGCTGATCGCCGGTTTCGAACAGCCGACCGCCGGCCATATCGAGATATTCGGCGAGACCGCCGAGGGCGTGCCGCCCTATCGCCGCAACGTCAACACGGTGTTCCAGGACTACGCGCTCTTCCCGCATCTGAATGTCGTCGAAAACGTCGCCTATGGCCTGATGGTGCGCGGTGTCGCCAAGGCCGAGCGGCGAAAGGTCGCCGAGCAGGCTCTCGATCTGGTCCGGCTGCCGGACTATGGCGCGCGCCGCCCCGGACAGCTTTCCGGCGGCCAGCGCCAGCGCGTCGCGCTGGCCCGGGCCCTGGTCAACAAGCCGCGGGTGCTGCTTCTCGACGAGCCGCTCGGCGCGCTCGACCTCAAGCTGCGCGAGCAGATGCAGGAGGAACTGAGGGCCCTCCAGAAGAGCCTCGCCATCACCTTCGTCTTCGTCACCCACGACCAGGGCGAGGCCCTGTCGATGGCTGACCGCATCGCCGTCTTCAACAACGGCCGCGTCATGCAGCTCGGCACGCCGGAAGAGGTCTACCAGCGGCCGCGCTCGCGCTTCGTCGCCGATTTTGTCGGCTCCTCGAACGTGCTGCCGCCGGACTTCGTCGCACGGCACGCCGGACAGGAGAAATGGGCGAGCCTCCGGCCCGAGGCGGTCCGGGTCGAACCCGGTGCGGCGGGCACCGTCACCGGGATCGTCGCCGCGCGGAATTTCCTCGGCGCCTCGACTCGTATCGCGGTCGAGGTCGAAGGCTTGCGGCTGCATGCGGTGCTGCCGGCCGCGCAACCCGCCCCGGCGGAAGGCGAATCGGTGTCGCTCGCATGGAGCCCGTCCGCGCTTCACCTGATGGACGACGCCACATGAGCGCCGGCGCCCATGCCGTCCTCCCCGGTCGCGGAGGCATCTTCGGCCGGCTATCCGACCTGCTGTGGCGGCGGCCGGGACTGCTCCTGGCGCTGATGCTGCTGCCGCCGGTCCTGTGGCTCGGCATCATCTATCTCGGCTCGCTCTTCGCGCTGCTCGCTCAGAGCTTCTTTTCGATTGACGAATATTCCGGCCTGATCAAATACCAGCTGACGCTGAAGACCTATGGCGAGCTCTTCCGACCATCCAACCTCGACATCATCGTCCGTTCCGCGACGATGGCCGCGGCGGTGACGCTGGCCGCCGCGGTGGTCGGCTTTCCGATCGCCTATTTCGCCGCCCGCTACGCGCGCGGCAAATGGAAGGCGCTGTTCTATCTCGGCGCCATGCTGCCCTTGTGGTCGAGCTATCTGGTCAAGGTCTATGCCTGGAAGCTGATCCTCGCCAAGGAAGGCATTCTCACCTGGGTCTTCGCCAAGCTCCACCTGACATGGCTGCTCGACCTGGTGCTGGCGATCCCGGTGATCGGTGGCAATTCGCTGTCCGTCAGCTACATCGGCACCTTTCTCGTCTTCCTCTATGTCTGGCTGCCCTTCATGATCCTGCCGACCCAGGCGGCGCTCGAGCGCGTCCCGGTCAGCCTGATCGAGGCATCCTCCGACCTCGGCGCGGCGCCACGCCAGACGTTCCGCAACGTGCTCCTGCCGCTGGCGCTGCCGGGCATGGTCGCAGGCTCGATCTTCACCTTCTCGTTGACGCTCGGCGACTACATCATCCCGCAGATCATCGGCTCGTCGCGCCTGTTCATCGGCCAGGCGGTCTATGCCCAGCAGGGCACCGCCGGCAACATCCCGCTGGCGGCGGCCTTCACGGTCGTGCCGATCGTCATCATGGGCTTCTACCTGTGGGGCGCGAGGCGGATGGGGGCTTTCGATGCGCTCTGAAAGAGGCCCCCGCGCGCCGCTCGGATTGAAGCTCGCCGCGGGCGCCGGGCTCCTGTTCCTCCACCTGCCGATCCTGCTGATCTTCGCCTATGCCTTCACCACCGAGGAGCGCAGCTATCAGTGGCCGCCCCCCGGTCTGACGCTGCAATGGTTCGCGGTCACCTGGAACCGGCCGGACGTCTGGGCGGCGCTCGGCCTGTCGCTGCGCGTCGCGACGGTCTCGACGGCGATCGCGCTGATCCTCGGCTCGCTCTGCGCCGCAGCCGTCTCCGGGTCGCGCTTCTTCGGCCGCGAGACGATCTCGCTGCTGATCATCCTGCCGATCGCGCTGCCCGGCATCATCACCGGTATTGCCCTCCGCTCGGCCTTCAATCTCGCCGACATTCCCTTCTCGTTCTGGACGATCGTGCTCGGCCACGCGACCTTCTGCGTCGTCGTCGTCTACAACAACGCGATCGCCCGGTTCCGCCGCACGTCCGGTTCGTTGATCGAGGCGTCGATGGATCTCGGCGCCGACGGCTTCCAGACGCTCCGCCATGTGATCCTGCCCAACATCGGCACCGCGCTGGTCGCCGGCGGCATGCTCGCCTTCGCGCTGTCCTTCGACGAGGTCATCGTCACCACCTTCACCGCCGGCCAGCAGTCGACCCTGCCGATCTGGATGCTCGAGGAACTGGTGCGGCCGCGCCAACGCCCGGTCACCAACGTCGTCGCGATGGTCGTGGTTCTGGTCACCCTGCTGCCGATCATCGCCGCCTATTACCTGACCCGCGACGGGGGCGAGATCGCCGGCCAGGGCAAGTGAAGTCTCAAGCCAAGGGAGTAACCCCAATGGATACGCAGATGCTGATCGGCTCCCGTTTCGAGGCCGGCACGGAGACGCCGGAAACGATCCTCAACCCGAAGACCGGCGAGACCATCCTCGATATCCCCGAGGCCTCCGCCGCGCAGATCGATGCCGCGGTCGCTGCCGCCGAAACGGCGTTCGCCACCTGGTCGCGGACGACGCCCGCCGAGCGTTCGGGTTATCTCCTGAAGATCGCCGATCGCATCGAGGCCGAGGCGCACGACTTCGCCGCACTCGAGGCGCTGAACTGCGGCAAGCCGATCAACGCGGTGATCAACGACGAGATTCCGGCGATCGTCGATTGCTACCGCTTTTTCGCCGGCGCGGTGCGCTGCGTGCCGGGCAATGCGGCGGGCGAATACCTGCCGGGCTTCACCTCGATGGTGCGGCGCGATCCGATCGGCATCGTCGCCTCGATCGCGCCGTGGAACTATCCGCTGATGATGATGGCCTGGAAACTGGCGCCGGCGATCGGCGGCGGCAATACGGTGATCTTCAAGCCGTCCGAGCAGACGCCGCTGACGGCGCTGAAGCTGGCGCGGATTTTCGCCGACATCCTTCCCGAAGGTGTCGTCAACGTCGTCCTCGGCCGGGGCGACAGCGTCGGCAACGCCCTGATCAACCATCCCAGGGTCAACATGATCTCGATCACCGGTGACGTCGCGACCGGCAAGAAGGTGTTGCAGGCGGCCGCCAGGTCGGTGAAGCGTACTCACCTCGAGCTCGGCGGCAAGGCGCCGGTCATCGTCTTCGACGACGCCGATATCGACGCGGTCGTCGACGGCCTGAAGGCGTTTGGCTACTACAACGCTGGGCAGGACTGCACCGCGGCCTGCCGGATCTATGCCGGCGAAAAAGTCTATGAGAAGCTGGTCGCCGATCTTTCCTCGGCCGTCTCGACGATCAGGTATGGCGAGGCCGACGACACCAGGAACGAGATCGGGCCGCTGATCTCGAAACGCCAGCGCGAGCGGGTCGCGAGCTTCGTCGAGCGCGCCGCGGAACTCAACCACATCGAGATCACCACCGGCGGCAAGCCCGGCGAGGGCAACGGCTTCTTCTACCAGCCGACCGTGGTCGCCGGTGCGTTGCAATCCGACGAGATCGTTCGCCGCGAGGTTTTCGGACCGGTGGTGTCGGTCACCCGATTCTCCGATGTCGAGGAGGCGGTCGCCTGGGCGAACGATTCCGACTACGGACTGGCCTCGTCGGTGTGGACCGCCGATGTTTCCCGCGCGATGGCGACGGCGGCGCGGCTGCAATACGGCTGCACCTGGATCAACACCCACTTCATGCTGGTCAACGAGATGCCGCATGGCGGCCTCAAGCAGTCGGGCTACGGCAAGGACATGTCGCTCTACGCGCTGGAGGACTACACGGCGGTGCGTCACGTGATGGTCAAGCACGGCTGACGGGCTCGCAGAGACTTCGCCTCACGGTGCTGCTCCGGATGATGTAGTCTATTGAGGGCAGGGCCGGTGACGCCGGGGCATGCCTCGTTCTGGAGCAGGAAACGAGACGATGATTGATTGGCGTATCGATGCCGTAACCTTCGGCAATTGCAACTGCGACCTGAACTGTCCCTGTCAGTTCGAACTCTATCCGACCCAGGGCCATTGCCGCGGCTTCGAGATCGGCGAAATCGAAAGCGGACATTTCGGCGATATCCGTCTCGACGGGCTCCGCTTCGCGCTCACCTATGCCTGGCCGGGCGCGGTCTATGAAGGCGGCGGCGAGATGCAGGCGATCATCGACGAACGAGCCGACCCGCGGCAGCGCGAGGCGCTGATCACTCTCCTCTATGGCGGCGAGACCGAGGAGGCGCGGACCCATTGGTGGGTCTTCCACGCCATGTCGAGCACTGTGCATGATCCGCTTTTCAAGCCCTTCGATGTCGAGATCGATGTCGAGAACCGGCGGGCTCGCGTTTCGATCCCGGGGGTGCTCGACGCCACCGGTCGGCCGATCGTCAGTCCGGCGACAGGCGACGAGCATCGCGTTCGGATCGACATACCGCATGGAATCGAGTTCGAGATCGCCGAGATCGGCATGGCCTCGTCGACCGCGGTCGCGGCGATCAAACTGGACCTCCGCGACAGCTACGGCCAGTTCGGCCACATCCGCCACACCGGGAAGGGTGTGGTGCGGACCCGCGCCGCCTGATCGACCGGGTACAACAGGCGATGCCGGCTCCCCACCTGATCGAATCGGTCGCTCGTCGGCAGCGGGCGATCGTCATCGCCGGTCTGATCCTGGTCTGCCTCTCCGCCTGGGCCTTCGTTCTCGCAGGCGCCGGCACCGGCATGAGCATCAGCGCGATGTCGACCTGGCGCTTTCCGCCGCCGATGGATCGCCTTGCGATGAGCGGTGCCTGGGGCGTCGACTACTGGATCGCCATGCTCGTCATGTGGTGGGTGATGATGGTCGCGATGATGCTTCCGAGCGCCGCGCCGATGATCCTGATGTTCGGCCAGATCGCCCGGCGCACCGGCGGCGAACGCGGGCACGTCATGCTCACCGCCTGGCTCGCGGCCGGCTATTGCTTCGCGTGGCTGGCCTTCTCCATCGCCGCCACATGCCTGCAGATGGCGCTGGAGAAGGCGGGCCTGGTCCATGGCATGATGATGTGGAGCCTTGACCCTTACCTCTCCGCCGCCCTGCTGGCGGCGGCCGGCCTCTACCAGCTGACGCCGATCAAGCGCGCCTGCCTGACGAGTTGCCGTTCGCCCGTCGCCTTCTTCATGGCGCATTGGCGACGGGGACCGGCGGGCGCCCTGCATATGGGGCTGGTGCACGGCGCCTATTGCGTCGGCTGCTGCTGGTTCCTGATGGCGCTGCTGTTTGTGGGCGGCATCATGAATCTTGTCTGGATCGCCGGGCTGGCGGCGCTCGTACTCATCGAGAAGCTCGCCCCGAGGGGACGCACGGTCGCCGTGTTGCTCGGCGTCGTCTGCATGGCGGGATCGCTCTACATCCTCGCAACGGCCGCTCTCGGCGGCGGCTGATCGTCGGCGCTGGCCGGCACCTTGCCCGTCCGGCCCGGAGGCGGACGGCATGCTTGCACGGCCTTGCGCTTCATCCGGACCAGCGTGACAATTCGTTCAAGCATTCGCGGTTCGGAATCGGGTCGGGCGGCGGGCGCGGTCAACCAGGGGGGACTCATATGGCCAGGATCGCTCGGCGATCGTCGGCACCGACGAAGGCAAGAAAATTCGACGCGACCTACGATATCGTCGTTGTCGGCGGTGGCGGTGCAGGATTCCCCGTCGCGCTTTTCGCCCGCTGGCTGGGAGACGATGTCGTCATCCTCGAAAAGGCGCCCAAGGTCGGCGGGACCGCGCAGAAGGCCGCCTACTGGTACTGGGTCCCCAACAACAAGCCGATGCGCGCCCTCGGCATCGAGGACAGGAAGGAAGACTGCATTCGCTACATGGCGCGTCTCTCCCGTCCGGAGACCTACGATGCAGACGACCGCCGGTTCGGGATGACGAAGTGGGAATACGACATGTGCGCGGCGATCTACGACAAGGCGTCGGTGGCGACGGAGTTGCTGGCAAAAAAAGGCGCGCTCGAATACCGCCACTGTGAGACGGTCCCCGACTATTGGGCGGAATTGCCGGAAGACAAGGCGCCGACCGGGCGGGTGCTGGTGCCGCGCGAGGCGCGGGACACCATGTCGGACGGCGGCGCCGTCGCCATGCGCAAGATGGCGGAGGTCGCCGCGCGCGACGGGGTCGAGGTGAGAACCAGCCATCGTGTCCAGCGGGTCGTCGTCAATAACGCGGGCCGGGTCATCGGTGTCGAGGCCGATACGACCGGCGGCCGCACCGTCAGGCTGAGGGCGCGGAAGGCAGTCATCTTCGCCTCGGGCGGGTTTATCGCCGACAAGGTGATGCGCAGGAATTACCTCAGCGTACCGGTGCTCGGCACCTGCGCGGTGGCGACCAACGAAGGCGATTTCGTTCACATCGGCTCTTCCCTCGGCGCCGAGATGCGCAACATGAACTACGCCTGGATGGCGCCGATGGTCCTCGAGAAGGCGCTCGCCGACGACCCGGATCTCAGCGGCACCTTCTCGCCCTCGGGCGACTCGATGATCTACGTCGATCGCAACGGCAACCGGGTCACCAACGAGAAACTGGCCTACAACGAATCGGCCCAGGCCTTCTTCAAATGGGATCCGGCCCGCTCCGAATATCCCAACCTCGTCCTAGCCGCGATCTGGGATCAGCGCAGTCAGGACCACTCGGCAAGTCACGAATACGGCCGGTTCATCGTTCCGAAGGGCACCGACGACTCCCACGTGATCAAGGGCAAGACCCTCAAGGATCTCGCCGCCAACATCGACAAGCGATTCCGGAAATACGCTTCGCAGATTGGCGGCGCGCGGCTGTCGCCGGACTTCGTCGCCAATCTCGAGGCGACGATCGCGCGCTTCAACGGTTTCGCGCGTGAGGGCAGGGACCGGGATTTCCACCGCGGCGAGCGGCCGGTCGAACTGCTCTTCAACGGCCCCGCGGCGGAGCACCCGGCAGCGCCCAACCCGACCATGTATCCGATCAGCGACGACGGGCCGTATTACGCGGCGCTGCTGACTGGCGGCAGCCTCGATACCAAGGGCGGCCCGATGACGAACCCGAAGGGTCAGGTTCTCGATCGCATGGGCGAGCCGATCCCCGGGCTCTACGGCGCCGGCAACTGCGTTGCCTCCGTATCGGCGCGGGCCTATTGGGCCGGTGGCGCGACGCTCGGGCCAATCCTGGCCTTCGCCTATCTCGCGGCGCACGCCGCCCACAAGGAGACGTCCGGGTAACCGCGGCGCGAGCGCCGAGGGACGGGGAAGGCTTCCGGAGGTTCCGCTTCAGGATGGGACTGGCGGCTCGTTGCCGCAAACAAACCTCAGACCACAGGAGATGGCTCGTGCCGGATTCGAACAACAGGACTCTCGGGGCGCGGCTGCGACGGTTGCCGGGCCAGCTCGCCTTGGCCCTGGTCAATGCCACGGCCATTCTGGTCATCGTCGCCGCGGTTCTCGCCATGGTCGCCTTTTCGAGAGTTGAGAACCTGAGCGAAACGGTTGCCGCGACCGCGACCGATGCGGTGCTCTCGCGGGTCGACGTCGATCCTCAAAAGGCGCTGGCCGATCTCCAGGACCTGAGGACCGATATCCGCGGTCTCACGGCCGCCCTGGAGGGCGCCGACCCCGGGAACCTCGCCCTTTCCGACACCCAGGTCGAGCGCCTCAATGCCCGGCTTGGCGCGCTCCAAGCCAATATTCAGCGATTGTATGACGGCCGAAAGCTGCTCGTCGACGAAGCGCTCGCCAGTATCGGCCGCTCGCTTGCAAAAGGGCTCGAGCAATTCGGAAACTGCACACCACCCGCAACCGGGGAGCCCGCCCCGGTGTGACGCGGGATGCGTCCCTGCCGCGGTCCTCAGACGGTTACGGACAAGCGGCGACGAAATGCGGTAACGCAGGCGCGCCACCGGCTCACGCCGGGCCTCTGATGCGACATCGTTGTTTGAGCATTTGCCCTTATGCAAATCATATGATCTTTATTGAAGATTGCGGAAAGCAGGCGATCTGACAGTGATGCACGGTTTTGCACTGGTCATCTTCGACTGCGACGGGGTGCTGGTCGACAGCGAGGTGCTCAGTTGCCAATGTCTGGCCGATGTCCTTTCCATGCACGGACTGCCGACGACGATCGACGATGTCTTCGCCCGCTTCCTCGGCCGGAGCTTCGACGTCGTCGCGACGCACTACCGCGAGGCGCGGGGAGGCGACCTGCCGCCGGCGTTCCGCGATGACCTCTACCGCCACCTCGAAGCAACCTTCCGGACCTCGCTGAAACCGATGCCGCTCGTCTTCGATGTGCTCGACAGTCTCGACTGTCCCTTTTGCCTGGCGTCGTCCAGCGAGATGAACCGGATCCGGCTGGCGCTGGCGCTGACCGGCCTCGATAGCGTATTCGGCGACCGCGTCTTCAACGCGGCGATGGTGGCGCGGAGCAAGCCGGCGCCGGATCTCTTTCTCTTCGCCGCCGAGCGCATGAAGGCGGACCCCGGCCATGCCCTCGTGATCGAGGATACCGTCGCCGGGGTGGTTGCCGGCAAGGCGGCCGGGATGACAGTGTGGGGCTTCACCGGCGGCAGTCACTACGACGGACGGCGCACCGCCGGCGAGCTGACCGAAGCCGGCGCCGACCGGATTTTCACCTCGATGGCAGAGCTGTCGCACGCATGAAGAAGTCCCGATCGACGGACCCGAACCGCATGGCCAAGACCCGTCTCGACGACGCGGCCCGGGCCGGGTGGCTGTATTACGTCGCCGGCATCACCCAGGACGAAATCGCCCGTCGGCTGAATATCTCGCGACCGACGGCGCAGCGCCTGGTGTCGCTCGCCCTGTCCGAAAGGCTGATCACTTTTCGCCTCGATCACCCGGTGGCGGCCTGCATGGAACTGGCCGCGAGGCTTACGGAACGCTACGATCTGCGCTATTGCGACGTAACCCCGGCCGACGAGGGATCGGACAGCGAGGTCGTCGGCATCGCCGAAGCCGCGGCGGCATTTCTCGAGCAGCAACTCGCTTCCCCCGAACCGATCGTGATCGCGGTCGGCACCGGCCGGACGCTGCGCGCGGCGGTGGAGCAGGTGTCGCGCATGACCCGGCGCCAGCACAAGCTGGTCTCGCTGGTCGGTCACATCTCGATGGAAGGCGCCGGCAGTTTCTACGATGTGCTGGCGCGGCTGTCCGACCTGACGATGGCGCCGCATTTCCCGATGCCGCTGCCGGTGGTGGTGTCGTCCCGCGACGAACGCGACCAGCTGATGCGGCTGGAGCCGGTTCGCCGGCTCCGCGATCTGGCGGAGGCCGCCGACGTGACGCTGGTCGGTGTCGGCCGCATGGACGAAGGCGCGCAACTGCGGATGGACGGGTTCATTTCCGCCGCCGAGCTCGACGAGATGCGGCGGCTCGGCGCGATCGGCGAGATCGTCGGCTGGAGCTTCGATGCCGCCGGCCGGATCATCGCCGGCGGCATCAACGAACGCCTGACCAGCGTTCCGCTCGAGGTGCCGGCCCGTCGCCCGGTGGTCGGCGCCGCGCAAGGCACCGCCAAGGTGCTGGCCATCCATGCGGCGCTGACCGGCCGGCTGATC
This sequence comes from uncultured Alphaproteobacteria bacterium, assembly GCA_963812275.1. Taxonomy (GTDB): domain Bacteria; phylum Pseudomonadota; class Alphaproteobacteria; order Rhizobiales; family Kaistiaceae; genus Bauldia. Next base: position 7,378 of record CAWEUQ010000006.1, on the reverse strand, counting down.
GACGGGCTGATCACCAACGAGACCACCGCCCGCTCGCTGCTCGATCTCGGCTGACGGGTCGGCATTTCACAATTCTGAAACGGTAACGGACGGTCCGCGGACGGGGCCCGGACGGCGGCGGACGACACCTGGATCGCCACCGGGCACCTCGCGGACGCCGACGTCCCGTGAATCACGCTTCTCGTGATCATTCGATTGGTGCTCTTGACATTTGCTCGGCCCGAGGTGAGCATATGATCAATGCGAGAGTATATGCTCGCATGATCGGGAGGAGACACATGATCAAACTCACCACCGCCCTTTTGGGCGCAGCGTCGCTATTGGTCGCAGGCCAGGCCCTGGCAGAGACCCAGTTGACCATCGCCACGGTCAACAATGGCGACATGATCCGGATGCAGAAGCTGACGGACGATTTCGCCCAGATGAACCCCGACATCACCCTGCAGTGGGTGACGCTCGAGGAGAACGTGCTTCGCCAGAAGGTGACGACCGACATCGCCACCAAGGGCGGCCAGTATGACATCCTGACCATCGGCACCTACGAAGTGCCGATCTGGGCCAAGAACGGCTGGCTGGTCGCGCTCGACAACCTCGGCGACGACTACGACGTCAACGACCTGCTGCCGGCCATCCGTGCCGGCCTCAGTGTCGACGGCAAGCTCTACGCGGCTCCGTTCTACGGCGAGAGCTCGTATGTGATGTACCGCAAGGACCTGATGGAAAAGGCCGGGCTGACGATGCCCGACAAGCCGACCTGGGATCAGGTCAAGGAAGCGGCCGACAAGATGACCGACCGCGCCAACGGCATCAACGGCATCTGCCTGCGCGGCAAGGCCGGCTGGGGCGAGAACATGGCCTTCCTGACGACGCTCGCCAACTCCTTCGGCGCGCGCTGGTTCGACGAGAAGTGGCAGCCCCAGTTCGACAGCCCGGAGTGGCATGACGCCATCCAGTTCTATGTCGACCTGATGAAGGCGGACGGCCCGGCCGGCGCCTCGTCAAACGGCTTCAACGAGAACCTGACGCTCTTCCAGCAAGGCAAGTGCGGCATGTGGATCGATGCCACCGTTGCCGGCTCCTTCGTCACCAATCCGACGGATTCGACGGTCGCCGACAAGGTCGGATTTGCCTTGGCGCCCGACAAGGGCCTTGGCAAGCGCGCCAACTGGCTGTGGGCATGGTCGCTCGCGATTCCCGCCGGTTCGCAGAAGGCCGACGCGGCCGAGAAGTTCATCGCCTGGGCGACCAGCAAGCACTATCTCGAACTCGTCGCGCAGAAGGAAGGCTGGGCGAACGTGCCTCCGGGTACCCGCACCTCGCTCTACAACAATCCGGACTATACCAGCGCCGCGCCGTTCGCCGCGATGACCCTCGCTTCGATCGACGCCGCCGATCCGCAGCATCCGACGGTCAAGCCGGTTCCGTATACGGGCGTGCAGTTCGTCGCCATCCCCGAGTTCCAGGGGCTGGGTGACACCGTCGGCCAGATCTTCTCGGCGGCACTCGCCGGGCAGAGCAGCGTCGAAGACGCGCTGAAGCAGGCTCAGGACGTGGCCACCCGCACCATGACCAAGGCCGGCTACATCAAGTAGGCCTCACTCCCAAGACTGACGGGCTGCCCGGGACTTCATTGCCCGGGCAGCCCGGACCACCGCGAGGAGCGCCGCGGAACAATTAGCCGCCCGCGGGCCGCGCAACCGGGAAAACCCGGAGCAGCCCCGGTCACTGCCAGGAGCGCCGCCGAGGCGAGCGCGCCGAAACAAAAGGGGAGGGGGAAACATGGCGACCGCGAATACCCGCAGCCTGTCACGCGCAATGCTGACGCCGTCAGTGGCCGTCCTCTTCATCTGGATGGCCGTGCCGCTGGCCCTCACCCTCTGGTATTCGTTCCAGACCTACAACCTCCTCAATCCGCTCAACAGCGGCTTCGCCGGGTGGTCGAACTACTACTATTTCCTCACCGATCCATCCTTCTTCCAGGCCTTCGGCAACACGCTGATCCTCACCCTTTCGGTGCTGGCGATCACGGTGATCGGCGGCATCCTCCTCGGGCTGCTGCTCGACCAGCCGATCTTCGGCCAGGGGATCGTCCGTATCCTGGTGATCTCGCCGTTCTTCGTCATGCCGACGGTTACCGCGCTGGTGTGGAAGAACATGATGCTGGATCCGAACTACGGCATCTTCGCCTGGATCGCCACGACGCTCGGCTTCAATCCCGTTCCGTGGCTGCAGAACTATCCGCTTTTCTCGATCATCATCATCGTGTCGTGGGAGTGGCTGCCCTTCGCCACCCTGATCCTGCTGACCGCGCTGCAGTCGCTGGACGAGGAGCAGAAGGAAGCGGCGGGGATGGACGGCGCCCGCGCCCCGAGTCTCTTCTTCTATATCGTGCTGCCGCATCTGGCGCGCGCCATCACCGTGGTGATCCTGATCGAGACGATCTTCCTGCTCTCGGTCTTCGCCGAGATCCTCGTCACCACCAGCGGCGGTCCCGGCTACGCTTCGACCAACATCACCTATCTCGTCTACCACCAGGCACTGCTCGACTACGACGTCGGCGGCGCCTCGGCCGGCGGCGTGGTGGCGGTCATCCTCGCCAACATCGTCGCCATATTCCTGGTCCGCATCGTCGGCAAGAACCTGGATGCTTGAGATGACGCGGTCAGAAAACGACGTCGCTGGGAAAATAATCGCCTGTCACCCCCGGCGCGGCCCGCAAGGGCCGCGGGAAGGGGGCCCAGTAAACGATGTCGGTGGGAGATTGGCTAGGACGGCGGTGCGGCCAGTCGCGCGCAACACGTCGGCGGAAACCGGTGAGGGCATCGGTTACTGGATCCCCTTCCCTCGCGCCCTTCGGGCGCTCGCCGGGGATGACAGGGGGGCGTTGGTGGCGCTCGCCGGGGATGACAGGGGGAGAGGCACGCCTGCCGGGATAACGGGTGGGCGGGAGTGCTCTCCGGGGATGATATCCGGGGCAGGAATCACCGCAGAACGGTCGATGCCCACCGCACTATCGGAAGGATGCTGACCAATGGCCCGCGCCGTCACGCCGCAAAGACGATGGACCTTCACGATCGTTACCTGGATCGTGGCGCTGCTCATCTTCTTCCCGATCCTGTGGACGATCCTCACCTCGTTCAAGACCGAGGGCGACGCGATCCTCTTTCCGCCGGCTTTCTTTCCGCCGCACTGGACTCTGGAGAACTTCGTCGAGGTCCAGTCGCGCTCGGACTATTTCAAGCACTTCTTCAATTCGGTGGTGATCGCCGGCGGCTCGACCATCCTGGCACTGATCATCGCGGTACCGGCCGCGTGGTCGATGGCGTTTTCGCCGACCAAGCGCACCAAGGACATCCTGATGTGGATGCTCTCGACCAAGATGATGCCGGCGGTCGGTGTGCTGGTGCCGATCTACCTGATCTTCAAGAATCTCGGCCTGCTCGACACCCTCGCGGGGCTGACCATCATCCTGATGCTGATCAACCTGCCGATCGTGATCTGGATGCTGTACACCTACTTCAAGGAAATCCCCGTCGATATCCTCGAAGCCTCGCGCATGGACGGCGCCATGCTGTGGAAGGAGATCGTCTATGTGCTGTTGCCGATGGCGGTGCCGGGCATCGCCTCGACGATGCTCCTCAACATCATCCTCGCCTGGAACGAAGCCTTCTGGACGCTGAACCTGACGGCTGCCAAGGCGGCGCCGCTCACCGCCTTCATCGCGTCCTATTCGAGCCCGGAAGGTCTGTTCTGGGCGAAGCTCTCCGCTGCCTCGACGATGGCGATCGCGCCGATCCTGCTGCTCGGCTGGTTCTCGCAGCGTCAACTCGTGCGCGGCCTCACCTTCGGTGCCGTGAAATGATCACCGCATCAGATACGGGAGTCTTGTGATGGGCAGCATCGTCCTGCGCAATGTCCGCAAGGTATTCGGCGAGGTCGAAGTCATTCCGCACGTCGATCTCGAGATCGAGGATGGCGAATTCGTCGTCTTCGTCGGTCCGTCCGGCTGCGGCAAGTCCACGCTGCTCAGACTGATCGCCGGGCTCGAGGATGTCAGCGGCGGCGCCATCGAGATCGACGGCGTCGATGTCGCCAAGGAGCCGCCCGCCAAGCGCGGCCTGTCGATGGTGTTCCAGTCCTATGCGCTCTATCCGCATATGAGCGTACGCAACAACATCGCATTCCCGCTCAAGATGTCGGGGCAATCGAAGGACGTGATCAGGAGCAAGGTGGACAAGGCGGCGACGACGCTGAACCTGACCAGCTACCTCGATCGCCGGCCCGGCCAGCTCTCCGGCGGACAGCGCCAGCGCGTCGCCATCGGCCGCGCCATCGTCAGGGAACCGAAGGCGTTCCTGTTCGACGAACCGCTGTCGAATCTCGACGCGGCGCTGCGTGGCCAGATGCGGATCGAGATCACCCAGCTCCACCAGACGCTGGAGACGACGATGGTCTACGTCACCCATGACCAGATCGAGGCGATGACCATGGCCGACAAGATCGTCGTCCTCAACGCCGGCAACATCGAGCAGGTCGGCTCGCCGCTGGAGCTCTACAATCATCCGGCCAACCTCTTCGTCGCCGGCTTCATCGGTTCGCCGCGGATGAACCTGATCAAGCCGCCCAAAGGCTATGACGGCGCGGCGACGATCGGCATCCGGCCGGAGGATATCGAGCTGTCGCGCGATACCGGCGACTGGCCGGGCAAGGTCCGCATCGCCGAGCATCTCGGATCCGACACCTTCTTCCACATCGACGCCGACGACATCGGCCCGATCACCGCGCGGGCGCCCGGCGAATTCGCGCTTTCCGCCGGCGACCCGGTGCGGATGACGCCCCATCCGGACCGCATTCACCGCTTCGACAAGGACGGCCAGGCGATCCGCGGCTGACAGGTGCGACAGGCGCCGGGAATTGAACCGGCGGAATTGAACAGGAGTGAGGGATGTATCTCGAAAAATTCCGGCTGGACGGCTGCGTCGGGCTGGTGACCGGTGGCGGCCAGGCGATCGGCCTCGCCTGTGTCGAAGCGCTGTCCGAGGCCGGCGCCAAGGTGGTGATCGCCGACAGGGACGCCGGAATCGCCGAGACCGGCCGCGACGCGATGCGGGCCAAGGGCTACGATCCCGAGATCGCGATCATGGACGTGACCAACTCCAGCCGGGTCAACGCGGTCGCCGACGATGTCGTCGCCCGCCACGGCAAGATCGACATCCTCGTCAACAATGCCGGCATCGCGCGCTCGATGACGCCGGCCGAGACGGTGACCGACGAACACTGGCTGAACGTGCTGGACGTCAACCTCAACGGCACCTTCTGGTGCTGCCGGGCCTTCGGCAACTACATGCTGACGGCGAAATCGGGTTCGATCGTCAACATCGGCTCGATGTCCGGCTTCATCGTCAACAAGCCGCAGGAACAGGCCTTCTACAATGCCTCGAAGGCGGCGGTGCATCACCTGACCAAGTCGCTCGCCGCCGAATGGGGCGGGCGCGGGGTGCGGGTCAACGCGGTGGCGCCGACCTATATCAACACGCCGCTCAACGCCTTCGTCAACGACGATCCGGTGATGTACGAGCACTGGATCGGCGGCACGCCGATGGCGCGGATGGGCGAGGTCGAGGAGATCGCATCCGTGGTCTTGTTCCTGGCCGGGAAGGCTGCCAGTCTGATGACCGGCAGCGTGGTTCTCGTCGATGGGGGCTACACCTGCTGGTAAGCGTCACGAGAACGCGGCAGGGAACGCATGGAGAGGGTTTTCGTCGGCATTGACGTCGGCACCGGCAGCGCGCGCGCCGGAGTCTTCACCGCCGACGGCCGGCTTCTGGGAACGGCCAAGCACAGAATCGAGATGTGGCGCGAGGCGGGCGACGTCGTCGAGCAGTCCTCCGACGACATCTGGGCGGCCTGCGGCCAGGCGACCCGCGATGCGATGGCCGAGGCGGGCGTCGCGCCGGAGGCGGTCGCAGGCGTCGGCTTCGACGCGACCTGCTCGCTGGTCGCCCTCGATCGCGAGGGCCGGCCGATCACCGTCAGCCCCTCCGGCGAGGCGCGGCGCAACGTCATCGTCTGGATGGACCACCGGGCGATCGACGAGACCCGCGCCATCAACCAGACCGGGCACGCGGCGCTCCGCTATGTCGGCGGCGGCGTCTCGCCGGAAATGGAGATGCCGAAGCTCCTGTGGCTGAAGCGGCACCTGCCGGCGACCTTCGCCGGCGCCGGGCAGTTCTTCGACCTTGTCGATTTCCTCACCTTCCGGGCGACCGGCGACGCCGCCCGCTCGATCTGCACGGTGACCTGCAAGTGGAACTACCTCGCCCATGAGGGCGGCTGGAACGACGACTATCTCGCCGCGATCGGCATGCCGGAGCTCGCCGACGGCGGCTATGCCCGGATCGGCACGCAGATGCTCGAACCCGGCGCGCCGGTCGGCGGCGGACTGAGCGGAAGCCGCGGCCGCCGACCTCGGCCTGGCGCCCGGCACGCCGGTGGCGGCCGGCCTGATCGACGCCCATGCCGGCGGCGTCGGCACCCTCGGCGGCACCACCATCGACGGCGCCGCGGCCGAGCCGGCCGGCCGGCTCGCCTATATCATGGGGACCTCGGCCTGCATCATGGCCTCGACGGTCGAGCCGCGTTTCGTGCCCGGCGTCTGGGGGCCCTACTGGTCGGCGATGCTGCCGGAACGCTGGCTGATCGAGGGCGGCCAGTCGACCGCCGGCGCCGGCATCGACCACCTGATCCGCTCCCACGCCGCCTATCCGGCGGCGAGCGCCGAGGCCGAACGCGAAGGCTTGAGCGTCCACGACTATCTCGACCGGGGCATCGTCGCCGGGCTCGACAGCCTCTCCGACGCGGCGCTGATCGCCCGCGACCTCCACATCCTGCCCGACTATCTCGGCAACCGCTCGCCCTATGCCGACCCGGAGGTGCGGGCGGTGATGGTCGGCCTGACGCTCGACGAGACGATCGCCGACCTCCAGCGCCAGTATGTCGCCGGGCTCTGCGGCCTCTCCTGCGGCTTCGCCGAGGTGATCGACGCGCTGCGCGAAAAGGGGATCGACTGCGGCACGATCGTCGTCAGCGGCGGCGCCAGCCGCAGCCCGCTGGTGCGGCAGCTGCTTGCCGACGCGACCGGCGTCACCGTCGTCCTGCCGGAGACCGGCGAGCCGGTGCTGCTCGGCGCGGCGATGCTGGCCGCGGTCGCGGCCGGGGCATTCCCGAGCCTCGCCGGCGCCATGCAGGCGATGTCGCGCGACGCCGAGGCGACCGCGCCGACGCCGCCGGCGATCGCCCGCTTCCACCAGGCCAAGCGCGAGATCCACGCGATGATGCGGGGGCTCGAGGCGGATGCGCGGCGGCGGATGGAGGATGC
>CAWEUQ010000005.1:222500-282965 GCA_963812275.1 uncultured Alphaproteobacteria bacterium | reverse complement strand
CACACACACACACACACACACACACACACACACACACACACACACACACACACACACACACACACACACACACACACACACACACACACACACACACACACACACACACACACACACACACACACACACACACACACACACACACACACACACACACACACACACACACACACACACACACACACACACACACACACACACACACACACACACACACACACACACACACACACACACACACACACACACACACACACACACACACACACACACACAGTCCCCCCGCAAGCGGGGCGGGAATCGCCGGCCTTTGGTCGGGTGCTCCCTGTTCGACGGTCGCGTTCATCCGGCGACATGGCGATCCTCCCCTGCGGAACGCGGGGGAGGGGGACCGCCCGAAGGGTGGTGGAAGGGGCGTTCCCGCGGATTTGCGGGGTCGATGCGCTGCGTGACATGGGCGGTGCGTCACGCCGGAGGCTCTAACCCCTTACCCGGATCGACCCGGCGGCCGGCTCGATCCGACCTCTCCCTCACAGGGAGAGGTCGACCCCCGCTCGGGAGGGGCCGGTGGGACTACGTTTTAGATGGCGGTTTGTGTTTCGCCAACCGCCCAACGGGCTTTTTTGTACGTCGCCTCAGCCTAGATCGTAGCTAAGACACCAAGTCCTCGCAGCCGATCACCTGACACCCGCACTTCTTGGCGAGTTCCTTCTGGGACAAAAAGCTACTTCCCTGATCCTCCGTTAGTACCGCTGTGCTCTGCGATCCAGAGTCCGCAATCACTAGGGCAGCGGCCACCACACGGATCTTTGAAGCCATCAACGGGTCAGGAAAGGAAGTATTGGGAAATATATTTCGTCAATTCGATCGACATCGTGTTGAGCTCATCACTCTCTGCGACAACCGAGATCTTCGACATCTGTCTCCATATATTCTTGTCGAGATCCCTAATCTCATTCCTTGTGGTGCGAAGTAATTCTGATTGTTCCTTCATCTATTCGTTCAACGAACGCGCTTCGGATTGCGTTATTTGACGTCGAAAGCGCAGAAATGCATGCTTCTGCATCGGCTACATACACAACAGGAGGGAGAGCGCCCGACGGCATCAAAGCGGCTCAAATAACCGACGTTGTGCGGCGTCGTAAACACGAGCAAAAGACGCTGGCTTAACGTGTGTTAGACGATACGAGTCTAGAGCCGAAATTCGACCGGCCTGAACAGCTTCAGAAAGCGCGACGGGCAATAGTAGCCATCTTACCAATAACAGCGGAATATACACCGCCGCCTCCGCCACTTGTCGTGCTTTCATTCTCCAAATCTTCTTGTTCTTCATCGGATTTTACGCTATCGACAAAATCACTTGAATATCCACCAGGATAGGATCCGAGCCATTGGTTATAAAAATCCGAACTATCCAGGTTTAACTCTTCAATACGAATTGCAGTGGCTTGCTTGCTCGCGCCGAAGTGACCAGAAATTGCATCCACGATTTGTCGGGGGGGCAGATCTGGATCTCTGCGACGATAATATTGAAATATTTCAGAGAATTGTTTCGTCGGGAGAAGAAATTCTTCCGTTATTTTATTGCAATATCTCTCAAGTTTGTTTCTGAGTACGAATGGATCAGACACACCGGTGGCACGAACAAATACATGGACAAATTCATGAATTAACGTGAATAATTTCGTCGCCGGCAATTGGCCCAACGTATTTATGAATATTATCGGTGGCTTCGGGTTGTCTGGCGCTAAGCAGAATCCTCGAAATGACTCGCCAGCAACACGCTCAGCAATTACAGGCACGCCCGCCTTTTCAATTTGCAAACGTGCAATCCTGAACGCCTCGTCCGGCTTTCTGCTTCTGGCGATGTCGGCAATCGGGAGGGTCACGTACTGGCGGATTTTCCTAACCCGGCCTGATGCTGTCAGAAACGTCTCAATATTCGACGCTCGTCGAAAAGGGCGATATCAAAAATGTCTGTGTTGGCCAGGTATGACTGCAGGTATTCGCACCGGTTTAGCCGCTCAATGCCTTTGGCGGAGAATTTCAGACGGCGGGGACATTCCTGACAGTGCGGAAATCGGGAATATTCTCCTTGATTCCAATCTCGTCGGAGTAGAAGTACGCTGTTGATACGGCGTAGGTTCTGGCAAGTCGCTCCAAAGCACTGCTTGCAATTGGCCCGCGGTCCGCTTCGAGGGACGCTAGCAAAACTGCCGAAATTTTCGCGGAACTGGCAGCAGCATTGATGGTTAAGCCCCGCGCTTCTCGAATATGTCGCAGGGCTGAAGGCAGGGGATGGAGTTCGACTTTGGGCACGTATTCTCTTTTCGGTCGGCAATGAGCAGCTGCTACAACCTATCAGCTTTTTCGAGCGTCTTCGAGCTTGGCGTCGGCTTCAGTTTGCTTTTCGCGCTGCTCAAAGATCTATTTGTGGCTATCAAATCTAACTACGAGAATAGAATCGAATCTCTTGAAAAAATCTTGATTCTTAGTAAGAAACGACTTGGATCAGATAGTTACGAAAACGCGAAAGGCTTTTTGTCGGAAGCGAGTCAAGAAATATATATTCAAGAAGCGAATTTGTTGTCGATTCGCCAATCACTGACGGCGGCTGGATTATTATTCGCCGGGCGAATCTAATAATATTGATATTGTCTCCGGTCTATTTAACGTGTGAACCGGGTGCAAGCGTAATAATTCTTTTGGCGGTCGCGGTGATCCCCGGTCCGTCTTTGACACTGATATTATTTCTCTATTGTCGGTACCGCTATTCGCAAGTCGCTCGATTGATTGGCGAGGGAGAGAGAATTATTCTTTCTAAAGGTGAATAGCGCGGAGATTCATCGGCTCATGCCCTCCGACCCACGATTCCCTCTACGCCCTGATCGCCGAGACCGGCGGGGCGGGGCTGGCCGACCGGCTTCGCTTCATCCTCGAGGTCGACAAGCTGAAGGGGATCGTCCGCCAGTCGCCGCTGATCGCGGGCGATCGCAACGAGACCGACGCCGAGCATACCTGGCATATCGCGATGATGGCGGTGGTGCTGGCCGACTTTGCCGGGCCGGAGGTCGACGTGATGCGGGCGGTGCGGATGCTGCTCGTCCATGACATCGTCGAGATCGACGCCGGCGACACCTTTCTCTATTCGAGCGCGGAGGTGCATGCGGCGCAGGAGATCGCCGAGCGGGCGGCGGCCGACCGGATCTTCGGGCTGCTGCCCGGGACCCAGGGTGCGGAGTTCCGCGCGCTGTGGGACGAATTCGAGGCGCATGAGAGCGCCGACGCGCATTTCGCCCGGACGATGGACCGGCTGCAGCCGTTCCTGCTCAACGTCTTCACCGGCGGCATCGGCTGGCGGAAGCATGGCGTGCGCGCCGCCAGGTGCGGACCCGGATGCGGGTCGTCGCCGACGGCTCGGCCGACCTCCACGCGCTGGTCGAGCGGCTGATCGACGAGTCGGTGGCGCGCGGGTACCTGGCGGACGGGTAGGGGGCTTCGCGTCGGCGGGACGATGGCGGGCGCGCGTCATCCCCGATCGGTGCGGCCGCATGCTCCCGTTCGTTGATCCGGAGGTCGCATCCGCTCGCCGCCCGATTCAGGTCTCATCCTCGGAGGTCGCATCCCCTCACCCCCCGATCGGGTCGGGGGCAGGCTCTTCCGTCCTAAGCGTCTCGGGCGCTCCGACGCCAAGGCCGGAAGCCCTCTCCCTGTGGGAGAGGGAAGGGCGCGGTCCGGCGTCGGGCGGCCGGTTGCCACCCGCGGGGGAACGCGACACACTTGCCGGCGACAAGGTAATCGGCAAGACGGGGAGGAATATCGAATGGCTTTCATGCTCAAGATCCGGTGGCATATCGCCGACGGCAAGGTGGCCGACTTCAAGGCCAACCAGGAGGCGCTCTGCGCGGTGATGCAGGAGCATCCCGGAGTCATCACCTACCACGTCGACTATCCGGAAGAGGGCGTCAGCGAGTGGGTCGAGATCTACGCCAATGACGACGCCTTCCGGGCGCATCTGGCCAACGAAAAGGGCCAGGCGCCGCTGCAGGCGGTGGTCGGCGCCTGCGACGCGATCGTCTGCCGCTGCTTCGGCGAGCCGGACCCGGCCTCGCGCGAAATCCTCGCCGGCTTCGGCACGGTCTATCACCAGACGGCGCCGAAGGCCTTCGTGCTCCATCCCCGCGCCGACAAGGATTTGCCGGTCTAGCGCCGGGGCGGTCGGGCAAGGCGTATCGGGAAAGGGACGGCGATGGCCAAGGCGATCCACATGATGGTGCGGGCGCGCGACGAGGCGGCGTCGGTCGCCTTCTACGACAAGGCCTTCGGGCTCACGGTCGCCGACCGCTTCGACTTCGACGATTTCACGCTGGTCTATCTCCGCAACCCGGAGGCCGACTTCGAGGTCGAGCTGACCATCAACAAGGATCGCGACCGCCCCTACGAGCTCGGCGACGGCTACGGCCATGTCGCCTTCGCGGTCGACGATCTCGACGCGGATCATTCGCGCTGCGAGGGGCTCGGGCTGAAGCCGGCGCCGATCAAGGAATTCTTCCGCGACGGGGCGCTGATGGCGCGCTTCTTCTTCCTCCAGGACCCCGACGGCTACAAGATCGAGATGCTCCAGCGCCACGGGCGTTACAAATAGGGACAAAGTCCCTATTTGATTTTTTTGCATTCCCGGTCGGACCTGCGGTCCTCCTCGCCTCTTGATTGCTTCCCGGTCGCTCGCTGCGCTCTCTCCTCGCCTCTTTTTTTGCATTCCCGGTCGGGCCTTCGGCCCTCCTCGCCTCTTGGTTTCTCTACGGCGCCGGCGACAGGCCCTCGCGCTGGTAGCGGCGCTGGAGCCACAGCAAGACGAAACCGACGATCGGCAGGAACACGTCGGTCCAGAAGATGATGCCGGCGTTGCCCGGCGCGAAATTATGCGCGGTGATCATCTGGTAGACGTGGCCGCCGGCCGCGCCCCAGAGAAACAGCGACGGACCGAGGATCGCGGCGAGCCGCATGTCGAAGGAGCGGAAGGCGGCGAGGAAGCCGACGGCGGCGAAGCCGAGGCTGGCGAAACCGACCTCGTACTGGAAGGGGCTGTTGGCCCAGCCGATGAAGCCCGCCGACATCCCGGCGAAGACCGTGTGCATCACCGCGTTGTAGAGGTAGCTGGCGCCGATCGAGAAGAACAGGAACCACTTGAACAGCGCCTCGACCACCACCGGCGCCGTCAGCGGCTTGTGGGCGGCGGCGAGGGCGATCGCCGAAACGACAAGGCCGATGACCAGGAAGGTCAGGGTGAAGTTGCCAAGGACGAAACCGATCCAGCTGTCCATTCGTTGGTCTCCTGTTGGCGCGCGCCTTGCATCGACCCTGTCGGTGCGTTTCAGCCCGTCGCGGCAATCGTCGCAGGAGGACACTAACGTCGGGTTTCCGGCCGGTTGGCGGGGGCCTTGGGGTGAACGCCCGGTGAATGGCGGGTTCGGTGCGGGTTCAGCGCAGCCCAGCCATCGTCATCCTCAGCAAACCGAGAGGAGCACCAACCATGACGACCCCGAAGACCAAGACCACCCTTCCCGAGCCCAAGGTGGACCTCGTCCGCCGCTACCGGGAGATCGGCATCGCGGCGGTCGCCGCCGCGGCGATGATGGCCAGCCAGGCGAAGGCCGCCTGACCGGAGCCTTGTGCCAGCGCCCGCCGCGCGGCCCGCGCGAATGGGCGTGGACGGCCGCCTCAGCGCGGCTCGTAGACCTCGCCGGTGTGGCTGACCGGCGGCGCCGTCAGCTTGTCGCCCACCTTCGCCATCATCCACGGCTGGAGCTTGTCGGCCGCCGCCTTCGCGTCGGCCTCGCTCTCCCACACGGTCAGCGAGCCATTAGTCGCCGGCGCCTTCGTCAACGACGAGACAGGTCGCGCTGACGAAGCCGCTCATCGCCTTCACCATGGCAAATGCCTCGTCCGCCATGCCGGTGGCGACATGGCGCGCCGATGTCGCGTTTGTCGCAGCGAAGCGGCACCGCCGTCAGCGCCCTGTCAGCCCGACTCTGGCATCGATGCGCGCGACGGAGACCGCCCGTCCGGGACCTCTTCCCCCAAAGGACCGGCGGGCGGGCCTCCGTCCCTGCCACCACGCCGTTTCCACTCCCATTCAGAGGTCGCATCGATGGTTGCTCTCCAGCACATCCACCCCATGCTTGTGCATTTTCCGATCGTTTTCTTCCTGACCCTCGCCGGCTTCGATCTCGTCGCCTATTGGCGCGGAACCAGCATCACCGGCCGCTCGATCGCCGGCAGCATCGCGGCCGGGCTGGCGGTGCTCGCCGGGCTGTCGGCGATCGCCACGATGATCTTCGGCAGCATCGCGCTGGAAACGGCGGTGGCCGGCGGCGTCAGCGAGACCCTGACCGAAACCCACGAGGGCCTCGGCACGCTGACGGCGATCGCCTTCGCCGTCTGGGCGCTGGCGCGGGCCTTCGTCTGGTGGCGGAACCTGCGGCTGGGCCGCGGCGCCGAGGGCGTCGCCGTGCTGGTCGAGGTCGCCGGCGCGATCCTCGTCATCGTCGTCGCCTATTATGGCGGACAACTCGTCTACGAGTTCGGCGTCAACGTCGCCCACGCCGCGGGATGAGGCGGCTGACGGCCGTCCCCGCCGACCGGCGCCGGACAGCCGCTACTCGTCGTTGCTGGCGTTGAGGTTCTCGACCGGAATCGACGGCGGCCTTCTTCGCCCGCGGCTTCGCCTTCTTCTTCGGCGGCAGGGCGGCCTTGGCGACGCGGTCGGCTTCCTCCTTGGCGAGGCGGAGCGCCCTCAGCCGTTCGGTCTTCTGGTCGACGCGCCGGGCTTCGGCCGTCGCCTCGGCCTGGGCCTCGGTGGCGTCCTGGGCACGCTTCTGGGCCTTGGCGTAGCGGCTCTCCGCGTCGGTCTTCGCCTTGTTGTTCACAGTCTTCTCCTTCAGCGCGTCACGCGCTATTCGGCCGCGTCGGCCGTGGTCGCGGCGTCGGACGACCGTCCGAAGCGGCGCTCGATATAATCCGCCACCATCGTCTGGAAATCGTCGGCGATATGGGCGCCGCGCAACGTCGCCGCCTTGCGGCCGTCGATGAAGACCGGGGCGGCCGGCTGCTCGCCGGTGCCGGGCAGCGAGATGCCGATGTCGGCGTGTTTCGATTCGCCGGGGCCGTTGACGATGCAGCCCATCACCGCGACCTGCAGCGCCTCGACGCCGGGATATTTCTCCCGCCACACCGGCATGCTGGTGCGCAGGTCGTCCTCGATGCGGCGGGCGAGCTCCTGGAACACCGTCGAGGTCGTGCGGCCGCAGCCGGGGCAGGCGGCGACCACCGGCACGAAGGCGCGGAAGCCCATGGTCTGGAGGAGCTCCTGCGCGACCACCACCTCGCGGGTGCGGTCGCCGCCGGGCTCCGGGGTCAGCGAGATGCGGATGGTGTCGCCGATCCCCTGCTCGAGCAGGATCGCCAGCGCGGCGGACGAGGCGACGATGCCCTTCGAGCCCATGCCCGCCTCGGTGAGGCCGAGATGGAGGGCATGGTCGGTGCGGCGGGCAAGCTCGGCATAGACGGCGATCAGGTCCTGGACCTGGCTGACCTTGGCCGAGAGGATGATGCGGTCGCGGCCGAGGCCGATCTCCTCGGCGCGGGACGCGGAGAGCAGCGCCGACTGGACGATCGCCTCGCGCATCACGTCGCGGGCCGAGCGCGGCTCGGCGCTCGCGGCGTTGTCGTCCATCAGCCGGGTCAGCAGCGCCTGGTCGAGCGAGCCCCAGTTGACGCCGATGCGGACCGGCTTGCCGTGGCGGGCGGCGATCTCGATCAGGGTCGAGAACTGGCGGTCCTTCTTCTCGCCGAAGCCGACATTGCCGGGATTGATCCGGTACTTGTCGAGCGCCTCGGCGCAGGCCGGATGGTCGGTGAGCAGCTTGTGGCCGATATAGTGGAAGTCGCCGATCAGCGGCACGCGCGACGCCGCATCCGCGGCCAGCCGGTCGCGGATATGGGGGACGGCGGCGGCGGCCTCGTCGCGATCGACGGTGATCCTGACCAGCTCCGAGCCGGCGCGGGCCAGCGCCGCGACCTGTCGGGTCGTCGCCTCGACATCGGCGGTGTCGGTGTTGGTCATCGACTGGACGACGATCGGCGCATCGCCGCCGACCACGACGCCGCCGACATCGACACCAACGGTGCGATGACGCGGCAACGGTTCGGTAAGGTAGTCCGTCATACGAAGGTACCCGATTGATGGTGCAACGCACCAACGCGCCTCGCCATGGGCGAATCCGCGCAAACAGTAGCACGGTTCGGCGAAAACGGGACGGCAGACCGTCCCGACATGGGGGATATGGTAAGAAACCGCAAGCCAGCAACCAAGCCGATCAGCCTGGCGCTGCAGGGCGGCGGCGCGATCGGCGCGTTTACCTGGGGGCGTGCTCGACCGGACTCCGCGGAACGCTGGACCTGAGGCCGGACCTCGCATGGGGCCGGTCGCTGCCGCGCGGAGCGGCTAGCCCGACCGGCAGGCGGCGCAGAGGCCGCGGATCTCGACGACCGGGGCCGTCGGCACAAAGCCGACCGCGCCGGTGACGTCGGCGATCAGCGCGTGCAGGGCGGCCGAGGAGGCCTCGCCGGCGGCGCCGCATTTGTCGCAGAGCAGGAACAGCGTCGCCTCGTCGTCGCAATCGGCGCCGCGGTCGCAGGCGACATAGGCGTTGCGCGATTCGATGCGATGGGCGAAGCGATGCTCGACGAGAAATTCGAGGGCGCGGTAGACCGAAACCGGCGCCGGCCGGTGACCGGGCTCGCCGAGACGGTCGATGACCTCATAGGCCGAGGCGGGGACATGGCTTTCGAGAAGCGCCGCCAGAACGTCGCGGCGCCGTTCGGTGAAGCGCAGGCCCTCGGCGTCGCAGATGTCGCGCGCGTGACTGATCGCGTCGGCGGTGCAGCGCCGGTGGTCGTGCTTGCTGTGTTCCAGTATCGGGCTGATGTTCGCCATCGATTGCCTTTCCCGCGGCCGAATGAACCACGGGCCTGTTGCCTTAACACTCTAGCACAGCCTGCGGCGCCATAGTGGACTGGCGGTTATGCTGCAATGCAATATATAGGCATCCGGGTGGGAAATTGCAGGAGTGGATCATGCTGAAAGGTAAAACCGCGCTGGTCACCGGCTCGACCAGCGGCATCGGCCTCGGCATTGCCCGGGCAATGGCCAGGGAAGGCGCCAACATCGTCCTCAACGGCTTCGGCGATGCCCACGAGATCGATGTCATCCGCCACGAGATGGCCAACGCGATGGGCGTCGAGGTGCGCTATTCGCCCGCCGACATGACCAAACCCGACGAAATCGCCGCGATGATCGCCGACGCCGAGAAGGAATTCGGCGCGATCGACGTGCTCTGCAACAACGCCGGCATCCAGTTCGTCTCGCCGATCGAGGAGTTCCCGGTCGAGAAGTGGAACGCGATCATCGCCATCAACCTGTCGTCGTCCTTCCACACCATTCACGCGGCGCTGCCGGCGATGAAGAAAAAGGGCTGGGGGCGGATCATCCAGACCGCGAGCGCCCATGCGCTGGTCGCCTCGCCGTTCAAGAGCGCCTATGTCGCGGCCAAGCACGGCATTGCCGGGCTGACCAAGACGGTGGCGCTGGAAACCGCCGAGCACGGCATCACCGTCAACGCGATCTGCCCGGGCTATGTCTGGACGCCGCTGGTCGAGAAGCAGATCCCCGATACGGCAAAGGCGCGGGGCATCACCGAGGAGGAGGTCAAGCGCGACGTCATGCTTGCCGCGCAGCCGACCAAGGAATTCGTCACCGTCGACGAGGTGGCGGCGCTGGCCGTGTTCCTGACCACCGACGCGGCCCGCAACATCACCGGCGCGATGCTGCCGATGGACGGCGGCTGGACCGCGGCGTGAGCGACACGCCCGAACCGGCGAGCCCCCTCAAGCGCGCCGCGCGGCGCGTTCGCGAGGCGGTGGCGCCGCCCCGGCCGCAGTCCAACACCAAGACGATCAACCTGGCGCTGCAGGGTGGCGGCGCGCATGGCGCCTTCACCTGGGGGGTGCTCGACGAACTGCTCCAGGACGAGCGGCTCGACTTCGAGGCGATCTCGGGCACCAGCGCCGGGGCGATGAACGCGGTGGTGCTGGCCGACGGGCTGATGCGCGACGGCGCCGAAGGGGCAAGGCGGCGGCTCGCCGCCTTCTGGCGGCGGATCAGCCGCGAAGGAATAGGCGCCGGGGCGGCCGGCGAAATCTTCCAGAATATCCTCGGCTTCTGGAACCTGCCGTCGCTGAGCTCGTTCCCGACCTTTCCGTCCTTCGGCTATGGCGAGCGGCTGGCGCAGATGGTCTCGCCCTACCGGATCAATCCGCTCAACATCAATCCGCTCCGCGATCTGCTCGGACGGCTGGTCGATTTCGACCTGGTGCGGGCCAACACGGCGCTGAAGCTGTTCATCTCGGCGACCAATGTCCGCGACGGCAAGATCAAGGTCTTCACCGACGACGAGATCACCGCCGACGCGGTGATGGCCTCGGCCTGCCTGCCCTATCTCTTCCAGGCGGTCGAGATCGGCGGCGAGGCCTATTGGGACGGCGGCTACATGGGCAATCCGGCGCTGTTTCCCTTCTTCACCGAGACCAAGTGCTCCGACATCCTGCTGGTGCAGGTCAATCCGGTGCGGAGCGAAGCGGTGCCGACGACGGCCAGGGAGATCATGGAGCGGGTCAGCGAGATCACCTTCAACTCGTCGCTGCTGAGGGAATTCCGCGCCATCGACTTCGTCAACCGGCTGCTCGACGACAACCGGATCGATCCCACGCACTACCGGCGGAACCGGGTCCACCGGATCGACGCGACGGAAGCGCTGTCCCGCTACACCGCCTCGTCGAAGCTCGACACCTCGTGGCATTTCTTCCGGGAATTGCATGATGCCGGCCGCAAGGCGGCGCGGGAGTGGCTCGACGCCCATTTCGACGATATCGGCGTCCGCTCGTCGCTCGACCTCAGGGCCGAATTCATGTGACGGTCGGACCGGATCGCTAGGTGTCGTCCCCGGGATCGTCGGGCGGCGGCGGGGGCCGCGGGCGGAAATCGAAATTGCCGCCATGGCCGGTCAGCGGCCGTCCGGGCTCGATCGTCCAGTTGGCGCGGTGGAGGTGCTCGGCGATGGCTTCGGCGATGCGGTCGCGCTCCGCCTCGCTCAGTTGCCGGCGCATGCCGCGGACCAGCTTCAGCCCACGGGTCAGCCCGATGCGGATCGACAGCCTGAGATCGTCGCGAATCGTCCATGCCATGACCGAAGCAAAGCATATCTAGGAATTTATTCCAGAGCCCACGGGTTGCGCGCCGGGAGGCGGGCGATCGGGACGAGCCGACACTTGACGGCGATTGGCGGTGAGCCCAACTATCATGCCCAGCAAGACGAGGGGGGATGCGATGGCCGACCGCGAGGTCTTGAAGCGGATACCGTTCTTCGCGGAGGTTCTCGACGACCAGTCGCTCGCCGCGCTGGCGGCGGCGGCGAAACGGGTCGAGTATGATCGCGGCTCGGTGCTGATCCGTGAACACGATCCGGGCGAGTCGATGTTCGTCATCGTCAGCGGCGCGGTCGACGTGGCGATCCGCGATGGCGGCAAGGACCGTCGGGTGGCGACGCTTGGCGACGGCGACGTGGTCGGCGAGATGTCGCTCCTGACCGGCGCGCGGCGGACGGCGACAGTCACCGCGCTCAAGCCGACGGTGACGCTGGAGATCAACCGGGAAGCGCTTGCGCCGATTCTCAAGGCGTCGCCGGAGCTGGCCATCCATTTCTCGGCGATGGTGCTGCGGCGAAGCGCGGAACTCGAAGACCTCTACGGGCAGCCGAACTGGCTCCCCGCCGGCGGTGCGGCAAACGACATCGTCGAGCGCATCCGCCGTTTCTTTTCCCGCTCCGGGTAGGCGCCCGGCGCACGGGCCGGTCAGAACTGGTCGAGCAGCCGCTCGAGATAGTCGCGTTCGATCACCGAACGGGTCGAATCGCCGAGGCGCTGGCGGATCGCATCGAGAATCTCGCGGGCGCGCTGGATGTCGATCTGGTCCGGAACCTTGACCGTGGTGCCGAGGTCCGGCCCGACATTGCGCTGCGGCCGGCCGAGCGGATCCTCGTTCGGCATGTGGCGACCGTTGGGATTGCCGCCGGGGCCTTGACCCTGATTGGCGAGCTGCTGGGCCATGCCTTGCGCGCCCTGGCGCATGGCCTCCAGCGCCTGGCCCTGGTTGCCGAGCGCGTTGCCGGGCATGCCTTCACCGAGGTCGCCGGCGGCGCGGCCCATCGCCTGGCCGGCCTGGCCGAGAGGATCGCCGTCGCCGGGCTTCATGCCCATGCCTTCGAGCTGCTTCATCAGGTCGGACAGCTGCTGACCGAGGCCCTGCTGCTGCTGCTGGAGCTGGCGGAGCGCTTCCTCCATCTGCTGGCGGGTCATCGGCTCGCCGTTCTCGTCGAGGCCGCGCTCGGCGCGCTGGGTCTGGTCCATCAGCTGCTGCTGGCGGCGGATCATGTCGCCGAGCTTGTTGAGGCTCTGCATCATCTCGCCATTCTGCTGGTTGCCCATCATCGGCTGGCCGGATTGCAGATTCTCGAGCATGTTCTGCAATTCGCTCAGCATCTGGCGGGCGGCGTCGCGGGCGCCGTTCTTGGCGAGGTCCTGAATCTGGTCGAGCATGCGCTCCAGATCCTGCGAGCGCAGCATCTGGGTGTCCGGGTTGGGCGGCATGTTGGCCATGTTGGGATTGCGACGCGCCTCCTCGGCCAGCGCCTGCATGAATTTCTGCATCGCCTGGCGGAGGTCCTCGGTCAGCTTGGCGATCTCCTCGTCGGAGGCGCCGTTTTCGAGGGCCTGGCGGAGCGCCTCCTCGGCGGCGCGCAATTCCTGCGCCGCCAGCGACAGGTCGCCGTCCTCGATGCCGAGCGCGATCGTCCACATGTAGTCGACGAGATCGCGCAGGTCGTCGTCGTTGCGAGCGCGATACAGGCGGTAATAGGCGGTGCGGAGCGCCAGATAGTCGGAGGCGTTGTCGTAGGTGTCCTCGGGCGCCATGGTCAGCGCGTCGAGGGCGTCGGCGACGCTGTCGGCGGCGTTGGCGTCCATGGCGAGTTTGGCGCGCTGCTCGACCACCGCGCGGGCGAGCGGCTCGGTGAAGCGGCGGGCGGGGAGCGTGATCTCGATCGGCGCGCTGCGGCCTTCCTGGTCGGCCTCGTCGCGGGCGACCAGCGTCATCTTCACCCTGGCGCCGGCCCAAGGATGGGAGGTGAGGTCGCGGGTGGTCTCGCCGACCCCTTCGCGGGTGCGCAGTTGCGGCAGCGACAGGGGAACGACCGGCGCCTCGAAGAGCGGCCTGGCCTCGGCGCCGGCGGCGGCCGGATCGACCGGGGCGATCTCGGCATGGGCCTCGACGACGCCGTAGTCGTCCTTCAGCGAATAGGTGAGGGCGAGGGCGCCGCTGCGGGTCGGCGCGGGCGTCTTGACGAAGTCGATGCGGGGAGCGTGATCGGGTTCGACCGCGAAGCGCCACGCCATCACGTCCCTGTCGCCCTTGCGGACCACGACTTCGCTGGCGGTATCAAGGGTGACCTGGCGTTCGAGCGGCTGGTCTTCGGCCGCCGCCTCGGCGCCTTTCGAGTCGACGACCGTGGCCGCGACCTCGCCGACATGGTCGCTCGAGACCACCGAGAGATCGCGCGCGCCGCTGGTGCGAACCGTGACGACGCTGCCGGTCGGCACCGAATAGTCGCTGCCCGCCGGTTTCGCCGCTTCGCCGGTCAGGAAGATCGGGGGACGGCCGGTATAGGCCGGCGGCGTCACCCAGGCATCGATCCGGGCGACGGTCGCCGCCACCGGCTCGCCGCCGCGGAAGGCCTCGCCGAGCATGGCGAGCCGGTCGGGCCCGGCATAGACGAAGCCGACGGCGAGCAGCAGGATGGCGAGAAAGCGGAGGGCATAGGGGTCGCGCCGGGCAAGCCCCGGCGAGGGCGTGCCGGTCTTCAGCCTGTCGAGGGTGGCGAGCAGACGGGTGCGATGGGCGGTCCACAGCGCCTCGGCCGCCGGATCATCGGCGCCGACGGCAAGCCGGTCGGTGAGGGCGGTGGCGGGACGGTGGAGGAGGCCTGTCGCGACTTCGATCCGGGCGAGCGCGGCGGAGCGGGCCGGACGCGCCAGACGGAAGAAATGGAGGGCGAGATAGACCGCGGCGAGAGCGAAGCCGGCGAGGATGACAAAACGGACCGGATCCGAAACGACCCGCCAGAGGCCGAACCACGAGACGATGGCGAAGACGCCGGCCAGCACCAGGAGCGGCGCCAGCACCGGCCAGACCGATTCCCACAGGAGAACCAGCCGCGCCCGGGAAATGGCGCGCTCGATACGGACACGGGTTCTTGCCTCGATGCCGGGGTCGCCGCGCGCGTCCCTACCGCCGGATAGCGCCATCCACGTTCGCCTTTCTGCCCCCGTCTGCAAAGGTAGCACAGAGATGAGCAAAATCGAGGCCGCCCCCGCCGTACGCGCGATTCGCCGTTGGCCGGCCCGATCCTTCCCGATTTTCGCTCAGTCCGGACAAAGAAGGCGCGACCGCTTCGGGTGTTTGCTCGCTCAATTCTGCGCGAGCCAGGGCGGCAGGGCGTCCATGCCGATCAGGTCGTCGTAGCTCTGGCGCGGCCGGACGACCGCCCAGTCGGCGCCGTTGACGAGGATTTCGGGCAGCAGCGGCCGGGTGTTGTAGGTCGAGGCCTGGACGGCGCCATAGGCGCCGACGGTCATCACTGCGACGAGATCGCCGGCGGAAAGCGCCGGGAGGTCGCGGTCGAGGGCGAGATAATCGCCGGTCTCGCAGACCCCGCCGACGACGTCGGCGACGATGCGCGGGCCGCCGGCCGGCGGCCGGCGAACCGGGCGGATGTCGTGATGGGCGTCGTAGAGGGTCGGCCGGATCAGGTCGTTCATCGCCGCGTCGACGACGACGAAGGTCTTGGCGGTGCCGGTCTTCACATAGAGGACCTCGGTGACCATGATGCCGGCATTGCCGACGAAGACGCGGCCCGGCTCGAACAGGATGCGAGCCCCGAGATTACCGAGCCGGCGGCGGACGATATCGCCGTAAAGATGCGGCTCCGGCGGCGGCGGGTCGTCGAGTCGATAGGGAATGCCGAGGCCGCCGCCGGCGTCGACATGGTCGATCTCGTGGCCGTCCTCGCGAAGCGCCAGCACGAGGTCGGCGAGGCGGCCATAGGCTATGTCGAAGGGCTCAAGATCCGTGATCTGGCTGCCGATATGCATGTCGACGCCCGAGGCGCGGATTCCCGGCAGCCGCGCCGCATGGGCGTAGACGTCGCGGGCGCGGGCGAAGGGAATGCCGAACTTGTTCTCGGCCTTGCCGGTGGTGATCTTGGCGTGGGTCCTGGCATCGACATCGGGATTGACGCGGATGGCGATCCGGGCGGTGGCGCCCTTCGCCGCGGCGATTTCGGAGATCAGGTCGAGCTCCGGCTCGGATTCGACGTTGAAGCAATAGATGCCGGTATCGATGGCGAAGGCGATCTCGCGCGCGGTCTTGCCGACACCGGCGAAGACGATGCGCTCCGGCGGCGCGCCGGCGGCCAGCGCCCGGCGCAGTTCACCTTCCGAGACGACATCGAGACCGGCGCCCTGCTCGACGAAGGTGCGGATGACGGCCTGGTTGGAATTGGCCTTCATCGCATAGCAGATCATGGTGTCGAGGCCGCCCCCCAAGGCTTCGGCGAAGACCCGGTAGTGGCGGACGAGGGTCGCGGTCGAATAGCAATAGAACGGCGTGCCGACCGCCGCCGCGATGTCGGGCACGGGAATGTCTTCGGCGTGGAGGACGCCGTTCCTGTATTCGAAATGGTTCACGGGTGTTCCGCGGCGTCGACGGCTATTGAGGGGGCGGCGTGACCGCGGGATCGGCGGTCGGTTCGGCCGTTTTGTCCGTGGCTTTCGCGCTCGGCGGTGGCTCGAGCGGGCCTTTGCGGCCACAGGCGGACAGGCCGATGGTCGAGATCAAGACGGCGGCCAGAGCGGCCCGAAACACCATCCGACGGTCACTGAGCGCCACAGCCAATTCCCCCTGTCATCTCGCCAAACCACCTTCGCCAGCGGCTCCGCTTTATCATAAACCAATCGGCGGCGCATGCATCTCCTGAACTTCGCGGGCAAATACGGGGGATTCCGACACGACCGGCGTTGCGGGGCGATGTCTTGCCGGGTGAGGGCAGGGACCGGGCCTGCCTGCCGGCGCGTAAAAGGCGACGGCGCAGCCCGGCCGTCGCTTCACGTCACGTCGTTGGTGTCGGCGGCGCGCTTCTTGCCGAGGATCATGGCGCGAACCAGATTCTCGCGGTGCCGGTAGCTCGCGAGCGCGACGCCGCCGAGATGGAGAAGGATCAGGACGAGGAGACCGTCGGCGCTGTAGTTATGGAGATGCTGCGCCCAGGTGACCCCCCAGAAGGCGTCGGTGGTCAGCAGCCAGCCGGTGAAGGCGGTCGTCGCCATCGCCAGCATCAGGGCGACGATCATCGCGCCGCCGGCCGGGTTATGGCCGATATGGCGCGCCTCGCTGCCGGTCAGGACGGCCTTGAGATAGTCGAGGACGGTCCCCGGCGGGCGGACGAAATGTGAGAATCGTGCATAGGGCGTGCCGATGAAGCCCCATGCCAGACGCAGCAGAATGAGGCCGCCGGCGGCAAGGCCGGCCCAGATGTGGAGATCCTCCCAGGTGTTGGCGCTGAGCCAGGCGACGCCGAAGCTCAGCACCAAACACCAGTGGAACAGGCGCACCAGCGGATCCCATACGCGGACCCAGGACGATCCCGGGGCGTCTGAACGTTGCAGCATGGCGGGATCTTAGTTTTCGCCGGCTTCGGCGTTGTCGAGCTGCTGAAGGGTCTCGGCGTTATAGGCGAGGTTCAGCCGCTTGCCGTCCTTGTCGGTCGCGTAGACCTCGTAGCAACCGTTCTCGACCTTGATCTGGCGGACCGTCAGGCCGTCGGCCTGAAGGTTGGTTTCGAGCTTGGACTGCGGCTGCCACTGCGACTTGGGGGCGGTACTGCAGGTTCCGGCGGCGAGGGCCGGGGTGGCCATGGCTACGGCGGCAGCCGTAAACAAAACAACGCGTTTCATGTAAATATCTCCGATGTGAGTGTCCGCTGACGCTGCCCGTCACCGGGCTCCGCGAAAGCAACGCCAAGGTAGGCGCTCCCTGCTGTCAGGACGCTGACAAGACGGAGGCGGGACACGCCGTCAGAGCAAGGGAATGAAGACCGCGACGAACCGCCGCGCCGATGGCGCCCGGCGCGTCGTTGCGGCTGGAGCTTGTGATCCGGCCCTGTCGAAAACAGGTCTAGCCGGCGGCTTCCTTGCGGAGCCGGCTCAGCCAGCGCCGCGCCTGCTTGCGGACGTTGAGCGGGGCGGTGCCGCCGAAGCTCACGCGGCTCGCCACCGACTGGGTGACGCCGAGCACCGAATAGACCTCCGCGGTGATGCGCGGTTCGATCTCCTGGAGCTCCTCGAGCGTCAGGCGATGCAGCGGACGCCGGGTCTCCTCGGCCAGCCGCACCACCCGGCCGGTGACGCCATGGGCGTCGCGGAAGGGCATGTCGAGGCGCTGGACCAGCCAGTCGGCCAGATCGGTGGCGGTGGAATAGGCGGCGCCGGCGGCCTTGCGCATCGCGGCCTTGTCCGGCGTCATGTCGCCGACCATGCCGGTGGTCGCGGTGATCGCGAGAGCGAGCGTCTCGAGCGCATCGAAGACCGGCTCCTTATCCTCCTGCATGTCCTTCTGATAGGCGAGCGGCAGGCCCTTGAGGACGATCAGCAGGGTAGTCAGCGAACCGACGATGCGGCCGGTCTTGGCCCGGACCAGCTCGGCGGCGTCGGGATTGCGCTTCTGCGGCATGATCGAGGAGCCGGTGGTGAAGCGGTCGGAGAGGCGGATGAAGCCGAAGCCGGCCGACGACCAGATGACGATCTCCTCGGCGAAGCGCGACAGGTGGACGGCGCAGAGGCTCGCCGCGGCGAGCGTCTCGACGGCGAAATCGCGATCCGAGACCGCGTCGAGGGAGTTGGCGGTCGGGCGGTCGAAGCCGAGCTCGGCCGCGGTCTGGTCGCGGTCGATGGGAAAGGACGTACCGGCCAGCGCCGCCGAGCCGAGCGGCGATTCGTTCAGCCGCTTGCGGGCGTCGGCGAAACGGCCGCGATCACGTCCGATCATCTCGACATAGGCGAGGAGGTGATGGCCGAAGGTCACCGGCTGGGCGGTCTGGAGATGGGTGAAGCCCGGCATCACAGTCGCGGCGTGTTCGAGGGCCTTCTCGGCCAGCGCGAGCTGCAATTCGGCGAGACCGGCGTCGATCGCGTCGATCGCGTCGCGGACCCAGAGCCGGAGGTCGGTCGCGACCTGGTCGTTGCGCGAGCGGGCGGTGTGCAGGCGGCCGCCGGCCGGGCCGATCAACTCGATCAGCCGGGCCTCGACATGGGTGTGGACGTCCTCGAGCGACCGCGAAAACGTGAAGCTGCCTGCTTCGAATTCTCGCAGGATCGTGTCTAGACCCTCCAGGATCTTTTCGGCATCGTCCGCCGCAATGATGCCACGGGCGCCAAGCATGCGGGCCTGGGCCTTCGACGCGGCGATGTCGTTGGGGAAGAGCTTCTTGTCGAAATCGATCGACGCGTTGATCTCTTCCATCACGGCGTCGGGTCCGTGGGCGAAGCGCCCGCCCCACATGCGGCTGTTCATGATCGCTCCGGAGTGAAGATACGTATGGCTGACCAGTCCCCCCGCCGCCGAACCGCCATCCTGTTCGCCGCCGTGGCCCTTGCCGGCCTCGTCGCCGGGGCCGTTGCGGTATATGTCATGCGGTCGGGGGAAGGCAACGGCGGTGACGTGGCAAGCGTCGATTGCAGCGGCGCGGCCACCGTCGCCGAACGGGTGGCTCCGCTCGCGAAGGGCGAGGTCGCAGCCTTTCACGTGACGTCGGAACCGGATTATCTCGGGGCCCTGAAGTTCCTCGGCCCGGATGGCGCCGAAACGACGCTCTCGGCCCTGGCGGGGAAAACCATGCTGGTCAACCTGTGGGCGACCTGGTGCGTCCCCTGCCGCTCCGAGATGCCGGCCCTCGACCGGCTCGAAGGTGCCGTCGGCGGCGACAATTTCGAGGTCGTGGCGATCAATATCGATCTCGACAACGAGGCGCGGGCGCGGGCCTTCCTCGACGAGGTCGCGATCAAGAACCTCGCCTTCTATTCCGACCCGACGACCGGGGTCTTCTCGCAGCTCAAGAAGCGCGGCCTTGCCCTCGGCCTGCCGACGACGCTGCTCGTCGACGCCAAGGGATGCCGGGTCGGTTCGGTCCAGGGGCCGGCGGAATGGGATTCCGACGATGCAAAGGCGCTGATAACCGCGGCGATCGGCGGTTAGGGGCGTCCGGTCAGGCCGCCCGCGCCGCGATCGCGGCGGACGGGACGCCGTCGCGCGCCTCGACGACGGTTTCCCCGTCGGCGTCGCTCATGACGATCCGGTCGCGGCCCTCGGCCTTGGCCCGGTAGAGCGCCTGATCGGCGGCGGCATAGACCGAATCGAGAGTCGAGCCGGCGGGACCGCCGATCTCGGCGATGCCGCCGCTCAGCGTCGGCCTGAAGCCGTCCATCTCGAAGGCGCGGCACGATTCGGCAAAACCCTGACGAATGCGTTCGGCGACGGCGAGTGTCGCCCTCGCGGTCGAATCCGGCAGCGCGATGGCGAATTCCTCGCCGCCCATGCGGCCAACGACGTCGGAGCCGCGCAGGACATTGCGCGCGATCTCGCCGAATTGTTCAAGCACCCGGTCGCCCATGGCGTGACCGTAATTGTCGTTGATCGTCTTGAAGCGATCGAGGTCGAAGACAATCAGCGACAGCGGCTTGTGGTCGAAGCTGCTTCGATCGATCAAGGCGCCGGCATTTTCGAGGAAGGCGCGACGACTGGCGACGCCGGTCAGCGAATCGACGCGCGCCGCCGTCTTCTGCTCCATCTCCTGCTGTTCCTTGACCATCGCCACGGCGAAGATGGCCGTGCCGACGACGAAGGCCAGGGTTTCGAAGTGGATCAGGCCCATCCAGCTGTCAAAGGCCGAGGGATAGCCGGCGCCGAGCCGGCCGGTCGCCGCCAGCAACGCTCCGGCGCCAAAGAAGGCACCGTGCAGGACAAGGAGCACGATCAGCGGCAAGCGGGTCTGGAGACCGCGATTGCCGCTCCAGAATTCGGCCGCGGCGGCCAGCAGGTAGATCGCGATCACCGCCAGATTCAGCGCCATCTGGGCTTCGTTGGAGAGCTGGAAAATCGTCGCGAAGGCGACCAGCCAGATCACCGCGCCGGCGATGACCAGCGCCGTGTTGGGCTTGCGATCATTGCAGCAGACCGCCGCCGCCCAGACCATCGCCGGGCTGAGATTGAGGAATACAATTCCGAGGATCGTCGACGGGAGGCCGAATTCCGTGCCGGAGGAGGACAGCAAGGGCACGCCGATCGCAAGGGAAAGATTTGCCCCAGCCCACCACAGCGGCGCCTTTGCCTCGCGATTCTGGAGCCAGGCGAAAAAGAGAAACGCACCGCTCACCGCCGCGACAAAGCTCGCCGCCAACATCAATGTCGGAAGATCTATGGTCATGGTCCCCGGTCCGTCTGCACCCTAGATTCTTCGGCGCTCTCGCCGAGGTCTCGTTGCGGTAACGCTAGTCGAAGAAGTCGAAGGTCCAGTTATGCCTGTGTCGAAAAGGCAATCGATCTTTCAAACCACCTGTTAACGTTTCGATCCGGCGCAATCAGGCAACCCGCTCGAGGTTCGGGCCGCCAATTCCGTCACTCTTCGGCCTCGGGCGTTCAACCCGGTTCCGACCGTTTTGTTTGGCGCTGTAGAGGCCGTCGTCGGCGGCGGCGAGTATCGAATCCAGGTTCGATTGCGGATGCGCCGTCGTGACACCGGCGCTGACGGTGGCATTGACCAGCACGCCGTCGATCATCCGGCACCGCGACTCGAAGTCGACCCGGATCCTGTCGGCCATTCCAAAGGCCTCACCGAGGCTGGTCTCCGGCAGGACGACGACGAATTCCTCGCCGCCGATGCGGCCGACATGGTCGTCCTTGCGCAGCGTCGCCTGAACGGTTTCGCCGAACAGTCGCAGCACCCGATCTCCGGTCGCGTGGCCGAAGCGATCGTTGATCGACTTGAAGCCGTCGAGGTCGAATAGGATCAACGACAGCGGGATATCGGCCTGCAGGCTCGCCTCGAGGGCAATCTGCGCCCGAGCCATCAACGCGCCGCGATTGTAGACACCGGTCAATGCGTCGGTTTCGGCGACCTGCTTCTGGCGATGCTCGCTGCGTTCCCGCGACAAGGCGACGACAAAAACCGCGGTGCCGAGAAGGAAGAGAATGGACGTGAAATGGACGAGCCCGAACCAGCTCGTGGTCGGCGCAAACGGTGTGCTGGCGATCTGACCCGTGGCAGCTTCGATCGCGCCGGCGATATAGATGACCGACTGGAGGAGGCACAGGCCGATCAACGGTCCGCGAGCCTTCGAGCCGTCGCTACGACCGCGCCAGTATTCCCAGGCGACGAAGGCCGTGACAATCGCGACCGTCGCCAGCGCCAGCGCCATTGCCAAGCCGGGGCGCGACGCCAGTGGTGGAGCAAGGGTGGCCAAAGGGACGAGCAGGAACGCGAAGAGGAACAGAGCCGGACGGCGTCCATTGAAGAGCCGCGCCGATAACCAGAAAAGAATGGGCGCAGCATTGTAGACCGTGGCGCCCAGCGGCGTCATCAAGCCGTTGCCCGGCGTGGTGCCGAGCAAAAGCATCGCGACGCCTCCTGCATAGAAGAGGTCGCCCGCCGCCCACCACAGAAGTTCGCGCCCGTCGCGCGCATGGGTCCAGGCGAAAAAGACAAACATCGCGCTCATCGCAGCGATGAAGCTGCCGGCTGCCATCAATGTCGGAAGATCGAAATTCATTAACGTCCCGGTGCAAATTCTCGCGAAATGCGAACTTAATCACCGGGTGTTCACGCGCTGTTACCGTTCACAGGTGAAATTACGCCTATTGGCGCAAGGTTCCGTTCACCATGATGCGGATTGCCCGACGGGTTGCGGGCGGTGCGCGGCCGTCGGCCGGAGGACTATCCCGCGGTCGGCAGCCGATCGAGCGGGGTTATCCGCAGCGCGGTAATGCGGTTGCGGCTCCGTCTCAGCACCTGGAAGCGGTAGCCGTGGAAGGTGAAAGCCTGGCCGGGTTCGGGAATGATCCGGGCGTCGTGAATGACAAGGCCGGCGATGGTGGTCGCCGCTTCGTCCGGCAGGTTCCAGTCCATCGCCCTGTTCAGGTCGCGGATCGGCACCGAGCCATCGACATTCACCGAGCCGTCGGGCTGCGGCCGGACGCCGCTCAGTTCGATGTCGTGCTCGTCGGCGATCTCGCCGACGATCTCCTCGAGGATGTCCTCGAGGGTGATCAGACCCTGGACCTCGCCATACTCGTCGACGACGAGGGCGAAATGCGCCTTGCGCTTGAGGAAGGCGTTGAGCTGGTCGTTGAGCGAGGTCGTGTCGGGGACGAACCACGGCTTCTTTGCGACCGTGCGGATATCGACGCTGCTCATGTCGCCGCCGGCGGACTTGAGGATGCGGAGCAGGTCCTTGGAGTGGACGACGCCGATGATATTCTCGGGCTCGCCTTCCCAGATCGGCACCCGGGTATAGGGACTTGCGAGAATATTCTCGACAATCTGGTCGGGCGACTCGGCGGCGCTGATGGTGTGCATATTGGTCCGGTGGACCATCACGTCGGAGACATCGAGTTCGCCGAGATCGAGCAACCCGCCGAAGCGGTCACGCTCGACCTTGACGACGCTGCCCTCGGCGTGGAGCAGGTCGACCTGTCCGCGAAGTTCGTCGGCCGCCGACAGGACGGCCATGCCCTCGGAGGCATTGAAGCCGACGAGACGCAGGATGCCGCGGATCAGCAACTGGACGGCGGCGACGATCGGCGAAAGGGCGGCGACGACGACGCTGAGGATCGGGGCGGCTGATTTCGCGAAGCGGTCGGGACTGCCGATCGCCAGCGTCTTGGGCAGGATCTCGCCAAAGACCAGGACGATGAAGGTCATCACGATGGTGGCATAGACGACGCCGGCTTGGCCGAAGGTGGTCAGCAGGATGCTGGTGGCCAGCGCCGAGGCGAGGATGTTGACGACATTGTTGCCGAGCAGGATCGCCCCGATCAGTTTCTCGCGATCGGCGATCAGGCGACCGACGATGCCGGCGCGGCGGTCGCCGGACCTCTCCAGTTGCAGCATCCGCGCCTTCGAAGCCGCGGTCAGCGCTGTTTCGGAGCCGGAGAAAAACGCCGACAGGGCGACCAGGACAACGATCGCGAGGGCGATCAGCGCGATGGTCATTTCGCCAGTTGCTCCTTGAGGAAGGCCTCGACCTTGTCGCCCGGTATGTCTTTGGCGATGAAGGCCTCACCGATGCCGCGGGTCAGAATGAAGGTGAGCTTTCCCTGCGCCACTTTCTTGTCGTGGGCGATGTGATGCATCAGCGTCGCGGCGTCGGGAAGATCGCCCTCGATATCCTGGATTCGGGTCGGCAGGCCGATCTCCTTGAGATGCACCTCGACGCGGCGGCTGTCCTCCAGCGCGCAGAGGCCGAGCTGGAAGGAGAAGTCGTGAGCGAGCACCACGCCGATCGCGACCGCCTCGCCATGCAGCAGCCGGTCGGAGTAGCCGGTCACCGCCTCCAGCGCATGGCCGAAGGTGTGACCGAGATTGAGCAGGGCCCGGTTGCCCCGCTCACGCTCGTCCTCAGAAACGATGTCGGCCTTGCCCTGGCAGGCGACCGCGATGGCGTGCTCGCGCTCCGGCCACCCGGCGGCGACGGCGCGCCAGTTGGTCTCGAGCCAGCCGAAGAAGGCGAGGTCGCGGATCATCGCGTATTTCGCGACCTCGGCGTAGCCGGCGTTGAAGATGCGCGGCGGCAGGGAATCGAGGATGCCGGCATCGGCGAGGACGAGATCGGGCTGCTGAAAGACACCGACGAGATTCTTGCCGTGGCTGGTGTTGATGCCGGTCTTGCCGCCGACCGAGGAGTCGACCTGGGCAAGCAGGGTCGTCGGCACCTGAATCAGGTGGATGCCGCGCAGCACAATGCCCGAGGCGAAGCCGGCGAGATCGCCGACGACGCCGCCGCCGAAGGCGAGGACCGCGTCGCTGCGTTCCACCCGCGCCGCCAGCAGGCCGTCGATGACGGTTTCGAGGGTGGCGAAGCTCTTCGACCCTTCGCCGGGTTTGACGACGATCTGGGAATGGCGGATTCCGGCCGCGTCGAGGCTGTGGACGAGGGTGGTGAGGTGGAGGTCGGCGACGGTGGAATCGGTGACGATGACCAGCCGGGCGTCGGGCAGACGCCGGGCGATCTCGGCACCGGCCTGGTCGACGATGTCCCGGCCGATGATGATATCGTAGGAGCGATCGCCCAGTTCGACCGGAATTGTCGCCGAGACCCCGCTCCGGGGCGCCGCTGCGGTGTCACTCATTCGTCGACCTTCTCGATGGCGTCACGGCTGAGATAGTCATCCAGTGCGCTGAAGATATTATCGATGACCACGTCATGGGCGACATCGCGGGACTGGATATGGATATCGGCCTCGGCGTAGATCGGGTAGCGCTCGGCGATCAGCCGGTCGACCACGGCGGCGGGATCGTCGGTCTTGAGCAGCGGGCGATTCGAGCGGCGCTTGACCCGGGCGAGGATCAGGTCGCGGTCGGCCTTCAGCCAGACCGAGATGGCGCCGGCCTGGATCGCGGCCCGGGTTTCCGGCTGGATGAAGGCGCCGCCGCCGGTCGCCAGGACCTTCGGCACATCGTCGAGCAGGCGCTGGATCACCCGGCGTTCTCCATCGCGAAAATACGCTTCGCCATGCTGCTCGAAGATTTCGGTGATGGTGGCATTGGCGGCCTCCTCGATCTCGGTATCGGCGTCGACGAAGGGCAGGCCGAGCCGCGCCGCGAGCCGGCGGCCGATCGACGATTTGCCGGCGCCCATCATGCCAACCATGGCGATCGTCCGGCCGTCGAGGCGCCGCAGGACGCGTGCCTCGCGTGATTCGGCGGCGTCGCCGGGTTTCGGGTCGCGCCTCGGGGTCAATCCGATGTCTTCCATAGGCCTCTGAGCCGCGACCTAGAGCCGTTTTCGACCGGTTCTGTCAAGGTGATCGTGGCGGATCGCGGCAGCCGGCTTGAAACCTCGCGCCTTCTGGTCGACAACAGGGACATGCGGCGGACTGTCTGCGGCCTCTCACTCGGTTTCGCTTTCGCCGACGATCGGGAACCGCAATGCCTACGATTGTAAGGTTTGTTTCGACCCTGGCGGTCATCGCCGTGCTCGTCGGCGCGGCGATGTTTTATCTTGCCAATTTCGTGACGCCGCGGAACCGGGAGATGTCGGTCCGGATTCCGGCGAGCGAACTCGATCCGGTGCCGATCATCAAGCCGACGCCGCCACCGCCGGTGGAGCCGCAACCCGGCGCGGAAGCGCCCGACGCGGCGGCGACGGACCAATGACGCGGGCGCGGGGGGCAGGCGGCGGCGCCTACCAGATCGAGGCCTTTCTCGAGATGATGAGCGCCGAGCGGGGCGCCTCGGCCAATACCCTTGCCGCCTATCGCCGCGATCTCGACGATTATGCCGGCTATCTCGCCAACATCGGCTCGGGGCTCGAACGCGCCGGAACCGAGCAGATTCGCACCTATCTCGGCAATCTCGACGGCCGCGGCCTGGCCGCGCCGACCGTGGCGCGACGGCTTTCGGCCATCCGCCAGTTCCACCGCTTCCTGTTCGGCGACGGCGTACGCGGCGACGACCCGACCGGCACCATCGACGGGCCGCGGCGGCCGGCGCGGCTGCCGAAGGTGCTGAGCGAGGCGGAGGTCGAGCGGCTGATCGAGGCGGCGGCCGCGGCGCCGCAGCGCGACGGGCTTTCGCCGGTGGCGCGGCTGAGGGCGCTCAGGCTTCATGCCCTGCTCGAACTGATCTACGCCACCGGCCTCAGGGTCTCGGAGCTGGTGGCGCTGCCGGCCGCCGTGGTTCGCGACGAGACGCGCTATTTCGCGATTCGCGGCAAGGGCGGGCACGAACGCATCGTTCCGCTGACCGACCGGGCGCGGCAGGCGACGGCCACCTATCTGGCGGCGCGCAGCGATGCCGACCAACCGCCGGGCGGATGGCTGTTTCCTTCCTTCGGCGACAGCGGCCACCTGACCCGTCAGGCTTTCGCCCGCGATCTCAAGGTCCTGGCGGCTTCGGTCGGGATTCCGGCGGCGAAGATCTCGCCGCATGTGCTCCGCCATGCCTTCGCCAGCCACCTGCTCCAGAACGGCGCCGATCTCAGGGTCGTGCAGCAGCTTCTCGGCCATGCCGACATCTCGACCACGCAGATCTATACCCATGTCCTGGAGGAAAGGCTCAGAACCCTCGTCACCGCTCACCATCCGCTGGCCAAGGCATCGGGCGAATAGCCCACGGGAACGACAGCTGTCGCCGTCACTTGACTTGACAGGACCGTAAGGCCAGTTTGCCGCCGCTTCGCCCTGCCGGCGGGCAAACGGGCGATTTTGGCCTTATTTTCTGGACCCGAATGCGCACTTATCTCGATTTCGAAAAACCCGTCGCCGACCTTCAGGGCAAGGTCCAGGAGTTGCGTTCGCTTGGCGACGAGGGCGACGCCGTCGCCATCAATGACGAGATTTCGCGACTGGAGGCCCGCGCCGACCAGGCGCTCGCCGAAATCTACACCAAACTGACGCCCTGGCAGAAGACGCAGGTCGCCCGCCACCCGGACCGGCCGCATTTCGTCGACTATGCCAAGCAGTTGATCGAGGAATTCACACCGCTGGCCGGCGACCGGAAATTCGCCGAGGACGCGGCCATCGTCGCCGGCCTCGGGCGGTTCCGGGGGCGCGGCATCGCGGTCATCGGCCATGAAAAGGGCTCGGATACCGAAAGCCGGCTCAGGCACAATTTCGGCATGGCGCGGCCCGAAGGCTATCGCAAGGCGGTGCGGATCATGGAAATGGCCGACCGGTTCTCGATTCCGGTGCTGGCGCTGGTCGATACCGCCGGCGCCTATCCCGGCATCGGCGCCGAGGAACGCGGCCAGGCCGAGGCCATCGCCCGGTCGACCGAAACCTGCCTGTCGCTCGGGGTGCCGAATGTGGCGGTGATCATCGGCGAGGGCGGTTCCGGGGGCGCGGTGGCGATCGCCACGGCCAGCAAGGTCATCATGCTCGAACACGCGATCTATACGGTCGCTTCGCCGGAGGCATCGGCCTCGATCCTCTGGCACGATTCGAGCCGGGCCCAGGACGCCGCCACCGCGATGCGGATCACCGCCCAGGATCTCAGCCGCTTCGGCATCATCGACGCGATCGTCGAGGAACCGGTGGGCGGCGCCCACCGGCAGCCCGAAGACACCGTGGCGGCGACCGGAGACGCGATCGAGCGGGCGTTTGCGACGCTCGACAACCTGCCGCCGGAGGAAATCCGCCGCCAGCGCCGGGACAAGTACCTCGCAATCGGGCGATCGCTTTGAATTTGCAGGCGCCGGGCCCGCCTTGCTCTTGCCTTCAACGCCGCTAAGACTAGCTCAAACACCGTAATCATCGGGGCAAGGACCGGACGGTAACCACCCAGCAAGGTTGCGCTCATAGGACTCGGCAGTCGGAGGAACTCATGACGCGGGCGGGGGCGCCGGAACCACCGGGCTTGTTCAGGGGACATTGATGCCGATTCGAGACTTCCTTTCCTTGCGTCGCGTGGTCGCCATCGGCTGCGCCGCGATGCTGCTTGCCGCCTGCCAGGAATCGACCCTTCCCAAGGATATCCGGCCGGTGTCCTACAAGCTCACCGGCGAGATGCAGAAGGACGGGATGGCCGTGACGTCGCCGATCTTCATCCGCATCTACAAGGAGAGTTCGCAACTCGAGGTCTGGAAGCAGCGTCGCGACGGAAAATTCGGGCTGCTCAAGACCTACGAGATCTGCAAGTGGTCGGGCGTCCTCGGGCCAAAGGTCAAGGAAGGCGACCGGCAGGCGCCGGAGGGCTTCTACACGGTCACGCCGGGGCAGATGAACCCGAATTCCAACTACTACCTGTCGTTCAACATCGGGTTTCCGAATGCCTATGACCGGGTGCACGGGCGGACCGGCTCGAACCTGATGGTGCATGGCGCCTGCTCGTCCGCCGGCTGCTATTCGATGACCGACGAGGCGGCGGGTGAAATCTTCGCGCTCGCCCGCGACGCCTTCAAGGGCGGCCAGCGGGCCTTCCAGATCCAGGCCTTCCCGTTCCGGATGACGCCGGAGAATTTCGCCAAGCATCGCGGCGACGCCAACATGGAGTTCTGGAAGGAGCTTCAGGTCGGCTACGATCTTTTCAATCTCACCAAGGTGCCACCCCAGGTCGATGTCTGCGACGGGCATTACGTCTTCAATGCCGATGTCGGCGGGGCGACCGTGAAGGGCCCGGGCAAGTGCCCGATCTTCACCGGACCGGAGTCGATCGCGACGGCGCTGCTGGCGAAGCAGGCCGCCGACCAGCAGAAGACGGCGTCGACGGCCGCCGCGCTCGATGCCGATGCCGCGCGCCTCGCCGCCCAGAAGCAGAAGGTCGCCGAGGAAGAGGCGGCGAAGGCCGCCAAACAGGCGGAACTCGACGCACGGCCAACGATGGTGCAGCGCCTGCTCGGACGGGGCAAGAAGGAACCCGCGGCGACGCCCGTTGCCGTTCCGGAGCCGACGGTTGCGCCGGACACGACGGCAGCGGTGACGAAGCCGGCTCCGGCGCCCAAGGCCAAGCCGGCATCCGACGCCGTGGTTGCGGCCAATGCGCCAGCCAGCCCGCCGACGCCGAAACCGCCCGCCAAGGTGGTCGCGCCGGCCGCCACGCCCGCGCCGGCCGCCAAGGCCGCGCCAGCAGAGCCGACGGTCGGCAAGGTCGTCGACCGGGAGTTCCTGTGGCCCGAGGATACGCCGGTGATGGAAGGCAGCACCGATATCCTGCCGCCGACGCTCGGGACCGCCAGCGACTGACGACAATCGCGGTCCGCGGCGTCGTCGGCGATTGTCCCTATAGCGGCCAGAAGACCATGATCGCCGGCACGCCGACCGCGACGATGATCAATTCCAGCGGCAATCCCATCCGCCAGTAATCGCCGAAGGCATAGCCGCCCGGTCCGAGGATCAGGGTGTTGTTCTTGTGGCCGATCGGGGTGAGGAAGGCGCAGGAGGAGGCGACGGCGACCGCCATCAGGAAGGGGTCGGGGCTCACTCCGAGCCGCTCGGCGATGTCGAGCGCGATCGGCGCGCCGATGACCGCCGTGGCGGTGTTGTTGAGGACGTCGGAGAGCGTCATCACCACGATCATCAGGATGGTCAGGACCATCCATGACGGCAGGCCGGCGGCGAGGTTGACGATCGCGTTGGCGATGAGTTCGGTGCCGCCGGACTGTTCGAGGGCGATGCCGAGCGGGATCATCGAGCCGAGCAGGATGACCACCGGCCATTCGACTTCGTCATAGACGACGCGGAGCGGCACGATGTCGAAGATCACATAGAGGCCGACGACCGCGGCCAGCGCGACGGGCAGGTAGAGGATTCCGAAGCTCGCCAGCGCTACGGCGGCGACGAACAGGCCGGCGGCGAGGGCGGCCCGGCCGTGCTGGGTGACGCCGAGGCCACGATCGGCGAGCGGCAGGGCGCGCAGCCAGCTCGCCGCCTCGGTCAGGCGCTCCGGCGGGCCGATCAGGAGCAGGACGTCGCCGGCGCGAACCGGCAGCTGGCGGACGCGCTCGCGGAACCTCCTGCCCTGGCGCGAGACGCCGAGCAGGGCGACGCCGGTATAGCGGTTGAGCCCGATCGTGCCGGCCGAGCGGCCGTCGAGCCGCGAATCGCGCGGCACCACGACCTCGAGCAAGGCGAGGTCGGAACTGCCCGATTCCCTGATGCTGTCGCGGCGCGGAAAGTCGAGCTTCAGCGCGCCGACCAGCGTGTCGATCGCCTCGACCGGACCATCGACGACCAGGATGTCGTCCTCGAGGATCTTCTCCTTTCGGGCGCCGCCGGGAAGCCGCCGGCCGTTGCGGATAAGGCCGAGGACCGCGACGCCGGCTTCGGCTGCGTCGTCGTCGAGATCGCCGACGATCCGGCCGACGGTCGGCGATTTCGCCGGGATCGCGAGTTCGGCGACGTAGCCGTGGATGTCGCGGAGATCGGCGGTCGGGGCCTTCTCCGCGTTGCCGATCGGGATCAGCCGCCAGCCGATCAGCGCGACATAGGCGACGCCAACAACCGCGCAGACCAGGCCGACCGGGGCGAAGGAGAACATGCCGAAGGGCTGGCCCAGCGCCTCGCCGCGATAGGCGGCGATGATGATGTTGGGCGGCGTGCCGATCAGCGTGACCATGCCGCCGAGGATGGTGGCGAAAGCCAGCGGCATGAGGCTGAGCGCCGGGTTGCGGCCGGCCTTGGCCGAGGCCGAAAGCTCGACCGGCATCAAGAGGGCGAGTGCGGCGACGTTGTTCATGAAGGCGGAGAGAGCCGCGCCTATCGCCGCCATGAAGGCGATATGGCGACTGAGGCTGCGGCTGGTGTCGACGACGAAACGGGTGATCCAGTTGACCGCGCCGGAATTGACCAGCCCGCGGGAGATGACCAGCACGATGGCGACGATGATCGTCGCCGGATGGCCGAAGCCGGAGAACACCTGGCCGGACGGCACGACGCCGAGAATGGCGGCGACGATCAACGCGGAAAACGCGACGAGATCGTAGCGGAAGCGGCCCCAGATCATCAGCGCGAAGACGGCGACGAAAAGGCCGAAAAGGATGATGTTGTCGGTGGTCATGCGGCGCTTTGCGAGTGCTCGGGAGAGACCGCATGGGTACAACAGAGACGGCGGCGCGTCGATGCCCGGCCGTCCGGACGCCTGCTCAGCGCGGGGCGAAGACCGAGAGCGCCTTCCGGATGATCGAGAAGCGGG
This sequence comes from uncultured Alphaproteobacteria bacterium, assembly GCA_963812275.1. Lineage (GTDB taxonomy): Bacteria > Pseudomonadota > Alphaproteobacteria > Rhizobiales > Kaistiaceae > Bauldia. The sequence goes on along the minus strand of CAWEUQ010000005.1, from coordinate 251,838 downwards.
CGGCGGTCTCGATCAGCGCCTCGCCCCATGCAAGACCTGACGTCGCCGCCTTTGCCCTGGCGGCCCGCCAGGGATGCGGTAAATGATGACCATGGGTGAGACCGTCATCATCGCAGCCTACGACCCCGCGTGGCCGCAGCGCTTCGAAGCGCTCGCGGCTCGCGCCCTGGCGGCGCTGTCGCCTCTCGCCGCAGAAATCGAGCACGTTGGCAGCACATCGGTTCCAGGGCTGTCGGCCAAGCCGGTCATCGACCTGGACGTGGTTGTCGATCCTGCCGACGTGGGAGAGGCCATAGAGCGCCTGTCCACCATCGGCTACGCTCACAAGGGTGACGGCGGCATTCCCGGCCGCGAGGCGTTTCGTTGGCCCGCCGGCGAACAACGGCATCATCTCTATGTTTGCAGAGCCGATGCGCCGGCGTTCCGCGAACACATCGCGTTCCGCGACTTTCTCCGGGCAAACCCCGATGCCCTGCAAGAATACGACCAGCTCAAACGAATGCTCGCGAAGCGCCATGGCGGCGACCGCCTCGCCTATCAGGCGGCAAAACCGATTTCATCAACGCGATCATGAGAAAGATCAGCGCGGGGCGAAGACCTCGAGCGCCTTCTGAATGATCGAGAAGCGGGCGGGGGTTTCGGTGGTGATCTCGCCGTCGGTGCTGACCGGCATCGGCGTCGCGGTTTCGACCAGGGCCGCGGTCGCCCGGAACACCCGGACATCGTCGCGTTCGCCTTGGCGGCCTTCGAAAAAGGCCGGCGCCATCGCCACCAGCTCCGGAATGGACGCGGTCTCGATGGCGAAGATATCGAGAATGCCGTCGTCGATGGCGGCGCCGGCGGCGACCGTGGCGCCGCCGCCATAATGGACGCCGTTGCCGACGGTGATCTGATAGGCGCTGACCTCGGCCCGTTCGTCGCCACACTGGATCGTCGCGGCGAAATGCTCGGCCGCGCCAAGCGTGCCGAGCGCCGCGGCGGCGTAGCTCAACGGACCGAGCCGGCGCTTCAGTTCCGGATCGAGCCGGCCGGTGATCTCGACCGACAGGCCGATGCTGGCGACGTTGAGGAAGTGGATGTCGTTGACGAGGCCGACATCGATCCTGCGGAGATGGCCGGCGGCAATGATCGCCGCCGCCTCGACCGGGTCGACCGCGATGCCGAGGGTCCGGGCCAGATCGTTGGCGGTGCCGAGCGGCAGGATGCCGACGGGACGATCGATTGCGATCAGCGCCGGCAAGGCGCCGCTGACCGTCCCGTCGCCGCCGCCGATGACAATGGCATCGACGTCGCCGGCTTGGTCAGCGATCAGCTTCTGAATCTCATCGCGACTGCCGCTCTGGCGGATATCGAGGGAAAAGCCCCGGGCGAACAGCGCGGCGACCGAGGCGCCAAGCGTCTCGGCGGCGCGGGAGGCCTTGGGATTGACGACAACCAGGAGCCGCCCGCCTGGCATTCGCGGTCAGACGAAACGGCCGTGGCAGTGCTTGTATTTCTTGCCGGAGCCGCAGGGGCAGGGCGCGTTGCGCTGAACCTTGCCCCAGGTCGCGGGATCGTCGGGATCGATCTGGGCGGTGGCGGTGCGTCCGTTGCCACGCATCAGCTGGGCCTCGACGGTACCGCCGGCCTCCGCCATCTCGTTTTCCCCGGTCAGGGGATTGGCGTGGGTCTCCTCGAGCGCGGCAAAATCATCGTCCGGGGCGAGCGGCGGCGGCCGCTGGACGAGCTCGACGCGCATCAGCTGGCTGGTTACCACCTCGCGCAGGTGCGTCAGCAGCGACTGGAACAGCTCGAAGGATTCCGTCTTGTATTCGTTGAGCGGATCGCGCTGGGCGTAGCCGCGGAAGCCGACCACCTGACGGAGGTGATCGAGGGTCGCAAGGTGCTCGCGCCAAAGGTTATCGAGCGATTGCAGCAGCACCGCCTTTTCGATCTGGCGCATGATGTCCGGACCGAAACGGACGGCACGCTGGGCGGCCTGTTCGTCGGCGGCGCGGGTGACGCGCTCGCGGACCTCGTCGTCGGCGATGCCCTCTTCCTTGGCCCAATCCTCGATCGGCAGGTCGATGTTGATGACCTGCTGGAGGGCTTCCCGGAGACCCGCGGCATCCCACTGTTCGGGATAGGCCTTCTCCGGAATGTGGCGGGTGACGAGATCCTCGATGATCTCGTGGCGCATGTCGCCGACGGTTTCGGTGACCGTTTCCTGACCCATCAGGTCGATGCGCTGCTCGAAGATGACGCGCCGCTGGTCGTTCATCACGTCGTCGAACTTGAGCAGGTTCTTGCGGATGTCGAAGTTGCGGGCCTCGACCTTCTGCTGCGCCTTTTCGAGCGCCCGATTGATCCAGGGATGGACGATCGCCTCGTCCTCCTTGAGACCGAGCTTCTGAAGCATGCCCTCCATGCGCTCGGCCATGAAGATCCGCATCAGGTCGTCCTGCAGCGACAGGAAGAAGCGCGAGGTGCCGGGATCGCCCTGACGACCGGCGCGACCGCGGAGCTGGTTGTCGATGCGCCGGCTCTCATGGCGCTCGGTGCCGACGATGCAGAGGCCGCCGACGGCGGGCGACAGCGCCTGCGCCTTGAGGCGTTCGACCTCGGCGCGGATCTGCTTTTCCTTCTCTTCGCGCTCCGGCCCCTCCGGCATGTCGCCGAGTTCATGGGCGACGCGCATGTCGGCGTTGCCGCCGAGCTGGATGTCGGTGCCGCGGCCGGCCATGTTGGTGGCGATGGTGACGGCGCCCGGGACGCCGGCCTGGGCGACGATCTGGGCTTCCTGCTCGTGGTAGCGGGCGTTGAGGATGGTGAAGGCCCTGGTCTTGACCGCCTGCTCGGTGAACAGATCGACGAGTTCCTCGGGCCTGGAGAAGTCACGCTGCTGCCAGCCGGCCTTGCGCAGGAGTTCCGCCAGAAGCTCGGATTTCTCGATCGAGGTGGTGCCGACCAGCACGGGCTGTCCGCGCGACTTGCAGTCCTCGATCAGGGCGATGATCGCCTTGTATTTCTCGTCGGCCGTCCGATAGACCTCGTCGTCGGCATCCTGGCGGATCATCGGCTTGTTGGTCGGCATCTCGAGGACCTCGAGGCCGTAGATGTTGCCGAATTCCTCGGCCTCGGTCGAAGCGGTGCCGGTCATGCCGGCGAGCTTGCCATACATGCGGAAGTAGTTCTGGAAGGTGATCGAGGCGAGCGTCTGGTTCTCCGGCTGGATCCGGACGTGTTCCTTGGCCTCCAGCGCCTGATGCAGGCCCTCGGAATAGCGCCGGCCGGGCATCATGCGACCGGTGAATTCGTCGATGATCACCACCTCGTCGTTGCGGACGATGTAGTCCTTGTCGCGCTGGAACAGCTTGTGGGCGCGCAGCGCCTGATTGACGTGGTGGACGATGGAGACGTTCTCGACGTCGTAGAGGGAATCGCCCTTCAGCAGGTCGGCTTCGCCCAGCAGCCGTTCGAGCTTCTCGTTGCCGGATTCGGTGAAGGAGGCGGACCGCAGCTTCTCGTCGACCTCGTAATCGTCCGGATCGAGGTGCGGAACGAAGGTGTCGATCTGGTTGTAGAGTTCGGAACGGTCTTCCAGCGCGCCGGAAATGATCAGCGGCGTGCGCGCCTCGTCGATCAGGATCGAGTCGACCTCGTCGACAATCGCGAAATTGTGACCGCGCTGCACCATCGCGGCGAGCTCGTGTTTCATATTGTCGCGCAGGTAGTCGAAGCCATATTCGTTGTTGGTGCCGTAGGTGATGTCGGCCTTGTAGGCCTCGCGGCGCTCGTCGTCGTCGAGGCCGTGGACGATGACGCCGACCGTCAGGCCGAGGAAATTGTAGATCTCGCTCATCCATTCGGCGTCGCGGCGGGCCAGGTAGTCGTTGACGGTGACGACATGAACGCCCTTGCCGCTCAAGGCGTTGAGATAAACCGCCAGCGTCGCGACGAGGGTCTTGCCCTCGCCGGTCTTCATCTCGGCGATGGCGCCCTCGTGAAGGACCATGCCGCCCATCAGCTGGACGTCGAAATGGCGCTGGCCGAGCGTTCGCCGGGCGGCTTCGCGCACGGTGGCAAAGGCCGGGACGAGCAGATCGTCGAGTTTGATGCCGTCCGAGACCTTGCCGCGGAACTCCGAGGTCTTGGCGCGGAGCTGATCGTCACTCAGCGCCCTCATCTCGGCTTCGAGCGCGTTGATGGCGTCGACGCGCGGCTGGTAGGCCTTGACGCGACGATCGTTGGGGGTGCCGAAAATCTTGCGGGCAAAAGAGCTTAGGCCGACCATGAATAATCCTTGAGCGACGGCTATCCGAAAAGGCGCGCTACCGGGCAGGCCGGAAGCCACCACCACGGCCCGTTCTCCAAATGCGCGACGGTTGCCGGATATCCGATCGAACCATCGCCGCGCTTGGGAATTCAAAGCGTTCTGGACGCCAAGCCGTGAGAGAGATAAGAGGGGGGCTGGTGGATGTCAACGGCGCGGCCAGTTCGAAACGAGTGCTCCATCGGCACTCTTGGGACGTTGTCGTGGCCCTATTACAGCGATCGAACAGGACGATTCGATGACAAGCCTTGCTCATGTTTCCTTCCGGCGCCGATTTCCGCTCTACGGACTGGCTGTGGCCGCCATACTGACATTCGCCGGCCCGGCCGCGGCCCAGGACGCGCCGGAAGACACCGTCGTGGCGACGCTCAACGGCGAACCGATCACCGCGACCGATCTGGCGCTGGCGGCGGCCGAATTCGGCGACCAGCTCGGCCAGGTCCCGCCCGAGCGGCGCGACGCGGCGCTGCTCGACCTGGTGATCAATATCCGGCTGGCAAGCGCGGCCGCGAAACAAGCCGGGCTCGAGAAAGAGCCGGCGGTCGTGCGTCGCCTCGATCTCGCCGCCGATCGCACGCTCTACAGCGAGTATCTGCGGACCAAATTCATCGCCGCCGTGACCGAGGACGCGGTCAAGGCGCGCTTCGAAAAGGAACTCGCCGATTTCGTGCCCGAGGACGAGGTGCATGCGCGCCACATCCTGGTCAAGACGGAGCAAGAAGCAAACGCGATCATCGACCGGCTCGACGCCGGCGAGAATTTCGCCGACATCGCCAAGGAAGTCTCGCTCGACCCGGGTTCGGGCCAGTCGGGCGGCGATCTCGGCTTCTTCAAACGCGGCCAGATGGTCAAGCCGTTCGAAGAGGCAGCTTTTTCGCTGGAGCCCGGGACATATACCAAGAAGCCGGTCCAGTCGGATTTCGGCTGGCACGTCATCCTGGTCGAGGAGGTCCGCAAGGAACCGCCGCCGACCTTCGAGACCGAGGCGCAGCGGATCCAGCAGGAGATGATCCGCGAGACCTTCGACGCCACGATCCAGGCGCTTCGCGAGGACGCCAAGATCGAGCCGGTGAAGGCCGCCGCGACCCCGGAGCCGGTGAACTAGCCGGAGGCCGTCGCCAGCCGACTGTCCTCAGCCATGGTCCCGTCGCTCGCATGACCGCGGTCTCGCCTCTTGCCCCGACATCCTTTCCCGCGCTGCCGCCGATCGCGGGGGTCCACTTCGCCTCGGCCGAGGCCGGCATAAAGCATGCCGGGCGGACCGACGTGCTGCTCGCGACCTTCGACAAGGGAACCGCGGTCGCCGGCGTCTTCACGCGATCGAAATGCCCCTCGGCGCCTGTCGACTGGTGCCGCGCGGCGCTGTCATCCGGCAAGGCGCGGGCGCTGCTGGTCAATGCCGGCAACGCCAACGCTTTCACCGGCAAGCGCGGCAGCGAGACGGTCAAGCTCAGCGCCGGGATGGTGGCCGAAGCGGTCGGATGCCGGCCGCGGGAGGTCTTCCTCGCTTCGACCGGCGTGATCGGCGAGCCGCTCGACGCGGCCAAGTTCGACCGGGTGGTCGAGCGCCTGGTCGCGCATCAGCATGACGGCCCGTGGATCGACGCGGCGCGGGCGATCATGACCACCGACACCTTTCCCAAGGTGGCGACGCGGACCGCCTGGATCGGCGACGCGGCGGTCGCCATCAACGGCATCGCCAAGGGCGCCGGGATGATCGCCCCCGACATGGCGACGATGCTCTCCTTCATCTTCACCGACGCGCCGATCGCCGCCCCGGTCCTCCAGGCGCTGCTTTCGCGCGGCGTCACCGGGTCCTTCAACGCGATCACCGTCGACAGCGACACCTCGACCTCCGACACGGTGCTGATCTTCGCCACCGGCCAGGTGGCCGGCGCCAAGCCGATCACCTCGACCCGCGATCGCCGGCTTGCCGGCTTCCGCGAGGCGCTCGACGCGCTGCTCCTCGATCTCGCCCACCAGGTGGTGCGCGACGGCGAGGGGGCGCGGAAATTCGTCGAGGTCCGGGTCGAGCGGGCGACGTCGAAGCGCTCGGCCAAGCGGATCGCGCTGTCGATCGCCAATTCGCCGCTGGTCAAGACGGCGCTGGCCGGCGAGGACGCCAACTGGGGCCGCGTCGTCATGGCGGTCGGCAAGGCCGGCGAGCCGGCGGATCGCGACCGGCTGGCGATCTGGTTCGGCGATATCCGCGTCGCCTTCCACGGCGAGCGGGACCCGGACTATTCGGAGGCGCTGGCCGCCGCCTACATGAAGAGCCAGGACATCGTCATCACCGTCGACATCGGGCTCGGAAAAGGCAGCGACCGGGTGTGGACCTGCGACCTGACCAAGGAATACATCGCGATCAACGGCGACTACCGGTCGTGAGCCGGACGGCTCCGGCATGACCCTCCTCCTCGTCGTCGCCTGCGCGCTGATCGACGTCGACGGCCGGGTGCTGATCACCCGGCGGCCGGAAGGCAAGGCGATGGCGGGGCTTGTGGGAATTTCCCGGCGGCAAGGTCGAGGACGGCGAGACGCCCGAGGCGGCGCTCGTCCGCGAACTCAGGGAAGAGCTCGACGTCGACACCCAGTCGGCATGCCTGGCGCCGCTGACCTTCGCCAGCCACGCCTATGACGACTTCCACCTGCTGATGCCGCTCTACGTCTGCCGCAAGTGGCAGGGGACGGTGAGGCCGCTGGAAGGCCAGACGGTCAAGTGGGTGGCGGCGCGGACGCTTCGCGACTACCCGATGCCGCCAGCCGACGCGCCGCTGATCGCACCGTTAATCGATCTTTTATAAGTCCTGTCGATATTTAAGCCTTACGCCCCTCAACCCCGGCGAACAGGCAGCAGGCCCGATGGCATCCGATCTCGGCAGGACCATTCTTCTCCGTCCCGACGAAGATTCGGCCGAGCAGCGTCCGGCCGGCGCGCAGGCGGTGGCTTTCCTGCCGATCTCCGTCGCCATCTTCGGCGTCGCGGTCATTCTCCTCGGCGGGTTGTCGCTGTCGACGACGTCGGTGGCGAAGAAACAAGCGATCGACCCGATCGCGACCGGTTCGATCGCCCCGGCCGCGAAGTAGCCTTCAGCCGCCGGGCTTTTCGCCCGCCGGCATCTCGCGGACGCCGAGCGCGTCGGCAAGGCGCGTCCTGGCCGACCCGGGACGCAGGGGCTTCTGCTGGCTTTCGTCCGGCGCCCAGCCCGACAACCAGACGAGATCGAAGGTGGCGCGCAGCCGTCCGTCCGGATCGGCGAAGCGCTCGGCATAGACCTCGGCCGCGCGCAGCATGACCGCCCGGCCGAGCGGTCGGCGGGAGCGCTCGACCAGGGCGTTTGTCGCGCCCATGGCCCGCAGGTCGCGCATCAGATCGAACATCGTGGCATAGCGGACGGTGAGCCGGTCCTGATCGATCACCGGCAGGGCGAAGCCGGCGCGCTGGAGCAGACCGCCGAGCGGCCGCAGTTCGGCGAAAGGCGCGACGCGCGGCGAGGCGCCGCCGGTCCGTTCGGCCTCGGCCGTGGCGAATGCCTCGCGCAACTCGACCAGGGTGTCGCCGCCGAGAAGGGTGGCGAGGAAGAGGCCGTCGGGCTTCAGCGCCCGACGGGTCTGGACGAGGGTGCCGGGCAGGTCGTTGGCGAAATGCAGACCCAGCGCCGAAACGACGAGATCGAGGCTTTCGGGCCGGAAGGGCAGCCTTTCCTCGTCGCCGACGACAACCGGACAGGGGCGAGTTCCCGCGCCGGGTGGCGAAGCGCTCGAGGCGGATGACGGCATCGACCTGGCCGGTGTCGATCAGCCGGTCGGCGAGGAGCGGCAGCGGCGTGGCGATATCGGCCGCGAGGCCAAAGACCCGTTTCACCGTTGTCAGCCGGTCGATCAGATCGTCGACGGCGGCGCGCAGGAGAAAATCGGCGACCGGAGCGCTGCCGAGAAGCGCGCGGCGCTGGCGCCGGTCGAGCAGGGCGCGGTCGAAGATGGGCGTCGGGCCTTCCATCCGACGGTTATGGGGCGCGCCGACCATGCCGTCAAAAGCAGTCGACAGGAAAATCCGCCCGCCGCGAAAAACGGCCATGGCCCCGCGCCCGTCCCGGCGCTAGTCTCATCGGCATGGACAGGGATATTCATACGCGGCCGCACCCGCGGCAGCGGACGGGGCGGTCATGGCCCGGTGCGTTGCGCGCCGTTGCAACCACGGCGGCCGATCTGGCGCTGCCGGCCCAGTGTCTGGCCTGCCAGCGCCATGTCGCGCGGCTTGGCGGGCTCTGCCCGGTATGCTGGGGCGAATTGCGGCTGATCGAGAAGCCGTATTGCGCCCGGCTCGGCCTGCCCTTCGCCTATGATCTCGGGGCGGGGGCCCTGTCGGCGGAGGCGATCGCCGAGCCGCCGCCCTTCGATCGCCTGCGCGCGGTGGCGCGCTTCGACACGGTCGCCCGCGCGCTCGTCCATGGGCTGAAATACCGGGACCGGACCGAACTTGCCCGCTGGATGGGCGCGTGGATGGCGCGGGCCGGTTCGGAGCTGACCGCCGAGGCGGACCTCATCCTGCCGGTGCCGCTTCACCGCTGGCGGCTGTGGCTCAGGCGGTTCAACCAGTCGGCGGCGCTGGCGCAGACCGTCGCGGCGATCGCCGACAAGCCCTTCGCGCCGATGGCGCTGAGGCGGGTCCGCGCCACGGCGCAACAGGTCGGATTGTCGGCCGGCGAGCGCGACCGCAATGTCCGCGGCGCCTTCCGGGTGCCGGCCGACCACAAGGCGATCATCGCCGGTCGACGGGTGCTGCTGGTCGACGACGTCTATACGACCGGGGCGACCGCGCGGGCGGTAACCCGGGCGTTGTTGCGGGCCGGCGCCTCGGGCGTCGACGTGCTGGTCTTCGCACGGGTTGTCCGCGAAGGCGCCTGACCGATATCCTGGACGACTTGAGAAGGAGGTCCATCATGGCAGGTTTTCGCGCAGCCGCGATCCAGATGCGGAGCGGGCTTTCGGTCAAAGCCAATACGGATGAGGCGGAACGCCTGATCCGCGCGGCCGCGGCGGCCGGCGCCGAATACGCGCTGACGCCGGAAATGACGACCATCCTCTGTCTCGATCGCGACCGGCTGCTCGCCAGCATTTCGGCCGAAGCGGAGGATCCGTCGCTGGCCCGTTTCCGGGCGCTCGCCAGGGAACTCGGCATCCATGTCCATATCGGTTCGATGGCGATCAAGCTCGGCGAGTCCTCGGTCGCCAACCGCTCCTTCCTGATCGGACCGGATGGCGACATCGCCGCCCGCTACGACAAGATCCACATGTTCGACGTCGATCTGCCGAATGGCGAGAGCTATCGCGAATCGCGGCTCTATCGTCCGGGCGGAGCCGCGGTGATTGCCGATCTGCCGTGGCTGAGGCTCGGCCTGTCGATCTGCTACGACCTGCGTTTCCCAAATCTTTACCATAGCCTTGCGATAAATGGCGCGGCGGCGCTGGCGATTCCCGCCGCTTTCACCAAGACCACGGGGGAAGCCCATTGGCATGTGCTGATCCGGGCCAGGGCGATCGAGACCGGCTCATTCGTCATTGCCGCGGCCCAGGGCGGCCATCACGAGGACGGCCGCGACACCTACGGACACAGCCTGATCGTCGGTCCCTGGGGCAGGATCCTTGCGGAAGCGGGCACCGATCCCGACTTTATCATTGCCGACATCGACCCGGCGGCGAGCGCGGTCGCCCGCCAGCGGGTTCCCGCGATCGACAGCGACCCGCCCTACGAACTGCCGACCAGGGCGGAAGAATTTGAAAGCGCCTGAGGACCACGGATGATCCGATACGCCCTGCGTTGCGAGAAAGACCACGAATTCGAGGCCTGGTTCCGGTCGGGCGACGACTATGACCGGATGGCGGCGAAGGGCGAGGTTTCCTGCGCGATCTGCGGGACGACCGCGGTCGAGAAGGCGCTGATGGCGCCGGCGGTCGGTCGCTCCGGCAAGGGCAAGGGCGGCGACGGCGGTACGGCGGTCGCACGGACCGAAACCGGGCCGGTCGAGGAGCGGGTGCAACTCGCCTCGGTCGATCCGCGCGAACAGGCGCTGCGCGCCGCGATCCGCGAGCTTCGCAAGAAGGTGACCGAACACGCCGACTATGTCGGCGACCGTTTTGCCGACGAGGCGCGCAAGATCCACCACCGGGAAGTCGAGGCGCACGGCATCTACGGCGAGGCGACCAGCGACGAAGCCAAGGCGCTGGCGGAGGAGGGGATCGAATTCCACCACCTGCCAACGGTCCCCGAAGACCAGAACTAGCGGCGAACGGCACGGTTAGATGAGAGCGGCCGTCTGGCCTTGCGGGATGGCGCTGCTCCTGATCCTCGGGTCGGGCGCTGCGATTTCGGCCGACCTCTATGTGGCACGGACGCTGGTGACCGGGCAGGGCGAAGCGGGACGGCAGGCGGGATTCGCCACTACCCTTCGGCAGGTTCTGGTCAAGGTGTCGGGCGATCCAGCCCTTGCCGGCGACCCGAGAGTCGCCGCCATCGCGGCGGAGCCGGCGGCCTTCGTGGCGGGCTTCGATTACCACGACAGGATGACGGGGATTCCCGTCCATGACGAACAGGGTACCCGCGACCGGCCCTACGACCTGACCGTATCCTTCGACCATTCCAAGGTCGACGCGGCGCTTGGCGCCCTGGGCCACGCTCCGTGGCCTGAGCCGCGGCCGCCGCTCGCGGTCTTCGTTGACGTCGAGACTGGCGGCGTCACCTATCCGCTCGCCGGTGACGGCAATGCGGGGCGCGATTTCCGGGAGGCACTGGCCGACGCGGCATGGCGCTTCGGGATGACCGCCGAGTTGCCGACGGCGGCGGTATGGGCGTCTTTGCGCGAGGGGGCGGTCCCGTCGCCGCAGGCTTCGTCGGCGTGGATCGAGGCGGCGGCGCTCGCCATGGGCGGCGACCGGGTGCTGGCGGGAAGCCTCGCCTGGAGCGACGCCGACCTTGGCTGGACGGCGGTCTGGCAGATGAAATCAGCGGATCAGGTGGTCCGCTGGTCGATTGTCGGAGTAAGCTTCGACGTGGCGTTTCGACTGGGAGTCGGCGGTGCCGCGCAGCTGCTGTCCGGCAACGGCCGGCCAAACTAGGGGAGCTTTCTTCATATGGCACGCATCGTCATTACCGGAGCGAATCGCGGCATCGGGCTGGCCCTCGCCCGCGCCTATGTCGAGCGCGGCGACAAGGTCGTCGCGGCGGTTCGCACCACCACCGACGCTCTCGACGGGCTCGGCGTCGAGGTGCATGAGGGCGTCGAGGTGACCGACGACGCGGCGGTCCAGCGCTTCGCCGATTCGCTGGCCGAGGGCTCCGTCGACGTGCTCATCGCCAATGCCGGCATCGCGACGTCCGAAACGCTCGAGGACCTCAACTGGGATCGCATCCGGCGGCAGTTCGAGGTCAACACGCTTGGCCCGCTTCGCGTCGCGCGGGCGATGCTGCCGAGGCTGCGGGATGGCTCGAAAGTGGCGATCGTCACCAGCCGCAGCGGCTCGATCGGCGACAACGGTTCGGGTGGCGCCTACGGCTATCGCATGTCGAAAGCGGCGGTGAACATGGGCGGCGTCGACCTGGCGATCGACCTCAAGCCGAAGGGGATCTCCGTTCTGCTGCTCCATCCGGGAATGGTGCGGACCGATATGGGCAGCGGCCCGGGCGCGGTCGAGCCGGAAGACGCCGCCGCCCGGATGGTGGCGCGGGTCGACGAGATGTCGCTGGCGACGACCGGCAGGTTCCTCCACTGCGAAGGCTACGAGCTGCCCTGGTAGGGCCCGGGCGCAAGCCAGCTTTTTTCGTCGCGCCCTTTCCATGACAGGCGCGGGAGGGTATAGAACAAAAAGTGAACAGTTGAGGAGAGGACGAGGCCATGACGGCGACGTTATCGATCGACTACATCGAGTTTGCCAGCCGGGATATCGGCCGCAGCCAGGCGTTCTTCGAGGCGGCCTTTGGATGGGCCTTCACCAGCTACGGGCCATCCTATGTCGCGATCAACAATGCGGGTCTCGATGGCGGCATCACCCAGGCCGAAGGCGAGCCGGCGGCGCCGCTGGTGATACTCTACGCTGACGATCTCGACGCGGCCGAGGCGGCGGCGACGGCGGCCGGCGCGGTGGTCACCCGGCCGCAATTCGACTTCCCCGGCGGGCGGCGCTTCCATTTTCGCGAACCGGGCGGCAACGAACTGGCGGTGTGGACAAAACGGACGGACTAGGGAGCCGGGGCGATCGGCTTGCCGGCGACCATCATGTAGTTGACGTCGGTGTCGGTGGAGAGCTTCCAGCGGTCGGCGATCGGCACGTAGACGACCCCGGTCTCGTCGCGACGGGTCAGCCCCGCGGCGCGGAAGGCGGCGCCGAGCTCGGCCGGCGTCACCAGCTTGTCGTAGGAATGGGTGCCGCGCGGCAGCCAGCGCAGGACATATTCCGCCCCGACGATGGCCAGGGCGAAGGCCTTCATCGTGCGGTTGATGGTCGAGGCGATGAGCAATCCGCCCGGCCGGACCAATGTCGCGCAGGATTCGATGAACAGCCGGACATCGCTGACGTGTTCGACAACCTCGAGCGCCAGCACCACGTCACAGGTGACGCCGGTTTCGGCCAGCGCCTCGGCGGTGGTGGCGCGATAGTCGATGGCGAGGCCGCCTTCGGCGGCGTGGTGGCCGGCGGCGGCGATATTCTCCGCCGAGGGATCGATGCCGGTGACGGTGGCGCCCATCCGGGCGAGCGGCTCGCAGACGAGGCCGGCGCCGCAGCCGATGTCGAGGATCGTCAGGCCTTCCAGCGCCCGGCCGTCGCGCGGATCGCGGCGTTCGCCCGTCGCCGGGGCCCTCGAACTGGGCGCAGATCTGGTTCTTGATGATAGCCGAGGCGGACGGGATTCAGCCGGTGGAGCGGCGCCATCGGCCCGCCCGGATCCCACCATTTCCCGGCGAGCGCGGAGAAACGGGCGACTTCGTCGCGGTCGATGGTGGAGGCGGTCGGCATGGCGAGGGAACGCTAGGCGATCCGCCGGCGTTCCGCTACTTCCAATTTGGCGCTGGATGCGGGCCCGTTGCGGCAATCCCCGCCAGTCGCTAAGAAGGCGCGCCTTTATGGCGACGAGGACGGGTGGCGGAAACGCGATGGCACGGCTGGTGATGAAGTTCGGCGGGACCTCGGTCGCCGATATCGACCGTATCCGCAACGTCGCCCGCCACGTCAGCCGCGAGGTCGCGGCCGGCCATCAGGTCGCGGTGGTGGTGTCGGCGATGGCCGGAACCACCAACCAGCTGGTCGCCTGGACGCGGGAAGCCTCGCGACTGCACGATGCGCGCGAATACGATACGGTGGTTGCCGCCGGCGAACAGATCACCGCCGGGCTGCTGGCGATCACGCTGCAGGACATGGGGATCAACGCCCGTTCCTGGCTTGGCTGGCAGATTCCGATCCGCACCGATTCGGCGCACGGGGCGGCCCGCATCGCCGATATCGACGGGACGATCCTGATCGAGCGCATGGTGCAGGGCCAGGTGGCGGTGGTCGCCGGTTTCCAGGGGATCGCCCCGGACAACCGGGTCTCGACCTTCGGGCGTGGCGGCTCGGACACCACCGCGGTGGCGCTGGCCGCGGCGGTCGGCGCCGATCGCTGCGATATCTATACCGACGTCGACGGTGTCTATACGACCGATCCGCGGATCGTCGCCAGCGCCCGCCGGATGTCCCGAATCGCCTATGAGGAGATGCTGGAGATGGCGTCGCTCGGCGCCAAGGTGCTGCAGGTCCGTTCGGTCGAAATGGCGATGGTCCATGGCGTGCGGACCTTCGTACGCTCGAGCTTCTCCGATCCGGACGCGCCGGAACTCAAGAACGCGGACGCGCCGCCCGGAACCCTGATCTGCGACGAGGATGAGATAGTGGAAAAGCAGGTTGTCACCGGCATCGCCTATTCCAAGGACGATGCCCAGATTTCGCTTCGCCGGGTCGCCGACAAGCCGGGCGTCGCGGCGGCGGTCTTCATGCCGCTGGCCGAAGCCCATATCAACGTCGACATGATCGTCCAGAACATTTCCGAGGACGGATCGTTGACCGATCTGACCTTCACCGTGCCGATCGCCGACTTCGACCGGTCGCAACAGGTCCTGGCGGAAGCGCGCGAACATGTCGGCTATCAGGCGATCCAGGGCTCCAAGGACGTCGCCAAGATTTCGGTCATCGGCATCGGAATGCGCAGCCATGCCGGCGTCGCGGCGCAGGCTTTCGAGGCGCTGGCGGCGCGCGGCATCAACATCCGGGCGATCACGACATCCGAAATCAAGATATCGATGCTCATCGATGCGTCCTATACCGAACTTGCGGTACGGACTTTGCATTCGCTATACGGGCTCGACAGGAATTAACCGGGCGCAGATTCGAGCGCCCGCGAGGCCGCCGACGGCATCGGCCGCGGCTGGAATACGTCCATTAGGATAGCGGATCATGCGGGGTGCCCCCGCCGGCCCGCGCGTCCTGCTCCGCCGCTTGCGCGAAATCATGGCGGAGCCGATCAGCGCGCAGGACCGGCTCGACAAGATCGTGACGCAGATCGCGGCCAACGTGGTGGCCGAGGTCTGCTCGGTCTATGTGCTGCGCTCCGACGGCGTGCTCGAGCTCTACGCCACCGAGGGCCTGAAGGCCGAAGCGGTCCATCATGCGGCGCTGCGGACCGGACAGGGTCTGGTCGGCACCATCGCGGCCGAGGCGCGGCCGCTCAATCTGCCGAATGCCCAGTCGCACCCGGCCTATCGCTACCTGCCGGAAACCGGCGAAGAGATCTATTCCTCCTTCCTCGGCGTACCGATCCTGCGGGCCGGACGGACGCTCGGCGTCCTCGTCGTCCAGAACCGGACGCACCGGACCTATTACGACGAAGAGGTCGAGGCGCTTCAGACCACGGCGATGGTGCTGGCCGAGATGCTGGCGGTCGGCGAGCTGGAGCGGCTGGCGCAGCCCGGCACGCTCCTCGACCTCAAGCGGCCGATAACCACCACCGGGGTCGGGCTCTGCGAGGGCGTCGGGCTCGGCCATATCGTGCTGCACGAGCCGCGCGTGGTGGTCACCGACCTGATCGCCGAGGATGTCGAGGTCGAGGCGCAGCGGCTCGAAGAGGCGATCGCCGGCCTCAGGCTCTTCGTCGACGACATGCTGTCGCGCGACGACATCGCCGAGACCGGCGAGCATCGCGATATTCTCGAAGCGTACCGTATGTTCGCCCACGACCGCGGCTGGGTTCGCCGGATGAACGAGGCGATTCGCAACGGCCTCACCGCCGAGGCGGCGGTCGAGAAGGTGCAGAGCGACACCCGGGCGAGGCTGCAACGCCAGACCGATCCGTTCCTGCGCGACCGGCTGCACGACTTCGACGACCTCGCCAACCGGCTCCTGCGCGTGCTGATGAACAAATCGCACGGACCGTCGGCGCAGGAGCTGCCGCGCGACGCGATCATCGTGGCGCGCAACATGGGGGCGGCGGAACTGCTCGACTATGATCGCGAGCGGGTGCGCGGCCTGGTGCTCGAGGAAGGCGGCCCGACCAGCCATGTGACCATCGTCGCCCGGGCGCTGGGGATCGCCTCCGTCGGGCGCGCGGCCAATGTCGTGTCGCTGGTCGAAAACGGCGACCCGGCGATCGTCGACGGGCTTGCCGGCGAAGTCCATATCCGCCCGACCGCAGACGTCGAGGCGGCCTATGCCGAGAAGGTCCGCTTCCGCGCCAAACGCCAGGAACAGTACCAGCTGCTCCGCGACAAGCCGGCGGTCACCCGCGACGGCCAGCGGATCAAGCTCCTGATGAATGCCGGGCTGATGGTCGACCTGCCCCACCTGGTCGAATCCGGCGCCGAGGGCATCGGGCTGTTCCGCACCGAGCTCCAGTTCATGATCGCCGAGCGGATGCCGAAGGTCGGCGAACAGCGGGCCTTCTACGGGACGGTGATCGAAGCGGCGGGAGACCTGCCGGTGACCTTCCGCACGCTCGATATCGGCGGCGACAAGGTGCTTCCCTATCTGCGGACCGCGCAGGAAGAGAATCCGGCGATGGGCTGGCGGGCGATCCGTCTCGGCCTCGATCGCCCGGGGCTCCTGCGGATGCAGCTTCGCGCCCTGCTTCAGGCGTCGGCCGGACGCCAGTTGCGGATCATGCTGCCGATGATCACCGACATATGGGAGATCAGGGAAACCCGGGAGCTGATCGACCGCGAGCTGGCGCATCTGCACCGGCACGGTCACGAGACGCCGACCGAACTCCTGATCGGGGCGATGATCGAGGTGCCGTCGCTGCTCTGGCAGCTCGACGGCCTCGCGCCGCTGGTCGATTTCATTTCGGTCGGATCCAACGACCTGCATCAGTTCATGACCGCCAGCGACCGCGGCAACATCATGGTCGCCGGCCGCTTCGATCCGCTGTCGCGCCCCTTCCTCAGGGCGTTGCGGCAGATCGTCGAAGCGGCGGCAGCGACGGGATTGCCGGTGACGCTATGCGGCGAGATGGCGGGAAATCCGCTTGCCGCCATGGCGCTGATCGGTCTCGGCTACCGCTCGCTCTCGATGTCGGCGGCGGCGATCGGCCCGGTCAAGGCGATGACGCTGGCGCTCGACGCGGGCAAGGTCGCCGACAGGATTCACGCGCTGCTTGGCGAAAGCGGCAACGGCGACGGGTTGCGCACGGCGCTCGCCGACTTCGCCCTTGCCGAGGACGTGCCGTTTTGAGGACCTGCGCCGAAGCGCATTCATAACCCATGACCATCATCCCCGAACAAAAGATCGATGCGCTGATCTCCCGCGTCGAGGTCATCGACGCCAGGCTGGCGACGCCGCTGGACAGCGACACGCTGGTCAGGCTCAGCCGCGAACGGGCCGAACTCGAGCCCGTCTACGAGGGCGTCACGGAACTCCGCACGGCGCTCAGGGAGCGCGAGGGGCTGGAGGCGCTGCTCGCCGACCCGGAAATGGCGGGGCTGGCATGGGACGAGGCGGAGGCGCTCGATTCCCGCATCGAGGAGCTCGCCGAAAAGGTCAGGCTCCTGCTCCTGCCGAAGGATGCGGCGGACGAGAAGAGCGCGATCGTCGAAATTCGGGCCGGGACCGGCGGCGACGAGGCGGCGCTCTTCGCCGGCGACCTGTTCCGGATGTACCAGCGCTACGCTGACCTGCACGGCTGGAAGGTCGAGGTCCTGTCGGAGAGCGAGGGCGATGCCGGCGGCTACAAGGAAATCATCGCCAACATCACCGGCAAGGGCGTCTTCGCGCGGCTGAAATTCGAATCCGGCGTCCATCGCGTCCAGCGCGTCCCGGCGACCGAGGCGAGCGGCCGCATCCACACCTCGGCGGCGACGGTCGCCGTGCTGCCGGAGGCCGAGGAGGTCGACGTCGACATTCGGCCGGAGGAAATCCGCCTCGACACGACAAGGGCCTCCAGCGCCGGCGGCCAGCACGCCAACACCACCGATTCCGGCATCCGCATCCTGCACATCCCGACCGGCATCATCGTCACCGCGGTGTCGCGGTCGCAGCATCAGAACCGGGCCAAGGCGATGCAGATGCTGCGGGCCCGCCTGCTCGACCTCGAGCGACAGTCGGCCGATGACGAACGCGCCGAGGCGCGCCGCGTCCAGGTCGGCAGCGGCGACCGCTCCGAGCGCATCCGCACCTACAATTATCCGCAGGGGCGGGTGACGGACCACCGCATCAACCTGACGCTCTACAAGCTCGACGAAGTGCTTGCCGGCGACGCGCTCGACGATGTCATCGATCCGCTGATCACCGACCATCAGGCGACGCTTCTGGCGGCGGAGGCGGCGGCATGACGGCCGCTGTCTCGCTCGACGGCGTCACGGTCGCCGCACTGCGCCGGCGAATCGCCGCGCGGCTGGCCGTCGCCTGCGCGGCGGAAGGCGACGCGACTCCCGATCTCGACGCGCGGCTGCTGGTCGGGCACGCGCTCGGCCACGGGCCGGGCGACCTCGTGCTGCACGACCGGGAAACCGTCGCGCGGGAAGTCGAGCGCATCGTCGAAGCCTATGCCGACAGGCGCGCCGCCGGCATGCCGGTCGCCCGGATCATCGGCGAGAAGGAGTTCTGGAGCCTGCCGTTCGGGCTGTCGGCCGAGACGCTGGTGCCGCGCCCGGACACCGAGACGCTGGTCGAGGCGGCGCTCGGCGCGATCGACGCATCGGGCGGGCGGGGCCGACCGCTGACGATCCTCGATCTCGGCACCGGATCGGGGGCGATCCTGCTGGCGCTGCTCAGCGAGTTGCCGGCGGCGACCGGCACCGGCATCGATATCAGCGAGGGCGCCGTGCGAATCGCGCGGCGGAACACCGCCCGCCTCGGTCTGGAGGGGCGGGCGCAATTCCTGGTCGGCGACTGGACCGCGGCGATCCGCGGCCGTTTCGACATCGTCGTGTCCAATCCGCCTTACGTGGCGAAGTCCGATATCGCCGGGCTGCCGGTTGCAGTCCGCGAGCATGATCCCCATATCGCATTGGACGGTGGTCCCGAGGGTCTTGCCGTTTACCCGGTCCTTTTCGACGCATTGCCGGCGATTCTGTCGCCAACGGGCGAAGCGTTTTTCGAGATCGGAAGCGGTCAGGCCGAGAGCGTCGCCGCGATGGCGCGCCAACGTGGTTATGTCGTTCATCGCTATCGCGATTTCGCCGGAACCGAACGGGTAATTCAGCTTAAACAGGTCGATGCAAAAATAGGCTTGGAAATCGGCTTCGAAGCGGCTAACGTCCGCTCGCCGTAGGAAACGGACAAAGTCCATAACAGTCATGGGCGAAGCCCATTGATCTTTGGGCGCTGGGATACGCTTCCAACCGAGCGAAATCTTGATCGTGGATGCCGTCTGATCGTTTGGACCGTTCACCATCGTACGGGCGGACCGAGTCAGCTTTGCGCGGAGCTCCCTGCTCGGGGAACCTTGACCGGGTGAGTCAACGTCGAAAGAGGCCAATAGCCGGACCGGTGAATCCGAGTCCGGGATGGATTCGCAGGCACCGTCGCTCGACAGCGGCGCGGCCCGTCAGTGAGCGGTTTCGCGGACCGTTCGGAGACAGAAGAGAAGGTTGATGAGGCAAGGACAGCAGAACAATAACAATAATAACAACAACAAGCGTATGCGTGGGCGTGGCCGCAAGGGCCCCAATCCGCTGACGCGGTCGTATGAGAGCAACGGACCGGACGTCAAAGTCCGCGGTACGCCTCTCCATATCGCAGAACGCTACGCCCAGCTCGCCCGCGACGCCCAGGCGTCCGGCGACCGCGTGCAGGGCGAGAATCTCCTGCAGCACGCCGAGCATTATTATCGCATCGTCGCCGCCGCCCAGGCGCAGCAGCCGCAGCCCCAGAACCAGCCGCAGCAGCATGGCCGCGACGGCGATGACGGGGATAACGACGGCGAGCAGCAGCATGGCGGTGGCAACGGCCAGGACCGCAATCAGTCCCGCCAGGACGACGACCAGCCGTCCTTCGGGGCATCGGATCCGCAGCCCTACGTCAACGGCAACGCCAATACCAACGGTCAGGACCGGGTCGAAGCGGGCGGCGACGACCAGCCCGAGGAAAATCGGCAGGACGAGCAGGGCGGGGGAGCGCCGCGTCCGCCGCGCCGCCGACGCCCGTACCGGGCCCGGTCGGACGACCAGAACGGACCGGCCGCGGCCAATCCTCCGGCGCAGGCCGACAAAGGCGCCGCGCCATCCGTAGCCGCCGAGCCGACGCCGGTCGAAGACTAGCTGGAGCGGTCGGAAGAGCGCGCCTCGCGCTTTTCCTGAACGGGCTTGCCGCGTCCGGCTGCGTTCTTTCGGCCCGGTCGGGGCGACGGCGCCCCGACCGCCGACTCAACGATACTTCGAGATGCCCGGGGCGTTGCGGCACAAGATTTCACGATTATAGGCGCCGTCGCCGCGTGCCGGCGGCACGCCCCACGCGGTCATCCCGCCCATCACCGGAGCCGGGGTCGAATAGGTCAGGATCCGCGGGCAATCCTGCCCGGCGTCCCTGCACTGCTGGTCGTAGGCCATCAGGGTCCGCCGACCGGAATCCAGCGAAACGAATCCGAAATTGATGTCATCGTCCGCCGCGTCGTCGACGACATAGCGGTCGTGGTTCATGCCCATGTTGTGGCCGACCTCGTGGGCGAAGCTGTAATTGTCCACCGCACAGGCGCGCTCACTGACTGAAAAAGCGTAGTCGGCGCTGTCGTCGTAGCCGGGTTCGGTCATCCAGCCGAGACCGCAGGCCTCGAGGCTGCCGTCGACGATCATGTGGACGATGTCGGCCTTGTATTTGTCGCGAAGCGCCGGGACCTCGTCGAGGAAACCGGGCTGGTTGCCGCTCAGGCGATCGAGGTCGACACCGAGATCCTTGCCCTCGACATAGTCGACCTGCTGGCTGTGGACCAGGCGGACGTTGACGCCGAAATTCTCGTCGGGCTGCTGGGCGACCGCCTTCTGCAACTGGGTCATCGCCTCGGCGACCATGACGTCCATATCGGCATGGGCCGCCGCGTTCGGGGTGTAGAGGACCATCAGATCGATCGTGCCGCGGTCGCCGGCGCCCGGAACGTCGCAGAGCGGTTCGGTCCGCATGCTGCGGCCCTGGCGCTTCGGCAGGTTGGGGCGACGGATGTCGTCTTCTTCCGGGAAAGCCTGCGTCCGCATCTCGACGACGGCGTGGGTGTTGCCGGGGCCGGCCGGCAGAATCCGGTAGCGCCCGGACTGCGTCTGGATATCGCCGGTGATGTGGCCGTCCTTGATGAGCAGATAGCAGTGATCGGCACCGTCGCCGTCGCCGATCGAGCCACTCGCGACCTGCACGCCGTTCTGCGGCGGAGCCGCGGCCAGATTACAGGTGACGTCGCCGCCGCCGGGAAGCGCTACTCGCATCCTGCGGTCGATGCCGCCGGACCGGACACTCCGGTTGGCGGCGGGGGTCAGGCTGAAAAAGGCGACCGCGCCGACGGTACCCGGCGCCATGCCAAGGGCTTCGAGGTCGGCCGGCTGGCCCTCGCGATTGGGACGGGCGGTGTCGAAGAGGTCGATGGTCTCGGCCTCCTGGGCGACCGCCGCCTGGCCGGCGATGGCCGCGAACGCCACGGCGAGTGGAAATCTCAGTCTTCTGGAAATCGGCATCTTTGGCCTCTCTGGTGAATTCCCGGACTTGTCTGGCGACCGCGTTCGCGACCCCTCAAGCGTGAGGCGACCGATCCGAACGGTGAGCCAGAAAATGGTGCCTGAATTGTGACATCCCGTCACGTTGCAACCTGCGCCATGCCTCGAATCCGGCCCTCTTTTTTAACCGACCCGTCATCACCATATGTTTTTTCAAGGCGCGCCGAAACGGGCGCCGAAGCTATTGAAACGTGCCAAATCATCGAACGGGTCGTTCGCGCCGCATGGGTGGACGGTCCGGGTCAGGAGGGCAAATTGAACTTCGAAATCTATACGGAGCGGGCCCGGGGATTCATCCAGTCCGCACAGACCGGGGCGCTGGCCGAAGGCCATCAGCAATTCACCCCCGAACACATTCTCAAGGTCCTGCTCGACGATCCCGAAGGGCTCGCGGCGGGGCTGATCGAGCGCGCCGGCGGCAACGCCCGGCAGGCGCTCGCCGAAACCGAACAGGCGCTTGCCGCGCTTCCCAAGGTCAGCGGCGGCTCGGGGCAGATTTACCTCGCCCAGCCGACGGCCAAGGTCTTCGAGACCGCCGAGAAGGCCGCCAAGAAGGCGGGCGATTCCTTCGTCACCGTCGAGCGGCTGCTGCTGGCGCTGGCGATCGAGAAGGACGCCAAGACCGCGAAGATCCTCGCCGATGCCGGTGTCACGCCGCAGACGCTGAACGGCGCGATCGAGGAGATCCGCAAGGGGCGCACGGCGGATTCGGCTTCGGCCGAAAGCCAGTATGACGCGCTGAAGAAGTATTCGCGCGATCTCACCGAGGACGCGCGCGAAGGCAAGCTCGACCCGGTGATCGGCCGCGACGAGGAAATCCGCCGCACGATCCAGGTGCTGGCGCGCCGGACCAAGAACAACCCGGTACTGATCGGCGAGCCGGGCGTCGGCAAGACGGCGATAGCCGAAGGCCTGGCGCTCAGGATCGTCAACGGCGACGTGCCGGAGAGCCTCAAGAACAAGAAGCTGCTCGCCCTCGACATGGGCTCGCTGATCGCCGGCGCGAAATACCGCGGCGAATTCGAGGAGCGGCTGAAGGCGGTGCTGTCCGAGGTCCAGGCGGCCGAGGGCCAGATCATCCTGTTCGTCGACGAGATGCATACGCTGGTCGGCGCCGGCAAGGCGGAAGGGGCGATGGACGCCTCGAACCTGCTGAAGCCGGCCCTGGCGCGCGGCGAACTGCACTGCGTCGGCGCGACGACCCTCGACGAATACCGCAAGCATGTCGAGAAGGACGCGGCGCTGGCGCGGCGCTTCCAGCCGGTCTTCGTCGACGAGCCGACGGTCGAGGACACGATCTCGATCCTGCGCGGCATCAGCGAGAAATACGAGCTCCATCACGGCATCCGGCTGACCGACTCGGCGCTGGTCGCCGCGGCGACGCTGTCGAACCGCTACATCACCGACCGCTTCCTGCCCGACAAGGCGATCGACCTGATCGACGAGGCCGCGTCGCGGCTGCGGATGCAGGTCGATTCGAAGCCGGAGGCGCTCGACGAGCTCGACCGGCGCATCATCCAGCTCAAGATCGAGCGCGAGGCCCTCAAGAAGGAAACCGACCAGGCGTCGAAGGATCGCCTGGCGCGGCTCGAGAAGGAACTCGCCGACCTCGAGGAACAGAGCGAGGCGACGACGCAGCGCTGGATGGCGGAGAAGGAGAAGCTCGCCTCCTCCACCAAGGTCAAGGAACAGCTCGACCAGGCCCGCGCCGACCTCGACAGGGCGCAACGCCAGGGCGATCTCGCCAAGGCCGGCGAACTCGCCTATGGCACGATCCCGAAACTTGAAAAACAGCTCGTCGAGGCGGAGCAAACCAGTCGCGACGCCGGCGACATGGTCGAGGAGGCGGTGACGCCCGATCATATCGCGCAGGTGGTGTCGCGCTGGACCGGCATTCCCGTCGACAAGATGCTGCAGGGCGAGCGCGACAAGCTGCTGCGCATGGAGGACGAACTCGCCAGGCGGGTGGTCGGCCAGGCCGAAGCCGTGCATGCGGTCTCGACCGCGGTCAGGCGCTCACGCGCCGGCCTGCAGGACCCGAACCGGCCGATCGGCTCGTTCATGTTCCTCGGGCCGACCGGCGTCGGCAAGACCGAGCTGACCAAGGCGCTCGCCTCCTTCCTGTTCGACGACGAGACGGCGATGGTTCGCATCGACATGTCGGAGTTCATGGAGAAACACTCCGTCGCCCGGCTGATCGGGGCGCCGCCCGGCTATGTCGGCTACGAGGAGGGCGGAACGCTGACCGAGGCGGTGCGCCGGCGGCCCTATCAGGTCATCCTCTTCGACGAGGTCGAGAAGGCGCATGGCGACGTCTTCAACGTGCTGCTTCAGGTGCTCGACGACGGACGGCTGACCGACGGCCAGGGCCGGACGGTCGATTTCCGCAACACGATCATCGTGATGACCTCGAATCTCGGCAGCGATTACCTCGCCAGTCTCGGCGACGACCAGGATGTCGACGAGGTGCGCGAGATGGTGATGGGCGTGGTCCGGGCGCATTTCCGGCCCGAGTTCCTGAACCGGCTCGACGACATCATCCTGTTCCACAGGCTGAAGCGGAGCGAGATGGGCGCCATCGTCGACATCCAGCTCAAGCGCCTGCAGAAGCTGGTCGACGATCGCAAGCTGACGCTCGACCTCGACGAGTCGGCACGGAAGTGGCTGGCGGAGAAGGGATACGACCCGGCCTACGGGGCGCGGCCGCTGAAACGCGTCATCCAGCGCGAGGTCCAGGACCCGCTCGCCGACAAGATCCTCGCGGGCGAGATTCCGGACGGCGCCAAGGTCAAGATCACCGGCGGCACCGACAAGCTGCTCTTTCTCCCCCAGGTGAAGGGCGGCAAGGCCGGAGCCGAAGCGGCGGCCTGACTCGCCACGTGAGACCAGCAACAGGAAAGGCCCGGCCCGCGCCGGGCCTTTTTCACATCAGGCGGGGCTTGCCGAAAGCTTCCTCGCCGATTCGACGAGCACGGCCGACAGCTCCTGCATGTGGGCTTTGCCGGCGGCGGTGGAAACGATGAAGCAGACGCAGGCGACGCAGCGGCCGGCGTGATCGGTGACCGGCGCGGCGACGCAGGTGGCGTGTTCGTCGACGAGGCCGGGGATGATGCAGATACCCTCTGCCTGCGCCCGCTTTGCTTCCTCGAGGAAGGCGGCGGGATCGATCCGGCGGCCGTCGCGCAGACGGAAATCCTCGGGCGGGATGAAGGCCTCGACTTCCGGCAGCGTCATATGCGCGACGAAGAAGCGGCCCGACGCCGTCCACGGAATCGGGACGAGAACGCCGACGTCCGAACCGATGCGGAAGAGCCGCGCGCTGTTCTGCATCGAGACCACCGCGTATTTGTTGCCGACCGGCATGCAGAACTGGCAGGTTTCGCCGGTCAACGAAGCGAGACGTCGAACCTCTTCCTCGGCGAGCCTGACGAGGCCGTGGGTGGCGAAATAGTCGTTGGCATAGAGGTAGATCGCCCGGCCGAAGAAGACCTCCGAGCTGTTGCCCGAATATTCGAGGACGTCGGTGGCGAGGAAGAGATTGACGATCTCGTAGATGGTCGAGCGCGGCGCATTGAGGCGGCGCGCGATCTCGCCGATCGAGATCGGCTTCCGCACCGCATGGAGCAACTGGAAGATGCCGACCGCGCGATCGAGGCCGCGGGCGCGCGGATTCCGAGGCGATGGCGGGAGCGAGTCCCCGGGCCCGGCGCGTTCTTCCCGATTGTCCGCCGTGGCAGCGTCACCCTCGCGACCGCGATTCGTCCGTTGCCTGACACCGTCTTCCATATTAGCATCCTGTTGTTATTCCGGACATCCTGTCCGATATACCGGATTATTGGAAGGGGGATACCATGAAAGTTCCATTTTGCGCCCTGGTCGCAGGTGCGGTCGTCGCGACCTCAATGGCGGCGGGGGGAGCCGCGGCCGAGGACCGGCTGCAGACCATCCTCGACCGTGGCTACATCATCGTCGGCACCGGCAGCACCAATCCGCCGTGGCACTTCAAGGACGATGCGGGCGATCTCGTCGGCTACGACGTCGACATGGGCCATGTGCTGGCCAAGGCGATCTTCGACGACCCGGAGAAGGTCGAATATGTCGTCCAGTCCTCGGATTCGCGGATTCCGAACGTGCTGACCGACAAGGTCGACGTGACCTGCCAGTTCATGACGGTGACCGGCGGCCGGGCCCAGCAGGTCAATTTCACGATCCCCTACTATCGCGAGGGCGTCGGCCTGCTGCTGATGAAGGACGGCGACTACAAGAGCTACGATGACCTGATGGCGAAGGGCGACGGCGTGACCGTTTCGGTGCTGCAGAACGTCTACGCCGAGGACATGGTCCATCAGGCGCTTCCCGACGCCAAGGTCGACCAGTATGACAGCGTCGACCTGATGTACCAGGCGCTGAACTCGGGCCGCGCCGACGCGGCGGCGACCGACATGTCGTCGGCCAAGTGGTTCGTCGCGCAGAATCCCGATCGCTACATCGAAGGCGGTTACGGCTGGAATCCGCAGACCTATTCCTGCGCGGTCAAGAAAGGCGATCCGGACTTCCTGCATTTCGTCGACATCGCCTTCCGCGAGGCGATGACCGGCGTCGACTTCCCGGCCTATTCGGCATCCTTCGAGAAGTGGTTCGGCGAGAAGCCGCCGGCGCCGCAGGTCGGTTTCCCGAGCGAACTCCGCTAGGTCCCTGAACAGCCGCGCCGGACAAGGGCGATGGACTACACGCTCAATTTCGGCGCGGTCTTCCGGGGTTTCGACGACCTCCTGTCCGGGCTCCTTCTCGGTCTCGAGATGGGGCTCGGCGGCTTGCTGGCCGGCTCGCTGATCGGCATCCTCGCGGCCCTCGCCGCGGTCTATGGCGGCCGGCCGGCGCGGGTGCTGGTGACCCTCTATGTCGGCCTGGTCCGCAACGTGCCGATCCTGGTGCTGGCGCTGTTCGCCTTCTTCGCGCTGCCCTCGATCGGCATCCGCTTCAACAATGTCGTCACCTTCTCGGCCGTGCTCGCCGTCTACGCCGGCGCCTATCTCACCGAATCCTTCCGCGCCGCGATCCTGGTGATCCCGAAGGGCATCACCGAGGCGGCGCAGTCGATCGGCCTGACCCGGACCGGGACAGCGATCTGGGTGGTCCTGCCGATCGCGCTCAGGAACGCGCTGCCGAGCGTCGGCAATAACTTCATCTCGCTGTTCAAGGACACCTCGATCGCCGCGGTGATCGCGGTGCCCGAGCTGACCTTCCAGGCGCGCAAGATCAACAACGAGAGCTTCCGCGTCATCGAGGTGTGGATGGTCGCCAGCCTGATGTATGTCTTCACCTGTGCCCTGATCGCGACCGGGCTGCGCCGCCTCGAAGCGGCCTTCCCGAAGTTCTGAGGGAAGCGCGATGGATCGGTTCCTCGGCGTCCTCGACTCGGCCTCCGGCCCGCTGTTGCACGGGTTTCTCCTGACCATCGGCATTTCGGCGGCTTCCGTAATCCTCGGCACGGTGCTCGGCCTGGCGATCGGGCTGATGCTGACCTATGGCGGGCGGATCGCGTCGCTGCCCTTCCGCGGCTTTGTCGACCTCGTGCGCGGCACGCCGGTGCTGGTCCTGATCCTGGCGAGCTACTACATGCCGGCGGGGCTTGGCGTCAGCCCGGGGCCGATCGAGGCCGGTATCCTGGCGCTGACGATCTTCTGCGCCTCGCATATCGGCGAAACGCTGCGCGGCGCGCTCAACACGATTCCCGGCCGGCCAGACCGACGCGGCGCGGGCGATCGGCCTTACCTTCCCGAAGATGCTGGCCTATGTGCTGGTGCCGCAGGCGCTCCGGCAGATCGCACCCAACTTCGTCAACACGGCGGTCGAGATCGTCAAGGCGTCGTCGCTCCTGTCGGCGATCGGCGTCGGCGAATTGCTGCTGACCACCCAGGAGATCATCGGCCGCACGTTCCAGACGATGGAATTCTACGCGCTGGCCGGTGCGCTCTATCTCGTCATCAACCTGACCATCTCGGCCGGCGGCGGATGGGTCGAGCGCAGGTTCCAGAACCAATGACCGACCGCGCCGACGCCGTCCTCAACATTGCCGGGCTTGAGAAGTCGTTCGGCGCCAATCCGATCCTGCGCGGCGTCGACCTCGACGTCTATCCCGCCGACGTGGTCTCGATCATCGGGGCGAGCGGCTCGGGCAAGACGACGCTTCTGCGCTGTGTCGACCTGCTGGAGGAATTCGAGGCCGGCGAGATCCGCCTCGACGGCGATCCGCTCGGCTATCGCGTGTCGGCGGACGGCCGGCGCACGCGTCTGTCGGGGCGCCAGCTCGCCCGGCAGCGATCGCGAATCGGCATGGTCTTCCAGAGCTACAATCTCTTTCCGCACCTCTCGGCGCTGAGCAACGTCATGCTCGGCCTGACCAAGGTGCAGGGCAAGCCGGCGAGCGAGGCGAAGGCGATCGCCGAGAACTGGCTCGACCGGATCGGGCTTGCCGATCGCCGCGACCACCACCCCTCGGCGCTGTCGGGCGGCCAGCAGCAGCGGGTCGCCATCGCCCGGGCCCTGGCGATGGATCCGCGTCTGCTGCTTCTCGACGAGGTCACTTCGGCGCTCGATCCGGAACTGGTGCAGGAAGTGCTCCTTACCATCCGCGGGCTCGCCGAGGCCGGAACGACGATGATGATCGTCACCCACGAGATGCGCTTCGCGCGCCAGGTCTCGACGCGCACGGTGTTCATGGACCAGGGTGTTGTCGTCGCCGAAGGACCGCCGGAGGAAATCTTCGGCAATCCGTCCACCGAACGGCTGAAAAGCTTCCTCGCCAACGTCGCCCACTGACCGTCTCGGGACCGGGACCCGGCTGACCGGGGCGGCGGGCGCCTAGTCGGTCGACGCCGACGCCACTTCCGTCGGCACAGTCTGGTTGCCGAGCAGATTGTCGATGCGCTGGCGTTCGCGCTCGAAGGAGGCGAGCAGTTCATTGTCGAGGACGCGGCCGCGCGGCAGGCGGATGCGGAGCGGATCGACCGGCTTGCCGTTGACGCGAATTTCGAAATGAAGGTGCGGTCCGGTCGACAGGCCCGTCGAGCCGACATAGCCGATGATCTGTCCCTGGCGTACCCGCGCCCCCGGCCTAATGCCATCCGCGAATTTGGTCTGGTGGGCGTAGGCGGTTTCGTAGCCGTTGGTGTGCTTCAGGACGATCAGGTTGCCGTAGCCCGACGTCCGCGCGGCTTTCTCGACCACGCCGTTGCCGGCGGCAAGGATCGGCGTCATCCGTGGCGCCGCATAGTCGACGCCGGCGTGAAGGCGGGTGTAGCCGAGAATCGGATGCCGCCGCATGCCGAAGCGCGAACGCAGCACACCGGCAACGATCGGCTTGCGCATCAGGAACTTCTTCGCGCTCTTGCCTTCGTCATCATAGTAGTCGACGATTCCGTCATCGGGGGTGCGGAAACGATAGAACCGCTTGTTGACGCCGTTGAGGGTCAGCGAGGCGAAAAGGATTTCCGGGTCGCTGGCGTCGGCGCCGTCCTCCGGCAGGGAATGGAAGACCTCGATCGAATCGCCCGGCGTGATGCGGGCCTGGAAGTCGACGTCGAAGGCGAAGATGCGAATCAGCTGATCGATAAGCGGCTTCGGCACTTGCTGTTCGAGAGCGGTGCGATAGACCGCATCGTAAACCTTCGGCAGGGTTCCGTAGGTTTCGGTCTTGACCTCGGCCAGCGCGTTGGACCCCAGCGACGGCTCGTCGGTTCGCCTGAAACTGTTGTCGTCGGTCCGCGCCACACTCGCCTGATGGACGCCGTCGTCATACATGCTGACCCGG
>CAWEUQ010000005.1:0-217500 GCA_963812275.1 uncultured Alphaproteobacteria bacterium | reverse complement strand
ACAGCTCACTGGTCTAAATAAGGGTTGCCGCGCCGACAATGTAACGGGGCTCAAGTCGTGTGCCGAAGCTTTGGGTTCATTCCGCAAGGGATGAGCGGTAGCGGAGCGTTCCGTAAGCCAGTGAAGGGAGACTCGTGAGAGCTCCTGGAGGTATCGGAAGTGCGAATGCTGACATGAGTAACGAGAACAGTGTGAGAAACACTGTCGCCGTAAGTCCAAGGGTTCCTGCGCAATGCTAATCAGCGCAGGGTTAGCCGGCTCCTAAGGCGAGGCCGAAAGGCGTAGTCGATGGGAATCAGGTAAATATTCCTGAGCCTGCGGGTGGTGACGGATTCCGTGTATCGTCAGTCCTTATTGGATTGGATTGGCGGTGAAGGAGTTCCAGGAAATAGCCCCCGCGTATAGACCGTACCCCAAACCGACACAGGTGGACTGGTAGAGCATACCAAGGCGCTTGAGAGAACGATGCTGAAGGAACTCGGCAAATTGCCTCCGTAACTTCGGAAGAAGGAGGACCTTTGCTTGGGCAACCAGGCAGAGGTGGCACAGACCAGGGGGTAGCGACTGTTTAACAAAAACACAGGGCTCTGCGAAATCGCAAGATGACGTATAGGGCCTGACGCCTGCCCGGTGCCGGAAGGTTAAGAGGAGGGGTGCAAGCTCTGAATCGAAGCCCCGGTAAACGGCGGCCGTAACTATAACGGTCCTAAGGTAGCGAAATTCCTTGTCGGGTAAGTTCCGACCTGCACGAATGGCGTAACGACTTCCCCGCTGTCTCCAGCATCGACTCAGTGAAATTGAATTCCCCGTGAAGATGCGGGGTTCCTGCGGTTAGACGGAAAGACCCCGTGCACCTTTACTACAGCTTTGCACTGGCATTCGTGACGACATGTGTAGGATAGGTGGTAGGCTTTGAAGCTTGGGCGCTAGCTCGAGTGGAGCCACCCTTGAAATACCACCCTTGTTGTTATGCATGTCTAACCGCGACCCGTTATCCGGGTCCGGGACATTGCATGGTGGGTAGTTTGACTGGGGCGGTCGCCTCCCAAACAGTAACGGAGGCGCGCGATGGTGGGCTCAGAGCGGTCGGAAATCGCTCGTTGAGTGCAATGGCATAAGCCCGCCTGACTGCGAGACTGACAAGTCGAGCAGAGTTGAAAGACGGCCATAGTGATCCGGTGGTTCCTTGTGGAAGGGCCATCGCTCAACGGATAAAAGGTACGCCGGGGATAACAGGCTGATGATGCCCAAGAGTCCATATCGACGGCATCGTTTGGCACCTCGATGTCGACTCATCACATCCTGGGGCTGGAGCAGGTCCCAAGGGTTCGGCTGTTCGCCGATTAAAGTGGTACGTGAGTTGGGTTCAGAACGTCGTGAGACAGTTCGGTCCCTATCTGCCGTGGGTGTAGGAGAATTGAGAGGATCTGTCCTTAGTACGAGAGGACCGGGATGGACGTACCTATGGTGGACCTGTTGTGGCGCCAGCCGCATAGCAGGGTAGCTAAGTACGGACGGGATAACCGCTGAAAGCATCTAAGCGGGAAACCCACCTCAAAACGAGTTCTCCCTTGAGAGCCGTGGAAGACCACCACGTTGATAGGCCGGGTGTGGAAGTGCGGCAACGCATGGAGCTTACCGGTACTAATAGCTCGATTGGCTTGATCACTCTCATTATCCGTGTCCGCCTGGACAGGGAAAAAGACCAAACAGCTTCGCGCAGAACAGACATTCGCCCGGCGAAAGCCGGGGATGGATCGTCTGCTTCCTGCGCGTCTGCGCTTCGCCGGCCTGGTGGTTCTTGCGAGGAGCCCAGAACCCGATCCCATTCCGAACTCGGCCGTTAAACTCCTCTGCGCCGATGATACTTCGTCTCAAGACGCGGGAAAGTAGGTCGCTGCCAGGCCTGCCAAGCGCAGACATCGTCCTTCACGACCAAGCAAAGCTTCGAGAAATCTTCTCTTCACGAATACCGCAAACGAAAACGCCGCCCTTCGGGGCGGCGTTTTCGTTTGTGCGGCCTACGCGCGGACACAGCGCGCAGGATCGCGAAACAATTTCCGCTTGTCATGTCCCGCCGATAGCGAAACACTTTCCGACAGTGACCGCTGGCGCCTGTCCTCGAACCCATAACGTGGTACAGCCAGGATGGACTATGCCTCGTTGATCGGATTCTTTGCGGCGGGCGTCAGCATCGCGACCATGTCGATGAGGACGATGGTGCCGCTGCGCATCGTCGGTATCTGCAGCAACATCACCTTCGTCACCTATGGCCTGTTGATCTGGAGCCTGCCGCTGCTTGCCCTGCACGCGGTGCTCTTTCCGCTCAATGTCTATCGCCTTCGGGAAATGATGAAGCTGATCCGGGAAGTCAGGACGGCGAGCGAGGGCAACCTGTCCATGGACTGGCTGAGGACCTACGCGACGGAGCGCGCGATCGCGGCGGGCGACATCCTGTTCCGGAAGGGGGACGAGGCGAACGAGATGTTCCTGCTCGCGGCCGGCCGCCTTCGCCTGACGGAGCTCGACATCGAACTCGGACCGGGCGAGGTGGTCGGGGAGATGGGGCTGCTGGCGCCGGGGCGGGAGCGGACGCAGACCCTCGAATGCGTCGAGGACGGCTCGGTTCTTCGCGTCACCTACGACAAGATAAGGGAGCTCTATTTCCAGAACCCGTCCTTCGGCTTCTACTTCCTGCAACTCACCACGTCCCGCCTGTTCGAGAATATCGGCCGGCTCGAGACCGCCCTGGCGGATCGCGAGCGGGAGGTCGCGTATCTGCGCGATCAGGTGGACGGCGGCGAGGCGCCGACATTCGGCGTCACTGGCGACGGCGTGCCTCCCGAAAGCCTCACGCCGTAGCTGTGCCCGCGCGACGGAGCGCGCTCCAGCGCCATGTTCATCCAGGCCAAATCGCCCGATCTCCAGGACGTCGCCGGGCGTTCCGGGATCGGCTCACATCGGTCAGCGTTTTCGGGCAAACGGCAGGAAGCGCGGCGTCTTTTCGCGATAAGCGCTGTATGCGTCGCCGAGGCGGGCGACGAGCATCTCCTCCTCCTTGGCCGCGCGCGCGGCGACGGCGACGAAATAGGCCAGCATCAGGCCGCCGACCAACCAGTTGTCGGTCGCCAGGAAGAAGCCGACGGTGAGGACGAGATAGGCGGAATAGAGCGGGTGGCGGACGAAGGCGTAAGGTCCCGATTCGATCACCCGATGCTCGCTGAGCGTCTCGAGTTCGCCGGACCAGAATTTTCCCAAAGCGACATGCGACCAGAAGATCAACGCGGCGGCGGCGTTGAACAGCACCAGGCCGGCCGCATTGACCGGCTGCGGCAGGTCGATGAAGACGAAGCTCAACTGATCGGGGTCGGCGAGGAAGAGGACGAGGGAGCCGAGGGCCGGGATGCCGGTCAGATACTGGAGCGTCTTGACGAAGCCTTCCGGATAGCGCTGCCGCCTTTTGGCGTTCCGTTGGAGAAACAACTGGTAGCCGGCAAGCCCGCCAAGAACCAGCCAGATATCGGCGAGCGTCAGGAATGAAAAATCAGGCATGGGATGGCGGCCGGCGCCAAATCTCCGTCCTTGCGTGACCAAATACAGATCGGTTTTCCCACCCGACCGCGACGGGGTCAATCGCGGGCGCGTCCCGGATCAGGCAGCGTGAGCCGCTGCCGCGGTTGCTCCCGCCGACGGTGAGGACGAGACAGCCGGAATAGAGCGGGTGGCGGATGAAGGCGCAAGGCGGCGGTTGTTTCGTATGCTCGCCGTCCTGTTCACTCTTCGCGGCGACCCTCGCCGATCACCACATCATCGACCAGTAGATCGGCGGCAACTCCTCGCCGTCGCGTGGTTCGAAAGACTTCTGCCAGTCGCGGAACATGCCGCGAAGTCCGCGCCGGCCCGGATCGGTGTGGGCCATGCGGTCGTTCATGTCGCGAAGTCTGCGGACCAGCGTTTTCATGAACAGGATTGCCCGATCCGGATCGCTCTGGATCGACGCGATGAACTCGTCATAGGACGTCATGACGCATTCGATGTCGGTCAATGCCTTGACCGTGGCGGATCGTGGCCCGGGATCGATCAGGCTCATCTCGCCGAAGACCTCGCCGGCATTGAGCTTTCCGACCATCCTGGCGTTGTCACCTTCTCCGACATTGACCTCGACCATGCCCGACACGATGAGGAAAGCCGTGTTGCCTTCGTCCCCCTCCCTGATGATCGTGTCCCCGGCCTTGAACGTGACGGTCTGCATCAATGCTCTCCCCAGAGTGACCGGCGGCCCGTTGGCGGCTGCCTGGCGGGACGATAGTCGAGCCGGTCTGATCGGCAAAGCGTTGAATCCGGCGAGCGCACGGCTCGGCGCCTGACGTACAGCTTCGGGCGCCCCAGGCCGAATTGTCGTTGCCTCGTCGCTCGTGATGCTTGCAAACCGCCTCCATTTCTGCGCCGACTAACGCGGCGACTAAACCAATGTCGGAGCCGGCATGAGGGATTTGCGCAAGTCCAGCCATCGCCGGTTTCAGGTCGTCCTCATCAAGCCCTCGCACTATGACGACGACGGCTACGTCATCCAGTGGCTGCGCTCGCTCATCCCGTCGAACTCGCTTGCCGCCGTTTACAGCCTGATCGCCGACGCCATCGATCGATCGGTTCTTGGCCCGGACATCGAGGCCGACCTTTCGGCGGTGGACGAGTGCCACACCCGCGTTTCGGTGGCGAAGATCATCCGGCAGTTCGAAAGGAACGGCGGCTTCGGCATGGTCGGCCTGGTCGGCGTCCAGTCCAATCAGTTCCCGCGTGCCCTCGACATTGCCCGGCCGCTTCGGGCCGCCGGGATTCCCGTGGTGATCGGCGGCTTTCATGTCTCCGGATGCCTGGCGATGATCCCGGAGATGCCGGCCGATCTGCAGGAGGCCCTCGACCTTGGGATTTCGCTGTTCGCGGGCGAACTCGAGAACCGGGTCGACGACCTGCTGCGCGATGTCGTCGCCGGACGACTGTCGCCGATCTACAATTATCTGAACGACCTGCCGGGGATCGAAGCGGCGCCGCCGCCCATTCTCCCGCGCGCGTATATCCGCGGGACCGTCGGCCACTATACGAGCTTCGATGCCGGCCGCGGCTGCCCGTTTCAATGTTCGTTCTGCACGATCATCAACGTTCAAGGCCGGACGTCGCGTCGGCGCAGCGCCGACGATATCGAGAAGCTGATCCGGCTCAACTGGGCGCAGGGTGTCAGGCGATTCTTCATCACCGACGACAATTTTGCCCGGAACAAGGACTGGGAACCGATCTTCGACCGCATGATCCGGCTGCGCGTCCGCGACAAGATCAAGATCAGCTGCATCATCCAGGTCGATACGCTCTGTCACAAGATCCCGCACTTCATCGACAAGGCTGCCAAGGCCGGTGTGCGCCGCGTCTTCATCGGCCTCGAAAATATCAACCCCGACAATCTCCTTGCCGCCAAGAAGCGGCAGAACAAGATCGTCGAGTACCGCGAAATGCTTCTCGAATGGAAGAAGCACGGGATCATGACCTATGCCGGCTACATCCTGGGGTTTCCGGCCGACACGCCGGAATCGATCCGCCGCGACATCGAGATCATCAAGGCGGAACTGCCGCTCGATATCATCGAATTCTTCTTCCTGACGCCGCTTCCCGGATCCGAGGACCACAAGGCGCTCTGGCTGAAGGATGTTGCGATGGACCCCGACATGAACAAATACGACCTCGAACACGTCTGCACCGCTCACGGCCAGATGAGCGGTCAGCGAATGGGAGGCGATCTATCGCGAGGCGTGGAGCATCTTCTACACCCCGGAGCATATCGCAACGATCCTCCGCCGCGCGAAGGCGACCCGGTTCAGCGCCGGGCGGATGCTTGCCAATCTCTACAACTTCGCCACTTCGGTTCCGATCGAGGACGTCCATCCGCTGCAGGGCGGTGTGTTCCGGATCAAGCGACGGCGAGACCGGCGGCCGGGATTGCCGATCGAGCCGATGATCATCTTCTATCCGCGCTACGCCTTCGAGACCGCACGCAAACACATCGCAATCGGGCGCTGGTGGCTGAGATCATTCAAGACCCGGCGGCGCCTGGAAGCCGAACCGGCCGGCGTCTACACGGATCGCGCGCTGGCGCCGATCACGTCGGACGAGACCGACACCCTCGAACTCCTGACCCAGAGCCCCGCAGCGCGCCGTGCCGTCGCGCATAGCAGGAAGGTGAGAGAACTCACGCATCCCGCCGCCCACTAGTCCAGCCTCGATCGCGATATGGCAAAGCGCGACGGCTTGACTATCGTCAAGATTCCACTCATCAGGGCGCCGACCGTGTCTATACGTACGATCTGATTAACGGCACAATGCCCGCCGATGGCGCGCGACGTCGTCGTTCATCGACGGGACCGGAGTGGTGGCGGCGCTGGCATGCATGGGGGCCGGGGTTTGGCACCGCACCCCGGAGTTCGCGATTTCCATGCTAGGCTGAACCTTCTCAGACAAACGTTCAAGGAACAGAAAAGGGCGATTCAATGAAAAACATGCGCGTGAGCCTTGCGGCTGCTTTTGCCTTTGGCACAATCCTCGTGGCCGGGCCGGCCTTTGCGGTCAGCGGCTATTCGACGGCCCACCTCAACCTGCGCTCGGGACCGGGTACCCAGTATCCGATCGTCGGGGTCATGGAATACAATGTCCGGTCCCAGATCACCGGCTGCCTCGCCGACTATTCCTGGTGCGCGGTCAACGTCGCCGGACTCAGCGGCTGGGCCTCCGCCGAATACCTCGTGACCGACGAGGGGGGTGAAATCATCCAGATCGACACAGCCGGGGCAACGACCGGCATCCCGATCGTCGCTGCCGAAGGCGTCGAGCAAGTCGTCGCCGGCTCCGAGCGTCGGGGTTCTGGTCGGCGCCGGCGGCCAGGTCGAGGCCATCGTCCCCGAGCCGGCCGTGATCGACTACATTTCGGCGACGCCCGTCCCCGCCGTTTCGGTCCAGGGTGAAATCGTCGTCGGTGCGGCACTTCCCGCCGCGGTCCAGCTCTACGAGGTTCCGGGTTCGGCCTACGGCTATGCGATCGTCAACGGCGCCAAGGTCCTCGTCGACGTGAACGCGCGAACGGTCGTCTACATCCACCGGGTCTAACAGCCCTTCCGGAGGCGGGCCGCCGCGTGGCGGCCCGCCTTTGCCGAAGTCACTCGAACGAATGACAATCGACGCAGGTGCGGCCGCAGTTCGTCGCGCGCCGCGGCTACGCTCGGCGAGCGCCTCCACCCACGAAGCCGGCCGACCGCAACGAGACCTTCAACATCGGTCTCGATCACGGCGAAGACGATCCGCGGATCATCGCCGGCGAGTCGTTGCGAATATCTTTGAAAACAGACAGTCGCGTTGGTTGCGGGGGTAGGATTTGAACCTACGACCTTCAGGTTATGAGCCTGACGAGCTACCGGGCTGCTCCACCCCGCGCCAAAAGCGGTCCCCAACCGGGGCGGGTTGGATATAGACCCTTCGTCCACGGATTAGAAGGGCCGGGACGCGTTTGCCGGCTATTTTTTCAAATCCGGCCTGCCGCCTCGTTTCCACAGGGGAAAAGCCGGGCGATCCGAGCGAATATCCGCAGCCTCGTGTCGGACGCGCGCCGATACGGGGTGCATTCCGACACGAAAATTGCGGCAGCGCGCCGACGCCTTAGCGGATCGGTGGGGCGTACTGGATTCCGCCAAGGTTCCAGAGCTGGTTCATGCCGCGGGGAATGCCGAGCGGGGATCCGGTTCCGAGGTTGCGATCGTAGATCTCGCCGTAGTTGCCGACGAGGCGGACCGCATCGACGGCCCAGCTGTTGGTCAGCCCCATCTGCTCGCCGAAGTTCCCCTCGGTTCCGACAAGCCGGCGAACGTCCGGTTTCTTCGAGGCAAGCGCCTCGTCGATGGTGTCGGAGGCGACGCCGAGTTCCTCGGCATCGAGCAGCGCGAAATAGACCCAGCGCACCAGCGTCGCCCATTTCGGATCGTCCTGGCGAACGACCGGCCCGAGCGGCTCCTTCGAAATCGCGTCGGCGAGGACCAGATGCTCGTCGGCATCGTCGAGTTCCAGGCGCTCGGCGTAGAGTTGCGACATGTCGCTGGTGACGACGTTGCAGTCGCCGTTCCTGTAGGCGGTGAGGGTCGCCTCCGGCGAGGCGGTGAGGACGGCCTGATAGGTCATGTTGTTGGCGCCGAAATAATCGGCGAGGTTCGCCTCGCTCGTCGTTCCCGACAGGACGCAGACCTTCGACCCGTCGAGCTCGAGCGACGAGAAGGTGCCGGCCGAGCGCGGCAGCAGGAAACCCTGGCCGTCGTAATAGGTGACGCCGACGAAGGTGAGGCCGAGGTCGGTCTCCCGGCCCATCGTCCATGTCGAATTGCGGGCGAGGAGATCGATCTTGCCGTCGGCCAGCGCCTGGAACCGCTCATCGGCCGACAGCGGCACATACTCGACCTTGCCGGCATCGGCGAAGATCGCCGCCGCCACCGCCCGGCAGAAGTCGACGTCGAAGCCGGTCCATGTGCCGTCGGCGGATTGGGCGCCGAAGCCGGGGAGACCCTGGTTGACGCCGCAGACCAGCTTGCCGCGCGCCTTGACGTCGTCGAGCGTCGCGGCGGCGGCCGAGGCCGACAGGCCGGCAGTGAGCAGGGTCGCCGCCAACAGGCTGGCGGCGGCGCTGCCAATTGCAAAGCGGTTCATCACGATCTCCCGGGCCTAGAGCTTGGCCGACTGCATGACGACGACCTTGGTGCCGACGGGCACCCTTGCGTAAAGATCGATGATGTCGCGGTTGACCAGACGGAAGCAGCCCGACGACACGGCGTGGCCGATCGTGCGGGGCTGGTTGGTGCCGTGAATCCGATAAACCGTATCACCGAGATAGAGCGCGCGTGCACCGAGCGGATTGCCGGGACCGCCGCCCATGAAGCGCGGGAGATAGGGCTGGCGCTGGATCATCTCCGGCGGGGGACGCCAGTCCGGCCATTCCTGCTTGCGCGACACCTTCAGGAGGCCCTGCCACTGGAAGCCGTCGCGACCGACGCCGATGCCGTAGCGGATCGCCTGGCCATTGCCCTGGACCAGATAGAGAAAGCGTTCGTCGGTATGGACGATGATCGTGCCGGGCGCCTCGTTGGTGCGGAAATAGACCGGTTGCGGGCGGTATTGCGCCGGCAACAACTCCTCCTCGGGCGTCGGCACATAGCCGGGCTGCTCGTCGATGACGAGCACCTTGTTGCTGCTCTTGGCCTCGCCCGGCGAGACGAAGAAAGGCGCGGCAGCGAGCGTTGCCAGCGCGAGGCCGAGGACGGCCATCCCGGTCATTGCAAGTCTAGGCTTCATGAGAATTCCTCATCCAGGTTGCGCCGCCCTCAGGCACATCGAACGAATACCATCGTACCGTAACGCTCCTGCGCGCTCTTATCGAGCCATACGGCGACCAGCACGCCGTTCTCGTAAGATATGACGACCCGGTCCTGTGGCAGGCCCGGGGCGCCCCGCGGACCGATGAAGCTCCGCCCGTCGGCCGTCTGCTTGAC
This sequence comes from uncultured Alphaproteobacteria bacterium, assembly GCA_963812275.1. Taxonomy (GTDB): domain Bacteria; phylum Pseudomonadota; class Alphaproteobacteria; order Rhizobiales; family Kaistiaceae; genus Bauldia. The sequence continues at coordinate 207,931 of CAWEUQ010000005.1, read as the reverse complement.
GAAGACCTCGGACGGCTTGTTCTGGTCGGCGAGATACATCATCACCCCGCCATTCGGTCCTTTTGCGATCTGATACGGGTTGCTGCAGGCCGACTTGGCCTCCGCTTCGGTCCGGGCGCGGTCCTTGTCCTGATGGTAGGACGCAAACCCCCAGTTTCCGGGCAATTCGGCGATGGGGACGGTCGTCGGCGGCGCGGCGATGGTCGGCACGGCCGGTTGCTCGAGGCCGAGATTGCCGGTGGTGTTGCAGGCGGCGAGTGCGCCGGCGAGCATGATCGCCACCACGGCGGCACGGGGGAGGCGGCGCCTTCCGCCATCTGCCTTCACGTTTCGCAAGTCCCGCGAAGCGGGAAGAAGCGGCGGATGCCCTGCCATGAAACGCCTCCCCTGCCGGGCCCCGGTTCCTGACAAGCCCGGCCGGCGAAGCGCGAATATAGCACTTGGCGGCCCGAGTGGAATGGGAGACCCGTCGTGAGGATAGGTAAGGTTATCCGGTGTGTGACAGGCGACGGAATGGGCTACAACCGGGCGAAGTCTTTTCCCGCGTCGCCCCGAGGGAGACCAGATGCGATGACTGCCGAGACCGCCCCGAGACTCGCCCTCTCGACCTGGAGCATCCACCGTGCGCTCGGCATTGCCTATCCGGATACGCCGGCGAATGACGGCGCCGCTCCGGCCGAGGCGCGATGGGGGGCGGGGACGCTGTCGTTGATGGAGGTCCCGGCGAAGATCGCGGAACTCGGCATCGGCCGGCTCGAAATCTGCTCCTTCCATGTCGACCGCCACGACACCGGCTTTCTCGGCGAGCTGCGTTCGGCGATCGCCGAATCCGGCATCACGCTGCAGACACTGCTGATCGACGACGGCGACATCACCGATCCGGTCCACGCCCGACGCGACAGTGACTGGATCGCCCGGTGGATCGACGTCGCGGCGGCGCTCGGCGCCGAGAAGGCGCGCGTCATCGCCGGCAAACAGCCGCCGTCTCCGCAAGTGCTCGATCGGTCGGTCGCCGGGCTCGCGCCGCTCGCCCGATATGGCGCCGACCAGGGGGTGCGGGTGCTGACGGAAAACTGGCTTGCGACGACGCCGGGACCCGCTGAGGTCCATGCGATCCTCGACCGGCTCGATGGCGCCGTCGGTTTCCTCGCCGATCTCGGCAACTGGAAGGGCGCGACCAAATACGACGATCTCGCCTCGGTCCTGCCCCGCGCCGAGAACAGCCACGCGCACGGCAGCTTCGCCGAAGACCTGGCGATGGACACCGAGGATTTCGGCCGATGCCTGTCAGTGGCCGACGAGGCGGGATACGAGGGGACCTTCACGCTGATCTACAACGGCCCGAGCGACGACGAGTGGGAGGCGGTCCGGCGCGAGGCCGACTTCGTGCGCGGCCATACCCAGTCCGGCGCCGGCTGAACCACCATGCCGGCGCGGCTCACCATCACCATCAAAAGCCCCGGTCTGCTGCTTGGCGTCCGCGGCATCGAGATCCTGCTCGACGGGCAGACGGTCGACACCGTGCGGTTCGGCGAAGCCTGCCGAATCGAATGCGCGCCGGGCGATCATACCCTTCAGGCGAGACTGCGAGCGGTGCTGAGCCGGCGATCGAACGTCCTGAGGATCACCGCCGTCGATGGCGACGACCGCATCGTCACGGGTCGGTACAGCCGGATGTGGGGAACGTTGAAGCTTGAGGAGGGCTGACCTCCGCTTCCCGCGCGCAACGCCGCCTATTCGTTCACCGTGCGAAAGACGGCGCTGAAATCGCGGTCGCCATGGCCGTCGGCCATGGCCTTTTCATAGCGCGCGGCGGCGGCCTTGCCGGTCTCCGGCGCCATGCCGAAATCCGCGGCGAGCGCCATCGCGTAGCGGATGTCCTTGGCCATGTTGCGCAGCGCGAAGTCGGGCGTTTCGAAATCGAGCTCGGCGATGCGGGGCATCTTCATCTTGACCACCGGGCTGGCGGTTCCGCTGACTGCGTTGATGGCGGCGACCTGACGGCGGTCGAGGCCGGCCTTTTCGGCCAGCGCCAGCCCCTCGGAGGCCGCGGTCATCTGGGCCGCGACCATCAGGTTGTTGATCAGCTTCCAGGTCGCGCCGGAGGCCGTTCCGCCGAGGTGGTGAATTGTGCCGCTGATCGCCTCGAGCGCCGGTCGGGCCCTGGTCAGTGTTGCCGCATCGCCGCCGACGAAGAGGATGAGGTTGCCGCTTTCGGCCGCGTCGCGGCTGCCGCCGACCGGCATGTCGAGAAAGGAGAGGTCCTTGCCGAGCGCGGCGGCGGCCAGCTCCCGCACCCAGCCCGGCGAAAGCGTGCTCGATTCGGCGGCGATGGCGCCGGGCTTCGCGCCGGCGAGCGCCCCGTCGTCGCCGAGCCAGACCGACCGCGAGGCCTCGTCATCGGCGACAATGGAGACGATCAGGTCGGCATCGGCCGCGGCTTCGCGCGGGGTATCCGCGATCCGAGCGCCGCGCGCAGCGAAGGGCTCGGCCTTGGTCCGGGTGCGGTTCCACACCGACAGGGGGAAACCCTTGTCGAGCCAGTTCGACGCCATGCCGGCGCCCATGATGCCAAGACCGAGGAGCGCAATGCGTTGCATGGATGAAGTCTCCGTTTTCCAGGTGAGCGACGGGCGGGGAACCGGCGGTGAGCGCGGGGGGCGACTGTAGCAGATGATCGCGCCCGGATCGACGGCGGCCGGGGATTGCCTCACCGCCGCAATCCGGGCAGGCTTCGCAAGGGGCGAACGCTCGCCCCGGGATTGCGGCGTCGTTCGACAATGACCGAGACATCTGAGGCCTCCGGTCCACAAGGACCTTCGCCCGAGCCGGAAAAGCGCCTGTCGGGCTATCTCGCCAAGGCTTTCTATACAGCCGCCCTCGCGGTGATCGCCGTCGTCGCGCTTGTCTACGGCGCGGGTATCCTCGTTCCGCTGGCCGTCGCGCTCCTCTTCTGGTTCTTCGTCAACGCGCTGGCGCGGATGTATGAGGGACTGTGGCGGAATCGGTTCGGCCGGCTGCGAAGCCTTTCCCTGATCCTCGCGTTCGTGACCCTTCTGGCGGCGAGCCTGATCATCGCCCAGATCGTCGTCGTCAATGTCAGCCAGATGAGCACCCGCACGGCCGATTTCGAGCGCAGCCTCAATATTCTCATCGACAAGATCGCCAGCCTCACCGGCGTGTCGAACGACAAGGTCGTCAGTACCGTCCTCAGCCATCTCAGCCTGGACCGCTTTCTGAGCGGCATTGTTTCGGGGCTGACCGGACTGGTCAGCAAGACCGGCGTGGTCTTCATCTACGTGATCTTCCTGCTGATCGAGCAGCGCTTCTTCAACGCCAAGCTCCGGGCGGTCGTCCCGGACGCCGCCAAGCGCCAGAGGGTTCGCGCGATCCTCGATCGCATCGCGCACGACATCCAGAGCTACCTGTGGACGATGTTCGTGGTGAGCCTGGCGACCGCGATCCTGAGCTATGCCGTGATGGCGCTGGTCGGCCTCGACAGCGCGCCGTTCTGGGCGTTTCTGATTTTCGTCCTCAATTTCATCCCGACGGTGGGTTCGATCCTCGCGACAGCGATTCCTGCGCTCTATGCATTGTTGCAGTTCGGCGAAATCTCGCCTTTCGTGGTCCTGTTGCTGGCGATCGGCGCGATCCAGTTCGTCATCGGCAATATCATCCAGCCCCGGATGGCCGCCCAGACCCTCAACCTCAGCCAGTTCGTCGTCATCCTGTCGCTGTTCGTCTGGGGGGCGATCTGGGGCATCGGCGGCTTGTTTCTCGCCGTGCCGCTGACCGCCGTGCTGATGCTGGTCTTCTCGAATTTCCCGCAGACCCGGCCGCTCGCCATCATCATGTCGGAGGCCGGAAAGGCCGAAGCGGCCGACGAGGGCGGGCCGGGCGAGGCGACGCCGGCGAGCCCGTCGAACAGATAGGGCCCGACGCGGCGCGGTTCTCGAAGACCGGCGAAAGGTGATACAACGACCGCTAAATCGTCTCGAACCCCGTCCGATTCCAGCGGTGGAACCATGTCAGCACCCGTTTCCCCGCGCGAAAGCGCGTCCGTCCATCACCTGCCCAATGCGCGGCCCGACCTGCATCCGGACAATCCGGGCGTCCCCCTCGACCTGGAACCGGTGCGGGCGATGCGCGCCAACCTCTCCGCGATCGAGCGCCGTGCGGCGACGCTGCCGACCCGGCGGACGGTCAAGAAGCAGTGGCAGGCGGCGTGGCTGGTCAAGGCGCTCCAGTGCATCGACCTGACGACGCTCTCCGGCGACGACACCGAGGGGCGGGTGCGCCGGCTCTGCGCCAAGGCGAGGCAGCCGCTTCGCGCCGACCTCCAGGCGGCGCTCGGGCTCGGCGACCGCCGGATCACCGTCGCCGCGGTCTGCGTCTATCACCGCTTCGTCGCGGCGGCGAAGGAGGCGCTCGAAGGCTCGGGAATCCCGGTTGCGGCGGTCTCCACCGGCTTTCCGGCGGGATTGGCGCCGTTCGAGACGCGGCTTGCCGAGATCGAGGCGTCGGTCGCTGCCGGCGCCGGCGAGATCGACATCGTCATCACCCGCGAATACGTGCTGAACGGCAACTGGCAGGCGCTCTATGACGAGGTGAAGGCCTTCAAGCAGGCCTGCGGGCCGGCGCATATGAAGGCGATCCTCGGCACCGGCGATCTCAAGACGCTGCGCAATGTCGGGCGGGCCTCGATGGTGGCGATGCAGGCCGGCACCGATTTCATCAAGACCTCGACCGGCAAGGAAGGCGTCAACGCGACCCTTCCGGTGGCGCTGGTCATGGTCCGCGCCATCCGCGCCTACCGCGAGGCGACCGGCAACGTCGTCGGTTTCAAGCCGGCCGGCGGCATATCGACGGCCAAGGACGCGATGGCTTTCCAGTTCCTGATGAAGGAGGAACTCGGCAACGACTGGCTGCAGCCCAGTCTCTTCCGGTTCGGCGCCTCGTCGCTGCTCGCCGACATCGAGCGCCAGCTCGAATATTACGTCACCGGGCGTTATGCGTCCTTCGACCATCATGCGATGGCTTGAGGGCGGCAGGCCCTCAGCGATAGTGGAACCGGCAGGCGGCGATCTCCAGCGTCTGGTTCTCGCCCGTTCCCGCGACTCGATAGACCAGCCGATGTTCCCGCGTGATGCGTCGCGACCACCAGCCTTTCAAGCTGCCCACCAACGGCTCGGGCTTGCCGATGCCCTTGAAGGGCGTGCGGCTCGCGTCCCGGATGAGGTCGTTGACGCGGATCAGCGTGGCCGGATCGTTCGCCTGCCAGAAGAGGTAGTCCGCCCACCCCTGGGGCGTGAAGGCGAGCTTCACGGTTCGATCAGTGCTCGCTCCGCAACGTTCCCCGCATCTGCTTCCGCGATCGAGCGGCCAAGGTGCTCAGCGTTGGCCGACGTGCTGAGAAGATGCAGCGTCTCCCGCAGTCCCTCCAGTTCGGCCAGCGGCATGACCACCACGGGCTCGTGGTTCTGGCGGGTGACGACCAGTTCGACGCGATCGGCTTCGACTTTGTCGAGATGCTTGGCCATATTCGCGCGGAGTTCAGTTAAGGTGATGTGGGCCATCGTCGCTGTCCTTGGAAAGTATCTGTACAAATATGCGTACAGATTGTATCCGCCGCAAGGCCCAAATCTTGTCCGGGAAACGAACCTATGTCGGTAGCTGAAATCCTCGACGATCTCGAATACGGGCCCGCGCCGGAAAGCGACGCGGAAGCGAGGGCATGGCTCGCGCAACATGCTGAGGGAACTCAGCTTTTCATCGACGGCGAATGGCGGAAGCCGGCCTCCGGCCAGTGGTTCGAGACGCTCGATCCGGCGACCGGCAACGGTGCTCGCCCGCGTCGCCCAGGCCGACGGGACGGACGTGGACGCCGCCGTGGCGGCCGCGAGACACGCCCAGAAACGCTGGGGGGCGCTCTCCGGACACGCCCGGGCGCGCGTGCTCTACGCGATCGCCCGGCTGATCCAGAAAAACAGCCGTCTGTTCGCGGTGATCGAGGCGCTCGACAACGGAAAACCGATCCGCGAGACCCGCGACATCGACGTGCCGCTGGTCGCCCGGCACTTCTATCATCACGCCGGCTGGGCGCAGCTGATGGCGAGCGAGATGCCCGACCGGGCGCCGGTCGGGGTCTGCGGCCAGATCATCCCGTGGAACTTTCCGCTCCTGATGATGGCGTGGAAGATCGCGCCGGCGATCGCGCTCGGCAACACCGTGGTGCTGAAGCCGGCCGAATTCACCCCGCTGACCGCGATCCTCTTCGCCGACATCTGCCGGATGGCCGGCGTGCCGAAGGGGGTGGTCAACATCGTCACCGGCGACGGCGCGACCGGCGAGCTGATCGTCCGCCATCCCGACATCGACAAGCTCGCCTTCACCGGCTCGACCGAGGTCGGCCGCAAGATCCGCGAGGCCTCGGCGGGTTCGGGCAAGGCGCTGACGCTGGAGCTCGGCGGCAAGTCGCCGTTCATCGTCTTCGACGACGCCGATCTCGATTCGGCGGTCGAAGGGGTGGTCGACGCGATCTGGTTCAACCAGGGCCAGGTCTGCTGCGCCGGCTCGCGGCTCCTCGTCCAGGAGACGGTCCACGACGCCTTCATCGCCAAGCTCAAGCACCGGCTGACGACGCTGCGGGTCGGGCCGCCGCTCGACAAGGCGATCGACGTCGGCGCCATCGTCGACAAGGTGCAGCTCGACCGGATCACGAGCCTCGTCGAGCAGGGGCGGAGCGAGGGCGCCGAGGTCTTCCAGACGAAACTTGCGCCGTCGAAGGCCGGCTACTTCTTCCCGCCGACGCTGATGACCAACGTCCACCCGGCCTCGACCTGCGCGCGGGTCGAGATCTTCGGGCCGGTGCTGGTGGCGATGTCCTTCCGCACGCCCGACGAGGCGGTGGCGCTCGCCAACAACACCGAATACGGGCTGGCGGCCAGCGTCTGGTCGGAGTCGATCAACCTGGCGCTCGACATGGCGCCGAAGATCAAGGCCGGCGTCATCTGGATCAACTCGACCAACCTCTTCGACGCCGCGGCCGGCTTCGGCGGCTACAAGGAATCCGGCTACGGCCGCGAGGGCGGGCGCGAGGGCGCCTTCGCCTATACGAAACCGAAGTGGATCGCCTCGGCCAGGCCGATCGAGGAGGCGCCGGCGAAGACGCCGGAGATCGGCACCGAGCCGTCCTTCGCCGGCATCGACCGGACCGCCAAGCTCTATATCGGCGGCAAGCAGGCCCGGCCCGACGGCGGCTATTCGCGGCCGGTCGCCGCCCATGACGGATCGCTTGCCGGCGAGATCGGCGAGGGCAACCGCAAGGACATCCGCAACGCGGTCGAGGCGGCGCGCAAGGCCGCCGGCTGGGCGAAGGCAAGCGAGCACCTGCGGGCCCAGATCCTCTATTACATCGCCGAGAATCTCGACGCCCGGGCCGACGAGTTCGCCGGGCGGCTGGCGGCGCTGAACGGCGGACGGAAAGCGAAGGCGCGGCGCGAGGTCGACGCGGCGATGGCGCGGCTCTTCGCCTTCGCCGCCTGGGCCGACAAATTCGAGGGCGCCGTCCACCGGCCGCCGTTCCGCGGACTGGCGTTGGCGATGAACGAGCCGGTCGGCGTCGTCGGTATCGTCGCGCCGGAAGCGCCGGGGCTTCTCGCCTTCGTCACGCTGATGGCCGGGGCGATCGCCGCCGGCAACACGGTGGTGATGGTGCCGTCGGAATCGCAGGCGCTTCTCGCCACCGACCTCTATCAGGTGCTCGACACCTCGGACCTGCCGGGCGGCGTCGTCAACATCGTCACCGGCGACCGCCGGGCGCTCGGCCTCGAACTCGCCAAGCACGACGCGGTCGACGCGATCTGGGCCTTCGGGCCGCAGGCGATGGCGGAAGCCTTCGAAAAGGCCTCGGCCGGCAACCTCAAGCAGACCTGGTGCGAGACGGTGGCGCGCGACTGGAGCGACGAGGCGGTCTCAGGCGGCCGCGAGGTGCTGCGGCATGCGACGCAGGTCAAGAACATCTGGGTGCCGTGGGGGGAGTAGGGGAGGTGCGGCAGCGACCTGCGTCGAGCGCCCCCTCCACCATCGCTTCGCGACGGTCCCCCTCCCCCGTAAACGGGGGAGGATGGGCGCGCTTCACTTGGGTTGGCGCTGCTGTGTGATTGTAGAATGAGCGCGGTCCGTGTCGCCGCGATCCTCCCCTGCGTAGCGGGGGAGGGGGACCATGCGCTAGCATGGTGGAGGGGGCGCACTGCTCCGCAACGGAGCTTCCCTGGGAGGCGACACGATGAGGGCGTCGTCGCGGACGGTGAGCAATGCACGACGGTTGCGGCGGGCGATGTCGCCGCCGGAGGTGCGCCTTTGGGTTCGGCTGCGGGCTCGCGATTCCGAGTCGCCGGTCTTTCGCCGTCAGCATCCGATGGGCCTTACGTGATCGACTTCTATTGTCCGGCGGCGAAGCTGGCGGTCGAGATTGATGGCTGGGGACATACGGTTGGTGATCGGCCGATACACGATGAACGCCGCGACGCATGGCTATCGGAGCGCGGCGTTACCACGCTGCGGATTCCAGCTGTCGATGTCATGCGGCGATGCGATGAGACGGCCGAGCGGATTCGACAGACGGCGTTGGCACGGATCGACGCGGCGCGGTCGCACTGAAGGGGCGTTGTTGCGATTGCTGGAGAGCGCCCCCACCACCATCGCTTCGCGACGGTCCCCCTCCCCCGTGAACGGGGGAGGATGGGAGCGTGTTACGCCGGTTGTCCCTCACTTGGCTCGTCCGGGCGACGGGATGATTGCGCCGAGCGCACGATGGCGATGCCAGAATCTCATCATCTTCTGCGACAGCTTCGGGCCTGCCGACCTGACCATCGTCGGGTCCGAGCCGGTCGACTGGGAGGCATGGCGCGAAATCCGGACATCGCTCAGACGAGGCCTTTAGTATCGTCGCGCCGTGTCACGTCCGCCGGGGCCTGCCCGATGAGGCCCGGCGTGGGCAGCAGGCCGTTCCAATCTGGAAGACGGGTCAAGACTATCCGGGTGCGCTGGTGCGAACAGCAGCGACTCGATCAGTCGAGCGCATTCTGCTCCTGAGGCAGTTGCTGGCGTCTCGTCGTTGTTCTCCGGACAAACGCTCCTTTTGCGACCAGATTATATTTGTCCGATTTGACCGGCGATCGGTAATCCTCTTCACTGGCAGGCCAATGACATTCTTGGGCCAAGAGCGGGAGGCGCAACATGGCTAAAATCATTGGAACATCAGGCAACGACATTCCCCTGAAGGGAACCAACAAAGACGATACGATCCTTGGCAAGGCCGGTATCGACCAGCTGCTTGGGCGCGGCGGCAACGACCTGCTCAAGGGCGGGCCAGGCGTCGACTTCATGTACGGCGGCGGCGGCGGCGACAGGTTGTTCGGCGGTGGCGACAACGACTATCTCGAAGCCGGTAGAGGAGCGGACTTCATCAACGGCGGCGGCGGAGACAGGGACGCCGTCTCCTATGTCGGCAGCAAGAAGGGCGTGAACGTCAAGCTCGGCAAGAATGGTCACCTGACCGAGAACAAGGGCGGAGACGCAAAGGGCGACCAGATCAAGAATGTCGAGATCGTGCATGGAAGCGACCACAACGACAAGATCAAGGGCAACAACCTCGACAACCAGCTTTACGGACACGACGGCAACGACCTGATCAAGGCGGGCGGCGGCGACGACAAAGTCTTTGCCGGAGTGGGCAACGACTCGGTCTACGGCGGCGGTGGCGCCGACGAGATCAACGGCGATCTTGGCAACGACGATCTGTTCGGCGGCGCCGGACCCGATACGTTCCTGTTCGAAGCCGGCGATTTCGGTGATGATATCATCTGGGATTTCGAGATCGGCGTTGACAAGATTTGGTTCTTCGACGGCGCCGACAATATCGGCGACGTTTTCGAGCATGCCGAGCAGGTCGGTCCTGATGCCGTGCTCAAGTACGGGGTGAGTTCCATAACCTTGAAGAACACAATGCTCAGCGATCTGGGTCCGGGCGATTTCGACTTTATCAATTGACCCGCGTGCCGGTGGTGTGATCGGGCGCCGCTGCGGTCTGCGCGAAGGTTGGCCTCGAAGCTGCGAGGCCGTCCGGCTTGCCGGGCATCCGACAGAGGGGCACCCGTGCCGGCGCACAGGGGATTCGAAAGGGCGCGGGCAAGCTCGTCTTGCCGCGCCCTTTCGCTGTCGTGCACGAACGTCGTCGCGCTCCGGCCGGCGAAGCGATTGCCGTCAGGACTCGACCAGGATCACCACGCGAGTCCGGCACCACGCCATCGTTGGACATCGCGTCGGCGGCCGCCTCGCTCTGCATCGCCGCGGCCATGGCCTCCATGTCCGGGACGTCCATGACAACGGCGACGTGGGTCGGATCCTGCGGGTTGACGAATGTCCGGATGTTGGTGACGCCGATGGCGCCGAAGAATTCAGCGCGCCTCGGCGACTTGAGCCAATGCTCCGCGCCTTTGGTGATGGTGTGATGGGCAACAACTGTTGGCATTGCTTTCTCCCGTGGTGATGCCGACGGCCGACATCGCCGCCTGAGCGCATCATACATGGATTGCATGCAAGCCACGGATCCGCGTTCTTTCAAGGCTGTCGATCATTGCCCCGGTCCTGAACGACCCGGTCCGCCTTGCGAAGCCGCCTACTCGATCAGCAGCGCGTCGTCGTCGAGCGTCTGGCCGCGCTGCTGGCGGAACATCTCGACGAGATCCTCGACGGACAGGCCGGAGCGGCGGTCGCCGCTGACGTCGAAGACGACGCGACCTTCGTGGAGCATGATCGTCCGGCTGCCGAGGTCGAGCGCCTGGCGCATCGAATGGGTCACCATCAGGGTGGTCAGCTCGTATTCGGCGACGATGTCGCGGGTCAGACCGATGACGAATTCGGCCATGCCGGGATCGAGCGCGGCGGTATGCTCGTCGAGCAGCAGCACGCTCGATTTCGCCAGCGTCGCCATCACCAGGGCAAGTGCCTGCCTCTGGCCGCCGGAGAGCAGCTCCATGCGATCATGCAGCCGACCTTCGAGACCGAGCCCAAGGGCGGCGACCCGCTCCGCGAAGGTCGCGCGCCGCGCGTGGGTCAGCGCCCGGCCGATGCCGCGGGCGCCGCCCCGCGCGGCGGCGAGGGCGAGATTCTCCTCGATCGTCAACTGGCCGCAGCTTCCGGCCAGCGGGTCCTGGAAGACGCGGGCGACGCGGGCAGAGCGTTGTGCGGTGGATTGTCGGGTGACGTCGATCTCGTCGATGAATATCCGCCCGGCGCTCGGCGTCAGGTCACCGGCAATCGCCGACAACAGCGTCGACTTGCCGGCGCCGTTCGATCCGATCAGGCTGACGAATTCGCCGGCCGCTATCGCGATGTCGATGCCGTCGAGGGCGCGCTTTTCGAGCGGCGTTCCCTTGCCGAAGGTGACGGAGAGGTTTTCGGCGCGGATCATGTCGCGGCTCGACCCTTGCGCAGGCGCGGCAGGATCAGGGCGAGGGCGACGAGAACCGCGGTGGCGAGATTGAGGTCGGACGGCCGCAGGCCGATGGCGTCCGAGGTCAGGGCGAACTGGATCGCGACGCGATAGATGATCGAGCCGGCGACGCAGCCGGCCAGCATCAGCCACATAACGCGGAAGGGCAGGATGGTCTCGCCGATAATCACCGCCGCAAGCCCGACGACGATGGTGCCGACGCCGGAGGTGACGTCGGCGAAGCCGTTGGTCTGCGCGAACATGGCGCCGGCGAATCCGACAAGACCGTTGGAGATCGCCATGCCGACATAGATGTAGCGGTCGGTCGAGATTCCCTGCGCGCGCGCCATGCGCTGATTGGCGCCCGTCGCCCGCATCGCCAGGCCGAAGTCGGTCGCCAGAAACCACGCCAGCAGCGCGACGGCGGCGACGACGAGGATGCCAAGGAAGAGCGGCCGGACCAGAAAGTCGGCCAATCCGGCGGAATAGAAGGGCGTCAGCACCGTATCGGAAGTCAGGATCGCGACATTCGGCCGACCCATGATGCGCAGGTTGATCGAGAACAGCGCGATCATGGTCAGGATCGAGGCAAGCAGATGGAGGATATGGAAGCGAACGTTGAGAAATGCCGTGACGAGGCCGGCGCAGGCGCCGGCGACGACCGCCGCCGCGGTCGCAAGCCACGGGTCGACACCGGCGAGGATCATCACCGCACACACCGCGGCGCCGAGCGGGAAGGAGCCGTCGACGGTCAGATCGGGGAAGTCGAGGATCCGGAAGGAAAGGAAGACGCCGAGGCCGACGAAAGCGTAGACGAGGCCGATCTCGACCGCTCCGAAGAAGGCGACTGCGCTCACGATGTCCCCCGGCGGCCGGTTGCGAACGACATGACCCGATGACGCCTCCGCCATGTGCGGCCAACGGCCCCGAACATCCCGACCATACGGCGCGGGCCGGGCCGGGTCGGCTTCACTGCCGGTCGCACCCCGCGCGGCGGTGTCGGCCGACGCACCGGTTCAGGCGGCCTTACTTGACGACTGTATTGGCGCGGTCGATGACGGCCTGCGGGATGGTGACGCCCATCTTTTCGGCGGCTCCCGGATTGACGAAGAGGTCGGTCCCTGACGCATACTCGACGGGGATGTCGCCCGGCTTCTCGCCCTTCAGTACCCGCACCACCAGTTCGGCGGTCTGCAGGCCGACGTCGTGGTAGTTGAACCCGACCGAGGCGATGGCGCCGCGACCGACGCTGTCGGTGTCGCCGGCATAGAGCGGAATCTTGTTCTCCTCGGCGACGGCGACGACCCCCTCGAGGGCGGAAACAATCGTGTTGTCGGTCGGGACGTAGATCGCATCGACCCTGTCGACGAGCGCCCGCGCCGCCTGCTGCGCGTCGGCCGACTTGGTTGCCGGCGATTCGACGATCGTCAGGCCGGACGGGCCGGCGAGTTGCTTGAGGAGGGCGATCAGCGAGACCGAGTTCGGTTCGCCGGGATTGTAGATGACGCCGAGATTCTTGACGTCCGGCGTGATCTCCTTGATCAGGTCGATGTGGTCCTGAAGCGGCGACAGGTCCGACACGCCGGTGACGTTGCCGCCCGGCTTGTCGAGCGAGGCAACCAGCTGGGCGCCGAGCGGATCGGTGACAGCGGTGAAAACGATCGGGATATCGCGGGTCGCGGCGACGGCCGCCTGGGCCGACGGCGTCGATATCGGAACGATGACCGTCGCGGCATCGCCGACGAACTGGCGCGCGATCTGCGCGGCGGTGGCCGGCTGGCCCTGCGCCGACTCGTAGACGAACTTGATGGTGTCGCCGTCGACAAAGCCGGCCTTGGCGAGGCCTTCCTTGATCCCGTCGCGCGCCGCGTCGAGAGCCGGATGCTCGACGATCGCGGTGACTGCGACAATCGTATCGGCGGCAACGACCGGCGTCGCCAGCCCAGCCGCGAAAAGGGCGAAAAGCAACCTGCGCATTCGTCTTCCTCCCAGCACGTCCAAGCTTCATGCGACTTGGATCGATAGGCCTCGAAAGACGATGTTTCCGATAGTGAGTCAAGCTCAGCCGGCCGGGCAGACCGCGCGGGCCGTCGGCATCCGCCGCCAAAATAAAGAGTGGCGCGGCCGTTTCCGACCGCGCCACCCTGGCACACCCTGAAGACTGAGGGGGGCGGGAAGCCTCCGGGGTGATTCCTCGCGCCGCGATTGGAGCGCGGCGAAACCGGTGTCCGGCTACCAGCCGAACTGGAAGGTGGTGCCGACCTTGCCGTTGCCGTTCTGGACGACGTCGGCGTTGGTGTGCTTGCCGAACTGGAACAGGCCGTAGGCATTGCCGTTGCCGTTCTGCTGCAGGGTGCCGTGGTGGCCGTTGCCCTCCTGGTGGACGACGCCGAAGTTGCCCGAGCCGTTCTGGCCGAGGCCGGCCATGTTGTTCTTGCCCTTCTGCTTGATGCCGCCGTTCTTGATCTGGTTGACGGCGCCGTAGATCAGCAGGCCGGTCTCAAGCGCCTGGGCGTGCTTGGCGTCCCGCGGGGCGTAAGTGATCGACAGCGAGCCGCCGGCCGCGGCGGGGGTGGCGAGGGGAGCCGCGCCGATCATCACGGCGACGACACTGGCAATCAGGGTCTTGGTCATCTTGGTCATCGGTCGTCTCCTGCTTGGCTTCGTGGTCGCCGGGTCTGCCCAGCCGATTTGCGCACTATGGCGGTGGTGGCCTGAACCCGATCGGAACCCGCCATTCATTCGTCGTTAATCGGCGGGGCCCGGTTCCGGGCGGTTTGCCGGGGCGGTGGCGATCTTCAGATCGCTCCACCGACCCGCTCGGCGCATTCGATCGTCTCGCCGTCGACGGTGACGGTGAGGCGGGCGTCGTAGACGGCGCCGTTGCTGCCGAGCATTACCTGGCCGAGCGTCGCCTGTTCGCCGGCGCCAATCGCGAAGTCGCCGCCCTGGCTGATATTGGCGCTGCCGCCGGCACCGGCGTTCTTGACCTTGAAGGCGTAGGAGCCGGACGCTGCCACATCGGCCGCGACGACACCTTCGAGCGCGATCATGCCGCCGCTCGTGCCGGCATTGATGACGCAGCGCACCGGAGCGTGGGTACCGGGGTCGGCAGGGTCGACGGTCGCGGCGGGGCTGGCGGCGCCGAGCGCCGCGCCGATGGCGCCGACGCTGAGGATGAGTACCGAAACACGGGCGGCAACGCGCCTGGGATTATAGAACATCTCGTCTTCTCCTCTGGTGTCCTTGGGGTGGAGCCGGGAAGCGCCTCGGGGGGGCGACGCTTCCCGGCCGATCGAACCGCATCAATGCGCGGTCCGGATCAGTTGCAGGTCTGGACGAAGGCGGCGACGTTGCCATGGCCACCCTGGACGACGTTCGCGTCGCAGCCGTTGCCGACCTGGACGCCGGCGGCGATGTTGCCGTTGCCGTCCTGGGTGATGATGGCGTTGTGGTTCGAACCGAACTGGCCGACGCCGGCGGCGTTGTGGTTGCCCTTCTGCCAGGTGTCGGCGTAATTGTTGAAGCCGTCCTGGCCGATCGCCGCGACGTTCTTGTTGCCGTATTGGGAGGCGATGCCGGTGTTCCAGGAGCCGTTCTGGTAGACGCCGATCTTGTTCTTGTGGCCGACCTGATTGCCGCCGGCGCTGTTGGCCCAGCCCCACTGCTGGATCTTGATGCCGCCGGCGCTGGCCGGAACCGAGGTGAAGGCGAGGGCCGTGGCGATTGCCGTGCCGATGAGGAATGTGCGGGTCATGTTCCGTCTCCTTGGGTTGTGCGGGGGGTGCCGCGTTCCGATCACGGTTCGGGTTTTACGGGGCGTGTCGGGAACCCAAGCTGAACCCATCGTTCATCGACCGTTCACCGGCTTGATGCGGCGCGGGATACGCTTATCTACTGGCGAAGCACCGGGGAGATCGGGCGATGCCTGACATCGACATCAAGACCACCACCAAGACCCGGCCGAAGACCGAGCGGCCGCGGCTGCACAAGGTGATTCTGGTCAACGACGACTACACGCCGCGCGAATTCGTGGTGATGGTGCTGAAGGCGGTGTTCGGGATGAGCGAGGACCAGGCCGCGAAGGTGATGATCACCGCCCACATGAAGGGTGTCTGTGTCGTTGCGGTCTATGCGGCCGACATCGCCGAGACCAAGGCGACGGAGGCGACCGACGCCGGGCGCAGCGCCGGCTATCCGCTGCTGTTCACCACCGAACCGGAAGAATAGGCGCGTCCGCCCCGGTCAGGCCGACGGTCCGGCGGCGGTCAGAAGGGCCGCGGTGACAGCGCTGCGTTCCTGCCTGGTCAGGATGTTCGAGCCGAAGAGCTTCATGCTCCGCAGTCCCTCCACCGCAAGGAAGGTGACCAGCATGGCGGTCGGATCCGTCGCCTCGGCGCGCAGCCGCTCGAGCAGCCGCCTGCGGAAGGCGTCGATCGGTTCGAGGAAGCCCGGGTCCTCGGCCATCGCCGCGAAGATCCACGACGCCGCGGGCTGGCTCGTTTCGCAGTCCTTGCTCGAGAGCCGGACATAGGCGGCGAGCAGGCTCTCCTTCTTGCCGGGCTCGGTCGCGGCATCGAGGGCGCGCTCGAACTCCTCGAGATAGTCCTCGACCAGCCCCTGCATCAGTTTCGCCTTGCTGGGGAAGTTGTAGAGAAGTCCGCCTTTCGACACGCCGGCGTGGCTCGCGACCGCGTCGAGCGAAAAGCGGACCGGGCCGGACTGGCGGGCGAGATCGGCCGCCGCGGCGAGAATCTTCTTTCGGGAACTCGGTCTTTGGCCTGCCATGACGTCCTCCGCTTCGGCACCGGTATAGAGCCAATTGACATTACCGTCCAGACGGTACAGTAAACAGTCGGAAAGTATTGCTCGATAGACTCATCGGGGCGTCGGAGAGTCCGGTCGCCAGAAGCCGCAGGGCATGCAGGGGACCGTCTCTTGATCAAGCGCTTCGTCATCGCCTTCATTCTGCTCGTGATCGTCGTCGGCGGCATCGTCGGCTTCAACCTTTTCCGCGACAAGGCGATCACCCAGTTCTTCGCCAGCATGAAGCCGCCGGCGGTGACGGTTTCGACCATGACGGTCGAGCCGATCAGCTGGACGCCGGGCATCGACGCGATCGGCACGGTCGCGGCGTCGCAGGGCGTCGACCTGACGGTCGAGACGACCGGCATCGTCGAGACGATCGGCTTCTCGGCCAACGAGCACGTCGCGAAGGGCAAGCTCCTCCTCCAGCTCGAAGCTGGCGTGCAGCGGGCCGACCTGGCGGCGGCGCAGGCCCAGGCCGCCCTCGACCAACAGTCGCTCGACCGCGCGCTCGAATTGCAGAAGCGCGGGGTCAATACCGACGTCACGGTCGATTCGGCGCGGGCGGCTGCGACGGCATCCGCCGCGCAGGCCGCCAGGGCGCAGGCTTTGCTCGACCAGAAGCAGGTGAGCGCACCCTTCTCCGGCACGATGGGCATCCCGAAGATCGACGAGGGGCAATACATTTCGCCCGGGACCACGATCGCGACCCTGCAGGATCTGCAGACCATGCGGGTCGACTTCACCGTTCCCGAGCAGCAGTTCGACCTTCTCAAGATCGGCCAGCCCGTCGCCTTCGGAGACAATGCGAACGACATGCCGTTCCGGGGCAAGATCACCGGCATCGATCCCAAGGTCGATCCGGTCAGCCGGCTGGTCTCGGTCCGCGCCGAGATGACCAATCCGGAAGGGCGCGTGAACCCCGGCCAGTTCCTCCAGGTGCGGGTCGAACTGCCGAAGGAGGACAACATCCTCGCCATTCCGCAAACCGCCCTGGTCAGCAGCCTCTATGGCGACTTCGTCTTCGTCGTGCGGCCGGCCAAGGCGCCCGAGGGCCCCAAACCGGCCGGCGAGGCCGATTCCGAGGCGGTGGCCGCGGAGGCCCCCAAGCCGGATGCGCCGCCGTCGCTCGCCGCCTACCAGGTCTTCGTCAAGGCTGGCCGGCGCACCCAGGGCAGGGTCGAGATCATCGAGGGGCTCGCGCCCGGCGACGAGGTGGTGACCGCGGGACAGAACCGGCTGTTCAGCGGGTCGCCGGTCACTGTCGACAACACCGTCACGCCCACGCTCGATCCCGCTGCCCGCTCCGTCCGGCGACGAGGCCAAGGGCGGCGCCGAATGAATATCTCCGCCCTCTTCATTCGCCGGCCTGTCCTGTCCACCGTCCTCGGGCTGATGATCCTGCTGCTCGGATTCCAGGGCATCTTCAATCTCTCGGTGCGCCAGTATCCGGAGGTCGAGGAGACGGTGATCACGATCTCCACGGTCTATGCGGGCGCCAGCGCCGACCTCATCCAGGGATTCATCACCGCACCGATCGCCGCCGCTGTCGCGACGACGGAAAACATCGACTACGTCACCTCGTCGAGCCGTCCCTCTTCCAGCACGGTGACCGTCCAGATGCGGCTCGGCTCCAATCCGGATGTCGCGCTGACCGAGGTGATGGCGAAGGTGCAGGGCGTGCGGGGCCAGTTGCCCAGCGACGCCAAGGACCCGGTGATCGTCAAGGGTACCGGCCGGACCTTCGCGCTGATGTATCTGGCGATGCAGAACCCGAACATGACGGCGGAGCAGCTCACCGAATACATCAAGCGCGTCATCCGGCCGCGACTGTCGACGGTGAAGGGCGTCGCCGAGACCCAGGTCCTCGGCGCCGCAGACTATTCGATGCGGGTGTGGATCGACCCGATCCGGCTCGCCGCGCGGGGCGTCACCGCGGCCGAGGTGCTGAACGCGATCAATGCGTCGAATTTTCTCGCCGCGCCCGGCAAGACCGAGAACGAATACGTCGCCTACGCGATCGACATGAAGTCGACGCTGCAGACGGCCGAGGGTTTCGCGGCCCTGCCGCTGAAGTCGGAGAACGGCAATGTCGTCCGGCTCGGCGAGGTGGCAAGGGTCGAACTCGGCGCCGAGAGCACCGACACCGTGGTCAGCTTCAACGGCAAGCCTGGCACCTTCATCGGCATCTTTCCGACGCCGTCCGCGAATCCGCTCGACACCTCCGCCGCGGTCGTCGCCGAGCTGCCGTCGATCCAGGCAAGCCTGCCCGACGGCATGACGATCAAGCTGGTCTACGATTCGACGGAGACGATCAGCGCCTCGATCGATGAAGTGTTCAAGACGATCGCCGAGGCGGTCGCGATCGTCGTCGTCGTCATCCTGCTCTTCCTCGGTTCGTTTCGCTCCGTCGTCATGCCGATCGTGACAATCCCGTTGTCGCTGATCGGCGTCTGCTTCCTGCTTCTGATGATGGGCTATTCGATCAACCTCCTGTCGCTGCTGGCGATGGTGCTGGCGATCGGCCTGGTGGTCGACGACGCGATCGTGGTCGTGGAAAACATCCATCGCCATATCGAAGAGGGCCTGACACCGATGCAGGCCGCGCTGACCGGCATGGGGGAGATTTCCTCGGCGGTCGTCGCCATGACGATCACGCTCGCGGCGGTCTTTGCACCGCTGGCCTTCACCGCCGGACTGACCGGCGCGCTGTTCCGTGAATTCGCGCTGACGCTCGCCGGCGCCGTCGTGATCTCGGGCCTCGTCGCATTGACCATCACGCCGATGATGAGCGCGCGGCTGCTCAAGGGCGGCGAGCCCGGCCGCTTCGCCGGTTTCGTCGACCGCACCTTCGATCGGATCGCCGGGCGATACGAACGGCTGGTCTCGGGATCGCTGAAATATCGTCCGGTGACGCTGATGATCGTCGTCGCGCTGATGGCGGTGACGGTGTTCATGTTCGTCAAGACGTCGAGCGAGCTGGCGCCGGAAGAGGACCAGGGCGTGCTGTTCTCGCTGATCAATGCGCCACGTTATGCGACCAGCAAATACACCGCCCTTTATGCAAACCAGATCCGCGAACTGACCCAGGACATTCCCGAGGTCGACCAGAATTTCCAGATCGTCGGCTTCGGCGGCGCGACCAATTCCGGCATCGCCCTCTGGGCGTTCAAGGACTGGTCCGAACGGAACCGCTCCCAGAAGCAGCTTGCAGGCCGACATCCAGGCGCGGATTTCGAAGGTGGCCGGCGTTCAGGCCTTCGTTTTCGCGCCACCGTCGCTGCCGGGCGCCGGCGGCGGCCTGCCGATCTCGATGGTGATCCAGTCGACCGGCGATCCGAGCCAGGTCTACGAGGTCGCCGAGCAGATCAAGAGGGAGGCGCAGGCGTCCGGGCGTTTCATCGTCGTCCAGAACTCGCTGGCCTATGACGCCCCGCAGATAACGGTGACCATCGACCGGGATCGCGCGGCGGCGCTGAACCTGTCGATACGCGATATCGCGACGACCCTTGGCCTCCTGGTCGGTGGCGGTTCGATCGCCCAGTTCGATCGCGATTCGAACAGCTATGACGTGATCATGCAGGTGGACCAGGAGTATCGGAACAATCCCCAGATGCTCGGCCAGTTCTACGTGCGCAGCGCCACGGGCGAGATGGTGCCGCTGTCGGCGGTGATCAAGCTCTCGACCAACGCCTCGCCGGCCGCGATCGAACAGTTCAACCAGCTCAATTCGGCGACGATCTCGGCGCTGCCGCTGCCGGGGGTGACGACGGGTGACGGCCTGAAGACGATCGAGGATATCGCCCGGCCGCTGCTGCCGGCGGGATTCTTCATCGACTATTCCGGCCAGTCCCGTCTCGAGAAGACCGAGGGCAATACCATTCTCATCGCCTTCGCGCTGGCGATCATCGTCATCTATCTGGTGCTGGCGGCCCAGTTCGAAAGCTTCCGCGATCCGCTGATCATCATGATGTCGGTGCCGCTGTCGATCTTCGGAGCCATCGTGCCGCTGAATCTCGGTCTCGGCACGCTCAACATCTATACCCAGGTCGGGCTGATCACCCTGATCGGCCTGATCACCAAGCACGGCATCCTGCTGGTGCAATTCGCCAACCAGCAGCGCGCCGAGCACGGGCTGGCGCGGCGGGAGGCGATTATCGCCTCGGCCAAGGTGCGGCTGCGCCCGATCCTGATGACGACGGCGGCGATGGCGCTCGGCGTCGTGCCGCTGATCATCGCCCAGGGCGCGGGCGCGGCGGCGCGCTATTCGATGGGCCTGGTGATCTTCACCGGCATTCTCGTCGGCACGATGTTCACGCTGTTCGTGGTGCCGATGTTCTACACCTTCATCTCCCGCAAGGACGCGGTGATGGCGCCCCAACCGGCGCCGGAGAAGCATCCGGTGCCGCTGCCGCAGGAAAGTTGAGCCCGCGCAGCCCCGGCCGAGCGTCGTCGCCTGTCCCATATACCCGGCCTTAACCGCCGTGTGGTCTCTTCGCGCCCGGGCTGAGGAGATCGAGAAGCAATGGCCGACGTCATCAAACGCGCGTTGTTCGTCCTGTTCGCGGTAATGCTCTACGGCGCCGGTGGCGCCTTTCTTTCATCGGTCGTGCCGGCCGACGCGCAGAGCGAACCGGTGGATCTTCAGGCCGAAGCAACCGCGGCGATCCAGTCCTTCATCGGCGCGGTGATCAGCGGGGAGCCCGCCAAGGTTGCCGCGACGCTGGCACCGGAATTCCAGATCCTGCGCGCCAACGGCTCTCGCTATGACGCCAAGTCCTATCCGGACAGCGATTTGCCAATCATCGCCGAGATGCCGGATATCCAGAAACTGGTCGTCACCGCCACCGGCGACAGCATGGTCACGACCTACGTGATCAACGTCAACGAGACCCTCGACGGCTCCGTGGTCGAATCCTATGCGCCGCGGATGACCGTATTCCGCAAGCAAGGCGGCAAATGGCTGGTGGTTGCCCACGGCAACTTCGCCGGCCTCGAGCGCTAGGGCCGGGCTCCGGCCGCCAGGGAATCCCCGGGCCAAGGGAACAAAACGTTAACCATCTGAGGACGCTTGTTTTTTAGCTTTGTCTGCCAAGGGTAGAGTCAGCTGAAGGGCTAAGAGCGTTTAATGATGCTGCAGGCCAATCACCGCATTCTCGATGCTGACGCTTTCCCGTTGAAGGCCGTGGCGCCGGCATTCCTTGCCGGGGCGGTCTATTTTGCGGCGGTACTGGTCGGGACGACTCTGCTTCGGCTGCCCGGCGACGTCGCCGGAATCTGGATCGCCAATGCGCTCGCCCTGACATTCCTGATGCGCCAGAACCGCCGCGACTGGCTGTTCACGCTTCCCGCGATTTTCCTGGCCGGCTTCATTGCCTATGTCGCGGTCGGCGACGGTGTGCCGACCGGCGCGGCGCTGATGGCCGCGAACGCACTCGAGATCCTGGTGGCCGCATCCGTCATCCGGGTCTGGTACGGCCCGGACTTTCGCTTCGACAACGATCTCGGCGCCTATTTCAAGGTGCTGGCGGTGGCCGCGCTGCTGGCGCCCATGCTCGGCGCGGCGATCGGTGCCTCTGCGGTCACTGCCGTTCAAGGCGGCACCTTCGGGACCGTGACGGCTTCTTGGTGGAGCGCTTCAGCGATAGGGGCGATCGCCGTCCTGCCGCTGATCCTTTCGGCGACGCCGGCGATGATGCGCGACGCCTTTGCCGGGCGAAACACGCAGGTGTTTGGCGGTGCTGCCGTCGCGGCGGTGGTGATCGCCTACGGCGCGGTGGCGCTGCTGCCCTATCCCTTTGTGGCGGTCGCGCTCGTGCTCGCGGCCGCTGCCATGGTTCTCAATCCCTTTGCGACCGCCGCCGTCTCGGCGCTCGGGCTGCTGGCCGCCATCGCGGCCGGATTGGCGGGCGATGCCCTCGGGATCTCCGCCGAAATCGCGTTCACGCAAACCTTCTTCCACGTCTTCGCCGCCCTCTCCATTGTCCTGCCCTTCGCCATCAGCCTGCTGGTCACCCGGCTCAGAAGCGACCGGGCGCAGATCGCGGAAAGCGAGGAACGCTTCCGCAGCGCCATGGAGAATTCGGCGATCGGCGTCTCCCTTGTCGGACTTGACGGCACATGGATTCGCGTCAATCCCGCGACCTGCGATCTGCTGGGCTACAGCCCGGAAGAGCTTATGGCGCTGACCTTCCAGGACCTGACCCATCCCGACGATCTCGAGGCCGATGTCGACCTCGTCCGCCGCTGCATCGCTGGCGAGATCGATTCCTACCGGATGGAGAAGCGCTATATCTGCAAGGACGGCTCGATCGTCTGGGCGCTGCTGGTGGTGGCCATCATCCGCGACCAGCAGACCCACAGACCGCTCTATTTCGTCTCGCAGATCGAGGATATCACCGCGCGCAAGGAGGCCGACGCCAAGCTGGCCGCGAGCGAGCAGCGCTGGAAATTTGCGCTCGACGGCGGACAGCAGGGCGTGTGGGACTACGACGCCAGGACCGGCAAGAAATACATTTCGCCCACATTCTGGCGGATGCTTGGATACGAGCCGGCATCGTTCGGTGGCGACTCCGAAGCCTGGAAGACCCTGGTCCATCCCGACGACCTGCCGCTTGTGCTGGAGGCCGATCGGCAGCACATCGCCGGCGCCACCGCCTTCGTCGAGGTCGAAATGCGCATGCGGCATCGCAACGGCTCCTGGGTGTGGATGCTCGACCGCGCCAAGGTGATCGAACGCGACGCCGACGGGCAGCCGTTGCGGATGATCGGTACGCATACCGACATCACACGGCTGAAGGAAACCGAAGCGGCGCTGGTCGCCAGCGAGAGCCGGTGGAGCTTCGCGATGGAGGGCGCCCGGCAGGGCGTCTGGGACGTCGATCTGACGACCAACGAAACCTATTACTCGCCGATGTGGAAAGCGCTGATCGGCTACAAGGACGACGAATTCGGCGACGACCCCTCGCTGTGGCTCGACTATATCCATCCCGACGATCGCCAGCGCGTCGTCGAGGCCGACAAGAAGCATCTGGCCGGCGCCGTCGATGCCATCGAAAACGAATTCCGGATGCGGCACAAGGACGGCCACTGGGTGTGGATCCTCGACCGCGGCAAGGTCATCGGCCGTGGCGAGGACGGGCGGCCGCTGCGCCTGATCGGCACGCATACCGACATCACCGCGCAGAAAGCCAGCGAAGAAAGAATGCGCGTGCTGTCCGACCGGATGAGCCGCGCGGCGAAGGCCGGCAAGGTCGGGCTCTGGGAGATCGACCCGGGGACCGGCGACGTGTGGTGGGACGAGGGCAACCACCTGGTGCACGGCACCGATCCCGCGCGCTTCCGCCCGGCCGACCTCGAGACCATCATCCATCCCGACGAACGCGACACCTTCCGCGCCGACCATGCGGAGATTCTGGCGGGTGAAGCGGTCCTGAACCGGGGCTACCGGATCGTCGCGCCGGACGGGTCGATCCGCCACATCCGCTCGTCGCGCGAATTCCTGCGCGACGAGAGCGGGGCCGTCACCGGCGCGGTCGGCGCCAACTGGGACGTCACCCAGGAGACCGCGCTGAACGAGGCCCTGTCGGAGGAGAAGGAACGGCTCAGGGTGACGCTGGAGTCGATCGGCGACGCGGTGATCTGCACCGACCGCGCCCAGAGGATCACCTTCATGAACCCGACCGCCGCTTGCCTGACCGGCTGGGATGCGACCGAAGCCATCGGCCGGCCGGTCGAGACCGTCTTCCGGATCGTCGACGAAATGTCCGGTGAGCCCCTGCCCGGTCCCGTCGGCGAATGCCTGCGGACCCTCACGCCGGTGTCGGCCACCGAGGGCATCCAGCTGGTCGACAGGACCGGCGCCCGGATCGACATCCGCGACACGGTCGCCCCGGTCAAGACCGAGGACGCCGACGTCATCGGTACGGTGGTGGTGTTCCAGGACACGACCCGGGAACGGAAGCTGCAGCGCCAGATCGCCCATTCCGCCGCCCACGACAGCCTGACCAAGCTGCGCAATCGCGTCTCGTTCGAGACCGATCTTGCCGAGGCGTGCCGGGAAGTCTCGGAGGAAGGCCGCACCCACTGCGTCTGCTTCATCGATCTCGACGCGTTCAAGCCGGTCAATGACGAGGCCGGCCACGCCGCCGGCGACGCCCTGCTCCAGGACATCGGCGCCACCATCAGGGCCGGCGTCCGGGGCCACGACGTGACGGCGCGGCTCGGCGGCGACGAATTCGGCCTTCTGCTCCGCGACTGCCCGGCGGAACAAGCGGCGGTCATCGCAGACAAGATGATCCGGTCGATCAACGACGCGGAATTCGAGTGGGAGGGTCGCTCCTTCCGGGTCGGCGCCAGCGTTGGCGTGCGGGAGATCCCACGGCACGCGACATCGTTCGAAGTCCTCAAGGATGCCGACCTGGCCTGCTACGAAGCCAAGGCGCGCGGGCGCAACCGCGTCCATATCTTCGGCAACGAACCGCCGATCGTCGCAGCGGCGAGCTGAGCTATTCCGCCATCGCCGCGGCCGGGGGGCCCGGCGCGCGCGCCATCGGCTTGTGGCGCAACAGCAGCAGCAACGGCGCGGCGCAAAGCGTGATGATCAGCATCAGCTTGAAGTCGTCGACATAGGCGATCATCAGCGCCTGGCGGGTGACCTCGCCATTCAGGATCGCCGCCATCTGCACGCCGGCCGGCGTCGCGAAGCTTTGCGGATCGATGCCCGCCGCGGTGAGATTCGGATTGAACGGATTCAGCCACCGGACCAGCGAGGCATGGCCGATCTGGGCATTGGCGGCGAGCGCCGTCGCGACGATCGATATGCCGATGCTCGAACCGAGATTGCGCATCAGGTTGAACAGGCTGGTCGCCTCGGTGCGATAGCGCGGGTCCAGCGTGGCGAAGGCGACGGTCGACAGAGGAATGAAGACGAGGCCAAGGCCGAAGCCCTGGATGACGCCGGAGGTGATCAGCGGCCACTCGTCCATGTCGAGGGAGAAGCCCATCATCATCCACAGCGACGTCGCGGCGAGCATCAGCCCGGCGAAGACGAGAAGCCGGGGATCGACGATGCGGACGAGGCGGCCGACGACCAGCATCGAGATCATCGTGCCGATGCCGCGCGGTGCGAGCACGAGCCCGACGGTAACGACCGGATAACCGAAGAGGTTCTGAAGCATCGGCGGCAGCAGCGCCATGGTGGCGAGCAGGATGATGCCGATGACGAAGATGAAGGCGAGGGATGCCGCGAAGTTGCGATCGCGGAAGAGGACCGGCTCGAGAAACGGTTCGCGGGCGGTCGCGGTATGGACGATGAAGACCCACAGGGCGGCGATCGACAGCCCGGTCTCGATCAGCACCTCCGGCGAGGCGAACCAGTCGAGCTGCTGGCCGCGGTCGAGCATGAACTGCATCGCGCCGACGGCGATCGACAGCATGGCGAAGCCGAAGAAATCGAAGCGCCGGATGCGCTTCACGGTTTCCGGCATGAAGACGAGGATGCCGAGAAAGGCGAGGATGCCTACGGGCACGTTGATGTAGAAGACCCAGCGCCAGTTGAAATGGTCGGTCAGGTAGGCGCCGATGGTCGGGCCGACGATCGGCGCGATCATGATGCCGGCGCCCCACAGCGCCATCGCCTGGCCCTGACGTTCGCGCGGATTGATGTCCATGAGGACCGCCTGCGACAGCGGCGCCAGCGCCGCGCCGAAGGCGCCCTGCATGAGGCGGAAGACAACCATCTCGCCAAGACTAAAGGCGGTGCCGCAGAGCGCCGAGGAGGCAACGAAGCCGACGACGCAGACGAGGAACAGGCGCTTTCGGCCGAAATTGTCGGCGAGCCAGCCGGTGATCGGCGTGGCGATGGCGGCGGCGACGATATAGGAGGTCAGCACCCAGGTGATGGTATCCTGGGAGGCGCCAAGGCTCGTCTGCATGTGCGGCAGCGCGACGTTGGCGATGGTCATGTCGAGAATCTGCATGATCATCGCCGCCATGATGGCGACGGTGATCAGGCCGCGATGCCTGGTCTCGATGGCCGGCGCCGAAAGCGTCCCGGCGCTCATGACGCGGCTCTCCTCATGGCCGGAACGCCCCTGGATTACTCGGCCGCGGCGGCGGCGCCGGGAGCCGCTCTGGAGATCGACCGCGACGGAAGCGCTGAGGCCCATGCGGAGCGGCACCTGGCCGACCGGGTCGGTGAAGCGGATCCGGACCGGCACGCGCTGCACGACCTTGACCCAATTGCCGGTCGCGTTCTGCGCCGGCAGGACAGAGAATTCGGCGCCGGTGCCGGCGCCGATGCTGGCGACCTCGCCGGCGAAGCTCTTGGCCGGATAGGCGTCGAGGTCGATCGTCGCCTTGTCGCCGACGGCCATATTGGTGAGGTCGGTCTCCTTGAAGTTGGCCTCGACCCAGCTGTTGCCGGTCTCGACGACGGCGAGGACGGGCGTCGCCGCAGTGACATACTGACCGACCTGGAGCCGTTCCGACTGGGCGACAACGCCGTCGGACGGCGCCTTGACCTCGGTATTCGCAAGGTCCAGGGCCGCCTGCTCGCGCCGCGCGAGGGCGGCGAGCACCATCGGGTGGTCGTCGGTCTTGATCGAGGGATCGCCGCCGAGCGCCGACAGGGCCGCCTGGGTGTGCTGCTTGGCCTGGCTGAGGGCCTGCTGGGCGACATGCAGGTCGTTTTCGGCCGTGTCGAAATTGGCTTGCGAGCTGACGCCCTTCTTGAGCAGGCCCTGCTGACGGTCGAATTTCTTCTGCTCGAAAACGACGTCGTCGGCGGCGGTCTGTTGCTCGGCCACCGCCTGTTCGTAGGCGGCTCGAAGCTGCTGGACCTGGAGGCGGGCACTGGCCAGCGCCGCTTCGGCGCCATCGAGGGCGATGCGATAGGGTTGCGGGTCGATGCGGAACAGGAGATCGCCGGTGGTGACCCGATCATTTTCCCGCACCGCCGCCTCGACGATCCGCCCGGAGACATCCGAGGTGATCGTCACGCGGTCCTGCTGGACATAGGCATTGTCGGTCGATGCGGTGCCGCCGCTGGTCAGCCACAGCCAGGCGCCGACGACGAGAAGAATCGCGGGGACGGCGCCCATGACGAGGAAGCGGCGCCGACTGCGACGGGGCGCTTCGGCTTCCTTCGGCTTCGCGGTCGCAGCGGCTTCGGGCGGGGCGCCGCTCGCCGACTTCATTTCGACGATTTTGGTGTTTGCGGGTTCGGCACTCATGACACGGCAGCCTTCGCGGGCATGGTGGATAGAAGATGATCGGCGTCACCGGTCTTGCCGGTGAGATTGTTGCGGATGCGGAGCAGGGTATCGGAAAGCTTCTCGATCTCTTCCTCGGTGACCCCGTCGACCGCATCGCTCATGATGCCGGCGGTGATGGCCCGGAACCGGGCGATCAGCGGCCGGGCCTGCTCGGTCAGATAGAGACGATGCGCCCGGCGGTCGTTGGGATCGCGGCGGCGTTCGGTCAGTCCGGCGGCTTCCATGCGATCGAGCTGTCGACTGAGGGTGATCGGCTCCATGTCCATGAAATCAGCGAGACTGGCCTGGTTCGAGCCTTCGCAGCGGGCGAGATAGGCCAGCACGCGCCATTGGGCGCTGGTCAGGCCGATGGTCTGGGCCTGCTGATCGATCTGACGCCGGAGCAGCCGCGACACGTCATGGACGAGCAGGCCTAGATTCTTGGCGGGCGGGAAGCTTGTTCATGGACAGACACATAATAAGGAAGCTTATTATGTGCAAGCTCAATTATGGCAGAGGCATGGCAACCTGTTGCGAAACGCGCGGAAATCCCCATCTTCGGATCGCGCAGACGGGGCGTCCGGCCCGCTGGCCACCGCGGAGCGGCAGTCCGTCCGGTCTCGCGCGCCGCGGGGTGGCGTTTCCTCGCCAAAGACTGTATCGATCCGGCCGATTTCCTCATTTTCCGAAGTGCCATGAACGACGCGACCAAGCCGACCGTCTATCCGCCCGCCGAGGCCAGCCCGAACTTCCCGCAACTCGAGGAAGAGGTCGGCAAGTGGTGGGAGGAAAACGCGGTTTTCCAACGCTCGATCGACCAGCGCCGCGAGCAGGGCGCCGACGAGTTCGTCTTCTATGATGGACCGCCCTTCGCCAACGGGCTTCCGCATTACGGTCATATCGTCACCAGCTTCGTGAAGGACCTGGTGCCGCGCTACCAGACGATGCGCGGCCGCCAAGCCGAGCGGCGCTTCGGCTGGGACTGCCACGGTCTGCCGGCGGAGCTCCACTCGGAGAAGGAGCTGAAGCTTTCCGGCCGCACCGACATTCTCAAATACGGCGTCGCCCGCTTCAACGAGCATTGCCGCTCGTCGGTGATGCAGTTCCGCAGCGACTGGGAATACTACGTCAACCGCGCGGCGCGCTGGGTCGACTTCGAGAACGACTACCGGACGATGGACCTCACCTACATGGAATCGACCATGTGGGCGTTCAAGCAGCTCTGGGACAAGGGGCTGGTCTACGAGGGCTTCCGGGTGGTGCCCTATTCGTGGGCGGCGCAGACGCCGCTGTCGCATTTCGAGACCCGGCTCGACAACTCCTACCGCTCGCGGCAGGACCCGGCGCTGACGGTCACCTTCCAACTTCATCCGCGCGACGGCGAGACGATCGCGCCGAAGCTGCTCGCCTGGACGACGACGCCGTGGACGCTGCCGTCGAACCTGGCGCTGGCGGTGCATCCGGAGGCCGACTATGCGCTGATGGAGCGCCAGGGCGAGCACTGGATCCTCGCCGATTCCTCGCGCGACCATTACGCCAAGGAACTGGAGGACTGGACCAAGGTCGGCAGCCTCAAGGGCGCCGAGCTGATCGGCCGGGGCTACCAGCCGCTCTTCCCGTTCTTCGCCGATACCGAAGGCTCCTTCGTCGTGCTCGGCGGCGAATTCATCGAGCTCGGCGAAGGCACCGGCGTCGTCCATATCGCGCCGGCCTTCGGCGAGGACGACATGGCGGTGGCGCAGGCGGCCGGCATCCCGGTGGTCGATCCGGTCGACTTCGCCGGCAATTTCACGGCGCAGGTGCCGCCCTACGCGGGCATGAACGTCTTCGACGCCAACAAGGACATCATCCGCGATCTCAAGGCGGAAGGCTCGGTCGTCCGCCACGAGACCTACGAGCACAACTATCCGCATTGCTGGCGCACCGACCAGCCGCTGATCTACAAGGCGATCCCCTCCTGGTACGTCAAGGTCACCGCCTTCCGCGACCGGATGGTCGAGCTCAACCAGGGCATCACCTGGGTGCCGGAACACGTCAAGGACGGCATCTTCGGCAACTGGCTGGCCAATGCGCGCGACTGGAATATCGGCCGCAACCGCTTCTGGGGCGCGCCGATCCCGGCGTGGAAATCGGACAACCCCGAATATCCGCGGATCGACGTCTACGGCTCGCTCGACGAGATCGAGCGCGACTTCGGCGTGCGGCCGACCGACCTGCACCGGCCGTATGTCGACGAGCTGACGCGACCCAACCCGGACGACCCGACCGGCAAGTCGACGATGCGCCGGGTCGAGGACGTGCTCGACTGCTGGTTCGAGTCGGGCTCGATGCCGTTCGCGCAGGTGCATTACCCGTTCGAGAACAAGGAGTGGTTCGAGGGTCACTTCCCCGGCGACTTCATCGTCGAATATGTCGGCCAGACCCGCGGCTGGTTCTACACGCTGATGGTGATGGCGACGGCGCTGTTCGACCGGGCGCCGTTCCGCTCCTGCATCTGCCATGGCGTCGTGCTCGACGAGAACAAGCAGAAGCTCTCCAAGCGGCTGAAGAACTATCCGGACCCGGTGGAGATGTTCAACACCCACGGGGCGGATGCGCTGCGCTGGTACATGATCTCCTCGCCGCTGCTCTCCGGCGGCGACCTCGCCATGCCGCGCGACGGGCGGGCGATCGGCGATGCCGTGCGCCAGGTGCTGCTGCCGGTGTGGAACGCCTATTCCTTCTTCACCCTCTACGCCAATATCGACGGCATCAGGGGCAAGCTGGTGACGACGGCGGAGGCCGACCTCGACCGCTACATCCTCGGCAAGACGGCGGAACTCGTGCGCAACGTCGAGGCGGCGATGGACAGGCTCGACCTCGCCGGCGGCTGCGACGCGCTCCCGCCGTTCATCGAGGCGCTGAACAACTGGTACATCCGCCGCAGCCGAGAGCGCTTCTGGTCGTCGGAAAAGACCGCCGACAAGCAGGCGGCCTATGACACGCTCTATACGGTGCTGGTGACGCTGACCCGCGCCATGGCGCCGTTCCTGCCGTATCTCACCGAGACCATCCACCGCGCGCTTGTGCGACGGCGAGAGCGTGCACCTACAGGACTGGCCGGACGCCTCGGCCTTCGCGGTCGACGAAGCGCTGGTCGAGCGGATGGACCTCGCCCGGGCGGTCTGTTCGGCAGCCGCCTCGATCCGCACGGCGAAGAATCTCCGCAACCGCCTGCCGCTCCGCAAGCTGACCGTGGCGCATCCGAAGCATGCGACGCTCGAGCCGCTGCGCGCGGTGATCGCCGAGGAGGCGAACGTCAAGGAGGTCGTCTTCGCCGACGATCCCTCGGCCTTCGGATCGGAAGTGCTGGCGGTCAATTCGCGGATCGTCGGCAAACGGGTCGGCAAGGCGATGAAGGACGTGCTGGCGGCGGCCAAGGCCGGCAACTGGCGGCCTGTCGGCGGCGGCGCGGTCGAGGTGGCGGGCGAGGTGATCCAGGCGGACGAATACGAGCTCCGCTTCAACGCGGCCGAAGGCCTCGACGCGGCGAGCTTCGATGCCTCCGCCGGCGTCGTCGTCCTCGACACCGAGGTCGACGCGGCGCTCGAGCAGGAGGGCGTCGCGCGCGACTTCATCCGGCTGGTCCAGGTCGCCCGCAAGGACGCCGGCCTCAACGTCGCCGACCGCATCCGCATCGAGGTCCGGGCCGGCGAGGCCGCCGCCCGGGCGATCGCCGCGCATCTCGACACGGTCAAGCGCGAGACGCTGGCGACGAGCTTCGACGCGGCCGACGCGCCGGCCGGCTTCGTCTCGGAAGGCAAGCTTGCCGACGAGCCGATCGCGATCGGTGTGGCGGTCGCGGGGTAGGCGAGCGGCGGAATTGCGCGACGGCGCGTGTCCGCACGTCAGTCCTGGAACAGGGCCGGATCGGGTTCCGCCAGCCTGAACCGCGTGTTCCCCTTGATCGGCCGCATCATTTCGGCCTGTTTCGCGGCCGTAAACATCGCCGCGAAGTCGACGGCGCCGAGCGGCTGGCGTTTGCCTGCGGCGGCGGTGGCGATCAGCGTCTCGACCAGGTGGAAGGCGAGGTGGTCGAGGCCGTCGAGCATCTTCGTGTAGTAGACCGCCGGATCGTTCGGGAAGGCGCCGGTCCCGGTGCGGATGTTGATTGGCGGCGAGACGCCGATCACCGGCCCGGCGTCGATCTCCTCGGTCATCCGATGCACCGAGAAGCGCGTGGTTTCGGCCTGGCGCGCGGCGGCATCGTCATAAGGCGCCGGACCGGCGCCGTGCCCCGTCGTCAGGTCGGCCGGATGGAGATTGCAGACGCCCATTGGCGGCACGGCCAGGAAGGGCCGGTCGATCAGCTGGCCGTAGCCGCAGCAGATCACCACATCCGGCCGCCAGTCGTTCAGGCGCGCCCGGAACCAGTCGTTCTTGACGTCGCCGGTGAAGACCGGAAGGCCGGCCTCCAGCCCCGCTTCGACGGTGGCGAATTCAAGCTCCGCGCGCTGCTCGGGCTCATAGAGATGCCAGATGCGCTTGCGGACCGAGATCCGGGCGTCGTCGTTGAGCGGATCGTCGGTGAGCAAGCCGACAAGGTTCAGCCTTTCCGGATAGTGCCGTTCGTAGGCCGTGAGGGTCCTGAGGACGGGATAGCCGATTGGCATGCTGGCGATCACCAGGGTCCGCAAGCCGTCTTCTGTCTTGTCGGGATTCTCTCGCGGGGCCGGCAGGATCAACTCGCCCCAGCGGAGGGCGTCGTCGGACAGGAAGGTCCGCCCCTTCCGGCGATGCCTGGCCCGCTCGTTGAGCCAGGCGTCTCTCGCGATGTCGCTCACGGCTTCCAGTCGTAGCGGGAGGGTTCGGCCGCCACGATCAGACAGTCGCCGCCGATCAGATGGAGCTGGGCGCCGACGGCGTCGACGAAATGGACCCGGCTGCCCGGCGGAACGGTGCTGGCATAGTCGTCGCCCGCCATCGCCTCGTCGGTGCGCCGGTCGAGATCGGCTTCAAGCGCGTCGCCCTCGAGGTCGGTGTTGAACACGAGGTCGACCTCGATCAGGCTCCGCACCAGCTGGCGCTCGTTGACCTTCAGCGGCTGATCGCCGTGGTTCTCGATGACGATGAGGCCCTGCTCAGCGACCGGTTCGGGTTCCGGACCGCAGGCGACGGACGGGGCCTCGGCGAGCGAAACCGGACCGGTCATGTCGGCGCCCAACGCCGTCACACCGGGCCGCAGCGCCTCCAGCCGCCGGAACACCTCGTCGACCGTCGGCTCGACGTCGGTGGTGAGGAAGTCCGACTTGGGGAAGGCGGCGCGAAGGCCTTCGACCAGCGCCGGGAAATCGCCGCCGGCGACCAGGTGGTCGGCGAGCGCGGCGAGCCTGAACTGGAACCAGGCGTAGTTGTCCAGGCCGATGTCGGCGTAACGGAGGTCGAGTTCGGCGAGGCTCCTGACCCGGCCCGCATCCTCGAAGCCGGCGGGGACGCCGGCGAGCAGCGCGAGGTCGTCGGGCTTGAGGGCGCGCATGTAGCCGGCGAGGAAGACGTCGGCGACCAGCTCGTTGACCCAGTGGCTGTTGCTCCAGATCCCGGTCTGCCAGGCGATGACATGGCCGATCTCATGGGCGGTGAGGTCGGCGTTGAGCGTCACTGCATCGAAGGGCCAGCGGTCGAAGCCCGGAAAGGTCTCGATGCTGTCGGGCATGATGACCAGCCCGGTCGACCGCTCCGCATGGGGCACGGGGTAGGGAATCGGCGTGACGCTGGCGTAGTCTTCGGCGTCGAGGACCGCCATCACCACCGGGTCGGTCCAGTCGAGCTGCTGCCGGAACCAGGCGACCGCCCGGGTCAGCGTCGCGGCATAGGTCTCGGCCGCCGCCGCCGCACCGGGCGAGTGGTAGAGGGTGACCTCGCCCGGCGTTACCGGCAGGTCCAGCGTCTTGAGACGGTCGAGATTGGTGGCGCCTTCGGCAAGCGGACCTTGCGCCGCCGCGGTTACAGTTGCCCAGCCGAGGCTGGCGGCAAAGGCGAGGACGAGCGCCGACAGCCGCCCGAGCCGGCGGGACTCAGCCCCGCCGGTCAATCAGCCCCCACACCGCCGGTACGCCAAGCGCGACGACCGCGATCTTGAGGAGGTCGCCGAGCAGGAAGGGGGCGATGCCGGCGTTGAAAGCCGTGGCGAGGCCGAGGCCGGTGGCGCCGTTCGACAGGGTGGCGAACCAGGCAAGCCAGGCGAGGCCGAGGACCAGCATGATCACTTCGCCGACGAGCATGGCGCCAAGCAGCTTGACGAAGGACCGCGCCCAGCCGCGATCGGCGGCATATCCGACGACGAAGGCGATGGCGACGAAGCCAAGCAGATAGCCGCCGGTCGAGCCGAGGAAATAGGCCGGCCCGGCAACCGCCGGCGGCGTGTTGGTGAAGACCGGCAGGCCGAGGGCGCCCTCTGCCAGATAGGCGAGGACCGTGGCCACCGCGAGGCGCGACCCGTAGGTCGCGGCGATGCCGAGAATCGCCAGCGTCTGCAGCGTCATCGGCACCGGCCAGAAGGGAACCTTGATCTTGGCGGCGACGGCGATCAGCGCCGTTCCGGCGAGCACGAGCAGGATCGCGCCGAGCGCCCGGGCGATGCCTTGCGGCAGGAGGGTTTCGGCGAGGGCGGCGCGGCCCGTTCCGTTCGTTGGCATGGTCATTTACGATGTTCCCCGAGCGTCGACGTCCAAGTGCCAGCTATAGAAAGAATGCTGCGCCGCGACAAGACGGCGGCGGGATTCACTTTGCGCTTGTCACCGGTCTTGGCTAAACAGGCCGCCATGAACGCACGCGAAGCCAGCCTTTTCAGCATCCTGACCGCCGCCCCGGTCGTCCCGGTCCTCACCATCGACTCGATCAAGATCGCCGTTCCGCTGGCGCGGGCGCTGGTGGCGGGCGGCCTGACGGCGCTCGAGGTGACGCTGAGGACGGCCGCCGGGCTCGACTGCATCCGGGCGATCGCGGCGGAAGTCGAGGGCTGCGATGTCGGCGCCGGCACGGTGCTCGATCCGAAGCAACTCGAGGCGGCGGTCGATGCCGGTGCGAAATT
Source organism: uncultured Alphaproteobacteria bacterium (assembly GCA_963812275.1). Classification (GTDB taxonomy): domain Bacteria; phylum Pseudomonadota; class Alphaproteobacteria; order Rhizobiales; family Kaistiaceae; genus Bauldia. The sequence continues at coordinate 173,304 of CAWEUQ010000005.1, read as the reverse complement.
CCTCGTGAGTCCCGGCGCTTCGCCCAATCTGATCAGCGCCGCAAAGGATGCGCCGATCCCGTTCCTGCCGGGCATCGCGACGGCCGGCGAGGCGATGACGCTGGCCGAGCAGGGCTTCACGGCGTTGAAATTCTTTCCGGCCGAGCCGGCCGGCGGGACGAGCTACCTGAAGGCGCTCGGGGCGCCGCTGCCCGGAATCAAGTTCTGTCCGACCGGCGGCATCGGTCCGAAAAATGCGCCCGACTATCTGGCGCTCGCCAATGTGATCTGCGTCGGCGGATCGTGGGTGGCGCCGGCCGACGCGGTCGGCCAGGGCAACTGGACCCGGATTACTTCGCTGTCCCGCGAAGCGGCGTTACTTGGCTGAATCGCCTAATAAATCGCCTGAATCTGCTAAAAACCATTTCAAGTCCGACCTTTACGTTGTGCAGAGCAGAATCAAAAATTCTTGCGTTTGTGACGATATGCGGCCATATGAAGCATGTTCGGGCACTTTGAACCCCGGAGACTGGAAAACTGCGCGAGGCAAAAACCTCCTCGCTGATCCCGGGTAAGACTCGGGGGGTCGTGATAAGACGCTTATTCCTTTCCCCGACACCAAGCTGCCTTTCACTAACGGATGCGGAGGCCGCATCCGACTGACACCTAAGGGAAAAGGATCCCAGAATGCGCCAGACTGGCACCGTGAAGTTCTTCAATTCGTCCAAAGGCTTCGGCTTCATCACCCCGGAAGGCGGTTCGAAGGACGTGTTCGTCCATGTGACCGCGCTTGAGGCTTCGGGCATCAGCCATCTCGCCGATGGTCAGCAGGTGACCTTCGAGGTCGAGCCGGACCGGATGGGCAAGGGCCCCAAGGCCGTCAAGCTCGAGCTCGTCTAAGCGAGCCTCTTTCGCGCTCGGCCTTCAGCGCCGCGCGCAGGCAATACAAGGCGCCGCCGGACCACCCGGCGGCGTTTGTCGTTCCGGGGGCAGAAACGGAGCGGAAGACAGGCATTCCAGCAGCCTGCAACTTTCGATATGCTCGATTGCAACGGCGAAGAACAGCCGATCAATGGGGGAGGACTTCGCAATGAGGGGAATGGTCGCCGCGATCGCGGCAGCGGGATTGCTGACGAGCAGCGCGGTCGCCTGGGCGACCTGCGAGGATGGCGAGACGGTCGTCAAGTTCAGCCATGTGGTTGCCGCCAAGGGGCATCCGAAGGGCGAAGCGGCCGAACGGCTTGCCCAACGGGTCAACGACGAGATGAACGGGATCCTCTGCATGGAGGTCTACCCCAACTCGACGCTCTATGACGACGACAAGGTGATGGAAGCGCTGCTGCTCGGCGACGTCCAACTCGCCGCGCCGTCGCTGGCGAAATTCGAGGCCTATACCAAGAAATACCGGCTGTTCGACCTGCCCTTCCTGTTCCAGGACCTCGGCGCGGTCGACCGCTTCGTCACCAGCGACAAGGGCAAGGGCCTGCTCCATGCCATGGACGACGTCGGGCTGACCGGTCTCGGCTACTGGTCGAGCGGCCTCAAGCAGTTCTCGGCCAACAAGCCGCTGCTGCTACCTTCGGATGCGGCGGGACTGAAATTCCGCATCCAGACCTCCGATGTCGCCGAGGCGATGATCGAGGCGATGGGGGCGAACGCCCAGAAGCTTGCCTTCTCCGAGGTTTATGGCGCGCTGCAGACCGGCGTCGTCGACGGCCAGGAGAATTCCTGGTCGAACATCTACACCCAGAAGTTCTTCGAGGTTCAGGACGGGATCACCGAGACCAACCACCAGCTCCTCGCCTATCTTCTGGTCACGTCACAGGACTTCCTCGATTCCCTCGATCCGGACGTGCGCCAGCAGTTCCTGACCATCGTCGACGAGGTGACCGCGGAGGCGAATGCCAATGTCGCCGACATCGAGGCCAAGAACCGCCAGCGTATCGCCGATACGGGCGAGGTGATCCGGGAGTTGACGCCGGAACAGCGGGCGGCCTGGATAGAGGCGATGAAGCCGGTCTGGGCGAAGTTCAAAGACGATATCGGGCAGGATCTGATCGACGCGGCGGTGGCCGCAAACGATCAGCCGAACTGAGCATTCCCGGCGGAGTGGCGCGGAACCGACCCTGCGCGGCCCCGCCGGCCTTGACGCCGATCAATCGTGCCTAGGCGGCAATCGTTCACAAAGAGGCGATGCCGAGGGGGGATCACATGCGGCGCGTCGGGAGACTGATCGACCGGCTGGAGGAAAACTTCATCGCGGCTCTGCTCGCGGCGATGACGCTGGTTTCCTTCACCCAGGTGATCGCCCGCTACCTGTTCAACACCGGCTGGACAGGCGCGCTCGAATTCACCCGGATCCTCTTCGCCTGGCTGATCCTGTTCGGCATGTCCTACGGGATCAAGGTCGGATCGCATCTCGGGGTCGATGTGTTCATCCGCCTGCTGCCGTCCCGACTGTTCCGGATCGCGGCGGTGCTCGGCGCGCTCTGCACGCTTCTCTATGCCGTGATCCTGCTCTCCTCCGACTGGTTGACGCTGTTCGGCATCGACGCGCGAGGCGGGGCGATCGATTACTGGCTGAAGATGTACAAGGTCGGCATCGGCCTCGACGACCTGCGCTTTCCCGAATGGATGCAGGAAGCCTTCGGCCTGCAGGAGCGGGTTCACCGCTGGATCGCCTACCTGATCCTGCCGGTTGGACTGGCGCTGCTCGCCCTCCGCTCGCTCCAGGCGCTGGTCGCCATCGTGCGCGGCAAGCGGGAGACGATCATCGCCGCCCATGAAGGCGAGGAGCGAGAGGCCGTCAAGGCGGCTCTGGCCGACCATCCCGAGGCGCGCGAGTAGCGGCGATGGAAACCGCGTTCCTGTTCATCGCGGTCCTCGTCCTGCTCTTTCTGGGGGCGCCGATCGCGGTGGCGCTCGGCCTGTCGAGCGTGCTGGCGATCGCGCTGTTTTCGAACGACTCGCTGTCCTCGGTGGCGCTGCAGCTGTTCACCGCGTCGCAGAATTACACGCTGCTCGCCATCCCCTTCTTCATCCTGGCATCCGCCTTCATGGCGACCGGCGGCGTGGCGCGGCGGATCATCCGCTTCGCGGTCGCCGCGGTCGGGCATTTCCGCGGCGGGCTGGCGATGGCGGCGGTGTTCTCCTGCATGCTGTTCGCGGCGCTTTCCGGCTCGTCGCCGGCAACCGTGGTCGCGATCGGCACGATCGCCATCGCCGGCATGCGCGAGGTCGGCTACAGCAAGTCCTTCGCCGCCGGCGTGGTGGCGAATGCCGGGACCCTCGGCATCCTGATCCCGCCGTCGATCGTCATGGTGGTCTATGCGGCCGCGACCGACGTTTCGGTCGGCCGGATGTTCCTCGCCGGCGTCATCCCCGGCATGGTCGCCAGTCTGGCGCTGATGGTGGCGATCTACGCCTTCGCCCGGATCCGCAACATGCCGGCGCAGCCGTGGCGGGGCCTGCGCGAGCTGGTCGACGCGGGCATCGGCGCGGGCTGGGGGCTGTTCCTGATCGTCATCATCCTCGGCGGCATCTATGGCGGCGCCTTCACGCCGACCGAGGCGGCGGCGGTGGCGGCGGTCTATGCCTTCCTGATCGCCACCTTCGTCTATCGCGACATGGGGCCGCTGAAGGGCGTCGCGTGGCGTCGCGAGGGCGAGGCGGTCGGCGCCGCGGCGCTCCGCAATCTCGGCGTGACGCTGCTGCGCTTCCTGCCGGCCTGCTTCCACGCCGACACCCGCAAGGTGCTGATCGAGGCGGGGCGGACGACGATCATGCTGATGTTCATCATCGTCAACGCGCTGCTCTTCGCCCACGTGCTGACCTCGGAGCGGATTCCGCAGGCGATCACCGAATGGATGATCGGCGCCGGCTTCAACTGGTTCACCTTCCTGATCGCGGTGAACCTGCTCCTGCTGCTCGGCGGCCAGTTCATGGAACCGTCCGGCCTCCTGCTGATCGTAGCGCCGGTCGTCTTCCCGATCGCGCTGGAACTTGGCGTCGACCCGATTCACCTCGGTATCATCATGGTGGTCAACATGGAGATCGGCATGGTCACCCCGCCGATCGGGCTGAACCTCTTCGTCACCTCCGGGATCACTGGGATGAACCTGGTCGAGGTGACCAAGGCGGCGGCACCCTTCGTCGCGATCCTGTTCCTCTTCCTGATCCTGATCACCTATGTGCCGGCGATCTCGACCTGGCTGCCGACCATGCTGATGGGGCCGGAACTGATCACGACGCGGTAGCGCGGTCAGGGCTATCGCGATCCGGGGCCTTCCATGAATTGCAGGACCAGGGCCGGGACCATGACGTCCGCCCAGGCCTCGGGTGTCCGCTGGGAGCGCTTGTCGAACTGGCCGGCGAGCATCAGCCCGGCAAGGCCGTGGACCAGCGACCAGATGCCGATGACCTCGGTGGCAAGCTCCGGCTCCGCCATCGGGTCATCGGAGCCGCGATAGGCGCCGACGGCGCGGACGGGATAGGCGAAGGCGGCATCGCCTGCCGCTTCATAGGCGGGATCGGCGCAGTCGAGGACGGCCGAGCGGAAGATCAGGTTGAAGAGGTGCGGATCGGCCTGCGCGAAGGCCAGGTAGCCGCGGCCGATGCCGACGAGATAGGCGAGGCCGCCCGGAGCGATGCCGGTGGTGCATTCCATCATGCTCGCCGAGAGGCGCTCGAAGCCGATCGCCGCCAGCGCGGTCAGGAGGGCGCGCACATCCTTGAAGTGGTGGGCGGGGGCGGCATGGGAGACGCCGGCGCGGCGGGCGCAGCCGCGAAGGGTGAAGCCCTCGACGCCGTTCCCGGCGAGCTCCTCCTCGGCCGCGGCGAGGAGAGCGGCACGAAGGTCGCCGTGGTGGTAATGGCGCGGAGCGCCGCGATCGGTGGCGACATCCACCCCATGGGCTGACGGTCGCTGTGGCGTGGATGCTTCCCGTGATTGTTCTTTCGCCAATGGGCCTTCGCCTTCCAGTCGTTTTCGAACCGCCGTCATTCGCCCCGCGGCGGCGTGCCAACCTGAGCGAATCCGCTCCGCAAATGCTGTTCCTCCTTACCGAACGCCTTCAATCCAGACAATGTCAAGAATAATCTTGACGATGTCAATATATGAGATCAAGGTGTATCTAGTCGTTGTCAAGATGGAGGGGGATGATGTCCCTGTTCGAGACGATCTTCGCGATCGCCAATCCGGTCGCGCTCCTCGGCTGGCTCGGGCTGGTGCTTTTCCCCGGCCGCAAGCTGGTGGTGGACGGGATCAGCGGGCTGCTCATCCCGCTCCTGCTCGGTGTCGCCTATACGGCGCTGATCGGGGCGTTCTTCGCCGGGGCGGAGGGCGGCTTCTCGAGCATCGCGGCGGTCCGGCAGCTCTTCCAGTCCGACGCCCTGCTGGTCGCCGGCTGGCTGCACTATCTCGCCTTCGACCTCTTCGTCGGCGCCTGGCAGGTGCGGACGGCGCGCGCCGAAGCCATCCCGCATCTCGTCGTCATTCCCTGCCTGGCGCTGACCTTCCTGTTCGGCCCGGCCGGGCTGGTGCTGTTCCTCATCGTCCGTTTCGCGCGGGCGCCGCGTATCGTCATGGAGGCCTGAACGCCATGTCCCAGATCACACTCGCCCGACATCGCAACCTGCTGTCGCCAATCGCCGCGATCAACGGCGAAGGCCATCGACGCCAGCCGCTCTTGTGGGGCGCCGCGCTGGTGCTGGTGGCGATGATGGCGCCGACCCTGGCCGCCTATCTCATCGACGATCGACTGCTCAACGGCATCAATGTGTGGACCAAGCCCCTCAAGTTCGAGATCTCGATCGCGCTGTTCTTCGCGACGCTGGCGTGGTTCTGGGGCTACCTGCCCGAGGCGCGGCAAGGCGGGCGCTTCCTCAACGCCTATGCCGTCGCGGCAGTCGCCGCCGGGGCGCTGGAGATCGCCTACATCGTCATCCAGGCGGCACGGGGCGTCCCGTCGCATTTCAGCGACCGGTCGGCGCTGGAAGCGATGGCCTATCAGGCGATGGGGATGGGCGCGGTGCTGATGACCAGCCTGGCGCTGGTGCTCGGGATCGCGCTGGCGCGCACGCACCGCGCCGATCTCGCGCCGGCCTTGCGATGGTCGGTGGTGCTCGGGCTGGTTCTGACCTTCGTCCTCGGGACAGGAGCGGGCATCGCCATCGCGGCCAACAATGGCCACTGGGTCGCGGCCGCGGCCACCGACGCCGGCGGCCTGCCGGTCTTCGGCTGGACCCGCCAGGGCGGCGATCTCCGCGTCGGCCATTTCTTCGGGATCCACGCGATGCAGATCCTGCCGCTGCTCGGTCTCGCGGTTTCCGGCTCGCGCCGGGGAACGGCGCTCGTCTGGCTCGGCGCGGCGGCGTTCACGGCCCTGACGGTCGCGACGACGCTCCAGGCGCTCGCCGGGATTCCCTTCCTCGGCTTCATCGGATGAGCGGTTTTCGCGGACCACGGCCGGCCAGACGGCAGAAAGGCGTCGCCCGGGTTGCCCCAACCGACGCCTCCCTGTCAGGCCGGTCCGGTCCAACTGCGCGGCCCGAAGGCGCGCTGTCTTCCCTTCCGGGCTGATGTGTCCGAGTCCTTGCCTCCATCGCTGAAAGCACCTTCCCGTCCACCGCCGCTTCCGGACCTTGCGGCCCTGGCGACGCCCGTCAAACGGTTGAACCGCCGTTCACGGGAGCATCGGCCCACTTCCGACTACGCGCCACATCGCTGCGGCTCATATCCCGAAGCAGCTCCGTGGGGCATTCCGCTCGGATCGGCTTGCGCTTCACCGTCGGCACGGTCCGCTTGAAAACTCGTCTCAGACGCCCGATTTGCCCTTTCGGACTCGACCAGCTCTCGCGGTAAGGACATGGTCTCAAAGATCGCCGGCGAAGCAAAGCGCGGAGTTGGGCCGGTGGGACTTGCGGGGATATCGGGGAGAGGGCGCCGAATGATGTGGCGCCCCTCCGCGACTCACCGACCCGGCCCCGGCTCAGGCGAAGCTGGCGATTTCCTCGAAATCGAGCCGCGGGCTGCGGGGGAAGAGCTTCTCTTCGTCGCCATAGCCGATGTTGATCAGGAAGTTCGACTTGACCGTCGTGCCGGCGAAGAAGGCCTCGTCGACCCTGGCGTTGTCGAAACCGCCCATCGGACCGGCATCGAGCCCGACGGCGCGCAGCGCGAGGATGAAATAGCCCGCCTGAAGCGTTCCGCTCTGCTTCGCCGTCGTCGCGATGAAGTCGTCGTTGCCGACGAACCACGAGCGCGCGTCGACATGGGGAAAGAGCTTTGGCAGCTTGTCGTAGAAGGCCATGTCATAGCCGACGATCGCGGTCACCGGGGCGGCCATCGTCTTGGCGAGGTTGCCCTCGGCCAGGGCCGGCTTGAGGCGCGCCTTCGCCTCTTCGCCTTCGACGAAGACGATGCGAAGCGGCGAAGTATTGGCCGCCGTCGGGCCCATCTTGGCGAGTTCGACGGCTTCCTCGAGAAGCGCGTGGGGTACCGGCTTGTCGAGAAAAGCGTTGTGGGTGCGCGCCTCGAGGAAGAGGCTGTCCACCGCGTCCGCGTCAATCGGTCCCCGAAATTCGCGCGCGGTTTCAAAATCCACGGTCTTCAGAATCTGGTTCATCAGTCCCATCTCTCTTCTGCGAAGGGGCATGAATTGCCCGCCGACGCCTAAGATGGGGCCTTGAATTATCATGAAAACTGGCCAAATTCTGCTCGAACCTATCAGTTATGGTGATACATCGTGCTCGACTCGTTGACCCTCGACCAATTGCGCGTGCTGGTCGCCGTGGCTGAAAACGGCAGCTTTTCAGCCGCCGCGCGTAAAGCTTGGCCGCGTTCAATCGGCCATCAGCCAATCCGTCCAATCGCTCGAGAACGCGCTCGGCACGACCCTGTTCGACCGCGCCGGGCGGATTCCCAAGCTCAACGATGCCGGAAAGGTGATCCTCAGCGACGCCCGGCGGTTGCTTGGCGACGCGCTGACCCTGAAGGCGCGGGCCGACAGCATCGCCCACGACATCGAAGCGGAACTGACGCTGGCGGTGGATGCGATCTTCCCGATCCAGGTCCTGACCGCCTGTCTCAAGGATCTCTCCACGGAATTCCCGAACCTGCCGGTGACGCTGTTCACCGAAGGGCTGGGCGGCGCCGAACAGCGGCTCCGCGACGGCACGGCACGGCTCGGGCTCTACGTGCCGTTCGCAGCCGCCAGGGAAAATCGGGAGATGGAGTATCTGGTCACCATTCCGACGACACCGGTGGTTGCCGCCGATCATCCGCTTGCGGCCATCGACGGCCCCGTCGACCGCGGCATTCTCGAGCAAGCCGTGCAACTGGTGCTGACCGACCGGACCACGGTCTCGGAAGGCCTGAGCGGCGGGATCATCAGCCATCGCACCTGGCGCTTCGCCGACCTGACGACGCGGCTCGACTTTCTGCTCGCCGGCTTCGGCTGGTGCTACATGCCCCAGCACATGGTGCGCGAGCACATCGCGGCCGGACGGCTCAAGGTGCTCACCCTCCGGGAGCAGTCGCGGCACGAATTTCCCATCCACGTCATCCATGAACGCGGGCGCCCGCCGGGACGGGCAGGGCGCTGGCTGATCGACCAGATCCGGGAACGGCTGACCATATGCGTCGGTCACGGCCATCTGCCGCCCGCTTCACTATCCATTCCGTCCATCACGAGGACTGATGGACCCGATCGGAATTTAAGCACTTCGCGAATGGTCTCCGCTGCGAAACAGTGACCTGAACGGACGACCGCGGCCCTCCCGCCGCGCTGTCGCCCAACAGGACCGGAGGCACTCGGATGCTGAATATCGCCGTCATTCTTGGCAGCACGCGCGAGGGCCGCTTCGGCGAAAAGCCGGCGCGGTGGATTTTCGGCGAGCTGGAGAAACGCAAGGAGGTCAAGGCGGAATTCCTTGACCTCCGCGACTATCGGATGCCGTTTTTCAACGAACCCAAGTCGCCGGCCTATATGAGCGAGCCGTTCAAGGACCCGGCGGTCGTCCGCTGGACCGAAAAGATCGGCGCCCAGGACGGCTTCATCGTCGTCGCGCCGGAATACAACCGCAGCCTCGGCGGCGAGATGAAGAACGCTTTCGACTGGGTCTACAAGGAATGGACGCATAAGGCGGTCGGCTTCGTCGGCTACGGCAGTGTCGGTGGTGCACGCGCCGTCGAGCATATGCGCCTGATCGCCGTCGAACTGGAAATGGCGCCGGCGAAGCATGCGGTCCACCTGCCAATCAGCGTCTACATGTCGATGATGGAACTGGACGCCCCGGTCGACCCGGCGCTTTTCGCACCGGTCGAGCCGGCGGCCGAAAAAATGCTCGGCGACCTGATCTGGTGGACGAGCGCGCTCAAGGCGGCGCGGGACAAGGGCGTGATCGCCGAGGCGGCCTGACTTTTCCAGGCCGGCGGTGGCGCCGCCGGTCTGGCGCTGCCGCCATCAAGCACTATCCTTCTCTCTCCCGGCGTCCATCGACGCCTCGGGGAGAGCGGATGGCAACCCACAGACCACTGGTTCCGGAAGGCCGGGCCGCGCTTCGCAGCACAGCGGCCATGGACACGGCGACGGCCTGCCCGCCGGCGGCGCGGCCGTTCGTTCTCGCAGCGACCATTCTCGCGTCGTCAATGGCTTTCCTCGACGGCACCATCGTCAACATCGCGCTGCCGACGATCCAGCGCGGCCTGCAGGCGGATATCGCCAGCCTGCAATGGGTGGTGAACGGCTATCTGCTAATGCTCGGCGCGCTGATGCTGGTCGGCGGCGGTCTCGGCGACAGGATCGGCCGGCGGCGGATCTTCGCCGGCGGAATCGCATTGTTCACGCTCGCCTCCATCGCCTGCGCGCTGGCGCCCGGCGTCGGCTTCCTCGTCGCGGCGCGGGTCGTCCAGGGCATCGGCGCGGCGCTGCTCGTGCCGCAGAGCCTGGCGCTGATCTCGGCCAATTATCCCAGGGACATCCGGGGCCGGGCGATCGGGACCTGGGCGGCCGCTTCGGCGATGACCACGGCGCTCGGACCGGCCATCGCCGGCCTGCTGATCGATACCTTCTCGTGGCGGATCGCCTTCTGGATCAACCTGCCGATCGCGGCCATCGCCCTGTGGCTGACCTATGTCCATGTTCCCGAAAGCCGCGAAGCGGCGGCGCGGGGGCCGGTCGACTGGATCGGGGCGCTGGTGGCGATGGCCGGGTTCGGCGCGATCACCTATGGACTGATCGCCATCGGCGAAACCGGCGCCGGCGTCCTTGCCGGCATCGTGGCGGTCGGCACGGGCCTCGTGCTCGTCGCCCTCTTCGTCATGACCGAGCGGCGCGCCGCCAACCCGATCATGCCGCCGGCACTGTTCCGGTCGCCGGTCTTCGCCGGCGGCAACATCGTCACCGTCCTGCTCTACGGCGCGCTCGCCGGATCGTTGTTCCTGCTGCCGTTCGACCTCCTGGCGCGGCGCGGGCTGACGACGGCGGAGGCGGGTCTGACCATCCTGCCTTTCGGGGTGATCATCGGCCTGATGTCGCGATGGATGGGCGCGCTCGCCGACACCTATGGTCCGCGCCTGTTCATGACGATCGGCCCGGCGCTGGTGGCGGCGGCCTGCGCCGTGCTGGCGCTGACCATCGACAATTTCTGGATCGGGGTGATGGCGCCGGCCATCGCGCTGGCCATCGGCATGGGGGTGATCGTCTCGCCGCTGACCACGGCCGTGATGAACGCCGTGCCCGAGGGCAAGCAGGGCGCTGCCTCGGGCGTCAACAATGCGGCGAGCCGGCTCGCGGGCGTCTTCGCGGTCGCCATCGTCGGCGCGGCGGCAAGCCTCGTCTATGGGGCGCGGGCGCCGGAGGCGGCGCCGCGTTTCGGGGTGCTGCCGCCGGCCGGCGATGCCTTGCGCGCCGGGGCCGAGGCGGCGTTCCTGTCAGGCTATGCAACGGGCATGGGGATCGTCGCGGTCTGGGCGGCTCTCGCGGCGATCGCGGCGTGGATCACGATTCCGGCTGACACGACGCGCCAGACCGCAGGGCAAGACCCGCCATCGGCGAGAGGGACCGGCCAGAGGTCGCCGGGACGCCGCGCTGGCCCGAGCTTCCCGGGTCAGCGGCTCAGATAGCGCTCCTTGAGGTCCTTCGTCCGGGCGACGGTGTGGCCGTAGAGGCAATCGCCGACCGCCATGTTGGCGCCCGAGCCGCCATACCATTCAAAGGCGACGGCGTCGCAATCCTTCTCCTTGAACGTGATCCACGCCCGCTGCGAGGCGAGAAGATCGTCCTTCCATTCCCTGGCGGCATCGGCCGGCAGAAAGTCGTCCGGCTTGATCGTCGCGATCACCTGCTTCCAGACCGAATTCAACTCGGCGTCGGCCTTCTTGTAGGCGTCCCAGACGCACTGGGTCAGTTCCATGTTGTTGCCGTCGCAATCGGGCAGGTCCTGCGCCCTGGCGAGACCGACCAAGGGCAACGAGGATGGGGAGGGCGAGGAGGAGCAGGCGCATGATGACCATCCCGGGCTCGACGTCGGAGCGTGACCAAGGTCGCTCCGAACACCCTGGATACTAGCACGGGCGGCGGCCAACCCCACGCGTCGTCGCCGCCAGAAGCGCGGATCAGCGGTCTCCCGGGGCGCAGACCATGACGATCTCCGGCGCGGTGCTCAGAGAACCGGAGGTCAGTCTGCCTGATGAGCACCGATGCACCGGATTGTTTTGACGGGACGCGTATCCTGCCAGCGTCAATATCCTGATATCCGACGTGCTTGCGCCGCGGAGGCCGGAGACCTTCGGGGCGAGCGGGCCATCGCCGGCGACCGCCGGAGCCAGGCCGAACAGGAAAACCGCGGCGGCAAGTGCCGCAATCGTTGGGACTCTCAAGATCGTATATCCTTCATGACAGCGATTGCGCCGTCTCGACCACGGTTGGGTGGTCAGCGCGCTTCGTGTCGACGGTGACAGTCCTGGCGGTGGTGCGGGTGGTTGGGGGCGGTGGCGCCGCGCTTCCGCTCCCTGACGGCGCCGATCGGGGCCAGTCTTGCCGAGGATATTCGCGGGTCCGCCGAGGGTGGTGAACGTCCGATCGTCATCACCGGAAGCGTTGTCGCCGCAACCTCCGGGAAGCCAGGTCAGCCATCCCGGCGTGACTCATTCCCGAGGGAATGAATCACGCGGGGATGTCGCGACTGGACCGAGCGCGGCAAGCGGCCGCGCCCGGTCTTCATGGCGCACCAGACTAGGTCGTGCAGAACGCGAGGTTCGGGTCAAACGACCGGCCGCTGTTCTGGCCTTCCAGACAACGGAACTTGTCGTTGTTGGTGTCGCCGGCGGCAAGCTGTGAGTAGCCGGCGTGGCCGGCGGTCAGGATATGGGCCGGGCTGGTGGAAGCGAAGCCGGCGCTGGCGCCCATGAGAAGAGCGGCGCTCGAAACGGCCGCGATGACGAGAGACTTCATTGCAGTTCTCCTAGATGCACTCATCGACGAAAGTGTCGGTGCAGCCGGGAGATGGGGTCGGCGCCGAGAACCGGAATGCGCAAAAATATGAACTCATCCATCACAAAAAGGCTGGATGGATTTCGTTGCATTTCGCCGCGAGCCGACGTGTCGCCGCCGATTGGCGGGACGCATGACTTTGCGGGCGGGGTGATGGGACCGCGCTGCCGGCGGACAGCAACGATGTCACGATAACGTGTCGTCGCGGTCTGCCGGGTGGATAGCAGCGTCCGGCGCCCCATCGGAAATCCCGACAGCGGCGATCAGATCGGCTGATGGCTGGCCGGAAGGCGGGGCGGCGACGGGGCGTGCCAATCCATCTCAATTGGTGAGATAGCGATCCTCGAGATCCCTGGTGCGGGCGACGGTGTGGCGGTAGAGGCAATCGACGACCGCGAAATTGGCGCCGGTGCCGCCGTACCATTCATAGGTGACCGCATCGCAGTCATTCTCCTTGAAGATGATCCAGCCGCGCTGCGATTCGAGGAGGTCCTCCTTCCATATCCTGACCTCGTCGGCCGTCATGGAGCCTTCCGGCCTGACGCTGGCGAGCACCTTCGTCCAGACGGCGTCGAGCTCGGCGTCGGCCTTTTCGTAGGCGACGAGGATGCATTCCATCGCTTCCATGTTGCCGCCGCCGCCGATGCAATCGGTCAGGTCCTGCGCGGCGGCGGGAGCGGCGAGGCCGAGGAGCAGCGCGAGGGCAATCAGGGATGCACGCATCGAACGGGTTCCGGGCGGTCTGGTCAAGGTATCAGCCGCCGCCCAGCCGCCGCTGGAAGAGCAGGCGTGCCTACTCCGCCGCCGCGGTGTTGTGGTGGCGGGCGAGGAAGTCGGCCATGCGGGTCATGGCGCGCTGGATGTTTTCGGCCGAGTTGGCGTAGGAGACGCGGATATAGCCTTCGCCGAGAATGCCGAAATCCGGGCCGCCGATGATGGCGACGCCCTCGTCCTCCAGCATCGTCTTCGCCAGCGCCTTGGCCTTGAAGCCGGTCTTCTTGATGTTGGGGAAGGCGTAGAAGGCGCCCTTCGGGACGATGCAGGAGACGCCGGGAAGCTTGTTGAGTTCCTCGACGACGATCCGCCGGCGCCTGTCGAATTCGGCGACCATCGCACCGACCGAATCCTGCGGTCCGGTCAGCGCCGCGAGGCCGGCATATTGCGACGGCGCGTTGACGCAGGACCAGGCGTTGACCGCGAGCTTGCGCATGTTGTCGTAGAGCGCGTCCGGCCAGATCGACCAGCCCATCCGCCAGCCGGTCATCGCATAGGTCTTCGACCAGCCGTCGAGCAGGATCAGCCGGTCGCGGATCTCCGGGTAGGTCAGCAGCGAGACATGAGCGAGGCCGTCATAGGTCATCTGGCCGTAGATTTCGTCGGAGAGGATGGCGACGTCCGGCCAGTCGGCGAGGCCCGCGACCAGCTTGTCGATCTCCTGCCTTCGGGGTGACGCCGCCGGTCGGGTTGGCCGGCGAATTGAGGATGATCAGCCGGGTCTGCGGGGTCAGCAGCGCCAGCGTCTCCTCGGCCGAGAAGGCGAAGCCGTTCTCCTCGCGGATCGGGATCGGGATCGGATTGGCGCCGGTGAACTCGATCATCGAGCGATAGATCGGGAAGCCGGGGTCGGGATAGAGGATGTCGGCGCCGGGCTCGCCGAACATCAGGATGGCGGAGAACATCGTCACCTTGCCGCCGGGCACGATCATCACCCGGTCGGGCGAGACCTCGACGCCGGTGCGGCGCAGCGTGTCGGCGGCGACCGCTTCGCGGAGCGGCCGGATGCCGTTGGCCGGCGTGTAGCCGTGGTGGCCGTCATGCAGCGCCTTGACCGCCGCCTCGACGATATGGTCGGGGGTGCGGAAATCCGGCTGGCCGATGCCGAGATTGATGATGTCGCGGCCTTGGGCGGCGAGGTCGGTGGCGCGCGCCAGGACCGCGAAGGCGTTCTCCTCGCCGATGCGATCGAAGCCCGGAATGGTGTGCAGCATGGACGAAGCCTCCCGCGCGGTTCTCGTTGCTTTGGCGCGATCTATTGGCGCATAAATCGGGCGAAATCAAACCGGCCAGGCGCATCGGCAATCCGTCGGTCGCCTGGTGCCATCGAAAGGGAGGCCCATGCCGAGCATTGCCGAAAAGCGCCAGGTCTTCCGTGACTTGCACCGGGAGGGCTGCTTCGTCATCCCCAACCCGTTCGATGTCGGGTCGACCCGCTACCTCCAGTCGCTCGGCTTCAAGGCCCTGGCAACGACCAGCGCCGGCGCGGCCTGGGCATCGGGGCTGCCCGACGACGGGCTCGGCAGGAGCGCCATGCTCGACCATATCCGGGCGGTGGTCGAAGCGACCGACCTGCCGGTCAATGCGGATTTCGGCAACGGCTTCGCCGACGATCCGGAAGGTGTCGCCGAAAGCGTCCGGCTGTGCGTGGCGACCGGCGTCGCGGGCCTGTCGATCGAGGACAGACCCAGCTCGGACGGGACATCGCTCTACGACATCGACCTGGCGGTCGCGCGCGTGGCCGCGGCGCGTGCGGCGATCGACGCGGCCGGCGCCGACGTCATCCTCGTCGCGCGATCCGAGGCCGTTCGCGTCGGCCACCCGGACTCGCTGGCCGAGTCGATCAGACGGCTGGAGCGTTTCGCCGATGCGGGGGCCGATTGCCTCTACGCGCCTTTCATCCACACGCGCGAAGCGGTCGCCGCGCTGGTCAAGGCGGTGGCCCCGAAGCCCGTCAACGTGCTGATCGGTGGGCCGCTCGGCCTGTCGATGGCCGATCTCGCGGAGCTCGGCGTCCGGCGGGTCAGCGTCGGCGGGGCGCTGGCGCGGGCCGCCTGGGGCGCCGTCATGCGGGCGGCGCGGGAGATCGCCGAAACGGGCACGTTTGAATCGCTCGGCGATGCGGTCAGCTACGCCGAGATCGACGGCTTCTTCATCGACGCCGCCGCGGGCAGGGGGACGCCGTGACCTTGACGCCCCGCCGGCTGCCGATCGGACCCCTGGTCGACGCGACGCCCGCCGAACGGCCCGGTCCGGTGGTGCTCGAAGGCCGGCTCTGCCGGATCGAGAAGCTCGACCCGGTCACCCACGGCGACGCATTGTGGGATGCGGTCGCGGGTGACGATCGCCTGTGGACCTACATGGCCTTCGGTCCGTTCGCCGACCGGGCGACCTTCGTCGCGTTTCTCGCGGAGCGGGCGGAACTCAGCGATCCCTACGCCTATGCCGTTGTCGATCGGGCGAGTGGCAAGGCGGCCGGGGTCGTCATGCTGATGGAGATCCGGCCCGGGATGCGCGTGATCGAAATGGGCAGCGTCTTCTACGGGAGCGCGCTGCAGCGGACGCCGGCGGCAATCGAGGCCCAGTACCTGATGGCCAGGCATGTCTTCGAAACGCTTGGCTACCGCCGCTACGAGGTGAAATGCAACGCCCTCCATCGGGCATCGCGGCGGGCGGCGCTGCGGCTGGGCTTTACCTTTGAAGGTGTCTTCCGGCAGCATATGATCGTCAAGGGGCGCAACCGGGATACGGCATGGTTCGCAATGCTCGATACCGAGTGGCCGGTGGTCAAAGGCGCGCTCGAAGCATGGCTCGATCCGGCGAATTTCGATGCCGACGGCCGCGAGAAGAGCCCGCTGGCGGCGCGAAAGGCGGCGCTCGGCGAATGAGGCAGGTCGCGCTGCTGCTGGTCGCGGCCATGGCGATCGCGGCGCCGGCCGCGGCCGAGCCGTACCGGCTGGCGCCCTACAAGGACGACCTTTTCGCCTATCCCCGCATCCTCGACGAGCAATATGACGGCGCCTATCTCGAGGTCGAATACGACCGGCCCCGCGACCTCGACGCGCGCGACGCGGTGCGTGGCGAGCGGGTCAAGCCGGACTATGTCTCGCTCGACACCGACGCGGCGATCGCCGATCTCTCGGTGCGGTTCGGCAAGCGGACCATCCACTATTACGCCGTCGGCAAGGTCGACGGCGGCGCCAAGGCGATCGTCATCTTCGTCCACGGGCTCGGCACCGGCCGCGATACCGGCGTCGACGACTGGATCCATGGCGGCAATTTCAACCGCATCAAGAACCTGATGATGCGGAATGACGGCGTCTACCTGTCGCCGGGCTTCTCGAACTACGGCAGCACCGGCGCGGCGGAGATGCGCGATCTCGTCCTCTTCGCGTCGGCCCAGTCGCCCGACGCACCGGTCTTCCTCGCCTGCGGCTCGATGGGAGCGAGGCTCTGCTGGCGCCTGGTGCGCGACGACGCGGTGCGGCCGCTGCTCGGCGGGCTGCTTCTCCTCGATCCGGTGATGGATCGCGACGACATGAAATTCGCCGCGGCGCTCGACCCCGGCGACCGATTCCCGATCCTGATCACCGGCAGCCGCGAGGACAGGCGGGTCGGCTGGAAGTCGCAGCGCGACCTCTTCTTCGCGATGAAGAAAGAGGTTCCGGACTACCCGATCCACTACGTGCTGTTCAGCGCCGGGACCCACGGGTTGTCGTGGCGCATGGTGGACTGGCGGACGACGCTCAACTGGATGCTCGAGGTCGGCGACGGGTGAGACGGATCGCCGCTTGACCGACGGCGCCTCGCTGGACCATGGTCCGCGCGATTTTTTCCGTCGAAAGAACAACAGGGGGACTTCCATGGACCGTCTCAAGGGAAAGCGGGCATTTCTGACAGCGGCCGGCGCCGGCATCGGCCGGGCGACGGCGCTGGCCTTTGCCAGCGAGGGGGCGGAAGTGATCGCCACCGACGTCAACGCCGACCTGATCGCCGATCTCGGCGGTCTCGGTATTGCCAAGACGGCGAAGCTCGACGTGCGCGACACCGAGGCGATCAACGCGATGGCCGCCGACGTCGGTCCGGTCGATATCCTCTTCAACTGCGCCGGCTACGTCCATCACGGCACGGTGCTGACCACCACCGACGCCGACTGGGACTTCTCCTTCGACATCAACGTCAAGGCGATGCATCGCACCGTGCGCGCCTTCCTGCCCGGCATGATCGAGCGCGGCCACGGCGCGATCGTCAACATCTCGTCGGGCGCGTCCTCGGTGCGCGGCATTCCCAATCGCTATGCCTACGGCGCCTCGAAGGCGGCAGTGATCGGCCTGACCAAGTCGGTCGCGGCCGACTTCATCCGCCAGGGCATCCGTGCCAACGCGATCTGCCCGGGGACCATCCAGTCGCCGTCGCTCGACGGGCGGATCGAGACGCTGGCGAAGGAAACCGGCAAGCCGGTCGAGGAAATCCGCCAGGCCTTCGTCGATCGCCAGCCGATGGGACGGCTCGGCACGGCGGAAGAGATCGCGGCGCTCGCGGTCTATCTCGCCGGCGACGAGTCGAACTACACCACCGGCCAGATCTTCCTCGCCGACGGCGGTTTCGCGCTGTAGGTCTCGAGGGTGTGGTGGCGGAACCGGTTACCGCGATCCGGGTTGCCCGCCCTGACGAGATTGAGGCCGTTGCTCGTCTCAACTGGTCGGTTTGGCACGAGACGCAGGCGCCGCTGCAGCCACCGGCTGTCGCCGCCCACCGCGAACTATCGTACTTTCTGAGGCGGACGCTCGCTCTGCCGCAGCCGCCCGTCGTCGCGATCACAGATGTGAGCCTCAGGGGTTTTGGCGCCTGGACGGGCAGTCTGCTCGGTCAACTTTTCGTCGCTGCCGATGCACGGGGAAGCGGCGTCGGCGCCGAACTCCTCGCGGCATGTGAGCGGGCGATTGCCGGGTCGGGGCATCGCCGGGCCACTCTGCTCGTCATCAAGGGAAACGAGCGGGCGCAGGCCTTCTACGAGCGGCATGGCTGGATAGTCTTGGCCGCGTCGGTGATTGACGCTGCCACCAGTGACGGGTCGGTGCCAGTCGAGGTGATCGAGATGTCGAAGGTGTTATCGACGCTCGGCTGAGCCGCGTCACGGAAACAGGTCGTCGTCCAGCCGGTCGGGATTATAGCTGCGCGGCTCGTTCCTGCGGACCGTGCGGATCACCGGATAGACGAAGAAGGCGCCGGTCAGGGTGATCAGTAGTGCCTTGCCTTCGCCGGTGACGATCGCGAGACCCAGCGGCAGCACAACGAAAAACGCGCCGGCGAGGACGGCCGCGAAGACGGCGAAGCGGTAACGGCCCACAGGGTTCCCGGCGAGGAAGCGGATTCGCCTGCGGTCTTCGGGTGAAAGCCGCGCGTGAAAGTCCTCGACGAAGCTGCGGTAGGGGTCGATGCGATCGTCGTCGGGCGTTCCCCAATCGTTGAGCGTGTTGACGACAAGGGTAATGCCACGGCGGAAGGCAACCGTGCAGGTTGCGAATTCGCCGGAGCGGGGCATTTGGCCGGTTTCGAGGCGGATGCTGGCGATATCGGAAAAGGCCTGGCTGCGGCTGATGCCGTGGGCGGTCCATTCCAGCCCGTCGTCGGTCACCGTGACGCCTTCGTCCGCCAGCCGCCATACCAGTCGATAGCCGGCCCCCTCACCGACGTGGAGCGCGTAGCGCCTTGGCCGGGGCCGTGGCGGTTCGGGCAGCGCTCCGGATGCGGCCGGGTCCATTTGTCCTTCCGGATTCACTTGCCTGAAACCATCGGTGGCGTAGGGACAGGGGAGCCTATTCCAACAGTCGGCCGGTAGCCATGAACCCGATCACAGCCGCTCTCAGCGTCCGAGGCCTGACCAAATGCTACGACCGGCCGGCGGTCGACGAACTCGACCTGACGATCCGGGGCGGGGAATTCTATTCGCTGCTCGGGCCGAACGGCGCCGGCAAGACGACGACGCTGCGCATGGTTGCCGGGCTGCTCAAGCCGGATAGCGGCGCGATCTCGATCTTCGGCGTCGATGCGCTGGCCGATCCGGTGGCCGCCAAGCGGATGACCGCCTGGGTCTCCGACGAGCCGATGATCTACGAGAAGCTGACGCCGATCGAATATCTCGAATTCGTCGCCGGGCTATGGGGCATCGAGACGGAAACCGCGGAGGCGCGGGCACTCGATCTCTGTTCGTGGCTCGGCCTCGCTCCGCATGCGCAGGAGCGCTGCGAAAGCTTCTCCAAGGGCATGCGCCAGAAGGTGGCGCTGGCCGGGGCGCTGGTCCACGAGCCGCGGCTGATCATCCTCGACGAGCCGCTGACCGGCCTCGACGCGCGCTCGGCCAGGCTGGTCAAGGATGTGCTGGTGGAACGGGTGCGCGGCGGCGCGACGGTGATCATGACCACCCATATCCTCGAAGTGGCCGAGCGGATGGCCGAGCGGATCGGCGTCATCGCCCATGGCCGGCTGATCGCGGAGGGGACGCTCGCCGAGCTTCGCACCAAGGCCGGGCGCGGCGACTCCAGCCTCGAGGACATCTTCCTCGACATCACCGAAGAAACGAGCGCGGCGGCATGAGCCAGCCCGGCACGGTCGCGTGGTTCGCCCACCACGAGGTGCGGCTGGCCTGGCGCGACTTCATCTCGATGATCACGGCCGGCCGGCGCCGCCGGACCGTGGCGATCGTCATCGGCTTCCTCGTCTTCGCCGCCCTTATGCACGCGCTGGCCAACTATGTCGTCGGCGACCTCGCCAACGTCGGCATCGATCCGGAACGCGATGTGCTGGTCTATGCCACGGCGATCGGCATCCTGTCGTCGTCGCTGATGATCTCGCAGGCGCTCGAAGCCGTGACCCGGGCATTCTACGCCCGCGCCGACCTCGACCTGATCCTGACGTCGCCGGCATTCGTGCCGAAGGTCTTCGCCGTCCGCATCGCGGCGATCACCTTCACCACTTTCGCCATGGCGGCGCTGCTCGCCGGCCCGTTCATCAACATCCTGATCTACAAGGGCGGGGCGCGGTGGCTGACCGCCTACGGGATGGTCGCCGTCGCCGCCTGTCTGGCGACGGCACTGGCGGTGGCGATCACCATCCTGCTCTTCCACGTCATCGGGCCGCGGCGGGCGCGCTTCGTCGCCCAGGTCGTCGCGGCGATCGTCGGCGCAACCTTCGTCATCGGCCTGCAGGCGGCGGCGATCCTCTCCAACGGCACCATCTCGCGCTTCGCCATCCTGCAATCGGCGAAATTTGCGGAGATCCTGCCGCCGGTCGACAGTCCGGTCTGGCTGCCGGCCCGGGCGATGACCGGCGACCTCGACGCCCTGATACCGATGCTCGGCATCGCGTTCCTGGTGCTCGCCGGCGCCATCGCGCTCTTCGCCACCCGCTTTTCCGACTATGCCATCGCCACCGCGGGCATCACGGAGCCGCGGCTGAGGACGCGGTCGCGGCCCAAGCATTTCCGCTCGATGTCGGCGATGCAGGTGCTGCGGCGCAAGGAATGGACGCTGCTCCTGCGTGATCCCTGGCTGATGTCGCAGACCCTGATGCAATTGCTCTACCTGCTGCCGCCGGCACTCCTGCTGTGGCGCAAATTCGGCGAGGACGGCGACGCGGTCACGGTCATCGTCCCGGTTCTGGTGGTCGCGGCGGGACAGCTTGCCGGCGGTCTTGCCTGGCTGGCGGTTTCCGGCGAGGACGCGCCGGACCTGATCGCCACGGCGCCGGTACCGGCGCGGCTGATCATTCGCGCCAAGGTCGAGGCCGTGCTGGGCGCCATCGCCATCGTGTCGTCGCCGCTGGTCATCCTGCTGGCGCTGTCGGCGCCGTGGGCGGCGCTGGTCGCCGCGGTCGCCATCGCCATCGCCGCGATGGCGTCAACGGCGATTCAGCTGATGTTCAAGGGGCAGGCCAAACGCAGCCATTTCCGCCGTCGCCAGACGTCGTCGCGGGTGGCGACCTTCGCCGAGGCGCTGTCGTCGATGGCCTGGGCGGCGACCGCCGGCCTTGCCGCCGCGGGCACGTGGTTCGCCATCGGCAGTGCGATCGCGGCACTGCTTGTGCTGCTCGTCGTGTGGATGATCCACCCTAGGCCGGCGCGCCCGGCGGAGTCGCGGCTGGCCGCCAGGACGGCGTAGCGCGTCGGCAGCCCGGCGTGGGTCGCTTGAAGCGCCTCTTCCCGAAAGGCACCAGACTAAGCGTTCCGCTCCAGCAGTTTGCCGGGATTCATCAGGCCATAGGGGTCGGCCAGCGCCTTGAACCGCGCCTGCGGCGCGTCGGTGCGCTTCCAGCCGGCGTTGTCGAGAACATAGGTATGGGGGTTCGATACCGCACCGCCCATCGACTCGACTTCGGCCACCACCTCGGCGAGTCGTTCCGGCGAACGGAAGCGCAACAACGGCAGGCTGGAGACGAAGACCCGGCCGAAACGGCGCTGGAATTCGAGGTGGAGCAGCAGTTCGTCGCCGAAACGCTTCTCGACAGCGTCGACCAGCGCCAGTTCGCCGCCCTCCGGAAAACGGATCTGCAGGTAGGTGATGGCCGACTCGACCTTGAGGGCATGCAGGGTCGTGTGGTTCCAGGTGTATTCGTAGAGCGGCGGCATCGATCCCGTGCCGTCGAAGGCCGCGCCCTCTGCCTCTTCGGTGCCGCGCTCGTAGACGATGGCGCCGCGATGGGCGGCCGCGCATTCGGCAAGCGCCGGCCCCTGCGGCTCCGACACCATGACGATCGCCATCGCCTGGCCGCCCGGCACCAGCGGGGCGACGCGTTTCAGCATCGGCGGAATGCGCCGGTCGAAGATGCCGATCTCCTTGGTGGCGATGCCTTCCGCCGCGGCAAGCGCCCAGCCGAAGGCGGCGGCGTCCGCCAGGGTCGGAAAGGCAATGATCCGTTCGGCCCAGGGCTGCCACGGCGCGAGAGGGACCTCGACCTCGGTGATGATGCCATTGACGCCGTAGGCATGGAGGACCTTGAGGACATCGCTGCCGCGGAGTTCGAGGATGCGCGGCGATTCCTCGACAGTGACGACCTGCACGGCATGGACCGCGCCGGGATCCGAGATCTGGCCCCAGGTGCAGGAACCGCAGCCGGCCGCGCCACCGGCGATGAAGCCGCCGATCGTCGCCTGCTTGCGGGTCGAGGGGTGGAAGCGAAGTTCCCAGCGGCCGTGGGTCTCGGCCCGGTCACGGAGCGCACGGTCGATGTCGAGAAGGCGGGCGCCGGCCTCGAATCGGCCCGCGCCGGGCTTCGCCCAGACGACGCGGTCGAGACCCGAGAGATCGACGAGGAGGCCGCCTTCGAGCGGCACCGCCTGACCGTAGTTCCCGGTGCCGCCGCCACGGAGCGTGATCGGCACGCGAAAGCGGGCTGCCGCGGCCGCGATACGGACCACCTCGTCCCGGCTTCGCGGCGTGGCGACCATCGCCGCCTGCTTGCCCTCGAGCTGCGGCTTGAGGATCGGCGAGAACCAGAAGAAGTCCCGGCTCTTGAGCCTCAGCGTCGCGGAATCCTCGGCGAGCGCAATGCCGCCGAGCGCATCGCGGAGGCAGTCGAGGGCATCGGCGGTCAGGGTTTCCATAGGCGCTTGACGTCGAAGGCGTGAACGTCCCGGCAGAGCGCGACGAAGGCGGCCGCCTGATGATCGACCACCGCCTTGCCCTTTTCGGCGGTCGCCGTGCTGGCGTTGCCGACGGTGCCGTGGGGACCGAGATCCTGCGCCTTCCAGCCGAACTGGACCGGGCCGTGGGCGCGCAGGTGGGTGAACTCGTCGATGAAATCGAGCTGGGCCGAGCGGAAGTCGATGGCGTTCTCCATCCGCACCAGATCCGGGCGGAGATGGAGCATGATCGAGGTCTCGATGTCGCCGCCGTGAATGCCGTAGAGCGCTTCCCCGGCGCCGAGGATACCCTCGGGGTGGCCGAAGCGCGACCAGGCGGTGGCGACCGTCAGCATGTCGTGGCGAACGCGGAGCTCGCGGGCGATGATGTCGATCATCGGCACGTTGCCGCCGTGGGAATTGATCACGATCAGCTTCTCGACGCCGGCGCGACGGACGCTGTCGCCGATGTCGAGCCAGAACTTTGTCGCGGTCTCCCAGGTGGTGGTCAGGGTGCCGGGGGAGGAGATGTGCTCGTTCGACTTGCCGATCGCCTGGACGGGCAGGAAGGTCACCGGCAGGTCATCCGGCAACAGCTCAATCGACCGCGCGATCATGCCCTCGGCGATCGCCGTGTCGGTCGCGACCGGCAGATGCGGGCCATGCTGCTCGATTGCCGCGACCGGCAGAACGGCGATCCAGTTCGCGGTGTCGCCCGCGACGAAATCGCGGGTGGTCATGTCCTGCCAGCGGCGGGTCGGTATCATGCGAATTGCCCGGGTCTGATGCTTCATGCGGTCGGCAAGGAGACGTTAGGCCGTG
Organism: uncultured Alphaproteobacteria bacterium; assembly: GCA_963812275.1. Taxonomy (GTDB): domain Bacteria; phylum Pseudomonadota; class Alphaproteobacteria; order Rhizobiales; family Kaistiaceae; genus Bauldia. The sequence goes on along the minus strand of CAWEUQ010000005.1, from coordinate 149,616 downwards.
AAGCGCTTCCCGACAACACGCTCTTCGCCGCAGCCGGCCGTTGCCGTCGACAAGCCCACCGTGGCAAGGGCAATCGTCTCGTCGTCCGGTCTGCGGCGGACTTCTCAGGCGGCGGCCATGTCGAAGCCGCCCGATCGCTTGAGCAGCAGCGCCATCGCCTCGGTCGCGGGCATCGGCCTGCCGGTGAGGAAACCCTGGACTTCCGTGCAGCCTTCGCGCTTGACGCAGGCCAACTGCTCCTCGGTCTCGACGCCTTCGGCGATGGTGGCGATTCCCATGCTGGCGCTCAGCCCGGTGACCGCCTTGATGATCGCTAGCGATTTCTCGTCCTCGCCGATACCCTTGATGAACTGCCGGTCGATCTTGATCTTGTCGAAGCGGAATTTCTGCAGATAGCTCAGGCTCGAGTAGCCCGTGCCGAAATCGTCCATCGAGATCGCAACGCCCAGGGTGTGGAGCTGGTTGAGAAGCGACAGGGTGGCTTCGGTCTCGCCAAGGAGGACGTTTTCGGTGATCTCCAGCTCGAGCCTTTGGGCCGGAAGACCGGATTTCACCAGGGCAGAGACGACGGCCTGAAGCACCCGGCCGGTGCGGAACTGCGCCGGCGACAGGTTGACCGCGACCTTGACGTCGGAGGGCCAGCGGGCGGCCACCGCGCATGCATGGTCCAGCACCCATTCGCCGATCGGCTCGATCAGTCCGGTTTCCTCGGCGGCCGGGATGAATTCGAGCGGGAAAACCATGCCCCGCCGCGGATGGTGCCAGCGGATCAGCGCCTCGAAGCCGGTGATGCGGCTGGTCTCGAGATTCACCTGCGGCTGGAAATAGAGCTCGAATTCCCGCCGCTCGATGGCGCCGCGGAGATCCATCTCGATCGAGCGGCGGGCCTGCATGCGGGCATCCATTTCCGGCTCGAAGAAACGATACAAACCACGTCCGTCCGCCTTCGCCCGGTAGAGCGCCATGTCGCCGCTCTTGAGAAGATCGTTGGCGGTACTGCCGTCGGAGGGCGCCAATGCGATGCCGATACTGGCGCCGCCGATGATCTGGTGTCCGTCGATCGTGAAGGGGGCGCCGAGTTCGTCGATAATGCGGTGGGCGAGGGCGCGGGCGCCGGTGGGCTGGTCGAGGCCGACCTGGAGCGCCGCAAACTCGTCGCCGCCAAGGCGGGCGACGCAGTCTCCCTCGCGGACGGTGTTGGCCAGCCTTCGCGCCACCGCCTGCAGCAGCTTGTCGCCGATCGGGTGGCCGAGAGAGTCGTTGACCCCCTTGAAGCGGTCGAGATCGAGGCAGAGGACTGCAATCCCCTTGCGGTTGCCGTCGCGCAGCAACGCCTCCTCGACCTCGTCGAGGAAATGAACCCGGTTGGGCAGATCGGTCAGGTAGTCGTGATTCGTCATGTAGGCGATCTGGGCCTGGGCCTTGCTTCGGTCGGTAATGTCCTCATGGGTCGAGACCCAGCCGCCGCCTTCCATCGGCTGGTAGATCCTGCTGAAGATGCGGCCGTCACGGAACTGGATGACGTCGCTAAGCGATTGTCCGCGTTCGACCATGTCGAGCAGGTATTGGACGTATTCCGCGGCGTCCGTGCCGGCGTGATCACCAGCGCGGACCCGATTCTCGAGGATCGCCTTGAGCGACGTTCCAGGCCTCGCGAGGTGTTTCGGCAACCGATACATCTCGGCATAGCGCGGATTGGCGACAATCAGACGCATCTCGCTGTCGAACATGACCAGCCCGATCGGCATGTTGCCGACCGCGGCGTTCAGGCGCCGCCTTTCGACCTCCGCCTCCTCGCCGAGGCGGACGATCTCCTTCTCGGCCCGACAGCGCTCGGTGACGTCCTCGTGGGTCGCGACCCAGCCGCCGTTCTCGAGGGGCTGGAAGATGACGCTGATCATCCGTCCGTCATTCATTTCCCTGACGGCGGTCGCGCTCTCGCCCCGTTCGGCGATGCCGTGGATCGATTCGGTCCACTCAGCGGGATCCGATCCGGAATATTCGCCGACGCCGATCCGGTATTTGAGGATTTCATCCATCGCAGTCCCGGCCCGAACCAGCTGGTCGGGCAAATGGTAGAGCTCCTGGTAGCGGGCGTTGGCGATGATCAGCCGCCGATCGGTGTCGTACATGACAAGGCCGATCGGCATGTTACCGACCGCCGCGACGAGGCGTCTCCGCTCGGTCTCCGCTTCCTCGGAAAGGCGTGCGATCCTCTGCTCGGTGTTCCGGCGCGCGGTAATGTCCTCATGCGTGGCGATCCAGCCACCGCCCTCCACGGGCTGGAAGACCACGCTGTAGGCCCGGCCATTCGGAAGGCACAGAGTCTCCGTGTTCCGGGTCCTGGTCGCGGGGATGCGGCTGAGATAGGCGAGCAAATGAGCGGGATCGCCGCCGGCGGCGGCTTCCGCCTCGGTCCAATGCTCGATCAGGTCGTTCCAGGAGGTGCCGGGTCTGGCGAGCGACTCCGGCAGGTCGTACATTTTCGCGTAGAGCCGATTGCAGACGACGAGGCGGGAGTCCGCGTCGAAGAGGGAAAGGCCGACCGGCAGACTGGCGACGGCCAAGGCGAGGCGCTGCCTTTCCCGATCGGCCTCGGCGGCCAGCCCGGTGCTGGCGATCGTGCTGTCCCGGGATCCGGTCACGGCTTTTGCCAGTGCACAATCTCCGGTCCATCGAGTAGCATGGAAGCTCCTCGCGACGACCCCGGCGCCCAGCGCCGGATCGGTCGCTGTTCTGGTGTCCTCCAGCGCTATACCGGCAGCCTTAATGGCGGCTTAAGTTGTCGTCTGGCGGCCGGCTGCACGCTGCAGTGGCCGGGCCGCGCTGCGGTCTCGGTTAGCGAATCCCTAACCCGTCAACGAAATCAGACCGTTTCGAGGAACCGTTTCGCCGCCTCACCATGTTCGCGGCGAAGCCGCGCCACGTCGACGCCGGCCGGCTGGCCGTCCGCGACCTGCCAGACGCCGCCGATCATCACCCGGTCGGCCGCGTGCGCGCCGCACATCACAAGCGCCGCGATCGGGTCGCCGGCGCCGGAGAAGCGCAGTTCGTCGAGCGTGAAGAAGCCGAGATCGGCCTGCCTGCCGGGGGCGATGGCGCCGATGTCGTCGCGGCCGAGGCAGCGGGCCGACCCCTCGCTCGCCCAGCGGAAGGTATCGAGATGGCTGACCGAGGCGGCGTCATAGGTCAGCCGGTTGATCATCAGCGCGTGGCGGAGGCTCTCCATCAGGTTGGAATTGTCGTTCGAGGCCGAGCCGTCGACGCCGAGGCCGACCGGGCTGCCGGCCGCCTCGAGCTCCTTGGTGCGGCACTGACCGGAGGCCAGCGTCATGTTGGAGGTCGGGCAGTGGCAGACGCCAACGTGGTGGCGGCCAAGCCGGCGGACCTCGTCGTCGTTGAAGTGGATGCCATGGGCGAGCCAGACCCGCTCGCTCATCCAGCCGCATTCCTCGAGATAGTCGACCGGCCGGCAGCCGTAATGCTCGAGGCAATATTCGTTCTCGTCATTGGTCTCGGCGAGATGGGTGTGGAGCTTGCAGTCGAAGCGCTCCGCGAGGCCGACGGAGTCGACCATCAGCCGCTTGCTGACGGTGAAGGGCGCGCAGGGCGCGAGCGCGACCTGGAGCATCGCGCCTTCGCTGGGATCGTGATATTTCGCCAGCACCCGCTCGCAGTCGGCGAGGATCGTATCCTCGTCCTGGACGATGGTGTCGGGCGGCAGCCCGCCATCCTTTTCCGAGAGATTCATCGAGCCGCGGGTCAGCGTCATGCGGATGCCGAGCCGCTCGGCCTCCTCGGCCTGGATGTCCATCGCGTCCTCCAGCCCGTCCGGATAGAGGTAGTGATGGTCGGAGACGCAGGTGCAGCCGGACATCAGGAGCTCGGTCAGGGAAAGCCGCGTGGCCAGGCGGAACCCCTCCGGCGTGACGTTTCGCGCCCAGATCGGATAGAGCGCCTTCAGCCAGGGAAACAGCTCCTTGTTGATCGCCTCCGGATGGGCGCGGGTCAGCGTCTGGAAGAAATGGTGGTGGGTGTTGATCAGTCCCGGCACGACGACGTGGCGTCCGGCGTCGAAGGTCTGGTCGACGGGCTTGCCGGGGCTGGCGCCGCGCCCGACGAGCTCGACGATCCGGCCATCCTCGACGACCACGCCGCGTTCGGCGCCCACCGCGAGGATGGCGATCGGGTCCTTGATCCACAGGCGCATGGAAACTCCTTGTGCGAGGCTACCGGCTCGTGCCGGTGACGCGGTCACGTCCGACGATCATGCTCGGCGATCATGATCAGTGATCATCTTCTTCAGTTATCAATCGCAAGTTTGAGGCCGAAGCCAACGAAGACGGCGCCGGCGACACGCATCAGCCATTTGTGAAAGCGGGCGTAGACGCGCATGACAACACCGCGCGAACCCATTATCGCGCAGGTGCCGTACCAGGCAACCGACATCGAGACGATCAGGACGAAAGCCGCCGCGAACAGGCCCGGCCCGGCATCGGCCGGCAGCGCGACGGCGAAGAGCGAGGCGGCGAAGGCGGCGGTCTTGGCATTGGCGAGGTTGGTGAGGAGGCCGAAGCGGAAGGCCCTGCCGGCGCCAAGCGGTTCGCGGGCGGGCGGCCTGCCGGAGCTTCGCCACATCAGTATCCCCATCCAGACGAGATAGGCGGCGCCGGCGACCTTCACCAGCAGCGCGGCGATCGGCACGGTGGCGAAAAGGACGCGGATGCCAAGCAGCCCGGCAAGCGCCCAGAAGGACAGTCCGACGCCAATGCCGGCAACCGTGATCAGGGCGGCGCGGCGCCCGTGACGGGCCGCCATGTGCATGGTGGCGAAGAAATTGGGACCCGGCGTGAAGACGCCGATCAGCCAGACGGCGGCCAGCGGACCAAGGACGTGAAGGTATTCATGCATCGGCGGCTCCCGCGGCGACGACCTCGACCTCGACCAGAAATTCGGGGCGGGTGAATCCGTTGACGATCATCAGGGTCGAGGCCGGTGGCGGATCGCTCGTGTAGCGGTCGCGGACGGTCATGTAGCCCTGCATGTGTTCGCGGCCGGTCACATAGGCGTTGATGCGCACGACATCGGCCATGGACAGCCCGGCTTCCCCGAGAATGGCGCCGATATTCTCGAAACAGCGCGTGGTCTGGCCCTCGACCGTGGCGGGGATGGTTTCGTCGGGATCGATGCCGAGTTGTCCGGAGCAGAAGACGAGGCGGGTCCCCGCCGGAACCTCGATCGCATGGCTGTAGCGGGCAAAGGGCGCGCGGATCGTTCCGGGCAGGATCGGCTTCAACATCGACACCATCCACGTTCGTCCAACGCTACGATTGCCTGGCCGAGGATGACAAGCGCGACATTGGACGACAATTTCGCCACCGCTGCCGCTTTCTTGTGCAACGCCCTTGCCCTAGATTACTGCCGCTGCCGCGCGTCGCAGGCAAGTCCCGCAGCCTTCTGCGATTTGAAAACGGCGCCAATGGCACGTGAATTGCGAGTTACGGTCGACGCCCCAAAGGCTCGATCAGTGCCCGACAAGGGCTGAAGGTCAGCGGGCGAACTCAACGATATGTCAGGCGCAGCCTCGGCATGCGCCAGCAACGGGAAGCGGAGAAGCAGTGAGATGACCATCCTGAAGGCAATAATCCCAGGCCTCCTGGCCGGCGCCGCGGCCGCGTTCGCCGGTCATGCGGCGGCCCAGGATCTCGACGAGGTATCCTTCGGCACCAACTGGCTGGCCGAAGGCGAACACGGCGGCTTCTACCAGGCGGTCGTCGACGGCACCTACGAGAAATACGGGCTGAAGGTGACGATCGTCCAGGGTGGCCCGCAGGCCGCCAACCAGGCGCTGCTGCTCGCCGACAAGGTGCAGTTCTACATGCGGGGCAACTTGATCGGCTCCTTCTCGGCGGTCGAGCAGGACATTCCGGTGATGGAGGTCGCGGCGATGTTCCAGAAGGACCCGCAGGTGCTGATCGCCCACCCGGACGTGGGAATCGACACATTCGAGGATCTCGCCAAGCTGCCGACCATCTTCATGGGCAAGGATGGCTTCTCCACCTATTTCCAGTGGATGAAGGGCGCCTTCAAGGGGTTCCGCGACGAGCAGTACAAGCCCTACACCTTCAATCCGGCGCCGTTCCTCGCTGACAAGATGTCCGCCCAACAGGGCTATGTCACCTCTGAGCCCTATGCGATCGAGACGGAAGGCGGCATCAAGCCCAAACTCTTCCTGCTGGCGGATGCCGGCTTCGACACGCCCTCGACCATGATCGAGGCCAAGGTCGACTATGTGAAGAACAATCCGGACATCGTCCAGCGCTTCGTCGATGCCTCGATCGAGGGCTGGTACAACTACCTTTACGGAGACAATTCGGCGGCAAATGCCCTGATCAAGACCGACAACCCGGAGATGACCGACGGGCAGCTCGCATTCACCCTCGACAAGATGAAGTCCTTCGGGCTTGTCGATTCCGGCATTGCCCTCGAAAAGGGTGTCGGCTGCTTCTCGGACGACCAGGTCAAGAGCTTCTACGACAAGATGGTCGGGGCGGGCGTTGTCAAGGCCGATCTCGACTACAAGAAGGTCTACACGACCGAGTTCGTCTGCAAGAAGGTCGGCATGGACCTGAAGAAGTAGGATTGCAGGGGATGGGCCGGATCGGGTAACAGCCCGCGAAAGCCATTCCATGCCGCGTGCCGGCGGGGCGACGCACCCGCCGGCGGTCAGTTGAACCATGGCGATTCGTTCGCCGACGCCGGCTTCCTGGCGCAAAACGGAGCCCTTGCATGAATGCCGAGGCCATAGCCATCGCCCGTGACGGGCGGACCCCCTCGGACGCGCCGCTGGTTTCGCTCCGCAAGGTCTCGAAGGTGTTCTCCAACGGGACGGTGGCGCTCAAGGACATGTCGCTCGACGTCGGCGAGCGCGAATTCGTCAGCCTGCTCGGGCCGTCGGGATGTGGAAAGTCGACCGCATTGCGGATCATCGCCGGTCTTGGCGATGCGACATCCGGCGCGGTCGACTGGCCCAACGCGGTCTACGATTCCTCCGGCAAGCCCGAACGCGAGATCGGCTTCGTTTTCCAGGAACCGACACTGATGCCGTGGGCGACCGTGTTCGGAAACGTCTGGCTGCCGCTCCGCCTCAAAGGGGTTTCGAAGTCGGCGGCGCGCGACGACGTGATGGCAGCGCTGCACATGGTCGGTCTCGACAAGTTTGCCGACTCCTATCCGCGCGAGCTCTCGGGCGGGATGAAGATGCGGGTGTCGATTGCCCGGGCGCTGGTGACCAAGCCGAAGCTGTTGCTGATGGACGAGCCCTTCGCCGCTCTCGACGAGATCACGCGCTTCAAGCTCAACAACGATCTCCTACATCTGTGGGACACCTTCGGCTGGACAGTGATCTTCGTCACTCATTCGGTGTTCGAATCCGTCTATCTGTCGAGCCGCATCGTCGTCATGGCCGCCCGTCCCGGCCGGGTGGTTCAGCAACTCGACGTCGATGCGCCCTATCCGCGCGATGACGAATTCCGCACCTCCAGCCTCTACAACGACTATTGCCGACAGACGTCGGACGCCCTGCATGGTGCGATGGCGGCGAGCGCGGCGCCATGAGCACGCTCGACATGGGCAAGCCGATCGTCGAACCAACCGTTGAGCCGCTCGAGGACGAGGCGCCGCGGCCGGCCGAGAGCGAAGGCATCGGTGGCCGGGTCGCGAGGATCGCCGTGCCGATCCTGATGCTGGTACTGCTGATCGTGGTCTGGCACCTCTACGTGACCTTGAACGACATCCCCCATTACATCCTGCCCAGTCCGCTCCGAGTTGCGCAGGCCTTCGTCGACGACTGGCCGATCCTGCTCCCGGCGCTGTGGGTGACGCTCAAGATCACCTTCTCGGCCCTCGCCATCGCCTTGGTCGGCGGCGTCTTTCTCGCCATCCTGATGACCCAGTCGCGCTGGCTCGAACTGGCTTTCTATCCCTATGCGGTGATTCTCCAGGTGACGCCGATCGTGGCGATCGCGCCGCTGATCCTGATCTATGCCCCGACCACCCAGAGCGCGATCCTGATCTGCTCGTGGATCGTCGCCTTCTTCCCGGTGCTTTCGAATACGACACAGGGTCTCAGGAGCACCGACCACAACCTGCTTAACCTGTTCGAACTCTACGGGGCGAACCGCTGGCAGACGCTGGTCTACCTGAAGCTGCCGAACGCCTTGCCCTATTTCCTCGCGGGGCTGAGGATCGCCGGCGGGCTTGCCCTGATCGCCGCCGTGGTCGCCGAATTCGCCGCCGGATCGGCCGGCGCCGGGTCCGGCCTCGCCTTCCGCCTGCTCGAATCCCAGTTCCGGCTGAACATTCCGCGGCTCTTCGCGGCGCTGGTGCTGCTGTCGCTGACCGGGGTGCTGATCTTCTTCGCCACCAGCCTGATCTCCCATCTGCTCCTCAGGAAGTGGCACGAAAGTGCCGTTCGGCGGGAGAACTGAGGCGATGAGCCGGGGATTCGCAACGCTTCCCGCGCATGGCCCGCGCTATGTGCTGGCCAATGCTTCGGTTCCGGGTGTCTTCCTCGACGACCATCCCCAGCCGCCCGACGCCGAGGGCCTGGTCACGGCCGATATCGTCGTCAGCGAGGGTGTCATCGAGCGCGTCGCGCCGGCGGGGAGCGAAACCGACTTTCCGCTGCTCGACCTCGATCGCGGCATGGTGTGGCCAACCTTCGTCGACATGCATACCCATATCGACAAGGGCCATATCTGGCCGAGGAAGCCCAATCCCGACGGGACCTTCGAGTCGGCGCTCGCGGCGGTCGCCGCCGACCGGGAAGCCGAATGGACGGCGGGGGACGTCGAGCGGCGGATGGATTTCAGCCTGCGCGCCGCCTACGCCCACGGTACGTCTCTCCTGCGCACCCATCTCGATTCCTCGCCGCCACAGCACCGGATCTCCTGGCCGGTCTTTGCCGCGATGCGCGAACGCTGGGCGGGGCGGATCGAATTGCAGGCGGTGTCGATCCTGCCGGTGGACCTGTTCCTCGACCCGGCCTTTGCCGACGAAATCGTCGGCGTCATCGCCGAACACGGCGGCGTGCTCGGGGCGGTGACCTACATGATCGACGACCTCGACGCGGCGCTTGACGCGGTGATCCAGCGCGCCGCCAGAGCCGGACTCGACCTCGATTTCCACGTCGACGAGACCGGCGACCCGTCGGCGCGTTCGCTCCGCCATATCGCAGACGCGGTTATCCGCAACGGGTTCACCGGCCGGATCGTCGCCGGCCATTGCTGCTCGCTGGCGCTGCAGCCGGTCGAAGAGGCGGACGCGACGATGGAGCGGGTCGCCGAGGCGGGGATTGCCGTCGTCTCTCTGCCGATGTGCAACATGTATCTGCAGGACCGGGTCGCCGGGCGAACGCCGCGCTGGCGCGGGGTGACGCTGCTCCACGAATTGATGGCGCGCGACGTCCCGGTCGCGGTTGCCTCCGACAACACGCGCGATCCCTTCTTCGCCTACGGCGATCTCGACATGCTCGAGACCTTCCGCGAGGCGGTCCGGATCATCCATCTCGACCATCCGATCGGCGCCTGGGCGCGCCTGGCGAGCCGCGCCCCGGCCGAAATCATCGGCGGCGACGACCACGGCGTCATCGCCGGCGGGCGCCGCGCCGATCTCGTTCTCTTCCGCGCCCGGACCTGGACCGAACTCCTCGCCCGCCCACAATCCGACCGGACCGTGCTGCGGGCCGGGGTGGCGATCGACCGGACGCTGCCGGACTATCGCGAACTCGACGATCTGATGAGGGTTTCGACATGACGGACGTCGTCGCGCTGAAAGCCGCGTTCGAAGGGATCAAGACCGAAGACAATCCGGCCATCGTCAAGCAGAAGAGCCGCGACTTTTTCTGGTATTCGCCGGTCCTCAAGCGGGAGCTTGACGATGTCACCGGCGACCTCATCGTCTCGCCGAAGACCGAGGCCGAGGTCATCCATGTGCTGAAGACCTGTTACGCGGCTGGCGTGCCGGTGACGCCGCGCGGCTCGGGCACCGGGAATTACGGCCAGGCGATGCCGCTGTCGGGCGGCGTCGTGCTCAACCTTGCCGAGATGAATGCGGTGAAATCGGTGTCGCGCGGGCGGGTGGTCACCGAACCCGGCGCGGTGCTCGCCCATATCGACCGCGAGACGCGCGCCGGGCGGCCAGGAATTGCGGCTGCATCCCTCGACCTATAACACCGCCTCGCTTGCCGGCTTCATCGCCGGCGGTTCCGGCGGGGTCGGCTCGATCAACTGGGGCGGCTTGCGCGACATCGGCAATGTGCTCCGGCTGCGGATCGTGACGATGGAGGCGGAGCCGCGGGTGCTGGAGCTCGGCGGCTGGGACCTCCACAAGGTGATGCATGCCTACGGCACAAACGGCATCATCACCGAGGTCGAAGTGCCACTCGATGTCGCCTATGACTGGGTCGACGTGGTGGTCGGCTTCGACGACTATATGCGGGCGGTCAGCTTCGCCAATCTCCTCGCCAATCGCGACGGGATGCTGTTCAAGGAAGTCGCGGCGGTCGCCGCGCCGGTGCCCTACGACTATTTCCTGCGCCACCAGAAATTCCTCAGGAAGACCGACTCCGTCGTCCTGCTGATGGTCGCGCCGCATGCGATGGACCCGTTCCTGGCGCTGGCGGCGCGCGAGAAGGCGGAGATCCGCTATCGCTCCGACACGGCGAGCGAGGCCGAGAAGAAAGGCCTGCCACCCGTCTACGAGCTGACCTGGAATCATACGACGCTGAGGGGGCTAAGAGTCGATCCGACGATCACCTATCTCCAGGTGCTCTATCCCTTCCCGGAGCATGTCGAGAAGGTTGCCCGGATGACGGAAATCTTCGGCGACGAAGTTCCCGGCCATCTCGAATTCATCCGCTTCGACGGCAACGTTGCCTGCACCGGACTGCCGATCGTCCGCTACACGAGCGATGCGCGCCTGGATGAAATCATGGCGATCCACGAGGACAACGGCTGCCCGATCTTCAATCCGCACCGCTACACGCTGGAAGAGGGCGGCATGAAACAGACCGATGAAATTCAGCTCGCCTTCAAGCACGAGGCGGATCCCAAGGGCCTGCTCAATCCCGGCAAGATGGTCGCCTGGGAAAACCCCGATTTCGACTGGAAATCGAACAAGGTCTTCCTGTTTCCCGGCCTGCGGGCGACGAGTTGAAGCGCTTCGCCGGCGGCGAATTTCGCCCTTCCGCCGAACCCGGATCGATTACGATGGAGAGACAACCCGAAATGACGGCAAAGCCAATCACCAGCCGCGAGGTCCGCTGATGCGGGTCCTGGTCGTCTTTGCCCATCCGGTGGAAACCAGCTTCAACGCCGCCACCCACAAGGCGGTCGTCGAGGGGCTGACCAAGGCGGGCCACAAGGTCGACGATTGCGACCTCTATGCCGAAGGCTTCAATCCGGTTCTGTCGCGCGAAGAGCGGCTCAACTATCACGACGAAAAGATCTGCCGGCAGCCTGTGCAGTCCTATGTCGAGCGGGTGCTGGCCGCGGACGGCCTCGTGCTTGTCCATCCGGTCTGGAATTTCGGCTATCCGGCGATTCTGAAGGGTTTTTTCGATCGGGTCTTTCTGCCGGGCGTGTCGTTCAGCATGGTCAATGGCAAGGTCAAGCCCCGCCTGCACAACATTCGCAAGCTGGGCGCCGTGGTGACCTATGGCGGCAGCCGCTGGCGGGCGATGCTGGTCGGCGATCCGCCACGCAAGGTGATCAAACGGGCGCTGCGGGCGGTCATCCACCCGACCGCGCGGACGGTCTATCTGCCGCTCTACGACATGAACCGGAACAGCCCCGAGACGCGGGAGGCTTTTCTGAAGAAGGTGACCGCGACGATGAGCGTCTTTTAGGCGCGACAGGAATCGTCCAAGCGTCATCTAACCGACATCTTTTTCACTTAGACGCATAAGCATGGGCTTCGATCACCGCCGCACCGTCACTTTCCGACTGGCTCAGGCCGCACACGTCTACCGGGTGCGCGCCGGAAGCCGGCTGTCCCGGATCGAACTCCACTCCGGCCAGGAAAACCTGCTGAAGGCGCTCGAGAGCAAGGACGGGCAGTCGATGAGCGATCTGGCCAGCGCGCTCGGCGTCCAGCCGCCGACCGTGACCAAGATGATCAGCCGGCTGGCGGCGCAGGATTATGTCGAGCGGCGCGCCTCCAAGGGCGACGGCCGCCAGGCGATGGTGTTCCTGACCGAGCGCGGCCAGCGGGCGATTTCGTCGATCGACAAGGTCTGGAAGCGGATCGAAAAAGATGCGCTGGCCGGCATCGACGACAAGGACCGCAAGCGGCTGCGCAAGCTGCTTCGCCAGGTCGAGCGCAACCTCGGCGCCGCCGCCAATGGCGACGACAAGGAGCTGGAGGAGAAATCCCCCACCGAAGCCTCGGCCTGAACCCTCTGGTCCCGCCGCGCCGACGGGTTGGTTTCGTCGGCTCTCGTAACCAAAGTCCATTCTGATCGAAGCAGGGCTTGCCCCCGATACCCGCTTTGCCGCATTTTCAGCGCCGAGGCGCGCCGCGCTTCGGCCGGACCATCCGCCTGATCAGCCAACAGAACAACGAGGACACGCCGTTTCATGGCCATCACATTCGATTTCTCCGGCCGTTCGGCCGTCGTCACCGGGGGCGCCCAGGGAATCGGCCGCGCCGTGGTCGAGCGCCTGATCGACAGCGGGGCCGAGGTCGCACTCTGGGATCTCAACGAAGCGGTGGCGGCGGAGACCGCGCGGGAACTTTCCTCACGCGGCAAGACGATCGCATCGGGTGTCGATGTCAGCGATTACGCATCGGTGGAAAAGGCGCGGGATGCGACGCTCGCCGCCTTCGGCAAGATCGATATCCTCGTCAACAGCGCCGGCATCGCCGGACGCCCGGAAAAGCTCTGGGACTATACGCCCGAGCATTGGGCCGAGGTGATCCGCATCAATCTCACCGGCCCGTTCAATTGCTGCAAGGCGGTGCTGCCCGGCATGATCGAGCGCAACTACGGCCGGATCGCCAACATCGCCTCGATCGCCGGCAAGGAAGGCAATCCCAACGCCGCCGCCTATTCGGCCTCCAAGGCCGGTGTCATCGGCATGACCAAGTCGCTTGGCAAGGAGACCGCCGGCTACGACATCGCGGTCAACGCGATCGCCCCGGCGGTCGCCAAGACCAGGATCCTCGAACAGGTCAGCCAGGAGCATATCGACTACATGCTCTCGAAGATTCCGCGCAACCGGCTGGTCCTGGTCGAAGAGATCGCGGCGACCATCGCTTTCATGGTATCGGAAGAGTGTTCGTTCACCACCGGCTTCACCTTCGACATCTCCGGTGGGCGCGCCACTTACTGAGGCGGATTTCTTTTGGCGGTTTCCTTGCAGGATGCGGGAGAAGCAGCGGTTCGGCTGCGCGGGATCATGCTGTTTTGCGGCGCGATGGTGCTGTTCACGCTGCTCGACAGCGCCGCAAAATACGCAACCGGCTTTCTGCCGGCGCTGGAAATCGCCTGGGCACGGTTTGTCGTTCACGCCGTTCTGGCCTTCGTGATCCTGCGGCCGTGGCTCGACTGGTCGCCCTACCGGACGCATCGGCCGGTGGCGCAGGTGATGCGGGCCGTCATGCTGTTTGGCTCGACGGCGTTCAACTTCCTCGCGCTGAGAACGCTGCGCCTCGACCAGACGACGACCATCATGTTCTCCGCCGCCTTCGTGACAGCGGCGCTCTCCGGCCCGATTCTCGGCGAATGGGTCGGTCCGCGACGCTGGGCGGCGATCGTCGTCGGGTTCATCGGCGTCCTTGTCGTCATCCGGCCGGGCACGTCGGGCTTCGAGCCGGCGATGCTGTTTTCGGTGGCGGCGATGGGATGTTACGTCGGCTACCTTCTCTTCACCCGACACCTGACGACGACGGATTCTCCCGAAGGCATGCTGCTGATATCGGCGATCGTCCCGGCCCTGATCCTGGCGCCGGTCTCGTTGCCGACGGCGATCATGCCGCCGACGGTCCTCGTCGCCGTCGCCCTCGTCGTCACAGGGATCTGCGGCGCGCTCGGCCACTGGATGCTGATCCATGCGCACCGGCTGGCGCCGACCTCGGTCCTGTCGCCGTTCATCTACACCCAGCTGGTCTGGATGACCGTCGCCGGCTACGTCTTCTTCCAGCAACTGCCGGATCGGTTCACGATCATGGGGGCGGTGCTGATCGTCGGCAGCTCGCTCTACATCCTCTATCGCCAGCGCGTCCACGGCGACCAGTAGCCGGAGCTTTCACGAGATTTGGTGTCAAAGTCGTTGAATTCGCGCGCCCTTTTTCCGGCGAATCTTCTATCGTCGCAATCCATATCGGAGCCGGGGGATTCATGGCCAAGGTCGACATCGTGGTGCTGGGCGCGGTACGCCCGGCGGCGCTCGAAATGCTTGAGCGCGACTTCAATTGCCATCGCGCGTCGGACGCCGGGGGAGTCGCCGCGATCGCCGCCGAAGCGGGCGACCGCATCCGCGGTTTCGCCCGCGGTGGGCATTTCCACTGCGATCGGGCCCTGCTCGAACAATTTCCGAAGCTCGAGATCTTCGCGAATTTTGGCGTCGGCTATGACGGGATCGATCTCGCTTATTGCGCCGCGCACGGAATCGTCGTCACCAATACGCCGGACGTGCTGACCGAGGAGGTCGCCGATACGGCGCTTGGCCTTCTCCTCAATACCGTGCGCGAATTGTCGGCTGCCGAGCAGTATCTTCGGGCCGGGCGTTGGGAGAAGGAGGGCGCCTATCCGCTGACCAGGGCGACCCTGAGGAATCGCACCGTCGGCATCCTCGGGCTGGGACGGATCGGCCTGGCGATCGCCCGTCGTCTCGATGCGATGCAGGTTCCGGTCGTCTATCACAGCCGAAGCGAGAAGGCCGGATGCCGGCTATCGCTACTATGCCGATCTCAAGGCGATGCTCGAAGCGGTCGATACGCTGATCATCGTCGTGCCTGGCACGGCCGAGACCACCAATCTCATCGATGCCGGGATGCTGAGCGCGCTTGGTCCCGATGGCATCGTCATCAACATCGGGCGGGGTTCGGTGATCGACGAAGCTGCCCTGATCGAGGCGCTTGCCGCTCGCACCATCCAGGCGGCCGGGCTCGATGTCTTTGCCAACGAACCGCGTGTTCCCGAGGCGCTGCTGGCGCTCGACAATGTCGTCGTCGTCCCGCATGTCGGCTCGGCCTCGCACCACACCCGCGACGCGATGGGCAAGCTGATGGTCGACAACCTCAGGAGCTGGTTCGAAACCGGCAAGCCGCTCACACCGGTGCCCGAGACACCGGTGCCGCAGAAGGGGTGACGTGGCTCAGGCGACGAATTCGCCGCCGAGTTCGTCCTCGATATGAGCGCGGATGATCTGTTCGAAATCCGTCTCGGCGCGGAAGCCGAGGGCGGGGGCGCGAACCGGCGCGAAATTGCGCGGCCAGCCCTCGACGATCTTCATGATCGTCGGGTCCGGCTCATGCCGGATGCGCTTGACGACATTGTCGCCGGCGATCTTGCGCAGCGCCTCGATCTGCTCGCCGACGGTGACCGACAGGCCCGGCATGGTCAGGTTGCGCCGCGGTCCGACCTTTCCGCCGTCCAGGGTGGCGGCATGGATCAGGAAATTGATCGCCGAGCGCGGGCTCGCATGCCAGTGGCGGACGTCCTCCGACACCGGCAACACGGCCTCGTGGCCGGCAAGCGGCTCGCGGATGATGTTGGAGAAAAAGCCGGATGCCGCCTTGTTCGGCTTGCCGGGGCGGACACAGATGGTCGGCAGACGAATGCCGATCCCGTCCATGAAGCCGCGCCGGGTATAGTCCGACAGGAGCAGTTCGCCGATCGCCTTCTGGGTGCCGTAGGAGGTGAGCGGCGTAAGGTGGAATTCGTCGGGGATGGCATCCGGGAAGGGTGCCCCGAAAATCGCGATCGACGACGTGAAGACGACGCGCGGAACATAGTCGCCGTCGGACGCCTGGATCGCGTCGAACAGGTATCGCGTGCCGTCGAGATTGATACGGTAGCCCTTGGCGAAATCCGCCTCGGCCTCGCCGGACACAATGGCCGCGAGGTGGAAGATCACGTCCGGGCGCTTGGCGACCAGCGATGCCGCGACGCCGGTTGCGGAAAGGTCCCCGGCAATGGTCTCGATGGCGAAGGGGGCGTCCGCGGGCTTAGCCGGTTCGACAACATCCACCAGCGTCACCTTGTCGATCGGCTTGCCGCCGAGATTGCCGTCGGCAACCAGTCGGGACGTCAGTTTCGAGCCGATCATGCCGGCGGCGCCAATGATCAGAATATCCATTTCGTACTCCCAATTGCAGAAGAGCCGGTTTCTCCGGCATGCTTTTCCCCGAAACGTCGGCTACCCTGATACACCCTGTTGCCAGGGCGGGGCGACGCCGCGACAGTTTCGATACGGGCAGGAGACAGAATGAGCAAGGCGATAGTCGTCACGGGCGGGGCTCGGGGCATTGGCGCGGCGGCGGTCCGGCTCTCGGCGAAACGCGGATGGTCGGTGATTTTCAGCTATCGCGCCAACGATGCGGCGGCCGAGGCGACGGCGGCCGAAGCCGAGGCGCTCGGCGGCAAGGTTTTTGCCGTCAAGGGTGACGTCACCAACGAGGCCGCGGTGATCGACCTGTTCGACCGCGCGACGGAGACCTTTGGCCTGATCGACGGCGTCGTCAACAATGCCGGCGTGCTTTCGCCGATGAGTCCGATTGTCGACATGACGGCGGAGCGGATGCGAAGGGTTTTCGACACCAATGTGCTCGGCTCCTATTTCACGGTCCGCGAGGCCGCCCGGCGGATGTCGAAAAGCCGCGGCGGGCGTGGCGGCTCGATCGTCAACCTGTCTTCGGCCGCGGCCAAGCTCGGCGCGCCGAACCAGCATGTCGACTATGCCGGCAGCAAGGGCGCGATGGAGTCGATGACCATTGGTCTCTGCAAGGAACTCGGCCCGGAGGGTATCCGGGTCAACGCCATCCGCCCCGGGCTGATCGTGACCGACATGCATGCCAGCGGCGGAGACCCGGACCGGGCGGCAAGGCTCGGTGTCGATACGCCGCTCGGGCGGCCGGGGACCGCAGACGAGGTCGGGGAGGCGATCGTCTGGCTGTTGTCCGACGAGGCGTCCTATGTGAGCGGCGCCATCCTCGACGTTACCGGCGGGCGATGACGGAAGGATCGGGTAAGAGGAAGACGATGACCACCGGCCCGAACCCGACAGGCACAGCGCTGCGGCTGGCGACGGCGATGCTCATCGTCGGGCTGGCGACCGCAGCCGAAGCCAAATCCCTGGTGTTTTGTCCGGACGGCAGCCCCGAGGGCTTCGATCCGGCGCCGTTTACGCTCGGCACCACCTTCGATGCTTCGTCGCAGGCGATCTACGACCGGCTGGTGACGTTCAAGCCGGGTACCACCGAGATCGAGCCAGGCCTCGCCACGAGCTGGGATATCTCCGCCAACG
Source organism: uncultured Alphaproteobacteria bacterium (assembly GCA_963812275.1). Taxonomy (GTDB): domain Bacteria; phylum Pseudomonadota; class Alphaproteobacteria; order Rhizobiales; family Kaistiaceae; genus Bauldia. Next base: position 132,085 of record CAWEUQ010000005.1, on the reverse strand, counting down.
GCCTCGAATACCGCTTCCATCTCAGACCCGGGGTGAAATTCCAGTCGACCCCGACCTTCACGCCGACCCGCGACTTCAACGCCGACGACGTCATCTTCTCCTTCGAGCGGCAGTGGAAGGAGGACAACCCCTATTTCGACTATGCCGGGGGCATCTGGCCCTATTTCACCGGCATGTCGATGCCGTCGATCATCCGGTCGATCAAGAAGGAGGACGACCAGACCGTCGTCTTCACCTTGAACCGGCCCGAGGCGCCGCTGCTTGCCGATCTCGCCATGGATTTCGCCTCGATCCTGTCGGCGGAATATGCCGGTGCGCTGCTCGATGCGGGCGAGCGGGACAAGCTCAACACCGAGCCGGTCGGCACCGGTCCATTCGAACTCGCCGATTATCAGGACGGCGCGCTCATCCGCTACACCGCGAACCCGGATTACTGGAACGGCAAGCCGGCGATCGACACGCTGACCTTCGACATCACCCCCGATGCCGGCGTTCGCATGGCGAAACTGAAATCCGGCGACTGCGATGTGATCGCCGACCCGCCGCCGGCCGAAGTCGCCGCGCTGCCGGCCGACTCGCCGATCGCCGTGCAGCAGCGGCCAGGCGCCAACGTCGCCTATCTCGCCTTCAACACGACGCAGGCGCCGTTCGACCAGCCCGCGGTTCGCAAGGCGATCGACATGGCGATCGACAAGCAGGCGATCGTCGACAAGGTGTTCCACGGCGCGGCGGTGCCGGCGATCACCCCGATCCCGCCGAGCGTGTGGTCGTATTCCGATAGTCTGGCCGGCGACAACCACGACCCGGAGGCGGCGCGCGCCATGCTCGCAGAGGCCGGAGCTAGCGACCTGTCGATGCGGATTCTCGTCCCGGAACCGGCGCGACCCTACGACCCGGATCCGGCCCTCGCCGCGCAAATGATCCAGGCCGATCTCGCCGCCGTCGGGGTCAAGAGCAAGATCGTGACCGACAAACTCGATGCCTTCGTCGATCAGTCGGTCGCTGCGGACCGTGACGGCGCCGTGCTCTTCGGCTGGTCGAGCGACAATGGCGATCCGGACGACGTCTTTTCGATCCTTCTCGGCTGCGATGCGGTGGGGATTTCGAACCTCGCGCAATGGTGCGACCCGCACTTCGACAAGCTGATCGGCGAGGCCCGAACCCTCTCCTCGCGCGAGGCGCGGGCGGCGGCCTACAAACAGGCTCAGGCGATCTTCGTCGACGCGGCGCCATGGGTGTCGCTCGCCCATGCGATGGAGACCGTCGCGCTTGCCAAGGGGGTGAAGGGCTTCGTCGTCGACCCGCTCGGCCATTTCCGCTTCGACGGTGTCGATATCGCCGGCGATTAGGCCGGTTCGCGCGACGTCCTGGCGCCGGCCTGCTCGCGGGCGGCAAGGTCGCGGGCGAAGGCGCCGAGCAGTCGGTCGAAGGATTTGTCGAGATCGAGCTTGAGGCGAAAACCGCCGGCCGCGTCGAGCGAGACGAAGCCGTGGATGATGGCGCGCAGGCCTCGCGTCGCGTGCAGGCCGTCGTCGCCGGTCACGCCATAGCCGGCGAGCACGGCCAGCACCGTGCCGACCATGGCCTCGCCGGCGGTGGCGATGTCGTTTTCGCCCGGGCCGGCGGCGCGGAGCGAGGCGGCATAGAGGCCCGGCCGGTCCTTCGCGAATTGCCAATAGGCGTGGGCGAGGGCGAAAAGCGCGTCGTCGCGCGCCTTGCCGATCGTCGCCTGGCGGAGACGGTCATTGGCCTCGCGGAGGCCGCGGAGCGCGAGCGCACGGCGCACCGAATCGAGGCTGTCGACATGCTTGTAGAGCGACGGCGGGCGGACGCCGAGGCGCGTGGCGATGCGGGCAAGCGTCACCGCCTCGAGGCCCTCCGAGTCGGCGATCGCGGCGGCCGCGTCGATCACCGCCTCGGGGCGAAGTCCGGCGCGCGGCATGTCAGCGGGCGACGTCGGCGAGGAAACCGCGAATGAGCGGCGCGGTCACCTCGGGCATCTCGGCGTGCGGGTAGTGCCCGGCGCCGTCGATCATCGCGACCCTGCCGCCGACCAGCCCGGCGACCGTCTCGGCCTCGAGACGCGGGTCGTCGAAGTCCGGATCCCTCGTACCCATCACGACAAGCGTCGGGGCGGCGATCTCCTTGAGGCGGGCGTCGACGTCGGCCTTCGACGCGGCCATCATGCCGCGAACGGCGTCCATGCGTCCGGGCTCGCGGAGATTGGCGACCAGCGCCCGGCGATAGGCATCGAAGTCGGCGGGTTTGGCGCTCGGATAGAGCGAGGCGTAGTAGGCGCCCCACGCCGCCGGCGCCCAGGGGCCGGCGAAGGCGGCCTTGATCATCGCCTTCTGGACGAGCCGCTTCAGCCACGATCCCTGCAGGACGTTGCGGACGAACGGGCCGATGAGGACGAGGCCCCTGACGGTCGACGGGGACTCTGCCGCGGCCCACGCCGCCGCGCCGGCGCCCATCGATGTGCCGAAGAGCACCGCCGGTCCGGCGCCGAGATGCGCGATCAACGCGAGGGCGTCGCGACCGAGGGCGGAGGAGGTGTAGTCGGACCAGCCGACGCCCGACTCGCCGTGACCGCGGAGATCCATGGTCGCGACCCGAAAGCCGGCTCGGACGAGCACCGGGGCGAGAAAGCGGTATTCGCCGCGCAGGTCGCCGAGGCCGGGAATCATCACGACGAGCGGGCCGGACCCTTGATCGTCATAGGCAATGCGGCCGTCGGTGGTGTCGAGAAACCGGGTGGCGGGACGTGATTGGCGGCGTATCCGGTGGCCTTGACGCCAATGGGGTCGTTCAGGACTGACAGGTCGATGGCGGTCATTTCCGTGCTCCCGTGTCTTAATGCATGAAAAGCTAATAGCATTAGCCATTAAGCTATTCAAGATATTTTTCTTCGCTTCCCCTGGCGAATTTCGGGGGAGTGCGCGGGCGGCACATGGCAATCGCGCGGATTCCGTCTTATGTTGGGGCGGCTTTCAAGGAGATGAGCGATGTCAGACACCGAGACCGTCGCGCCGGAGGCTTCCGGCAATCCGTTGCTCGACAGGCCGATCGATCCCGGCGTCCGGATCGGCCATATCCACCTGAAGGTGGCGGATATCGAACGGTCGCTCGCCTTCTATTGCGGCGTCCTCGGCTTCGAACTGACGCAGCGCTACGGCACGCAGGCCGCCTTCTTCTCGGCTGGCGGCTATCACCACCACATCGCCATCAACACCTGGGAGAGCCTTGGCGCGGACCCGCCGCCACGACGCTCGACCGGCCTGTTCCACCTCGCCATCCTCTATCCGACCCGGGCCTCGCTGGCCGATGCGCTCCGCCGCCTGATCGTCGCCGGGATCCCGCTGGAGGGCGCCAGCGACCACGGTGTCAGCCAGGCGCTCTATCTCCGCGATCCCGACGACAACGGCGTCGAGCTCTACTGGGATCGGCCGCGCGAGGACTGGCCGCGAAACGGTGACGGGTCGCTGGTGATGGTCACGGAGCGGCTGGACCTCGACGACCTGCTTCGCGAAAAGGACTGACGCGCGACGGGCCGATTCATTCTATATCAACCCTTAATTGCAACGAAATCGCCATGAAATTCAGCTAGGCAGGCGGGGTTCGCGGAGAACCCAATCGCCATGTCGAAACGTTCCAGCCTCGCCAGTGTGATCGCCCTTGTCGCCTGGCTCGGGTCTCCCGCAATGGCCGAGACCGCCGGGGCATCGGGAACGGAAATACCCGCCCCCTTCGTCCCCAACACGGGTTTCTTCGAGGCCTATGTCGCCTCGACCTTCAATTCCTTTCGCCGCGCCGATATCGACCGGGACGGGCTGGATGCCGCCGATGTTGAACGCCTGCGTTCGAAGGAGGCGGTCGAATGGCGTGCCAAGCGGATCGCGGAGATCCTGGCATTCGATCTCGACGATGACGGTGCGATCGGCACCGCAGAGGTGACGGAGGTCCTGTCGCGGCGCGGCGACGACAAGCCGGGCGGCGGCCAGCCGGAACTGGCAGTTGCCAAGGTCATGAGGGACGACATCGACGGAGACGGCAGAATCGTCTTCGCTGAGATGCTGCTTGCTGCCAAGCAACCGAGTCCGCGGATCAGCGGGATGATCTCCCGCGCCGCAACCTTGCTCGCGGCCGACCCCGATGGCGACGCTAGGCTGACCGCCGAGGAATTGACCGGTCTGGTTCACGAATGGTTCGCCGTCGTGGATACCGACGCAGACGGCTATATCTCTGCGCAGGAGGCGATGGCGTTTCATGATCGCCTGCCTCGACGCGAGGTGGAGCGGCCGGCGCGGCCCGTCGAATGTTTCCTGCCGCGGCCCGAAGATGGCGTGGCGGTTGCCGCCTTCGGCGTTTACGAAGGCTCGGCCCTGTCGAGCGTCGCGGTCGCCGGTCAGGATCAGGAGACGTCGACTATCCGGGTCGAGATCGAGCCCGGCACGTCGCCGCTCTACCTGATCCTGTCGAGCTATGAAGCGATGGTCTGGCGGATCGAGGGAGCGACCAGCCGCGTATCTCGGGTCGTGGCGGTCGCGGCGGTGGGGGCGCCGGATGGAAAGCCCGCGGTGGGCATATCGGGGATTGAAAGCGATCGCGTGACGCTGCTCACCGCCGGCGACTGCCGGCTGTTCTTCCATAGCGCGGATAAAACCGGAGCGGCGGGCGAGATGCTGAAGACCGTTCTGGGTATCGAGCCGGTCGTCGTCGCCGGGACCTACGAGGCTGAGTCCGTTCGCCTGCCGTCCGGCGTTTTCGTCGAGAAAAAGCCCCAACGACCTCAGCCGGAAGAAGGCTTCGATCCGGAGATGTGGGCATCCTTCATCCGTTTCGATCCGGACGGGCTCGTGACGATCGACCCGGACGAGGTGGTCGCCGGCTCCAAGCCGGAAAGCTATGAGGTGTTGCCCCAGCACGCCGGACTGGCACGACTCCTCGGCCAGGGGCTTCTGGCGCAAATTCCGGGATCCAGGGACCTGCGGATCGTCGCTCCGATCCCGCGCTATCCGGCCGGATTGAACGGCGCGCATTCGGTTCGCATGCTGCTCAGCAAGGGCGTCCCGCCGCCGGCGGGCGATCCCGGCCATTCCTGCGTCGTTTCGGAAGAGACCGGGCGGGCCATCGTGCCCAAGCGGGGATGTCCTTGAGGATGGGCCCATGAAATCGCGTGTTATCCGTTCGGTGCTGGCGGCCTTCGGGTTTTTGGCCGCCACCGGGGCGATCGCCCGGCCGATCCCTGTCGAGGACATGGGGGAGGTTCTCCGACCGCTGGTTCGATCAGGAGCCTATGTCGAGGAATTCGTCGCCGGCGGCATGAAGATTCTGCGCGGCGCCGATCCGGACGGCGATGGTTTGACCGAGGCCAAGATCCAGTTTGCGGAACGGGCGGCAGCGGCGGTCGGCCGCGCCGGGTCGGTCGCCTTCATCCTTCGGTTCGATCTCGACGCCAACGGGGAGGTGACGCGCGGGGAAGTCGAAGACGCCGTCTATTCACCGGAAATGAGCGTCGAGCAACGTGACCGGCAGGTCGCACGGGTGATGAAGCTCGACGGCGACGGGGACGGCATCGTCACGTTCGATGAGATGCGGACGCCTCGGGCGGATGGTCCGGTCCCCCGGGCGGGCGAGGCGGCGAGGCTCAGGGCTCTCATGGCCGCCGATCCGAATGATGACGGCCGTCTCGAACTCGATGAATTCAAACAGGTTCTGACGCAGGTCTTCGCCTTGATCGATACCGACGGCAATTCCCGCATCGATCCCCCGGAAATGGAGGTTTTCCAGAAGCGGGTTCGTCCGCAGGTCAATCGGCGCCCGCCGGTCGTTTCGGAAGAGCACTGCACATTGCCCAGGCCATCGGCCGACGACCTTGTTGTCGCGCTGGGAGCCGGTCGCGGCACGCTTTTCTCGGCGGTCTCGGTTGGCGGGACCGACCGGATTACGACCGCGTCTCCTGTCGTCATCGATCCCGGGGACGAGCCGATCTACCTCGTCCTTTCCAGCGCATCGCCGGTCATCTGGCAGATCGAGGGGGATATCGAACGCCTTTCCAGGGTCGTCGTCATCTCTGCCCAGGCGTCGGCGAAGGGCGAAAGTCTCGGTGGCGTGACCGGGATTCCGGCCGGCAAGGTCGTCTTCGCGGGGCTTCCCGGGTGCCGTCCCCTGCTTCGCGCGGCCGTTACCATCAATGGCGCCGTCGAGCGCGCTCGTCTCCTCGAAGGGCTTGGGCGGGAAGCCGACGTCCTGGCGGTCGGGCGGCTGGCCGACGTCATCCGGGTTCCCGGCGGAATCCAGCGACCGCCGTCGGCCTGGCCGGCGCTCGACTATATGGCCGCCCTCGACTGGAACAAGGCCATGACGACCTATCCCGAGGCTATGGCGGAGATCGACGAGAAGGCGATCGTGTCGCCACATCCGGTCGAGCCCTACGATGTCCTGCCGGAAGCGATGGGGCTCGCAAGGCTGGTCGCCGACGGCGCCCTCGCGCCCTTGCCGGAAGGCGACGGATTTCGCGTCGAGAAGCCGCTGGCGCGGTTGCCGCCGGGCCTCGACCGGTATTCCGGCATACGTTTCGTACTGGCCGACGGGATACCGCCGCCCGGGGGGCGGTTCAACCGGTTCTGCGTGACGTCGGAACCAACCGGCGAGGCGGTGGAAGGGAGCGGGCGCTGCCCAAGGCCGCGCTGATCGCGACCATGGCAAAGCGGTGCGGACTCGCCTATATCGGAGCCCGTTCTGAAACCCGGCGGCCTTGAATCGCCTCGGAGTCGATTGCCATGCCCGAAACCCAGATTCCCGTCACCGTGCTCACCGGCTATCTCGGCGCCGGCAAGACGACGCTGCTCAACCGCATTCTTTCGGAAAACCACGGCAAGAAATACGCCGTGATCGTCAACGAGTTCGGCGAGATCAACATCGACAACGACCTGATCGTCGAATCCGACGAGGAGGTCTACGAGATGAACAATGGCTGCGTCTGCTGCACGGTGCGCGGCGACCTGATCCGGGTCGTCGAGGGGCTGATGAAGCGGCCGGGCGGCTTCGACGGCATCCTCGTCGAGACCACCGGCCTCGCCGATCCGGCGCCGGTCGCCCAGACCTTCTTCATGGACGACGAGGTGCGCGCCAAGGCCAAGCTCGACGCGGTGGTGACGGTTGCCGACGCCAAGCATCTGATTGCCCGGCTTGGCGACAGTCCCGAGGCCGAGGAGCAGATCGGCTTCGCCGACGTGGTCATCCTCAACAAGACCGACCTGGTGACGGCGGAGGAGCTGGCCGAAGTCGAGCGGCGCATCCGGGCGATCAACAGCCACGCGATCATCCACCGGACCGAGCGCTGCGCGCTGCCGCTCGATCAGGTGCTCGACCGCGGCGCCTTCGATCTCGACCGCATCCTGACGCTCGATCCCGAATTCCTCGAGGCGGACGATCACGATCACGATCATGACCATGATCATCACGACCATGACCATGACCACGATGGGCACGACCATGATCACGAACACCATCATCATCACGCGGCCCACGATCCGCTGGTGACCAGCCTGTCGCTCAGGGCCGGCGAACTCGATCCGAAGCGCTTCTTCCCGTGGATCGAGCAGATCACCCAGGGCTTCGGTCCGGACATCCTGCGGCTCAAGGGCATCCTGGCGCTGAAGGACGATCCGGAACGCTACGTGGTGCAGGGCGTCCACATGATCATCGAGGGCAACCACCAGCGCCCCTGGCGCGACGACGAGAAGCGCGAAAGCCGGCTGGTCTTCATCGGCCGCCGGCTCGAGACCGACCTGATCAAGGCCGGCTTCGCCGCCTGCGCCGCCACGCCGGCCTAGCCGGGACGACGAGGCAAAGGGGCGATGCGCTTCGTCAATCCGATCCCGTTCGTTCGCGACATCGCCGCGTCGACGGCGTTCTATCGGGATGTTCTCGGCCTCGTCGTCAGCGAGGACCACGGTGCCTTCGTCCTCTTCGAAGGCCACTTCGCGATCCATGACGGCGCGGCGCTGGCGAGGACCGTCTGGGGTGATGGGGACGGGACCGGCGATGCCGATCCGTTTGGCCGGCGGAACCTGCTGCTCTATTTCGAGGATGACGATATCGACGCCTGTTTTGCCAGGCTCAAGGACCGGGTCACACTCATCCACGGGTTGAACAAACAGCCCTGGGGGCAGCGGGTCTTTCGTTTCTACGATCCGGACGGTCACGCGATCGAGATCGGCGAGCCGATGGCATGACACAAGATACCGAGATGGATTCCATGAACCGCCAGTTGCCCATCGATACCACGGACGAGCGGATGCCTGATGCGGCACCTGTCGTCATTCGTCTTGCGGAAGAGTGCGAAAGGGAGGCGCTCGAGGCCATTCAGAGACGGGCGTCGCTGAGCAATCCCGGCGACCGCGACGCACTGCTGGCGCATCCCGATGCGATCGACCTGCCGGCCGGGTTTATCAGCGCCGGGCGGGTCTTTGTCGCGCAGCGGGGCAAGCGGAACCTTGGCTTCGCCGTGGTGCTCCCGCGCCCCGACGGTGAGGCGGAACTCGATGGCCTGTTCGTGGAGCCGGATGCATGGTGCCGCGGCGTCGGTCGCCTTCTGGTCGACTACGCGGCCGGCTACGCCCGGTCGCTCGGCGCACGAATTCTCCATGTCACAGGCAACACACATGCGCAGGGATTTTACGCGAAGCTCGGTTTCGTCGTCGTCGGCGAGGGGCAGACCCGCTTCGGGCCGGCCCCGTTGATGCAGCGGCCGCTGTCATGACCGCTTCTTCGTCTACCGACGCCCTGTCCGAGCGTGCCTTCGGCGCCTTCGTCGTCGAGGCGACGTTCCTCGGCGAGACCGCCGCCTTCGCGCTCGGCGACGGTTCGGTGCGCCTGGTCGATGGCGACGACGAGCGGACGGTGGCGACCCATGCCGGTGCGGTGCTTGCGGCGGTCCGCGGCCGCGACGGCAAGAGCCTGATCACCGGCGGCGACGACGGTCTGGTCGCCACGACCGATGCCGCCGGCACGGTCGTCAGGATCGCCGAACGTAAGGGTAAATGGATCGACCAGGTGGCGGGCGGGCCGAATGGCGCTGTCGCCTTCGCCTCCGGCCGCCGCGCGGAAATACGCCTCGGCGACGGCCGCGAGCGGGTCTTCGACCTGCCCCGCGCCGTCGGCGGGCTTGCCTTCGCGCCGAAGGGGCTGCGGCTGGCGGTCGCCCGCTATGACGGCGTGACGCTGTGGTGGGCCGGCACCGAGGCGGCGCCCAACATGCTCGAATGGAAGGGCGCGCATATCGCCGTCTCCTTCGCGCCGGACGGCAAATACCTGGTGACGGCGATGCAGGACAACCAGCTTCACGGCTGGCGCCTCGACGACGGCAAGGACATGCGGATGAGCGGCTATCCCGCCAAGCCGCGGTCGCTGTCGTGGTCGGCGAAGGGGCGTTTCCTCGCCTCGTCGGGGGCGAATGCCGCGGTGCTCTGGCCGTTCCACCACAAGGACGGCCCGCAGGGAAAGCCGCCGCTGCAACTCGGCGCCCGCGAGGTGCTGGTCACCCGGGTCGCCTGCCATCCCAGGGAAGAGCTTCTCGCCGTCGGCTATCAGGACGGCATGATCATGGCCGTCCGTTTCGCCGACGCCGAGGAAGCGCTGCTCCGTCGTCCGGGCGACGGTCCGGTGACCGCGCTCGGTTGGGACGATCGCGGAAGCCGCCTCGCCTTCGGCACCGAACAGGGGGCGGGCGGGATCGTCACTGTCGCCTAGATCGGCCCGCTCATTGCGGGCGCTGGGGCGTGGCGATCAGGATATCGAGGTCTTTCTCGGGAATGAAATCCGTCGCCTTCATCTCGAAGCGGGTCGGGGACACCTTGGTGACGCCGGTGCCGCAGAAACTGACCAGCGCGTCGGGAGCGCCCTTGTCGATCGTCAGGCGAAATTCGCCGATCGGACCCGACCAGTTGTTGGCGGTGGTCAGGATGTAGCTCAGCCGTTGTTCGTTGAGGTAGGGGAAGTCGGTCCCGGCGACGGCGGCGAGCTTCTTGCGGGCGGCGCGGTCGAAATCCTTGTCGATGCAGTATTTTGCCTTGTAGCCGGGGTCGGACAGGACGTAGTCGCCGAAGAAGCCAAAGCCGACCACCGGCTTGTAGCTGTGCTCGACGACGATTTCCTTTCCCGGCGGGAAGGTCTGTTCCCAGTAGAATGTCGTCTCCAGCTTCCATGCCGCCTCGACGCTGTAGGGATCGACGTAGATCAGCCCGAGGCGGTTGAGTTCGGCCTTGGTGTCATCGGGGAGGGTCTTCAGCGTATCGTAGAGGCCTTCGGCGATCGGGTTGAGGGGCAGGCCAAGGCGTTTCAGCTCGGCGGTGCGGTCGACGCCCATCGCGGTGACCCGCTCCTCGACCTGCGGTGCTACGGGCACGCCGTCGACGCTGACCTTGAAGTCGACGAAGTTGGCATCCTTGCCGTCCGGAATCACGATGTTCATCTCCTCCGGCACGACGGCGTCGATTGCCGGCAGCGGGAAGGCGACCAGATAGGTCACCGGCGCGTCGGTCGTGTTGAGGAAATGGTAGGTGACCCGGACTTCCTCGGTCGAGATGGAGAGATCTTCCGATAGCAGCGAGATCGCTTCGGTGCGTACGAGTGCGAGCCCGCCGGCGCCGAGCTCGGCGGTCGAGTCATTGGCGAAAGCCGGCGCGGCGGCGATCAGCGCCAGCACGGTGGCGGGCAGCAGCCTCCACCCCGGTGTCCGAGCGGTGGAAAGATGGGTCATGATCCCCGTGGCCTCTGTCGCCGGCACCCGTCGTGCCGGACGCGGAGCATAGCCGAAGCCGATGCCGCCGGCATCAGCGACGTGATCGTCCGGGAGGGATTTCCGCCATCGCCGGAGGAGGGGGGCTACAGGTCCTCGCAGACTTCGATAATCGCCTCGCGCTCCGGATAGACCGCAAGGAGGTTGTCGAAACTGCGCTCGAAATTGTCGACGACGATCATCGTCTTGAGTTCGTCGTCGCTGAGGCCTTCGAAAGCGCCAAGAATGCACTGGGAAATCGCGGGCTGCCGATCGGGGCCGGCGGATTCGAATTTCTCGGCGACGAAGGCGGCGACCAGACCGGGAAGGCTTTCGCGATCCTGGGCGTGGGCTGCGGTCGCGGCGATGCCGACAAGGACGAGGGGCAGAAGGCGATTCATGCGGTCTCTCTCTTCAAGCGGTTACGGAAGGCGAAACCGACCCGGAGCCCGGGTCGAGCGCCGCCAAAGAGTGGATATGCCACGGGCGAGGACGCAACGGCCATCCTGCCGACGATCATCGGCCCAACGATGGCGACTTTCCGGCTCCGGAAAGGCGCTTCGCCCGCTTTCGCGGCAGCTCACCGTCGGAAACCGGAAGAGAAGGGATCTGCCGCGGGCCGCAAACGCCTTGACGATCTGGACAATGGGCAATGGCCGGAGCCATGCTCCCGTCGGCACCCGCGCCGGGCCTGCCGCGAGTCCGGCCATCGTCACGGAAAGGCTGCGTTCGATGGAACACAGGAAAGCGGATGTGGTGATTATCGGCGCGGGCTTTGGCGGTCTCGCCTGCGCCCGTGGCCTCGGCGGTTCGCAAGCCTCCGTCACCGTCGTCGACAGGCACAACTACCATCTGTTCGTGCCGCTGCTCTATCAGGTCGCGACGGCGGCCCTGTCGCCCGCCGACATCGCGCGCCCGATCCGGCAGATCCTCGCCCGCCACAGGAATATCGACGTGGTTCTCGACGAGGTGACGGCGATCGACGTTGCGAATCGCCGGCTCTCGCTCTCCCGCGACGTCGATATCGTATTCGGCCGGCTGGTGATCGCCGCCGGCTCCTCCTACAGCTATTTCGGCCACGACGACTGGGAGGAATTCGCGCCGGGACCGCGATCGATCGCCGACGCGCGCGTCATCCGGGCGCGACTTCTGCTCGCTTTCGAGCGGGCGGAAATGTCCGACGACGCCGACGAGCGCCGGCGGCTGCTGACGACGGTGGTTGTCGGCGGCGGCCCGACCGGGGTCGAAATGGCGGGCGCGGTTGCCGAACTGACCCGGGATTCGCTCGCCCGCGATTTCCGTCACATCGATCCGAAGGAATCGCGCATCCTGCTGGTCGAAGCCGGCCCGCGGCTCCTGCCGACCTTTCCGGAGTCGTTGTCCGAATACGCCGAGAGCGCCCTGACCCGGCTCGGCGTGACGGTCATGACCGGGCATTCGGTCGCCAGCGTCGGCCCCGGCGAGGCGACGATCGAGGGCAAGGCGGTACGCGCCGGGTGCGTGATCTGGGGTGCCGGGGTCAAGGCCTCGCCGGCGGCCCGATGGCTGGGCGTCGCGGCCGACCGGCAGGGCCGGATCGCGGTCGAGCCCGATCTCAGCGTCAGCGGTCTCGACGGGATCTATGTCATCGGCGATTGCGCGGCGCTGCCCGGCGACGACGGCAAGCCGCTTCCCGCCCTGGCGCAGGTGGCGCATCAGCAGGGGACCTATCTCGGCAGGGGCTTGCGCCGCACTCTCGCCGATGGGACGCCGCTCAAGCCGTTCCGGTTCCGCAATCGCGGCGACGCGGCGATCATCGGCCGCAACGCCGCCATCGTCGATTTCGGCCGCTTCAGGCTGACGGGCCGGATCGGGTGGATTCTGTGGGCGCTGGTCCACATCTACCTGCTCACCGGCTTCGAGAACCGGCTGCTGGTCGCCGTACACTGGTTCTGGCTCTACCTGACCTATCAGCGGGGGGCGCGGCTGATCACCGACGATGAACCGGGGCGCGACGGATGAGGAAACCCGACGCGGCCTTCCTCAATCGTCTCGCGTTGGTTACAGATAGCAGGACACGGCCATCGCAGTTGTCCAGGGAGGAACGCCGATGACGCCAGCGGAAGACGGACCCGAAAGGGACGAGGTCAAGCGTATCGTCGAGGAGGCCGAGGAAGGCCGTCACGAACGCATCGACGATCCGGGCGCGCCGCTCGAGCTCGGGCCGATCGAACGGGGCCGGGTCGACGCCGGTCCGACCGGCCAGCGCGAGGGCGGCTATCGCGAGCCGGAGTCGGGCAGCCGGATCATGCTGATCGCCGGCGCCGCGGCCGCGATCATCGTGCTCGTCCTTCTCGTCGCCTTCGTGCTGTAGGCCTCACCGCACGAGGACGTTCCTGAACTGCCAGGGATCGCTCACGTCGATGTCCTCGGGGAAGAAGCCGGGACGATCGCTGAGCGGCGTCCAGTCGGTGTAGTAGCCCTTGACCGGACCGAGATATGGCGTCTGTACCGCGAGGCAGCGCCGGTAGTCCATCTCGTCGGTCTCGACGATCCCGGCCGATGGATTTTCCAGCGCCCAGACCATGCCGGCGAGGACGGCCGATGTCACCTGGAGGCCGGTGGCATTCTGGTAGGGCGCCAGATCGCGGGTTTCCTCGATCGAGAGTTGCGAGCCGAACCAGTAGGCGTTTTTCGCGTGGCCGTAGAGAAGGACGCCCAGTTCGTCGATGCCGTCGACGATCTCGTCCTCGTCGAGGATGTGGACCTTCTGTTGCGCCTTGCCGCTCTGGCCGAACATCTCGTGGAGCGACAGCACCGCGTCGTCGGCGGGGTGATAGGCGTAGTGGCAGGTCGGGCGGAAGACGACCTCGTCGCCGTCGCGCAGGGTGAAATAGTCGGCGATCGAGATCGACTCGTTGTGGGTGACGAGGAAGCCATGCTGCGCGCCGGGGGTCGGGCACCAGGTGCGAACGCGGGTGTCGGCGCCGGGCTGAAGCAGGTAGAGACCGGCTTTCGAGCCGATCGTCTCCAATTGCGCGTTGTCGGGCATCCATTTTTCATGCGTGCCCCAGCCGAGTTCCGCCGGCTGCAGACCTTCGGAAATGAATCCCTCGACCGACCAGGTATTGACGAAGACGTTCATCGGTTTCGGATCGCGCGCGCGCTGGGTGTCGCGCTCGGCGATATGGACGCCCTTGACGCCGAGGTCGCGCATCAGCCGCGCCCATCCCTCGCGATCGTCGGGACCGGGCTCCTCGAAGGCATGGCCGGTATCCTTGGCGATATTGACCAGCGCCTGCTTGACGAACCACGAGACCATGCCCGGGTTGGCCCCGCAGCAGGAGACCGCCGTCGTGCCGCCGGGATGGGCCGCCTTCTCCTGGCGGACCGTGTTGCGCAGCGCATTGTTGGTGCGCGCCTCGGGCACGGTGGTACGGTCGAAATAGAAACCCGGCCACGGCTCGACGACCGTGTCGATATAAGGGACTCCGAGTTCGCGGCAGAGCCGCAGGATATCGAGCGACGACGTATCGACCGAAAGGTTGACGCAGAAGCCGGTGCCGGAACCCTCGGTCAGCAAGGGGGTGAGAACGTCCCGATAGTTGGCGGGCGTCAGTTCTTCCTGGACGAAGCGGATCTTGCGCTCGTCAAGCAGGTGCCGGCCGGAATCGTCGGGATCGATGACGGTCATGCGTTCCGCGTCATAGTCGAAATGCCGTTCGATCAGGGGGAGCATGCCCCTGCCGATCGAGCCGAAGCCGATCATGACGATCGGGCCGTCGATTGTCCCGTGGTTCGGCCAGCCGGCCATGCGCGGTCTCCTTTCGTTTCAAGCGATCAATCTTCATCGCGGCAAACGGCCGCCGAGGTCAACCACCGGATGGCGATTCCGGTGTCGCGGCGGACGAGTCGACAAACCTGCTGTGCGCCATATCTACTCGGTTCGGGCGGCTCGCGTCGAGGAAGAGCCATGGAGTACACGACCATTCGTCAATCCGCGCTGGTCGCGGCGTTTGCATTCGTCCTGGCGGCCACGCCCGCCGTCGCCGATTCCGCACCCCTCTCCGGCAATCCGATCTTCGACCGCGCGACGGCCCTGATCGACGAGACCTTCTACGCGCCGGAGAAGCTGCCCGCTTTCCACGAGGCGGTCGAGGTCGTCATCGCCAACCTGCCCGATCTCGGCGCCGGCGACCCGGCGGTGCTGGGCGACGCCATCGATTTCGTGCTGGCCAGCCTGGATGCCTCGCATACCGGGCGCTTCGAGCCGGACGAGCTTGCCTATTACGAACTGGTCGACGTCTTCCGCTACGGGCTGCGCGACCGGATCCGGCAGATTTTTCCGCCCCAGGGCGACGTGACCTATGCCGGAATCGGCATCGCAACGGTGTCGGATCGTGGCCGGGCCTTCATCTCCGACGTCTATGACGGCACTCCCGCCGACCGCGCCGGGCTGCTCGCCGGCGACGAGATCGTTTCGGTCGACGGCGCGCCCTTCGCCGAGATCGAGTCGTTCCGCAACGAGGCGGGAAAGTCCGCGGTCGTTTCGATCCGGCGGAAGGCCGATGGCGCGCCCTTTGACATCAGCGTTCCGGTGGCGATGCTGTCGCCGGCCGACACCTTCGTCTCGGCGATTGCCAAAAGTGCCCGGGTCATCGAGCGCGATGGCTACCGGGTCGGCTATCTCCGCATCTGGGCTTATACCGAGCGCGAGGTCGAAGGCGTGATCGAGGCCGCGCTGACTGGACCGCTGGCCGATGCCGACGGGCTGGTGCTCGACCTTCGCAGTCGCTGGGGCGGCGCGCCGGCGGATGCCGCCGATACCTTCGTCGGCGGTTCGCCCGACATGACGGCGGTCTATCGGGACGGCAAGACCGACCTCGTGCATGCGCGGTGGCGGAAACCGATCGTCGCGATCATCGACGAGGGGACCCGCAGCGGCATGGAAATTCTCGCCTATGCGCTGAAGCAGAATGGCGTGCCGCTGGTCGGGGCGCCGACCGCAGCCGACGTCCTGGCGGGACGGGGCTATTGGCTGCCGGACGGCAGTCTGCTGGAGGTCGCGGTCGCGGATGTCTTCGTCGACGGCGGGCGTCTCGAGGGCGTCGGTGTTTCGCCGGATATCCCGGTTGCCTTCGATTTTCGCTACGCGGCGGGGACGGACCCGCAGCTTGGGCACGGCGCTGGACGAGATGACGCGGCAGCTTTCCGGCGGATTTCCCGGGCCGCGCACTCCCTGAAGGTCCGGGAAGCGCCTATATGGAAGGAAATCCTTCCGGAGGCTTCCCAATGACCGCTGAAACCGAAAACCCGCTGCTGGCGCCGTGGGACACGCCCTATGGCGCGCCGCCCTTCGACCGCATCCGACCGGAGCATTACCGGCCCGCCTTCGACGCGGCGATGGCCGGGCAGCGCGCCGCGGTCGAGCGGATCGCCGCCGACCCGGCGGAGCCGGACTTCGACAACACCATCCTCGCCTTCGAGCGGTCGGGCATGCCGCTCGCCCGCGTCGCGCGGGTGTTCTTCGGCCTGGCGAGCGCCAATACCAGCGAGGCGCTGCAGGCGGTCGAGCGCGAGATCGCGCCGGTGCTGTCGCGCCATTCCGACGAGATTCACCTCAACGGCGCCCTGTTCGCGCGGATCGCGACGCTGTGGCAGCGCCGCGACAGCCTCGATCTCAACGACGAGCAGCGGCGTTTACTCGATCGCTATCACACCATCTTCGAGCGGGCCGGCGCCGGCCTCGACGACGCCGGCAAGACGCGCCTCGCCGAGATCAACGAGCGGCTCGCCACGGTCGGCACGCTGTTCAGCCAGAACGTGCTTGCCGACGAAGCCGCCTGGATGATGGTGCTCGACAGCGAGGACGACCTCGCCGGCCTGCCCGACTGGGCACGCGCCGCCGCCGCGCAGGCGGCCGAGGACCGCGACCTGGCGGGCAAATACGTGATCACGCTGGCGCGGTCGAGCGTCGAGTCGCTGCTGCAATTCTCGACCCGCCGCGACTTGCGCGAAAAAGCCTTCGAGGCCTGGATCCGGCGCGGCGAGAGCGGTGGGGACAGCGACAACCGGGCGCTGGTCGCCGAAACGATTCGGCTGCGCAACGAACGCGCCCGGCTGCTCGGCGCCGAAAGCTACGCCCATTTCAATCTCGCCGACGCGATGGCCAAGACGCCGGAGGCGGTGTCGGAACTGCTGCAGACGGTCTGGGGGCCGGGCACGCGGCTCGCGGCGAGAGAGACGGCGGAACTCCAGGCGCTGATCGCCGAAGAGGGGAACAACTTCGACCTGGCGGCCGCCGACTGGCGTCACTACGCCGATCGCCTCCGCAAGCGCCGCTACGATTTCGACGAATCGGAGCTGAAACCCTACCTCCACCTCGACAACCTGATCGCGGCGGCCTTCTGGACCGCCGGACGCCTGTTTGGCGTCAGCTTCGCGCCGGTCACCGACGTGCCGGCCTATCATCCGGACGTGCGGGCCTGGGAGGCGAAGGATCGCGACGGACGCTTCCTCGGACTGTTCCTCGGCGACTATTTCGCGCGGGGCCCGAAGCGCAGCGGGGCGTGGATGGGCGCCTATCGCAGCCAGCAGCGGCTCGACGGCGACGTGCGGCCGATCATCGTCAACGTGATGAACTTCTCGAAGCCGCCGGCGGGCAAGCCGGCGCTGCTCTCCTTCGACGACGCGCGGACGCTCTTCCATGAATTCGGCCACGCCCTGCACGGCCTCCTCTCCAACGTCACCTATCCGCTGCTCTCGGGCACCAACGTCGCCACCGACTTCGTCGAACTGCCGTCGCAGCTCTTCGAACACTGGCTGCAGGAGCCGGAAGTGCTGAAGCGTTTCGCACTCCATCATGAGACCGGCGAACCGATGCCGGACGCGCTGCTCGAACGGCTGTTGTCGGCACGCGCCTTCAACCAGGGCTTCGCCACGGTCGAATATACCGCCTCGGCGCTGGTCGACCTCGACCTGCACATGGCCGGCGACGTCGACGACCTCGATGTCGTCGCCTTCGAGAAGGCGGCGCTGGAGAAGATCGGCATGCCACCGGCGATCGCCATGCGACACCGGACGCCGCATTTCCTCCATATCTTCGCCGGCGATCACTATGCCGCCGGCTATTACAGCTACCTGTGGTCGGAAGTGCTCGACGCCGACGCCTTCGCCGCATTCGAGGAAGCGGGCGATCCCTTCGATCCGGAGACGGCGCGGAAGCTTTACGAAAACGTCTATTCGGCCGGCAATCTTCGCGATCCGACCGAAGCCTATGAACGCTTCCGCGGCCGGATGCCGACGCCAGCGGCGCTGCTCAGGAAGCGCGGGCTGGACGAGGTGGCGTGACGCCTCGACCGGTTTCCTCCACGAACAATCGCGCTTGATCTCCGGCCGTCCGGCCGGGATAGAATCCTCCGGGACGGGAGGAGACGGGAGATCCAATGTCGCTCAGCGTTCTCTACATTGGCGGAACCGGGCAGATTTCGCTGCCCTGCGTCGCCGAGAGCGTCGCGGCCGGCCACACGGTCAGCGTGCTCAACCGCGGCAGGACGGATGTCCCGCTTCCCGATGGTGTCGAGACGATCGTCGGGGCGGCCGGCGAGGCCGGCGGCTATGACGCGCTCGGCGACCGCCGGTTCGATGTCGTCTGTCAGTTCCGCGTCTACAAGCCGGACCAGCTCGAGGTCGACCTCGACACCTTCACCGGCAGGACCGGCCAGTATGTCTACATCTCCTCGGCCTCCGCCTATCAGAAACCGCCGCGCCACTACGTGATCACCGAGCGGACGCCGCTCGAGAATCCCTACTGGGAATACAGCCGCCTCAAGATCGCCTGCGAACAGATGCTGCGCGACCAGTCCGGACTGCCGTGGACGATCGTGCGGCCGAGCCACACGGTCCGCACCAGCCTGCCGACCCATGTCGGCGACAAGGACACCAACGTCGCCCGCATTCTCGAAGGACGGCCGATCATCGTCGCCGGCGACGGCACGTCGCTGTGGACGCTGACCCGCTCCGCCGATTTCGCGCGGCCGTTCGTCCGCCTCTTCGGCCGGCAGGCGGCGCTCGGCGAGGACTTCCAGATCACCTCCGACCGTTCCTTCACCTGGGACGAGATCATGCGGGCGGTCGGTCGCGGCCTCGGTCGGGAAACCCGGATCGTCCACGTGCCGACCGATACGCTGGTCCGCTACAACCCGGCCTGGGAGGGGCCGCTGCTCGGCGACAAGAGCTGGTCGGTGATCTTCGACAATGCCAAGGTCAAGCGCGTCGCCGGCGAATTCACCTGTTCCGAGGACCTCGAGGAGATTCTCGCCGAGCCCATCGCCCATCTGAAGGCGCAGGCAACCGAACCGGCGAAATCGGGCGAGGAAGACGCCCTGATGGACCGCATCGTCTCCGACCAGTCGGCGCTGGGGCGGTAGCGATCCGACCTCAATGAGCGCGTAGGGTGGGCAAAGGCGCGGAACGCGCCGTGCCCACGTGGTTCAGGCGCATCGATCCGCGTGGGCACGCTTCGCTTTGCCCACCCTACTCGCACTACGCCGCCCGGCGCAGTCCGTGCGACCATCGGTCCCGTCGCCATCACCCGGCCCGCGGCGCGGGCGAGGCTGCCGGCGACCAGTTCGTGGGCGAGGAAGCGGCGACGCTCGACCGGGCCCGGCATATGCAGGCCCGACGCCGGATCGGCGACGAAGCCGAAGCGGGCGTAATATTCCGGGTCGCCGACCAGGATCACCGCGGCGTGGCCGGCAAGCTCGGCCCGGTTGAGCGCGACCTGCATCAGGCCGGCGCCGACGCCCTTGCCACGCAGGTGGGTCTCGACCGCGAGCGGGCCGAGCAGAAGCGCCGGCCGGTCGGCCGCCATCACGTGCCACAGCCGGACCGAGCCGACGATCGCGCCGTTGTCACGGGCGACCAGCGCCAGACCGGCGGCCGGCAGACGGCCCTCGCGGAGCCGTTCGGACGGTTTGGTGGCGCGATCCGGCATCACCCGGTCGAGCAGGAGGTCCCGGGCGCCGGCATCGGCCGGCGCCTCATCGTCGATATGGATCATCGCTTCCCCCTCAGATCACGTAGGATTTGAGCGGGTCGAAGCCGTTGAAGGCGACGGCCGAATAGGTCTGGGTATAGGCGCCGGTGCCCTCGATCAGCACCTCGTCGCCGATCGCCAGCGAGACCGGCAGCTCGTAGGGCGTCTTCTCGTAAAGCACGTCGGCCGAATTGCAGGTCGGGCCGGCGATGACGCAGGGCTCGGTCCGGTCGCCGTCGCGCGGGGTGCGGATCGGATAGCGGATCGCCTCGTCCATGGTCTCGGCGAGGCCGCCGAACTTGCCGATGTCGAGATAGACCCAGCGCACCGGATCGGTCGGCGGACTTCTTCGAGATCAGCACGACCTCGGCCTTGATGATGCCAGCCTCGCCAACCATGCCGCGGCCGGGTTCGATGATCGTCTCGGGAATGCGGTTGCCGAAATGGCGGCGGAGCGCGGTGAAGATCGCCTGGCCGTAGGTCCTCACGGCCGGAACGTCGCGGACATATTTCGCCGGGAAGCCACCGCCGAGATTGACCATGCGAAGCTGGATGCCGCGCTCGGACAGGGTGCGGAAGACCGCCGACGCCGATTTCAGCGCGACGTCCCAGGCTTCCGGATTGGGCTGCTGCGAGCCGACATGGAAGGAGATGCCGTGGGCGACCAGACCGAGCGAATGGGCATGTTCGAGAACGTCGACCGCCATCTCCGGCACGCAGCCGAACTTCCGCGACAGTGGCCATTCGGCGCCGTCGCAGTCGCAGAGGATGCGGCAGAAGACCTTGGAGCCGGGGGCGGCGCGGGCGATCTTGTCGACCTCTTCCGGGCAGTCGACGGCGAAGAGCCGGACGCCGCGGTTATAGGCGGCGGCGATGTCGCGCTCTTTCTTGATGGTGTTGCCGTAGGAGATGCGGTCGGCGGTGGCGCCGGCGTTGCGGGCCATGTCGATCTCGGCGACGCTGGCGCAATCGAAGTTGGAGCCGAGGCCGGCGAGGAGCTTGAGCACGGCCGGATCGGGGTTCGCCTTGACGGCGTAGAAGACCCGGCTGTCGGGCAGCGCCCGGGCAAAATTGAGATAATTCTCGCGGATGACGTCGAGATCGACGACGAGGCAGGGGCCTTCCGGACGTCGGAGACGCAGGAAGTCGCGGATACGATCAGTCATGGCGTTTCACTCCAACGCGAATGTTGCGAACCGCCGGCCGCTCGACCTCGGGCGATCGTTGTGGAGACGATCGTCCCGCGATTGTCGCGGTCCGGTTTGCCGGCAGCGAGCCGGCTGGTTTGCGGGTGGCAGTCGCTCAAGGGGACAGGGCTGTCCGTCTTGTCGCTGCCTTCGCTTGGAATGGGAGAACCCGTTCCGCACGCCCGGCAAGGAAGTAGTGCCTCTTCAGTGACCCCGGCTTTTGGACAGCCGGAAGAGACCAAAAAAGCCCGCTACGTCGTTGCTTTAAGTCGCGTCCTTCGAAGCAACCGGGGTGAGGCCCCGATCAAGTTCGCCCTCGGACAAGTTTGCGACCACAGGCACGTGCGAATTTGGGCAGGGCGATACGTATGCCCCTTGGGATTCACAATCAAGGGCTTTGCGGCTAAGCAGGAAAAAAATCTTCGGCGTTGCCGGCCGCGGCGACACCAGCGGAACGAAATGGGCAGAGGGGCTGAAGATCAATGGAATTCGTCACGCGCATACTTGGGCCGGAGCCGGACGCCATCGCTCCCGACGGGTCGGAGGTCCGGCTGCTGGCGACCGGCGAGCGGGGCAGCATGGCGCATTTCCGGTTGCCGCCCGGCGGCGTGTCGATCGCCGTCGCGCACAGGACGGTCGAGGAGGTCTGGTACTTCGTCGGCGGACGCGGACGGATGTGGCTGCGGCTCGGCGATGTCGAGACGGTCGTCGACGCCGTCCCCGGCGTCTCGCTCGCAATTCCCGTGGGCGCCAGCTTCCAGTTCCGCGCCGACGGCGACGAGCCGCTGGAAGCGGTCGGCGTCACCATCCCGCCGTGGCCCGGTCCCGACGAGGCCTATCCGGTGGAGGGCATCTGGGAACCGACGGTTTAGGGGCGCCAGTGCGGAGCGGGCGGGTCGTCTTGCAGCCTGTTCCTGACGGCCCCGGCACGTTTGTCGCTATTTCCATTTCAGTTCGCGAGCCAGCCAGTTGAAGTGCTCCGTCAAGGTCGGAGAGAGCGGCTGAATTCCTCCCGGGGCGCCTGAGGCACCGGGCTCCAACGATGCGGGCGGATCATCGGGAGATGACCCACTCTGTGTCAGAGCAAATATTTCTCCCGGCGGCAGACGGGCGAGAGATTTGGCGCTGCCGAGTTCGTCGGGCGTCAGGTCAGGCTCGATTTCGGCGAGCAATGGATCGGCTATTCTCGCATACCTGTCGGGAAGAGAGGCGAGCAGGGCGTAGGCGCGTACGGGGTTGTGTCCAACACCGATGCCAAGGTGATAGGCGCGTCCCAGAGCAAATGCGCCGGCGGGGTTTCCAAGTAATGCGGCTTCGCGCCAATGCTGGACCGCGGCAACCGGATCGCGCAGCTCGGCCGGTGCCGTATCCATCAGAAAAAGGCCGTAGGTATGCTGGGCGAAGCCACGCAGCCCGACAGGCAGATTCGATCCAACCGCCCGGTCGAGGGCAGCGAAGGCTTCGCGCGTCGCTTCAGCGTCGCCGGCCTTGATCCTGGCCGCGAGTGCGACAGCCAGAAGCAGGTCGGCTGGTGGATAGTGGCTGGCCGAGACACCGCGCAGCAACGACACCGCCTTCTCCTGATCCGGGGCAATGCCGGCGCCCAGCAGATACAGAAGGGCAAGCTCGGTGGTCGAGACCGGATCACCGGCATCCGCGCCGTCCTGCCAGAAGGCGACTGCCGCGGCGTAGTCCGGTCGGCCCAGGTCGCCCGTGGCGGCCAGCATTCCGAGGCCGCGCTTCGAGCGCACCTGATCGAACGCCGCCCCGCGGCGCCACCACTCGGCGGCGAGTTCCAGCAGTTCCTGCCTGTCGGCCTCGACAGGATTCCCAGCCCCGTCGAGCGTGACGGGCACTCCGGGCGGAACCCGGCCCAACCCGGTCACCAGCGCAAGGTGGTAGTGAAGATCGCCGAGAAGCGAATAGGCAACGGGTACTGCGTGTTCCGCAGCGGTTCGCAGCAGTTTCTGCACTTCGAGGACGTGACTTGCCGGCCGGGTTGTGTAGGTGAGGACGGCGCCGGCATAGGCGACATAGGGGTCGTCGTGGTCGAGGGTCTCGAAGATTTCCCAGGCGCGATCAGTGTTGCCGTCCTCGAGCGCGCCAGCCATGACAACGAGCCTCGACCTGACCTCGATCGGTGCATCGGCGATGGTATCGTCGATGCGCCAGACTTCCGTCGCGTCGGCGGTCGGCCAGCCGATCCCGATATCGCCGATCGCGCCCTTCGGCGGTGCGCCGGGCGTGAAGACGGTCCGCGGCGCCTCATGCTCGGCGAGCTTGCTGTTGGTCTGATGTCCGATTGTATTCGGTAAAGACCAGTCAGCGGTGAAGAGGAGAACAACGAGGCCGATCGCAGCCAGATCGACCAAGCCTCGAAACAACAGGTTGGTGCGATAAAGCGATACGGCGAATGCGAATTTTGGCGGCCTCGGGGCGTCTCGCGGTAGCAGGCCGCCATAAGCCTCGCGGGTCGGGTTCATTGTACCGGCACTTCCGGTCGATCGGCCGCCGGCGGTGTCGGATCGGCGGTCACGGTCACGACCTTGACGGCTTCGCCGTCGGCCACGAGCCTGATTGCCGTCGCGTCGCGGCCGCGTGCTTCGAGGAGTTGATCGGTTACCTGCCGTTCGATGGCCCGCGTGATGTCGCGGACGCCGCCGTCGCTGCGCCGCTGCAGCTTGTCGATTGCCTCGAGCAGGATCGCCGGATCGACCCCGCCGTCGGCAATGGCGAGCCCGAACTGTCGGGCGAGCCCTTCGAGCTCGAGCGCCACGACGCGGGCGATATCGAGTCCTTCGAGGGGTCGCAAGGCGAAGACCTCGTCGATCCGCGAAAGGACCTCCGGCGCAAACTGCGCGTCGGACAAGGCCTTCTTGATCAGGCGATCACTTTCTTCGCTGTCGTCGGCGTGGTCACGGGCGATCTCGCCGATGCGGCGGGCGGCGGCGTTGGTGGTGAGAATGAAGATCGCCTCGGATGTTGGCACGCGGGCTCCGTCGCTCACCTCGGTGACGAAGCCGTCGTTCCACGCGGTGAGGAAGCGCTTATGGACTTCCGGATGCGCTTTCTCGAATTCATCGAGCAGGACGACGCTGTCGGGCTTGTCGCGAAGCGCCGCGGTCAACGCGCCGTAGCTGGTGGACCCGACATAACCGCGGGCCTGGCCGAAAAGACTGGCGGCGGCGTGCGGCTGGCCGAACTGACTCATGTCGAAGAAGTGAAGGCTGTTGTGATCGCCATACAGTTCCTCGGTGAGAACCTTGGCCAGATGGGTCTTGCCGACGCCGGGGGGACCGGCGAGACAGAAGACGGCGACCGGTTTCTCGGGCCGGTGCGCGGCCAGCCGCCGCCTCAGTTGCGTGGCGATCGAGTTCGACGACCTGATCCTGGCCGACGACCCGGCCCTTCACGCGGTTGGCGAGTTCGGTCGCGTCGATGGTCGGCGGCCTGCGGTTGCGCTCGGCGAAGGCCTTTTCGAGCGAAGCCTTGTCGGTCAGGCGATCCAGTACGTCCATAATCCACCTCGGAAAGTATCGGCCGCGATAGGCAAAGAGGATGAAAGCGGCCACGGTCGCGAGTGCCGTGACAAGAATCGTCAGTGTCTGGCTGAAGTTGATCAGCGCCAGCATGAACAATGCGCTGAACAGGAGCGATATCAGCGGACCGAAGGGCATGGCCATCACAGGACAGGTATCTCCACGCTCGACCCCACCAACAGATGCGGCAGCGGAACGGGGCCTATGACGGTCTTGACGCCGAGGGTCACGCCACCACCGCCGCCGTCGAGGATCGCGGTGATACGGACGGCGGTGCCCGGTCGATAAGGCACGTAAAACATCTTCGGCGTTTTGCCGATGACCACATTCTGCGCGAATCCGCCGGAGGCGATGCGGACGGTATCGGAGTCCTCGTCGATTGTGTCCCATAGGGAAATTGCGCCAACGCGGAGCTTGCCGTCGGCGACCTCGGCCAGCAGTCGTTCCTTCTCTGCGTCGTCGAGCTTCATCCCGGCCAACACATGGCTGCGCCGCGACACGGCCGAGGGATCGTGCGGGACGACGGCACCCGGCACGGTCTCCGCCGCGATGACAATGACGGTCGCAGCGGTCGCCGCCGTCTCCTCGACGGCGTCGGGGGATGTCCGGAACGTCAGCCAGCCCGCCACGAGGGCCGCGGCGACGAGCACGACCGCGCTTGAAGCGACGATGGCCGGGCCCGAGATCAGCGGCAGCGGACCGAGAAGTCTCGGCTCTGTCGGATCGGGTGTCGTCGATGGTTCCAGATTGCTCGCCATGCCGCCAGCTACTACCTACAGTTGCTTAAGTTTGGGTTGTCGGAGTGCGTTAAATTTTGATTGCTTCGGCATGATTGCGGTCAGGGATCGCGGATCCGGCGACGCTCCGCTATGGCGCTCGCCTCACTGCCGGCGAGGTAGCGGCGGACGAGCAGGCGGGCGAGCTCCGGCGCATCGTCGGGCGTGACCATGCCGAGCTTGCCGGAGAGCGACAGCGCGGCGATGCCGTGGAGCGCCGCCCAGAGGACGGCGACCGAGCGGCGGCGATCCTCTGGGTCGGGAAAGAGCGGCGCCAGCGCCTCCTTGACCAGGGACAGCGGGCGCGACAGCGCCGCCTGATACCAGTCGGGGAGGGGCGCCGTGTCGCGGCGGGTGTAGTCGACGAGAATCGACCACAGGCGGTGGTTCTGGCGGACGAAGGCCATGTAGCCGTCGGCAATCGCCAGGGCCGCCTCTTCCGGGGTTTCGGTGGGCCGGATCCGCCGCTGCAGCGCCCGCCGCAGCCGTTCGAGGGTGCGCGCGTTGAGCCGCAGGATCACCTCGTCCATGTCGCCGACCGCGTGGTAGATCGAGTTCGGCGCGTAGCCGACCGCCGCCGCCAGCCGGCGCATGGTGATGCCCGGCAGTCCTTCGCCGGCGCCGATCTCCTCCGCCGCCGCCGCGACCAGGTCGATCATCTCCTCACGTGTGTGCTCCAGCCTGCGTGCCACCATCGATCCATCTCCGATTCACCTCGCAATATGCCCACTTGAACATCGTTCAACAAGATGCTATGTGTGTTGTACGTTGTTCAACAAAAGGAGAGCGCAATGACCGCGTTGGATTTCGAGTCGCTCAGCCGGCCCCTGCCGGTGTGGCATCCGAAGAGCTGGTATTTCGCATTCGCCCGCGGCCTGATGCGGTCGGTGGGGCGTCTGTCGAAAGGTGTCAGGATCGGCCTCGAACACGGTTTCGATTCCGGGGTCATGCTCGACCACGTCTACGCCAACCGCGCCGAGGGCACCGGCTTGCTCGGCCGGGCGATCGACCGCGCCTATCTCAATGCGCCCGGCTGGGCCGGGATCCGCAATCGCGGGGCGCTGCTCGAATCCCGGATTGTCAGGGTGATCCTGCAGTCGGCCGAAGTGGGCACACCGGTGCGCTTTGCCGACCTCGCCTGCGGTGGCGGGCGCTATGCGCTGAATGCGCTCGCCCGGGTCGGGAAGCGGGCCGAAGTCGAGGCGACGCTTCGCGATTACGCGGCCGCGAATGTCGAAAAGGCGCGGGCGAACGCGGCCCGGCTCGGCATCGACGCGACGATCGAACAAGGCGACGCTTTCTCCGACGCCGATCTGGAGCGGCTCGGCCAACTCGACGTCGCGGTGGTCTCCGGCCTGCACGAGATCGTCGACGACGACACCCTGGTCGAGAACCATTTCCGCCAGATCGCACGCATCCTCGCGCCCGGCGGGACTCTGCTCGTGACCGTCCAGCCCGACCATCCCCAGGTCGAGTTCATCGCCCGGGTGCTCAAATCCCACACCGGCCGGCGCTGGGCGATGCGGCTTCGGCCGGTCGCGTTGACGCGCGGCTGGCTTGTCGCGGCCGGTTTCATCGTCGAGGATGTCGAGATGGAGCCGCTCGGGATCTTCGGTGTGATTCGGGCGCGCAAGGCCTGAACCGATGGCGACGATCTACGGCCTGAAGCCGCGTTTCCAGTCGCTGCTGCGACCGCTGGTGGCGTGGCTTGCGGGCTCGGGCGCGACCGCCAATCAGGTGACGGTCGCGGCGCTCGTTCTCTCCGTCGTCTATGGCGGCCTGCTCGCGGTCACGGGCGGCGCGGCGCTCATGCTGCTCGGGCTTCCCGTGGTGCTGCTCGTCCGCATGGCCCTCAACGCCGTCGACGGCATGCTGGCGCGCGAACACGGGCAGGAAAGCCGCCTCGGCTTCTTCCTCAACGAGATCGGCGACGTGGTTTCCGACACGGCGCTTTATCTGCCGCTGGCTCTGCTCCTCGCGCCGACGCACCCGCTTCTGGCGGGCGCGACGATCGTCGTCTTCGCCCTGACCGAATTCGCCGGCGCGCTCGGCCTTGCCGTCGCCGGCGGCCGACGGCGGTATGAAGGACCGTTCGGCAAGTCGGACCGCGCCGCCTATTTCTCGGTGCTGGCGGTGGCTGTCGCCCTGTTCGACCTCCCGGCCTGGCTGCCGGTCGCGGCGCTGTGGCTGGCGCTGATCCTGGCCGCGCTGACCGTCGCCAATCGGATTCGCGTCGCGCTTTCGGGGAGGGAGACCGATGGCTGATCTGATCGCTTCGTGGCCGGCGCCGCCTGCTCTATGGGCTCGGCGCGGTCTGGGCCGTGCTTGTCGTGGCAACCGGCGCGGTTGCGGTCATGGCGCGACGCGGGGCCGCCAATGGGCCGGAACTGGTCGCCCGGACCCGGACCTGGTGGTGGATCATCGCACCGGTCACCGCCGCGCTGTTGCTCGGCGCGACGGCAACGGCCATCCTCTTCGCCGTCGTCAGCTTTCTGGCGCTGCGTGAATACCTGTCGATCATCCCGGTCCGGCAGGTCGACCGCACGGCGATCCTGCTCGCCTATCTGGCGATCCCGCTTCAATACTGGTTCGTCTATGACGACTGGTACGGGATGTTCGCGATCTTCATCCCGGTCTATGCGGTGGCGGCCATCGCCTTCCGGCTGGTGCTGGCCGGCGAGGCGAAAGGCTTCATCCGTTCGGCCGGGACGCTGCAGTGGGGCCTCTTCCTCACCGTCTACAATCTCAGCCACGTCGCCTTCCTGATGCAGCTCGACATGGCGGCGCCGTTGCCGGCCGGCGGCGCCGGGCTCCTGCTCTTCATTCTGGTCATCGTCGAGCTCAACGACGTCGCCCAATATGTCTGGGGCAAGCTTTTCGGCCGCCATGCCATCGTGCCGAAGGTCAGTCCGAAAAAGACCGTCGAGGGATTCGTCGGCGGGGTGGTGACCAGCATGGCGGTGGCTGCGCTGCTGACACCGTGGCTGACGCCGTTCGGTGTGGTCGAGGGCGCGGCGGTCGGCGGCGTGCTCGCCTTCCTCGGCTTCGTCGGCGACGTCACCGTCTCGGCGGTGAAGCGCGACCTCGGCATCAAGGATTCCGGCGCGATCCTGCCCGGTCACGGCGGCATCCTCGACCGGCTCGACAGCCTCGTCTTCGCCGCGCCGATCTTCCTCCACTATGTCCGCTACTATTACGGCGCCTGATATGGGAAATCTTCGCCGCCTCGCGGTGATCCTGTTCTTCGCGGTCGTTGCCCGGCCGGTGCTGCTGCTGGCGACGGGTCTCCGTGTCCTCGGCCGCGAGCATCTGCCGAGCGCCGGGCCGGCGGTGGTCGCGGCCAATCACAACAGCCACCTCGACGTGATCGCGCTCCTCAGCCTGTTTCCGTTGGCGCAACTCCATCGTGTCCGGCCGGTGGCGGCGGCCGATCATTTCCTCAAGCCGGGCTTCGTCGGCTGGATGGCGCGCACCCTTCTCAACATCATCCCCATCGACCGATCGGGGAAGGGAGCCGCGGCAGGGCTCGTGCCGATCCGCGCCGCGCTCGACCGCGGCGATATCGTCATCATCTTTCCGGAAGGAACGCGTGGCGCGCCGGAGGTGATGAGCCGCTTCCGTCGCGGCGCCTCGGCGCTGGCGCAAGGCTATCCCGAGATTCCCTTTGTGCCGGTCTATCTGCATGGTCTGGGAAAAAGCCTGCCGCGCGGCGAGTGGCGCTTCGTGCCATTTGCCTCGGAGGCGCATATCGGCGCGCCGCGACGGGACGCGGACGGCGACGGCCGGCCGATGGCCGAGCGGCTGCAGGCGGATGTCGAGGCGATGGCGGCGGCGACGACGCTGGCGCGATGGGCGGTGGACTGAGTCCGGGTCAGCCTTCGGTCGGTCGGGTTTCGTAAGCCGCCATGAAGACGTCGACCGCCGACCGGACAACGGCGTCGATCCGCTCTTCGCTTGGCCGGTCGGGCGAGCCGAACAGGATCGGCAGCTTGATGGTCGATTGTGCCAGGTCGAGGAATTGGGCCGCGGCGAGATAGACGTCGTCGATGTCGAGGACGCCGGCTTCGACCTGAGGGGCAAGATACTGGGCGAGCCGCCCGGCGCATTGCCGCGGTCCCTGCTGGTAGAATTCAGCCGATATCTCGGGCATGCGCTCGCCCATCGCGATGACGGTCCGCGTCGCCATGATCACGTGCGGCTGGGTGATGAAATGCGCGAACTGGTGGCCGAGGCGGGTCAACACGGCGCGAACATCGTGATTCTCGGGGTCGAGGCCGAAGATTGCCGGATACTGCGCGGCCTTCTCCAGCGAGACCAACTCGCGGAAGAGGCGCTCCTTGCTGTCGAAATAGACGTAGAGCGTGCCTTTGGAGACGCCGGCTTCCTGGGCGATGTCGCCCATGCTGGAGGCGTCGAAACCCTTCGACAGGAAAAGCCGCCGGGCGCCGTCGAGGATCTGCTGGCGCTTGCGCGAATCCTGCCCGGCCGCGGTCCGGCCAGCTACCGTTTCGTCAAGAACGCCTGAATCCGTCATTTCGTCCTCTTATGCCGTGCAGACAGGAGACTCAACGCGCTCCCGATCTACCACAAAGCCGGCGGTTTCGTCTTCCGTCCCTGAAACGGTCGGTCCTGACAATCGATGTCAGGAAATTTGACCGAACCGTTCAGTTCGATCTTGATTTAAGCATCGACTCGCGCTAAGTCAACTCGAAATCGAACCGAACGGTTCGGTCAATTCGGCCGCCACGTGGGCGGTTTTGATCGCGAGAACAAAGACATGGCGAAGACGATGGAAATTGAAAGCGGCGCCGGGCTTGTGCCGCGCCCCGCGGATGACGCCGCCCGGATGGTGCCGACAGTACCGTCTGAAGACCATGCGGTAACGGCCGCCACGGTGGAAAAGGCTGTCGAGCCGGCCCCGCCGACGGCGCCCAGGCGCGGCGGGCGCAGGAAACTTGTATTGATGACTGCGCTCGCCGTCGCATTGGGCGGCGGTGCCTACTACGGCTACGACTGGTGGACGAACGGCCGCTTCATCGTCTCGACCGACGACGCCTATGTGGCGGCCAAGGCGGCGGCGGTGACGCCCCGGATTTCCGGCTATATCAAGTCGGTTGCCGCGCCGGACAACACCCGCGTCAAGGCCGGCGATCCGCTGGTCTATCTCGACGACTCCAACTACCGCATAGCGCTTGCCCAGGCCGAGGCCCAGATCGCCACCGAACAAGCATCGATTGCGCGGATCGGCGAGCAGATCAACGCCGGCCAGGCGTCGGTCCGCCAGGCCGAGGCACAGCTCGCCTCGGCACACGCGGCGGCCGACAATGCCAAGACCGACTACGAACGGGTCAGTGCACTGGAGGCCAAGGCCGTCGTCGCGACCAAGGTGCTTGACGCGGCGCGGGCGGCGATGATCCAGGCCGAATCGGCGGTGACCGGGGCCGAGGCCGCGGTCACGGTCGCCAATGCGAACGCGGCCGTCGCTTCGGCGCAGAAGGCCGAGGCCGAGCGCGTTCTCGACCAGTATCGGCTTGCTCGCGACCAGGCGCGCCTCGACCTCGACCATACCGTCATCCGTGCGCCATTCGACGGCGTCGTCGGCAACGGCGCGGCCGAGCCCGGGGAGTTCGTCCAGCCCGGCCAGCGGCTGGTCGCCGTGATCCCGCTCGACGACATCTATGTCGATGCCAATTTCAAGGAGACGCAGCTCGGCGAGCTCCGGCCGGGCCAGTCCGTGGCGATCACCGTCGACGCCTATCCCGACCGTTCGATCGACGGCGTGGTTGAAAGCGTCGCGCCGGCTTCCGGATCGGTGTTCAGCCTGCTGCCGCCGGAGAACGCGACGGGCAACTTCACCAAGGTCGTTCAGCGGGTGCCGGTCCGTATCCGGTTGCCAAAGAGCGTCGCCGAGGAGGGGCTGATCCGCCCCGGCATGTCGATCGTCGCCGAAGTCGACACCCGCACCGGCCCGAGCCGGGTCGCGTCGGCGTCGCGCTAGGGCCGCGAGAGGGACGCACGATCATGGCAAGTGCCGAAGTCGTGGCGGCGGCACCGCGCGCCGAGCCGGTGATCACCGGCAAGCTGATCGCCGGCTTCATCGCGCTCAGCGTCGGCATGTTCATGGCGATCCTCGACATCCAGATCGTCGCCTCTTCGCTGACCGACATCCAGGCCGGGCTGTCGGCGAGCTCCACCGAAATCGCCTGGGTGCAGACGGCGTATCTCATCGCCGAGATCGTCATGATCCCGCTGTCCGGGTTCCTCGCCCGGGCGCTGTCGACGCGCTATCTCTTCGCCATTGCCGCCGGCGGCTTCACGCTGTTCAGCATCATGTGCGCCAGCTCGACCTCGATCGGCGAGATGATCATCTGGCGGGCGGCACAGGGCTTCATCGGCGGCGCGATGATCCCGGTCGTCTTCTCGGTCGCCTTCACCGCATTTCCGAAGAACCGGCAGGCGATGGTCGCGGCCATTGTCGGCCTGATCGCGACGCTGGCGCCGACCGTCGGCCCGACCATCGGCGGCTACCTGACCAGTGTCTTCTCCTGGCACTGGCTGTTTCTGATCAACGTCGTGCCGGGTGTCGCGGTGACGGCCGCGGTGCTTCTCCTCGTCGATCTCGACAAGCCGGATTTCGCCCTGCTGAGGCGCTTCGACTTCCCCGGCCTGATCGCACTCGCCGCTTTTCTCGGCAGTCTCGAATATGTGCTCGAGGAAGGCGCCGCCAATGACTGGTTCGAGGATCGCGCCATCGTCGTCGCGGCGATCATCGCCCTGGTTGGCGCCGTCGGCTTCTTCTATCGCGTGCTGACCGCGCCGGAGCCGATCGTCGATGTCCGGGCCTTCGCCGACCGCAACTTCGCGACCGGGTCGCTCTTCTCCTTCGCGCTCGGTGTCGGGCTCTATGGGCTGGTCTATCTCTACCCGGTGTTCCTTGCCCGGGTCCGCGGCTACGATTCGCTCGAGATCGGCAACACGATGTTCGTCACCGGCGCTTTCATGATGATCACCGCGCCGATCGCCGGCACCATCGCGCAGAAGGTCGATCCGCGCTGGATGATGGCGGTCGGGCTGGCGATGTTCGCCGTCTCATGTCTCGACCTCGTGCCGATCACCGCCAACTGGTCCTTCGGCGAATTCTTCCTGCCGCAGGCGATCCGCGGTTCGGCGCTGATGATCTGCATGCTGCCGGTCAGCATCCTGGCGCTCGGCACGCTGCCGCCGGAGCGGGTCAAGAACGCGTCGGGCCTGTTCAACCTGATGCGCAATCTCGGCGGCGCCTTTGGCCTCGCGATCATCAATACGGCGCTCAACCAGCGCTGGGACCTGCATCTCCAGCGGTTGCGGGATGCGGTCAACTGGGGGCGGGACGTGGCCGTCGAGCAGCTTTCGGCGATGACCCAGGGTTTCACGCCGAGCCTCGGCTCCGACGCGGAGCGGGCGGCGGTCGCGAGCCTGTCGCAGATCGTCCGTCGGCAGGCGCTGGTGATGGCCTTCTCCGACGTCTTCCTGATCCTCGCCGTGGTCTTCTTCGTCGTGCTGCTGCTGGTGCCCCTCGCCCGCCGTCCCCAGCCGGTCGCCGCCGGCGCCGGCGGGCACTGAGGACACCTGCCGCGGTCCCAGCTTGCGCTGGATCGGATAGAGTCTTACTCTTACTGGTAGGAGTAAGACTCTATCCGGAGGCTGAACCATGCGCATCACATCCAAGGGGCAGGTGACTATTCCCAAGGACATCCGGGATAAGGCAGGGCTGTTACCGGATACCGAGGTCGAGTTCGCGTATGACGGCAAAACCGTCACCCTGCGGCGCGCGGAGAGAGGCGACAGCCGGGGTCGGCGGTTGGTGGAACACCTGCGCAGGCACCGCGGCGACATCGTCATGACAACCGACGAGATCATGGCGCTGACGCGCGGCGAATGACTGTCGTCCTTGTCGACAGCAATGTGTTGCTCGACGTTCTCACCAGCGATCCGCTTTGGTTTGCATGGTCGGCGGGCGAGCTTGCCCGAGCGCAGGACGCCGCCCGGCTGGCCATCAATCCCGTCATCTACGCGGAGGTCTCCGTCCACTACTCGAAGATCGAACATCTCGAGGAAGCGCTGCCGTCGGCGTTGGCGCGAGAACCCATTCCGTACAGCGCGGCATTTCTCGCCGGCAAGGCGTTCGTCATGTACCGGCGGCGTGGTGGTATCCGCCGTTCGCCGCTGCCCGATTTCCTTATCGGAGCCCATGCGGCCGTCGCCGGCTACCATCTCCTGACCCGCGACGCCGCACGCTACCGCAGCTACTTTCCGACGCTTCGGCTGATCGCGCCCGACTAAGCCCGCTTCCCCTACTTCACGTCCATCCACTTGCCGGTCTTGCCCGACTTGATGATCGCGTCGCAGACCCTGGTGGTCTCCAGCGCCTCGCGGAAGGTCGGCGAGGTCGGCTTGCCGGTGGCGAGGCCTTCGAGGAAGTCGGCGACGGCATG
This sequence comes from uncultured Alphaproteobacteria bacterium, assembly GCA_963812275.1. Taxonomy (GTDB): domain Bacteria; phylum Pseudomonadota; class Alphaproteobacteria; order Rhizobiales; family Kaistiaceae; genus Bauldia. The sequence continues at coordinate 98,310 of CAWEUQ010000005.1, read as the reverse complement.
GACGAAGGAGTGCTCGTAGCCGATCGTCAGGCCCGGCACCCACCACTTGCCGAGATAGGGGTGTTCGCCGTCGGTGACGAGGATCGACGTCCAGCCGCGCAACTGCCCCTCGATCGAGTGATCGAACCATTCGACCCGGTTGAGGTCGTGCAGGTCCCACATGAAGGAGCCGTGCTCGCCATTGATCTCGAGCGTGTAGAGCGCCTTGTGGCCGCGAGCATAGCGGGTCGCCTCGAACAGGCCGAGCGAACCGTTGTCGAAACGGGCGAGAACGGCGGCGGCGTCGTCGATGCCGACGTCCTTCACCTTCCCCGATGTCGCGTCCTTGCGCTTCTTGACGAAGGTCTCGGTCATCGCGGTGAGGGTCTTGATCGAGCCGTTGATCCACATCGCACCGTCGACACAGTGGGCGAGAAGGTCGCCGGTAACGCCAGAGCCCGCCGCCTCGACATCGAGGCGCCAGGTGCCCGCCCCGCCCTGCGGCACGTCCGGGGAGATCGTCCAGTCCTGCAGGAAGTTGGCGCGGTAATGGAAGATCTTGCCGAGGCGCCCGGAATCGACGATCTGCTTGATCAGGCTGACCGCCGGAATCCAGCGGTAATTGTACCAGACCATATTGGCGACGCCGGCCTTCTCGACCGCCTTGACCATTTTCTCGCCTTCCCTGGCGTCGCGGGCCAGCGGCTTTTCGCAGAGCACCATCTTGCCGGCCTTGGCGGCGGCGACGGCGACGTCGACATGGAGGTCATTCGGCAGGCAGATGTCGATGGCGTCGATGTCGTCGCGCTTGACCAGGTCCTTCCAGTCGGTCTCGATCGACTCGTAGCCCCACATGTCGGCGAAGGCCTGGACGGCCTTTTTGTTGCGGCCGCAGGCGGCCTTGAGCACCGGCTGGTAGTCGAGGTCGAAGAAGTTGCCGACGCGGCGATAGGCGTTGGAGTGGGCCCGGCCCATGAAGCCGTAGCCGACCATGCCGATATTGAGCGGTTTCTTTGCCATCTTTGTCTCCTCCGATCCGCCCCTATTCCCGCCAGCCGTGAGCATCACGGACCTTGATCATCGCGCCGAGGATGGCGTTCCAGGTCTCCTGCTTCTCCATCACCGCGTTGGGGAACATGCAGCCGTCCCAGCAGATGTGGCGCATGGTCTTGGTCAGTTCGCCCTCGTCGTCGCGGAGCCAGTAGCCGGCATGCTTGACGATATCGAGCCGGCCGTTGGGATCGCCGACCTGGCAGTGGCGGCCGGTCTTCGCGTGGTCGCCGGAGCCGAAGACGGTGCCGTCGTTCTGGGCGACGTGGAAATCGAGGGTCCAGGGGCGCAGCGCGTCGGCGACCTTATGATAGGCGGCGTCGAGAGCGGCGGTGTCGCTCCAGTCGAAGTCCGCCGGCAGAAGGCGATCCTTCTCGGCGTTGGCGCCGAGCACGAACAGCATCGAATGGGCCATGTCGGCCTGGTAGCCGACGACACCGGGCATGCCGACCATCTCCAGCAGCTTCACGTTCTCCCGCCAGGAATGCATGCCACCCCAGCAGATCTCGCCCTCGGCGGCGAGGAACTCGCCGTGGTCCTCGGCGATCTTGCCGGCTTCGCGGAAGGTCTCGGCGATCATCTTCGTGCCGCCCTCCGGGTCCTTGTCCCAATCCTCGACGCTGGTCGAGGAATTGATGCGGACGCCACCGGTCGGCCGGATGCCGATCTCGCGCATCTGCCTGCCGATGACGCAAGCCTTGCGGACCTGATCGATGAAACGCTTGCGGTCGTCCTGCGAGCCCATGGCCGAGCCGCCGCCGGCGCCGCCCCAGATCGGCGCGACCATCGAGCCGATCTTCAATCCAAAGCCGGCGATGTGATCGCAGACGCGCTTGACCTCGTCCGGCGTCGAGTTGATCGAGATATGCGGGTCGGCAAGCCACAGGTCGATGCCGTCGAATTTCTGGCCGTCGACCTCGGCGCCGGCCGTCAGCTCAAGCAGCGTGTCGAGTGGAATGAACGGTTCGGAGTCCGGCGCGCCCTTGCCGACCACGCCCGGCCACATCGCGTTGTGGAGCTTCGGGTAGTTGTTCCCTTCAGCCACGTCTCAGTCCTCCCCTGGAAATCGGAAATGCGTTTTATCGTTGGCTTCAGTTTTCTCTTTGGCGCGGGCGAATGTCGAGCCCTTCGCGCGGAAATTTCTCTCCGGCGGGCGACTGCCCTCGCAATCGGCGAGTCCGCTTCTAGTCCCTCAACGTGTTCCAGGGCGCTTCGCCCGCGACATCGACGAGCTCATAGCCGATCTCGCCGACGCATGGTCCGAGGATCGCGGCGATCTTCGCTTCGCTGTCGCCGACGTTGAAAGAGGCATGGACCATGTCGGCCGGGATATGGGCCGAGTCGCCGGGGCCAAGGATTCGCTTTTCCCGGTCGACCCATTGCTCGACCTTGCCGGCGATGACGAGGATGACCTCTTCCTGGTCGGGGTGCTTGTGAAAGTCGTGCCCCTTGCCCGGCATCAGCGAGACATCGATGACGGTGAGCTGGTTGGCGCCCGTCGACGGTGGATGGCTGAGCCAGCGCAACCGCCCCCAATCGAGAACTTCCTGCTCTGTCTCGCTGGCGACCGTGAACCTGCGGTGCATTCTTCCGTCCTCCCGTTCCCGCGCGAGGCGCGCGGTCCGATCCTGGCCTAGAAACTGATCTCCTTGAACCGCCGCGTCTGGTCGGTGAGGGCGGTCTCGACCGGCAGGCGTTCCATGCTCGACGCGCCGTAGAAGCCGTGGCAGTGCTTGCATTTCCCGAGGATGAAGGCGGCGTCGTCCGGCATGGCGATCGGGCCGCCATGGCACAACACGATGACGTCGTCGCGCACCGCCAGCGCCGCCTCGGCGATCGCGTCGATCTCGCCGACGCAGTCGTCGAGGGTGGTTGACGACGTGGCGCCGATCGCGCCGCCGGTGGTGACGCCCATATGGGCGACAATGATGTCGGCGCCGGCCTCCGTCATCGCCCGCGCTTCTCCGGGATCGAAGACATAGGGCGTCGTCAGGAGATCGAGCGCATGCGCGCTGGCGATCATCTCGACCTCGAGGGAATAGCTCATCCCGGTTTCCTCGAAGGCGCGGCGCATTCGGCCGTCGAAGAGCCCGATGGTCGGGAAATTCTGGACGCCGGAAAAGCCCATCGCCTTCAGTTCGGCCAGGAATTGCGGCATCAGGACGAAGGGGTCGGTGCCGTTGACGCCGGCCAGCACCGGCGTGTGCTTGACCACCGGCAGCACCTCGACCGCCATTTCCTTGACGATCTCGTTGGCGTTGCCATAGGCGAGCAGCCCGGCGGACGAGCCGCGGCCGGCCATGCGATAGCGGCCCGAATTATAGATGATGATCAGGTCGATGCCGCCGGCTTCCTCGCACTTGGCCGAGAGGCCGGTGCCGGCCCCGCCGCCGACAATCGGCACGCGGCGGCGGACCATGTCGCGAAAGCGGTCGAGGATTTGCGCGCGGGCAATCGCGGCCATGATCGGTATTTCCCCCCAAGGGTCTTCCCAAATTTCGCGTCCGGTGAGGACGCCAGAAATAAAGAGGAAAACCGGAATTGCTTTTGTTCTGAGACGCGCGTATCATATTGACATGGCCGTCTCACGTCAAGAGCATGGCAGCAAGCGCGCCGCCGGGACGGGCGCTCGCGTGCGCATGAAGAAGAGGATGCTCGACACCGCCATGGCGCTGATGGAGGAAGGGCTGATCCCCTCGGTGAGCGAGGTGGCGGAGGCGGCGGAAGTGTCGCGCGCGACGGCCTATCGCTATTTCCCCAGCCAGGCGGCGATGATCCAGGAGACGGTCGAGCAGGCGCTCGGGCCGATCCTCGAATGGACGTCGGACTCGCCGGATCCGGAGGAGCGGATTTCCGACCTGATCGGCTTCGCCTATCCGCGCATCGAGACCTACGAAGCGACGCACAAGGCCGTGCTGAGGCTGGCGATCGACCAGTGGACACGCGGCAAGTCGGGAACGCTCGGCGACGAGGCCCGGCTGGTCCGCGGCAATCGAAAACGACTGTTGGGTGAAGCGCTTAAGCCGCTGAAGGGCCAGCTGCCGCGGCAGGCGTTTGACAGATTGACGCAATCGCTGTCACTGGTATTTGGTACCGAAGCCCTGGTTGTCCTCAAGGACATCTGGGGTCTCGACGGCGAGGAGGCTCGTCGGGTCGCGGTCTGGGCATCGTTTGCCCTGGTGCGGGCCGCAATCGCCGAATCCGGGGCTGTCAAGGCGCTGGATACTGCTCGGACAAGAACAAAAAGCGGCGCAAAGACCGCGAGAACAAGGAGTCGTAAGACAAATTAGGCAGGGTCCGTCAGTCGCTGGCGGACGAGTTGACAAAGGGAGAGAAACAAATGTTGAAAAAATACCTGACTACCCTGTTGGCGGGAGCCGCTCTGGCCCTGACCGTCAACGCTGCATCCGCGACCGAACTGACCATCTTCTGGGCGGAATGGGATCCGGCGAACTATCTGCAGGAACTCGTCAACCTCTACACAGAGGAAACCGGCGTCACGGTCACGGTCGAGACGACCCCGTGGACCGACTTCCAGACCAAGGCGTTTACCGAATTCAACGCCAAGGGCGACGCCTATGACATGGTGGTCGGCGACTCGCAGTGGCTCGGCGCCGGCTCGACCGGTGGCCACTATGTGGACCTCACCGACTTCTTCAACGAGCACAAGCTGACCGAGGTGATGGCCCCGGCAACGGTCAAATACTATGCCGAGTATGACGGCAAGTATTGGGCGGTGCCGGCCGAGGGCGACGCTGCGGGCTGGGCCTACCGCAAGGACTGGTTCGAAGACCCGAAGGAGATGGCAGCCTTCAAGGCGAAATACGGCTACGACCTTGGCGTCCCGCAGGACTACAAGCAGATGCGCGACATCGCCGAGTTCTTCTATCGCCCTGACGAGAAGAAGTACGGCATCGCCATCTACACCGACAACTCCTACGACGCGATGGCGATGGGCATCGAGAGCGCCGTGTTCAGCTACGGCGGCGATCTCGGCGACTATTCGACCTACAAGGTCGACGGCATCATCAACTCGCCGGAGAACATCGCCGCGGTCCAGATGTACAAGGAGCTCTACGGCTTCACGCCGCCGAACTGGGGCAAGGTGTTCTTCCAGGAGGACAACCAGGCGATCACCGAGAATCTCGCGGCGATGAGCTTGAACTTCTTCGCCTTCTTCCCGGCGCTCGACAACCCGGCCCTCAACCCGAATGCGGCCAACACCGGCTATTTCGCCAATCCGAAGGGACCCGGCGGCGCGCAGCATGCGGCACTCGGCGGCCAGGGCATCTCGATCATCAGCTACTCGAAGAACAAAGACGAGGCGATGAAGTTCCTCGAGTGGTTCATCCGCGACGACGTCCAGCAGAAGTGGGCCGATCTCGGCGGATATACCTGCAGCCAGTCGGTTCTGAAGTCGGATGCGTTCCGCAACGCCACGCCCTACAACGAGGCCTTCTACCAGTCGATGTTCATGGTGAAGGACTTCTGGGCGGTGCCGGAATATGCGGAACTGCTGACCGCGATGAACAACCGGCTCTATCCGTTCGTCGTCGGTGGCGAGGGAACCGCCAAGGAAGCGCTTGACGGTCTGGCCGCTGACTGGAACGCGACCTTCAAGAAATACGGCCGGACGTAATCGGCCGATTGCGATCGGGACCGGGGGAGGGCGACCTCCCCCGGTCCCCGTCAAAAAATACACTCGGGGCAACCGGTGGGGGAAGCGTTGGCGGGCATAGCGCATCTGGAAAGTGACACGCGGGCAGCGGCACGCGGGTGGAGCGATCTCACCATCCGTAATGTCTTCATCCTGCCGACGATCGCATTCCTCATCATTTTCAACGTTTTCCCGCTGATCTATTCGCTCGGCTACTCGTTCACGGATTTCCGTGCCTCGGTGAACGACCCGGTGAATTTCGTCGGCTTGCAGAACTATCGCGAGCTGCTCAACGATCCCAATATCTGGCGGAACTTCACGGTCACGGCCAAATACGTGATCGTCTCGGTCGGCGGGCAGGTGATCGTCGGCTTCGGACTCGCCCTGCTGCTCAACCGCAAGATTCCCTTCAAGGGCCTGATCACCACCCTGCTGCTGCTGCCGATGATGATGTCGATGGCTGTGGTCGGCCTGTTCTGGAAGCTGCTCTACGATCCGTCCTGGGGCATCATCAACTATGCGCTCGGCCTCGGGTCGTTCGACTGGCTCTCCGATCCCGATGTCGCGCTCTACGCGGTGGCGATCACCGACATCTGGATGTGGGCGCCCTTCGTCATGCTGCTGTCGCTGGCCGGGCTGTCGGCGGTGCCGTCCGCACCTCTACGAGGCGGCCGCGATCGATCGCGCCGGCGCCTGGTACACCTTCACCCGCATCACGCTGCCGCTGGTCGCGCCGATCCTGATCATCGCGATCATCTTCCGGACGATGGAGGCCTTCAAGAGCTTCGACCTGCCGTTCATCATGAGCGGCCAGCCGACGACGGAGATGATCTCGATCCGGCTCTACAAGATGGCCTTCCAGGAGTGGCAGACCGGTCGGTCGAGCGCGCTCGCCTATATCGTGCTGATCGTCGTTCTGGCGATCACCAACATCTATGTGAAGTATCTCAACAAGGTGAAGGAGCGCTAGGGATGGCAGCCGTCACGTCGCCAGCCCGGCGCATAACCAACCGCCTCGCCATCGTCGCGGTCCTGGTCATCACCATCATCTTCCTCACGCCGATCTACTGGATCACCTCGACGGCCTTCAAGCCGCGGGCGCTGGCGACGAGCGTTCCGCCGACCGTGCTGTTCCAGCCGGAGGTGACGCCCTTCGTCAAGTTGTTCACCAAGCGCGTCCAGCTCCGCGGCCCGGTCGACCAGGAGACCTACGACGCGGCGCCGTGGTGGGAGAAGGCGATCTACGACGGTGGCGAGCGGGTGCTGAGGGTCGGCGATTCCGTCCAGCTTTCGCCCTATCCCGACCGCTTCATGAACAGCCTGATCGTCGGCGTCATCAGCACCTTCCTGGCGGTGGCGATGGGAACCTTCACCGCCTATGGATTCTCGCGATTCAGGATAGCCGGGGAAGGCGACCTGCTGTTCTTCATCCTGTCGACGCGCATGCTGCCGCCGGTCGTGGTCGCGATTCCAATGTTCCTGATGTACCGCGTGGTCGGCATGACCGACACCCATCTCGGCCTGATCATCCTCTATACCGCGTTCAACCTGTCCTTCTCCGTCTGGCTGATGAAGGGCTTCATGGACGAGATACCCAAGGAGTATGAGGAGGCGGCGCTGGTCGACGGCTATACGCGGATGCAGGCCTTCTTCAAGATCGTGCTGCCGGAGGCGACGACCGGTATCGCGGCGACGGCGGTGTTCTCCTTCATCATCGCGTGGAACGAATATGCCTTCGCGCTGATCATGACCAACCGCCGCGCCCAGACCGCGCCGCCGTTCATTCCGGCCCAGGTCGGCTCGGGCCTCACCGACTGGACGGTCATCGCGGCGGGCACCTTCCTGTTCCTGCTGCCGGTGGCGATCTTCACCTTCGCCCTCCGCGGTCACCTCCTGCGCGGCGTCACCTTCGGCGCGATCCGGAAATAGGACGGGAGCGATGACCTTTCCGCAAATCAGCGAGAAGTATCTCGAGCCGCTCTCGATGTGGATCATGGTCGTCGGCATGGTGGCGCTGCTCCAGCCGTGGAGCCTGTTCTTCCACCGCTACGGCGTGTCCATCATCCTCGTCGGCCTCGTCGGATTCCTGATCTTCTCGCACATCAAGCCTGGCCCCGGGCAAGAGGAAGAGTGAGCCTTTAGCCCATGGCCGAAATCGCGCTGCAGGACATCGAGAAATATTTCGGGGACAACTACGTCATCCGGAAGCTGAACCTGACGATCGCCCACAAGGAGTTCGTCGTGCTGCTCGGCCCCTCGGGCTGCGGCAAGACGACGACGCTGCGGGCGATCGCCGGACTGGAGACCATCGATACCGGCGACATCCGGATCGACGGCAAGCCGGTGCAGGACCTGCGCGCCGCCGACCGCGACATCGCCTTCGTCTTCCAGCTCTTCGCGCTCTATCCGCATCTGACGGCCTACGACAACATCGCCTTTCCGCTGCGTGCGACGCGCGAGGGCAGCGCCGAGGTCGACGCCAAGGTGCGGGCGGTGGCGCGCTCGCTCCGCATCGAGCATCTGCTCAAGCATCGTCCCTCGGCGCTTTCCGGCGGCGACATGCAGCGCGTCGCCATCGGCAGGGCGCTGGTGCGGCGGCCGAAGGCGATGCTGATGGACGAGCCGATCGGGGCGCTCGACGCGGCGCTGCGCGAGGACATGCGCACGGAGCTGAAGCGTCTCCATATCGAGAACGATTCGACCACAGTCTACGTCACCCATGATCAGGTCGAGGCGATGTCGCTGGCCGACCGGATCGCGATCATGAATGACGGCGTCCTCCAGCAGGTCGGCACGCCCGGCGAGGTCTATCGGCATCCGGTCAACCTGTTCGTCGCCCAGTTCATCGGCAGCCCGGTGATGAACATCCTGCCGGCGGTGGTTCGCAGCGAGGGCACGCGGTCCGACCTCGTCATCGGCGACGGCGATGCGACGTTCGAATTTCCGGCCGATCTGCCGAAGCGCCTGGCGGCGAAGCAGTACGAGTCCCTGGTGATCGGCCTGCGGCCCGAGGGCGTGCTGATCGCCGAGGCCGAGACGCCCGGCTATATCCCCGTCGAGGCGCATATCATCGAGCCGCTCGGCGCCTACGACATCATCGATCTCAAGATCGGCGAACAGTTGCTGCGCGCCCGCACCCACAGCGGCATGGTCAAGCGCGTCGGCGAGAAGGTCTGGGCCCGGCTCGACGCCGCCCAGACCCACTTCTTCGATACCAAATCCGGCGATTCATTGAACATCAGGCTTGGTGAGGAAAATGGCGCACATCAGGCTTGACGGAGTCACCAAGAAATTCGGCGGTACGACGGCGCTTCGCGACCTGAACCTCGATATCGCCGACGGCGAATTCTTCGTCCTGCTTGGTCCGACCGGCGCCGGCAAGACGACGACGCTCAGGCTGATCGCCGGACTCGACAAGCCGACCGCCGGCAGCGTCAATATCGACGATCAGGATGTCGTCGACTGGACCGCGGCGCAGCGCGATATCGCCCTGGTCTTCCAGTATTACTCGCTCTATCCCCGCTATACCGTCCGTCAGAATCTCGAATTCCCGCTGAAGTCGAGGGTTCACAACTATTCGCAAAGCGAGATCGATGCCCGCATCGCCTCCGCCGCGAAGACGCTGCGGATCAACCAGCTCCTCGACCGCAAGACCGACAAGCTGTCCGGCGGCGAGATGCAGCGGGTTGCGATCGGCCGGGCGATCGTCCGCGAGCCGCGCGCCTTCCTGATGGACGAGCCGCTTTCCAATCTCGACGCCAAGCTGCGCGAGGCGCTCCGCTCCGAGCTCAAGGACCTGCAGATGAAGCTCGGCGCGACCTTCCTCTTCGTCACCCACGACCAGATCGAGGCGATGTCGATGGGCGACAAGGTCGGCGTCCTCAACAACGGTCGCGTGGCGCAGGTCGGCACGCCTTACGAGATCTACAACAATCCACGCAACGTCTTCGTCGCCGGCTTCGTCGGCTCTCCGGCGATGAACCTCGTCGCAGGTGAGCTCAACGGCGGTCGGGCAACCGCTCTGTCCGGCAAGCTCGACGTGACGCTTGCCGGCAACTCGGCGCGTGATGCGAGCGGCTTCAGCGGCCCCGTCACCCTTGGCATCCGGGCGGAGGACGTCATGGTCGGTCCCGACGGGCAGGTCGAGGCGAAGGTCCATCACGTCGAGAATCACGGGGTCGAGCAGATCGTGACGCTGCGCGTCGGCGAGCACCACTTCAAGGCGACCGTCCCGGCGACCCTGCATCTCGCCGTCGAGGATACGGTCCGCTGCTCGTGGTCAGCGGACAAGATCCACGTCTTCGACGCCAAGACCGGCGTCGGTTTCGCCCATCGCGAGAAAGCGGCGGCATAGCGCCGCGCTATCAGCCTTCGTGTCTCAGTTGCGTGCTTCGAGGCTCGGGCTTTGCCCTCGCACCTCAGCATGGCCCAGTGAGAGACACCTTCCCAGCCATCCTGAGGTGCCCGGCGAAGCCGGGCCTCGAAGGACGCACCGGACACGCGCTCCGGCCTATCCCAACACCGCCTCGATCTCGCCGATCTCCTCGCCCGACAGTGGGCCCGCCTTCAGCGCGTCGAGGGAATCGTCGAGCTGTTCGACGGTGCGGGCGCCGATCAGCGCCGACGTCACCCGGTCGTCGCGGAGCACCCAGGCGAGCGCCAGCTGGGTCAACGACTGGCCGCGCTTTTCCGCGATCCCGGCAAGCTGGTTGAGCTTCGCGACCAGGTCCGGCGTTACGCCCGAGGATTGCAGGGTCCAGTTCCGCGCGGCCCGCGAATCCTCCGGCACGCCCTTGAGGTATTTGTTGGTCAGGAGGCCCTGGGCCAGCGGCGAGAAGGGGATGCAGCCGACGCCGAGATCACCGAGCGCGTCGAGCAGACCGTCCTCGATCCAGCGGTCGAGCATGTTGTATTTCGGCTGGTGGATGAGGAGCGGCGTTCCCAGCTCTTTCAGGATCGTGGCCGCTTCGCGGGTCTTCTCCGGCTTGTATTGGGAAATGCCGACATAGAGCGCCTTGCCCTGGCGGACGATGTGGTCGAGCGCGCCCATCGTCTCCTCGAGCGGCGTCTCGGGGTCGGGGCGGTGGTGATAGAAGATGTCGACATAGTCGAGCCCCATCCGCTGCAAGCTCTGGTCGAGACTGGCGATCAGATATTTGCGCGAGCCGCGATCGCCGTAGGGTCCCGGCCACATGTCCCATCCCGCCTTGGTCGAGATCACCAGCTCGTCGCGGAACGGCGCGAAATCGGCGGCGAAGAGCCGACCGAAATTCTCTTCCGCCGAGCCGTAGGGCGGGCCGTAATTGTTGGCGAGGTCGAAATGGGTGACGCCGCGATCGAAGGCGCGGCGGAGCATGGCGCGCGCGACCTCGTAATTGTCGACGCCGCCGAAATTCTGCCAGAGGCCGAGCGAGATCGTCGGCAGGTCGAGGCCGCTCCTGCCGGTCCGGCGATAGCTCATGCGGTCGTAGCGTTCAGCGTCGGGCACGTAGGTCATGCGATGCGTCTCCGGTGGCGTGGTCCAGCATACCCGGCGGCTGGCGAGGTGGGGCGAACAGGGCGCGATGCCGGCCGGCTGCGGCTCGGCCGGGACCATCGCGGACGGGCGGAGGTTGTCACCCGGGCGTGGACGGGTAGAGTGACCGGACTTCCCCGCATCATACCGACGGACAATCCGCTATGGAATACGTCAATCTCGGCGCCACCGGCCTCAAGGTGTCGCGGCTCTGCCTTGGCATGATGACCTTCGGCTCCAGCAAGTGGCGCGACTGGATCCTCGACTACGACGAGAGCAAGCCCTTCGTCGCGCGGGCGCTCGACGCCGGCATCAACTTCTTCGACACCGCCGACATGTATTCGGGCGGCGCCAGCGAGGAAGTGACGGGCCGGGCGCTGAAGGAGCTCGGGGTGGCGCGCCACAAGGTCGTGGTCGCCACCAAGGTCTATAATCCGATGGGCGACGATCCCAACGAGCGCGGCCTGTCGCGCAAGCACATCATGCACGCGATCGACGATTCGCTGCGCCGGCTCGGGATGGATTACGTCGACCTCTACCAGATCCACCGCTTCGACCGGACGACGCCGATCGAGGAAACGATGGAGGCGCTCAACGACGTGGTCAAGGCCGGCAAGGCGCTCTATGTCGGCGCCTCGTCGATGTATGCGTGGCAATTCGCCAGGATGCTGGAATCTCCGACCGGCGCGGGCTGGCGCGCTTCGTCACCATGCAGAACCACTACAACCTGATCTATCGCGAGGAAGAGCGCGAGATGATCCCGCTCTGCGTCAGCGAGGGCATCGGTCTCATTCCCTGGAGCCCGCTGGCGCGCGGCTTCCTGACCGGCAGCCGCAGCCGGCAGGAAAAGAAGCCCGAGACGATCCGGGCGCGCGACGATGCCTTCGCCCACCAGATGTATTACGAGGAGGACGATTTCCGGGTCGTCGACCGGGTCACCGAAATCGCGACCAAGCGCGGCGTGCCGAACGCCCAGGTGGCGCTCGCCTGGCTGCTGGCCAAGCCCGGCGTCACCGCGCCGATCGTCGGGGCGAGCAAGATGAGCCACCTCGACGATGCGGTGAAGGCGCTGGAGATCAAGCTGACCGACGAGGAGATCGCCGCGCTGGAGGAGCCCTACCGGCCGCACCCGGTGCTCGGGCACAGCTAGAGCATTTTTCGTCCCTTATCTCCAGCCGATAGACCCGCGCCGCGGTGTCGTGGAAGATGGCCTTCTGTTCCTCCGGCGAATAACCGGCGACCGCGTCGCGATGGGCGGCGATCAGCGCGGCATAGTTGGTCCACAGCTTCTCGATCGGGAAATTCGAACCGAACAGGCAGCGTTCGGCGCCGAACAGATCGACGGTGTCCTTGATCACCATCGCGATATGCGCCGGGTCGTTCTGGTGAATGAAGGTGCCGAAGGCGGAGAGCTTCGACACCACGTTCGGCTCGGCCGCCAGCTTCTCCATGCCGGCGCGCCATGCCGCGCGGCCCGAGTCCGAGAGGTCCTCCAGCATGCCGGCATGCTGGAGGATGAAGGTCGTGCCGGGGAAGTCGGCGGCGAGCCGCGCCGCGCCCTCCATCTGGCCGGCGAAGACCTGGAGGTCGAAGCTGAGGCCTCGTTCGTCCAGCGCCGCGAAATTGCGGCGGAAGGTCTCGTCGTCGGCGAGGTCGGGCCGCTTGGCGAAGCGGTACATCGGGTTGTCGTGCCAGTGGAGCTGCATGCGGACGCCGCGAAGCAGCGGATAGCGCGATCAGCCGGTCGAGCGCCGGCCGGGCGTCCTCGGCCATCAGGTCGGCATAGCCGACGATGGCGTGCGGCCAGCCGCTGGCGTCGGCGACGCCCTGCACCCAGGCGACCTCGTCCTCGGCATGGTCCGGCGCCCAGTTGGCCTGGACATAGACCGACTTGACGACGCCCGAGCCGGCGATGTCGGTCAGGTATTCGTCGATCGAGAAGTCGCGGCGGATCGGCTCATAGGGTCCGAAGATCCGCGGCAGCATCGGTCCGACCAGCCACGGCAGGTCGGCCTGTCGCCAGATGTGATGATGGGCGTCGATGATCGGCTGGTCCATGATGGCCTCCACTGCGTCCCGGTGCCGGCGCGACCGCTCCGAGCCGGGCGCTTCCTTCCATGAAGTCACACAATACCCCGATGCCGGCGCCGATACCGAGATGGTCGACGATCGCGCAGGATCGCCTTCAGCGCTGCCGTCTCGGGGCTGAATTCGGGATCGGCGGCAAGCGGCGTCAGCCAGGCGAGCCGCCAGGAGCGGCTGGCGAGGCGCCGAACGGCGCTTGCCATCGCCGCGGGATCGCCGCGCTCCAGCCCATCCGACAGCACGACGACCAGCGCGCCGCGCGAGGCGCGGGCGAAGCGTGGGATGGCGAGATAGGTCGCGAGGCTTTCGCCGATCCGCGTGCCGCCCTGCCAGTCGGCGACCGAGGGCGCGATCCCGGCCAGCGCCCGGTCGATATCCTTGTGGCGAAGCGATTGGGTGAGCCGGGTCAGCCGGGTGCCGAAGGAGAAGGTCTCGACCGCGGGCAGGCTCTGGGTCAGGGCATGGGCGAAGCGGAGGTAGTCGTCGGTCTCGCGCTTCATCGAACCGGAAATGTCGATGAGGAGCAGAACGCGCCGGAGGCGCATGCGCCGGCGGGTCCAGACCGGCCGGATGGCGCCGGGGTCGTGGTGGACCATCGCAGAGAGGCTGCGCCTCAGGTCGAGCCGGTCGCCGCGGCGGAAGGGCGAGCGGCGATACCCGCGCCGCCGCGGGGCGCAGGCGACGAGCCGGCGGCGCATCAGGGCGAGGCGATCGTCGCCGGACATCGCCTCGAAGGTTTTCGCGGCAAGCGCTTCGGCGGCGCTCGCCGCCTCGCCGGATTCGTTGGCCCGTTCGGCGACGGCGGGATCGAGATTGGCGGCGCCGGATTCGCGCGCCGGGGCATCCTCCTCCGGCAGGCTTTCGGCGATCGCGCCGAGGCTGACCTCGTCGTGGAAGAAGGCGTGGAACAGCGCGTCGAATTCGCCGGCGCGGTCCGGCGGCGGCGCCAGCGTCGCCCGTGCCGCCCAGTAGATGTCGCGCATCGAGCGGGGGCCGAGCAGCTCGATTCCTTCGAGGAAGGCAATCGTCTGGTCGGTGGCGACGGCAAAGCCGTGGGCGCGAAGCAGGGTGGCGAAGTCGTGAAAGGGCCGGACGCCGAGGGGGAGGGCTGTCACGTGTTCACCCAACCCGTGAAATGCCAACATCCCTCATGCTGAGGTGCGAGCGCAGAGCGCGAGCCTCGAAGCACGCACTGCGTCCTTCGAGGCCCGGCTTTGCCGGGCACCTCAGGATGAGGAAGGTTGGTGATCGCTTCGACAGTCGGAAGGTGTACCCCGGCAGTCATTCCCCACCCCCGATCAACTCGTCGAGCTTGCCTTCGACCGCGGCGAGGTCTTCCTCGTCCTTCAACACCTGGCCGATGGAGCGCTTGAGGGCCGTCGGCCAGTCGCCGCGCCCGTCGTCGAGCACGGCCGCGGCGCGGGCCCAGTCGACCGCCTCGGCGATGCCCGGCGCCTTGACCAGCGGCAGGCGGCGGAGGCCGTTGACGGCATTGACGACGGCGCGCGCGGTTGCTTCCGCGACGTCGCCGGCCCGCAGCATGATGATCTCGGCCTCGCGGGCGGGGTCGGGATAGGGAATCCAGTGATAGGTGCAGCGCCGGCGGAGCGCTTCGTTGAGTTCGCGCGTCCGGTTGGAGGTCAGCACGACAACCGGCGGGCTCGAAGCCCGGATGGTTCCGATCTCGGGAATCGATATCTCGTAGTCGGCGAGAAATTCGAGCAGGAAGGCCTCGAATTCGTCGTCGGCGCGGTCGATCTCGTCGATCAGCAAGACGCAGCGATCGGCGTGGCGAAGCGCCTTCAGCAGCGGCCGCTCGATGAGGAAATCCTCGGCATAAAGGTCGGTCGCCGCGCCGGAGACCTCGGCCTGGCGGATGGCGAGGAGCTGGCGGGCGTAGTTCCATTCGTAGAGGGCCTGGCCGGCGTCGATCCCCTCGTAGCACTGGAGGCGGATCAGATCGCGGCCGAGGGCGCGCGCCAGCGCCTTCGCCGCCTCGGTCTTGCCGACACCGGGCACACCCTCGACCAGCAGCGGCTTGCCGAGGGCGAGCGCAAGGAATCCGGCAACCGCCAGCCCCTCGTCGGCGAGGTAGTCGGCACGCGCCAGCGCCTCCGCCAAGGCTTCGGGCGAGGGGAAGGGCGGGGTGGTCATGCCGTATCCAGGGCAGCAGGGCCAACCTCTCCCCCCTTGTGGGGGAGACAGCGAAGCTTCGCCGGGCGAAGCCGGGCGTTAGCGTAGCTAGAGAGGGGTACTTTGCGGCTCCGTGGCAGACCCCTCTCCCGGATTCCCAAGGCCGATCTGCTTGCGCAGATCGGGGAAATCCGGCCTCCCCCACAAGGGGGGAGGCAAGGGCCGCGGTGCGTGGGCACGCTAGCCAATCACCACCTTCTCTTCCGCCATGAAATGCATCCGCTCGGCGTGGGCCGCGGCGTCGGCGCCTGCGGCCTTGCCGGCGTCGGTGCCGAAGGCGGCGAGCCGCGCCGCGTCGTCGTCGAACCACATCTCGCTGATCGCGTCATAGGGCACGTCCGGATTCTCGGCGACCGGCACGTTCATCCGGTAGCCGCGCAGGCCCGGCAGCTTCTCGGCCAGCGGCGGATGCTCGTTGAGCGCCCAGTTGCGGAATTCGTCGTAGCTCAGGCCGTCCTTGCGCTTCATCAGCGACATCACTTTCAGCATCGTCAGTCCTTTCATTCGGCGGGTTCGAGAGCGGCGCCCTGTTTGGCGAGGATGCCGCGGAGCACCTTTTCCGGGGTGATGGGAAGCGAGTCGACGCGGACGCCGACCGCATCGAAGATCGCATTGGCGATGGCGGGAATCGGCGAATTGGCGGTCATCTCGCCGACACCCTTGGCGCCGTAGGGACCGTCGCCCGCCGGCCGCTCGAGGATGACGCCGCCGAATTCGGGCAGGTCGCCGGGCCCCGGCATCAGGTATTCGTTGAAGTCGACCGGTCCGTGGTCGCGATCGGGATAATAGGGCTCGGTCGTCTCGTAGAGCGCATGGCTCATGCCCATCCAGGCGCCGCCGATGATCTGCTGCTCGACCATCTTGGGATTGAGCGCCCGGCCGACCTCGTAGGCGCTCTTCAGCGACTTGACCTCGACTTCGCCGGTCTCGGTGTCGACCTCGACCTCGGCGATCGTGCAGGCGTGAGCGTAGCAGGTCGCCGGCCGCATCTTGCCGGTCTCCGGCTCCGGGAAGGAGCGTTCGGCCATGAACATGCCGCGGCCGGAGATCGTCTTGCCGTGCTTGAAATGCGCGGCGAGCGCCGCCTCGATCACCGAGATCGATTTCGACGGGGCGCCCTTGACGTGGATGGCGCCCTTGCCGTCGGTCTCGAGGTCGCTGGCGTTGACCTCGAGCTCGTCGGCCGCGACCTCCATCAATACGGCGCGGGCCTCGTTGGCGGCCATGACGATGGCGTTGCCGATGCGGTGGGTGCCGCGGCTGGCGAAGGTGCCCATGCAATGCGGGCCGGTGTCGGTGTCGGCGGTGTCGATCAGCACCATCTCGGGCGGCACGCCGATCGCCTCGGCGCAGATCTGGGTCATCACCGTCTTCAGCCCCTGGCCGAGATCGACGCTCGACAGGCTGACGACGAAGGTGCCGGTGGTGGTGGCATGGACCAGCGCCTGGCTCGGGTCGCCGCCAAGGTTCATGCCGGTCGGATAGTTGACGGCGGAGAGGCCGCGTCCACGGACCTTAGGCATCGGAGCCTCCCTTGATCGAGGATGCAGCGCGGTGCTCGTCGGCCATCGGCCAGTCGGCGAAATCCGCTGCCGCCTGCATCACCTCGACCAGCGCCGCGCCCTTGGTCGTCTCGCCATGGGCCTTCATGTCGCCGTCGCGATAGGCGTTGATCATCCGCAGTGCCAGAGGGTCCATGCCGATCAGCCGGGCGATCTTGTCCATCTGCACCTCGAGCGCGAAGTCGCCGATGGTGACGCCGAAGCCGCGCATCGCCGAGGAGGGCGTCCGGTTGGTGTAGACGCAATGGGCGTCGACCAGGACGTTGGGGATGGTGTAGGGGCCGGGCATATGGGCCGCCGCCTTGGTGGTGCCGTAGGGGCTGTGGCGCGAATAGGCGCCGGCATCGACATAGAGGCGGATCTGGCGGGCGACGATGCGGCCGTCCTTCATCACGCCGTCCTTGATATAGAGCCGCTCGGCGGCGCGGGGGCTGGAGACCTGCATCTCCTCCTCGCGGGTGTAGCTGAATTTGACCGGCCGCTTGGTGAGGTCGGCGGCGAGGAAGGCGATCGGCTCGGTGATGACGTCGACCTTGCCGCCGAAGCCGCCGCCGACGGTGCCGCCGATCAGCCTCAGCCGCTGGAACGGCACGTCGAGGATCAGGCCGGCATTGTCGAGGGTGAAGAACAGCGCCTGGGTGTTGGAGTAGCAGGTCAGCCGGCCGTTGGCTTCCGGCACGACGATGCAGCCGGTGGTCTCGACCGGAGCGTGTTCGATCGGCGACGACTGGTAGCGCTCCTCGATGACGTGGTCGGCCGCGGCGAAGCCCTTCTCGACGTCGCCGTGGCGGACGCGGCGGCAGTGGTGGCCCTCGTAGGTGAAGTAGTTGTGGCCGTGATATTCGTTGACCAGCGGCGCGCCGGGCTCGAGCGCTTCCTCGACGTCGAAGACCGCCGGCAGTTCCTCATAGTCGATTTTCACCGCGTCGACCGCCGCGCGGGCGATCGCCTCGGATTCGGCGAGGATCGCGACGATCGCCTCGCCCTTGAACCGCACCTTGTCGACGGCCAGCACCGGTTCGTCGTTCGGCTCGACCTGGATCAGGCGGAGGATGGTGTAGATGTTGTTCGGCACGTCCTTGTGAGTGAGCACTCGCACCACGCCGGGCATCGCCTCGGCCGCCGAGGTGTCGACGTTGAGGATGCGGGCATGGTGGTGGGGGCTGCGCACCATCTTCAGCGTCAGCTGGCCCGGAAAATGCCGGTCCGCGTAGAACTGGGTCTTGCCGGTGACGTGGCCGAGCCCGTCGGAGCGCTCGATGCTGATGCCGACGGCGCTGTGATCGTCGGAGCGTTCGTCGGCGAAGATTTCGCGCATGTGTTCCATGTCCCGCTCCCTCAGGCCGATTTCGCGACGCGCCGTTCGGCGGCGGCGGCAAGAATCGCGTTGATGATCGGCTCGTAGCCGGTGCAGCGGCAGATGTTGCCGGAGATCGCGTCGACCACGTCGTCCCGGCTCGGATCCGGATTGGCGTCGAGCAGGGCCTTGGCGGCGACGATCATGCCGGAGGTGCAGAAGCCGCACTGGGTGGCGAAGCCGGTGGCGAAGGCCTGCTGGATCGGATCGAGCACGCCGTTGTCGGCGACCCCTTCGATGGTCAGGACGCTCTTGCCGTTCACCCGCTGGGCCGGCGTGATGCAGGACAGCACGAGTTCGCCGTCGACCATCACGCTGCAGGCGCCGCAGGTGCCCTGGCTGCAGCCGACGCGGGTGCCGGTCAGCTCGAGCTTATCGCGGAGCACGTCGCTGAGCATCGCGCCGGGCTCGACGAATTCCGCCTCTTCGCGGCCGTTGACGGTGAAGACCAGTGGAACCCGCGCCATCACGACCTCCCTTCGCCGGAGAGGAGACGCTTCAGATGCACCGGCAGGACGGTGGTCCGGTACCAGTCGGTCGCCTGCGGATCGGTCTGCGGCGAGCAGCCCTCCGTCGCGACTTTGACTGCCTCGTCGATGGTTTGCGTATCGAGCGCCTTGCCCTCCAGGGCGGCCTCGACCGCCTTCGCTCGCATCGGCTTTGCCGACATCGCGCCATAGGCGACGCGGGCGCCGGAGAGGGTGCCGTTCGCCATCGGCAGCACCGCTGCGATCGCAAGCACCGAGGCGCCATGCGGATGCTTGCGGATCACCTTGGTGAAGCGGAAGGAGCCCTCGGGCGGAAGTGTGAACCGCAGCGTGCGAACCACCGCGCCTGGAGCCGGTGTGGCAAGGAAGTCGGCGAGCGGCAGCGCCCGTTCCGTCGTGCCATCCTCGATCACCACGTCCGCATCGAGCGCCAGCAGCGCGACGGCGAAGTCGCCATAGGGATAGCGGGCGAAGAGGTTGCCGCCGATCGTCGCCATGTTGCGGATGGCGGGGCCGCCGATCGATTCCGCCACCGGCTTCAGGAAGGCGAGCTTCGGCTCGGCCGCGATCCGCGCCATGGTCACGGTCGCGCCGATCTCGGCGGTGTCGCCGTCGATGGCGATCGCATCGAGGCCGAGGCCGTCGGCGAGTACCATCGTGCGAACCGGAAATCCGCCGGTATTGGCGACCCGCACCAGGATCGTGCCGCCGGCGAGAAAATGCGCGCCGTCGCCGGCGGCAAGCAGCGCCGCCGCCTCACGAACGCTGTCGACCTTGACGATATCGAGCGCCACGCGTCCCTCCCGTTTTCATCCCTCGCGCCTCGTCACTTCCGGTTGTGACGTTTTGCGCATTTATTGCCGGCCCCGGGCCGGGCAGGGTCTCTTGTCATGGACCCCTTGCGTTATCCGCGTTCTAATGATCGATTATCGATAGTTGGCTGTCAATGGTGGAGACGGACGGTCGGTGATGAGCGATGCAGGACCCCGAGGGTCCGCGTTGGTTCCGTCGCCCGCCAGCCTCAAACAGGTGAATCGAGACCGACGTGCAGACGCCTCAGACCACCGCGCAGGAAAACCGACGGGCCTCGGATTTCGACCATCAGCCGATCGGCGTGCGAATCCGCAACGCGCTGCTCGAACGCATCATTGCCGGCCACTACGAGCCGGGAGAGCGGCTGGTGGAGATGCAGCTCGCCCGCGAATTCGGCTCGAGCCAGGCGCCGGTGCGCGAGGCGCTGCGCGAACTGGAGATGGCCGGGCTGGTCACCATCCGGCCGCGCCGCGGTTCCTTCGTCAACGACTATCACGCGACCACCCAGCGCGAGATCTACGTCGTGCGCGGCGCGCTCGAGGAGGCGGCGATGCGGCTCGCCCTGCCGCGCCTCCATCGCAATCCGGAAATCGTCAACGAGCATCTCGAAGGCATGCGCGAGGCGGCACGCGCCGGCGACCTCGAAGGCGTCATCCATCACAGCGTCTGGTTCCACCGGGTGATCATGCGGGCGGCGGACAACGCGCTGCTTCTGAAGATGTGGGAATCGCTCCATGTCGAGATTCACTCGCGCAAGACCCTGCTTCAGCCGAATATCGACATGCATGCGGTCGCCGAGAGCCACGCGCCCATCTACGCGGCGATCGTCGCCGGCGATGTCGAGACGGCGTGCCGGCTGTCCCACGAGCATCAGGCCGAGTTCGAGCACAAGGCCTGATTTCATCGCGGGCCTCGGTCGGTGGCGCGGGCCGTATTTGCCCATCGGCACGTTCTTGCCTATCGTCCGCCGCCGCGCCTCCCTATGGGCGGCGGATGACAGGACGGGCGTTCGAATCGTGACGCCATAAGGAGATTCGGAATGGCGGATATCGGTTTGGTCGGGCTCGGCGTCATGGGCGCCAATCTGGCGCTCAACATGGCGGAAAAGGGCTATTCCGTCGCCGTCTACAACCGCACCACCGAGAAGACCGACGCTTTCGTCGCCAATGCCGGCAGCCTGGCCGAGCGGCTGACGCCCTGCCAGACGCTGACCGAGCTCGCCGAGGCGGTCGATCCGCCGCGTCCGGTGGTGATCATGGTCAAGGCCGGCGAGGCGGTCGATTCCCAGGCCGACATCCTGGCCAAGCACCTCGACGCCGGCGACATCCTGATCGACGCCGGCAACGCCAATTTCCGCGACACCCGCCGCCGGGTGAAGGAATTCGCCGGGCAGAACATCGATTTCCTCGGCGTCGGCGTATCGGGCGGCGAGGAGGGCGCGCGGCATGGTCCCTCGGTCATGGCCGGCGGCAAGCCCGAGGCCTGGGGCCGGGTCGAAAAGATCTTCACCGACATCTCCGCCAAGTTCGAGGGCGAGCCCTGCGCCGCGCTGGTCGGTCCGGAAGGCGCCGGCCATTTCGTCAAGACCATCCACAACGGCATCGAATATGCCGATATGCAGATGATCGCCGAGATCTACGGCATCATGCGCGATGGGCTCGGCATGGCGCCGGCGGAGATGGCCGAGGTCTTCGGCGAGTGGAACAACGGGCCGCTGAAGTCCTATCTGATCGAGATCACCGCCGAGGTCCTCGGCACGACGGATCCGAAGACCGGCGGTCCGCTGGTCGATGTCATTCTCGACACCGCCGGCCAGAAGGGCACCGGCCGCTGGTCGGTGATCGAGGCGCAGGACCTCGGCTCCCCGGCGACGGTGATCGAGGCGGCGGTCGCGGCGCGCAGCCTTTCGTCGCAGAAGGAGCAGCGGGTCGCCGACGAGAAACTCTTCGGCGCCGCGCCGCGCAAGATCGGCGCCGCCCTCGGCGACCGCAACAGCGCGATGATCATCCTCGAGGAAGCGATGCTGGCCGGCAAGATCGCCGCCTATGCGCAAGGCTTCGCGGTGATGGCCAAGGCCTCCGAGGCCTTCGACTGGGACCTGCCGCTCGGCACCGTCGCCAAGATCTGGCGGGCCGGCTGCATCATCCGCTCGGCTTTTCTCGACGACATCGCCTCGACCTACGAGACCGGCGGCGCGATCCGCAGCCTGATGACGGTCGAGCCCTTCACCGGCATGCTCAAGGCGACCCAGGCGAGCCTGCGCCGGGTCGCCGCCGAAGCGTCGCTGAAGGGCATTCCCGTGCTGGCGCTCGGCTCCGCGCTCGCCTATTTCGATTTCGCCCGCACCGCCCGCTCGACCGCCGATCTGACGCAGGCACAACGCGATTTCTTCGGCGCGCATGGTTTCGAACGGATGGACGAGCCAGGCAAGGTCGCACACGGGCCGTGGTCGAACGCGTAGCAAAAATGGCCAAGCACCGCCCGGGGCGGGTGCCGCCGCGGTCGAGCCAGATTGTCCGCCTGCTCGGTCAGGAGGCGGGCAAGCTGCGATATCTGTCGCCGGCGTCGCGGCCGACGGACATGACCTTCGGCCGCTTCTTCAACTCGACCTTCGTCTCGATTGACCGCCGCTTCGTCTATGTGAAGAACGACAAGGCCGGCAGCTCCTTCATCATCCGCTCGCTGACCCGAAGCGAGAAACGGCTCCGGCTGATCCGCCACCGGACGCCGTTCCTCAATCGTCAGGTCAATCCGCTGCTCACCCCGGCCGAGTTGACGCCGCGGCAATGGCAGAGGGCGCTGGCGCGGTATTTCGTCTTCACCTTCAGTCGCAACCCCTTCAGCCGGACGCTTTCCTGCTATCTCGATCGCATCGTCGGGCGCGACGAATCCTATTTCGTCCTGCAGAAGAAGATTGGCTTCGCCGATGGGTTTCGGCCGTCTTTCGCCGAGTTTCTCGAAATGCTCGGCGAAGACGGCGTGCTCGACCTCGATACCCACTGGAAGCCGCAATACCGCAACATCGCGACAGACTATTTCAACTACGGCTTCATCGGCCATTTCGAGAATTTCGGCGTCGAGTTCCCCGCCTTGCTTCAGTGGCTCTATCGCCGCAAGGCGAAACTCGGCGAAGTGCGCCAGGGAACCTCGGCAACGAACCAGCTCGCCGACTATTATGACGATCGGACGACCGGGCTGGTCCGCGATCTCTATAGCCGCGATTTCGAATTATTCGGCTATGACGATGCCGCGCCGCTCGACATGAATCCAATACGCGCCAATGCGATGGACTTCGTGCTGGAGCCGCGTGGACTGGGAGGGCGCGTGGCGCGGTCTTCCGACAAAGGTCACGCGCGGTGGCCGGCCCGAGACGGGTCAAAGACAGGGGACACGACATGACGGTCCACAAGATCGGTATCATCGGGCTCGGCAAGATCGCGGAGGACCAGCACCTGCCGGTGATCGCGCAGAACCCGGCCTTCGAGCTGGTGGCGGTATCGAGCCAGCGCGGCATCAAGGTCGAAGGCGCCAGGACCTTCCGCGCCGCGGCGGACATGTATGACGCCATGCCGGAGCTCGAGGCGGTGGCGGTCTGCACCCCGCCGCAGGTCCGCCACGCCTTCGCCCGCGAGGCGCTGGCCGCCGGCAAGCACGTGATGCTCGAAAAGCCGCCGGCGGCGACGATCAGCGAGCTCGACGATCTCGCCGCCTTCGCCGCCGAACGCGGCCGCGTCCTCTTCACCACCTGGCATTCGCAATATAACGCCGCCGTCACCCATGCCCGCGACCTGCTCGCGCACCAGACGGTCAGGCGCATGGCGGTGACCTGGAAGGAGGACGTCCGTCGCTGGCATCCGGGACAGAAGTGGATCTGGACGGCGGGCGGCTTCGGGGTCTTCGATCCGGGCATCAACGCGCTGTCGATCGTCACCGAGATCATGCCGCACCCGGTCTTCGTCAAACGCGCCGACCTGACCTTCCCGGAGAATTGCGATGCGCCGATCGCCGCGTCGCTGGACTTCGCGACCAACGGTCCCCATGACAGCCTGACGGCCGAATTCGACTGGCGGCAGACCGGTCCCCAGACATGGGATATCGCGATCGAGACCGACGAGGGGACCGAGCTCAAGCTCTCCGGCGGCGGGGCGCGGCTCGATGTCAACGGCAGCCTCGACGTCGAGCGGAAACCGGCCGAATACGAGGATATCTACCATCGCTTCGCGCAGCTGCTTCGCGACGGTCATTCCCTCGTCGATGCGGCGCCGCTGCGGCTGGTCGCCGACTGCTTCCTCATCGGCCGGCGGCTGACCACCGCGCCGTTCCACGATTAGTCCGTCTCCGACAGGAGGTTGCCTTGATCACACGCGGGTTTTTCGGACGCAGGCCGTCCCCGGACGACGCGGCGCGATTGCCGCCGGGACAGTACAAGACCGAGGACTTCCCGGTCCTCTCGGCCGGCGCGACCCCGCACATATCCGCCGATACGTGGCGCTTCACGCTCAAGCATGGGCCGCGACCGCTGGCCTCATGGAGCTGGGAGGAGTTCAACGGCCTGCCGAAGACCGGCATCAGGCGCGACATCCATTGCGTCACCAAATGGAGCAAGTTCGACACCAACTGGGAAGGTGTGTCGATCGACGACCTGCTCGCCGCCGCCGGCGTCGAGGCGCCGACCGGCTTCCTCCTCGCCCATTCCGTCGATGGCTATTCGACCAACGTACCGCTCGCCGATCTCGCCGCCGGCAAGGGCATGGTCGCCACCGCTTATGAGGGACGGCCGATAACGCCCGACCACGGCGGACCGGCGCGGCTTCTCGTTCCGCATCTCTATTTCTGGAAGTCGGCGAAATGGGTGAACGGGCTGCAGTTCACCGAGCGCGACGAGCCGGGCTTCTGGGAACTGCGCGGCTATCACATCTACGGCGATCCCTGGCGCGAACAGCGCTTCACCGGCGACTGACGCCGCATGCAGCCCACCCGGATTTCGTGGCAGCAGGCGACGGTCACCGCCATCGTCGCCCAGACGCCGACCGTCAAGAGCTACATCCTGCGGCCGGCGGAGCCCTTCGCCTTCGTCGCCGGCCAGCATGTCGATGTCCGGCTCACCGCCCCGGACGGCTATCAGGCGGAACGCAGCTATTCGATCGGCTCGGCGCCGGGAGCAGATACCGTCGAACTGGTGATCGAGCGGCTCGAGGACGGCGAGGTCTCGCTCTTCTTCCACGAGGTCGTGGAGATCGGGGACACGGTCGAGATACGTGGTCCGATCGGCGGCCATTTCAACTGGTCGCCGGCGGACGGCGGCCCGATCCTGCTGGTCGGCGGCGGCTCCGGCGTCGTGCCGCTGATGTCGATGCTGCGGGCCCGCGCCGGCGCGGCGGTCGACTATCCCTTCTCCCTCATCTATTCGGCGCGATACTGGGACGAGGTCATCTTCCGCGAGGAACTCCTGCGGCGGGCGCGCGAGGACCCGGGCTTCTCGCTTATCCTGACGCTGACCCGCGATACGGCGCCGATTCCCGGGGTCGGCTCGAAACGCATCGACCGGATGCTCCTGGCGGAAACGCTGATGCTGTTCGGCGACCAGCTTCCCATGCTGACATTCGTCTGCGGCGCCACCGCCTTTGTCGAGGTGGCGAGCATGCTGCTGATCGAGCTCGGCGTCCCTTTCGGCAGTATCCGGACCGAGCGCTATGGCGGCGGACATGCGGAACGGATCGACCTCAAGGACGAGGTCCCCGACATTTAGGCGCGGCGGTTGCCGCCGGTTATGAAAACGTTTACAAGCCGTCGCTTATTTCGCCGGACGGAGAGCAGTTTGGACACGGGCGAGCAGCGCGGTCGCGCGACGATTCGATCGATCGCCCGCGACACCGGTCTTTCGATCGCGACGGTCTCCCGGGCCCTCCAGGCCTCGCCGTCGGTCAGGCCGGAGACGATCCAGACGGTCCTCGCCGCCGCCAAGCGGCTCGGATATCGGCGGAACGCTGCGGGCGCCGGCCTGCGGACCGGGCGCACCGAGACGATCTGCCTGGTCATGCCGATCGCGCGGGTCGGCGACATGCTGGGCGATGTCGGTGCGCTGCGGCTGGTCGCTGGCGCGAACGAGCGCCTTGCCGGTACCGGCTACAATCTCAGCCTGGTTCCCTTCGCGCCGGGCGACGATCCGTTCGAGGCCCTGATCGGGGTTGTGCGGCGGGGCAATTTCGACGGCATCATCCTCTCCTCGACCAGGCCGGAGGACGCACGGGTCCGCTATCTTCATCACCAGGGGATTCCCTTCGTGACCTTCGGGCGGACGGAGCTGCCATTCGAGCACGCCTATTACGATATCGACAACGAGGACTTCGTCTATCGCGCCGCCCGCCTGTTGATCGGCAGGGGTTGCCGGCGACCGGCCTTGTTTGCGCCGCCGCGCGAATACCTGTTCGCCCGCCACCGCATCGCCGGGCTGGAGCGGGCTCTGGCCGAAGCCGGCCTCTCCTATGGTGAAGGCTCGGTCCTCGTCGAGGCCAACCAGCTGTCGCTTGTCGACGAAGGTATGCGTCTGGCTGGCGTCGACGAGCGACCGGATGGCTATATCTGCGGCGGCGAGATCGGCGCGCTGGCGGTGATGCGGGCGCTTGAGCGGGCGGGACAGGTCGTCGGCCGCGACGTCCATCTGGTGACGATGGAGACGTCCGGCCTGCCGGCGCTCTTCTCTCCGCCCCTGCCGGCCTTCTTCCAGGATATCCACCGCGCTGGCGTGATTCTGGCCGATTTCATCCTGCGCCGCGTGGCGGGGACGCCGGCTGAAGAATTGCAGCAGGTCGATGCGATGTCCTTGCGTGAGCGCGCCTGAGGGGTATTCGGATGACCGATATTTCGCTTGGCGGCATCTGGGCGCTGCATGATGCCTCCGGCGAGGAAGTCGCCGCCTGTCCGATTCCCGGCGACATCCATTCCGCCCTGATCGCGGCCGGCCGCATTCCCGATCCGATGGTCGGCACCAACGAGGACGCGGTCCAATCGGTGGCCGACGCGGTCTGGGAGATCCGCCGCAGTTTCTCCGTTCCGGCCGGGACCCTCGACGGCAAGTGGGCGGTGCTCGACCTCGAATTCGTCGACACTTTCGCCGACGTGATCGTCAATGGCCAGGTCGTCGGGCGGACGGAGACCAGCTTCCGGCGCCATCGCCTCGACGTCACCGACGCGCTGAGGCCCGGCGACAACCAGATCGTCCTCCGCTTCCATCCGGCGCCGGCGGAGGCGCATGAGCGCGCGTCGCGCCTGCCGTTCCCGGTGCCGTGGTCGGTCTCCAACAACCGCATCGCCGACATGAACGTCATCCGCAAGCCGCAGTGTCACGCCGGATGGGACTGGGGGCCGTGCCTGATGGTTCTCGGCGTCTATGCCGACCCGGCGATCCGCCTCTTCGATGATGCGCGGATCGAGCATTTCGTCGTCCGCCAGGACCATACCGACGACGGCGTAGTCATCGTCACCGCCGAGGTCGCGCTCGCCGCCCGCCGCGATGCGGTCGTTCCCGTCACCTTCGCTTTCGACGAGCGCACGGTTTCCACCGACGTAGCCGTAACGGCCGGCGCCGGCGGTTCCGCTTCCCTGTCGCTCGAGGTCCGCGATCCCGACCTGTGGTGGCCGGCCGGCTACGGCGCGCAGCCGCTGATGACGGCGACCGCGGCGATCCCCGGCGACGCGGCCGTCCGCCGCGTCGGCCTCCGCAAGCTCGAAGTGATCAACCAGCCTGACGAGGTCGGGATGTCGCTGACGTTCCGGATCAACGGCGTCGACATGTTCATGAAGGGCGCCAACTGGATTCCCGCCGACGCCCTGCCGTCGCGGATCACGCAAGCGCGCATCCGCCGCCTGCTCGGCGAGGCGGCGGCGGCCAATATGAACATGATCCGGGTCTGGGGCGGCGGCTTCTACGAGTTCGACGCCTTCTACGACGCCTGTGACGAGCTCGGCCTGCTGGTCTGGCAGGACATGATGTTCTCCTGCTCGCAATATCCCTCGACGCCGGATTTCCTTGCCGAGGTCGACCGGGAGGTGCGCTATCAGGTCAGGCGCCTCGCCTCGCATCCCTCGATCGCCATCTGGTGCGGCGACAACGAGGTGATCGGCTCGCTGACCTGGTACGAGCTGTCGAAGACCAACCGCGACCGCTACCTGGTCAACTACGACCGCTTCAATCGCGCGGTCGAGATCGCGGTGACGGAAAGCGACCCGGATCGCTCCTTCTGGCCGTCGTCGCCATGCTCGGGCGCGCTCGATTACGGCGACGCCTGGCACGACGATTCAAAAGGCGACATGCACTTCTGGGCGGTGTGGCACGAGGGCAGGGATTTCGAGCATTACTTCTCGGTCAAGCCCCGCTTCTGCTCCGAATTCGGCTTCCAGTCCTTCCCGACGATGACCGCGATCCGCCGCTTCGCCGAGCCGTCGCAATGGAACGCCATGTCGCCGGTGATGGAGCATCACCAGCGCGACCGGTCCGGCAACGGCAAGATCGTCGAGACGATGACCCGCTATTTCCGCATGCCGACCAGCTTCGAGAGCTTCGTCTATCTCAGCCAGCTGCAGCAGGCGCTCGCCATCGAGACCGCCGTCCGCTACTGGCGGAGCCTCAAGCCGCGCAGCATGGGCACGCTCTACTGGCAGCTCAACGACGTCTGGCCGTCGGTGTCGTGGTCGAGCATCGATCATGCGCTGGCCTGGAAGACGTTGCATTATCACGCCCGCCGCTTCTACGCGCCGACGGCGCTGGCGGCGCGCTTCGAGGACGGCAAGCTGGTCGTCTCCGGCATCCACGACGGTCGCACGGGCGTCGACGTCGCCGTTCGCGTCCGACGGCTTGCGCTCGACGGTTCCCTGCTCGACGAAGCGGGCGCCGGGGCCGCCGTCCCTGCGAATCGCGCCGTCGAGATCGGCCGTTTCGCGGCGGCGGCCGGCGATGGCTTCTTCGTCATCGACGGGCGGAAGGGCGACGGCGACGCTTTCGATCCGATGCTGCGTCTGGTGGCTTTCCCCGACAAGCCGAAGCGCTACGACTTCCCGCCGGCGATGGTGGATATCACGCCGGCCGGGGCGGGCGTCTTTCGTTTCACCGCCGACGCTCCGGCATTTTTCGTCCGGCCCGAAGCGCCGGCCTTCGACGGCGCCTTCGACGATGCGAGTTTTCTGCTTCTACCCGGTGAGGATCGCATTGTAGGGTTCCGCTCCTTCGACGATCGTCTGCCGCGGGCCGGCGATCTGATCACGACCCACCTTGCGACCACCTTTTCCTGATCCCACCGGAGCCGACGAATGTCCAAGACCGTTCTTTGCTATGGCGATTCCAACACCTGGGGTGCGGCGACCGTATCGCGCCCCGATGACCGCTACGCTCCGGACGAGCGGTGGCCGGGGGTGTTGCGGGGGGCGCTTGGCTCCGACTGGCTGGTGATCGAGGAGGGCCTCAACGGCCGCACGACCGTCAGTGACGATCCGATCGAGGGTGCCGAGAGGAACGGCCGCACGTACCTCTATCCCTGCCTGCAGACCCACAAGCCGCTCGACGTGGTTGTCATCATGCTTGGCACCAACGATCTCAAGGCGCGGTTCAACAAGTCGCCCTGGGAGATCGCGCAAGGGATCGGCGTTCTTGTCGATATGGTCAGGTCCGCAGGCGTCGGGCGGGGAGGCGGTGTGCCGCGGGTGCTGGTGGTCTCGCCCGCGCCGACCCGGGAGACGATCCCGATGCACGCCGAGATGTTCGTCGGCGCCCAGGAAAAATCGAAGAAGCTCGCCGCCGCCTACAGGGCGCTGGCCGGGGAGCGCGGCGTTGATTTCTTCGACGCTGGCTCGGTGATCGAATTGAGTTTCTACGACGGCTTCCATCTCGATCCCGAGGCGCACAGCGCACTCGGTATCGCCATCGCCGCGGAAATATCGCGGGGATAGGCGCAAGCTACCCTTCGCTGCCTGATCCCGCTCCATGGGGTCATGAACTGGCGGAATCCGGTCATTCTACCTGCGGTCGGACCTACCCTTTTCGACACGCAGGGGAAGTGACCGGCTTCACAGACACGACTGTCCTTCGCGAATAGGCGTCCGCCTCGCATTCGCTGAAACCGAAGGACGACCGATCGTGACGACGACCCCAACCACCTGGAAGAGCCTGTTTCAAGTCAACGCCACCGACGGCGGCAACCAGGGTGATCTCCAGATCGTCGATATCGGCCTCGGCCGCTACGTTGCCGTATGGACGGAGTTCGAGCGGCGACCTGATCGGAACCGCCAACGGCGACGATCTGGTCGGTCAGATCTTTGACGCCGAGGGCAATCCCATCGGTGCCGAGTTCCAGGTCAACCAGGGGTACTTCGCCGACGACGAACACAATGCCGCGCTCGCATCGCGGCCGGGCGGCGGCTTCGTGGTCGTCTACGAGGACACCGACGGCGTGGGTACGTCAATCCGCGTCCAGGTCTACGACGTCGATGGCAACGTGGTTGGCGGCGCGCCGCTCACCATCGCCGAGGATGTCGGTACCGATGGACTCTACAACCCCTCGGTCGCCGTCCAGGCCGATGGAAGCTTCCTCGTCACCTACGAGTTCGATCACAATGAACTCGGCACCGATGTCGATATCGTCGGCCGCATCGTCGACGACACCGGCACCGTCGGCGGTCAGTTCGACATATACAACTTCACCGACGCCGCGCTCGGTCCGGACGTGGCTACCCTTACCAACGGCAACTACATCGTCGTGTTCCAGGACGAATCGGCTGGAGACTCGACGAATCGGGATCCGGTCTTCCGAATCCTCGATTCGACCGGTGCCGTGGTGGACAGCGACATGATGTCGTTCGACGCCAGCGATCAGACCGATGTCCACGTCGCGGCCCTCGTCGGGGGTGGCTTCGTGACGATCTGGACCGAGGAAAACGGTGACGGCAACGGCGACGGAATCCGCGCCCGCATCTACAACAACGACGGCGACGCCCAGGGCGCGGCCTTCACGGTCAACACCTCGACCACCGGCCTGCAATACGGCGCGGAAGTCACCGCGCTCGCCGACGGCGGCTTCGTCGTCGTGTGGGACGACAACAACGCCGGCGTCGAGCAGGGCCAGCGGTTCGACGCCTCCGGCAATGCGATCGGTGACGAGTTCGTCGCCGGCAGTCTCAGCGCGGAAATGGAGCCGGTGGTCGCGGCCTTGAGCGACGGCCGCTTCATCGTCGGCTTCGACGATGTCGCCGGCGATCCCGACGTCCATGCGACGATCTTCGATCCGCGCGAAAAAGTCATCGACGGTACGAGCGAAGATGACGTCATCACCAGCCGCAAGGATGGCGCCGCCGTCTACGGACACGACGGTGCCGACACGCTGCTCGGCCAAGCCCGCGACGACATCCTCGACGGCGGCGCCGGCATCGACATCATGCGCGGCCGGGACGGCGACGATGTCTACATCGTCGACGAATCCCTGGACACGGCACAGGAGAATGCCAACGAGGGAACGGACACGGTGGTTGCCAGTGCCGATTATGCGATCGGCAACCACATCGAGAACCTGGTTCTCACCGGTGGGGCGGTCCAGGGCGTCGGCAACGAACTCGACAACCTCATCACGGGCAATGCGGGGGCCAATGTGCTCCTCGGGCTCGGCGGCAACGACACTCTCGACGGCCGTACCGGCGCCGATGCGATGAGCGGCGGTACCGGTAACGACATCTACATCGTCGACAATGCCGGCGACACCGTCGTCGAGGCCGCCG
This sequence comes from uncultured Alphaproteobacteria bacterium, assembly GCA_963812275.1. Lineage (GTDB taxonomy): Bacteria > Pseudomonadota > Alphaproteobacteria > Rhizobiales > Kaistiaceae > Bauldia. The sequence goes on along the minus strand of CAWEUQ010000005.1, from coordinate 66,851 downwards.
GCGCGGGCTTCGACACCGTGCGCAGCAACATCACCTTCGTGCTTGGAGCCAATATCGAGGCGTTGGCCCTTACCGACGCGGCGAATATCAACGGAACCGGCAACGGTCTCGCCAACGTCATCATCGGCAATGCCGGCGCCAACGTCCTCTTGGGCCTTGGCGGGGCGGACATCATCCGCGGAAACGGCGGCAACGATACGCTGGATGGCGGTGCCGGCGCCGACACCATGGTCGGCGGCACCGGAAACGACACCTATTTCGTCGACAATGCCGGCGACGTCACGACGGAAAATTTCGGCCAGGGACTTGATACGGTGCGGAGTAGCATCAGCTTCACGCTCGGCGCCAACCTTGAGAACCTGGTCCTAACCGGAACGGCCAATATCAATGGCACTGGCAACGCGCTTGCCAACATGATCACCGGCAATGCCGGAGCCAACTTCCTTTCGGGCCTCGGCGGCGCCGACACCATGATCGGTGGCGCAGGCAACGATACCTACGTGGTCGACAATGCCGGCGACGTTGTCGTGGAAGCGGTCGGCGCGGGTCTGGACACCGTGCAGAGCAGCATCGCCTTCACACTCGGCGCCCATCTCGAGAACCTGGTCCTTACCGGAACGGCCAATATCAGCGGTACCGGCAACGCCCTCGCCAACACGATCACCGGCAACGCCGGGGTCAACATCCTCTTCGGCCTCGACGGCGATGACCGTCTGGATGGCGGCGCCGGTGCGGATACCATGCGCGGCGGCGCCGGGGACGACACCTACGTCGTCGAGAATGCCGGCGACAAGGTGATCGAAAAGGCGGGCGAGGGAACCGATCTCGTCGAAAGCGCGGTCAATTTTGTCCTGGGCGCCAATTTCGAGAATCTGACGCTGACCGGCTCCGGCGCCATCAGGGGCATGGGCAACAAGCTCGCCAACGTGCTGACCGGCAATGACGGCGCGAACAAGCTTGGTGGTCGGGCGGGGAAGGACACGCTGCTGGGTGGCGCCGGCAACGACAAGGAGCGCGGCGGCAAGGGCGCCGATATCCTCCTCGGCGAGGACGGCCGGGACAAGCTCCACGGCAATGCCGGCAAGGACAAGATCTCCGGCGGCCTCGGCAAGGACAAGCTGTGGGGCGGCAAGGCCAAGGATTTCTTCGTCTTCGATTCGGCGCTTGGCAGCGGCAACAAGGACAGGGTCAAGGACTTCCAGGCGAACAAGGACAAGTTCTGGCTCGACAAGGACATCTTCTTCGCCATCGGCAACAAGCTCGGCAAGGGCGAATTCACCGTCGGCAAGAAGGCGCATGACGGCAACGATCACCTGATCCATGACAGGGCCACCGGACGGATCTTCTTCGATGAGGACGGTAAGGGCGGCGTCGGCAAGGTGATGTTCGCCAGGGTCGACAAGGGCATTAGCCTCGATCACAAGGACTTCCACATGATCGAGGACCTGGTGGCGTAGCTGGCGCTTCGCAGGACATCGGGCCGCGCCAACGCGAAAGCCGGCTGCCGAAGCGCGAAGGCGCCGCCATCTGCCGCGGTGGTTAACGCCGTGCCGGCTCGCGTCGAGCGATGACGGTCACGGGCGGTTTCGACGACCCGGCCGATCCGCCGACCTGTCGGCGAGGCGGACCATTTCGAGGATGATCGGCGTCCGCCCCTGTTGCAGGACACGCCGGGCATCCACACATTCCGGCCCCGACGAACGGTTTCCCGGGCGTCCCTCACGAAAAAGTTCCCGGTCGATGTGCATCGGCGGTTCGCGCGGCGAATCCCGTTGGACTTCAGGTTTCGGTGAGCTTTGACGTCCATAGTCCCGCCACGCGCAACACCCAACAGAATTGCAGATCATGTACTCGCACCTCGCCTCCAACGACCAGACCGGCAAACTCGATTTCGTCGATCCCGACGGCTGGATGCGTAAGGCGACGATTGCGCCGCTCTCGGGGTCCTATAGCGGTTACGGAAAGGACGGCTCCACGCCCTGGGTAGAGATCCAGACCGACGCCGGTCCGTTCCGGCTCAGCGGGGTCGTGTGGACGCTGCACGCCGGCTCTCCGCCGCCGGATACCGCCTCGACCGCTATCTGGCCGTTTCGGCAAGCGCCTATATTTCCATTGCCAACGCGGATGCGGTCGATTCGATCTTCTCGCAGACACACCAGTCGAGCTTCGACAATGTCTACGGCAATGGCACCAAGCCGACGGTGGCCGAGGTTCTCGGCAAGCATCCCATCGATCTTCTCAGCGATAGCGCCAACTCCCGGGTCGACGGCAGCAAGTTCGCGGATGTGATCGCACTCAATGACAGCGGCGGCACCGTCTACAGCAACAACGGCGCCGACGTGGTCTTCGGCGGCGACGGCGACGACCTGATGTTCGGGGGCAAAGGCAACGACAGTCTCTACGGCGGCTTCGGCCGCGACACCCTCAATGGCGAAAACGGCAACGATCGCCTCTATGGCGGCGGCGACAACGACGGGCTGACCGGCGGGGCGGGCAAGGACACGCTTTACGGTGGCGACGCCGAGGACAAGCTCTACGGCGAGTGGCAGAACGACCGGCTCTTTGGCGACGCCGACAAGGACTGGCTTTATGGCGGCGACAACAACGATCGCCTCTATGGCGGCGGCGGCGAGGATTTCCTCTACGGCGGCAACGACAAGGACAAGCTCTATGGCGGGATCGACAACGACCGCCTCTATGGGCAGAACCACAATGACCGCCTGTACGGCGGTATCGGCCAGGACGAGCTTTACGGCGGCAAGGGCAAAGATCGCCTGTACGGCGAGGATGACAACGACCCGATCTACGGGGGCGGTGGCAACGACCGGGCCTATGGCGGCATCGGCCAGGACGTGATGCACGGCGGTTCCGGCAACGACAAGCTCTTTGGCGACGCCGACAACGACTGGATCAACGGCGACAAGGGCAACGACCGGCTTGATGGCGGCATAGCCAACGACTTCCTCTATGGCGGAGCCGGCAACGACAAGCTCTTCGGCCGCGACGACAATGACCGCCTCGACGGGGGCAATGGCAACGACCTTCTGAACGGCGGCAGCGGCGCCGATACCTTCGTCTTTTCGACCAGGCTCGGCAACGGCAACATCGATCGGGTCGCCGATTTCGAGGTCGGCTCGGACGGCATCTGGCTGTCCTCCGCGATCTTCAGGAAGCTGCCGCTCGGCCCGCTGCCGGCCGACTATTTCCACCGCGGGACGAGTGCAGCCGACAAGAACGATCACATCGTCTACGACGCCAGGAGCGGCGACCTGATCTACGACAAGAACGGCAGCGGCAAGGGTGGCGCGCAGGTGGTCGCGACGTTCGACAAGGGAACCGACCTCCACAACAGCGATTTCTACGTCAAGGATCCCGCCGACCTCACCCTTTGAGGTGCCCGCTGCCTCAGACGATCAGGATCGCCCGGAAGTCGTTGACGTTGGTCAGCGTCGGGCCGGTGACGACAAGCCCGCCGAGCGCCGAGAAAAGCGAATAGCAGTCGTTGTCGGCCATCAGGCCGGCGACATCGAGGCCCGCCGAGCGCGCGCGGGCGAGCGTGTCGGGGGCGACGATCGCCCCGGCATTGTCCTCGCTGCCGTCGATGCCGTCGGTGTCGGCGGCCAGCGCATGGATGCCGGCGGCGCCGCCGAGCCCGATCGCCAGTCCGGCAAGGAATTCGACATTGCGGCCACCGCGTCCCTTGCCGCGCACCGTCACCGTCGTCTCGCCACCGGAGAGCAGCACCGCGGGCGCGGCGATCGGTTGGCCGTGGATGGCGGCCGAGAGCGCGATGCCGGCCATCGCCTTGCCGACCTCGCGGGCTTCGCCCTCGATGGCGTCGCCGAGGATCAATGGCGTCACGCCGGCTTCCCGGGCGGTCCGCGCCGCCGCCTCGAGGCTTGCCATCGGCGAGGCGATGATGGTGACGGTCGCGCCGGCGAGCCGCGTGTCGCCGGGCTTCGGCGTCTCGTCGCGGGCGGCCGCGAGATGCGCCGCGACGGCGGGCGGCGGGTCGATGCCATAGCGGGCGAGAATGGCGCGGGCCTCGGCAAAGGTGGTCGCGTCCGCCACCGTCGGTCCGGAGCCGATGACGCTCGGATCGTCGCCGGGCACGTCGGAAATCAGCAGGCTGACGACGCGCGCCGGCCAGGCGGCGGCGGCGAGCCGGCCGCCCTTGATCGCCGACAGGTGCTTCCGCACGGTGTTCATCGCGGTGATATCGGCGCCGGAGGCGAGCAGCGCCCGGTTGACCGCCTGCTTGTCTTCCAGCGTCAGGCCTTCGGCGGGGAGCGTCAGGAGCGCCGAGCCGCCGCCGGAGATCAGGCAGAGCACGAGGTCGTCCGGACCGGCGCTTGCCGCGAGCGTCGAGGATGCGGCGGGCGGCGTCGTGGCCGCGCGCGTCGGGCACCGGGTGCGAGGCCTCGACGATCTCGATCCGCTGGCACGGCACGCCATGGCCGGTGCGGGTGACGACCAGCCCTTCCAGCGGTCCCGGCCAGTGGTCCTCGACCGCCCTGGCCATGGCGGCGGAGGCCTTGCCGGCGCCGATGACGATCGTGCGCCCGGCCGGCGGTGTCGGCAGATGCGCGGGCACCACCTTTGCCGGGAGGGCCGCGGCGACCGCGGATTCGAAGAGCGAAATCAGGAACGCCCGCGGATCGTCGATCGATGTCATTGCCGGATGGCGGTCAGCGTGTGGATGACGCCGCTGAGTTCGGCGAGCCCCTTCAGCCGGCCGATATAGGAATAGCCGGGGTTGGCGTTGCGCACCGGATCGCCGGCCAGCAGGTGGCCGTGGTCGGGGCGCATCGGAATCGCGCGCATCCGCCCGGCCTTCCTCCCTGCGGCGGTCTTCCTCGTCGAGCACCGCGGCACAGAGCGAAACCATGTCGCTGCCGCCGGCCAGGTGCTCGGCCTCGTGGAAGACGCCCGGCGCTTCGATGGTGACGTTGCGGAAATGCAGGAAGTTGATGCGTGGCGCGAAGGCGCGGATCATTTCGGTAAGGTCGTTGTCGGCGCGCGAACCGTAGGAGCCGACGCAGAAGGTCAGGCCGTTGGCCGGGCTGTCATAGGCATCGAGCAGCGTCCCGACATCTGTCTCGGTCGAGACGATGCGGGGCAGCCCGAACAGCGGAATCGGCGGATCGTCGGGATGAATGCCGAGGCGGATGCCGCTTTCCTCGGCGACCGGCACGACCTCCTCGAGGAATTCGGTCAGGCTCTGGAGCAGTTCGTCGCGGCCCATCCGGTCATAGACCTTGAGCAGGTCGAGGAACTTCGCCCGGTCATAGGCGAAATCGGAACCGGGAAGCCCGGCGAGGATGATCCGTTCGAGTTCGTCCTTGCGCTCGGCCGACATCGCCTTGAACCGCGCCTCGGCGTCCGCCAGCACCGTTCGCGTCATAGTCGTCGCCGGCGCCGTCGCGTTTCAGCACGAAGACGTCATAGGCGGCGAAATCGACGATGTCGAAGCGCAGCGCCAGCCCGGATTTCAGCGGCCAGGCGAGGTCGGTGCGGGTCCAGTCGACGATCGGCATGAAGTTGTAGCAGACGGTGTCGACGCCGGCCCGGCCGAGCGCCCGCAGCGTTTCCTTCCAGGCCTCCACGTCATGCCGCCATTCCGCCGTGCGCGCCTTGATGGCGTTGGTCATCGGGATGCTCTCGACCACCGACCAGCGCAGCCCTGCCGCCTCGATCAGCCCCTTGCGTTCGCCGATCGCCGCGTCATCCCACGCCGTGCCGCCGGGGATCTGGTGAAGCGCGGTGACGATGCCGGTCGCGCCCGCCTCGCGGACATGGGCGAGCGGAATCGGGTCCTTCGGGCCGAACCAGCGCCAGGTCTTTTCCATCAGGATTGCAGCTCCATTTCCTTCCGCCAGGGCGGATCGGCGCCGGGACGCGAAGCGGTGATCGACGCGGCTTTGGCGGCATGAGCGAGCAGGCCCTGGACCTGCGGCTCGGTCAGGTCGGCGACCGCGTCCTTGTTGAGCAGGCGGTCTTCCGAGAGCCGCGCCAGCAGCGCGGCGGAGAAGGTGTCGCCCGCCCCGATCGTATCGGCAACCGTCACCTTCACCGCCGGAATGGTCGCCGAGACGGTCGGGGTGACCGCCGTCGCGCCGTTGGCGCCGCGGGTCATGATCACCAGCTTCGCGCCCTTGTCGATGCAGGTGGCGGCGAAGACCTCGAAACCCGCATCCGGCGCCATCCAGGCGAGATCGTCGTCGCTGAACTTGACGATGTCGGACATTGCGACCAGCCGGTCGAAGCGCGCCATGTAGCCGTCGCGATTCTTGATCAGCGACGGCCGGACGTTGGGATCGAAGGAGATCACCCGTTTGGCCGATTCGTTCCGGACCAATGTCTCGACGGTCGAGCCGCAGGGCTCGGCGGTGAGGTAGATCGAGCCGAAATGCAGGGCGTCCGCGTCCGCCGGCAGGGCGGGAAGGTCCTCCGCGGCGAGCATCCGGCCGGCCGAGCCTTCGTCGAAGAAGGCGTATTGGGCATGGCCGTCGGTCAGCGACACGAAGGCGAGGGTTGTCGGGCGGTCGCTCAGCCGGCAGAGGTCGGTGTCGACGTGGCTGGCATGGAGGGCCGCCACGAGGCTCGCGCCGAAAAAGTCATGCGATACGCCGCTGAGGAATCCGGTCCTCGCGCCGAGGCGCCCGAGCGCAATGGCGACGTTGAAGACCGAGCCGCCGACGAAGGGCTGGAAGACCGCGGCGCCGTCGGCGCCTTTTCTGGGCAGGAAATCGATCAGGGACTCGCCGCAACAAACGATCATGGGCCGTGGTTTTCCTCCGCTGGTCCGCCTCGCCTAGCAAAAACCGGCTACGTTGTCTCTTTCCGGCTACGTTGTCTCTTTGAAGAGCACATCGCGATCGCGGGAGAAATGGGCGAGGAGCGGCAGGCAGGCCCCGCCGATGGCGCGGGCGCCGCGGCCGATGGTGCCTTCGGCGATCTTCGGACGGGAAATTCCCCGCTGGTCGAAGTCGTCGATCCTGATCCTGACCCGGTCGACGATGCGGCTGCGCACCGATAGGGGAAAGGCGCCGTCGATGACGACCGCCTCGAAGTCGATGACCGAGACCGCGGCCATGGCGGCGAAGGCGAGGCTGTCGCCGACTTCGTCGATCCAGGCGTCGAGCAACGCGCCGGGGTCGCCCCAGTCGTCCGGTGAAAGCCACAGCACCGATGGATCGCGGCCAGCCGCCGCCAGGCGGTTCTGCAGGACCGAGATCGAGGCGTGCCGGATGAGCTGCTGCGAGCTGAGGCCGCCGTTGCCGTCGATGGTGGCGATCGGCATCGAGCCGAGCGCGCCGGCGTTGCCTTCCCGGCCCGGATAGAGGCTGCCGTTCAGCACGACGCCGCCGCCGACGAAAGAGCCGATGAAGAAATAGAGAAAATCGCGGTAGTGGGCGGGATTGCCGAGGATCAGCTCGGCGCCGCAGGCCGCCGTCGCGTCGTTGCAAGACGAGACCGGCCAGGAACAGACGCCGCCGATATCGCGGTCGATGTCGAAGCTTCGCCACGCGTCGAGGATGCTGCGCGGCGCGCCGAGCTGCTGTTCCCAGTTCCACAATTCGAACGGGGCGGCGATGCCGAGCCCGGCGATGCGCGCGGTTTCGGCCGTGGTCAGCGTGCCGGTCAGCCGGTCGATCCCTTCGGTGACGAAGTCGAGGACCATCCCCGGCGTCGGGTAGTCGTAAGGCTTCTGCAGCGCGCCCCGGACGGTGCCGACGAGATCGACGAGGACGAGGTCGCTGCTCCGCCGCCCGATCTTCAGGCCGAGCGAGAACGCGCCTTCCGGGTTGAGTGCGAAGGGGACGGAGGGCTGGCCGACCTTGCCGCGAAGGCGATCGAGCTTGACGACCAGCCCGTCGGATTCGAGCTGGCGCATGATCACGGTGATCGTCTGTGGCGAAAGACCGGTCTGGCGTGCGATCTCTGCCTTGGGCAGGCTGTCGTGACGACGGATCAGAGAGAGGATGAGCCGCTCGTTGTAGAGGCGGACTCCGGTCTGGTTGGTACCGCGCGACAGGTCGCTGGCGTTCGGCCGCGCGGCATCCGCCGCCGTGCTGTCGGCGACGACGGGCTGCTCGACATGATCGTCATCTCGCGTCATCCGCGACTCCCGATCGCGTGTCGCCTCATCGAAGCGCGCAGGAACGATGGTTGGGCCGGGTGTTGGTGTCAACAATAAATCGATCCGATTTACTTATTGACAGGACGCGTGGCTTGGTGTGTCGTCTTGGGTGTGCTGGCTGGCGGGAGGCCGGTCCGGCACTGGGGGAGAAACCCCCGTTTGGCGCCGCGGTCGCGGCGCCGCAATCTTCATGGGAGGAAGATGTGCTTATCAAATCGAGACTGATGCTGGCCTGTCTGGCCGGCGCTGTGGCGGTCGGCGTGACCGGGTTCGTCCCGGCTTCCGCCGAAGAGGTCATTGTCGGACTGATCACCAAGACCGAAGGCAATCCCTTCTTCGTCAAGATGCGCGAAGGCGCGCAGGAGAAGGCCAAGGAGCTCGGCATCACGCTCCAGTCCTATGCCGGCAAGTATGACGGCGACAACGAGGGTCAGGTCGCGGCGGTGGAAGGCCTGATCGCCGCTGGCGCAAAGGGCTTCGCCATCGTGCCGAGCGACTCCAGCGCCATGGTGCCGACCATCCAGAAGGCCCGCGATGCCGGCCTGATGGTGATCGTCCTCGATACGCCGCTCGATCCGATCGACGCGGCCGATGCCACTTTCGCCACCGACAACCGCAAGGCCGGTGAGCTGATCGGCCAATGGGCGAAGGCGACCATGGGCGACGCCGCGGCCAACGCCAAGATCGCGATGCTCGACCTTGCCGTGAACCAGCCGACGGTCGACTACCTGCGCGACCAGGGCTTCATGCAGGGCTTCGGCATCGACGTGATGGATCCGAACCACTATGGCGACGAAAGTGATGCCCGCATCTGCGGCCACGAGATGACCGGTGGCGCCGAGGACGGTGGCCGGACCGCGATGGAGACGCTTCTTCAGAAGTGCCCGGACATCAACCTCGTCTACACCATCAACGAGCCGGCGGCGGCCGGTGCCTGGGAAGCCCTCAAGGCGGTCGGCAAGGACGACGGCTCGGTGCTCGTCGTCTCGATCGACGGCGGCTGCCCGGGCGTCAAGAACGTCGAGGAAGGCATCATCGGTGCCACCTCCCAGCAGTATCCGCACAAGATGGCGTCGATGGCGCTCGAGACGATTGCCTCGGGCAAGCTGCCGGACGGCGTCGAGAAGGGCGGCTTCTTCGACACCGGCGCGACGCTGATCACCGACAAGCCGGTTGACGGTGTGAAGTCGATCGACACGAAGGAAGGTCTGTCGCTCTGCTGGGGCTGATTTTCTTTTGAAACCATCCTAGACTGGATATCGAAAAGGGAAGAGCAGCCCGGGGGCTGCTCTTTTCATCCTTGCCTTGAGGCACGGCAGGGGGTGAGGGGGGAAATGACGACGACAAGCGGAAATACGCGTGGTCCGGCCGATTTCGAGCAGGGGCTGCCGGGAGCCGAAGACGCGGTGGTCTTCGAGGAGCAGGACCGGTCGCTGATAAGGCGGATCCAGGAATTCCTGCACGCCTATCCGACGACGATCCCTTTCATCGTGCTGGTGCTGGGTATCGTGGTGTTCACGACGCTGGTCGGCGGCAGGTTCTTCCATCCCTTCAACCTGTCGCTCGTCCTGCAGCAGGTTACGATCATCGGCACCCTGGGTATCGCCCAGACCCTGATCATCCTGACTGCCGGTATCGACCTGTCGGTCGGCGCCATCATGGTGCTGTCGTCGATCGTCATGGGCCGGCTGGCGGTGGTCAGCGGCGTCCCGGTGGCGTTCTCCTTTCCCCTCGGCCTGCTGGCCGGCATGGCCTGCGGCTACGTCAACGGCATGCTGGTGACGCGCCTGAAGCTGCCGCCGTTCATCGTCACGCTCGGCACCTGGAGCATCTTCGGCGCGCTGGTTCTCTTCTATTCGCGCAGCGAGACGCTTCGCCAGCAGGACGTCGAGGCGGCAGGCGCGATGCTGCAATGGACCGGCACCGCCATACCGATCGGCGCCGCCCGCATCACCTACGGATCGATCCTGATGGTCGTGGTGGCCGGGGTGGTCTGGTACATCCTCAACCGAACGGCCTTCGGACGACACATCTATGCGACCGGCGACGACCCGGACGCGGCCCGGCTGGCCGGCATCAGCACCAGCCGCACGCTGATGGCCGTCTACACGCTTGCCGGCCTGATCTGCGCGATCGCCGGCTGGATCCTGATCGGCCGTATCGGGGCGGTCAGTCCGCTCGCCGGACAGACCTCGAACCTCGACTCGATCACCGCGGTGGTGATCGGCGGGACCAGTCTGTTCGGCGGCCGCGGCTCGATCATCGGCACCCTCGTCGGAGCCCTGATCGTCGGCGTCTTCCGCAACGGCCTGGCGCTCGCCGGTCTCGACGCCTTGTGGCAGGAATTTACCGTCGGCGTGCTGATCATCGTCGCGGTTTCCATGGACCAGTGGATACGGAGGATCGCGTCGTGAGTGAAGCTGTCCGCCCCGTCCTGGAGGCGCGCAATATCGTCAAGAGGTTCGGGCGCGTCACCGCGCTCGACCACGCCGATTTCGATCTCCGCGAGAACGAGATCCTTGGCGTCATCGGCGACAACGGCGCCGGCAAATCGACCCTCATCAAGGTTCTCGCCGGCGCCATCATACCCGATTCCGGCGAGGTGCTGCTTGACGGCAAACCTGTGCATTTCCGTGGCCCGGAGGACGCCCGGGCGGCCGGGATCGAGACCGTCTACCAGGATCTCGCCCTGGCGCCGGCCCTGTCGATCGCCGACAACATGTTCCTCGGTCGCGAGGTCCGTAAAAGCGGTCCGATTGGCCAATGGTTCCGGCTCCTTGACCGCTCGTTCATGCAGCAGAAGGCGCGCGAGCAGCTGAACGCGCTCGGCCTCCTGACCATCCAGAATATCCGTCAGCAGGTCGAGACGCTTTCGGGCGGCCAGCGCCAGGGCGTGGCGGTGGCGCGGGCGGCCGCCTTCGGCAGCCGGGTGATCATCATGGACGAGCCGACCGCGGCGCTCGGCGTCAAGGAATCGCGCCGGGTGCTCGAACTCATGCTCGACGTCAAGAAGCGCGGCCTGCCGATCATCCTGATCAGCCACAACATGCCGCATGTCTTCGAGGTCGCCGACCGCATCCACATCCACCGGCTCGGCCGCCGCATCGCGGTGATCAATCCGCGCGACTATTCGATGGCCGACGCGGTCGCGATCATGACCGGTGCGATGGAACCGCCGCCGATGATGGAGCAGCAGGCGGCCTGAGCGGATTGCCGCCGGCCCGAGGCTTTCCGAACGGCGCCAGCTTGCGAGGAATCCGGCTCGACCGCATCTGCCTTGACGCCTTGTCGGGCTTGCGCGGCACCTTCACAGGGGGAGAACATGGATCTCGGATTGCGAGACAAGGTCGCGGTGATCACCGGTGGCAGCGTCGGCATCGGCCTCGCCGTGGCGGAGGGGCTGGCGGCCGAAGGCGCCCATCTGGTGCTGGCGGCGCGCAATGCCGATCGTGTCGTCGGTGAAGCGGCGCGCGTCGCCAACGAGCGTGGTGTTCGCGCCATCGGCGTCGCCTGCGACATCGCCACGGCCGAAGGATGCGACGCGCTGGTGGCCGCGGCGGAGGCGGAATTCGGCGGCGCCGACATTCTGATCAACAATGCCGGCACCGGGTCCAACGAGACCATCCAGGAGGCGCCCGACGACAAATGGCAATATTACTGGGATCTCCATGTCATGGCCGCCGTGCGGCTCGCCCGGGGGCTGGTCCCGTCGATGAAGAGCCGTGGTGGCGGCGTGGTCCTCCACAACGCCTCGATCTGCGCTGTCCAGCCGCTCTGGTACGAGCCGATCTACAACACCACCAAGGCGGCTCTGATGATGTTCTCGAAGACGCTGGCGACCGAGGTGATCGGCGACAATATCCGGGTCAACTGCGTCAATCCCGGCCTCATCCAAACGCCCGACTGGGTCAAGACGGCGAAAGAGCTGACGGCGGATTCGGGCGGGGACTGGCAGGCCCATCTTCAGGGCGTCGCCGACGAATACGCGGCGATAAAGCGCTTCGGCACGGCCGAGGAACTGGCGCATTTCTTCGTGTTCCTCTGCTCCGACAAGGCAACCTACAGCGTCGGCTCGACCTATTTCGTCGATGGCGGCATGCTGAAGACGGTGTGATCGGGCGAGGGCCGAAGCCCGGGCGGCGCCGACCGGGAGCCACCCGGCACAAGAATTCGTTAGGGACGAGCATGGCAAGCTGGAGGGCCGGCGCTGTGACCGGCGCTATGCGAGGTCGGCTGATCAGTGCCGATTCCAGGCCCAGGCAATGCTTGATACCGCGGTTGATGCGAGCCCCCGCCTTGGCGAGCGGGACGATGTTCCGTTGGCCACGGCCGGGATTCGTCCTTGTACCATCGAGGATATCCCGGCGGTCGCCCGCCTTTTCCGGGCGACGTTCAGCCGGGGGCTGACGTCCGGCGAACGATCGCTTGAGGTCGTGCTGCGGCGGGAACTGTTCGAGCATCCCTGGCGCGATCCCGATCTCCCGTCACTGGTTTTCGCCGATGCCGATGGCGCGGTCACCGGCTTCATCGCGGTTCGACCGCTTCGCCTGTTGTTCAACGGTTCTCCGGTCACCGCCGCCGTCGGCGGGACGCTGATGGTCGACAAGTCGATCAACAACCCGCTGATGGGCGCGCGGCTGCTGCGTTCCTATCTCAACGGCGCCCAGCACCTCTCGCTGAGCGAATCGGCGAACGAAATCTCGCAAACGATGTGGAACAAGCTCGGCGGCCGGACCGAACCCGCCTACAGCATGGAGTGGTTTCGGGTGTTCAGGCCGGCCGGGCTGGCGGTGGCGATCCTTTCCGGACGATCGCGGGCGGCCGGCGTTTTGCGTCCGTTCGCGTCGGCCTTCGACTGGTGCGCGGCGCGATTCCGTCGGAATCCCCTTCGTGTCGGGCCGCCCCATGCCGAAGCCGCCGACGTCGATGAGGATGCGCTGGTCGATGCGATCCTCTCCCTCACGTCCGCCTACGCCCTCAGGCCGGATTGGGATCGCGAAAGCCTCCTGTGGTTCGTCAGCCAGGCCTCGCAGAAGGAGCGGTTCGGACCGCCCGTCCGCCGCGTCGTGCGCGACGGCAAGGGCGGAGTGGCCGGCGCCTATCTCTATTGTGTGCGTGAACACGGCGTCGCCTTCGTCCTCGACATCTTCGCCGCGCCGAAGGCGGAGGAGACCGTGGTCGATGATCTGTTCGCCGATGCCTCTGGCCGCGGCGCCGTTGCGGTAAGGGGGCGTGTCCAGCCCGAGCTGGCCGACCTGCTGCTTCGGCGCCGGGCCGTCTTCCTCCATGCTTCATCGATGGTCGTCCATTCGAAACGCGGCGACCTTTTGTCGACGATTCGAAGCGGCGAAGCATTGATAACCGGTCTTGCCGGTGAATCGTGGTCGGCGCTGATCGGAGGCCGGTTCATTTAGGTGTTTCGTGGGCAAATTTGCGTTGCTCAGGCTATTCATGAACGATTAACCTTAATAATTGAACAGATATGGTTAATATTTACGTTTCCTGTTGTTTGGCTTTGTAATGTAAATTTCGTGTCGCTAACTTTGTTGCAACGTGTTTTCTGTCATTTGTCCCTCCAGGACCTCCACACGGAAAGCAGCCCCTCATGTGCGGCATCGCCGGCTATTTTGGAAATCCACAAACGCCGCAGCCGCCCGAGCTGCTGGTGCGTCGCATGGTTGCCGCGATTCGGCATCGGGGGCCCGATGAAAGCGGTGTGCATATCGAGGCGGGGGTCGGACTGGGCCATGCCCGCCTTTCGATCATCGACGTTGCCTCGGGCCAGCAGCCGATGGCCAACGACGAGCGCGATGTCTTTGTCACCTTCAACGGCGAAATCTTCAACTTCGTCGAACTGCGCCGCGACCTGATCGCCAGGGGCCACGTCTTCCGCACCGATTCCGACACCGAGGTCATCATCCGCGCCTACGAGGAGATGGGGCCGGACTGCGTCAATGCGTTCAACGGCGATTTTGCTTTCGCCCTGTGGGACAGGCGTCGTCGGCGCTTCATGCTGGCCCGCGACCGTATGGGCGTGCGCCCGCTCTTCTACGCGTGGCGGCGTGGGTGCCTCTATTTCGCGTCGGAGGCCAAGGCGCTGTTCGAAGTGCCGCAGGTCAGGCCGGAGATCGATCCGGTGGCGCTCGACCAGACCTTCACATTCTGGTTCCCGCTGGCGCCGCGCACGGCCTTCAAGGGGGTCTGCGCGCTGCCGCCGGCAAATCTGCTGATCGCGACGCCCGACGAGGTCGTCGTCCGCCCCTATTGGCGGCTCGACTATCCCGATGCCGGCGATGCCGAGGCGCTGGATCGTCGTGACGAGGCCGATATTGCCGAGGAGGTCCGGGATCTGCTGACCGACGCCACCCGGATCCGGTTGCGCTCGGATGTTCCGGTCGGCGCCTATCTCAGCGGCGGCCTCGATTCCTCGATCATCGCGGCGATCGTCCATCGGATTCAGCCCGAGCGACTGCGGACCTTCTCCGTCACCTTCGAGAGCGCCGAATTCGACGAGAGCGCCTTTCAGTTCGCGATGGTGCGGGCGCTCGGAACCGATCATATGGCGGTGCCGTGTCGCGCCGCCGATATCGGCCGGATGTTCCCCGATGTCATTCGACATGCCGAGCAGACGTTGCTGCGGACCGCGCCGGCGCCGCTCTTCGCGCTGTCGAAGCTGGTGCGCGACAACGCGTTCAAGGTCGTGCTCACCGGCGAGGGCGCCGACGAGGTGTTCGCCGGCTACGATATCTTCAAGGAGGCCAAGCTTCGCCGCTTCAGTGCCGCGCAACCGAAGTCGGAGTGGCGCCAGCTCCTCTTCCAGCGCCTCTACCCTTATCTTCCCGCCCTCAAGGGCCAGTCGCAGAGCTATCGCAACGCCTTTTTCGGTGCCGGCCTCGATACGACCGACGATCCGCTGTTTTCGCATCTGCCGCGTTTCCGGACGACAGCCGGAGGCAAGGCCCTCTTCTCGGCGGAGATGCGCGAGGCGTTGCACGGCTACGACGCGCTCGACGATCTGCGCGCGCAATTGCCCGCCGACTTCTCCCGCTGGCATCCGCTGTCGCAGGCGCAGTATCTCGAGACCGCCTATCTTCTGCCCGGCTACATCCTGTCCGCCCAGGGCGATCGCGTCGCGATGGCGCATTCGGTCGAGGGCCGCTTCCCGTTCCTCGACCACCGGCTGGTCGAATTCGCCGCCCGGATCCCGCCAAGGCTGAAGATCCGGGGCCTGCGCGAGAAGCACATCCTGCGCGAGGCGATGGCCGGCATCCTGCCGCCTGACATCCGCGATCGGGTCAAGCAGCCGTATCGCGCCCCGGACAGCCAGTCCTTTCTCGGCGATGGCGCGGCCGGCTATGTCGGCCGGCGACTGGCGCCGGTCGCGGTCGCGGATGCCGGATATTTCGCGCCGCGCGCCGTCGAAAAGCTCGTCGCCAAATGTCGCAATCAGCCGCTTATCGGCTTCCGCGACAACATGGCGTTTGTCGGAATTCTGTCCACCCAACTCCTCCATCACACCTTCACGCAGGACGTGGCGGTGAAATCCCCAGTGACCGCGGCGGCATAGACCAGGAGGCCAACACATGCGCAGCACCGAAATCGAAGGCCGTATCCGGCACTTCATCGACGAGAATTTCATCTTCAGCGAGGAGGAGGCCGGTCTCGACAGCGCGGCATCGCTTCTCGACGCCGGTCTGGTCGATTCGACCGGAATCCTCGAACTCGTGACCTTCCTCGAAACCGACTTCGCCATTCAGATCGCCGATGCCGAGATCATTCCCGAGAATCTCGATTCGATCGATTCCATCGTCGCCTATGTGACGGCCAAACAGGGCGCGTCGGCGTCCGTCGCCGCCTGATTCGGGAGAGCCGGAGCGGGACCATGCGGGTCGAGCAATTTCTCAGGGACAGCGCCCGCCGGCTGCCGGACAAGGTGGCGGTCGTCGCCGGCAAGACGCGGCTGAGCTTCGCCGAGGTCGACCGGATGTCCGATCGTCTGGCCGCCGGCCTGATCGGGCGCGGGCTGGCCCGCGGCGATCGGGTGGTGATCTTCATGGACAACTGCTGGGAGGCGGTGGTTTCGATTTTCGCCGTGCTGAAGGCCGGCGCCGTCTTCGTCCCGATCAACCCCTCCACCAAGGCCGAAAAGCTCGCCTATATCCTCGAGAATTGCCGCGCCGCCGCCGTGATCACCCAGGGTCGGCTGGCGGCGACCGCGGCGCTTGCGATGGTCGAGGCGCCGACGGTCAATTTCGTCGTGCTGGCCGGCGGCAAGGGGCCGGCGGCGGCCGGGTCCCTTTCCTTCGAGGATACCGTCGCCGCCGACGGTCCGGTGTCCTTGCCGTCACCGGGCATCACCCTCGACCTGGCGATGCTGGTCTACACCTCGGGATCGACCGGATTCCCGAAGGGCGTGATGATGACCCACCAGAACGTGCTGGCGGCCGCGGGCTCGATCACCACCTATCTCGAAAATCGCGAGGATGACGTCATCCTCGGCGTCCTGCCGATCTCCTTCGATTACGGTCTCTACCAGGTGCTGATGGCGGCCATGGTCGGCGCGACGCTGGTGCTCGAAAAGTCCTTCGCCTTTCCCCAGGCGATCCTCAATCGCATGAGCGAGGAAAAGGTCACCGGTCTGCCGCTGGTGCCGACGATGGCGGCCATCCTTCTCCAGATGCGGGATCTCGAGGCGGGGAGTTTTCCCCATCTTCGCTACATCACCAATACGGCCGCCGCGTTGCCGCCCAGCCATATCGCGCGGCTGCAGACGCTGTTTCCGTCGGCCCGGATCTACTCGATGTACGGGCTGACCGAGTGCAAGCGCTGCACCTATCTGCCGCCGGAGGAACTGGCGCGGCGGCCGGATTCCGTCGGCATCGCCATTCCCGGCACCGAGGCCTATGTCGCCGACGATGACGGCCGGCCGGTCGCGCCGGGCATTGTCGGGGAATTGACGATCCGCGGTCCCCACGTCATGCGCGGCTATTGGGAGAACCAGGAAGCGACCGACAGGGCGCTCCGGCCCGGTCCCTATCCTTGGGAGAAGGTGCTGCGCACCGGCGATTTCTTCCGCGCCGACGAAGAGGGCTTTCTCTATTTCATCGGCCGCAAGGACGACATCATCAAGACCCGGGGCGAGAAGGTCTCGCCGAAGGAGGTCGAGAACGTCCTCTATGCGCTTCCCGGCATCGCCGAGGCGGTGGTGGTCGGCGTTCCCGATCCGATTCTCGGCCTTGCCATCAAGGCGGTGGTCGCGCTGTCGCCGGGCGCGCGGCTCGGCGAACGGGATGTTCTGCGGCACTGCGCCGCCAGCCTCGAGGATTTCATGGTGCCGAAGATCGTCGAATTCCGCGACGCGTTGCCGAAGACCGAAAGCGGCAAGATCAGCCGCCGGCTGATCGAGGAAGAGACGCTGGAGGCGGCGCAGTGAATCTTATGTCCGTGAACCCGCCAGCCATCTCCGCGCTTTTGCCGCAAGCCCTGACCATTGACGCCGACGCCGAGATCGATCGGATCGCGCGCGCGATGCGCGAGCAGATCACGCGCCGGCTTCGTCGCCGCGGCGCCATCGTCGGTCTCTCCGGCGGCATCGACTCGACCGTCACCGCGGCGCTTGCCGTCAAGGCCTTCGGCCCGGACAAGGTGCTCGCCGTTCTGATGCCGGAGAAGGACTCGGACCCCGACAGTCTTCGGCTCGGCAAGGAGGTCGCGGCCTGGCTCGGCATCGAGTCGGTGATCGAGGATGTCGAACCGATTCTCACCGCCTCGGCCTGCTACGAGCGCCGCGACGGCTTCATTCGCAGCCTCGTCCCCGAATTCGGCAAGGGCTGGGGCTGCAAGGTCGCCATCTCCAATTCGCTGGAGGGCAAGGGCTACAGCATCACCTATCTGATCGTGCAGTCGCCGGAGGGCGAAATCCGCAAGCTGCGGATGCCGGTCGACGTCTATCTCGGCGTCGTCGCGGCGACCAACATGAAGCAGCGGACGCGCAAGCAGATCGAGTATTACCACGCCGACCGGCTGAATTATGCCGTGCTCGGTACGCCCAACCGGCTCGAATACGACCAGGGATTCTTCGTCAAGAACGGCGATGGTTCGGCCGACCACAAGCCGATCGCCCATCTCTACAAGAGCCAGGTCTATCAGCTCGCCGAACGGCTCGGCGCGCCCGAGGAGATCCGCCGCCGGCCGCCGACGACCGACACCTGGTCGCTCGCCCAGACCCAGGAGGAGTTCTACTTCTCGCTGCCCTATCGCGAGATGGACCTCTGCCTCTACGGCCTGACCAATGGCCTGTCGGCGGACGCCGTCGCGCCGGCAGTCGGGCTGACCGTCGAGGAGGTCGAGCGGGTCTGGCGTGACATCGAGGCCAAGCGACGGGCGACACGGTATCTGCACGAGCCGCCGCTGCTCGTCGAGCCCGTCCTCGCGGAAGAAGAATAACCCTCCGGCGCGCAAGCTGGAGAAAAGGAGAAACAGACGTGTCTCGTATCGGCAAGTCGGTCATTCACGCCGGTCTTGAAACACTCTATTTCACGGGTGGGTACCGCCTTGCCCGGCCGTTCCTTGCCGGCGTTGGCACGATCCTGACCTTTCACCGGGTGCGTCCGGCGCAGGCCGACGGGTTCCAGCCGAACGGGCCGCTCGAGATCACCCCCGATTTCCTCGACGAGGTCATCACCCGCCTGAGTGGCGCCGGATTCGATATCGTCTCGCTCGACGAGGCCCATCGCCGGATGACGCAGGAGGACTTCGGACGCCGCTTCATCGCTCTCACCTTCGATGACGGCTACCGCGACAACCGCGACTATGCGCTGCCGATCATCCGGCGCCACGGCGTGCCGGCGACCCTGTTCCTGCCGTCGAGCTTCGCCGAGGGAACCGGCGAATTGTGGTGGATCGAACTGGAGCGTGCGATCGCGCGCAGCGAAAGCGTCGCGGTCGAGATCGATGGCGAGACGCAGCACTTCGATACGGCAACCGATGCGGCGAAGCAGGAAGCCTTTTCGACGATCTACTGGCAGCTGCGCAGCCTGCGCGACGAACGGGACATACGGCGCACGTGCCGCGACCTGGCGGTCGGGGCGGGTGTCGATGTCGCGGGCATCTGCCGCGAGCTTTGCATGGGGTGGGACGAGATCGAGGATTTCGCGGCCGAGCCGCTGATCACCATCGGCGCCCATACCGACAATCACATCATGCTGGCCAAGGCGAGCGAGGCCGTCGCCCGCGAGGAGATGGCGACGGGCGCGCGAAAGATCGAGCAACGCCTCGGGGTCAGGCCAAGGCATTTCGCCTATCCGGTCGGCGACCCGACCTCGGCCGGCCCGCGCGAATTCGCCCTTGCCGAAGAGCTCGGCTTCCTGACCGGGACGACCACCCGGCCGGGCGTCCTCTTCCCCGAGCATCGCGGTCATTTGACCGCGCTGCCGCGGATTTCGGTCAATGGCGGTTTCCAGCGCTTCCGTCATCTCGACGTGCTGCTTTCCGGGGCGCCAACGGCGTTGCTCAACCGCTTCAAGCGGGTCGACGCCGCGTAGCGCGCTGCCCGCCGTTCCGCATTTTCCGCGTCAGGGTCAAGCCGTCGCGCATGTTGAGCGCGATCAGGGTCACGTTCGTTGCGCCGGCGAGAAGTTCGATCGCCTGGACGGCGTAGAAGGCCGTGTCGAACTGGCCGTCGGCGGCGCGGATGGCGAGGAAAACCGCTGACGGCACGAGGATCAGGAGCCCGTCCAGGCCGACAATCATCATCCGTTTCCGTTTGGCCACGACGATCGGTGCGGAACTCTTGCCGCCGAGGTTGAATCCGCTGCTGCCGACCGCGGCCATCGCCGGGACGAGGACGATCATCCCCCACAGGATTCCCTGCTTGGCCGCGGCGACGGCGGCATGGTCGGCGAACAGTTCCGAGACGACCGTCGTCGTCCAGAAGCTGAGGATCGTCAGGAAGGCGACGATACCAGCGATCAGGTGCACCCGCCGGACGAGGTTGCGGTTCAGGGTCATTGTCACATGTTCCTCAATAAACATAGCATGCTATATATCATTGCATAGCGAGCTATGCAACTGGCATTCTTCTCCACTGACGACGAATCGGGCTCGATACCCATGCGCTTCGACAAGAACGAATCGGCCGGCTACCTCATCAACCATCTCGCCCGGCTCTTCGCCCAGGCGCTGGCGCGGGAGATCGCTCCTCTCGGGCTGGCGCCGGGCCAGTTTATGGTGCTCCTCGAACTTTGGGACGAGGACGGGCTGACCCAGCGCGGCCTGGTGGGGCGGCTCGACGTCGAGCAGGCGACCCTGGCGAACACGCTTTCGCGCATGGAGCGCGACGGCCTGATCGTTCGGCGTCCTCATCCGACCGACGGTCGCGCCCAGTCGATCCATCTCACAGAGCGGGCGCGAATGGCTGAGAAGCCCGCAAAGGATGCGGCGAACAGCGTCAACCGGACGCTTCTCGCCGGGCTGCCGCGAGAGGAGCGGCAAGTCTTGCTGTCGGCCATGCGCCGAATCATCGACATGGCGCGATCGCGCGGCGAAAAGGTTTGACCCCGCCGGCGGGACCGCTAGTGTCCGGGCGCTTGTCCGAAGCTCCGAGTTTCCATGCTCTCCTTGATTGACCGCCCATCGACCGGAGGCCCGGTCCGGTGATCCAGCTGGTTGCGGCCGGCGTCCTCACCGCCGTCGTCGCCTTCGCCACCGCCTTCGCCATCGTGCTCGCCGGGCTCGGTGCCGCCGGCGCTTCCCAGGCCGAGGCCGCCTCGGGGCTCTTCGCGCTTTCGGTCGTGACCGGCCTGTTGAGCATCGCCTTCAGCTTTCGGCTGCGAATTCCGGTGATGCTCGCCTGGTCGACCCCGGGCGCGGTCCTGCTGATTCACACCGGGGTTCCGAATGGCGGCTTCCCGGTTGCCGTCGGCGCCTTCATCGGGGCGGGCGTGCTGACGGTGATCGCCGGCGTCTGGCGTCCTTTCGGCCGGGCGGTGGCTTCGATTCCGATGTCGCTCGCCAATGCGCTGCTCGCCGGGATCCTGGTCGACATCTGCCTGGCGCCGGTGCGGGCGGTCGGCGAATTCCCGGCGCTCGCCCTGCCGATCATCGTCGCCTGGGCGCTCGCGCTCCGCTTTGCCCGCTTCTATGCGGTGCCGATCGCCGTGGTGGTGACGGCGATCATGGTCGGCATCTCGACGCCGCTGCCCTCGGCGACGACGGTCGGCCTGCCGTCGCCGGTCTTCGTCATGCCGGTCTTCACCGTCGACGCGATGATCGGTCTCGCGCTGCCGCTGTTCATCGTCTCGATGGCGTCGCAGGCGATCCCCGGCCTCGCGGTGCTGCGCGCCAACGGCTACCGGCCGGCGGTCGGGCCGCTGTTTACCGCGGCCGGTCTTGCCGGGATCGCCACGGCCGTCGTCGGCGCTCATTCCTATGCGCTGGCCGCGATCACCGCCGCGCTCGCCGCCGGCCCGGAGGCCCATCCCGATCCGTCCCGCCGCTGGATCGCGACGATTGTCGCCGGTTGCGCCTATATCGTCCTCGGTCTTGGCGCGGCCTATGCCGCCGCCTTCGTCGCCGAGACGCCGCCTTTGCTGATCCAGGCGGTCGCCGGCTTGGCCCTGCTCGGCAGTTTCGGCAGCTCGCTGTCGGCGGCGCTGGCCTCCGAGGACGATCGCCTGCCGGCGGTGATCACCTTCATCACCACGGCCTCGGGCCTTTCCTTCTTCGGTGTCGGCGCCGCCTTCTGGGGGCTTGTCGCCGGCGGCGCGCTGATGGCGATCCTGAAGTTCCGGGCGAAGACCGGCTAGGGCGCCGCGCTCGGTCGCCCCCCCTAGATCAGCCCGCGCTTGGCGAGGTTGCGCATCAGCGCGCCGGTGCCGAAGGTCCACGGTTCGGCGTCGGCCGAATGGACCACGGCGTTGGAAAGCCGGCCGAGCTTCGGCGAGGCGATAGTGACGATATCGCCGACCTTGTGGGTGAAGCCCTCGCCGGGCACGTCGCGATCCTCGATCGGCGCGAACATGGTGCCGAGATAGAGCACCACGCCATCGGGATATTGATGGTCCTTGCCGATGGTGGCGCCCATCAGGTCGGCCGGATCGCGGCTGATCTTGCTCATCGCGCTGGCGCCGTCGAGCCTGTAGCCCTCCGGGCCGTCGACGGTCAGCCGGATCTCGGCGCCGCGTACGTCGTCGAGGGTGAAGTCCTTGTCGAAAAGCCGGATGAAGGGGCCGAGCGAGGCGCTGGCGTTGTTGTCCTTGGCCTTGCCGAGAAGCAGCGCCGAGCGCCCTTCGAAATCGCGGAGATTGACGTCGTTGCCGAGCGTCGCACCGACGATCTTTCCCGACGAGGCGGCGACCAGCGCCACTTCCGGCTCCGGATTGTTCCAGGTCGAATCGGCGCGGATGCCGATCTCGGCGAGGTGGCCGACCGCCGCCATCGACGGCGCCTTGGTGAAGACCTCGGCGTCGGGGCCGATGCCGACCTCGAGATATTGCGACCACATGCCCTTGTCGACGAGGTGCTGCTTGAGCGCCATCGCCTGCTCGGAGCCCGGCTTGAGGCGGGCGAGGTCGTCGCCGATCGCGGCTTGCATCTCGGTGCGGATCGTCGCGGCCTTTTCCGGTGCGCCGCGCGCCTGTTCCTCGATCACCCGCTCGAGCATCGACACGGCGAAGGTGACGCCGGCCGCCTTGATCGCCTGGAGGTCGGTCGGCGCCAGCAGCCACGGCTTCGCCGGATCGCGGGCGGCGCGCGGCGTATTGGCGAGGACCGCCTCGAAAAGGCCGATCGGTTCGCCCGCCGCGTCGCGGGCCAGCGCCGCCGGTTCCGCCATTTCGCAGAGGTCGCTCGTCGTCGGCGCGATGGCGCTGATGTCGACGAGCTCCGTGCCGCGCAGGACCACCACGGACGGCCCTTGCCTGTCGGGGCGCCAGACGCGACCGACCAGTGTCGCCTGGTCGGAGTCCTCGGGAAGGGCGAAGGCGGTGCTGGTATCGAGCGGCATCAGGTGTTTCCCCGGTTCCTGGCGTTTTGTTCGCCCGGCATGTGTCAACCTCGGACCGCCCGCGTCAAGTCGCGGTTTGGTTCCATGCTTGTTGAGCCGAAATGCCAAACAGGCCCGAGCGTTGCATGCGCGACACACTGGCGGCCGGACTGTCCTGGCCGCGTTGCCCCGGCCGGATCGCTTCCCTAGGCTTCTGATTCGGGGTGACTGTTGTGACGGGATCACTTTGCGTGATCGCTTTCCAGCGGGGGCTGAAATGAATCATCCTTGGAGTTTCGCGGCTGCGCTTGCGGCAGCCTGCGTTATGACCTTGCCGGCTCGGGCGGCGGCGCCGGTCGATATCGAGACGACGCCGGCGACGGAGATGCCGATGAACGTGTCTCTGCCGCCCGATTACAAACTCGACACGGAAATGGTCGTTCGCAACTGGGTGCTGTGCATCTCCCGCTCCTTCGCCGAAGAACTGGCGCTGGCGCGGCAGACCAGCGCCGACGCCGCTCTTGCCACCTACAATGACCTGAAGGCCGCGAAATCCTGCGGTCGGTTCAGTCAACTGCGGGTGATTCTGCAAGAGCCGGTTTACGGCGACGAGATGGGCGCGGGCGGCGATGCGATGGTGTTTCAGGCGCTGGTCGATCTGGCCGGAAGCTGGGCATCCGCCTATGTGGTTTCCGGCAGCCTGCCCACTCAGTAAAAAAAGTCGCACGACGCGCGTTTTTTTCGGAACCGGCTTCGGCCGGCGGCGTTGAGTTGTCGGCTTGGGGGCGTTTCGCCGTTCGCGCGGCAAGAGCCGCGGAACGGCCAGCAAGCTAGAGGTGTCCAAGATGCGTAAGTTGATGGTCGCAGCGAGTGCCGCTGCTCTCCTCGCGGTTTCTTCCATCGGTGCCTTCGCCGAGGAGGCGACGGGAACCATCTCAAGCATCGACGCGGCGGCGGGAACAGTCACCCTTGCCACGGGCGAAACCTTCGTCCTGCCCGAATCCGTCGATGCGGCCTCCCTCAAGGTCGGCGAAGACGTCAAGATTTAGTACGATCAGGGTGATGGCGGCACGATGACCGCCACCTCGGTGGAAGAATCGGCAATGTAGTTCGATCCCCGGATCGAGCTCACGGGCGGTGGCGGTATTCCGCCGCCGCCTTCTCTGTCGCGCCAGCGTGGTCTCCTTCGGCAGTCCCCTTGCGTCAGGGCGCCGATCGCGGCTTCTTCCGGTCGACATTCGGCAGGAAGACGGTCAGCAGGCCGACCGCCGGCAGGAACGAACAGACCTTGAAGACGTATTCGATGCTGGTTGCGTCGGCGAGAATGCCGAGCGCCGCCGCGCCAAGGCCGCCGATCCCGAAGGCAAAGCCGAAGAAGAGGCCCGAGATCATCCCGATCCGCCATGGCACCAGCGTGTGGCCCATCACGACGATGGCGGAAAAGGCCGAGGCGAGGATCAGCCCGATGATCATCGACAGCGCCACCGTTGCGTAGAAACCGGCATAGGGCAACGCGATCGTGAAGGGCAGCGTGCCGAGGATCGACACCCAGATGACGATCTTGCGGCCATAGCGATCGCCGATCAGGCCGCCGGCGATCGTGCCGCAAGCGACCGCGAACAGGAAGACGAAGAGCAGCACCTGGGACTGCTGCACCGAAACCCCGAAACGGTCGATCAGGTAGAAGGTGTAGTAGCTCGTCAGGCTGCTCAGGTAGATGAATTTCGAAAAGATCAGCGTTGTCAGGATGGCGAGCGCAAGAAGCACCCGGGCCGGGGGCAGCGCATGCGTCGGCGGGGCCGCGCTCCGGCCTCCATATCGGACCTCCGGAATACGGTGCCGGTACCAGGTGCCGACATTGAAGAGCACGATCATGCCGAGCAGCGCCGCCACCGAGAACCAGGCAATGCTCGACTGCCCGTTCGGCACGATGATCAACGCGGCGAGCAGCGGCCCGATCGCGGTGCCGATATTGCCGCCGACCTGGAAGACCGACTGGGCGAGGCCGTAGCGTCCGCCTGAAGCAAGGCGGGCGACCCGCGACGATTCGGGATGGAAGATCGCCGATCCCAGCCCGACCATGGCCGCGCCGATAACAATGACCCAGTAGGCGTGCGCCACCGAAAGCAGTACCAGGCCGGAAAGCGTCGAGCCCATGCCGACGGTCAGCGAATAGGGCTTCGGCCAGCGGTCGGTATAGAGGCCGATCAGCGGCTGCAGCAGCGAGGCGGTGAACTGGAAGGCAAGCGTGATGAGGCCGATCTGCGCGAAATCGAGATGGAAGGACGCCTTGAGGATCGGATAGATCGCCGGCAGCAGCGACTGCATCATGTCGTTGAGGAAATGCGACAGGCTGATCGCGGTGAGGACCGCGACGGCGGTA
Source organism: uncultured Alphaproteobacteria bacterium (assembly GCA_963812275.1). Classification (GTDB taxonomy): domain Bacteria; phylum Pseudomonadota; class Alphaproteobacteria; order Rhizobiales; family Kaistiaceae; genus Bauldia. Next base: position 41,342 of record CAWEUQ010000005.1, on the reverse strand, counting down.
ATCTGGGCCGGAGTTGCCGGCTCGGTATTGTCGACGGAGGTGGTCATCGGAGGGACCGGCGCAAGCGGGCCCGCACGGCAGCGGGCGGGAGGTCATGAAGCGCGCGACCTAACCACAAAAATCGCGAGCGAAACAGCCCGTGGTCGTCTCTTCCGCTGACATCCGCCGGTTGCACGAGCCGGATAGATCGCCGGCGCAATCGACGGTTGCCCGGCTGCTTTGTAGGCTGTGGCTGCCGGTGCCGATGACAATGGGGGGGTAATCCATGACTGAGGAACAGAGCGGACAGATCGTCCACTGGATATTCGAGGTGACGATCAAGCGCGGACAGCTGCAAAACCTCAAAGACCTGATCGCCGAGATGGTCGCGCACACTAAGGCCAACGAGCCGGAAACGCTCGGCTATGACTGGGTGGTGAGCGCCGATGGCGCGATCGGGCAGGTCTTCGAGCGCTACGCCAGTTCCGAGGCGGCTCTCGCCCACCTGGCGACGTTCAACCGGGACTACGCCGAGCGCCTGGGGACCATGGTCGACCTGGCCCGCCACACGGTCTATGGCCATCCGTCGGTGGCGCTCGAGCAGGCGATTGCGGGCTCGAAGCCGGTCTATTTCGAGACTGTCGCCGGCTTCCGGCGGTGACCGGCACCCTCGGCCGCGGCGAAGGACGCCGGGCCGAGGGAAACGACAACGGCGAGGGGCGCAAGCCGCCTCGCTTTCCTCACATCACCGCGCCGATCTGCCACGGCACGAACTCGTTGTCGCCGTAGCCGAATTCCTCGGACTTGGTCTTCTTGCCGGAGGCGACGACGATCATCTCCTCGAAGATCTCCCGCGCCTTCTCCTCCATCGACACGCCGTCGAGGATATCGCCGCAGTTGATATCCATGTCCTCTTCCTGGCGCTGGTAGGTGTCGTTGTTGGTGGCGAGCTTGATCGACGGCGACGGCTTGAAGCCGAAGGCCGAACCGCGGCCGGTGGTGAAGACCACAAGGTTGCAGCCGGAAGCCACCTGGCCGGTCACCGAGGCGGGATCGTAGCCGGGCGAATCCATGAAGACGAAGCCGCGTTCGGTCACCGGCTCGCCGTAGAGATAGACGCCGCGCAGCGTCGTCGTGCCGCCCTTGGCGGCGGCGCCGAGCGATTTTTCGAGGATGGTGGTCAGGCCGCCGGCCTTGTTGCCGGGCGAAGGATTGTTGTCCATCTCGCCGCCGTTGCGGGCCGTATAGTCCTCCCACCACTTGATCCGTTCGATCAGCTTCTCGCCGATCTCGCGAGTCGCGGCGCGGCGGGTGAGCAGATGCTCGGCGCCGTAGATTTCCGGCGTCTCGGCAAGCACGCCGGTGCCGCCCTGCTCGACCAGCAGGTCGGTGGCGAGGCCGAGCGCCGGGTTGGCCGTGATGCCCGAATAGCCGTCCGAGCCGCCGCATTGCAGCGCCACCATCAGCTCCGAAACCGGCACTGTCTCGCGCTTGACCGCGGCGACCTTGGGCAGCATCTCGCGGATCATCTCGACCCCGCGCTCGATCGTCTTGCGGGTGCCGCCGGTCGCCTGGATGGTCATGGTGCGGAAGATGTCGCTTTCCTCGATGCGGTTGTCCTCCATCAGGCCGGGAATCTGCATCACCTCGCAGCCGAGACCGACCAGCAGCGCGCCGCCGATATTCGGATGCCTGGCATAGCCCCATTCGGTGCGCTGGAGCGTGGCGAAGCCTTCCGAGCCCTGGCCGGCCATGCCGCAGCCGGTGCCGTGGACGAAGGGCACGACGCCGTCGATCTCGGGATAGTCGTCGAGCACGCCGGAGCGGGTCACCGCCTCGGCCATGAAACGGGCGACGGAGGCGGAGCAGTTCACGCTGGTCAGGATGCCGATATAGTTGCGGGTGCCGACCCGGCCGCTCGCCCGCTTGTAGCCCTCGAAGGTGCGCCGCTCGGCGACCGGCAGGATCTTTTCCTCCTTCGCCGCCTCGGCATATTTGTAGTCGCGCTCGAAGAAGTGGACCCCGCAATTGTGGGTGTGGATGTGCTCGCCGGCGCGGATCGGCGCCGTGGCGAAGCCGATGATCTGGCCGAATTTCAGCACCGCCGCGCCCTCGGCGATATCGGCGATCGCCATCTTGTGGCCCTTGGGCACGCGCGCGATCGCCGTCACCCCCTCGGCGGTCGCGCCGGGCAGGATCGGGTCGATCGAAACCACAAGGTTGTCGTCGGCATGGAGCCTGAGGACGCGCGGGTTCTTGGCGCGTTCGGACATCTGGGGCATCGGCACGACAGTCGGGTCGTCGGTGGGCGGGGTCATTGTTCTTTTTCTCCGGGAGGCGGGGCGCGCGCGAGAATGGGCGCGACTGACATTTTAGTCCAGTCGGCGGGTCTTCCGCAAAGGCTGATATGTCAGCCGCCGGCGGCCTCGATCTCGTCCCGCGTCGGGAAGCTCGGCTGGGCGCCGTGTTTGGTGCAGGCCAGCGACCCGGCGATCGCCGCCCGGGCCATCGCCGTCCTGCAGGTCCGCGCCGGCGTCGAGATAGGCGGCGAGCACGCCGGCAAAGGTATCGCCCGCCCCGGTCGTGTCGACCGGCGTCACGGCAAGCGCCGGAACCTTGACCAGCCCCTCGGGTCCGCTCGCCACCGCGCCTTCCGGCCCCAGCGTCGCGATCACCGTGCGGTCGAGGCGGCGGGCGAGCGCCGTCACCACCGCCTGTTCGCCGCGCGCCGAAAGGCCGAAGTAACGGGCGAAATCGGCGGCCTCGTGCTCGTTGACGACGATGATCGAGGTCGGGCCGAGTTCGGTCGGTGCGAGCGGGGTGAAGGGCGCCACCGAGAGCACCACCCGCGCCCCGGCGTCGCTGGCGCGTTGGGCGACCTTCATGCTTTCGGCGAAGGGCACCTCCATCTGCAGGAGCAGCGTGTCTTTCGCGGCGAAGGCATAGGGCGGCACCTGCGCCGCATCGGCGGAGGCGTTGGCGCCGGGGGAGACGACGATCGTGTTCTCGCCGCTGTCGTCGACGGTGATGATGGCGATGCCGGTGGTGCCGTGGCGGCGCGCGACGGATTCGAGATCGACGCCGGCCGGTTCGAGTTCGGTCAGGGCGGCCCTGGCGATGTCGTCATCGCCGATCGCCCCGACCAGCCGCACGTCGGCGCCCGCCCGCCGGGCGGCCACGGCCTGGTTGGCGCCCTTGCCGCCGGGGATCAGCTGATAGTCTGAGCCCATCACCGTCTCGCCGGGCAGCGGCGACTTGGCCACCCGGGTCACGAGATCGACATTGATGGAGCCAAAGACGGTGATCATCGCGAAGTGTCCTTTCTCCGACGGGCTTCGATTGCCGCGATCGGCAGGAAGAGGGTCATCGGTCTGGTGTTCAGCGGCCTGAATGCGTAGCGCTTGTAGAACGAAGCCGCCTCCGTGTCTTTTGCTTCGACCATCAGGGCAAACGCGGCCGGATCGGAGTCGAGAACCCGGTCCGCGGCATCGAGGAGCATCGCTTCCCCGAGCCGCTGGCCGCGGAAGCGTTTGTCCACCGCAAGGCGCCCGATCATGGCGGCCGGGACCATGGGATAAAGCGGCAAACGCTTCACAATCTCACCGGCAAGTTCGGTAAGAGGAATGCTCGCGGCGGAGAGCGTGTAGAACGCCGCGACGGCGTCGTCCGACCGCTCGACGGCAACAAAGCAATTGGCAAAGCGCCGGCGTATGTCCTGACCGACTGATTGGCGAAGATAGCGATCAAGTGAAGCTACGCCGCACGAAAAGGAAGTCCGATCGTGCGACGGCGCGAGCCTCTCGATGACAAATCGTCCGCTCACCGCGATTCGGCGATGAGGCGACGATGGCTTTCTCTGGCCCGCTTCCACGCCGAACCCAGCTTCGGCGGATTGAGAAGGGCTTCGGCGAAAGCACGCTGGTCCTCAAGCGAAAGCTCGATGATGTGCGCATCACGGATCGCTTTCTCGGCGGCCTCCTCGGCGGCGGTAATGACGAAATCGCTCATGCTGCGGCCCTGGATTTCGGCCGCGTGCTTGATGATTCTGCGGACATAGGGCGACAGACGCGTCTCGAAACGCGTCGTCTTGGTATCGGCGTTCTCGTCGTCCGCAGGAGGTTGGCGTTTGCTCGTCAAAGAATCTCTCCTTCGCCGAATGTACGGTCAATAACCGTACATATCAAGACCCGTCCCTACCGCTCGCTGAAGGGGATGCCGCCCTTGGCCTTGTTGATCTTCGGTGCCTCGACGATCTGCACGGTCACCACCTCGGCCTTGACCTCGAAATTCCTGACCATGGCCTCGGTGAGGTCCTTCATCAGGCCCTTCTTCTGTTCCGGGCTGCGGCCCTCGGCGCAGTAGACGATGATTTCCGGCATGCGTGATTCTCTCCTCCGTCGTTCGCCGCCACTTTGCACGATTGCACCGCCGCTCGACAATTGTCCTTCTGCGCGGGCAAGCTGGCCAGGGGCGCTTCGCACTTGCACAAACGGTCTTCGCAAGCGCACAATTGCGGCTAATCGGCCGGTTCAGGGCCGATTTTCGATCAACGCACAGCCGGGGCTTGCCGTGCCGCTCAAGAAGATCCTCGTCGCCAACCGGTCCGAAATCGCCATTCGCGTCTTCCGCGCCGCCAACGAGCTCGGCATGAAGACGGTCGCGGTCTTCGCCGAGGAGGACAAGCTCGCCCTCCATCGCTTCAAGGCCGACGAGGCCTACCAGATCGGCAAGGGCCTCGGCCCGATCGAGGCGTATCTGTCCATTCCGGAGATCATCCGCGTCGCCCGCGAGGCGCGCGCCGACGCGATCCATCCGGGCTACGGCCTGCTCTCCGAAAACCCCGACTTCGCCCAGGCCTGCGCCGACGCCGGCCTGACCTTCATCGGCCCGTCGCCGGACACCATGCGCCGGCTCGGCGACAAGGTCTCGGCCCGCGAACTCGCCGTCGCGGTCGGCGTCCCGGTGATGCCGGCGAGCGAACCGCTGCCGGCCGACGCGGCCGCGGTCGCCCGGATCGCGGGTGAGGTCGGCTATCCGCTGATGCTGAAGGCGTCATGGGGCGGCGGCGGCCGCGGCATGCGGGTCATCCCCGACGAGGAAACCCTGCTCCACGACATCGACGCGGCGCGGCGCGAGGCCAAGGCCGCCTTCGGCCGCGACGAGGTCTATCTCGAAAAGCTGGTCGAGCGCGCCCGCCATGTCGAGGTCCAGATCCTCGCCGACCAGCATGGCGGCATTGTCCACCTCTTCGAGCGCGACTGCACCGTGCAGCGCCGTCACCAGAAAGTTGTCGAACGCGCCCCGGCGCCCTATCTCGACAGCGCCCAGCGCAAAGAGCTCGCCGGCTACGCGATCAAGATCGCCGAGGGCGCCAATTATTTCGGCGCCGGCACCGTCGAGTTCCTGATGGATTCCGACACCGGCGCCTTCTATTTCATCGAGGTCAATCCGCGCATCCAGGTCGAGCACACGGTCACCGAGGAAGTCACCGGCATCGATATCGTCAAGGCGCAGATCCATATCGCCGAGGGCGAGCGGATCGGCGACCCGGCCTCGGGCATCCCGCCGCAGGACGAGATCAAGCTCAACGGCAACGCCCTCCAGTGCCGGATCACCACCGAGGACCCGGAGCAGAACTTCATCCCCGATTACGGCCGGATCACCGCCTATCGCGGCGCCACCGGCTTCGGCATCCGGCTCGATGGCGGCACCGCCTATTCCGGCGCGGTGATCACCCGCTTCTACGATCCGCTGCTGGAGAAGGTCACCGCCTGGGCGCCGTCGCCGGAGGAGGCGATCGCCCGCATGGACCGGGCGCTCCGCGAGTTCCGTATCCGCGGCGTGGCGACCAACCTCGCCTTTCTCGAAAACGTCATCAGCCACCCGAAATTCCGCGATTCGAGCTACACCACCCGCTTCATCGACGAGACGCCGGAGCTGTTCGAGGCGGTCAAGCGGCGCGACCGCGCCACCAAGCTCCTGACCTACATCGCCGACGTTTCGGTCAACGGCCATCCCGACACCCGCGACCGCATCCGGCCGCCGGAGGAGGGGCTGGTGGTGCCGGCGCCGCGCTTCGACCAGTCGCCGGCCGACGGCACCAAGCAGCGCCTCGACCGCGACGGGCCGGAGGCCTTCGCCAAGTGGATGCGCGGCGAGAAGCGCGCGCTGGTCACCGACACCACCATGCGTGACGCCCACCAGTCGCTGCTCGCCACCCGGATGCGGACCTTCGATCTCGCCGCCGCGGCCGATGCCTATGCCCGGGCGCTGCCGGGGTTGCTGTCGCTCGAATGCTGGGGCGGCGCCACCTTCGACGTCGCCATGCGCTTCCAGACCGAGGACCCGTGGGAGCGGCTGGCGCTGATCCGCGAGCGGGCGCCCAACATCCTCCTGCAGATGCTCTTACGCGGCGCCAACGGCGTCGGCTACACCAACTATCCCGACAATGCGGTGCGCTTCTTCGTCAAGGAGGCGGCGGCGGCCGGCGTCGATCTCTTCCGTGTCTTCGACTGCCTCAACTGGGTCGAGAACATGCGGGTCTCGATGGACGCGGTGCGCGAGGCCGGCATGCTCTGCGAGGGCGCGCTCTGCTATACCGGCGATATCCTCGATCCCGACCGGGCGAAATACAGCCTCAACTACTATGTCGACCTCGCCGGGCAGCTCGAGGCGGCCGGCGCCCATATCATCGGCATCAAGGACATGGCCGGCCTGCTCAAGCCGGCGGCGGCGACGAAACTCGTCAAGGCGCTCCGCGACGCGACCGACCTGCCGATCCACTTCCACACTCACGACACCTCCGGTGTCGCTGCCGCCTCGGTCGTCGCGGCGGTCGCCGCCGGGGTCGACGCCTTCGACGCGGCGATCGATTCGATGTCGGGCCTGACCTCGCAGCCCTGCCTCGGCTCGCTGGTCGAGGCGCTCGACGATACCGACCGGGCGACCGGCCTCGACGTCACCGCGATCCGCCAGATCTCCTTCTATTTCGAGGCGGTGCGGGCCCAGTATCGCGCCTTCGAATCCGACCTCCGCTTCGGCGCCTCGGAGGTCTATCTCCACGAGATGCCGGGCGGCCAGTTCACCAACCTCAAGGAGCAGGCCCGCTCGCTCGGCCTCGAGGCGCGCTGGCACGAGGTGGCGCGCACCTACGCCGAGGTCAACATGCTGTTCGGCGACATCGTCAAGGTGACGCCGTCGTCGAAGGTGGTCGGCGACCTGGCGCTGATGATGGTCGCCGGCGATCTCACCGTCGAGGACGTCGCCAACCCGGCCAAGGACATCGCCTTCCCGGAATCCGTCGTCCAGATGATGCATGGCGACCTCGGCCAGCCGCCCGGCGGCTGGCCCGAGGCGATCCAGAAGAAGGTGCTGAAGGGCGCCGAGCCGATCACCGTCCGTCCCGGCTCGCTGATCCCGCCGGCCGATCTCGACGCCGAGCGCGAGGCGGTCGAGGAGAAGATCGACCGCCCGGTCGATGACCGCGAACTCGCCTCCTACATCATGTATCCCAAGGTCTTCACCGAGTTCGCCGCCGCCGCCGACACCTATGGTCCCGTCTCGGTGCTGCCGACGCCGGTCTATTTCTACGGCCTGCCGGTCGGCGAGGAGATCCTCGTCGAGATCGAGAAGGGCAAGACGCTGGTCATCCGCAACCAGGCGATCGGCGAGACCGACGAGGACGGCTTCGTCCGCGTCTTCTTCGAGATGAACGGCCAGCCGCGCGTCGCCAAGGTGCCGAACCGGATGGCGAGCGACGTCGTGATCCGCCGCAAGGCCGAGGAGGGCAACGCCCTCCATGTCGCCGCGCCGATGCCCGGCGTCGTCTCGACGCTTGCCGTCGCCACCGGCCAGAAGGTCAAGGCCGGCGACGTGCTTCTGTCGATCGAGGCGATGAAGATGGAGACCGCGCTCCACGCCGAGCGCGACGGCACCATCGGCGAAGTCCTCATCCACGCCGGCAGCCAGATCGACGCCAAGGACCTGCTGGTGGTGTACGAGGAGTAGAAGAACGCCTGGTCGGGGGTATTGGCGTCCTTCGAGGCTCGGGCTTCGCCCTCGCATCTCAGGACGCACCGCAGTCCCGCCTAACCGGACCGCCACATCCCGTGAAAATGATGCAGCGGGCCGTGGCCGTGGCCGACGTCGAGCTCGTCCGCCGCGGCAAGCGCGCCGGTCAGGTAGTCCTTGGCCCGCCCCACCGCCTCCAGCCGCGGCATCGCCGGCAGCAGCGCGGCGATCGCCGCCGACAGCGTGCAGCCGGTGCCGTGGGTGTTCTTCGTCGCGATCCGCGGGGCGCGGAAGGTCTCCAGCGTCTCGCCGTCGAACCAGATGTCGATGCTCTCCGGCCCCGGCATGTGGCCGCCCTTGAGCAGGACGGCAGCCGGGCCGAGCTGCTTCAGTTCGCCGGCCATCTCGATCGCCGCGGCGAGGTCGGCCGGCTCCTCCGCGCCGAGCAGCACGGCCGCCTCCGGCAGGTTCGGCGTGATGATCTCGGCGAGCGGCACCAGCCGCTCGCGCACCGCCGCGACCGCGTCTTCGGCGAGCAGCCGGTCGCCGCTCTTGGCGACCATCACCGGGTCGAGCACGATGTGCTTCGCGCCGTGCCGGGAGAGCGCGTCGGCGATGGCGATGGCGATGCCGGCATTGGCGACCATGCCGATCTTGACCGCGTCGACGCGGACATCGTCGAAGACGGCATCGATCTGGTCGCTGACGAAGGACGGCGACAGGACCTCGAAGGCGCGCACGCCCCGGGTGTTCTGGGCGACCACCGCCGTGACGACGGCCATGCCATAGGTTCGAAGCGCGCCGAAGGTCTTGAGATCGGCCATGATGCCGGCGCCCCCGGTCGGGTCGGTGCCGGCGATCGACAGGACGTTGGCGATCATCATGCCGACCTCTGCGCGTGTCCGCCGTCGATCGCGGTCCGCAATGCCGCCGCCGCGGCGCACGGATCGTCGGCCGCCGCGATCGCCGAGACCACGGCGAGGCCCGACGCGCCGGTCGCCATGATCGCGGCGGCGTTGTCGGCGTCGATGCCGCCGATCGCCACCCACGGTACCGTGAGCCGCGCCCCGACGACGCGGATGCCGCCGAGGCGCGAGCGGCGGTGTCGCGTCGGCCTTGGTCGGCGAGGCGAAGACCGGCCCGAGCCCGACATAGTCGACCACGCCGGGATCGACGGTCGTCACGTCCGCCGGTCCGGTCACCGACAACCCGAGGATCATCTCCGGTCCGATCGATGGCCCGGGCGGCCGCCGGATCGCCGTCGCCCTGGCCGATGTGCAGCCCGTCGGCGCCGGCCGCGACGGCGACCGTCGCACGGTCGTTGACGATCAGCGGCACGGCGAGCGGCGCGAGGCTTTCCCGCAACGTCCTTGCCAGTGCGATCAGGTCGTCGTCGCCCGCCGTCTTGTCGCGGAGCTGGACGACCGTGACGCCGCCGGCAACCGCGGCCAATACCGTTTCGACGATGCCGCGCCGCGCCATCATCGCCGCGTCGGTGACCAGCATCAGCGACAGGTCGGGAAGCTGCCTCATGCCCAGCGCAGGCCCGCCGCCAGGCTCGCGTCGTCGAGCCGGTAGAGCGCGTCGATCAGCGCCACCTGGAAGCTCGCCGGGCCATCGGCGCCGCCGATCGCCTGTTCGGCGGCGACGCCGAGCATGGTCAGGCCGGCGACGCAGGCCTCGAAGGGGGGAAGCCCGGCGCCGAGAAAGGCGCCGATGATCGCCGTCGCCATGCAGCCGGTGCCGGTGACGCGGGCGAGCATCGGGTCGCCGTTGGCGAGGCCCGCCATGCGCTCGCCGTCGGTGACGTAGTCGACCGCCCCGGTCACCGCGACGACCGCGCCGCTCAGGACGGCAAGCCGCTTCGCGGCGTCCTGCGCGGCGTCGGAACCCTTGGTGCTGTCGACGCCGCGGGCGCCGCCGGCCTCGCCGGCGAGCGACAGGATTTCAGAGGCGTTGCCGCGGATCACGGCGGGTTTCAGCGCGATCAGCCGTTTCGCCGTCTCGGTGCGATAGGCGGTGGCGCCGGCGGCGACCGGATCGAGGATCCACGGCACCCCGGCGGCGTTGGCGGCCTCGGCCGCCTTTTCCATCGCCGCGACCCAGTGCGGCGACAGCGTGCCGATATTGATCACCAGCGCCTGGGCGATCGGCGCGAAATCGGCGACCTCCTCCAGCGCGTGGACCATGGCCGGCGAGGCGCCGACGGCGAGCAGCGCGTTGGCCGTCGAGTTCATGACGACGAAGTTGGTGATGTTGTGCACCAGCGGTCCGCGGGTGCGCAGGCGGTCGATGGCGGATGTCAGGTCGGGCTGTTCCACGGCTTTCCTCGCTTGTGGCAGGGAGCCTGGTGGACGGCACGCGTACAGGAGCTGCGCAGCCGGCTGGTGACGGCTCCCTGCGCTGGCATTATCCAGATCAGGTTCGACGGGTATTTTCTCAGCCCGTCCGTTGCAGGGACGAGCACCCCGTATCACCGGGAATAACAATAGGCTGACCAGCCGGCCGGTCAAGCGGCGCTCGGCGGGATGAATGTCAAAGGGTCGCGACGTCGGCGAGGCGGGCGGGCCGAATGCCGGCCCGCCCGTGCTCTGATCCGTTAGCCTGCGTCCGGTGTTCCCGGCGATCGCCGCAGCAAGATCACGGTACTGCTCGCTGTCCGTGCCGGCGAGCGACGCCACCTTGACCAGTTCGGTCCTGGCGTCGTCCATCCGCCCCTTCTCGGCATAGGCCTCGCCGAGATACTCGTGGGTGTTGACGTTGTTGGCGTCCAGCGCGAGGGCCTGCGCGTAGTAGGCGACGCCCTGATCGTAGTCGCCCGATTTCCGGGTGGCATAGCCGATCATGGTCAGGGTCATCGAGTCCTTGTTGCGGACCGCATCGAGAGCGTCGAGTGCTTCCTGGTAGCGGCCGGCAAGGGCCAGGTCATGGCCGGCGGCATAGAGCTCCTGGTCGTTGAGGAGGCTGGACGTCGACTTGATGCAGGCGTGCTTGCTGGTGCTGTAGACATAGCCTTTATGACAAGTGGGAACGTTGCTTCCGCTTCCGCCGGAACTGTTGCTTCCGCCGCCGAAGGCGAGTGCCGGGCCGGCCAACGCAAGGCCGAGTGTCATTGCGAGAGCGGCCGCGAGCGGCAGGTTCTTGACGCGATTCATCTTTGGACTCCGTTTGGTTGCGACTTGGTTGCGACGGAGGCTGTCGCCCCGGGCAGACCGTCGTGCGCATGAACACTCCGGCGCGGACCCTATTCGCTGCCCGTGGCGCGCCGGGCGGTCACCAATTCGTGACCCAGGGGCGTCTCCGCGGCTTGCCCGAGAACAGGGGCGGTTGCCCTCGCTGTGTGCCGCGTCTGCTCGCTGCGTGCGCCGGAATCGACCGCCTTAGTCGCCGAGACCGGCAATGTCGCACCAGCCGCCACGGCCGCCGCCGTCATAGGCGCGGGCGAGGCCGGCGGCGAGCATCCGGGCGCCGAGGTCGATGCCCTCGTCGGTGGCGACGTCGGCGACCACCCGTCCGGCATATTTGTCGTTCTCGATACCGGTGAGGGTGACGGCCCGCGCCTCGGCAAATCCGGCCAGCGCCGCGCGCGCCGCCCTCGCCATCGTCTTCTCGCGCGGGCAGGCGCCGCGCAGTTCCGGCGCGTCGATGCCGCGGATGCGGGCGTTGACGGTGATCCGTTGGCCGATCCAGATCGTCGCCTCGACGGTCAGGGTGTCGCCGTCGATGACGCGGACAACCCGGGCCGCGACCGGGCCGGCGATCCTGTCCCCAGCGCCTGCCGTCGCCGGCAGGCCGAGGACCACGGTGAGGCCGACACAAGCGGCCCAGCCTCGCACGGTCCCTGCGGGGCGGCGGTCCGATGATGCGGTGCGGCGGGCGACCACGGGCAATTCCCTTGCGAGTAGGAATATATTCTCTACTGCACGGGAGGGTTCATGACAAGGTCAGGATCGCTGTTGGGCTACTTTAAATTGTATATCTCCGCCAGATGCACGCGATCGGTCCTCAGCCCCGGTTCTTGCGGTTGTCGACCAGGTCGTTGACGACGCCCGGATCGGCCAGCGTCGAGGTGTCGCCGAGATTCTCGAACTCGTTCGCCGCCACCTTGCGCAGGATGCGGCGCATGATCTTGCCGGAGCGGGTCTTGGGCAGGCCCGGCGCGAACTGGATGAGGTCGGGCTGGGCGATCGGGCCGATCTCCTTCCTGACCCACTGGACCAGTTCCTTCTGCAACGCCTCGCTCGGCTGCTCGCCGGCCATCAGCGTGACATAGGCATAGATGCCCTGGCCCTTGATGTCGTGCGGATAGCCGACGACCGCCGCTTCCGAGACCTTGGGGTGGGCGACCAGCGCCGATTCGACCTCGGCCGTCCCCATCCGGTGGCCGGAGACGTTGATGACGTCGTCGACCCGGCCGGTGATCCAGTAATAGCCGTCCTCGTCGCGGCGGCAGCCGTCGCCGGTGAAATACATCCCGGCATAGGCGGAGAAATAGGTCTGGACGAAGCGATCGTGGTCGCCATAGACGGTGCGCATCTGGCCGGGCCACGAGTTGGTGATGACCAGGTTGCCCGAGCCGGCGCCCTCGATCAGCCTGCCGTCGGCGTCGACCAGAGCCGGCTTGACGCCGAAGAAGGGCCAGGTGGCGGAGCCGGCCTTCAGCGGCGTCGCGCCGGGCAGCGGCGTGATCAGGATGCCGCCGGTTTCGGTCTGCCACCAGGTATCGACGATCGGGCAGCGGCTGTCGCCGACCACCCGGTAATACCACTCCCAGGCTTCCGGGTTGATCGGCTCGCCGACCGTGCCGAGCAGCCTGAGCGAGGCGCGCGAGGTCCTGGTCACGTGATCGTTGCCGGCGCCCATCAGGGCGCGCAGCGCCGTCGGCGCGGTGTAGAGGATGTTGATCTTGTGCTTGTCGACGACTTCCCAGATCCGCGACGGCGTCGGCCAGGTCGGCACGCCCTCGAACATCGTGGTCAGCGCGCCATTCGCCAGCGGCCCGTAGACGATGTAGCTGTGGCCGGTGACCCAGCCGACGTCGGCGGCGCACCAGTAGATGTCGCCGTCGTGATAGTCGAAGACCAGCTGGTGGGTCAGCGAGGCATAGGTCAGGTAGCCGCCGGTGGTGTGGAGCACGCCTTTCGGTTTGCCGGTCGAGCCCGAGGTATAGAGGATGAACAGCGGGTCCTCGGCGTTCATCGGCTCGGGCGGGCAGTCGGCAGAGGCGTCGGCGACGACCTCGTGATACCAGACGTCGCGGCCCTCCTTCATCGTCACGTCGCCGCCGGTGTGCTGGACGACGATGACGTGGTTGACCTTGGCGCCTTCGCGCTTCGGCGATGGTGATCGCCTCGTCGGTATTGGCCTTGAGCGGTACGGTGCGGCCGCCGCGGCGGCCCTCGTCGGAGGTGATGACATAGCCCGAGCGGCAATCCTCGATGCGGCCGGCCAGCGCCTCGGCCGAGAAGCCGGCGAAGACCACCGAGTGGATCGCCCCGATCCGGGCGCAGGCGAGCATCGCATAGGCGACCTCGGGGATCATCGGCATGTAGATGGTCACCCGGTCGCCCTTGCGGACGCCGTGCGATTTCAGCACGTTGGCGAGCTTGCAGACATTCTCGTGGAGCTCGCGATAGGTGATCGCGCGGTGCGGCGTGGTCGGATCGTCCGGCTCCCAGAGGATGGCGGTCTGGTCGCCGCGCTTGTCGAGATGCCGGTCGATGCAGTTGGCCGCGACGTTGAGTTCGCCGTCCTCGAACCACTTGATCGAGACGTTCGGTGCGTCGAAGGAGGTGTTCTTGACCTTGGTGAAAGGCTTGATCCAGTCGAGCCGCTCGGCCTGCTCGGCCCAGAAGCCTTCGGGGTCCATCACCGAGCGCCGGTACATCTCGTCGTATTTTGCCCGGTCGACAAAGGCGCGCCTGGCCCACTCGGCCGTCACCGGATGCACGGTCTCGGTCATTCTTTCCCTCCCTTGCGCTCCCGGCAGCGTCAGGTCATGGCCGGAGCGTTTCCTGGCCTCAGAATAAGCCCGGCCGGCGCGCCGGATGCAAGCCCGGGAAAGTACGCGCGTTGTCGCGGCGGACCGTCACCACGGCAGCAGCGCATCCTGCATGATCGCCCTGTCGCGATCCATCACAACTCTCGCTCACGCACGCGCCGTGATGACGTTGGAAACGTGCGGAAAGTTTATCGCCGTTCCATCGAAGCAATCGCCCAGCCCGGTCAGGAAATCGTCGATGCATTGCCGGCGCTCTGAGTCCGACAATTGCGACAGCCGGTCACCGGTGTGCATCCCGCCCATCGCGCCCGCCGCATAGGCCCGGCCGTCCGGATGGTGCAGGCTCAGGCTGACACTCTCCACCGCGACATCCTGGAATCCGGCGTCCTCGAACAGCGCGCGGATTTCATCGCCATCCGGCAGCCCGCATATCGCGCGGACCGCCGCGCTTGCTTCCGGGCCGACATGCTTGTCGAGGGTCTCGGCCTGCGATTTCAGCATCGGGTTCACGTCGATTTCCCGCTGGACGCAGAAGGCAACCCGTCCCTCCTCCGCCAGCACTCGGCGGAGTTCCTTCAGCGCGCGCGGGCGGTCGGGGAAGAACTGGAGCGCCTGCTGGCAATAGGCGCGGTCGAAGCGGTCGTCCGGGAAGGGCAGGTCGCCTGCGTCCGCTTCCACCCACTCCGCCTCGATGCCGGCTTCTGCCGCTTTTCTTCGCGCCACGGCCAGCATGCCCGCATTGTAGTCGACGCCGGTCAGGCTGCCGGCCGCGACGCCCGAGGCCGCGATCTCCCCGGTCACGACGCCGGTTCCGCAGGCAAGGTCGAGGATGTGGTCGCCGTCGCGGGGTGACATGCGGCGAAGCAACTCCCGTGCCCATGGCTGGAAGATCACCGGGACGAGGGTCGCGTGGTAGCGTTCTGCGAAACCGGTTGGAGGGGCATTCGCGGCATCAGTGTTCATCGGTCGCCTCCTGGGCCATTCCCGAAACAAAGTGCGCCGGCAGGATAGCACAAACCCAATCGTGTCGGACATATCGGATGCAGGCGACTACATGCGCCGGCGCGGCATGGCTGACGCGCCGGGCCGATCGGCCGGCGGACGTCAGCCGGCGTCGATGCCGATAGGCGACCGGTGCGAAGAGACTTCCGCCTCAGCTCAGTGTGTAGTTCACCGCCGCGAACTCGACGTCGAGGGTGATCTTGTTCCTCGAGCTCGTCTCGTAGAGCGCCGAATAGCCGGCCGCGACGGCGACGACGTTGACCAGCGCCCCGATCGCGACGTTGGCGGAATAGGATTCCGACGCCTCGAATTCGAACTCGCCGTGGATTTTGGCGGTTTTCGGCACCAGCAGGTCGATCTCGTCGATCAAGTCGACGCCGGCCTTGACCGCATTCAGCGCCTGGTTGACGCCCATCATGTCCTTGATCAGCGCGTCGGCGTTTTCATTGGCGGCGGTGGCGCCCTTCTTGGCACCGCGCAGGAGCGCCAGGAACGTCGCCGGTACCAGCGTCGAGGCGGTGACGGCGCCAAACGTCTCCGTCATCACGACGGAGAAGGAGGCGACGGAGATTGCGGTGCTCAAGGTCATGGTCTTGTCCCTCTTCGGTGGTCACGGATTGGGGGTCGGGCCGACGTTGATCCGGAAGGTGGTGGTAGCGCCCGCGACGCCGCCGATGTCGACGACCAGCGTCACGTCGGCCGAGGCATTGCCGATCGCCAGGTTCTCGGTGTTCAGGAGCTTCTCCGCCTCGCGCATCGCTCTTGCGATGCTCTTCATCACGGCGGTCGGGTCGATCGGCGCCAGCGAGGGCGGCGCGGCCGGCGCCCCGCTGTCGCCGGAAGGCGCGGGAAACGGGTTCGGAATCGTGAAGGAGATGTCCTCGTCGAGGTCGATCACCGCCGAGACCGCGGCCCTGAACGCCGAATAGGGCAGGCCGCCGGCGCCGACCTTGTCGGCCATCGGCTTGACATAGTCGTCCAGGAAGTTCCCCGGCGTGGTCTCGATCTCCGGCATGGCATCCTCCCCGGCTCAGTCGTCGTTGGCCCCGGTCGGTCCGACGCGTGCGCGCAGATGCTGCTCGATCGCCTGGACGACGGCGGCCGCGCGGTCGAGTTCGTCATGCGCCAAAAGGCTCGAGGCCTCGCTCAGCATCGCCGTCAGCCGGTCGCGCTCGGCGACGGCGATCGAAAGCCCGGCGATTTCGCCCCGCAGCAGGCCGATCGCGGAACGGATCGCCTGCCGGTCCGGCGCCGCAGGCAGCTTGTCGACCTTGTTCCCGGTACCGTCGTCGGGCTTCGCCTTCGCCTCGACATCGATGATCGAAACGATCTCGAGCTCGATGTGGCCGCGGTTTGTCGCTCTTTCCTCGCTCGACCCGGCCGAAGCGCCGATGCCGAAGAGAAAGGTCTTGACGCCGAGGCCGGCGAAATTGTCGTCGCGGACGGCGCCGCTCGACAGCTCGAAGTCGATCTGGACGGTGGCGCGTTTCAGGGCGACGGCGCCGACCGCCGAGCGCGATGCTTCCGGCAGCGTCTTCGCCGCGCCGCCGATGCCCTCGGCAATGTCGAGCAGCATGCGGTCGATGCCGATCGGTGTCGGAAAATTCGCCACGCCGTCGCGCCTCCCCGGTGTGCGCGAACAGCCTAGCGGCAAGCCGCGAATACTGTCAAATATTGACCCGATTCTAACAGCAACGTTACCTTTTTATATTCTAAGCTTGCACGATTTTATATTGTCCCATCGGTCGTCGTCACCGCGACGCTTCTGGACGGATCACGCCGGGCGATTGTATAACCTGCCTCGTCCCGGCGCTTCCCCCCTCCCGGCGAATCGCGGCCACGGGCGGGCGGCGACCGCCGCGTCGGGGATCATCGCGGCAATCGCGCCGACCTATGTAGCGAGGCAAGGCACCTGACCATGGCGCAGTCCAGCGGAGGCTTTCCGTGATCCGTTCGCCCCGGAGCACCTCGAAGAAGAGTCTCGTCGCGGCGCTGGCCGCGGGCCTCGCCCTCGTCGTCCTTCCGGCCCTGGCCGCCGACAAGCCGGCGACCGACGCGACGCTGATCGAGGCGGCCGGATTCGCCGCCGACGACGTCGGCTTTCTCGTCGTCGACCTCAAGGACGGCCGCGTCGTGGCGGAGCATAATCCGGACCGGCCGTTCATCCCCGCCTCGGTCGCCAAGATCGCCTCGATCGCCCCGGCGCTGGAGATCCTCGGCGGCGACCACCACTTCACCACCACCCTCCAGGCCGAGGGCGCGGTCCGCGACGGCGTCCTCGCCGGTTCGCTGACGCTGCGCGGCGGCGGCGACCCGTTTCTCACCGGCGACGATCTCCAGGTGATGGCCAAGGCACTGGCGGCGACCGGCATCCGCAAGGTCGCGGGCGGCTTCCGCTACGACGACTCGCTGCTGGTCGACGTGCCGGAGATCAACGCCATGCAGCCCGAGGCGGCGGGCTACAATACCGGCGTCAGCGCGCTCGGCGTCAACTTCAACCGGATCCGCTTCTACTGGAAGACAGACCGGCGCCGATCGGTCGGCCTCGGCCGCCGCGGTCAGCGAGAACCTGACCCTGCCGCTCGACGCGGTCCGTTTCAGCTTCGCCGATGAGGACCTCGCCGGCCCGGTCGTGCGCGCCGGTCGCCGCCGGCGAGGATCGCTGGCTGTTGTCGCCGACGCTCGAGGCCAAGGGCGAGGACTGGCTGCCGGTCGCCAATCCGTCGCGGATAACCGCCGACATGTTCCGCTCGCTCGCCGCCGCCGAAGGCGTCGAGTTGCCGGAGCCGGCGCCCGGCGCGACGCCGGATGGCGCGCGCGAGCTGGTCCGCCACGACAGCCCGCCGCTGACCGATATCGCCCGGGCCGTCCTGCGCTATTCCAACAACCTCTCGGCCGAGCTGATCGGCCTTGCCGCCAGCCGGGCGATGACCGGCGAGAAGCTGTCGCTGTCGGATTCGGCCACGGCGCTTGCCGCGTGGTGGAAACTGCATCTGCCAGAGGTCGACTGGACCGGACTCCATCTCGAGAACCACTCCGGCCTGTCGTCCTATTCGCGGGCGACGCCCCGGCAGATCGTCACCATGCTCGAGGAGGCGGCCCGTTCGGCCGGCGGCGCCGATTTCCACGATCTCCTCAAGCCGATCGCCTGGAAGGGCGTCAAGGGCTCGGCCCACGTCAAGACCGGGACGATGTCCTATGCCCGCGGCCTCGCCGGCTATATCGACACCACCGCCGGCACTCGGCTCGCCTTCGCCGTCTTCTTCAACGACATGGACAAGCGCGCCGCCCTCGACGCCGCCTTCGACCCGCGGGTCCGGGCGATCGATCCCGATTCCCGCCGCTGGCGCGACCGGGCGCTGCGGCTCGAGGAAAAGCTGACGACCGGCTGGGCCGAACAGTTCTGACTCGTCGCCACGCGCCGAACCCTCCCGATGACCTCGCCGCCACGCGTCCCAACAAGCTCCGATCCGCCCGGAGAACCTCGCAAGCCCCAACCCTCCCCTTGTGGGAGGGTCGAAGCGCCAAGGGCGCTTCGGCCATTCAGGTCGCAACCCCTGCCCGGAACACGCTTGCGCGGTTCTGGCCCTCCCACAAGGGGAGGGCTGGCCCGCGTCACGGTCGGCGATCATTCGGGCTCTCTTGGAGCCCAAAGCAACCTAGGTGAGCTCCCAGATTTTCATCTCTAAACCCCACCCATCTTGCAGACGTGCTTCCACTCCGCCTCGGTCACCGGCTGGACCGAGAGCCGCGACAGCTTGACCAGCGCCATGTCGGCGAGCGCCTTGTCGGCCTTGACGTCGGTGAGCGTCACCGGCTTCGGCACCGGCTTGACCGCGGCGATGTCGACGCAGTCGAACTTGCCGGTGTCGTCGGTGGAGTCCGGGTGCGCCTCCTTCACCACCTCGACGATGCCGACGATCCGGCGCTCGTCGCCGGAGTGGTAGAAGAAGCCGAGGTCGCCCTTCTTCATCGCCCGCATGTTGTTGCGGGCGGTGTAGTTGCGGACGCCGTCCCACTCCTGGCCTTTCTTGCCGCGTTCGACCTGCTTGTCCCAGCCCCAGGTGTCGGGCTCGGACTTGAACAGCCAGTAGGCCATGATTTCCTCCTTGACGACGCGTCCGTTTTTCTACGCCGCCACAAGACCGAGCGGAAGGGGCGGTTGTGGCGATCCGCGCTTGCGGTGGGAGCGGTTGCCCGGAACCCAACCGCTCGTCCCCGCGCAAGTGGGGACCCGGGTCGTCGCGGACGCCTCGCCTGTCGTGGACTGGATTCCCGCCTGCGCATTGCGTGGAGTGGAGAGGAAAACGGACGCCAGCTTGGATTCAGCCTTTGGGGACAGGACCGGTTGAGGCACGCATGATCAGGTGCGGTTTCAGGACCTCGTGGCGCGGTGGCCCGCCGTCGAAGACGATCCGCGCCGCCGCGCGTCCTTTCTCCAGGCTCATGCCGTCGACAGTGGTGAGCGGCGGATCGCAACTGGCCGCTTCCGGAATGTCGTTGAAACCGACTACCGAGAGATCGCGTGGAACCGCCAAACCCCGGCGCCTGGCCTCCTCGACAACGGCAATTCCCTGCATGACGGTCATCGAGAGCACGGCGGTCGCGTCCGGCGCCGCATCGAGCAGGACGCGGGCAGCGTCTTTGTCCCAAGGCGTGGCCTGAACCATGGGGCAGTCGTCGACATTCAATCCGGCCTCGGCCAGCGCGTCGGCATATCCCAGGAGCTTCTCCTGGTCCGTGGGCATTCCCGCCGCTTCCGGCCCACGCGGCTCACCGGCCGGATAGACACGCGCCGGGTCCATGCTTCGCAGGAAGGAGAGAATGGCGAAACGACGGTGCCCCAGATCGATAAGGTGCTTTGCCGCCGCATAGCAGCCCGCGCGCGCGTCGACCCGGACAGAGCTGATATTTGGTCCGGGATCGAAATCGACCACCGCCAGAGGGAGGTGGCGCAGGCGTGCCGGTTCGATCTCGTGGAGGTAGTCGACGCGCCAGAAGATGAAACCGTCGACCAGCGCGTTCTTGATCCCATGATTGTCGAGCTTGTCCGGGACAATTGTGAGGTTGGCACCAGCCTCGTCGCAGGTCTCGCCGACGCCGAGCAGGAATGAGGTGAAGACCGGGTTCCTCAGGGAGTCACCGATGTTCCACTTGCCGGGTGGCATGACGGCGATGGTGTTGAACTTGCCGTCGCGCAGCAGCCGGCCTTTTGGATCAGGCCCGCTATAGCCGAGTTCCAGCGCCGCCTTTTCAACCCGCTGGCGCAGCTTCGGGCGGACCATCTCCGGGTTATTGAAATAGTTGGAGACCGTGCTGCGGGAAACCCCGGCAGCCTTCGCGACATCAATCAAACGCGCCATGATTATCCTTCATTTCTGGTCCCCTTCGCTTCCTATCAGAATATTTTGGAGCGATCCAATTTTTTGCTTGACGGGCAAATTCGAGGAGAGTACAAGAAACATAGAATGTATCGATCCAAATGTCAATTAATCAACGTTTGTATCGATCCTTTTAGATCGCTCCAAAATTCCAGATCAGGAGGAAGTCATGTCGATCCAGAGTTTCACCGCCGACACACTGAACAACCGCTGGAATCTCGCTGAGGCAGCCGGGTCAATCTTCGATCGTTATGTGGCCCGCTGGGCCGCCTGGCGGCGCTATCGCACGGTGCGAGCCGAGTTGCTCGACTACTCGCCCCGGCAACTCGCGGAACTCGGAATCAGCGAGGCGGACATCGATTTCATCGCCGAGGGTCCGCATCGCAGGTGACGACCGGCGCAGAACAACATCGGGAGGGAGACCGTCATGACCAGCCAATTCAGGATCAGGGAGGAAATCGCGCCGGATCAGGCCGAATGGGGCCATAGCCGGTGGCTCAGCCACCCGGCGTCGACAGGCGCAAGGCAGCTCGCCGCGCTGGACGCCAATATCGCGCCGGGAAAGGGACACGACTTCCACAAGCACCCGGATCAGGAAGAAATCCTCTGCGTGATCGATGGCCAGATCGAGCAATGGATCGGCCGCGAGAAACGGATTCTCGGTTGTGGCGACGCAATTTTCATTGCCCCTGGCACCGTCCATGCGTCCTTCAACGTTGGCAAGGAGGATGCGAGGGTGGTCGTCTTCTTCAGCCCGTGCGTCGGCGACGGCTTCGAGGCTGTCGACATGTCGGGCGAGGCCCCCTGGCAGGGGCTGCGGGCTTGGCCGGCACCTGCCGGCGTCCGCTGAACAATGCGATAATCGAATTGTCGGACTATCATCGAAGCTCACCAGGGAGGGCGAGTACCATGACGAACGATCGCGCGAACTTGGATCCGTTAACGTGGGACCCGGCATTGGACGCCGTGATAGCGGCGCCGAAGCACCATAAGGTCGTTTTCGAGAACGACCGGCTGCGGGTGCTTGAGGTGACCCTTGAGCCAAACGACGAAGAGCCTGTCCATCATCACCGCTGGCCTTCGGTCTTCGTCTTCGACCAGGTCGCTGGGCCGATCCATGACATCGATCCGGATGGTATCCAGTTGCCTCCCAACCGGGACGTCATCAAGGCGATCGAAAGCTGGGACGGTCAGGGGTGCCTGGTCGTCAACATGGCGCCGCAACCGGCGGGGCGGGTGCTCAACGCCTCGGAAAAGACGATCCACGGCATCCGCGTCGAGATGAAGACCGCCGGTTAGATCGCGTCACAGGCCGGGACGTTCGTCGGCGGGGCGCTTTCCCCTCGCCGACAGAGCGCGGATGGACGCTGGCTGGCTCGGAGCGGCGGTCACGCAGAAGCGCCGATCACTCGGCAGGGTCTGCGGCTCCATCCCATAGACGTCCGCGAAGCTGCCGGCGGGAGACAAAAAAGGTTCCGGGAGATGCATACGCATACGGTCTTCTTCTGGCTGAAGGACGATGTCGACGAGGCCGGCCACAAGGCATTTTGGGAAGGTCTCGACCTGCTCACCCGGGAGCCCCATGTTCGCGACCGGCGCATCGGCAAACCGGCAGCGACACGACGCGACGTCGTCGACTCGACGTACGACTACGCCATTGTTCTCGGGTTTGATGACTTGGGCGGCCACGACGCGTATCAGGTCAGCGATGAGCATCAGGCTTTCCTGGAAACGTGTTTTGCAATGATCAGCAATGTTCAGGTCTACGACGTCGCTGACGCCGACTAGCGGATGTTCCAATGTCCGGCTGGGGGTCACGAGCGGACAGAAAGCACGCCGCCCATCTCACACACCCGCTTCCATTCCGCCTCGGTCATGGGCCGCACCGAGAGCCGTGAGAACTTGACCAGCGCCCGCTGACACCACACGCCCCAACCCTCCCCCTGTCGGAGGGTCGAAGCGCCAACGGCGCTTCTGGGAGGGGTGCCCGCGCCGACCAGGTCGCAACCCCTCCCCAGAACACGCTGCGCGGTTCTGGCCCTCCCACAAGGGGAGGGCTGGACGGCGTCGTGGTCGGTGGTTGTGCGACGACGTCGCATTGCCTTGGAGCGCTCGTCCCGGCGCAAGCGGGGATCGTACGTGAGGCGCTGATATCACGCGCCCCAACTCTCCCCTTGTGGGAGGGTCGAAGCGCCAAGGGCGCTTCGGGGAGGGGTGCCCACGCCGATCAGGTCGCAACCCCTCCCCGAAACACGCTTCGCGGTTTCGGCCCTCCCACAAGGGGAGGGCTGGGCGGCGTCGCGGCCAGCGATGGTGCGGACCATCCTCGCGCCACCCTCAATCGCTCACCCCGCCTCGCGCTTCAGCGGCCGCGACATCAGGCTTTCGATCGTGGCATCGACGGTGACCTTGCCGGAGAGAATCCCGACCACCGCGTCGACGATCGGCATCGATACCCGGTGGCGGCGGGCGAGCGTGCGGGTCACCGTCGCGGTCTCGATGCCCTCGACCAGCGGATGCGGCGCGTCGAGGGCCATACCTTGCCCAAGCATCCGGCCATAGGCGAAATTCCGCGATTGGGCGCTGGAACAGGTCAGCACCAGGTCGCCGAGACCGGAAAGCCCCATCAGGGTTTCCGGTTTCGCCCCCAGCGCGTCGGCGAGGCGGCGGAGTTCGGCGAAGCCGCGCGCGGTGAGCGCGGCCAGCGCCGAGGCGCCGAGGCCGCGTCCGGAGACGACGCCGGCGGCGATCGCCAGCACGTTCTTGACCGCGCCGCCGATCTCGACGCCGGCGAGGTCGGTCTCGGCATAGGGGCGGAAGGTCGCGCCGCCGAGCGCGTGGCAAAGCGCCAGCGCCAGCGATTCGTCGGCGGCCGCGATGGTGACGGCGGTCGGCAGGCCTTGCGCCACATCGGTGGCGAAGCTCGGTCCGGAAAGGACGGCCGCCGCCGCTCCCGGCGCGACTTCGGCGACGACTTCGGTCATCCGCTTGGCGGTGCCGCGCTCCAGCCCCTTGGCGCAGATCACCAGCGGGTGGCCTTCGGCGATATAGGGCGCGGCGATGGTGGCGACGGCGCGGACCGCCTGCGCCGGCACGGCGAGCAGCACCGCGTCGGCGCGCAGCGCCGCGCCGATATTGGTGGTCGCCGGGATGTGGTCGAGCGTGATGCCGGGGAGGTAGCGCGGGTTCTGGTGGCTCTCGTCGATCGCCGTGACCGTGTCATGGTCGCGCGCCCACAGCCGCACCTTCCGCCCGGCGCGCTGCGCCACCAGCGCCAGCGCCGTGCCCCATGCTCCGCCACCGAGGACCCCGATCGTTTCGATCACGCCTTGGCTCCCTTCGCCCCCGCACCAAGCACGGGAGCGGCCAGTTCATCAAGGGGCCAGCGTGGCCGTGCCGGCGCGTCGAGCGGGTCGCTCAGCCCGAGCGCCAGCCGCTCGGCCCCGGCCCAGGCGATCATCACCGCATTATCGGCGCAAAGCCGCGGCGGCGGCGCGACGAGGCGGAAACCGTGGCGGGCGGCCTCCTGCGTCAAGGTGGCGCGGATCGCCTGGTTGGCGGCGACGCCGCCGGCGATCACCAGCGCCTTGTCGGCAAGGCCGGGATGCTGGCCGGCGAAGAGCGCCATCGCCTTGGCCGAGCGGTCGGCGACGGTGTCGGTGACGGCGGCCTGGAAGGATGCGGCGAGATCGGCGACGTCGGTGTCCGACAGCGGCGCGATCTTTTCCGCCGCGAGCCGAGCGCCGTCTTCAATCCCGACAGCGAGAAGTTCGGTTCCGGCCGGCCGAGGAGCGGTCGCGGCAGGGCGAAGCGACTGCCGTCGCCGGCCTTCGCCGCCGCCTCGACCGCCGGCCCGCCGGGATAGCCGAGGCCGAGAAGCTTCGCCGCCTTGTCGAAGGCCTCGCCGAGCGCGTCGTCGATGGTCGTGCCGAGCCGGCGATAGGTTCCGATGCCCTCGACGGCGACGAACTGGGTGTGTCCGCCGGAAACCAGCAGCAGCAGATAGGGAAAATCGAGACGGTCGGTGAGACGGGCCGTCAGCGCGTGTCCCTCGAGGTGATTCACGGCGACCAGCGGCCGCCCGGAGGCGACCGAGACCGCCTTGGCGGTGACCAGACCGACGATGACACCGCCGATCAGCCCCGGCCCGGCGGTCGCCGCGACCGCGTCGATCCCGTCGAATCCAAGCCCGGATTCGCGCATCGCCGCGGCGATTGTCCCATCGAGTGCCTCGACATGGGCGCGGGCGGCGATTTCCGGCACGACTCCGCCGAAAATGGCGTGATCGGCCTGGGAGAGGACGATATCGGACAGGATCCGCCCGCTGCCGTCCGGCCGGCGTTCCACCACCGCCGCGGCCGTCTCGTCGCAGCTCGTTTCGATGCCGAGGACTTTCATCGGGCGGCTCCAGCCGATATCAAGGCGCCGCAACATGTTCCGGCGTGAGACAGCACGCGCCGCCACATCTCGGCCACGCCTCGCCAGAGGCCCTAACACCGGACCCGGTCCCTTGCAATCGGCTGAAATCATTATTGGAACCCGCGGCAGCCCGCTCGCCCTGGCACAGGCCGGGGAGACGCGCACCCGTCTCAGCGAGACGCTCGGAATCGACCCCGAATCGATCGCGATCCTGCCGATCCGCACCACCGGCGACCGGATCACCGACCGGCCGCTGATGGACGCCGGCGGCAAGGGGCTGTTCACCAAGGAAATCGACGAGGCGCTGATCTCCGGCGTCGTCGATCTTGCCGTCCATTCGGCCAAGGATTTGCCGACCCGGCTGCCGGACGAAATCGTCATCGCCGCCTGCCTCGAGCGCGAGGATGTGCGCGACGCCTTCCTGTCGCCGGTGGCGGCCAGGCTGGCGGATCTGAAGGAGGGCGCGGTGCTCGGCACCTCGTCGCTTCGCCGCAAGGCGATGGCGCTCAGCCTCAGGCCGGACCTCCGGATCGTCGAGATGCGCGGCAATGTCGAGACCCGGATGCGCAAGCTCGCCGAGGGTCATGCCGACGCGACGCTGCTGGCCATGGCCGGCCTGAAGCGCCTCGGGCTTGTCGATCATGCCAGGAGCGCCATCGAGCCCGACGGGTGGCTGCCGGCGGTCGGGCAGGGGGCGATCGCGATCACGGCGCGTGCCGGCGACGATGCTATGCTCGCCCGGCTTGCCGCCATCGACCACATGCCGACCTCGACGGCGCTTTCGGCCGAGCGGGCCTATCTCGCCGTCCTCGACGGTTCGTGCCGGACGCCGATCGGCGGGCTGGCGCGGATCACAGGGGACGATCTCGATTTCCGGGGGATCATCGTCAAGCCGGACGGATCCGCCGCGCATGAGGTCGCGCTCCGTGGTGCTTCGGACGACGCGGAGCGGATCGGCGCAGAGGCCGGCGCTGACCTCGCCGCACGCGGTGGCCCTGACTTTTTCGCCGTAGGCTGACATGCGGCTTCTCGTCACCCGCCCGCAACCGGAGGCCGCTGAAACCGCTGCCCGGCTCGAGGCGCTGGGCCACGAGGCGGTGGTCGAGCCGCTGACGACCATCACGTTCCTGCCGCCGTCAGACATCGACTTCGCACCGTCGGCGCTCGCCTTCACCAGTTCGAACGGGGTCCGCGCCGCGGCGAAATGGCCGATATCGGCGAGCTGGCGCGATGTCACCATCTTTGCCGTCGGAGAGAAGACGGCTTTCGAAGCGCGGCAGGCGGGCTTTCGTGACGTCCGTATTGGAGGCGGCGATATGACCACTCTGGTCGAGGCGGTCGTCGATGGTCTCGATCCCCTGGCCGGCAAGCTGCTGCATATCGCTGGTCGTGACCGGGCCGGGGATCTTGCCGGAAGCCTTGCCGGGAAGGGCTTCGACGTCGTCACTGTCGAGGCCTATGCGGCCGTCGCGACGGATGCGCTCGGTGCGGTGACGCGCGAGCGGCTTGCAAAGGGCGAGATCGACGGCGCGCTGTTTTTCTCGCGACGCGCGGCGGCGATCTTCAGCGACCTGATGGCGCGGGCCGGTTTGCTCGATGCCGCTGGTGGACTTGCGCTTTTTGCGATTTCGGAGGCGGCAGCCGAGCCGCTGCGGCAATTCGGCATGGTGGAAATCGCTGCGCGACCGGACGCGGAAAGCCTGATTGCGCTGATCGGTCGTTAGGCCTCTGCAACGATTTCCCTATATACCCATTAACGGGGCGCCCACGGCCCGAGGAGAAGCATGAGCGCGGACGAGGACGACAAGAAAGGCCCGACGGAGACCGGCGGACCGCAGAACCAGCGCAAGCGGGAGAAATCCCCCGTGACCATCGATCTGGCGGCGGAGCCGACGGACAAGGCGACCCCAACTCCACCGCCGTCCGGCGAGCCTGAGCGGCCGGACGCGCAGGATGCGGTCGAAGGTCGGACGCCACCGCCATCGACACCGCCTCCGCCACCGCCGCCCGGGCAGCGAGGGGGCGGATCGGGACGCGTCGGCGTGCTGGCACTTGTGGTCGCTGCCGTGATTGGTGGGGTGATCGCCACGGTGCTTGGCATCCTCTACCACGCCAGCGGCGTCGTCCCGACGCGTTCGGAGACGGTGGCCCGGGAGGCGCTCGGCAAGGTCGAAGAACTCGGCGCCACGGTTGTGGCTCTCGACAAGCGCCTTGCCACGATCGAATCACGGCCGGCAGGCTCCGACGGCGCCGATCTGGCCGCCCTGAGCGACAAGCTCGCGGCGGTGGCGTCGCTTCAGGCCGAGAACCGGGTGCGTATCGAGAAGCTGGAGGCCATGCCCGCTCCGCCGGCCTCTGCACCGGGTGGTGACGGGTCCGGTGGCGCGGCCGTCGCCGCGGCCCTCGACGACCTCAAGGCGCGGCTGGCCAAGCTGGAAACGGATGTCGCCAGCGGCGCCGATACCGCGTCGGCGGTTTCGGCGCTGACCGAGCGGGTGGCTGCCCTGGAGTCATCGACCAAGGATCTCGGTAGCCAGGTCGCGGCGCTTGCCGCGCGTCCCGCCGAAAGCGAAAGGGCGGCGCGGGCGGCAGCGATCGGCATGCTGCAGCAGGCCGGCGAAAAGGGCGGGCCGTTCACGGCCGACCTTGCCATGCTCAAGGCGCTCGGACTCGATGAGGCGGATCTTGCCGCGCTCGCGCCGTTGGCCGCGAAGGATACCCCCAGCGTCGCGACCTTGCAGGGGCAGTTTCCGGCGGTCGCCGATGCGATTCTGGTCGCGACGTCGAGCCTCGGCTCCGACGCCGGCTTCTTCGACCGGCTGGCGGCCTTCGGTCGTGGATTGGTGACCGTCAGGCCGACGACGCCGGTTTCGGGCGACACGTCCGAGGCGGTGGTTTCGCGGATGCAGGCGGCGGTCGACTCGGGCGACCTCGCCAAAGCGTTGACCGAACGCGGCGCGCTACCGCCCGAAGGCCAGACGGCATCGGCGGATTGGGCACAAGCGGCGCAGGATCGCGTCGCAATCGACCGACTGATCGACAAATTGGCACTCTCGGTGACGGCGCCGGGCAACTGACGGGGCTTTGATGTTACGCGTCCTGGTTTTCATTGCGTTCATCTTCCTGGTCTCCGCCGGGCTGGCCTGGCTGGCCGACCGGCCGGGAGACATTGTTCTCCACTGGCAGGGTTACGAGATCCGCACCTCGTTGATGATCGCGGGGCTGGCGATCGCCGTCATCTTCGCGATTCTCGCCATCCTATGGACGGGTGTCCGCGCGATCCTGCGGGCACCGGGATCGTTCGAGACCTATCTCGGTCGCCGCCGCCGCGATCGCGGCTACAAGGCTCTCTCGGACGGGATGATCGCCGTCGGCGCCGGCGACGCCCGCTCGGCCGCCAAGGCCGCGAAGGAGAGTCGCACGTTGCTCGGTGCCGAGCCCTTGCCGCTCCTCTTGACTGCGCAGGCCGCGCAGCTCGCGGGCAATGCGGGTGACGCGCGGACCGCGTTCGAAACGCTCGCGGCGCAGCCGGAGACGCGGGTGCTCGGTCTGCATGGTCTGTTCATCGAGGCCCGCCGCCAGGACGAGCATGAAGCAGCCCGCCATTTCGCGGAGCAGGCGGCCGAAGCGGCGCCGAGGATCGGCTGGGCCGGCGTGGCATTGTTCGAATATCAGGCCCGCTCCGGCGAGTGGCTTGGCGCGATGCGGGCGCTCGAGGCCAATGTGCGGTCCGGCGCCGTCGACAAGGCGACCGCCCAGAGACGTCGCGCCGCCCTGCTGACGGCGCGGGCGATGGAGCTCGAAAGTGGCGACCCGACCGAAGCCCGGGCCGCGGCGCTGGAAGCGCACCGGCTCGATCCGGCGCTGGTTCCGGCTGCCGTCGTCGCCAGCCGTTTGCTCAGCCGGGCGAGCGATTTCCGACGCGCCTCCCGGGTTCTGGAAACGACCTGGAAGACCACGCCGCACCCCGAAATCGCCGACACTTATGCCGGCGTCCGACCGGGCGATTCGGTTCGCGACCGGCTGAAGCGCATGCGCCGCCTCGCCGAACTCCGCGCAAATCATCCCGAGGGAGCAATGGCCGTCGCGCGTGCCGCGATCGACGCCCATGACTGGGTGGCAGCGCGGGAGGTGCTCGACGGATTGGCCAAGGCGACGCCCAGCGAGGGGGTTTGCCTGCTGATGGCCGAAATCGAGGAGCGCGAGCACGGCGACGAAGGCAAGGTCCGGATGTGGCTTGCCCGCGCCATCAACGCGCCGCGCGATCCCGTCTGGATGGCCGATGGACGGGTTCTGGACAATTGGGCGCCGGTTTCGCCGGTTTCGGGCGACGTCGGGGTGGTTGAATGGAAAGTCTCCCCCGAGGCGCCGCCCTCGCGGGTCGCGATGCAGATCGAGGCCGATCTAGCCGCCGAGCGCCAGATGATTGTCGAACCTCCAGCAGCGCCGAGGATCGCGGCAAGACCCGTGGCTCCGCCGGAACCGGGACCGGTCATCGAGCCTGAGCCGGACGAAGACTCCCCGCCGCCGGAGGCAGCGGAAACGGTATTGCCGGTAGACGAGGAGTCCACGGGCCCTGAGCCCGAGGCGCCAGTCGAAGCGATACCACCTGCGCCCGTTTCGCCAGCGACAGGGCAGCCTCAGCTTGAGGAGCCGGCGAAACCGGTTGCGTCGCCGTCGGCCACGGAGAATGGTGCCGGGAAGCGTTTGGACGATGCGGCCGAGGAGCCTGTCAAGCCGCCGTCGCCCGACGATCCCGGGCCGCTGCCGGATGGGGACGAGGCCGATGAGGCCCGTCCGCGCCGCTTCCGGCTGTTCTGATCCGTCGTAGTCCTTGAACGCAAGCCCGCTTGCCGGTATCAATCGCCGCGAAAGCCGCTTTAGCTCAGTTGGTAGAGCACATCATTCGTAATGATGGGGTCGCGTGTTCGAGTCACGCAAGCGGCACCACTTTTTCTCAAACAAATCATGACGTCGCGCAAATCGGCGAAGTGTGACGATGGCGGTTTTCCGCGTTGGTCGTCACCCGGTCATCGCAGCGCCGACGGCCGACGGGGTCTCCAGGAGCGGATCGGCCCTCCTCAAGCGACCGGCAGGCGTCCTGCGAACGAAGTCCGCCGGTTCGATGCCAGCGTCACCTGCCAGCCGAGAGGCTGACCAGGCCGCGCTGTGTGGTCGCCCGGGTCAAGTCGCGTTCCGGCGAGCCGGCTCCGCGCGTCGGCTTCATCGTCACCAACCTGTCGCGCGCGGCCGAGCGGGTGGTCGCCTTCTCCAAATCAGCGCGGGACATGTGAGCAGTGGGCTTGCCAATAGCCGGCCCTGGCGTCAATCTTGGCCTGATGAGCGGGTCGTCCGGCGGATATCGATTAAGTTGTTGCCAAATCGTCCGGCTATCGCACTGACATTGATGGAGAAAGCGCTGGCTGTCGACGATCTGAGGCAACCAGTCGGATAATTCGGGTGCATCCGGCATGGGCGCCGGGGCAGGCCTTTAAACCTCACGCTGGAGGAATCTCGATGAAATCGCGCACGCTTATCGCCCTGGCCGCTGCCGTACTCTCGTTGGGCGCCGGTCTCCCTGCCGCCCCGGCGCTTGCCGGAGCGGAATCCCAGGACCCTATCAAGATAACGCTCAACGACTGGACGGGTCAGTTCATCTCCTCGAAAATCATGGGCGAGGTGCTGAAGAAGGCCGGCTACAACGTCGAATACGTTCAGGCCGACTATCTCGCCCAGTTTGCCGGCCTGAAGACCGGCGATCTTACCCTCGCCATGGAAATCTGGGCGACCACCGGTCAGGAAGCCCTTGATGACGGCGTCGCCAGCGGCAAGGTCGAGAATCTCGGCGAGACCGGCATGGTCGCGAAGGAGGAGTGGTGGTTTCCCGAGTACATGAAGGCGAAGTGCCCGGGCCTGCCCGACTGGACCGCACTCAAGGAGCCGGCCTGCGCCGAGGCATTCTCCATCCCGGAGACAGCGCCGAACGGCCGTTACCTCGGCGGCCCGGTGACCTGGGGCGGCTTCGACGAGGAACGGGTGGAGGCCCTCGGCCTGCCGTTCGAAGTCGTCCACGCCGGCACCGACGCAGCGCTCTTCGCGGAACTCGAGAGCGCTTATCAGCGCCAGGCACCGATCATGCTGTGGATCTATTCCCCGCATTGGGCGCCGGCCAAATACAAAGGCGATTGGGTCGCGTTCCCGGAGTATGAACCCGCCTGCTACACCGACCCGTCCTGGGGTATCAACCCGGACCTCGCCTATGATTGCGGCAAGCCGCACGGACCGATCTGGAAGGCCGGCTGGATCGGCATCAAGGACAAGTGGCCCGGCGCCTACAAGGCGATCAAGGCGTTCAATCTGAATACCGACGAGATGAACAAGATGGTTGCCGAAGCCGATCTCGACGGTAAGGACGTCGACGCGGTGGTTGCCGAGTGGATCGGAAACAACGAGGACCGCTGGAAACAGTGGATCGAGTAGCGAATCTGCCGGGTGAGGGCGACGATCGCCCCCGCCCGGCGCTCAAACGCCCGCATCGCAGCTCGGCCTGATGCCCGAATGTCTGCCTTCCCTCACCTGAAGGAACCGCGGCGAAAGAGTTGCTCGTGACGCTGCGCCCATCTGCAGAACCTCTTCTCTTGCCGGCGCCCTCGCCACGGGGCGGCGACGCGCGAAAGCGGCCGAACAGTCCGTGGCCAAAGCGGTTTCGGGCACCCGGGGGAGGAGGGCCGCCATGAGCCCGAGGACCAAACTCGTCTGCAAATCCGTCTGGAAGCTCTATGGAGCGGGCGAACGCGATGTACTGGCGCGGTCGACGGGCGGCGTCATCGACGACGACGCGGTGGAGGCGCTCGGTGCCGCCGCGGCCGTGCGCGACGTTACCCTCGACGTCCACGAAGGCGAGATCTTCGTCATCATGGGACTGTCGGGCTCGGGCAAGTCGACACTGGTTCGCTGCATGTCGCGACTGATCGAGCCGACAGCGGGTGAAATCCTTTTCGACGGCGAAAATCTGCTGGCCGCATCGCCGCGCGAGATGATCGAGATTCGGCGTCACCGCATGGGCATGGTCTTCCAGCATTTCGCGCTGCTGCCGCACCTCTCGGTGCTCGGCAATGTTGGTTTCCCCCTCGAGGTCCAGGGCATCGATCGGGCAACTCGGGAAAGCCGCGCACGGTCGATTATCGAACTGGTCGGTCTTGCCGGCCGCGAGGGCGACTATCCTCACCAGCTCTCCGGGGGCCAGCAGCAGCGCGTCGGCATTGCCCGCTCGCTGGCGGTGGAACCGGAATTGTGGTTTCTCGACGAGCCGTTCTCGGCGCTCGACCCCCTGATCCGCCGCGAGATGCAGGACGAGTTCATGCGGCTGCAGGCGGCGCTCCACAAGACCATCGTCTTCATCACTCATGATTTCGACGAGGCGATCCGGCTGGCCGACCGGATCGCCATCATGATGGACGGCCGGATCGAGCAGATCGGCACGCCGGAAGACCTCGTCATGCGCCCGGCCACGCCGTATGTCGCCGAATTCACCCGCGACGTGCCGCAGGCCAAGGTCCTGACCGTCACGGCGATCATGTCCGCTGCCAACGGTTCGGAGGCATCGTCCGGGGAAGTCAGCTCCAGCACCCGGATCGCCGCAGTCGCCGCACGGATGCGGGAGGCGGCGGAGCCGCTCGCCGTCGTCGACGCGGAAGGCCGACGCATCGGCCTCGTCACCCGCGACGCGGTCGCCGAAGTCCTGCTGAGAGGCTGAGCGATGGCGATCGCCACATCCCTCACCGCGAAGGACGGGCCGACGTTCCGCCGTTCGAGTGTCATCCGCGTTGCCTGGCTGGCGGTGTTCGCCGGCACCGCACTGTTGTGGGCTTTCGGCGACCGCTTCGCGCAATGGGCCGTGGTCTATCCGCGCGATCTCGAGGTTCCGGCCAAGACCTGGATCTCCTCGGCCATGAACTGGCTGGTCAACGATGCCACCTTCGGCGTCTTCACCTTCACGGACCTGACCCGGGCGATCGCAGCGGCGGTCGACGTCCCCTACACGGTGGCGTTGTCGATCCTGTCGACTGGCTTCCTGCGTGGCGAAGGCTCCAACGCGGTCGTTCTCACGCCGCCGCTTTCCTGGGTAGCGGTCACCGCCATCGTCGTGCTGATCGGCCTGTATGCCGGGGGACGACGGCTCGCGATCCTCGTCGGCTTCTGCTTCCTCTATCTCGCGGTCTTCGGACAATGGCAGAGCGCGATGGTGACCCTCGCCTCGATCGTCATCGCGGTACCGGTCGGCGTCGCCGGCGGGCTCCTCCTCGGCATCGCCGGCCATCGCTGGCCGACCTTCGAGCGGCTGATGCGGCCGGTTCTCGACCTGATGCAGACGGTGCCGATTTTCGCCTACCTGGTGCCGATCCTGTTTCTCTTCGGCTTCGGACCGGTGTCGTCGATCATCGCGACAATCGTCTACGCCATGCCGCCGATGGTCCGCGTTACCATTCTGGCGTTGCGATCGGTACCGGGCGAGATCCGCGACCTCGGCAATATGATCGGCTGCACGCGGCGCCAGATGACCTGGAAGGTGATGGTCCCTTCGGCGCGCCACGGACTGATGGTCGGCGTCAATCAGGTGATCATGCTGTCGCTCAACATGGTGATCATCGCCTCGATGATCGGCGCAGGCGGGCTCGGCTTCGATGTATTGGCCGCGCTCCGCCGTCTCGACATCGGCGCCGGTATCGAGTCCGGCGTCGCCATCGTCGTTCTCGCGGTCGCCCTTGACCGGCTGAGCCAGGCCTTTGCCGAAAACAGCGAGCTTCGTAAACGCGCGGCTGCGGCGCGGATCGGCGAGCCCTTCTATCGACGGTTCCCCAACGTGACCGCGGCGGCAGTGATCATCGTCACAGCCGGCCTTGCCGGGCTCGTGTACGCTCCACTACAGGTCTATCCGGCGGCCTGGACGGCGACAACCGGGGGCTTCTGGGGGGAGATCGTCCGCTGGGTCAACATCAACTTCTTCGACACGCTCGACGCGATCAAGACGGCGTTTCTTCTCAACCTGCTCATTCCCATCAAACGCTTTCTGGGCGAACTTCCCTGGGCCGGCGTCGTCGCGGCGCTGACGCTTGCGGGCTATGCCCTCGGCGGACTTCGGCTGGCCGCCCTTTGCTTCGTCCTGCCGCTGATGATCGTCGTTACCGGCCAGTGGGAGAAGGCGACGATCACCGTCTACCTTTGCGGCATATCGGTGGTGATCGCCTGCCTGATCGGCGTTCCGATCGCAATCTGGGCGTCGACCCGCGAACGCGTATGGGGCATCGTCCGCGGCGTCATCGACACGCTGCAGACCCTGCCGAGCTTCGTCTACCTGATGCCCGTTGTCATGCTCTTCCGCGTCGGTGACTTCACCGCCATCGTCGCCGTCGTCGCCTATTCGGTCGCGCCGGTCATCCGCTATACCGGTCACGGCATTCGCGGGGTCGATCCCCAGTTGATCGAGGCGGGCGTCGTCTCCGGCTGCACGCCGTTCCAGATCCTCACCAAGATCAAGCTCAAGCTGGCGTTGCCGGAGATGATGCTCGGTCTCAACCAGACGATCATGCTGGCGATATCCATGCTGGTCATCACCGCGCTGGTCGGCACCCGCGATCTCGGCCAGGAGGTCTATATCGCCCTCGCCAAGGCCGATACCGGCCGTGGTATCGTCGCCGGCGTTTCCATCGCCTTTATCGCCATCGTCGCCGATCGGCTGCTGACCGCCGGGGCGGAGCGGGTGCGTACGCGCCTCGGGCTGCAGCAGACGAGAACCCAATGAAAACCGAAAATCGGGACGTACTGGCGAGAGAACGGGCCGCCGGACTCTCCTTCTGGAAGGGACCGGTCGAGCCGATCCGGCTGAAGGGAGGCATCACCAACATCAATTTCATCGTCGAGGACGCCGGCGATCGCTACGTCGTACGGGTCGGCGACGACATGCCCGTTCACCAGATCATGCGATTCAACGAGCGCGCGGCGAGCCAGGCCGCGGACGCGGCAGGCATATCGCCGGCGGTCGTCCACGCCGAGCCCGGCATCCTGGTCATGCGGTATGTTGACGGCCGGACCTGCACGGCCGCCGATGTCCGCGACACCGCCCGACTCCGGCGGATTCTGGCGCTGGTCAAACGCGTCCACCTCGACATGCCGCGCTATCTGCGAGGTCCTCTCCTCGCCTTCTGGGTCTTCCACACCATCCGCGACTACGCCCACACCCTGGAGGACGCGGGCAGCCGTTACGCGCCACGCCTGCCCGAGATGATCGATGTCGCCACCGGCCTGGAATTCGCCGTGGGTCCGATCGACCTGGTATTCGGGCACAACGATCTCCTTCCCGGCAATTTCATCGACGACGGCGAACGCATCTGGATGATCGACTGGGACTATGCCGGCTTCAATTCGCCGCTCTTCGACCTTGCCAACCTGGCGTCCAACAACGAGCTCGACGAGGAGCAGGAAGCCTGGATGCTGGCGACCTACTTCGGCCGCAAGCCGGACGATCACCTCTGGCAGAGCTATCGCGCAATGAAATGCGCGTCGCTGCTTCGCGAGGCGATGTGGAGCATGGTGTCGGAAATCTACTCCGAGCTCGACTTCGACTACGCGGCCTACACGATGGACTACATGGACCGGTTCGCGCGAGCCCAATCGGTCTTCGCGCGGGGAAGGATATGATCGTGGCCCGGGACTATCATTCGATGCGCCTGCCATGAGCGCCGTGCCGGACCATGCCGAGGTCGTCGTCATCGGCGGCGGCATCGTCGGCTGTTCGACCGCGTATCATCTCGCCCGCGACCACCGGGCCGACGTTGTCCTGCTCGAGCGCGGCCGCCTGACCGGCGGGTCGACCTGGCATGCCGCAGGGCTGGTCGGCCAGCTGCGTTCCTCGGCGTCGATCACCCAGGTGCTCCGCTACTCCGTCGATCTCTACAAACGGCTTGAGGCGGAGACCGGGCTCGCCACCGGTTGGCGCGAAACCGGCTGCCTCAGGCTTGCCTGCAACGACGAGCGCTGGATCGAGTTCAAGCGACAGGCGACGACCGCGCATAGTTTCGGCCTCGACATGCATCTGCTGTCTCCGTCGGAGGCAAAGGCCATGTGGCCGCTGATGGCGGTCGACGACCTCGTTGGCGCGACGTTCATGCCCTCCGACGGGCAGGCGGGCCCGTCCGACATCACCCAGGCACTCGCCAAGGGCGCCCGCAGCCACGGCGCCAGGCTGATCGAAGGGGTCGGCTGCTCCGGCTTTCTTATCGAGAATGGGCGCGTCGTCGGCGTCGAAACCGATGCCGGCGTCATTCGGTGCGACAAGGTCGTGGTCTGCGCCGGCATGTGGTCCCGCCAGATCGCCGCGCTTGCCGGCGTTAGCGTCCCGCTGCATGCGGTGAAGCATCAGTACGTCGTGACCGAGGAATTCGAGGGCATCACCGCCGGCATGCCGACGATCCGCGATCCGGATCGCCGCACCTATTTCAAGGAGGAGGTCGGAGGCCTTGCCTTTGGCGGCTATGAGCCCAATCCGATCGCCTGGGTCGCCGACGTGCCCGACCGGTTCGAGTTCCAGTTGTTCAACGACGACTGGGACCATTTCGAGCAGCATCTCGAAGCGGCCCTGGCCCGCATTCCGGCGCTTGCCGACGCCGGCATCAAGCAAATGATCAACGGCCCGGAGTTGTTCACCCCGGACGGCAATTTCATCCTCGGCGAAGCGCCGGAGGTCCGGAACTTCTTCGTCGGCGCCGGCTTCAACGCCTTCGGCATCGCAGGCGCTGGCGGCGCCGGCTGGGTGCTGGCGCAGTGGGTGACGACCGGCGAACAGCCCATGGACCTCTGGGTGGTCGATATCCGCCGCTTCTCCGGGCTGCACCGCGACGTCGACTGGACCCGTGACCGCACGCTCGAAGCCTATGGCAAGCACTACACGGTGGCCTTCCCTCTCGAGGAATATGAAAGCGGCCGGCCGCGCATCGTCTCGCCGCTCTACGACCGGCTGAAGCGACATGGCGCGGTCTTCGGCTCCAAGCTCGGCTGGGAGCGGGCGAACTGGTTCGCGCCCGACGGCGCCGCCGCGCGGGACGTCTATTCCTTCGGCCGCGGCAACTGGTTCGATGCCGTCGGCGAGGAGCACGTCGCCGCCCGCGAGGCGGTCGCCCTCTTCGACCAGTCGTCCTTCGCCAAGTTCGAGGTAAAGGGCGCCGACGCCGAGCAGGCGCTGTCGTGGATCGCGGCCAACGACGTCAGCCGGGCGCCCGGACGGCTGGTCTATACGCAGATGCTCAATTCCCGCGGTGGCATCGAGTGCGACCTGACGGTCGCGCGGCTCGGCCCGGATCGCTACTACATCGTCACCGGCACCGGATTCCGCACCCACGATGCCGCCTGGATACGCCAGAATTTCCCGGCCGGCCTTGATGCCACTCTGACCGACGTCACTGAGGATCGTGGGACGCTGACGTTGATGGGGCCGCGAGCCCGCGACGTGCTGCAGGCCGTCACCTCGGCCGACGTCTCGAACGCCGGCTTTCCCTTCGCCGGCCTGCGGGAGATCGAGATCGAGGGCGTTCCGATCCTGGCGCTCCGCATCACCTATGTCGGCGAACTCGGCTGGGAACTCCATATGCCGATCGGCGACACCGGCGTGGTCTTCGACCGGCTGATGGCGGCAGGCGCGGCGTACGGTATCAGGCCTGCGGGGTACCGCGCCATCGAGTCGCTCCGGCTGGAGAAGGGCTACCGGGCCTGGGGTTCCGACATCACCCCCAACGACAATCCCTTCCAGGCCGGCCTCGGCTGGGCCGTCAAGCTCAAGTCGGGGCTGCCATTCCTCGGCCGGGCGGCGGCGGAAGCGGCGGCCAACTCGATCCACGCCAAGCGGCTGATGACCTTCACCGTCGACGATCCGGAGATCGTCCTCGCCGGACGCGAGACGATCCTCCGCGATGGCGTTGCCGTCGGCTATCTCACCAGCGGCGGCTGGGGCTACACCGTCGGCAAGAACATCGGCCTTGGCTATGTGCGCAATCCCGATGGCGTGACCGACGACTACCTGACGTCCGGGACATACGAACTCGAGGTCGCGACGGCCCGCGTCCCCGCGACCCTCCACACCGACCCGCTCTATGATCCGGCAAGCGCCCGCGTGAAGAGTTGAGCACGGCATGAAACACGCCGATCGCCACGCCCGTATCGTCATCATCGGCGGCGGCGTCATCGGCTGTGCGGTGGCCTGGAACCTCGCCCGCAAGGGCGAGCGGGATGTTCTCCTGCTCGAGAAAGCCCAGTTGACCCACGGCTCGACCTGGCATGCCGCCGGCCTCGTCGGCCAGCTCAGGGGCAAGCGCAACCTCACCCAGCTCATGCGGAACTCGGTCGCCATCTTCGACCGGCTGGAGGCGGAGACCGGGCAGGCGATCGACTGGCGGAAAGTCGGCTCGCTCCGCCTTGCCTCCTCGGACGAGCGCTGGCTGGAAATCCGCCGGTCGATGACGCTGGCTCGAACCTTCGGCTTCGAATGCCACAGCCTCTCGGCGCAGGAGGCGCAGGATCGCTTTCCGTTCATCGACCCGACCGGTGTCGTCGGCGCCGCCTTCATCCCGTCTGACGGCTATGTCGACCCGAACGGCCTGACCCACGCCTTCGCCGCCGGGGCGCGGGCCGGTGGCGTGCGCATCGAGCAGGGCGTTCGCGTCACCGACATCGTCCGCGAGGGCCGCCGCGCGGTCGGCGTGGTCACCGACCATGGCACCATCGGTTGCGATATCCTGGTGAATTGCGCTGGCATCTGGGCGAAGCGCATTGCCGAGATGGCCGGCGTCGCGCTCGCGGCGGGCGTCGTCGAGCACCAGTATTTCGTCACGGAGAAGACGCTTTCCCTTGACGCCGGGCTGACGACCCTGCGCGATCCGGACAACAATTTCTATCTGAAGCCTGATGTTGCCTCCTTCGCCATCGGCGGCTGGGAGGCGGGCACAAAGGGGTGCTGGCGCGGGCGGCCGCCTTTCGACTTCGGCCGCGAGCTGTTTCCGCCAAACATGGATCGGCTCGAACTCTTCGCGCTGCCGGCATCGGAGCGCCTGCCGCTCCTCAACGAGATCGGCATCCAGACGATCATCAACGGGCCGATCCCGGTGTCCGCCGATGGCGAGCCGATCATCGGGCTCGCACCTGAACTCGACAATTTCTACGTCGCCTGCGGCTTCACCGCCGGAATCGCCGCGTCCGGCGGTGCCGGCGAGGCGCTGGCCAACTGGATCCTCGAGGACGATCCCGGCCTCGACCTCTGGCAATTCGACATTCGCCGTTTTGGCCGCCCCCAGGCGCAGGCGCGCTGGCTCGAGGAGCGGGCGATCGAGGCCTATGGCGCCTATTACCAAATTCATTGGCCGAACGAGGAGATGCACTCCGCCCGCAACCAGCGGCTCAGCCCCCTGCACGGACGTCTCGACGCGGCCGGGGCGGTGTTCGGTTCGAAATTCGGCTGGGAACGCGCCAACTGGTTCGCGGGCGCTGGTGGCGAGCGCATCGACCGGCCAAGCTTCGATCAACGCCCGAACTGGTTCGCCAATGTCGCTGAAGAGCACGAGGCGATCCGCGACCGGGTCGCCGTGATCGACCAGACCTCCTTCGCCAAATTCGAGGTCGCGGGCCCCGGCGCGGCCACGCTCCTTCAGCGGCTGGCCGATAACGACGTCGACGGCGCGATCGGCGCCTGTACGTATACCCAGCTCTGCAACCAGGCCGGCGGCATCGAGGCCGATCTGACCCTGATGCGCCTGGCGCCCGACCTCTATTACGGCGTGACCGGCGCCGGCTTCGGGGTTCGCGACATGGGCTGGATCCGGCGACACCTGCCGGCTGACGGCTCGGTGCGCCTCAGCGAGGTGACGTCCGCCTACGCCGTCATCAATGTCGTTGGCCCGATGGCCCGGGTCGTGCTGCAGACCCTGACGGACGAGGACCTCTCCAACGCCGCTTTCCCCTATCTCACGATTCGCGAGATCGAGCTTGGCCATGCCCATGTCCGCGCCGCCCGCGTCGGCTATGTCGGCGAATTGGGCTGGGAGTTGCACACGCCGGTCGAATACGCGGCCGGTCTTTTCGACGCGATCATGGAAGCCGGCGTTCCCCAGGGCATTGCACAGGCCGGGTACCGCGCCATCGATTCCTGCCGGCTCGAGAAAGGCTATCTCTACTGGTCGAGCGACGTGACCCCGGAGACCAATCCCTATGAGGCCGGCCTTGGATTCTGCGTCAAGCTCGACAAGGGTGATTTTATCGGCCGCCCGGCGCTGGCCGCGGTCAAGGCGGCCGGTCCGCGCCGGCGGCTGGCGACGCTGACCGTCGAAGGCTTCGCGCCGTTTCATGGCGGCGAAACCATCCTGTCCGGCGGACGCGCGGTAGGCTCGGTGACCAGCGCCGGCTTCGGCCATACGGTCCAGAAGACGATCGCCTTCGGCTACCTGCCGATGGAGATCGCCGCCAGCGACGATTTCGAGATCATCGCCTTTGGCGACAGCTACAAGGCGGCCCGCGCGCCGCGCGCCCTTTATGATCCGAAGAATGAACGGTTGAAGGGGTAGCCAGCGCGGCACCCGTCGAAAGGCATCGATGCAAGACGACGTCATCACCATTCGGGGGCTGATCGCGGATCTTGGCCTCTTTTCGGATACGGCGGCCGTGCCCGTCCTTCGTATCGGCGGCATGACCAATCGCGTCTATCAAGTCGGCGAGGGTGACGGCGCGCTCTGCCTGCGGCTGCCGGGCAAAGGAACCGAGGAATATATCGACCGCCGGGTCGAGGCGATCGCCGCAGAAGCGACGGCAAGGGCCGGCGTCTCCCCCGAAGTCATCCATGCCGACCCGGCCTCTGGTGTTCTGGTGACCCGCTTCATCGCGGGCGCCGTCACGATGTCGCCGGCGCTGTTCGCTGCGACGCCGGGCGCGCCGGCGCGTGCCGGGCGCGCCTTCCGCCGGCTCCATCAAAGCGGCGCGGTCTTCGACTTTCGCTTCGAGCTTTTCGCGATGATCGACTCCTATCTGGGCCTGCTCGCCAACAAGCCGGTCGCCCTTCCGGACGGCTATGACGAGGGGTTGCGGGACGCCGAGGCGGTTCGCGACACCCTCTCCCGTCATCCGGTCCCGCTGACGCCTTGCCATTGCGATCCGCTGGCCGAGAACTTCCTCGATACCGGCACGCATATGTGGATCGTCGACTGGGAATATTCCGGCATGAATGACCCGATGTGGGACCTCGGCGACCTGTCGGTGGAGGCCGGGCTCGGCGAAGCCGGCGACGCGGAGATGCTCGGCGCGTATTTCGGTGCCGCGCCATCGGCCTTCGACCACGGCCGCATGGTGATCTACAAGGCGATGTGCGACCTCCTGTGGACTCTCTGGGGCCTCATCCAGGTCGCCAACGACAATCCGGCCGAGGATTTCGCCGCCTATGCCGAGAACCGCTTCCGACGCTGCCGCCGCCTGATGAGGACACCGGAATTCGGCATCCACCTCGAAGCGGTCAGGCGCGG
>CAWEUQ010000004.1:0-829772 GCA_963812275.1 uncultured Alphaproteobacteria bacterium | reverse complement strand
TTTCGAGCATTTGATGTCCCCCGGCGAATGTCTGCCTCGGGTCAATTTGCGAAGGACCTGTGCGGCGCGGTCATGTCGCCTTGCGCCGAACAAAAGCGACGTTGATTTGCCGAAAGACTGGGAATCTCCGGGCCGTGCAGTTGCTCCTCGGCCATGCAAAGATCGAGAGCACGGTCCGCTGCCTCGGTATCGAGGTCGACGCCTTGGCAATTGCCGAACAGGTCGAAGTCTGAGATCGGAGGCAGAGCGGAAGTGCCTACCTCGTCCATGCCGTCTCCCCAGCGCCAGAAGCGGTCGTCGGCCCGGTTTCGATAACTGGCAGTTCGGCTTCCGTTTCCTGTCAGCCTTGGGCAATCCAGCGCGCGATTTCCGGCCAGTGGTCCCGCAGGGTCCGCGATCCCATGAAGAGGCCGATGTGGCCGCCGGGCACCAGGGACTTCACAATCCGATCCTTCGGCGTGCCGAAATACGCCTCGGCATTGAACACCTGCTCCTTGGTCGTGATGTCATCGTCGTCACCGGCGAGCAGATAGACCGGACACTGGATATCCTTCAGCGACAGCGTCCTGCCGAGGCCGACGAATGTGCCCTTGGCCAGCCGGTTCTCCTTGAACAGTTCCTGCACCGCCTGCAGGTACCAGCGGCCGGGCAGATCGATCGGGTTCTCATACCAGGCTTCGAACGCCTCTTCCTTTTCGACATAGGCGGGGTCGTCGATGTGTTCGTAGAGGTCGACATATTTGCGGAAATACTGCTGGCCCGGATGCATGTTCTTCCATGCCTCGAGCATGAAGCGGCCACGCATCAGGCCGCCACCGAGCACGATCAGCTCCTCGTATTGCGACATCGGCAGCCTGTGGGCCATCTGCTTGATCGGCCCGTCGCCGCCATCGGTGTCGATGGGCGCACCGGCCAGCACCAGGCTTCGCACCTTGTCGGGATAGCGGGCGGCATACATGGTCGACATCCAGCCGCCCTGGCACAGGCCGACGAGATTGACACGGCCGCCGAGTTCGTCGACGCACACGTTGATCTCGGCGAGATAGTTGTCGATGTCGTAGTCCTTCATCTCCTTCGTCGCCGACTTCCAGTCGGTCACGTAGACGCGGGAAAGACCGTTGGCCAGCAGCGTCTCGACGAGGCTCTGGCCAGCATGGAAATCGGCAATCACCGCGGTGTGCCCGGCATAGGGCGCGTCGATGACAGTCGGGCATTCATCGGGGTCCGCCTCCGTGGTGAAGTCCCGTAGCCGGAGCGTATGGAGCTCGATGACGATTCGGTTGGCGGTGGCGAACTCGGGTTCGAGGCCGAAGTCCAGCTTCTCCGCCTCGGCCATCGCCGCCAGACCCCGGGTGAACAGGGCCATCTCCTCCTTGGCCATTGCAGCGGCCAGTTCGAATGGCCAGAAGAACGGAACCGTATTCTCGGTCAGCGCCTTGTGGGCTCCGACGGACTGCACCCCGGTCTCTTCGTCCACAGACATTTCCCGATCTCCTTCGGCCATTTCTGGACTGATCGACGCGATCCGCTTCGGCCCATCGTCGGTACGCGTGACGATGAGAATTCGCGGTTCGTTTGTTGGCTTTGTGGCCGCAGGATAGCCGTGCGTCGCTTCGACACGCTTGAGCAGGATCAAAAGGATCGCCAACAAACCTGATAGGAGATGGCTCCCCCGTTCCGGGCATCTCCATTCTCGCCTCACGAACGGTCTCTGAGGGACAGTGACATGGGCACCCTGGATGGCAGGAAGGGGCTGATCGTCGGCATCGCCAACGAGCACAGCCTCGCCTACGGTTGCGCCCGACACTTCGGCGACGCAGGGGCGGACCTCGCCATCACCTATCTGAACGCAAAGGCCGAGCCCTATGTGCGTCCGCTGGCCATGGCGCTTGGATAGCAAGATCATCCTTCCCTGTGACGTCACCGTCGATGGGCAGCTCGAAGCCGTCTTCGAGGAGATTGCCAGGACGTGGGGCGGGCTCGATTTCGTCCTGCATTCCATCGCCTATGCGCGGGCGGAGGATCTGCATGGGCGCCTCGTCGATTGCTCCGCCGACGGGTTCGCTTTCGCGATGCAGGTATCGGTCCATTCATTCCTGCGGATCGCGAAGCTTGCCGAACCGTTGATGCCGTCGGGCGGCTGTCTGCTCGCCATGAGTTACTACGGTGCCGACAAGGCGGTGCCGCACTACAACGTGATGGGGCCGGTCAAGGCAGCGCTGGAGGCATCGGTTCGCTACATGGCCGTCGAGTTCGGCGACAGGAAGATTTGCGTGAATGCCCTGTCGCCGGGGCCGGTGGCCACCCGCGCGGCTTCCGGCATCGACCACTTCGACGAATTGCTGCAACGGGTCGCGGCTGAGGCGCCCGAGCACAGACTTGTCACTCTCGACGATGTCGGTGCGCTGGCGGCGTTCCTGGTGAGCGACGGCGCCGCGGCCATCACCGGCAACGTCTCCTATGTGGACGCTGGCTACCACGTATTGGGCTGATCGCGAGACACTGCCATGACGACAATCGAGAACCGTCCGTTCGACGAGGTGCAGATCGGAGACGCCGCCAGTCTCTCCCGCACCTTGACAAAGGAAGACATCGAGCACTTCGCCGCCATCTCCGGCAACGTCAATCCGGTGCATGTCGACGAGGAGTTCGCTCACGACGACATGTTCCACCAGATCGTCGCGCACGGCATGTGGGGTGGCGCGCTGATCTCCACCGTGCTCGGCACCGAACTGCCCGGGCCGGGCACGATCTATCGTGGCCAGACGCTCCGCTTTCTCCGTCCGGTGGCGGTCGGCGATACGGTCGTCGTCTCGGTCACGGTCCGTGAGAAACACCC
Organism: uncultured Alphaproteobacteria bacterium; assembly: GCA_963812275.1. Lineage (GTDB taxonomy): Bacteria > Pseudomonadota > Alphaproteobacteria > Rhizobiales > Kaistiaceae > Bauldia. The sequence goes on along the minus strand of CAWEUQ010000004.1, from coordinate 826,933 downwards.
CGCCGATCACGGCGTAATCCTCGATTGCCGCGTTACCAACCAGGATGGAGAGGTGGTCATAGAGGGTACGGCCGATATCGTTGCGCCGACCGAAAAGGTGCGTCGCGAGAGGGTGGTCATGCCGGAGATCCGGCTGGTGGGTCCCGGCGCCCGCCACCGGCAGCTGGTCGATCTGACAGAGGATCGCGATCCGGTCCGGACCGCCGTGGTCAATCCCGTCGACCAGGTGTCGCTGATCGGGGCGGTCGAGGCGGCGAAGGCGGGTCTCATCGTCCCGGTTCTGGTCGGCCCGGAGGACGTCATCGCGGCTGCGGCGAAATCCGGTGGCATCGATGTCTCGGGCTTCGAGCAGGTGGCTGCGGGCTCCGCCGAGGAGGCCTCGGCAAAGGCCGTGGAGCTGGCGCTTGCCGGCTCGGTCGATGCGTTGATGAAGGGTGCCCTGCATACCGACGTGCTGATGCATGCGGTGATCAGCGGCGAGCGCAATCTACGGACCGGACGGCGCGTCAGCCACGTCTTTGTCATGGACGTTCCGGCCTATCCCCGACCACTCCTGATCACCGACGCGGCGATCAACATCCAGCCAGACCTCGAGACCAAGCGGGACATCATTCAAAACGCGATTGAGCTCGCGCACGCCCTCGGCAATCCGATGCCCAAGGTTGCGATCCTGTCGGCGGTCGAGATGGTGACGCCGCGCATCCCTTCGACGCTGGACGCCGCAGACTTGTGCAAGATGGCCGACCGCGGCCAGATCACCGGCGCCATCCTGGACGGGCCGCTCGCCTTCGACAATGCCGTGTCGGTCGATGCCGCCCGGACCAAGCACATCGCCTCTCCCGTCGCGGGCCAGGCCGACATCCTGGTGGCGCCTGACCTCGAAGCCGGCAACATGCTCGCCAAGACGCTCGAATACCTGGCTGGCGCCGATGGCGCGGGCGTCGTTCTCGGGACGCGCGTCCCGATCATCCTCACCAGCCGCGCCGACAACACATTGAGTCGCATGGCCTCCTGCGCGGTCGCCATGCTGCTCGTACACCACCAGCGCAAGGGCCAGTGATGAAGACGGCCGTCCTCGTCCTCAATGCCGGATCGTCGAGCATCAAGTTTGCGCTCTACCCGGCGATGGAAACGGACGGCGGGCGGGTTCTCTACGCCGGCGAGATCGAGGGGATCGGGCACGTTGCCCGTCTCTCGGTGACCGACGCCGACGGCAAGACCGTGGCCGAGCGGCCGGTCAAGGGGAAAGCCACGCACCACGTCGCCTTGTCCGTGCTGCTCGACTGGATTTCGAAACACTCGGGCGGAATTGTCCTCGCCGCGGCCGGCCACCGCGTCGCTCATGGCGGCAGCGAATTCGTGGCGCCGGTGATGATCACGCCGACCGTCCGGGAGAAGCTTGAGTCACTCAATCCGCTGGCTCCCTTGCACCAGCCATACAATCTCGCCGCCATCACGGCCCTTTCGACACTGCACCCGAAGCTGCCGCAGGTTGCCTGCTTCGACACGGCGTTTCACGCGACCGAGCCCGATGTCGCCACCCGGATCGCCCTGCCGCGCCAACTGACCGACAAGGGAATCCGTCGCTACGGTTTTCACGGCCTGTCCTACGAGTACATCGCGAGCGTCCTGCCCGGGCATCTTGGGGATGGCGCGGACGGCCGGATCGTCGTCGCTCATCTCGGCAGCGGCGCCAGCATGTGCGCCATGAGAGAGCGACGCAGCGTCGCGACGACGATGGGGTTCAGTCCGCTCGATGGCCTGGTCATGGGCACCCGGTGCGGCTCGCTCGATCCCGGTGTTGTCCTTTATCTCCTCGATCACGAAGGGATGAGCAGTGCCGACGTCACGCATCTGCTCTACGAGAAATCGGGACTGCTCGGCGTCTCGGGCGTCAGCGACGATATGCGCGACCTGCTCGCCAGCGACGACCCGAATGCGGCCGAGGCGCTGGAGCTGTTCGTCTATCGCATCGTCCGTGAGCTCGGCTCGCTGGCAGCGGCGCTCGGCGGGCTCGATGCGCTGGTCTTCACTGGCGGAATAGGCGAGCACGCGACGGAGATCCGTGCGCGCGTATGCCGGCAGGCCGCCTGGCTCGGCATCGATCCGGACGAAGCGGCCAATCGCCGCGGTGGTCCGAGAATCGACAGGGGCGACAGCGATGTGTCGGTCCTGGTGCTGGCGACCGATGAGCAGTTGGTCATTGCCCGCCACACCCGCGCGCTTATCTCAGGGGCGACTCGTCATCCGACGCACGACGGGGCTGACCCGCCCGCCTTTGGACATAACCTGGAGCAAGATCATGGACCAACGTGAGATCGTCCTCTGCAGCGCCAATCGGACCGCGATCGGCACTTTCGGCGGCAGCCTCAAGGCGACGCCCGCCCCCGATCTGGGTGCCATTGTCGTCCGTTCCACGCTGTCGCGCGCGGGACTCGAGGGTTCGGACATCAGCACGGTCGTCATGGGCAACGTGGTCCAGGCCGGCAACAAGATGAACCCGGCCCGACAATCGTCGGTCAACGGCGGCATACCCGTCGATGTTCCGGCGATGACCGTCAACCGCGTCTGCGGCTCGGGCGCCCAGGCCGTCGTCACGGCCGCGCAGGACATCCTTCTCGGCATGGCAGACAGCGCGGTCGCCGGCGGCATGGAGAACATGGACATGGCACCGTATCTCGTCGGTGGCGGCCGATGGGGCTATCGCCTCGGCGACGCCGAGATGTACGACAGCGTCCTGCGGGACGGGCTGAACGATGCCTTTTCCGGTGAGCATTCGGGATGGCACACCGAGGACCTCGCCACGGCGCGCCAGATCAGCCGCGAGGCGCAGGATGAATGGGCGGTACGTTCGCAGAAACGGTTCGCGGCGGCCCAGTCGGCGGGCAAGTTCGCCGACGAGATCACGCCGGTCGAGATCAAGGGGCGGAAAGGCCCGACGACGTTCGACACCGACGAGCACAATCGGCCCGATACCACGCTGGCGGTTCTTGCCAAGCTGCGCCCCGCTTTCCGGAAGGACGGGACGATCACGGCGGGCAACGCGCCGGGACTGAACAGCGGCGCCTCGGCAATGGTCGTTGCCGAGCGGGGATGGGCGGAGTCGCATGGGCTCACGCCGATGGCGCGCCTGGTGTCCTGGGGTGTCGCTGCGGTCGAACCGGGGATGTTCGGCCTAGGCCCAATTCCCGCTGTTCGCCAGGCTCTCGATCGGGCCGGATGGACCGTCGGCGACATCGAGCGCATCGAGATCAACGAGGCGTTCGCCGCGATCGTCATCGCGGTCATGCAGGAGCTTGGGCTGCCCGAGGACATCGTCAACGTCGAGGGCGGGGCCATCGCTCACGGGCACCCGATCGGCGCGACCGGTGCCGTTCTGACAACGCGGCTGCTCCACTCGATGAAACGGGATGGTATCCGCCGCGGGGCGGTGACTCTGTGCATTGGCGGCGGACAGGGAATCGCCCTTCTGCTGGAAAGAACCTGACGGCTGCTTCGTCGAATGCTGGCGTTGGGTCACGAGCCGCCGTCCTGTTCGAGCCAAGTCCGGATTCGCACTCAGTTCCGACATGTGTCGAAGGGTGTTGGACGTCGCCGAAGCACCAACAACGTACATGTCAGACACGCCGGCGCCAGACGCGCGCTGGCTATTCGTGCAGAAGGCGATCAGAGACCGAATACCCGCCATCCACCGGGATAGTTATGCCGGTCACGAAATCCGAAGCTGGAGCCGCCAGATAGACGGCTGTCCCCACGAGGTCCCGGGGATCACCCCATCGACCCGCGGCGGTCCGCCGGCGAATCTCCTGACCGAACGGCTTGTCCGGAAGCCCGCGCGTCAGATCGGTCTCGTACCATCCTGGAAGGATGGCATTGACCTGAATGCGATGGACGGCGAATTCCACTGCGAGCGCCCGGGTGAGCCCGATGACTCCCGTCTTGGCTGCTGCATAGTCGGGAGATCGCGGCGGCCCGAACAGTGAATACATCGAACCGATGTTGATGATCTTGCCGCCATTGCTGGTCTTGATCATCGCATTGGCTGCATGCTTGGCGCACAAGAATGCGCCAGTGAGATGCGTGGCCAGCACCGCGTCCCAGTCCTCCCGTGACAAGCTGAGCGCCGAACCGCCACGGAAAAGCCCAGCGTTGTTGACGAGAATGTCAAAGCGGCCGTAACGCTCCGCGACCTGCGCAACGACGCTTGTCACGGCGTCCTCGTCCCGGACATCCAGCGCAAAAACGCTGTCGGGCTCACCCAGTTCCTGGCCGATGGTTGCGTTCTTGGCCGCGTCGCGACCAGTGACTGCAACGCGGGCGCCCGCCTCACGCAATCCCAAAGCAATGGTGCGGCCAAGGCCTCCGTTGCCGCCCGTCACCAGAGCGGCTCTGCCAGCGAGCGAGAACAGTTCAGTGCTCATCGGCACCCCCGCCTGGGATTTAAGTGGGCCGCCGCGGCGTTGGCAAGTCGGCCAATCGGCTTCCGGCACGGCTCATCTTCGAGCGATGTCGGCTTTCAGGTAATTTATTCCGTTTCAGTAGCAATGTCGCTGAAGGGTCATCTTCGACAGGACGAGCCGCCTGCAGTTGCGTCCAGAAGGTGACGAACAGGCGACATGGCAGATCGCTGTCCAACCGGAGGCTACGCGCCAGGAACGGAAGTTCAGGAGCCGTTCGATTGCGGCAGGTCAATGCACGCGCGGCGCCCGCGATCTACCAGTCGTTTCAGGGGCAGCTGCCCCCGGGGCCGATGCGATGCTGCCGTTTACGCCAGAGCAGTTCTTCGCGGTTTTCGCCGCGTATAATCAGGCGATCTGGCCGGCCCAGATCGTCGCCTACGGCTTGGGGCTGATTGCAGTCGGCGCCATCTTTCGTCCTGGTCCTGCCGCTGGAAGAGCGGCCACCGTAGTACTCGCAGGCATGTGGCTCTGGACGGGCATCGCCTACCACGGCCTCTTCTTCGCGCCCATCAACAAGGCGGCGTTCGGCTTCGGTGCACTTTTTGTTGTGCAGGGAGTGGCGATCGCGATCGCAGGGCTCGCGCGCAACGGCCTTCGTTTCGGCTTTGGATCGTCGCCCGCCGCGTGGCTTGGATGGATCTTCATCCTCTATGCCGCCGTGGCCTATCCGTTGCTCGGTATGGCGACGGGCCACGCCTATCCGGCGATGCCGATGTTCGGCGTGACTCCTTGCCCGGTGACCATCTTCACTTTCGGGATGCTCCTGCTGACGACAAAGCCCTTTTCGCGATGGCTATTGGTCATCCCGTTCCTCTGGTCATTGATCGGCGGCAGCGCCGCCATCCTGCTTGGCATGCCGCAGGACTGGGTTCTGCTGGTCAGTGGGATTGTCGCCGTGCCGCTGATACTCTTGCGTGACCGAGAGACAAACAGCGCCCTGCAGGCCGACTGATCCGCCCGGACCCGGTCAACAATGGTGCTTCGCGGCGTCGCACCCGGGCAATGGAAGGTAAGCCAAGCACTGAATCGGACTCAGAAGTTGGAAAGATTTGATCGATAGTCTTTCCGTCAGTGATGAAAGCTGCCCGGGGAAGGTCGGCAGCGCGACTTTACAGGGAGAATTCCGATGAGAACTACGACAAGTCGATCCACCCGCCGCCGGCTCCTGCTCGCCGTGGCGGCCTGCGGCGCGCTTTCGTTCGTCGGGGCAGCCAGCCTACAGGCGGCGGAGACTTTCGATCTCGTGCTGGCCAACGGCCGCGTCATGGACCCGGAGTCAGGCCTCGACGCTGTGCGCAATGTCGGCATCGCCGACGGCAAGATTGCGGCGATCTCAAAAGACGAACTCGTCGGCGAGCGGGTGGTCGACGTCACCGGACTGGTGGTCGCTCCGGGCTTCATCGACCTCCACGCCCACGCCCACGATCCGGTCACCCACGGCTTCCTGGCGCGCGATGGCGTCACCACCGCGCTGGAAATGGAAGGCGGGGTGATGCCGGTCGCCGAGTGGTACGCGGAGCACGAGGGAACGTCGCGGATCAATTTCGGCGCCGCGGTCAGCCATCCCGGCGCCCGTGTCGAGGTACTGGAGCCGGATCCCGACGCGCTTGACGGGCTCGGCGACTCCACCCACTGGTCGCATGACGTCGCCGACGCAGAGCAGATCGAGGCGATCGCCAACGTCGTCCGCAAGGGCCTGGACGAGGGGGCGCTGGGCATCGGCTTCGGCATTCAGTACACGCCGGGCGCCACCCGGGACGAAATCTGGCGTGTCTATATGGTCGGTGCCGAATACGGGGTGACCGGCTTCGCCCACGTTCGTTTCGCGTCGATGTCGGAACCGGGAAGCAGCGTCGAGTCGATGCAGGAGATGATCGCCATCGCTGCCACCGGCGCCTCCGTGCACATGTGCCACATCGCCAGCACGGGCCTTGGCAAGGTGCCGATCATGCTGGAGATGTTCGACGACGCCCGGGCCATGGGGCTCGACATCAGCACCGAGGTCTATCCCTACACCGCTTCGTCGAGCTTCATCGGCGCCGCGATCCTCGATCCGGGCTGGCAAGAACGGCTCGGTCGCGACTACGGCGACATCGTCTGGGCCGCCACCAACGAGCCGCTGACAGAGGAGACTTTCAACCGTTATCGCGAAGAGCAGCCGAACGGCACAATCGTCGCCCATGTCATGGACGAGGAGAACGTCATTGCCGCCCTCCAGCATCCGGACGTCATGATCGCAGCCGACGGGGGAAGCCTTGCCAATGGCACCGGCCATCCGCGAAGCGCCGGCACCCACGCCCGGGTGCTCGGCGTGTACGTCCGCGAGAAGGGTGTACTGACGCTGATGGACGCCATCCGCAAGATGACCCTGCTGCCGGCCCGGCGCATGGAAACGGCGGTCGATTCGATGCGCGACAAGGGGCGGATACGGGTCGGTGCCGACGCCGACCTGACCGTCTTCGATCCGGCAACGGTGATCGACAATGCCACCTTCGCGGAACCGGCGCTCGCATCGACAGGCATCCCCTACGTTATCGTTGGAGGCACCTTCGTGGTCGAGGACTCGGAACTCGTCGAAGGCGCCGTCCCCGGTCAGCCGGTCCGCCGCCCCGTCAAGATGTAGTCAGGTCCGCCGGGCGCGAGGCGCCCGGCGTCAGGCCTATCGGCGGTATCGGCGGCGGCCAGATTCTCGGCGCGCTGGTTCCGGCCATCGCCGGCGGCGGGCTTCGCCGTCACCGGGTGACGGTGAAGCTCTGCTCGGCGAGTTGGCGGCCGTCGTAGCTGATCGCGAAGGTCCAGGTGCCGGGGACGATCTCCCAGTCATTCTCGAAGCCGAAGCCGAGATAGACGGTGTCGCCGATCGGCTTGACGCGGGAGAAGCGGCTTTCGAGAAGCGGCTCGGGATCCTCAGGATCGACGAGGCCGGGCGGCGGGTAGGTGATGACGATGTCGAGCGAGACATCGGCGCCGGCCGGCGCGCCGACCACCACGTATTGCAGGCCGAATTCCAGCCCGACGCGGGCGGCGATGGTGGTGGTCTTCGCGGTGTTCTCGACCGTGGTCACCGCGGCGATGGTGCCGGCCGGCGCGTCCGGGTCCGCGGTCTCCTCGCCGAGGGCGACGGTGTAGATGCCGGTGTCGACGATATCGATGCGGTCGACCCGGAGGTCCGCGGCGGAGGCGGGGAGCGCCGCGGCAAGCAGCATCGCGGCAGGCAGCAGGAAGCGCATTTGTCGTGTCCCCTTGTCCCGACCCGGGAGACGATCGCGAAGGGCAGGACCCGCCCTTCGCCGGATCGTTCGCCGCCGGTTCGGGACGACCCGGCTCACCTTCGCCGGGCTGCGCGGCCGGCGCAAGCGGTCAGCCGGGCGATTCCGGCCGACGATGCCGGACCGGTCGTGTGTGGGATGCCTAAAATGCAACCTGTGCGCCTCCATCCGGCCACAAATTGGTCCGCAGATCGAGCTTCCGGAGTGTTCGCCGCCGGCGGCCGATCCCTACGTGTGCAGGGACGTGCGCAGATCGGGTCGCAGGTGTGCCGAGGGACCACCGGCAAACACGGGGAGCGGCAAATCATGACACAGGTGGTGGCAAGTCTCAGGACGATCGACCTCCGGCAGGCCGGGGCGCAGCCCGTCACGGGCGACGACGTCAGGACGCTGCAGGCGTTGCTGAATCTCTTTCTCACCGCTGGCGACATCGGCGAGGATGGTACGCCGATCCTGCCCCTCGATCTCGACGGGGAGGGAGGCGCGAAGACCAAGGAAGCCGCATTGGCGTTCCAGACAGCGGCCCATCTCGCTACCGACGCGATAGTCGGTCCGCTGACATGGCGGAAGCTTGTCGAGCAGGATTTCTGATCACACGGGACGAGGGATGAGGGGAGGACGGCATGCCGACGACCATCAAACTGGGCGACAATGGCGACGACGTGAAGCGGCTTCAGCGGGTGTTCGCCCGCGCGAAGGTGCTGGGACCCGACAGCGTCGACGGGGTCTTCGGACCGCAGACGGATGAGGCGGTGAAGGACTTCCAGCAGGCGAACGGGCTGGTGGTGGACGGCATCGTCGGCCCGATCACATGGAGCCATGTCCACCCCTATCGCGAGGCCTCGCCGACGCTGCATACGGGATCCCTCGGGCCGGTGGTGGCCATGCTCCAGGGCGTGCTCAAGACGGGCTTCGGCTACGCCGGTGCGATCGACGGCATGTTCGGCCCGATGACCGAGGCGGTCGTGCGCCAGTATCAGACCGACTCCGGGCTGCCGGTCACCGGGGTCATGGGCGAGCGGACCTGGATGGCGCCGGCCGGCGCGGCGGGAGCGACGCTCGAGAGCCTGTCAGGGCTGATCCTCTGACCGATATCTTTCCGGCCTGCCTCGGGCCGGGAATTGGATAGGCTCGCCGTCGACGAGCGCCTTGACGCCAGCGGCGTCGCGGCGCCGGACCGGGAGCCGCGGAGAGGAATTCCATATCCGCGGCCCCGGCTGCGCGGCCAGATGCCGGCGACGGCGCCGACGATCCTGATCCAGACCTGAATGACGGCGGTTCGGGCATCGTCCAGCGATGGGCGACGGGCGGGCCCTGTTGTGGTAATGTCGGACATAATAAACCGGGGCCGCCGCGGTTGGTGACATCCTCTTCCAATCCGTAGCGACGCCGCATCGAAGGGAGGGAAGCATGACCGAGACGGTGTTGCGCGACAGGGCCGGCAATCCGGTGCCCGAGGACACGATCGCCGCATTCTCCGAGGCCTTGCGCGGCGATCTGATCCGGCCAACGGACGCGACCTACGACGAGGCGCGCAAGATCTGGAACGCGATCATCGACAAGCGTCCCGGCGCGATCGCGATGTGCAGCGGCACGGCGGACGTCGTGGCGGCGGTCAATTTCGCCCGCGAGAACGATATCGTCGTGGCGATCCGCGGCGGTGGTCACAATGTCGGCGGCCGTGCGCTGTGCGACGACGGGCTGGTCATCGACCTGTCGACACATGCGCGGCGTCCATGTCGACCGGGCGGCGCAAACCGTCCGGGTCCAGGCGGGCGCGACCCTCGGCGACGTGGATGCCGAGACGCACCTCTACGGGCTTGCCGTGCCGTTCGGCGTGATCTCCAAGACCGGCGTGGCGGGGCTGACGCTCGGTGGCGGCGTCGGCTGGCTGGTGCGCAAATACGGTCCGACCTGCGACAACGTGATATCCGCGGAAATCGTCACGGCCGATGGCGTGGTGCGGACGGCGAGCGCGGATGAGAACGCCGACCTGTTCTGGGCGATTCGCGGCGGCGGCGGAAATTTCGGCGTCGTCACTTCATTCCTCTATCAGGCCTATCCGGTCTCGACGGTGCTCGGCGGGCTGATCGTCTACCCGCGCGAGGCGGCCGGCGACGTCCTGCGCGCCCATCGCGAATTCATGAAGACGGCGCCGGAGGATCTCACCGTCTATGTCGGGCTGGTCTGCACGCCGGACGGGATGCCGGCGACGGCGCTGATCGTCTGCTGGAGCGGCGCGGACCTGTCGGCGGGAGAGAAAGCGATCGCACCGCTTCGCAAGATCGGCGAGCCGCTGATGGAGGCGGTGCAGCCCATGCCCTTCCCGGCGATGCAGTCCATTCTCGACGGCGCCTTTCCTTCGGGAACCCGGAACTACTGGAAGTCCGCCTTCGTCAAGGGATTGTCGGATGACGTGATCGACGTGATCGTGGAGCGGGCGAAAGGCATGACCTCGCCGATGTCGTCACTTCTGATCGAGTTCTACGGCGGCGCCGGTGGGCGCAAGGTCGGTGAGAATGCCTTCGCGCAGCGCGAATCCGACTATCTGGTCGGCTTCATGCCACAATGGACCGACCCCGCCGAGGACGACGCCCAGATCGCCTGGGCGAAAGCGTCCTCGGACGCAATCCAACCCTTCACCACCGGTGGCTATCTCCTGAACTATCTCTCCGAAGGCGAGGGTCCGGAGATGGTGCAGGCGGCCTTCGGAGGAAATTATTCACGGCTCACGGAATTGAAACGCATTTACGACCCGGCGAATTTCTTCAGCGTGAACCAGAACATCAAGCCGGCGGCATGAGGGTGTTGGCGGCCGTATCGGTGGCCGGCGTCGATCGGCGGCGTGGGTCTCCCGACAGGCGCCGCCACTACGGCGACCAGACGTAGCCGCGTTCGTCGGGCAGGCCCTTCAGGGGGGCGAAATCGACAACCCCCCAATCGATGCCACTGTCGCCGGCAAGCGCCTTCACCGCCTCGTCGATGACGATGGTGCCGGGCCTGGCCTGCGCCGCGATGCGGGCGGCGCGATTGACCGTGGTGCCGAAGATATCGCCGTCGCGGAAGAGGACCGGCCCGGCGGCGAGGCCGACATGGACCGGCAGGAGGGGCGCCGATTTCGCCTGGCGGATGATCTCGGCACTGCCGTCGAGGGCGTCTTCCGGCTTGCCGAAATGGAGCAGCAGACCGTCGCCGAGCGACTTGATGATGCGGCCGGAACCTCCTTCGAGGATGGTATGGACCAACTCCTCGAACTGGCCGGCGCGCTCCGCACCTTCGCTGTCGCCGAATTCGTGGACGAAGCCGGTATAGCCAGACATGTCGGCGAAGCCGACGACGACGCTGTTTTGCGCCGCCGCGGCCGGGGAGATGAGGCCGAGGTCGGTCAATCCGGTCTGGAGCCGGTTGGCGATGTTCTCGAAGACGAGGTCCTCGAGAATGCGCCGAAGCAGGATCTGCGAGACCTCGAAGCCGACCTCCTGAAGCTGGCGCCGATGTTCGGCGCCTTCCTCGACCAGACGCCCCAGCGGTACGCCGGCTTCCAGCATCGGCTCCTCGATCTCCTGACGATACAGGTCGCGCTGCGCCTCGGCGATGCGGCGGAGCGAATGGCCGAAGACCCGCAGGACCCGGAACAGCGACTTCTGGGTGAGGCCATGGGCGTTGGCGCGGGCGAGGAGGGTGAGGAAGACGGCGTCATCGTCGCGCACCTGCCGGTCGAGGTCGAGGGTCGGCAGGCCCACCGCGACGAAGGCCCAGCGTGCGAGCGACGGCTCGAGCCCGAGTTCGGACAGGAGCTCCCCATACGTCTTGCCGACCATCTTCACCGGCTTGGCAAGCATGTTGCGAGCGAAATCGAGCGAGAGGTGGCCGCCAGCGACCGCCGTCGACAGCATTTGCGGCGAGAGGCCGAGCGTCTCGAGGCTTTCGATCAGCCGCACGAGGGTGACGGTGCCGTCATCGGTCGCGATGCTGGCGAGCAGTCCGAGGTCGCGATAGGCCGCGATCTTTTCGCTCGGGCAGCCGGAGAGCCGGGCGAGTTCATCGATCGGGAGGGCTGATGCCGGCAGGTCCATGGATGGTCCGAGAAAAAATCGTTGTGACGGGCGCGCGGAGACTATCGGCAGCCGCCGGTCCGCGCCATCGGATTTGCGCCGCGGCGGTGGCGAGATCCGGGGGGCAGGGGACAAGGCTGAAGGCGGGACTCGCCGGGGTGCCGGCGATCAGGCGACCGCCGCCTCTGGTCGGGCGAGATCGGCAAACATGCGAGCGATCTCGCCCGCCGGCCGGGCCCGACTGAACAGGAAGCCCTGGAACTCGTTGCAGCCCTCGGCCGTCACGCTCTCCAGTTGCTCGGCGGTTTCGACCCCCTCGGCGATCGTTGTCATGCCGAGGCTGCTGCTCAATCCGACCACGGCGCGAACAATCGCGACGCTTTCCTCCTTTGACGGCAGATCGCGGATAAAGCTCTGGTCGATCTTGATCTTGTCGAACGGGAAACTGCGAAGGTAACCGAGCGAGGAATAGCCGGTACCGAAATCGTCCATCCCGATCTTGATCCCGAGGTCGCGAAGCCGATGGAGGATTTCGAAGGCGCCCTGGTTATCCTGGATGAGCACGAGTTCGGTGATTTCGAGCCCGAGGCGCGTGGCGGGAAGACCGGAGGCGGCCAACGCACCGACGACGGCGGGAAGCAGATTGCGGCTCTTGAACTGCGCCGGGGAGATATTCACCGCAAGGGTGACATTTGTCGGCCAGCCCGCCGCCGCGGCACAGGCCTGCCGCAGCACCCATTCGCCGATCGGGACGATCAGGCCGGTTTCCTCGGCGATCGGGATGAAGTCGGCCGGCGAGATCACCCCGCGTTCCGGATGATGCCAGCGGATCAGCGCCTCGCAGCTGGTGATCTGGCCGGTTTTGACGTCGATGATCGGCTGGTAATAGACCTCGAACTCGCCGTTGATGACGGCCTTGCGAAGCTCGAGTTCGAGTTCGCGGCGCGCCTGGAGACGGGCGTCCATGGCGACTTCGAAGAAGCAGTAGCCGCCGCCGCCATTGGCCTTGGCGCGATAGAGGGCGAGATCCGCATTCTTCATGACGATGTCCGGCGTGTCGCCGTCGGCGGGCGCCAGCGCGATGCCGATGCTGACGCCGACGACAACCTGCCGACCGTCGAGATCGTAGGGCGAGCCGACGACCTCGGTGAGACGCGCCGCCACGGCGGTGATGTCCTCGGGCTCGCTCTGCGACATCTGGACGATGGCGAATTCGTCACCGCCCAAGCGGGCGACGATGTCTTCATCGCGGACGCAGGAGCGCATCCGCCCGGCAACCGCCTTCAACAGGAGATCGCCAATCGGATGACCGAGCGTGTCATTGACATTCTTGAAGTGGTCGAGGTCGAGGCTGAGCACCGCCATCGATTCCGAACGGCGCAAATGGGTGAGAGCTTCCTCGATCCCCTCGTAGAAGGCGACGCGGTTCGGCAGCCCGGTCAACGCATCGTGATGCGCCAGATACCTGATCCGCTCCTCGGATCGAATCCGCGCGGTGGCGTCCTCGAAGGTCGCGACGAAACCGCCGTCTTTCATCGGGCGATAGGTGACCGCGATAATGCGGCCGTCGGTCAGGTTGAGGACCGTGGCGCCGCCCGCCGGATCAGCGATCATGGCGCGTCGGGTGGCGAGCGTGGCCTCCGTGTCGGGGATGAGGTTCCGGGCGAGCCTCATCAGCTCCGACAGCGGCATGCCCGGCGCGATCGCTTCGGGCGGAATCTCAAAGATCTCGGTGTAACGCCGGTTGAAGGTGACAAGGCGCAGATCGGCGTCGAACATGCACAGCCCGTGCGCCATGTTGTTCAACGCGGCTTGGAGGCGAAACTCGCGCTTCTGGACTTCCTTCCATCCGCGATAGGCGAAGACGATGAGAAAGGCGATCGTCAGACCGACGAGCACCAGCATCACCTCGACGATCGGGCTGACCTCGGCCTTGGCGCGGCTGCCGAGGGAACCGGGAGACCACGCGATGGCGCCGACGACCGTGCCGTTCGGGTCGGTGAGGTCGATCTTGAGCGGCTCCGAGGCGCCCGGGGCGACAAGGTGAAGTCCAGCGACGACGGAATCTTCTCCCAACCGGGCCACTGCGGCGTCGTCGAAGGCCCTGGCGATGACCAGGTAGCGGGAGCGCGGTGGCGATTGCTTCAATCCGTCGGGCACGACCGGACCGACGGCGACGGTGGCGAGCCCCCATGCACCTCTGACAATGCCGGTCCTGACATCGTAGGTCCGCCCGTCATTCGGGAGCTCTGCGATCATCGTCGCAAGCGACGGCCCGAAGGCTTCGCCCGGGGGCGTGGATACCGGCTCGCCATTGCGAAAGGCGAGCAACGCACGGCCGCTCTCGTCGACAAGGTAGACGGTGTCGAAGATCAGCGAAGTCGCCATATTCTCCGCCGCCCAATCGGCATTTGCCTCGCCATAGAGATTGCGGACCGCGTCGTCCCATTGCGCGTTGTCGTTGTTCAATTCGCCGAAGCGCCGCAGATCGGCCGCGATCGCCGCCGTCGTCGATCGCGCCGTCAGCGTGTTCTCGATGCGATTGACCTCGTCGGCCATCCCGCCGAGCGAAATGACGACGATCGCGAAGGTCGCCACCGAAATCACGACAGCCGGGAGAACGATCCTGAGAGCAAATCGTCTGGTGTCGGCATCGAAGAAAGCCATTTCGACACGATCCGGTTGTTACACGACTGTCCAGAAGCTCTTACCCGGCTTAAGGAACCATGAAATGGAGCGAGAATGCCCGGCGAGGAAACAAGAGGCCTATCGATTTGAAAACAGGGCCGGAGCCATTTGTATCGAATTGTCGCTTTTCATCGTCCAGCCATCGATCGGGGCGAGGATGGCGCGATCGTTGGCGGGCCGCCGCGCGTGGCCATCCGCAACCCGCCGCTTGCAGGCACGCAGCCGCGTCACCATAGTAGGGCGATGGCCGGTTTCCCGGCGCGTGGAGATATTGAAATGACCCAGACCTCCAACCGCATGTTCGACGAACTGGCGCGGTTGATGACCGATGCCGCCAACGTCGCCCAGGGCGTTCGCCGCGAGGCATCGACGGCCTTTCGCACCCAGGCGGAGAACTGGATCGCCGATCTCGATCTCGTCCGGCGCGACGAATTCGACGCGATTCGCGAAATGGCGTCGAAGGCGAGGGAGGAAAACGAGAAGCTGGCGGCCCGGGTCGCGGAACTCGAAGCCCAGTTGAAAACGGCCCAAGTAAAGACCCCGAAAGCTGCTGCAAAGCCGGCAGCAAGCCGAAGTGCTTCCACCAAAATATCGAGCAAGCCCAAGCCATCCGCCAGAAAAACGCCATCGACTGGAACTTGAGCCGGCAAAACAGCTGGCGCAATTCGGCTGTTGAAAAAGCAGCGGGCTGGCCCTCGCCCCTGTTGGCGGCGGGTGTTCCGCGCCTATATACTGATTCTTAACGTAGAATCGAAGCGACCGCGGTGACCGCGGCTGTTGTTTGCGGATCGTGTCTTTCTGTGATCCGGTGTTGACTAGCCATTTTTCCACAGTCGCGGGTTTGTATGACCTTCATCGAGATTGAACAGGAGCGCCAGTCCCACCCGGTCGATGTCATCGAACACATCGCCGCGCTGAACGACTGGTCTTTCGAACGGGCGGGCGACGACGAGATCACGGTCTCCGTCGCCGGCGGCTGGTCGGACTATCACGTCTCCTTCTCGTGGATGGAGGACAAGGAGGCAATCCATCTCGCCTGCGCCTTCGATCTCAAGGTGCCGGATGCGCGCGTGATCGAGGTCATGCGGCTCCTGACGATGGTCAACGAGCAGATGTGGATCGGCCATTTCGACCTGTGGGCCGCGGAGGGCGTCATCATGTTCCGCCAGGCCCTGCTGCTGTCGGGCGGCGCCGAACCCAATTCGAGCCAGGTCGAGCGCCTTCTGGTGACCGCGATCGAGGCTTGCGACCGCTACTTCCAGGCCTTCCAGTTCGTCGTCTGGGCTGGCAAGGACGCTGCCGAGGCGCTCGAAGGGGCGCTCTTCGAGACCGCCGGAGAGGCGTGAGCCGGTCGCCGACATGGCTGACATGATGCCGACCGCCAACCGACCGCTGGTCCTTGTCGGCGCCGGCAAGATGGGCAGCGCGCTGCTTGCCGGATGGCTCGATGGCGGACTCGATCCGCAGGCCGTCGTCGTCGTCGAGCCGTCGCCGTCGCCCGACTGTGCGACGCTTCTGTCCAAGGTCGGCATCACCGCAGAGGCGAGGCCGCCCGCCGGCGTGATCGCCGATGTCGTGGTGCTGGCGATCAAGCCGCAGATCATGGGCGATACGCTGCCGGCGCTCCGCTCGCTGGTCGGGCCGGAGACGACGGTGCTTTCGATCGCCGCGGGTACGACGCTCGCCAATCTCGAGGCCGGGATCGGCCCGACGGCGATCGTCCGTTCGATCCCCAACACGCCGGCGCAGGTCGGCCGCGGCATCACCGCCGCGGTGGCCAATGACCGCGTCGGCCCGCAGGCGCGGGACCTGGTGACCATGCTTCTCGAGGCCGTTGGCGACGTCGCCTGGGTTGAGGAAGAGGCAATGATCGACGCAGTCACCGCGGTTTCCGGCTCCGGCCCCGCCTATGTCTTCCTCTTCGCCGAATGCCTGGCGGCCGCGGCGGTCGACGCCGGCCTGTCGCCGGACCTCGCCGATCGCCTCGCCCGCGCCACGGTCGAGGGGGCCGGCGAGCTGCTCCATCGCTCGGAGCTTCCGCCGGCGGAACTGCGCAGGAATGTCACGTCGCCCGGCGGAACGACGGCGGCGGCGCTCGCCGTCCTGATGGCCGAGGACGGCCTCTCGCAGCTGATGACACGGGCGGTGGCGGCGGCGAAGAAGCGGTCCGAGGAACTGTCCGGCTAGGCTCGGGACCTCCTGACATTGCCATCGCGTTTCTGATCGCTCTCAGCGCAGCGCTCGGATTTTTTCGGGTTCCTGAACGCGCTCTCGCTTTTTCCGTCGGCATGGCCCGGGTGCTGGCGCCTGCCCTTTTCCTGAATCCACCATGGACGCGTGAGCTGGCGTTCATGGCGGTTCATGGAGGCGTTCCGGCGGCCGGCCGACCGGCGGCAGGAACGTGAGCGCCGGTCACCTGCCTTGCCAGTCAGATTGCTGCTGGCTAGGCTTCACCCCAACGTCAGGACCAGCGAGATCCGGGAGGTGAAGCCATGAATGACATTAACGTCATCCTGCGCGGTCTGGAGCGTAGAGGATACAATCGCATTGCGCCGACGGCAGGCCACTTTGCCGCTTTCAGCAAGCCCGGGGCGCTGGGAAATACCTATGTGATTGCGATGTGTGAGCTTGGCAACAGCACCACGCGGCCGCTCGAAATGATGCAAAGGTCCGAACCCTGGTTCCGCTCCATCTATGGGAACAACGGCAACGGATTGCTCCTGATCTTCTGGTCCAACACACCGGCCTGGGCCGCCGATGAGGTGAAGAAATCCGTCGGCACCATTGCGGGGGGTATCATCGATCCTTCGGGCAGTTTTCGCTGGATCAGTCCGACATTGGGCTGGGCCGGCGAGATCGACTGAACCGGCGCGGAGCAGCTGCTGCTATTTTGCCGCCTCGCCCTTGCCATTCTCCGGGGCTAACCTCGGCCAAACCGGTCAGGAGACAAGACGATGGCAAAAGCAACCAAACGCACGACGCGCGGCGCGAAGGCGCCATCGGGCAAGGCCGCCGCAACCGGCGCCGCCGACCCGAAGGAGGCGATCATCGACGCCTTCATGGCACTCGCCGCGGAGCGCAATATCCGCCGCATCGAATTCGAGGACATCGCCGAACGGGCCGGCATCTCGCTGGCGACGCTCCGGGAAAATTACGGCGGCAAGATCGGCATCCTCGCCGGATTTGCCCGGCGGATCGATCTCGCCGTTCTCGCCGAAGGGAAGGCCGATCCGCAGAGCGTGGCACGCGACCGGCTGTTCGAGGTGATGATGCGGCGCTTCGATGCGCTGGCGCCCTACAAGCCGGCGATCCGGCGGATGGCGCGGTCGGCGCGCTGCGATCCGGCGCTTGCCGCGATCCTTCGCCGTCTCGCATTGCGCGCGCAGAAATGGAACATGGCGGCCGCCGGGGTGAGCCATGGCGGTCTCAACGGGCGCGTCGCGCTCGGTGGTCTGGCACTGGTCTACGGCGAGACGATGCGGACCTGGCTCAGGGACGACGATCCCGATCTTGGCGCGACGATGGCGACCCTCGACCGGGCGCTCAGGCGCGGCGAGCGTGGCATGCGGATGATGTCCGACCTCTGCGGCCTGCTGCCGCGGATGGCCGAGCGCGGCCGTCGTGGGCAGGCGGGCGAGGAAGCGCCGGCCGCCTGAACCGCGCCCAGCGCGCCGCCGGCGGGCCTTGTTTGATCCGCCGCAAGAGCGGCCGCGCGTGGCGTTGAGCCGGGGGGCCGCTCCGTGCTACGGCGGCGCCGCAGACAAGACGGGGAGAGGGCGATGAGCGGCGCGCCGGCGGCAACGATCGGTTTCGACGATTTTCTGAAAGTGGATATCCGGGTCGGCACGGTGGTCGAGGCGCGGGTGTTTCCCGAGGCGCGGAAGCCCGCCTTCCAGCTCTTCATCGATTTCGGACCCGATATCGGCGTCAAGAAATCCTCGGCGCAGATCACGAAGAACCACAAGCTCGACGAGCTGGTCGGCCGCCAGGTCGCCGCGGTGGTGAATTTCCCGCCGCGCCAGATCGGCCCGATCATGTCGGAGGTGCTGACGCTCGGCTTTCCGGACGAGGACGGCGAGGTGATGCTGTTCGCGCCGGACCGCGCCGTGCCGAATGGCGGGCGGCTGTATTAGCGTCGACAACACGCCGCGATCACGAGCCCGGCCGCGCCAGGGATGGCGCTCTCACGATCGACGATCAGCTTCCGGTTTGCTTTCCACCCAGTTTCGACGCGTAACCGAGGGCCATTTCCCCGGTACCCAGCCAACCGTCGGGAAAAAGGTCGTGGCGCGTCGCAATGATGTTGGTGATCTGCGTTTCGATGGCGGGATCGTCCACCGCGGCCGACAGGAAGCCGATGATCGACGAGGTCGGATTGTCGTTCTCCGTCTTCTTGTCGCGCTCCGAAATCGAGCGGGAGTCATCCGGGTGAAAAGACTGCGCGAGATCGTTGTTGGCGACGACATGGTCGCGGATGGTCCTGGTGGTCGCCGCCATGATCTTCGGATCGATCGCGAAGCCCTCATGTTCCGCCTGGTAGAGGAAGGGCACCGAGAAGCCGGCTTTCCAGACGAATTCCGAGTTTCCGCGGGCGTTTGAATCGCCCATGGCATCGGCTACCTGAAAATAGGGAAAGTAGTTCCAGGCGATCATTCCGTTGTCGTCGATCTTCGTGCCTTTCTCGAAGACGCGGATGATCCAGCGGACGCGGTCTGCGTAGAATTCGTCGCCGGTCAGCGCATACATGTTGAGGAGCGCCTGCCCCTGCAGATGCATATGGTTGGTGGCCTCGAACTTGTCGACGAGCGGGCGCCAGTACCAGACCTCGTCCGTCCCTTCCGCCGGCTTCAGGTCGACGTCAAACTGCCGGTAGGCGCTTTTGAAGAACGAATCGATCTCGTCGGCATAGTGATCGTATGCGGCGAGCCGCGGGTCTTCCTTGATCAGTCTGGCGAAGCCGGTCGCCGGCAGCATGATCAGCGAAAAATGCGTGACATGGGCAACCCACAGGCTGGGGTCGCCGGCATTGCGACCGAGATTCGCCGATCCCCAGGAGTCCATGATGCGGTCGTGGTAGTCGTCGTGGAAGCCGAGGACGCTGTCGCGGATCGCCATGAGGTGTTCGAAGTACTTGAGATACAGGTCGACAAATCGTGTCTGCCCCGTTGTCTGGTATGCGCGAAGGGCGACACCGCCCAACTTGCTGCTGCCCCATGCCAGGGTGCCGTGACGAAGGTTGCCCTCACGGACGGTCCGATAGAGCGTCCTGTCGAACTCCTGCTTCAGGAAGCCATACATGACGTTGGCGTCGAAGACCCCGGTGAGGAAGCGTTGCAGCACATCCTCCGCGGAACCGTCGAGATCGCTGCCGGACAGGAAGCAGTCGAGATAGGGAATTTTCGCGGCATCGACGTGATCGAACAATTGCTTCCGGACGGCTTCGTACGCGGCCAGGGCATTGTGGACGTTCGTTGCCTCCTCGCAGGACAGATCCGGGGCAATCCGCAGTCTTGCCGGCTTTGTTGTCTTGAAGGAGACCTTCAGCGGTATGGCGTTGGAGTAATCCTTCGACTTCTGCTGCTTGTGCCCGACGATATTCAGGATCGGTTGCGGATAAAGCGCAAAGTAGATCGCTATTGCCGCGCATGCCGCGACGAATATTGCAAGATAGGATTTACGATTCATCGTCGCTTGCCTGGCCTGGACGCATGGTGGCAAGACCGCGCCCTGCGACCTTCGCCCCTCCCGCGCGGAGAGAATGCCGGATTTTGGGCGCGATCAAGGCGGCGTCGCGGCGCTCCATCATGTCAGGCCGGGATCACGACCTGGACGCGCAGCCCGCCCAACGGACTGACGTCGAGGGTGATGTCACCACCGTGGCTGCGGGCGATGTCGCGGGCGATGGCGAGGCCTAGCCCGGTCCCGCTCTGGTCGATGTTGCGGGCGACGTCGCCGCGATAGAAGGGCCTGAACACGGTCTCGCGCTCCTCGAGCGGAATGCCCGGGCCGTCGTCGTCGACCTTGATCGTCAACAGCCCGCCGTCGTGGACGCCGGTGACCATGACCCGCTTGCCGTGGCGGGTGGCGTTCTTGACGAGATTGGTCAGGCAGCGCTTGAAGCCCTGCGGCCGGACCTTGACGATCGGATCGCCGGAGAAATTGATGGTGGCTTCATGGCCGGCGACGCGGATATCGTTGCCGATCTCGCGCAGCAGCATGTCGACATCCGTCGCCGTGGTCACCTCGCCGGCATCGCCACGGGCGAAGGCGAGGTAGCCCTCCAGCATCCGGTTCATGTCGTCGACGTCCTTGACCATCGGCTCGACGTCGGCGTCGTCCTCGATCAGGGCGAGCTGCAGCCGGAAGCGGGTGAGGATGGTGCGCAGATCGTGGCTGACGCCGGCGAGCATGGCGGTGCGCTGCTCGATCTGGCGGTCGACACGGTCGCGCATTTCGTGGAAGGCGACCGTCGCCCTGCGCACCTCGCGGGCGCCGCGCGGCGCGAAGTCCGGCACGGCGCGGCCCTTGCCGAAGTCGTCGACGGCGGCGGCGAGCCGGAGGATCGGGCGGATCTGGTTGCGCAGGAAGATGATCGCGATGGTGAGCAGGACGACGCTGATGCCGACCATCCACGACAGGAAGGCCAGCGAGTTGGACGCGTAGGTCTGGCTGCGTCGCGCGAAGACGCGCAGGATGTGATTGTCGAGCTGGATGCGCATCTCGATGAGGTTCGAGCGCCCGACGGTGTCGATCCAGAAGGGGCGGTGGATCTGCTTGGTGATTTCGTGGCTGAAGTTCTGGTCGAGGGTCGAGAAGAAGGGCTTCGGCCCCGCCGGCGGCAGAGGTCCGGGCGGCAGCACAGCGATCCGCAGGTTGAGGCGATCCTTGGCGATCTGCGTCAGCTTGTCGAAATCGGCGTCCTGCGGATAGGTTTCGAGAACGTCGATGATCGCGGCGATGTCGGAGACGACGGCGGCGGTCAGGCGTTCCGTCACCGTCTGCCAATGCTCCTCCATGAAGACGAAGGCGACGACGGTCTGGATGACGACGACGGGGGTGATGATGATGATCAGGGAGCGGGCATAGAGGCCCTTCGGCATCGCGTCGCCGAGCCGGCGGGCAAAACGCCGGTAGGTGCCGCGAATACCGCGTCTGGCGGGGGCGCTCGTCTCGACCGTGGTGGTCATCCTCTGCCGATCCCCGCTTCCGGCTGTCCTCATGCCTCAAAAGGCAATCGTCAGCCGATACCCTATGCCGCGCACGGTTTGAAGATAGAGCGGGTTGGCCGGATCGGTCTCGATTTTCCGGCGGAGGCGGTTGATCTGGACGTCGACGGTTCGCTCGCCGCTCGGTCCGCCACCGGCGACGAGGTCGCCGCGCGGGACCGTATCGCCCGGCGCGGCGGCGAAGATCGCCATGATCTGCCGTTCGCGATCGGTGAGATGGACGATCTCGGCGCCCTTGCGCAGTTCCATCCGCTCGCGATTGAAGGTGAAGGGGCCGAAGCGGACGACTTCGATCAGCGGCGTCGCGGTCGGCTGGCCGCGCTTGAGGATGTTGTTGATCCTGAGCAGCAGTTCGCGCGGCTCGAAGGGCTTGGCGAGATAGTCGTCGGCGCCGAATTCGAGGCCCTGGATGCGGGCATCGATCTCGGAGCGGGCGGTGAGCATCAGGATCGGGACGTCCATCGTCTCGCGAAGACTCCTGGTCAGCTCCAGCCCGCTTTCGCCTGGCATCATCACATCGACGATGAGGAGGTCGAATTCGAGACCGGCCAGCCGGCGACGGGCATCGCCGGCGTCGCTGGCGGCGGTGACGCGAAAACCGCGCTCGCCGAGATAGCGGGACAACAGGTCGCGGATGCGGCTGTCGTCGTCGATGACGAGGAGGTGGGCGGCGGAATCGTCGAGCGCCGCATCCGCCGCACCGGTATCCGGGGTCTCTTCGTTGCTCATGAGCCGATCAGCCGTGCCACCATGTCGCGCTGGTCCGTATCGACGACGCGCCGCAGGAATTGTTCGGCGCCCTCGCGCTCCTCGGGGGACAACGCCTCGAGCGCGGCTGCGATCCGCCGCTCCTGGGGCGCCATCAGCCGCAAGGCCAGCGCCCGGCCGGTCTCGGTCGGGTAGAGCAGGCGCTGACGGCGGTCCTGCGGCCCCTGGACCTGCTCGATGAAGCCGCCATCGATCAATTGCTTGAGGACCCTGCCGAGGCTCTGCTTGGTGATGTTGAGGATGTCGAGAAGGTCGGCGACGCGAATCCCGGGGTGGCGATTGACGAAATGCACGACCCGGTGGTGGGCGCGGCCAAATCCATAGGCGCCGAGGACCGCGTCCGGATCGGAGATGAAATCGCGATAGGCGAAGAACAGCAGTTCGACAAACACGATCTCCGGGCGGTCCTCGACCGACAGGGGTTCGGCGATCAAACGGCCCGATCGACCGGCAGGGCGATCTGCCGCATCGTCAGTCTTGAAAATTACGTCAGCCATGTTGACATATTTTTTTGCGCTTGTTACTGAAACAATCGTCGTCACGAAATAATCGGACGCCGCTCGGTTGTTGGGTTGCAGCCCGCATGCTGCCGGCACAATATCGACGATCGGTGCGCGACGCAAAATGCCGTAACGGTATCAAGAGCCGGCGGCTGGATCAGCGGCGCCGCTTCACGCGGCGGTTCCAGGGAGAAACAACGATGGCGGCTGCGCCTTTTCACGATCGTCCCGGTGTCATCTGGATGAATGGCGAATTCGTCCCGTGGGCCGACGCCAAGGTTCACGTCCTGTCGCACGGCCTGCATTACGGCAGCGGCGTCTTCGAGGGCGAGCGGGCCTATGGCGGGGTGATCTTCAAGCTCGACGAACACACCCGGCGGCTGCATCACTCGGCCGAGATCCTCGGCTTCGAGATTCCGTGGTCGGTCGAGGAGATCAACCAGGTCTCGATCGAGCTTCTCGCCCGGCAGGGCCATCAAGACGCCTATGTCCGGCCGATCGCCTGGCGGGGCAGCGAGATGATGGGCGTCTCGGCGCAGGCCTCCAAGATCAATCTCTCGATCGCGGTGTGGGAATGGCCGTCCTATTTCAAGCCCGAGGAGCGGCTGAAGGGGATTCGCCTCGACATGGCCAAGTATCGTCGTCCCGATCCGGCGACGGCTCCGTCCAAGGCAAAGGCGACCGGCCTCTACATGATCTGCACGCTTGTCGAAGCACGCGGCGGAAGCCAAGGGCTATGCCGATGCGATGATGCTCGACTGGCGCGGCCGCGTCGCCGAGGCGACCGGCGCCAACATCTTCTTCGTCAAGGACGGGGTCATTCACACGCCGACGCCCGACTGCTTCCTCGATGGCATCACCCGCCGGACGGTGATCGGGCTGGCCAGGGATCGCGGCTACGAGATCGTCGAGCGGACGATCATGCCGGAGGAGATGACCGATTTCGAGCAGTGCTTCCTCACCGGCACCGCGGCGGAGGTGACCCCGGTCTCCGAGATCGGACCCTACAACTTCACGGTCGGCGAGATCACCCGCAACCTGATGGACGACTACACCGCCCTGGTGCAGCACAAGCATCAGCCGGCGATGGCGGCGAGCGGCTAGGGTCCGGACGACATCGCGTCAGTTCGGTCGGGGCGCGGTCGCCTGCGCGCCGCAGGGGACGCCTGAATAAACCTTCCCCCGCCGGCGGGATTCGTCGCGGCGATCCGAAGCGAACCCGATCGAGCGAGGCGCATGAGCGAAAACCGCGGCGAGCGATGGAACTACAGGGTGCTGCTCGGCCAGGGCGTCGCCAATGGCGCCGGCTATGAACTGACCAGCGAAAAGCTTGTCCTGCCCTTCCTCTACACCGCCGTCGGCGCGCCGGTCTTCTTCGCCGGGCTGCTGGTTCCGATCGCCACCGTCGCCAAGCTCGCCATCCAGATCGTCGCGGCGCCGATGATCAATGCGGCACAATCCAACAGGCGGTTCGTTGCCGCTGCCGCGGCGGCCACCGCGATGGCAATCGTCATCGTCAGCCTGACCGTCAACACGGTGCCGGTCGACTGGCTGGTGCCGGTCTTCCTGTTCGTCGCCCTGGTCGTCGGGGCGGGCGCCGGGGTCTATACGCTCGCCTTCAACGACATGCTCGGCCGCGTGCTGCCGCGCAGCCATCGCAGCCGGCTGCTGTTCACGCAATCCGGCCTCGCCGGAATCTTCGCCGTCGTCGTCGCGCTCGGCTCGCAGATCATCCTGCCGCCGGGGACCTCGCTCGCCGCGCATCAGGAGTTGCTGTGGCTGGGGATCGTCCTGATCGGGATTTCGGCCGCGGCGATCTTTGCCGTTCGGGAGCCGGAGAAGGCGCGATCCGCGGCGGAGAAACCGGGGGCGGCGAGCGGCAAGGGGCGGATCGCCGAACTCGCCGCAGGTTTTCGCATCGCCTTTGCCCTGCCATGGTTCAAGCACTTCGTCGTCGCGCGTTCGCTGTTCCTGTCGATCGAACTCGCCATGCCCTTCTATTCGATCCACGCAGCGACCTTCCACGGCGGTAATGCGTCCGGACTCAGCACCTTCGTCATCGGCTCGAGCGCGGGGCTGGTGATCGGCGGTTTCGCCTGGCCGCGGATCGGGGAGGCCTCGATCCGGCTCGTGCTGGCGCTGGCGGCGGTCGTCACCTGTCTCGGCGGCGTGCTGGCGCTGGCGATCGAGTTGCAGCCGGCGTTGCAGACGCCCCGGATCTACGCCTTCGTCTTCGTTCTGGTCGCCTTCGGCGCCCAGGGCATCCTCAATGGGCGCACGCTCTATCTGGTCAGCGTGACCAGCGACACGGAGCGGCCGTTCTGCATCGCCGTGTCCAGCGTCATTACCGGGCTGGTGGCGGTCGGCCTCGGCGGGATCGCCGGCGCCTTCGCCCAGTTGCGGGGTGTCGCCTGGCCGATCGGGATCATGATCGTGCTCAATATCGCGGCGGTGGCCTATACGACCAGGCTCCGCGATATCCACCCGACACCCGCGGCTACCAAAACGGCTCCGGCGACGCTGGAGCCCTGAACCGGCCCGCCGGGGACGAAGGCGAATACCTGGTCCGGTGTCGCCTCCGATCCCGGCCGAGGCCGGGGCCTCAGAGCGTGCGTTCCTCGCCGGCCTCGTGGGCGATCACTTCGCGATCGAGAATCTCGACGTCGGCCAGTCGCGCGCGCCAGGCGTCCATGTGCGGCGCCTTGCCGTGAGCTTCCAGCGACGGCCAGTCCTCCCAGCGCTCGACGATGCGGATCAGGCCGGGATCGATCACGTCCTCGGCGAAGGCGTAGAGGATGCAGCCTTTTTCGTTGCGGGTCGCCTCGAGCGTCCGCTGGGCGTCGGATCGCAGGGCTTCGATGGCGTCGGGGGCGACGCGCAGATGTCCGGTGACGATGATCAAGAGATTTCCTTCCCGATGATGCAGAATTGACCGGCACTGGTTACCGGAAACGTCGCGATGCGACCAGTGGGTGGACCATTCGCGAGCCGGACACCTTATATGCGGGCTGGCCCGGGATTTGACGACAGGCCGACAGAGGATCGTCCATGCAAACCTTTCGCTGCGTCTGCGGCAACACGCTGTTCTTCGAGAATACGGTCTGCGGCAACTGCGGGCGCGATGTCGGCTGGTGCCCGGCATGCCGGCAGATCAGCGGGCTCGAGGAACGCGACCCTGGTGTCTTTCAATGCGTTTCGCCGGGTTGCGGCGCGCTGGTCCGGAAATGCCTGAACTATGCCGTCGAAGGCGTCTGCAATCGCTGCATCGTTGCCGACGACGCGCATGCAAACGATCTCTTCTGCGACTGCTGCCGGCTCAACGAAACGATTCCCGACCTCTCGGTGGAGGGCAACCGGACGCGCTGGGCGCGACTTGAAGCGGCCAAGCGACGGCTGATCTACGGGCTCGATTCGCTGGGACTGCCCTACGGTTCGGCCGCCGACGGCTTCGACCCGCCGCTGGCCTTCGCCTTCAAGGGCGATGTCATCCCGGCCGAGGGACTATGGCGAACGATGGGGAAGGGTGAACGGGTCTATACCGGCCATGCCGACGGCAAGATCACCATCAACATCCGCGAGGCGGACGATGCGGAACGCGAAAAACTGCGGGTCGATTTCGGCGAGGCGCACCGGACGCTGATCGGGCATTTCCGCCACGAGATCGGGCACTATTACTGGGACCTGCTGGTCCGCGACCGACGCGAGGACGCCTTCAAGGCGGTGTTCGGCGACCACGAGAAGCCGGGGTATGACGAGGCGCTGTCGCTCTATTACGACAACGGGCCGGCGCCCGACTGGCCGCGGACCTTCGTCAGCGCCTACGCGACCATGCACCCCTGGGAAGACTGGGCGGAAACCTTCGCGCTCTATCTGGCGATGGCGGCGATCCTCGACACCGCCTACCACCTGAGGCTCGTCGATGCCGCGCCCTCCGGCGACCTTGCAACAATGCTCGACCGCTATCGTACGCTCGGCCTGGTGCTGAACGAGATCAGCCGGGAGATGGGATTGCTCGACCTGGCGCCGGCGGTCATCACCGAGGCGATCGCGGCGAAGCTCGGTTTCATCCACGACACGGTCGGCGGGGCGCGCGGCCCGGGCTGACGCGCGCCATGCCGGTGGCGTGGTCTTCGTGCCGTTGGGCGGGTTTGCCCGACAAAGTCGCGACATGGTACGTCCCCCTGCGAGGGGGGACGTACTGCGATGGAGCGCAAGCCGAACGAAGGCTGGAATTTCGTCGCCCTGCTGGTCCAGGGGGTGGCAAGACGCGTCGCCAACGAGCTGACCAGCGAGAAGCTCGTGCTGCCGTTCCTTTACACGGCGCTCGGCGGGTCCCTCGTTTTCGTCGGGCTGTTCACTCCGGTCGTCACCGTTGCGCGATTGGTGGCGCAGCTTCTCGGGGCGCGGCTGGTCGAGGTCACGACGCGCGGCAACGTGCTCATCGGGCTGGCTGTGGCCTTTACCGGCATCATCTTCGTTTTCCTCGCCACCGGCACAGGCGGCATGCCGGTCGCGATCCTGCCGATCGTCTTCATAGGGGCGTCGGTCCTGCTGGGCTTCAGCAACGGCTTCAGCGCCCTTGCCTTCCAGGACCTGATCGGCCGCGTGCTCAGCGACCGGCCGAGGATCAACCTTCTGTTTGCGATCGGGGCCGCCAGCGGGGCGATGGTGATCGTCGTCACCCTGATCTCCCAGTTGATGGTCGGCTTCGAACCGGACGACCGGCCGGCCGGGGATCATGTCCACCTGGTGTGGGCGGGGGTGGCGATGATGTTCCTGTCCGCCGTGGCCGCCTTCCTGGTGCGCGAGGCGCCGCGCAGGTCCCGCACGGACGGGGGTGGTGAAGGATATCTGACATCGGCCTATCGCAACGCCCGGCTGGTTCTGCGGCTTCCATGGTTCCGCCGATTCGTACGGGCGCGAGTCCTGCTCATGTCGGTCGAGATGGTCTTGCCCTTTTTCGCGGTTCACGCCGCGACCTACCATGCCGCGACGGCGCCGAGCCTGAGTTTCTTCGTGATCTCCTTCAGCCTCGGGATGATCGCGGGCGGGCTGACCTGGCCGCGGATCAGCAAGACATCGATCCAGCTGGTGCTTTCCCTGTCGGCGGCTGTCGCGGGCGTGGCGGCGCTTCTGGCGCTTGCCAATCATCTGTTTGGCGGCGTGCAGTCGATCTATACCCACGCAGCGATGATCTTTCTGCTGGCGTTTGCGACCCAGGGGTCGCTGGACGGGAGCACGGCCTATATCGTGCGGTCGACGACCGACGGTCAGCGGCCCTATTGCATTTCGGTCGCCAACCTGGCCGCGGGCGTCATCGGCATAGGATTTGCGCTGGCGGCCGGCTTCATCGCCGAGGGCCCCGGCGTCATCGTGGCGATCCTGTTCATGGGCGTCATCAACGCGGCCGCCGCCATCTACACGATGACCTTGCCGGATGTGACGCCGGTCGAGGTGGCGGGCGAACCCGCCGCCGGTTAGGACAGGCCGCCGAAGATCCAGGCAATCAACAGGCCGGCGGCGAGGACGACGAAGGAGATGGCAGCCATCACCGGCACCGACGGATGCGGGGCCGGTGGCTTCATGTCGGCCATGTTCATCGCTCCGGCACCAGCGCCCTTGTCCATCTTCATGCCGGCCATCTCGCCGTCTGTCTTGCCGCCCGCCAGGGCCGGCCGGACGGTGGTCATGCCGTGCTTGAGGTGGTGGGCGACCAGCCACCAGTTCATCGGATAGGCGACGATGAAGCCGGCCATCAGGGCGACCGACATGCGGAACCAGAACAGCGGCTGGAGTGGATCATGGGCGGCGGCGCTGTCCTTCCAGGCCAGCGTCGAGACGACGATCATGCCGCCCATCAGGCAGTTCATCGACAAGAGCTCCGAGGCGAAGGTCATCCGCAGCGACTTGCCGTAGTCGCCGCCGGCCATGTCGCGCATGAACAGCGCCTGGAAGATCGTCCAGCCGAAGCCGAAGCCGAGGAGCGTATTCGAGGCCAAGGTCGACGATGATCGGCAGGGCGACGACCGCGCCGATCACCGCGCCGACGAGGATGCCGATGCCGTCGCCGGCGACGCAATGCATGGTCGAGCCGAGAACCTGTCGCCAGCGCGCCGAGACATATTGCTCGTGCGTTCCGGGCAACGGCTCGCGGCAGCCGAGGACGTAGAGGAAGGCGCCGAAAGGCCCGGCATAGAGGGTGAAGAGGACGAAGCCCCACTTCATCACCACGCTTTCCGGCGTGGTGCGGATGTCGATGGCGACGAACAGGACCGACAACGCCGTCAGCCCGAACCACAGAAGCATCACACCGTCGATGATCATGGCGGCCCCCGGCGATTCTCAATCCGCAGCGGTGGAGGATAACAGATCGCCATTCACTTCCCACCTCGGGGCCGTCCGCGGCGATCCGGCAGGCTGAAACGCGCCGCCGCCGGCCGCGCCGACGCCCTTTTTCGTTCGCTCCGCCGGGCTTGAGGTCGCCGCAAGGCTTGAGCCTGGCCGGTCAACCTGCCACCATCGGAACAAGGGAAGCGACGGTGGGGTCCTTTGATGAAGATCTTCCTTTCCTATGCGTCGGAACGCAGGGCGGTCGCCGAGCCGATCGCCTTCTCGCTGCGCGACCGCGGCTTCGAGGTCTTTCTCGATCGCGACGACCTGCCGCCGGGTCGCAGCTTCGACGAGCAGATCGAGATCGCGGTCGCCAAGGCCGATCTCTTCGTCTTTCTGATCAGTCCGGAAGCGGTCGATCCCGGCCGCTTCACCCTGACCGAGGTCGAGTTCGCCCGGCGGCGATGGCGCAAGGCCGACGGATACGTGCTGCCGGTGATGATCGCTGAAACCGAACTCGGGGCGATCCCGAGCTTCCTCAAGAGCGTCAACATTCTTCAGCCGGCCGGCAACGCCGCCGCGGAAGTCAGTTCCGCCGTCGCGGCGATGGCGCGCCCGCCACCTGCCGCCCGGATCGTGCCGGTGGCGATTGCGATGGGCGTCGTCACGGGGCTGCTGACGAGCTTCGTGCCGCTTCCCCTCGACGCCATCCCGGCCGAGCCGGATGTCGGCCGGCTATGTCATCCATTATCCGGTTGCCGCGCCGCTCGGCGCGCCGGTCTTTTTCGGGATCGGCCTTGCCGGTCTGGTGGCCTATTTCGAGCGCCCGCCGATCGGCCGGCTGCTGGTCGTCCTGCTCGGGGTCTTCATCGGCTGGCTGCTCGCCATCAACCTCTATCTGACGCTGGCCGACATCGACGTTCCGAACGACGGCTCGGATGGACTGCGCAAGATCACGACGATTGCCGGCGTCGCGATCGGGGCGGTTTGCGGCGCCGTCGGCGCGGCCTCGACCTGGGTCGGCGCCGCGCTTGCCGCGCGGCGGCTGGGACGCATCGACGTGCTCCTGTCGGTGATCGTGACCGGAACCGTCTTCGGGTGTCTGGTCTTCGTCAGCCACCGGGGCGATATCGACAGGCTGCAAAGCTGGATTCTGTTCTGCGGCTGGCAGGCGGCGGTCGCGGCGGTGCTTGGCTGGTCCCTGTCGCGCATTCCGCGATAGACCCGGCTCCGATGCGGCGTTACCAGCAGGAGAAGAGCGACCGGAGGAACGACGACAAACGGCCTGTGCCGTTCACCCTCGGGGCGGACGGTTAGTGCTTCACGTATTTCACGTCACGCCTTCCGCGCGGATTACCCCCCGTCGAGCAGGTCCTGCAACGAGTGGCCGGGCTTCAGTGCGTCGACGATGATGCCGGCGAAGCGGGCGATCAGGATCGACTTGAGGGCGGGCGGTAGAAACGGGAACGGGATCAGCTGGCCGAGCATCTCAGGCAGGTTTGCGCGAAGAGCATCGATAAATTCGCCGGGAACGCTCAGGTTGCGATCGAGTGCCGCCGCGAGAATTTCCTTCGGTATGAATTTGAAGGTGTTGCGGTCGAGGCTCTGGATCACCTTGAGGATGATCTGGCCTTCCCGTTTCTCCGAAAGGAAAGGCAGGTTGATCAGGGCGTTGAGGCGCTTGGCGAGTTTCTCCTGAAGGTCGTCCGACAGGAAAAATGTCTCCATGAAATCGTGGGCTGCTGCCTTGAAATCGAGATCGGGAGCCGCGCTGATGTTATTCATCGTGTTCCTCCAAAGCCTTTTGCCGACGCGTTGCATCACGTCGCACTACACGTTAATGAGCTTTACTGTCCTTGCCACTATCCCAAATTGTAAAATAGTCGTGCGCCGGGAGGTGGGCCGGTCCGATTTTTGGCCCCCACGCTGATCATCAAGGGTGCTGACACGCGGGTGTCAGGAAGTCGCGCTTGAACGGGTGCCACGAGGCCTCGCCTTTGGCCGGGTCATCCCCCATATTCGCACCATGCCGCCGAAGAAGAAGACCGGATTCGCCGAAGCGCCGCAGAAGGCGCTCAAGACTGCCCGCGGCACGTCGATGGGCGGGCTGGGGACGGCCAAGGAGCGCGCCGCCGCCGGGCTCAACCCGGTGCCCGGCATCGACATGAATCTCGAGGACGCCGAGGCCTTCCTCGCCGCGACCCGGCCGCAGCCGGCGCCGGCCGGCAAGGCGGGCTCGCGCGCTGTGGCGGGCGACGAGACGCTGTCGGCCGATGCGGTGACCGCCACCGTGCAGGCGCTGTCGAACCTGATCGAGAGCGGCCGGCCGGAATTCCGCGACAAGACCTGGGCGCCGCACCGGCCGCCGCGGCCGGAGAAATCCGAGGGCGGGATTCCGCTCCGGATCATCTCCGAGTTCGAGCCGAAGGGCGACCAGCCGCAGGCGATCGCCGAGCTGGTCAGCCGGGGTCGACGGCGCAGGAGCGCGACCAGGTGCTGCTCGGCGTCACCGGCTCGGGCAAGACCTACACGATGGCCAAGATCATCGAGGCGACGCAGCGGCCGGCGCTGATCCTGGCGCCGAACAAGACGCTGGCCGCCCAGCTCTATGGCGAGTTCAAGTCGTTCTTCCCGGACAACGCGGTCGAGTATTTCGTCTCCTACTACGACTACTACCAGCCGGAGGCCTACGTCCCGCGCACCGACACCTATATCGAGAAGGAATCCTCGATCAACGAGCAGATCGACCGGATGCGCCACTCGGCGACGCGCTCGCTGCTCGAACGCGACGACGTGATCATCGTCGCCTCGGTGTCCTGCATCTACGGCATCGGCTCGGTCGAGACCTATACGGCGATGACCTTCGCCATCACGCTCGGCGAGCGGATCGACCAGCGCCAGCTGATCGCCGACCTGGTGGCGCTGCAATACAAGCGCTCCGACACCGACTTCCGGCGCGGCACCTTCCGGGTGCGCGGCGACACGATCGAGCTGTTTCCGGCGCATCTGGCCGACCACGCCTGGCGGATCTCGCTGTTCGGCGACGAGATCGAGGCGATCACCGAATTCGACCCGCTGACCGGCCAGAAGCAGGGCGAGCTGAAGACGGTCAAGGTCTACGCCAACTCGCATTACGTGACGCCGCGGCCGACGCTGGCCCAGGCGGTCAAGGGCATCCGCGAGGAGCTGAAGGGGCGGCTGGAGGAGCTGACCCGGGCCGGGCGGCTGCTCGAGGCGCAGCGGCTGGAACAGCGCACCCGCTTCGACCTCGAGATGATCGAGGCGACCGGCGCCTGCGCCGGCATCGAGAATTATTCGCGCTACCTCACCGGCCGCAAGCCCGGCGAGCCGCCGCCGACGCTGTTCGAATACCTGCCCGACAACGCGCTGGTCTTCGCCGACGAGAGCCACGTCACCATCCCGCAGCTCGGCGGCATGTATCGCGGCGACTTCCGCCGCAAGGCGACGCTGGCCGAATACGGCTTCCGGCTGCCCTCCTGCATGGACAACCGGCCGCTGCGCTTCGAGGAATGGGACCTGATGCGGCCGCAGTCGCTCTACATCTCGGCGACGCCGGGCGGCTGGGAGCTCGACCGCACCGGCGGCGTCTTCACCGAGCAGGTGATCCGGCCGACCGGGCTGATCGACCCGCCGGTCGAGGTGCGGCCGGCCAAGGCCCAGGTCGACGACCTGCTCGGCGAGGTCAAGGAGGTGGCGCTCAAGGGCTACCGGGCGCTGGTCACGGTGCTGACCAAGCGGATGGCCGAGGACCTGACCGAATACCTGCACGAGCAGGGGGTGCGGGTGCGCTACATGCATTCCGACGTCGAGACGCTGGAGCGGATCGAGATCATCCGCGACCTGCGGCTCGGCGCCTTCGACGTGCTGGTCGGCATCAACCTGTTGCGCGAGGGGCTCGACATTCCCGAATGCGCGCTGGTGGCGATCCTCGACGCCGACAAGGAAGGGTTCCTCCGCTCGGAGACCTCGCTGGTCCAGACCATCGGCCGCGCCGCCCGCAACCTCGACGGCAAGGTCATCCTCTACGCCGACAAGATCACCGGCTCGATGGAGCGGGCGATGGCCGAGACGACGCGGCGGCGCGAGCGGCAGACGGCCTACAACACCGAGCACGGCATCACGCCGGAGAGCATCAAGAAATCGATCGGCGACATTCTGTCGAGCGTCTACGAGCAGGACCACGTCACCATCTCGACCGGGCTCGGCGAGGACGAGGGCGCCTTCATCGGCCACAACCTCAAGGCCACCATCGCCGACCTCGAAAAGCGGATGCGCGACGCCGCCGCCGACCTCGAATTCGAGGAGGCGGCGCGGCTCCGCGACGAGATCAAGCGGCTCGAAACGCTCGACCTCGCGGTCGGCGGCGAGACCGACCGGGGGATGGGGCGGCCCGAGGCGAGGAGCGCGGGACGCGCGACCGGGAATGGATCAGAAGAGGCGAGGAGCGGCGGAGCCGCGACAGGGAAGCAAGTGAATCGTCCGCGGAAGAATACCCTCGACGAGATGACGGTGCGGCGGACGGAAGTGCCGCTGGCGAGCCGGCCGCACAAGCCGTCGCTCGACTACATGGGCCCGGCACCGACACCGAGGTGCCGCTCGGCAAGGCGCCGCCGCCAGAAGCCGCGCTCGATCGGCGGACGGGCGGGGAGCCATGCGGGGAAGAAGGGGCGGCGGTAGTACGGAGAAGAGGGGCGTGCGGCGGCGCGCAGCCCATGCCGCTTCGATCTCGCCTCACGCGCGAGGTCCGATATCGGCACGCCCCGGCACTGGCTGCCACCCGGGTTTCGTGTATGTTTCGCCGGCCATGGCCGAGAACCCCAATGCGCGACTTGAGGCGTTTTGTGACGGGGTGTTTGCCATTGCCCTGACGCTGCTGGTGATCGAGGTCGCGCTGCCGGCGGGGCGCGAGATCGACACGACCGCGGCGTTCTGGGAAGCGCTCTACGACATCCTGCCGTCGATCCTCGCCTTCCTGCTGAGCTTCGTCGTCATCTTCATCACCTGGATGAACCACCACGCGGCGCTGAAGCTGGTGGCGGGATCGTCGCCGGCGTTCATCTATGCCAACGGCCTGCTGCTGCTGACGGTCGCCTTCATCCCGTTTCCGACCGACCTGATCGGCGAATATATCGTGACCGACCACGCGGCGCCGGCGGTGGTTCTCTACAATTCCGTCATCGCCCTCCAGGCGATCGCCTGGGTCCTGATCGGCCGCGCCGCGCTCAAGGGCCGGTTGGTCAGGGACGACCAGTCGGCCGCGATCATGCGGGCGAACACGCGAAACGGATATTTCGCCTTCGTGCTCTATGCGATCGGCGCCGTCGCGGCGTTCTGGATTCCCCAGACCGTCGCAATCATCACCGCCGCCTCATGGCTGTTCTGGCTGGGCTACGGGATCAGCATCCACGGTGCCTCCCGTCGTTGACGCCGCGGCGGCGACCGGAGCCGCAGGGGGATGAACGAGGGCTGGTTGGGCCAGCAGTCTACGCCGCTGTCGCGGCGGCGCGTTCGTCGAGGATGGCGGGTTCCGATATGCCGGTCCTGAGCAGTTCGGCGAACTGGTCCGGCGGCACCGGGCGGCTGAAATAGTAGCCTTGCACCTCTTCGCAGAGATGCGCGCCGAGGAATGCCAGTTCCTCGGCGGTTTCCACCCCCTCGGCGATGACCCGCAGCCCGAGGCTGTGGGCGAGGGCGATGATGGCGGTGACGATGATCGTGTCGTCGCCGCCGGTGGTGATCTGGCGGACGAAGCTCTGGTCGATCTTGAGGGCGTCGACGGGGAACTTGCGCAGGTAGCTCAGGCTGGAATAGCCGGTGCCGAAATCGTCGATCGCCACCTGCACCCCGGTTTCCCTCAGCACCCGGAGAATGGACGCGGCGGATTTGGCTCGCTTGACGAGCACGCTCTCGGTGAGCTCGAGCTCGAGTCGGTGGGGATCGAGCCCGGTTTCGTCGAGGGTCCTGAAGACGCCATCGAGAAAGGTGTCCTTGCGGAACTCCATCGCCGAGACGTTGACGGCCATTGTCAGCGTTGGCAGCCCCGCCTCGGCCCATGCGCATGTCTGCCTGCAGGCCTCGCGCAGCACCCAGGCGCCGATCGCCTGGATCAGGCCGCAATCCTCGGCGATCGAGATGAACTGCAACGGCGGGACGAGGCCGCGGGTCGGGTGATTCCAGCGGATCAGCGCTTCCGCGCCGGTAATCCTGCGGCTGCTCAGTTCGACCTTCGGCTGGTAGTGGAGGAGCAGTTCCTGTCGCTCCAGGGCGCGGCGCAGGTCCTCCTCGATGGATTGCCGCTCGACCGCGCGCACGTTCATGGCCGGCATGAAGAACTGGTACCTCTGGCGACCCTTCGCCTTGGCCTGATACATCGCGGTGTCGGCGTTCTTGAGAAGCGTCTCGGCATCTTCGCCGTCGTCGGGGTAGACGCTGATGCCGATGCTGCGCGGTGATATGCAGATCCCTCTGGTCGATGATGTGCGTTCGCATCACCTCGATCAGCATCCGGCGCGCAAGAACCGCGGCGTCGTCGTCCTGGTCGATCTCCGAGGAAAGGACGACGAATTCATCGCCGCCCTGGCGGCTCACGGTGTCGGAGGCCTGGACGCAGCCGAGCAGACGCGCGGCGATGGACTGAAGAAGCTTGTCGCCGGTCGGGTGTCCGAGCGAATCGTTGATGTGCTTGAAGCCGTCGACGTCGAGGAAGAGGACCGCGACCTTGGCGCCGTGGCGTTGCGCGAGCGCGATCGCCTGGCCGACGCGATCGTTGAGCAACAGCCGGTTCGGCAAGCCGGTGAGGACATCGTGCTGGGCCGAATGGGCGATCTGCAACGTCATCGACCGGGCGGCCGCCTCTGCCTTCCGGCGCGGGCTGATGTTGCGGATCGCAGCAGTGACCAGAACGCCGTCGGCGCTCTCCAGCGGGCTCAGCATGATCTCGATCGGAAATTCGCTGCCATCCTTGCGGCGCGCCGCAAGCTCGATGCCGGTGCCGATCTGCTGCGCCAGCGCCTCGGCCCTCGTGCGCGTGCTGTCGGCGATCAGCCGCTCGGCGAAGCCTTCCGGGATGATGTTGGTGACCTTCTGGCCGAGGAGTTCGTCGCGGGGATAGCCGAACTGCTTCTCGGCCTGGAGATTGAGGAGGACGATCTCGCCATCCTCGTCCACCACCACCATCGCGTCCGGCGCCGCTTCCAGGAGCCCGCGGTAACGAGCCTCCATCTGCGCCAGATGATCTTCGGCCTCCTTGCGGACGCTGATGTCGCGGATCGCAGCGGTGACCAGGACGCCGTCGGCGCTCTCCAGCGGGCTCAGCATGATCTCGATCGGAAATTCGCTGCCATCCTTGCGGCGCGCCGTGAGTTCGATGCCGGTGCCGATCTGCTGCGCCAGCGCCTCGGCCGCTGGTGCGCGTGCTGTCGGTGATCAGCCGCTCGGCGAAGCCCTTCGGGATGATGTTGGTGACCTTCTGGCCGAGGAGTTCGTCGCGGGAATAGCCGAACCGCTTCTCGGCCTGGAGATTGACGAGAACGATCTCGCCTTCCTCGTTCACCACCACCATCGCGTCCGGCGCCGCTTCGAGGAGCCCGCGGTAGCGACCTTCCATCTGCGCCAGATAAGCTTCCACCGTCGCCCGTACATCGACGTCGCTGATCGGGTCCGTGGATTGCGGCTGGAGGTCTGGCATCGAGCTTCCCTTGCAATGCAGGGCCCATGCCTCCGCGGTCGGGGCACACAACCGAAAGCTATGCCCAAATGATTAACGGCTCATGCTGGATTTACCCGGAAATCTGCGGGGCCGCATGGCCGGACCCGCGGAGAATGGAATCCGCCATCGCTGCCCGCGTAACCGCCCGTCAGCTCGCAGTCGCCGGCTTCGGGGCCGTGCGTTCGATGGCGAGGAGGGCGACGACCAGCACGACCGCGGCGAGGGCGGCGTTGGCGAGGAAGACAACGGCGAAGCTGTTGGTGGTGTTGAACAATGTGCTGCAGACGGCCATGCCGAGCGCGGCGCCGAGAAGCTGCGCCGACATGGCGATGCCGCCGGCCTGACCCTGCTGGCTCGGGGCAACGGCGTTCATGACGGCGCGCTGCGGCGGCAGGAACAGGAAGGACATCGACAGGCCCCAGAAAAGCAGGCCCGGAAACATCAGGGCGTAATTGTCGGCATAGGTCGTGATGGCGATCCACAGCGTCCCGGCGAGGATGGCGAGGACGCCGGCGATTGACGGCCAGCGTTCGCCGTAGCGGTCGGTGATCCTGCCGGCCAGTGGCGCGGTGACGACCTGCGGCGCGACCGTCGGCAGCAGCGCGAGCCCCGCCTCGAGGGCCGAGAGCTTGAGGATGTCCTGGAGGTAGAGCGCGCCGAAGACGAAGACCGCCATCTTGCTGTACTGGGCGAGAAAGATGACGAGGTTGCAGGCCGAAAAGGTCGGGTTGCGGAAGAGGGCGACCTCGATCAGCGGCGCGGATCGTCGGCGCAGCTCGATGAAGACGAAGCCGGCGAGCAGCACGATGCCGGCGACGAGGGACGCGACGATCGCCGGGTCGGACCAGCCCCAGTCGGGCCCCTGCATCAGACCGAAGACGAGGGCCGACAGCCCACCGATCAGCGCGAGGAGACCGGCCTTGTCAAACGGTTCGCGGGTCGGCGGCGCATCCGCTTCGTTCCATTTCACCGCGACGACCAGCGCGACGAGGACGACGATCGGCGGGTTGATCCAGAAGATCCAGCGCCACGAGGCAAGGTCGGTCAGCAGGCCGCCGACGAAGGGGCCGAGCGCGAGGAAGGTGGTGCCGATCGCGCCGTAGACTCCGAGCGCCATGCCGCGCTGATTGTCCGGGAAGACGATCGTGATCATCGCCAGCGACGACGGAAAGATGATCGCGGCGCCGATGCCCTGAATGCCGCGCGCGGCGATGAGGAAGGCGCCGCTGTCGGCAAAGCCGCAGGCGAGGGAGGCGAGGCCGAAGACCAGCAGGCCGGTGATCATCAGGGTGCGATGGCCGACGATGTCGCCGAACTTGCCGGCGGCGGCGGCGAGGGCGGCGAGCGCCAGCATGTAGATATTGACCACCCAGTGCGAGCCGACCTCGGACATCGCAAGATCGATCTGGATGGTCGGAAGGGCGACGCCGACAACGGTCTCGTCGAGCAGGATGACGCCGAGGATGGCGCCCATCGCCGCCAGGATCCACCACTTGCGTCGGTTGGCTCGCTCGGCCGGCATGCCGTCCTCCCCCGCGTTTTCAGCCCCTCAGGCCGGCTCTTCGGCCTCCGCCACCCACTCCTGGATGAAATGATCCGAGGCGTGGATGCAGGTGATCTCCAGTCGTTCCGGGCCGAGGCTCTCGAAGCGATGCGGCGTCTCAGGCGGGATGACGACGATATCGCCGGCCTCGGCGACGATCTTCGTGCCGTCGACGGTCATCGCTGCCTTACCGGCGCGGATCACCCAGGTTTCCGAATAGGGGTGGACATGCAGCGCCGGGCCTTCGCCGGGCGCGGCGTCGACCAGGAAGATCGAGACGCCGCCACCGTAAGGGCGACCCTCGAAGGCGACCGTGCCGTTTTCTGGAGCGGGTCTGGTCGGCGGGATGGATGACGTGAACCATGGCGCTGTTCCCGGGGCTGTTCGGCGCGCCGATACGCCTGCATCATGCGCAGTGCAGTGACCTCCGTCACAGGAAACCGACGCCGCGACGACAGACCACGTTCGCGTCCGGGATGGCGCGCCGGGTTCGATCTCCCGCGGCCTATGCGTCCTCGGTGACCCGGGCGCGCCGCTTGCCTGCGGCAGGTTTCTTCTTTGCTGGCTGGCCATCGTCGCGGGTGAAGAGGAGCGTCAGGTAGTTGCGGAACTGTTCCGACTGGCGCGCGGTCAGCCCGGCGTCGCCATAGGCGCGCTGCAGTACCAATCCGCCCTCGATGATCGAGACGATCGTTTCGGCAAGCTGGCGCGCCGTGACCGGCAGCGCCGGCGGAGAACGGTCGATCACCTCCTGGAACAGGCGCACATATATCGACGTCCACTGACGCAGGATATCGGCGACGATATCGCGGACCGCGGGATCGAACTGCATGCTCTCGTAGGTGTAGACCGCGTACATGCAGCCGGGTGAACGGTCGCTCGACAGTGTGGCGTAATCCTCGAACGCCTCGAGGAAGACCATCACCTGTTCGAGTGGATCATCGCTGCGGGTCGCGGCATCGTCGGCGAAGCCCTCGAACATCGCCAGATCGCGACGGGCGTGCCACTCGACCAGTTGCCGCGCCAGATCCGCCTTGCCCTTGAAGTGGTGGAAGAAGGCGCCCTTGGTCAGCCCCGCCGACTTGAGAATGTCGTCGATCGAGGTCCCGGCGAAGCCGTTCCTCATGACCTGGGTTTCGGCCGCCGCGAGGATGCGGTTGCGCGTCTCTTCGCCCTTGCCCGACATCTCAGAATCCCCTTTGCCATACCAACCGGTCTGTAATATGGGCCGCTCAGACCGGAATCGCAAGTTTTCCGTCAAAACTCAACAAATCCAGTCGCTTCCCGACAGGTGTGACCCTGATCACAGCCTCCCCGTTGACGCAAAACCGACCGGTCGGTATTTACATACCAACTAGTCGGTATGGTTTGTCGCGAGAACGCGACGTGATCAGGAGTGCGGGCGATGAGCGCCTTTTTCGAGACGATTGAGAGCAACCCCCTGGCGGTCACCTTTGGTGCGATCGGCCTGTTC
The DNA here is from genome assembly GCA_963812275.1 of uncultured Alphaproteobacteria bacterium. Lineage (GTDB taxonomy): Bacteria > Pseudomonadota > Alphaproteobacteria > Rhizobiales > Kaistiaceae > Bauldia. The sequence continues at coordinate 786,891 of CAWEUQ010000004.1, read as the reverse complement.
TGCCAGCTCATCTGGCCGGTCTTCCGGGCCCGCCGCGCGATCATGACGGCGCAGTTCGGCATCGGCGCCGACTACAGCGCCCAATACGCCCTGATGGGTGCCTGGAGCGGCGCCGGCGTTGCCGCCCTCGGGGCGACGCAGACCGCGCTCACGCTCTTCGTCGGCGACCGGCCCTTCATGCGGTGGGCCGGCCTCGTCTTCCTGCCGGCCGTCGCGGTCATCTGCGCCGCGACCTGGTGCGGAGTCGCCTCGCTTTTCGCGCTGGCGGCCGTCAGCCTGATCATGATCGGGCGCATGCAGGGCGACACCTTGCGCTTGCGGATCCTGCTGCTCGCGGCCGCGCCCTTCGGCATGGGCTACGACATCATGGTCGGCTCTGCGCCGGCGCTGATCGGCGGCATCGTTTCGGCGGCCATCGCCGCCGTCATGCTGGGCCGCGAAATCCGCGATCGCCGGGCGGCGGTCGCCCGGACCTGACAACCATCACAGACGTCATTGGACAGAAGGAGATCCAGACGATGGCCGAATATCTCGTGGAAGTGTTCTTGCCGGAACGCGGCGCCATGGCGCAGATCGCCAGCGCCGTCCGCACCATCGGTTCCCATTTCGCCACCCACGCCGACTGGCGCCGCAAGGGCGGTGTCGTCACCGGTTCGATGGTCGTCGACGCGTCGGACAGGATTGACGTGCTGGCCGTCGTGCCGCCGGCGATGCGCGGCGCGGCCCGCGTTGTCCGGCTCAATGCGCTGGCGGCGTGAGCATCGCCCGGGCGCCGTGACTTGACGAACTGGCCCGCCCCCGGAAGATTCGGCGAAACGGGAGATGGCCATGGATGTCCGCGAAATCCTCATCAGAACGCCACTGTTCGCCGAGGCCCTCGAGCGAGAGCAACTCGACGCCCTGGCCGCCGAGGCCCGTGTCGTCGAATACGAGCCCGGATCGACCATCATCCGCGAGCACGAGTCCGGCGAGTCGATGTATGTGGTCGTCAGCGGCAAGGTCATGGTGACGATCCACGACGGGGCCGGCGACCGCTCGGTGGCGACGCTGACGCCGGGAACCGTGTTCGGTGAAATCTCGGTGCTGACCGGGCTGCCGCGGCTTGGCACGGTCACCGCCGGGGACCGCGTTGCCGCGGTCGAAATCACCAAGTCGATGCTGCAGCCGATCCTTGCCGCGGCGCCGAGGCTCTACGATCGCCTGGCAGCCCTGCTCCAGAAGCGGCAGGGCGATCTCGACCAGATCGTCGATCCGGGATTCTGGAGCAAATTCGACCGCTCGCGCGACAATCTTTCAAAGGTTATGCGCCGGCATTTCGGCGAGCCCTCCTGACGGCGGACCGGGCCGGAGATCCCTAGAGAAGGAAGTCGGACGCCGAGAGGTCGTGGCTGCCGGTGAGGATGATGGCGAGGTCGGCGACCGCGTCGCCGTTGGTGTCGCCGTAGACGATCGTGTCGCCGCCGGTATGTTCGTAGCGGAGCTGGCCTTCGTGCCCGGTGAAGGCGTGTTCGCCGATGAACCTGAACGCATCGTCGCCCTTCGTGTCGGGTTTCGCGTCGATCTTGCGCAGGTCGATGCGGTCGTCGCCGTTGCCGAAATCGACGATGGTATCGGGCGCGGAGGGGGGCGACTGGTCGACCGAGGTGACCTTGAACCGGTCGGCGCCGTTGCCGCCGTGGAGCAGGTCGCTGCCGCCGCCGCCCTTGAGGACATCGCTGCCTTTTCCGCCGTCGATGGCGTCGTCGCCGTTGCCGCCCTTCAGGACGTCGGCGCCGGACTCGCCGTAGATGTCGTCGGCTCCGCCCTTGCCGGTGATCGTGTCCTTGCCGGCGCCGCCGACAAGCCCGTCGATCGCGCTGCTTCCGGTCAACGTGTCGCCGCCGCTTTCGCCGAAGAACAGGACGCCGGTGCTGCCGGCGGCGGCCGTCATGATGTCGGGACCATCGGTGCCGAAGGTCAGCGGCAGCGGATCGGCGGCGCCGCTGTCATTGGTGGGGTCGTCATCGAAGGCCGCCGCGACGCCGGCATCGGGATAACCCGGCAGCGAGTCCCAGGCGCTGTCGCCGGGCGATACCTCGCCCATGTAGGCCCAGTGGGTGATGTTGGCCACGCCGGAACCGGTGGTCATCTGCATCTCGAAGAACCACGCCCCGTCGGCCCATACCATGGTGCCCTTGCCGATGGTCAGGTCCGACGACGGATCGCTCGGCGTAAAGCCGAACGACACCGCGCCGCTCGGCGTGATCGAGCCGACCAGGGTCGAGTAGCCCCAGCCATCGCCGAAGGTCGCCGCGACCTCGCCGATGACGTTGCCGTTTTCGACCTTCTCGATGTGCCAGAGCGTCTGGTCGACGATCATCCCGGTCTGGGACGGGTCGGTATTGACGAGGACCACCGCCGGCAAATAGGGCGTCGGGACATACCAGTAGGTGCCCTCGAGAAAATCCCACTGTCCGTCGTCGGTCGGCGGGTAGGCGGGCTGCGTGGCCATGGGGCAGACTCCTCAGGCGCGGATGCACCAGGGATCGAGCCCTAGCAGGTCAAGGTTAGCGGATTGCCCTTGTTGCGAAGGAAAATGCGACCGGTGGTCGCAGGGGTGAACGGCGGGGCTGGGAGTGCGGTCGGGGACGGAACCGGCGGGGCCTTGCCGAGTTTATATGCACCGGTCAAACCAGACCGCAGGAGACACGACATGGACAAGGACAGGGTCAAGGGTTCGCTCAATCAGGCGAAAGGCTCGATCAAAGAGACCGCCGGCAAGGTGACCGGCGATGCCAAGCTGCAGTCGGAAGGCGCCGCGGACAAGGCCAAGGGCAAGGTCCAGAGCGCCGTAGGCGGCCTCAAGGACACGCTCCGCGGCAAGTAGGCGACGCTTCCAGACAAGTCGCCCAAGGGAGGCCGCATCGGCCTCCCTTTCGCCTGCGCTCAGGATTTTTGTGGGGCGCGTGGACACCCTGCATGCTAGGTTTGACCGGTTCGGGAAGCGATCGGCCTGGGCTCAAATCTTAAAGGGTGGATTTCATGCGGCGGATAACGTTGATCGTTGCGGCGGCGATGGTGGCCGGCCTGTCCGGGGCGCAGGCGGAAACGCTGCCGCTGCCGGCCAGCGTCATCGGTCTCACCACGCCGGAGGGCGAGGCTCTGCTCTTCGGCGCGGAAGCAAGAAACGACTACTTTCCGCTCAGCATCCATTTCACCACGCAGATCAATCCCGCCTATTGCGGACCGGCGACGATCGCCATGGTGCTCAATGCGCTGGACGTGCCGCGCCCGGCCTCGGACATGACGACGGGGCTCGGGATGTTCGACCAGGAGAATATCTTCACCCCGGCGACCGATGCGGTGAAGTCGGCCAAAGCGATCCTGAGCCCTCCCTATGGCATGACCCTCGACGAACTCGGCGGCATGCTGGCGGCGCACGACCTCAAGGTCACGGTGGTTCACGCCGGCGATTCCGATCTCGACACCTTTCGCAAGACGGCGATCGCCGAGCTCGAGGACAACGACCACTTCATCCTGGTGAACTACCTGCGCAAGGCGATCGGCCAGGAGGCCGGCGGCCATATCTCGCCGCTCGGCGCCTATGACGCCGACACCGACCGGTTCCTGATCCTCGACGTTTCCCGCTACAAGTACCCGCCGGTATGGGTCGAGGCGGCGGCGCTGTTCGGGGCGATGAACACCATCGACTCGGACAACAACGACAAGACGCGGGGCTACGTCAGCGTCAGCCGGTGAGACGCGCCGCGATTGCCCTTTGCGCGGTTGTCGCCACGACCATCGCGTCGCGCGCGCAGGATGGCTCGACGGCGCTCGACACGCTGCCGGCGCCGGTTCGCGAAGCGACGTGGTGTGCGGACCAGGGGCCGGGATTCGCGACGCGGCGGCTCTTCGCGGGTTTCGTCGTCTTTACCGTGCAATGCCCGGGCAACAACGCGAACTATAAACAGGCCCTCGTCGTCGCCGACGATGACGAGGGAACGGGCGCCCGGCTGCTGGTCTTTCCGACGCCCGCGCCGGTCGACCCCGATTTCCCCTATGACGCATTGTCGAATATCGAGTGGCACGAAGGCGGTGTGGTCAGCGAACTCGTGGTCGATCCGGAAGAAATCGACGGACCCTGCCGTCACGAGGCGCGCTGGCGGCTGGAAGGGCCGCGACCGGACCCGAAGCTGATCTTCTGGCGGGAGACGAATGACTGCTCCGGCGCCGGCGGCTGGTCGGTTCTGGTCGCCGAACAGGAATGACGCGCGCCGGTGTCCACCAGCCGACCGGGGGCGGCGAAGCAGCTTGTTTTCAAGCGCCTGCCGCGGAAGTAAGCTGGCTTTCCGTGGCAGCCTGTCACGAGACTTCGGAGGGAGACCATCATGTCAAAAGGACGCGACCGACCCGGCAAGGAAACCCGTAAGCCGAAGGCCGAGAAGAACAAGAAGAAGAAGGGCGCCGCGACCCCGCCGGCCGGCGGGGCGGCGAAGCCGGCACTGGCCGTCGGCAGCGGCGTCAAGACCTGACGCGGGACCGGCCTTCGCCACGGGTGACGTTGCCTGATGCTTGAAAGGACGCCGACGCAGCAGGTCGCGACATGGCTTGCGGATTTCGGCGCGGCGCTGGCGGCGCGTGATATCGGCGCCGCCGTCGCTCTTTTCGAGCCCGACGGCTGCTGGCGCGATCTCGTCACCTTCACCTGGAACATCGCGACTCAGGAAGGCCACGCGGCGATCCACGACATGCTGGCGGCGGTGCTCGACGACGTCGCCCCGTCCGGCTTCGCGCCGGAAGGCGAGGCGACGATCGAGGACGGGTGCGTCGCGGCGTGGTTCGCCTTCGAGACGAAGGTGGCGCGGGGACGGGGATACCTGCGGCTCCGCGCCGGCAGATGCTGGACGCTGCTCACCACCATGACCGAACTGAAGGGCCATGAGGAGCGGACGGGCGCACACCGGACCAAGGGCGTCGCGCATGGCGCGCGCAGGGACCGCGTCACCTGGCTCGAAGCGAAGCGTCGCGACGAGGCCGAACTCGGGCAATCCCGCCAGCCCTATTGCGTGATCATCGGCGGCGGCCAGGGCGGCATCGCGCTCGCCGCGCGGCTGCGCCGGTTGCAGGTGCCGACCATCGTCCTGGAGAAGAATGCCCGGCCCGGCGATTCCTGGCGGAAGCGCTACCGCACCCTCGTTCTCCACGACCCGGTCTGGTACGACCATCTGCCCTATCTGCCGTTTCCCGACGACTGGCCGGTCTTCACGCCGAAGGACAAGTTCGGCGACTGGCTGGAGAGCTACGTCCGGATCATGGAGCTCGACTACTGGGCGTCGACGGAATGCACCGGCGCCCGCTATGACGAGGCGACCGGCGAATGGGAGATATGGGCGAACCGGGACGGCGAGCAGGTGGTGCTGCGGCCGAAGCAGCTCGTCTTCGCCACCGGCGCCTATGGACCGCCCAAGGATATCCGCTTCCCCGGCATGGACTCCTTCCGCGGCGAACAGTTCCACTCCAGCGCGTTCACGACCGGCGCGCCGTTTGCCGGCAAGCAATGTGTCGTCATCGGTTCGGGCAGCTCGGCCCATGACATCTGCGTCGATCTGTGGGAGAGCGACGCGAAGGTGACGATGGTGCAGCGCTCGCCGACCATCGTCGTGCGCTCCGAGACGATGATGGAGGAAGCCTTCGCCGGGCTCTATTCGGAGGAGGCGGTCGACGGAGGGGATCACCACCGACGTCGCCGACATGCTGTTCGCGTCGGTCCCCTATGCGCTGATGCCGCGCTTCCAGAAACCGCTCTACGACGAGATCGCCCGCAAGGACGCGGATTTCTACGACCGGCTCAGGAAGGCGGGCTTCCTCGTCACCTTCGGCCTGGACGGCTCGGGGCTGCTGATGCAGGCGCTCCGCACCGCCTCGAACTACTATCTCGACGTCGGCGCCTCCGACCTCATCGCCGACGGCAAGATCGGCCTCAAGGCCGGGGTCGGCATCAGGGAAATCGGCGAGCGCGCGATCGGCTTCGACGACGGCAGCACGCTGCCGGCCGACGTCATCGTCTACGCCACCGGCTACCAGTCGATGGATGCGGTGGTCGCCCGTCTGATCTCGCAAGAGGTTGCCGGGAAGGTCGGCCCGCTGTGGGGGATCGGCTCGGGCATCCCGGGCGATCCCGGTCCGTGGCTCGGCGAATTGCGCAACATGTGGAAGCCGACGGCGCAGTCGGGGCTGTGGTTCCACGGCGGCAACCTGCACCTGTCGCGGCACTATTCGCTCTATGTGTCGCTGCAGATCAAGGCTCGGATGGAAGGGATCGCAACGCCTGTCTACGGCGCGGCCTGATCTTCAGCCGGGTCTCTCTCGGGCGCGGCTAGCCGACGCCCTCGCCGAAATGGACGGCGAGCCAGACGGTCGGTCCGTCCGCGTCGGTCCACGCGACGCGGTGGCGCCTGTGGGCGGGAAGCAAGGCGATATCCCCGGGCTCGAGTTGGCGCTCGGCTTCGCCTTCGACGATCAGCCCGGCGGAGCCTGCCAGCACGATCACCCATTCGTCGTTTGGCTGGTCGTACCAGAAGCCGGGCGGCGAGGCGTGGCCGGTCGAGACGATCCGCTCGATGCGGAGACCGGGGCGGGCGAGGAGTTCGGTGATCTCCTCCTCGTCGAGCCGGGCCTTCACGCCGTCGAAGATGTTGTCCATGGCACTTTCCGAAAAGTGAGCCCCGAAGCGGGGCGGGGCCGTTCCGGGGGCGCCCGCCGGCGCGGAGCCCCGCTCGCGCTTTCGGAATTGATCGTAACCGATCGAGCGGCGAGCGCATCCATATCCCATTTGAAGCTTTGACTTAGCGGCTCCTTTACACGCCTCGTGATCAGGTGCCGCGATGTCGACCGCGGATTTCTCGCATTCCAAGACGGCCGTGACGGTGAATCTCGCGGCCGGCGTCGCCACGGTCTTCACCGGCAAGCACGGGGCGATCTCGACCGAAGCGCCGATGCTCACCGGCGAGAATGGCTACGACGCCTTCACCCTGCTGACCATCGGCGAGACGCTTCACGGCACGAGCGGCGCGCTCAATCCGGCGACGGCGGGGTCGTATACGCCGGTCGGACTGTTCGACGGGATCGGCGCCTATGCGCTCAATGCATCGACCGTGCGCCTGCTCGTCAGCCACGAGGTGGCCAATGCGGCGAGCTACACGATCTCCGATGGCGGGACCGGCACGGTGTCGCTGTCCGGTGCGCGGATTTCCTATTTCGACATCGACATCAAGACTCTGGCGATCGTCGACGGCGGCATCGCCTACGACACCATCTACAATCGCGACGGCGATGTCGTCGCCAATGCCGGGCAACTCGAAATCCCCGGCGGCCTGCGGTCCTTCTGTTCGGGAGGGCTGGTCGAGGCCAACAGCTTCGGTACCGGTCACGGCCTCGCCGACCGGGTCTATTTCACCGGCGAGGAAGCCTCGGGTTCCGCCCACCCGCACGGCGGCAGCGAATGGGCGCTCGACGTCGCGACCGGCGACTTGTGGGCGGTCCCGGCGTTCGGGCGCGGCCGCTTCGAAAACGTCGCCGAGCTCGATACCGGCGATTCCTCGCATGTCGCCTTCCTGCTCTGCGACGATTCCCACGACGCCGCCCTCCGACTCTATGTCGGGACCAAGCATGCCGGCGGTGACTTCCTCGACCGCAACGGGCTCAAGGACGGCCAGCTCTACGTCTGGAAGTCGGATACCGGCGAACTCTCGCCCTCGCAATTCCCGAGCGGCACCAGGGCGGGATCGTGGGTGCCGATCGACGTCAAGGATGCGGCGAGCGCCGGCAAGTCCGGATATGACGCGGCCGGATATGCCGACCTCGCCACCCTGGCGACGGTGGCCGACAGCCTCGGCGCCTTTTCGTTTCGTCGGCCGGAAGACGTGTCGGTCAATCCGGCGAATGGTTCCCAGGCGGTCTTCGCGACGACCGGCATCAACGGCAGCAGCAACCACGACGGCACGATCTACACCATCGCAGTCGATTTCACCCTGATCGACAACCCGACCGGGGCGATCAGCGTCCTCTATAACGCCAACCTCGACGCCTCCGGCCGGATCCGCAATCCCGACAATGTCGACTGGGCCGACGACGGCCGGATCTACGTCCAGGAGGACCGCGCCACCGACGGACTTTTCGGCAGCGGCGCCGTCAACGGGCACGAGGCGTCGATCCTGCGCATCGATCCCAAGACCGGCGCGATCCTGCGCGTCGCCGCGATCGACCGGGCGGCGGTCCCGTTCGGGACGACCGATGGCGCGGCGGCCGATGTCGGAAAGTGGGAGAGTTCCGGAATCCTCGATGTGTCGGCGCTGTTCGGATCGGCGCCGGGGACGCTGTTCCTGGCCGACGTCCAGGCCCATTCGGTCGTCGACGGTGGCATCGCGGAGAAGGGGCTGGCGCAGGGCGGTCAGCTCCTGCTGCTCGCAGCCCCGGGCGCCGATCACCTGCCGGCCGTTTCACGGACCGAGGTCGACGGCGTCGGCCGCGTCATCGGCTCGCGTTTCGCCGACACGATCATCGGCGACGACGGGGCGAACCGGCTGTTCGGCCGTGGCGGCGACGACCGGATCGACGGCGGCGGCGGCAAGGATATCCTGCGCGGCGGCGGTGGCGCCGACCTCTTGATCGACACCGGTGGTGGACGCGACCATATCGATGGCGGCCGCGGTCGCGACACCATCGTCGGCGGCGGCGGGCGCGACGTGATGGCGGGCGGCAAGGGCAGGGACGTCTTCGCGTTCAAGACGGTCGACGACATGGCCCTGACCGGCGGCGGCCGCGACCGGATCAAGGACTTCCACCACGGGATCGACATGATCGACCTTTCGGCGATCGACGCCAACGGCGCCGCGGCGGGTGACGCGGCCTTCTCGCTGCTTCACGGCAGACAAGCCTCATTCACCGGGGCCGGCGCCGAGCTTCGCTGGTATCAGGCCGATCACCGAGGCGACGGGCACGACAAGACGATCGTCGCGGGCGACACGAACGGTGACGGAAAAGCCGATTTCAAGATCGAGCTGGCGGGGCTCATCCACCTGAGCGCGGCGGATTTTCTGCTCTAGGGGGCATTCCGGTCAAGTCAGAAGGCGCAAACCGACGCCGCGCCGCGCTTGCTGCGGGCCGGCGTCAACCAAGGCGCCTACCGCGCGGCGCGTCGGGGAAAGCGGGGCTCGCGGGTCGGGCGGGCATAGGGCCAGCCCTGGAGACTGGGAACGTTGCGATAGATTCGCGTCAACATGGGTCTTTCCTTTTTGTTCTTGCGATTCCAGCGCCCGGTGGCGCTGAACCGGGATATGGCGGTGCTGGCGGCATTTGGGAACCACCGCGCGGCCATGGCAGCCATGCACCGGGCGAGCAGTGGCAGGCGCCAACGGATACGATTTCTTAACCACTGGCCGCCAATGGCGAAGGGCTACATGCCTTCGCCGGCTTCCGCCTTCAGGTACATGATCTGGGCGGTATAGGCGTCGATCAGGCAGTCGTAGTTTGCCCCGCAGGCATCGCGCGTCTTGAGGAATTTCACCTGGGCGGCCTTGACTTGCGAGACCTGGGCGGGCGTCAGGCTGCCGTTCGAGATCATCGTGTAATATTTGCCCGAGGTCTGGTCATCGAGCGAGGAAAGCTGCGGGTTGTCGCAGATCGCGTGCTCGGTCGGGGTGGACGCCTTGGCGCAGTCGAAGGATGCGGCGTGGCTCGCGCCGGCGGCGAGCACCGTGGCGGCGAGGGTCGTGGCGAGGGTCGTCGCGAAATGCTTGGTCATGGCCGTCTCCTCGGAGTTCGTGAACGAGGGTAGCAAACGCGCCAGCGTGGCGAACCGATGACGCCCGGCATGGTTTCGCAGGGTTATTGCGCCGTTCTCCGACTGAACCGCGGATCCGGTCGCGGGCAGGCAGAAATCTTCACGCGAGGGCTACCGCTCCCAGAAGTCACGGTGCGGCGCGACGAGATCGTCCTCGATTTCGGGGAAGGGGCCGTGTACCTCGATTTTCTTCTGGCCGGAGCCGATAACCGTACGCGAGGACAGGCTCAACGTCGGGTTAGCGGGATCGCTGCCAATCAGCGCGAGGAGCTTTGTCTCCTCGACGCCGAAGACCAGCCGGCCGATGTTCGCCCAATAGAGCGTTCCGGTACACATCGCGCACGGCTCGAAGGTCGAGACCAGCGTGCAGGTCCAGAGAAATTCCGGCGAATAGGCAGCCGCCGCGCGCCGCGCGATTTCGGCTTCGGCGTGATGGACGGTGTCGATATTGCCCTGGCGCATGAGGATCGCGTCCTCGGGGCCGACCAGCACCGCACCGAACGGATGATGACCATGCGCAGCCGCATCGCGGGCCACGGCATCTGCCGCACGCAGGTGAGCGATCATTCGGTCGCGGTTCACGACACGCATCCTGAGCCGACATCCATTCGATGACCGGCTGGCTGGGACGATCTTGTCCCGGAGCGGACCCGGCAAGCCCGGACCTTCGCCGGCTCATTGCTGCGCCACGCCACGCGGCGAATGTGAGTCATTGTTCTTCCTCGTAGGCAAGGTAGCGGATGATCCGCCACTTTGCCGTCCGCCTCGCGGCGGAAGATGTCCATGCCCGGCTCGACGCTGGTGACGTTGATCGGCGAGATGAACAGCGTCCAGGTCAGCCGGACGACGGCGAGATCGCCCTCGACGATGATTTCGCGTATCTCGAGCTCGTAGTGGAAGTCGTTGGCCGGATCGGCGATCGAATTCTTCAGCAGGTCGCAGATCTCGTCGTAGTTGCGCTCGGGCTGGCCGCGATAGTTGGAGATCGCTTCGCTCGAGAACAGGTCGCAGACGGCGTCGGCTCGTCCGGCGTTGAAGTCGTCGGTCCATTGTTCCAGCCGGCCGCGAATGTCGTCGCTGTCGCCGGCCGCCGCCGGGACGGCGAAGGTGAGAGACGCGGCAAGGAAGGCGATGAGCGCGCGCACGCGGTTCAGCCGTGACCACGGTGATAGTGGACCATGCCTTCGAGCCGCTGGCGGTCGAAATTGCCGCCGACAAAGAACAGCACGATCAGCAGTCCGGCGATCGCCAGGCACCCGTTGATGAAGAAGGCGATGGAGATGCCGTCGGCCAGCACCGGATTGCTGACCACGATCGCGGTGTTGAAGCCGAGGCCGATCGAACCGCCGGCGATCTGGGCCATATAGATGATGGCGCCGGCGAGACTCGAGCGCGACTTGTCGAGGGCGGTCACCCCGGCGGTGGTGATCGACGAATAGAACAGCCCGACACCGAGGCCGAGCACGGCCATGCCGGGGATCAGGTCGGTGAAGGGCGAGGACTCGGCGATCCGCGACAGCAGGAACATGCCGGCGGCCAGCGCCGCCGCGCCGGCGGTGACGACGATCTTCGGACCCAGCCGGTTGTAGAGCGGGCCGGCGACGAAGGAAGTGACCGCGAAGACGCCCATCATCGGCAGGAGCCCGGCGCCGGCCCGAATCGCCGAATAGTCGAGCCGCTTCATGAAGAACTGGGGCAGATAGAGGAGGGCGGCGAAGAACAGCGCCGACATCAGCAGCACCGCCAGACTGGCCGCGGCGAATTCGCGATTGTCGAGGACGTCGCGCGGCACCAGGGCATGAGTGCCGGCGCGGCGCTCGACCAGGACGAAGCCGGTCAGCGCCAGAACCGCAACGACGAAGAGGCCGATGATCCGGACGTCGAGCCAGCCGAGGTCGGTACCCTCGTCGAGGGCGAGGAGCAATGCGATCAGACCGGCGGAGAGGACGGCGATGCCGCCATAGTCGATCTTGTGCTCGGCCTTGGCGCCGTCCTCCCTCGGGACGACCAGCCAGGTGACCAGGACGCCGAAGGCGGCGATCGGCAGATTGAGGTAGAAGATCCAGCGCCAGCTCACAGCGTCGGTCAGGACACCGCCGAGCAGCGGTCCGACGGCGTTGCCGAAACCCGCGGCGCCGAGGATGATGCCGCCGGCCAGCCCCTTCTTGCTCTCGGGCAGGAGGCCGTAGGTCATGCCGAGGATCGCCGGCCACATCAGCGCGCCGCCGACGCCCATGATGAATCGCGCTGTCGAGCAGCAGCCAGATGTCCGGCGAGAAGCCGCCGACGAAGGAGGCGATGGCGAAGATCGCCGAGCCGATGAAGAAGACGGTGCGGCGGCCGAACATGTCGGCGAGCCGTCCGCCGGTGACGATCAGCACGCCGAAGACCATGGCGTAGCCGTTGATCACCCATTGCGCGGTGGTCAGGTCGACGCCGAAGTCCTTCTCGATCGACGGGATCGCCACCGCGAGCGCGGTGAAATCGTTGGCGATGACGAAGACTCCGACGGCCATCGCCGCGAGACCGAGAATCTGCGCCTTGGTGAGGCTGTCGCCCGCCGCCGATGCTGTCTTGTCCGCCATCGCTCGATCCGCCGCCTCCGCCGATTCAGGAGCGTCAGTCTGCCACAGGCTGTCCTCGGGCGCACCCGGCGGAGGGCAGGTGGTTGGAAAGCCGGGCGGGGGCGGCGATGATGCCTTCCCGCCAGGAATCGGCCGGGGCCGCGTGGCGGCGGCGATGAGGAGTGACGAATGGCTCAGGCGATCGCGACGGTGACCTTTCTGGTGCGGGCCTATGACGAGGCGATCGCCTGGTTCACCGACGCCCTCGGCTTCACGCTGGTGGCGGACACGCCGCTGCCGGACGGCAAGCGCTGGGTTGTGGTGGTGCCGTCGGGCGCCGGCGTCCGGCTCCTCCTCGCGGAGGCGGCGACACCCGAACAGGCGGCCCGCATTGGTGACCAGACCGGCGGCAGGGTGTTCCTCTTCCTCGAGACGGACGACTTCGCCCGCGACCATGCGGCGATGGCCGGGCGCGGCGTCCGATTCCGCGAGACGCCGCGGACCGAGGCCTATGGGACGGTCGCCGTTTTCGAGGACCTTTACGGGAATACCTGGGACCTGATCGAGCCGAAGGGTTGAGGCAATCGCCCCTCCTGTCGTCCTCCGGTCAAGCCGGAGGACGACAGGTTCTGGTGCTGGGGCCGCGATCACGGGAAGGCGGGATTGAGGTCTTCGCAGTTGGCTCGCCCGGTATCCGCCCGCCACTTACTCCCCGAAATCCCGCGCGGTCTTTGCGATCTCCGCCTTGATCCAGTCGCGGAAGTCACGGACCTTGGCGGGTTCGCGGCGGGTGGCCGAGGTGACCAGCCAGTAGCCGAAACCGGTCGCCGCCCGCTCCGGGAAGGGGGCGACGAGCTGGCCGACCGACAGGGCGTAATGGGCGAGCGTCTGCCAGGCGAGCATGACGCCCTGGCCGGCGATGGCGGCATCGAGGGCCAGCGCCGCGTCGGTGAAGGTGTTTCCCTCCTTCAGGTCCTTCTCGCCGAGGCCGAAGGGCTTCAGCCAGACGTCCCAGCCGATCGACGAATTGGCGTCGAGGACGATCGGCAGCGCGAGCAGGTCGCGGGGCTCGTGGATGCGCGCGGCCATGTCCGGCGCACAGACCGGGAAGACCTCCTGCGGCAGGAGGAAGTCGGCAGCCACGCCCGGCCAGTCACCCTTGCCGACGCGGAGCGCGATGTCGATGTCCGAGGCGTCCGGGTCGACGATCGTCACCGACGCGTCGAGGCGCACCTGGATGTCGGGATGCTTTCGCTGGTAGTCGGCGAGCCGGGGCACCAGCCATTTGGAGGCGAGGACCGGGGCGACGGAGATGGTGAGGATCGAATCCGAATGGCGGTGGGAGAGGCCGACCGCGCCGTCGAGAATACGGAAGCCGCTGGTCAGCTGGCCGAGCAATTCGCGACCGAAGGCGGTCGGCACGACGCCCCGGCTGGTGCGATCGAAAACCGCCTTGCCGAGCTGTGCCTCGCATTTGATGACCTGCTGGCTGACGGCGCCGGTCGAGACGCCGAGCTCGCCGGCCGCCGCCCGCAAGGAGCCCAGCCGACCGACCGCCTCGACGTGCGCGGAGACCGTTGAGATGGATGCGGTTCAGGTTTTGCATATAGTTTTTCTATATTATTGATCACATAAGGTCGATTGAATCCTTTCTAAAAATGGCAGATTTCAGGCGCGTTTCGAACGCGGAGAGAAACGCCATGCTCACGATTAACTTGAATCGGTGGTTCGGACGCGATGCGCGTCGGCGGCGTCCCGAGCCGATCAGCGACGAAGAGCGCTGGGCGGCCGATCCGCTTTCTCACCCGGTGCTGAAGGCGATGAGCGCCCGCGAGCTTGCGGACATTCCGTTCCCACGGATACGGGCCGACGCGCAGCGCGCGGCCCGCTGCCCGTCACGCTGAGGGCCGCGCGACGTCCGCCGGTCAGTGACCGCCCTGCTGCTTGGCGGCCCATTGGTGGTTTTCGCGAGCGAAGGCGGTTTCGGCGTCGTCGACGAGGCGGGCAAACGCCTCCTCGGTGTCGGTCTCCTCGAGTTGGCCGAGCATCAGGCCGGTCTCGTAGGCGGCGATCGTGTAGCTTGCGGCGAGCTGGTTGTATTTGTTCGCCTGCATCCAGCCGAGGATCGACGAGGCGATGATGATCAGCGGCTCGATGGCGATGCGGTCGAGCTCGTGGTGGTAGACGATCTTGAGGAGCGCCACGACGAAGCCGATGAGGAGGACGATGATGCAGCCGGCGACCCATGCGAGGCCGGCACGGCGGTTGCGGCCGGCCTTGTGCGCATACCACTCGACCTGGTCGCCGAGTCGGTTGTCGCGATAATAGTTGCGCCGGGTGATGAGATCGCCGGCGCGTATCTCGTCCATCTCCGCGGTGATCGCCTCGGTGCCGGGCTTGCCACCGGCGACATGGGCGCCGAGGTCATGCTGGCCGGCCATGGTGGTGCGCAGGTAATCGCGAAAGCTGGGGCGTGCCTTGTCGTTGTCCTCGAAGGGCTCCGCCCGCATCGCATAGCGCCAGGCATAGGACTTTACCTGCTCGGCAATCGCCCGGCAGAGGCCCCAGGCCTGTTCGGGCTTGCGGATCGTCCGGTAGGAGAGGAAGCCGATGGCGACGACGAAGATGATCGCATAGGCGACGTGGAGGAGCCGGTCGGCCTCGGGAATCAGCAGGAAGGCGGAGGCGAGGATGAGCAGAATATACTCGCCCGCGATCAGCGCCTGGAAGAGATGATGAAAACGGGCTGCCGCCTTGTCGGCGGAATGATACAAGGCTGGATAGGTCATCTCTGGCATGACCGTGGTCCCCCGTCGTGCGGTCGAATAAGGTGAGCGCGGTCTTATAGCATGGCGGGCGGACGCGGCGACGCCCCCGATACGAGATTTTCGACCGGATTCTGACGGAGAAGCGGAGGCGTGGAGGAATGATCCGGGTTGGCATCGGCGGGTGGACCTTCGCGCCCTGGCGCGGGACCTTCTACCCGGAAGGCCTGAAGCATGCGGACGAGCTGAAATACGCCGGCGAGCACCTGACGACCATCGAGATCAACGGCACCTTCTACCGGACGCAATCGGCCAAGAGCTTCGCCAAATGGCGCGACGAGACGCCGGACGGTTTCGTCTTCGCGCTGAAGGGCCACCGCGCCGTGGTCAACAAGAAGGTGCTGGCGGAAGCCGGCGAGGGGATCGACTGGTTCCTCAACTCGGGGCTGCTCGAACTCGGCGACAAGCTCGGCCCGCTGTTGTGGCAATTCGCGCCGTTCAAGCGCTTCGATGCCGACGATTTCGGCGCGTTTCCTCAAGCTGCTGCCGAAGGAGAAAGGCGGCCTGCGGCTCCGCCATGTCGTCGAACTCCGGCACCAGAGCTTCCTGGTTCCCGAATGCGTCGATCTCCTGCGCATGCACGGCGTCGCCGTCGTCTATGCCGAGTCCGACGACTACCCGGCGATCGCCGACGTGACCGCCGATTTCGTCTATGCGCGCCTGCAGAAGACCGAGGAGTCGATCCCGACCGGATATTCGGCGGAAGACCTCGACCGCTTCGCCAAGATGGCGAAGACCTGGGCTGGCGGCGGCGAACCCGACGACGTGCCACGGTTCGGGGCGAAGACGAAGAAGGCCAAGCGCGACGTCTTCGTCTACATGATCTCCGGCGCCAAGGTTCGCGCTCCCGCCGCTGCGATGGCCCTTATCGAGCGGGTCACCTGATCCGCCTGCCGGGCGACGGTCACAAGGACGCGAACTGAACGTAGCCGTCGGGCAGCGGCTTGCCGGTACGCTCCGCCTCGTCCTCCAGAAGGCGAAGGAGGTTGAGCCGGGTCTCGCCGAAATCGGGAATTTCCTCGCCCGCCGCCATGGCGATGCGTGCGGCGCCGAGCCCGGCACCGATGCCGCCGCTGGCTTCTGGCGCAATGCCGATATCGGCGACCTCGATGTAGTCCGGCGGAGGATAGATCGGCTCGCCGGCCGGTGAGGAGCCCGGGACGGGGTAGTAGAGCCCAACCGTCGCGACAGCCGGCGCATGCGGATGGCCGTCCGGCGCAAAATAGCCGGAGCCGTCGCCCATGGCGCGCGTCTCCTCGATCGAACGCTCGAGGAAACGATCGGCGCTCACTCCGTCAATGCGGTCGAGATAGGGCCGGAATTCTCCGGTCGAGACGAAGAGCATCTTCGCCGGATCGAGACCGCGCTCGTCGATGAGGAAGCGGAGGACGGCAGGGAGGATCGTGCCCTCCTCAGGGTCGGGATGGCTGAGGCCGACTATATCGAAGGCGGCGAGCACGCCCGGACGGTCGCGCTCGGGAATGTCGTCAATCCTCGCCGCCTTCTGCAGGCGGATCGACGGTCCGTCGGTGCTGACGGAATCCGTTTCGTCGAAACGGAGCCCGCCATTGAAGACGTCACCGGTGATCAGGTCGAGCGGCGGCACGGACTGATAGCCGAGCCCGCCGAAAAAGGTCGCGGCGTTGTCGAGGACGGCCTGGGTGGCGTCCGACCCGGCCCAGGCAAAACGTTCGCCCGCGGCAACCGCCACGGCTCCCACCGCCGAAAGCTGCAACAGATTCCTGCGATTCAGAGTCATGGGCGGCCTCCCATCGATGGTTGCATCGCTGCTACTGTAAGCCGCAGCCGCCGCCAATCCCAGCGGCAATCCTCGCTTCTTCCGGCGATATGATCACGCAACGTATCCGACGGATTCCAATGGTGACCTCCGGGCCGCATTCGTGCCCCATTCGGCCCGAAGAAAGCGCTCATCGTTTCGTCGTCACCGGCGCCGATCCGACAACTGGGGCCGGGGGGACGCATCGCGAGTTCGATGCGGTTCTCGGACGGGGAAGTGTAAAGAGTGGGGTTTGTAAAGTCGCGCATCGGCGCGTTTGGAATGGCCATCGTGGTGTGTACGGCGATGGTTGGTTTGGCCGGTCAGGCGGAAGCCGCCAGCCAGTGCGGCAAGGCCTCCTGGTATAAAATGGGGACCAAGACCGCGAGTGGTGAAAGGATGAATGCCCAGGCGCTTGCGGCCGCACACCGAAGCCTCCCCTTCGGGACGAAG
Source organism: uncultured Alphaproteobacteria bacterium (assembly GCA_963812275.1). GTDB lineage: Bacteria > Pseudomonadota > Alphaproteobacteria > Rhizobiales > Kaistiaceae > Bauldia. Next base: position 769,452 of record CAWEUQ010000004.1, on the reverse strand, counting down.
GTGCGGGTCGAGAATCTGGCCAACGGGCGTTCGGTTGTCGTGCGCATCAACGACCGCGGTCCCTATTCCGGCGGTCGGGTGATTGATCTGACCCAGGCGGCGGCCGAGAAGATCGGCATGATCCACTCGGGTGTCGCGCGGGTGAAGATGACGGTCGTCGGCGGCAAGGGGACGCTGCCGGGGACCTGCGGCTAGGGCATCCCTGGGAAAGCGCGGACGCGTTTTCCCCGACGGATGTCAGGGCTGCGACAAGAAGGTGCTGCTCGGCGAGCAAAGTGGGGCGTGACCGAGCGCGAGCGTCCCGGTGATGAAGGCTTCGGCCGTCGTTACCGGGACGACTTTGCCATCCGGAACAGACTCAGACTGGTAACGCGATTGTATTCACGGCGGTCGAAGGCCCGCTGCTTGGACTCGCATGCGCGTTTGTCGGCTTCCAGCGCCCGGCGGATCGAAGCCGACAACGCCGCGCAACTCCCGCTGGTCATCCGCTGCGCCCTGGCGACGAAGTTGTTGCCGCACTGGGTGTAGATGGTCCGGTGGGTCGACTCATGCCGCTTGGTGAAGGCGACGAAGTTGCGCCATGCGCTGCGGGTGCTCGACCCCATCGAGGATTCACTGCGCGCCCTCGGCAGGGTCATCACGTAACTGATGTTGAGGCTGACCTTGCTCGCCCGGCATACGCCGCCGCTCGATTTCGTCGCGACGGACAGGCGATAGGACGGCCGGATATTGGCGACGGCGTCACCGTGGTCGCCGCGGAACGGATGCGAGCGCATATAGGAGACGAGCGAGCGGGCAGTCGAGCCGCTGACGCTGTAGGAGCGGTACTGCGTGCTCGTGCTGACCCCGGACGACGCCTCCGAAGCCATGCCGACGGCCAGCGCCGCCGAAATCGAAATTTGCGCCATGCGGCGCAATCCAATCAGGAATGCGGTCATGGTCTCAGCTCCCGCGCCAAGTCTAACCGGACTTGCGCGAAAGGGAACCCCCGCCACCGGGGTCTGTTTTCAAGTTTTCGTCAGCCGGTCCGCGCCGTTCCGAAGGATGTGCGGTCGAATGACGACGACTTGATCAGGGCCGTGACCGGCTGACCGACGGCCAGGCCAAGCGCGCGGACCGCCTCGCCCGTGATGCTCGCGACCAGCGGCATGCCGCCGGCATCGAGCGTGACCTCGACCGTCGGTGGCTGACCTTCCGCGATCGCGGTGACGGTCGCCGCCAGGCGGTTGCGGATCGAAAGGCTGCCGGGATCGCCGATGGCAAGCGCCACGTCGCGGGCACGGATCCGCAGGCGGACCTCGCTTCCGGCGGGCTGTTCGAGCCGCGGAACCGAGAAACGGCCGGCGGGATGCTCAAGCGTGGTGATATCCGGATCGGACCCCTGGGCGCCGACTCGCAGCGTCAGGACGACGCTCGCCTCCTGCTGGCCGGTGTAGGAGCGCAGGTCCGCGCGGGCGAGAATGTCGCTGACCGGGCCGGTGGCGATCGCCCTGCCGTCGACGAGAAGCACCATCGTATCGGCGATCCGGGCGACTTCGTCGATCGCGTGGCTGACATAGACGATCGGCAACTGCATCTCGTCGCGGAGCCGCTCGATATAGGGAAGGAGATCGGCCTTGCGCCCCTCGTCGAGGGAGGCGAGCGGCTCGTCCATCAGGAGCAGCCTAGGGTTGGCGAGGAGGGCGCGGCCGATGGCGACCCGCTGCTTCTCGCCGCCGGAGAGTCCCGCCGGCTGGCGGTCGAGCAGGGCGCCGATGCCGAGAAGGTCAACGATCGCCTGAAAATCCGCCCAGCGATCCGTCGGGAGGGAGAAGCGGCGGCCATAGACGAGGTTGCGGCGCACCGACATATGCGGGAAGAGCCGCCCCTCCTGGAAGACGTAACCGATCCGGCGGCGATGGGCCGGGATGAAGACGCCCGCCGCGATATCGACCAGCGTGTCGCCGTCGATTTCGATGGCGCCACGATCGGGCCGGGCGAGCCCGGCGATCAGGTTGACCAGCGTCGTCTTTCCGGCACCGGAATGCCCGAACAGGGCCGTGACCCGGCCGGCGCTGGCGAAATCCGCGGACAGAGCGAAATTGCCGGCCTTCGCCGTGACATCGACACGCAGCGTCATTGTCCGAGGATCCGCCGGCTGGCACGTCGCGACAGCGCTTCGGAGGCAAGCAGCGCCGCGAAGGCGATGACCACGGCGATCGCCGTCAGCCTGAGCGCCGCAGCTTCGCCGCCGGGCACCTGGGTGTAGGTATAGATCGCCGAGGGGATGGTCTGGGTGACGCCTGGTATGTTGCCGACGAAGGTGATGGTGGCGCCGAATTCGCCGAGCGCTCGGGCGAAGGCGAGCACGGTGCCGGCAAGGATGCCGGGCAGCATCAGGGGCAAGGTGATGGTCAGCAGCACGACCGGCCGGCTGGCGCCGAGAGTCGCCGCCGCCGCCTCGTAGCGCTGGTCGATCGCTTCAAGCGACAGGCGCATGGCGCGGACCATCAGCGGCAGGCCCATGATACCGGCGGCGAGCGCCGCGCCGGTCCAGTTGAACGCCAGGACGATGCCGAAGGTCCGTTCGAGGAAGGCGCCGACCGGACCCTTGCGGCCAAAGGCGAGAAGCAGCAGGTAGCCGGTGACGACCGGCGGCATGACGAGCGGGAGATAGACGATACCGTCGAAGAGGGCACGCCCGGGGAACCGGAACCGGGCGAGGATATAAGCGACAAGCAGGCCGATCGGCAGGCCGCAGAGGGCGGCCGTGGTGGCGACGCGAAGACTGAGCCCGATCGCCGACCATTCCTGGGGGCTCAGCGGCTCAAGCATCGGTGCCTAGGAGCCGGCGTCGATGACGGTGAAGCCCTGGGCTTCAAAGGCGGGCCTGCTCTCCGCCGACAACAGGAAATCGAAAAAGGCGCGGGCGTCGGGATTGGTCGAGGCGGTGGTGATCGCCACCGGATAGCGGATCGGCGGGTGGCTTTCGTCGGGGAAGGCGCCGATTACCTTGACCGCGGGCTCGGCTGCCGCGTCGGTGGCGTAGACGATTCCGAGGGGCGCTTCGCCGCGCGCGACGAAGGCGAGGGCGGCGCGGACATTCTCGGCCTCGACGATCCTTGCGGCCACGCCGTCCCAGGCGCCGAGCGACTGGAGCGCGGCCTTGCCATATTTGCCGGCGGGAACGGCGTCGGTATTGGCCATGGCGAGCAGACCGTCGTCGCCGAGCAGGCCGGCGAGGTCCATGCCCGGGGCGATATCGATCGCTGCGCCGGAGGTCGCGGGCGCGATCAGGACGATCTGGTTGCCGAGCAACGTGTGCCGGGTGGTCGCGTCGATCAGCCCGCGCGCCTCGACATAATCCATCCAGTCCATGTCGGCGGCGAAGAAGATGTCGGCCGGCGCCTGCTGTTCGATCTGTTTGGCGAGCGTCGAGGTCCCGGCATAACTGACGAGCACCGTCCTGCCGGTCTTGTCGCGATAGGTGGCGACCGCATCGTCGAGGCCATTCTTGAGGCTCGCCGCGGCGAAGACGACCACGTCAGCGGCTGCGGCGGGCGCCGGCTGGGCAAGGGCCGCCGCGGCGGCGACCAGCAATGCCGGGACGAGACGGCGGGCAACGGATGAGGGCATCACGACGATCTCGATATGGTCAAACGGAAATATCGAGCGATATGTCAGCACGTACCGATCGACAAAGTCAATCGGATCCGGCGCGGCGGGCGGGTTTGGCGAGGTGCTTGCGGAGGTCGGCGACGCCGGCCTCGATCGCCGTTTCGGCGTCGGATTCCATCTGGCGATAGCGGGCCAGGACGAATTCGCCGAGCTCAGTGAGGCGGGCGCCGCCACCGCCGCCCGAGCCGCCCTTTTCGGTTTCGACCAATGGCGACTTGAAGGCGGCGTTGAGCTCCTGCACCAGGCTCCAGCCGCGCTTGTAACTCATGTCGAAACGGCCGGCGGCGGCAGTCAGCGAGCGGGTGTCGCGGATCGCCTCGAGCAGATCGGCCTTGCCCGGGCCGAGGGCGACGCCGGGCCTGAGGACGACACGGAAGCGCAAGCCTTCCGTCATGTTCGCGAACTGAGCCAAGATCCCGCTCCCTGCGTCCGGGTTACCGATGGCAGTGCCAGGTCGCAACAGCCTGGTCGATTTGTTACCCCACGGCTACGATGCACATCTCGACTTGCGGGCGCCAGCCATTGTCGGGGGCCGGACCGGATATCGGCGTCAGAAGGCGTAAGAAGCGATGACGATCCAGGAAGGCGCGAAGCTAAGGCCCGATCCGGCGGATTGAATTGCGCTCGATCAGCGGGCATTCCAGTTTGGCGATCGCATGCTTGCCGGTGGCGCGGCCGCCTTCCATCGCCAGCGCATGGTCGACCGCCCAACGCCCCATCTCGCGGTGGGGAAGCACCAGCGTCGTCAGTTGCGGCGACAAATGGCGCGCAACCTCCTCGTCGTCGTAACCGATGACGGAGACATCATCCGGAATCGACCGGCCGGTCTCCTTCAAGGCTTCGTAACAGCCGACCGCCATCCGGTCGTTGGAGCAGAAGATCGCGGTCGGCGGATCGTCGAGCTTCATCAGGGCGAGGGTGTGTTCGTAGCCGGCGCTGGTCTGCCAGTTGCCTTCGCGGACGAGCTGCGGATCGTAGGGAATGTCGGCGGTCGCCAGCGCCTGGCGATAGCCGCGCAGCCGGTCACGGGCGGCGTCCATCCACATCTCGCCGGTGATGATGGCAATGCGACGATGGCCGGCCCTGATCAGGGCGTCGGCGGCGCGATGTCCGCCGGCGACCTCGCCGGGGCAGACGCTCGGGAAGGCACGGTCGTCGGAATAGCAATTGAGGAAGACCACCGGGATACGGGCCGAATAAAGCGCCGGGGGAACCTCGACCTTGCGGGTCATGATTGTCGCATAGACCAGCGCGTCGATGCCGTTCCTGAGCATCGCCTCGATGGTGATCGGCTCCATCTCCGGGTCGTTGAGAGTCTGGGCGATGGTGACGACGTGACCGGTCGTCCAGCCCGCTTCGCGCGCGCCCTCGATCGAGACGACGGCTTCCGGACTGGTCGCGATATAATCGAAGACGATGCCGATCTGGTGGGGCCGATCGTTCATCATGACGTGACCGGGAATGATCTCGTAGCCGAGCTCCCGGGCGCTTGTGATCACCCGCTCGCGCGTCTCCCTGGAGATGCGGATTCCCGGCGTGCTGTTGAGCACCACCGAAACCGTGGACTGGGAGCAGCCGGCAATCCGGGCGACATCGGTCATCGTCACCCGCTTGCCGCCCGCGCGCGGTGCGCGTTGCCCCGCGGGTGGCGTCTCTGCCGTTCTGGTTTCGCCGCTACCCCGATCCATCCGATGTCGTATCCGTCAGCCCCGGTTCGTCATGCTAATACGATGAATAATAATATTAGCGCGCCGCCAAGAATACGCAATTGTCCAACAATCGCGAGGAGGCGTGCCCTTTGCGCGACAGTCAGGCGGTTTCTATCGCGCCTGTGATCAGGCCAGTGACCTCCTCGGGAGAACTTTCCGATATCAGCTTGTCGGCGACCTTGTGACCGCGCCGCATGACGATGATGCGATCGGCCACCGTGAAGACGTCGGGCATGCGGTGGCTGATCAGGATGACCGCAATGCCCTGATCCCGCAGGTGCTTGATCAGGTTGAGAACCTCCGCGACCTGGCGGACGGAAATCGCCGCCGTCGGTTCGTCCATCAGCACGATCTTGGCTTCCGACAGCATGGTGCGGGCGATGGCCACCGCCTGGCGCTGACCGCCCGACATCTGCTTGACCAGATCGCGGGCCCGGGTCTCCGACTTGATCGCGTTGAAGAGTTCACCGGCGCGGCGGTACATCGCCGGATAATCGAGAATCTGAAGGGGGCCAAGGCCTTTGCGCAATTCGCGCCCGAGAAAAACGTTGGCCGCGGCGCTCAGATTGTCGCAAAGCGCCAGGTCCTGATAGACGATCTCGATGCCATGCTGCCGGGCCTCGATCGGCCGGTTCAGGACGAGTTCGTTGCCCTCCATGCGCAGGGTGCCATGGGTCGGGCGGAAATTGCCGGCGACGATCTTGACCAGGGTCGATTTGCCGGCGCCATTGTCGCCCATAAGGCCGACGACCTGTCCGGGCTCGAGCGACAGCGAAACATCGTCAAGCGCGTGAATGGCCCCGAAATGCTTCGAGACATTGGTCAGTTCGAGCAATGCCATTTTGGACGGTCTCTCCACCAACCGGTCCGCGACAAGCCGGTGCGGCTCTGATTGTCGCGTTTTCTGGAAGCGTTTTCCGGCGCGTTCAAAGTGCAGTTCCTGAATTAGCTTACCATCCCGACAGACGTCAATCGATTGCCGAACGTCGTTGATGCAAAATCCATCATTTGTACGATAAATTTCGTTGACTGACGGACGTCATCGATATTAGCTAATCGGCGGGAGGAGACCGAATGCTAATGCTGGTGACCGGCGCGACCGGGAAGGTCGGGCAGGCTTTCGTTACGCGATTGTCCGCCGATCCGTCCTTTTCCGACACTCGCATCCGCGCCCTCTGCCACAACCGCGTCCTCGACGAAACCGACCGACTGGAGGTCGTGAGAGGGTCGATCGCCGACCGCGACGTGGTCGAACGGGCGATGGATGGCGTTACCCATGTCGTCCATCTGGCCACTTGCAAGGAGACGCCCGAGGACGTCATGGACATCACGGTCAAAGGGATGTTCTGGCTGCTGGAATCCTTCCGTCAAAGCGCCACCGCCCGGCAGTTCATCCTCATCGGCGGCGACGCGGCGGTCGGGCATTTCACCTATCGCCACGACGGGCCGGTGACCGAGGCGACGCCGCATATGGCGTATCCCGGCTGCTATGCGCTGTCGAAGGTTCTCGAAGAGGTGATGCTGGAGCAGGTCGGGATCCAGTATGGCATCAACCATTGCTGCCTGCGCGCGCCGTGGATCATGGAGAAGGACGATTTCAGGTACACGCTTTCCTTCGGCGACGACGTTTTCGGCGGCCCGGAGTGGAAGGCGATGGTGCCGGCCGAAGATGCGCGCCGCTATCACCAGAGCGGAACGGTGCCGTTGCTTCTCGATGCGGACAATCGTCCGTTGAAGCGCAATTTCGTCCATGTCGACGACCTGGTCGAGGCGATCATCGCGGCGATCGACAATCCGCGGGCGGAGCGCCAGCTTTTCAACATATGCATGGATCGGCCGGTGGATTATGGCGAAGTTGCCGATTATCTGCGGCGGACGCGCGGACTCGACTCGATCGAAATCCCGAGCGCGTTTCATTCCAACTGGATGGACAACAGCAAAGCGAAATACAGCCTCGACTGGCAGCCGACATACGATCTCGAAAGATTGATCGAGTTGGCCTGGCGCTACGAGAGGTCGTCGGATAACCCCCGCAAGGTCTGGTATCCGGGGTGATGTCGCATCGGCGTATCGGCGCCCCCAAAGAAGGAAGACATCGGATGAAGAAAGGAGTGCTGCTGATCGCCGTCGCGGCATTCCTGTGTGCCGGTGTACCCGCGATGGCGGAGAAGATGACCCTGGCGGTCGTGGTCAAGGGGCTCGACAATCCATTCTTCAACGCGGTCAGCAAGGGCTGCGTCCAATGGAACAAGGAGAACCCCAAATCCGACTATGAGTGCGTGAGTTCGGGACCGGAATCGAGCGTCGACAGCGCCGGTCAGATCGACATCGTCGAGAAGCTGATCGCTTCCGGCGTCGCGGGTCTGGCGATAGCGCCTTCGGATCCCGCGGCGATGGCCAAGGCGATCCGGGCCAGCGGAGCGTCGATGCCGATCATCACGATCGACACCGATTTCGGCGTGGCCGACCGGGCGTTGCGGTCCACCTTCCTCGGCACGAACAACTACCAGATGGGCGTGCTGATGGCCCAGCTGCTGATGAAATACAAACCCGATGGCGGCACGGTCTGCCTGCAACTCGGGAGCAAGTCGAACGAGAAAATCGCGGCGCGCGCCCAAGGGTTCCGTGACACGATCGCCGGAGAGCCGGGCGCCGATGGGCTGTCGGACACCACCTGGAGCGAAATCGCCGGCTGCCCGGTCTATACCGACGATCGCATCGACCTGGCTTCCCAGCAGATGCGGGAGGTGCTGACCGCCAATCCCACCCTCGACGCCTTCATTCTGGTCGGCGGCTGGGCGCAGTTCGAGCCACAGGCCTATGCCCAGGTTGCCAGCCTGGTGAAAGACAGGCTCGACAGCCGCGATCTCATCGTCATCGCCGGCGACACGCTGCCGCCGCAGATGGCGGCGCTCAAGGCGGGCAACAGCCACGGCCAGATCGGCCAGAGACCGTTCGAGATGGGCCATCGCGCGCCCGACATCCTCGTCAAACTGATCAAGGGAGAGACGGTCGAGGATCCGCTCTATACCGACCTCGACCAATGCGCCCAGGAGAATGCCGACCGTTGCCTTGGCAATTGAAATGACCGGATACGGGAGGCCGGCGCAAGACCGGCCCCCTCACAGGCTCATCCGCTGGATGAGAACCCGACGGAACGGAAACTTGGAGGCGCTTCGGCGCCTCCCTTTTTTTGTGTCCAACGGAAAACAAACGGTCCCGACCTCGCCATCCGGCGGACTATCATGCGGCGTCGGTCGAATCGGGCCGGCAGGGGAGCGTCACGAGGAACGCCATGGCGAGGAAGATTGTGCGGTGGGTCGCGATCGGACTCGCCATCGCCGCCGTGCTGGCCGTCGCCGGGGCCTTCCTGATGCCGCGCTACCGGGTCGTGACCCGATCCGTCGATATCGCGGCGCCGCAGCCGGCGGTATTCGCGCTGGTCAGCGACCTCCGTCAGTTCAACGACTGGTCGCCCTGGTTCGAGCGCGATCCGGCGGCGACCTATATCTTCACGGGGCCGACCGACGGGGTCGGCCAGACTTTCCACTGGAAAAGCGAGAATCGGGACGTCGGCACCGGCTCGATGACCATCGAATCGATCGAGCCCGACCAGCGTGTCGCGATCGCGCTCGACTTCGTCGATCAGGGCACGGCGGAAACCTGGTTCACCGTCGAACCGAAGGGAGCAGGCAGCACCGTGACCTGGGGCTTTTCGACCGACCTCGGCTTCAACCCGATCAACCGCTATTTCGGCGCGATGATCGACGACGTAGTCGGCGCCGACTACGAGGCGGGGCTGGAGAGGCTCAAGGCGCTGGCCGAAAAACCGCCGGAAGCGCCTGACGAAGGCTAGCCGCGTCCGATCAATCCGGCCGCCAGTTCATACCGACGTGGCCGGGCTGCGCGGCGATGCGACCGAGCCATCGGCGGATGCCGGGATAGGCGGCGATGTCGAAGCCGCCTTCGTCGGCGACATGGGTATAGGCGTAGAGTGCGATGTCGGCGACCGAATAGCTGTCGCCGGCGAACCAGTCATGGGCGGCGAGGCGCTTCTCCATGACGGCAAGCGCGCGGTTGCCGCGGGTGTTCCAGTCGGCGAGCTGTTCGGCGGTCGCCTTGCCGATCCTGTCCGGATAGATCGCCAGCCAGGAGCGGGCGACCGCGATCGTCGGCTCATGCTCGTACTGCTCGAAGAACAGCCATTGGTAACAGACGGCGCGGTCGTAGGCGTCGGCGGGCAGCCAGGCGGTGCCCTCGGCGAGATGGAGGAGAATGGCGTTGGACTCGGAAAGCGTCCGACCATCCGGCAGAACGAGCAGCGGCGTGCGGCCATTCGGATTGAGCGCCAGGAATTCCGGTGTCCGGGTGGCGCCCTGGCGCGGGTCGGTCTCGATCAGCCGGAACGGCAGGCCGAGGAGGTGGAGGAGCAGGCGTGCCTTGTAGCAATTGCCCGAGGCTTCCATTGAATAGAGCGTGTAGCCGTCGTCCATGGGGCCCTCCGTTCCGCGCGACGATGGAGGCTAACCTTCCGGGCTCGGCCGATCCAATTCCAATCGCGCATGGATTCATCAACGAAATCGAATGGTGGCGGGAACGACGGCGGGCGCTTGACGAGGGAGGGGAAGCCGCGGCCGATCCCCCCGACCCGCGGCTCCCTTTTTCCGGATCAAGCCATGCCTTCGGCCTCGCGCCGGAGGCTGACGGCCTGATTGTCGCCAATGACGACATCGGACCAGCAGACGGCCTCGCCCTCCGCGATGTCGCGTTCGAGAACAACGCCATGGGCGAGGCCGATCGGCAACGCGCCGTGGCCGAGGCTGCGCGCCGCCGGCCACAGCTTGCCCCAGACGGTGTATCCGCCTTCGCCGTCGAGGGTTTCACCGGCCTTCAGATCGCGCTTGGCGACGGCGACCGCGTCGCCGCGGAATCGACCGCGTCGACGCCGGTCGGTTCGCCGCGGAGCGCGGCCGAGAGGACGGAGACGCCGAGCTCGAGCCCGATCAGGTGGTAGGGCCGGTACATCGCGGCAAAGCGGCCCGAGGCATCGGTGCGCATGCCGTATTGCTCGAAGCAGCTGGCCGTATAGTCGTTGGTCGCCGCTATGACGACATAGACGCCCCAGCGCAGGTCGCGTTCGACGGCGCTGCCGTCGCGATTGAGCGACGAGACCACCTCGACCATGCCGCGCCCCTCGAGCACGCCGCCATCGGCCTTGGGTTTCAGAATGCTCGGCAGGTCGTCGACGCCGCAGGGCGGGAAGAGCAGACCATCGGAGGGGACGGCAAGGCCGGTCGCATTGGCGATCGCCGCCATCTCGATCGACGACTTGGTGCCGTCGAGAAAGGAATTGAACATCTGCGGGTTCATGCCGGCTGCCCTGGCGCGGGCCGGGTCGAGGCCGTAGTGACGCCAGACATCGTCCGGGGTAACCGCGTGATAGTCGGGCAGGTATTTGGTGCCCTTGCCGGCGGCGATGACCTCGAAACCGGTGGCATGCGCCCAGTCGACGAGTTCGGCGACGAGCGCCGGCTGGTCGCCATAGGCCATCGAATAGACGACGCCGGCGGAGCGGGCGCGGGCGGCGAGCGCCGGGCCGGCCAGCACATCCGCCTCGACATTGACCATGACGATATGCTTGCCGGCGTCGATCGCGGCGAGCGCGTGGCGGATGCCGGCGGCCGGGATTGCCGGTGACCTCGACGACGACCTCGACATCGTCGCGGCCGATCGCCTCGGCACCGTCCTCGGTGAAATCGCAGGCCGCGATGCGGTCCTCGTCCCAGCCGACGTTGCGGCAGGCGGCCTTCGCCCGCTCGGGATCGAGGTCGGCGATGACGTTGATCCTGAGGCCCGGCGAGGTCGGCGCCTGGGAGAGGAACATGGAGCCGAATTTGCCGGCACCGATGACGGCGACGCCGATCGGTCCCTGAGCAGCGGAACGTTCGGCGGCGAGGCGGGCGAGATTCATGGGGAGGATCCGTAAGGGGTTGGAAAGAGGAGGCGAAACCCATGCCACGAATGGCCCCGCCGCGTCGAGCGAGGATGGCGATTTGACGCCGCCGCAGCCTACCGGCCGGCCGCGGTCAGCGACTCAATCGCTTGAGATTTGTGCTGCAGCGCACTAGGGTCCGCGCGCCTTTCCGCCAATGGAGCAAAGAGCCATGGGTTTCCTTGCCGACTCCCTGTCGCGCATCAAGCCGTCGGCGACGATCGCCGTCACCGACAAGGCGCGGGAATTGCGGGCCGCCGGCCGCGACGTGATCGGTCTCGGCGCCGGCGAACCGGATTTCGATACGCCCGACAACATCAAGGAAGCCGCGATCCGCGCGATCCGCGAAGGCAAGACCAAATATACCGCGATCGACGGCATCCCGGAGCTCAAGGCGGCGATTGCCGCCAAGTTCAAGCGGGAGAACAATCTCGACTACGAGCTTTCCGAGATCAGCGTCGGCACCGGCGGCAAGCAGGTGCTGTTCAATGCGCTGATGGCGACGCTCAACCCCGGCGACGAGGTGATCATCCCGGCGCCCTACTGGGTCAGTTACCCGGAGATCGTGGCGCTTGCCGGCGCGACGCCGGTGATCGTGCCGACGACCGTCGAGGCGACGTTCAAGCTGACCGCGGATCAGCTGGATTCGGCGATCACGCCGAAGACCAAGTGGCTGATCCTCAATTCGCCGTCGAACCCGTCCGGGGCGGCTTATTCGCGGGCTGAGCTGAAGGCGCTGACCGACGTGCTGATGAAGCACGAGCATGTCTGGGTGCTGACCGACGATATGTACGAGCACCTGAGCTACGACGATTTCGTCTTCGCGACACCGGTCGAGGTCGAGCCGGCGCTGAAGGCGCGGGCCCTGACGCTGAACGGTGTGTCGAAGGCCTATGCAATGACCGGCTGGCGCATCGGCTACGGCGCCGGCCCGACCATGCTGATCAAGGCGATGGCCAAGCTGCAGTCGCAGTCGACCACCAATCCCTCCTCGATCTCGCAATGGGCGGCGGTCGAGGCGCTGAACGGGCCGCAGGATTTCATCCCGAAGAACTGTGAGATCTTCCGGGAGCGCCGCGACCTGGTCGTGTCGATGCTCAACCAGGCGAGCGGCATTTCGTGCCTGAAGCCGGAAGGGGCGTTCTACGTCTTTCCGTCCTGCGCGGGAACACTCGGCAAGACCAGCGCCGGCGGCAAGGCGCTGGAGACCGACGAGGATTTCGTCACGACGCTGCTGGAAGAAGAGGGCGTGGCCGTGGTCCATGGCTCGGCCTTCGGCCTGTCGCCCTTCTTCCGCATCTCCTACGCTGTCTCGACCGAGGCGCTCGAGGAGGCTTGCCGGCGCATCCAGCGGTTCTGCGCCGGCCTGCGCTAGGTCCGCCTGGCGTCGTTTTCGTCGGCGCCGTCGGGCGGCGGCGCATCCGGTCCGGTCAGGCGGATGGTGCTGCCGGGCGCGGTCGTGGCGCCGGGTCCGATCGAGCGTTCGGATGGCAAGGCCAGATGGGTGATCGACCTCTGGCCGAAGAACTGAGCCGATCGCGAAAACGAAAGCTGGGAAATATCCATGGATGTACAAGGCAAAGCCGTTTCGGACGATCTCATCGCGGCCGGTCTCGATCCCGAGGCCGTCCACGAATGGATCGGGGCCGAGCCGGCGCGCACGGCCGATGTCACCACCGATCGCCATCGCTACTCGGCCTTCTGGGATCGCTCGACGGGGCTGATCGAGTCGCTGCCGGCCAAGCCGAAGCGCAACGCCGAGCAGGCGAAGGCGGCGGCCCATGTCTTTTCTGTCGCCAGGGAGAGCCGGGAGCGATTCCTCGCCGCCCACGCCGCGACGGTCTACGAGGAACTGACCGATCGGCGCGGCCGCCATATGCGGCTCGAGGACCTCGTCTACGCGGCCGCGGCCGCGATCCCCGGCCTCACCCCTTCGGAAGAAGAGGTCGCCGCCGAGGCGCAGCTCAGCCTGAGCGACAAGGACGGCATCGAGATCGACCAGGGCATCTTCCTCGCCCAGACGCTCGCCGTCGAGGAGGCGGGCCTGCATCTCTGCCACGCCATGCTGCTGCCGCGGCCGGAGACGGAGGACTATCTGGCGCGCTTCATCGCCGACGGCGTGCTCGATCTCGGCACGGTCAAGCTCGAGCGAAGAGGCAAGGCGGTGCTGCTGACCGCCACCAATCCGCGCTTCCTCAACGCCGAGGACAATACGACCCTCGACCTGATGGAGGCCGCGGTCGATGTCGCGACGCTCGATCCCCATAGCGAGATCGCGGTGATGCGCGGCGGCAAGGCCGAGCATCCGAAATACGAAGGCCGCAACATTTTCGGCAGCGGCATCAACCTGACCCACCTCTATCGCGGCAAGATTCCGTTCGTCTTCTTCCTCAAGCGCGACCTCGGCTATGTCCACAAGATCCTGCGCGGCGTCGCGCGGCCGGACTCGCTGCCCGACGACGTGCGCGGCCGCGGCATCGAAAAGCCGTGGGTGGCGGCGGTCGATACCTTCGCCATCGGCGGCCACTGCCAGATTCTTCTGGTCGCCGATTATGTGCTGGCCGCCGACGACGCCTTCATGACCCTGCCGGCCCGCAAGGAAGGAATCATCCCCGGTTTCGCCAACCTTCGCCTGCCGCGGCACACCGGCGATCGCATTGCCCGCGAGGCGATCCAGTATGAACTCAAGCTGGTCTGCGACAGCCAGCAGGGGCGCCTGATCTGCGACGAGATCGCCTCCGCCGACGCAATGGAGGAAGCGATCGACAAGGTCGTCTCGGGGCTGACCGACGCCGGGGTGGTTAGCGCCGTCGGCAACCGGCGCGCCTTCCGGGTCGGCGAGGAGCCGCTCGACCTGTTCCGGCGCTACGCCTCGGTCTATGCGCGCGAGCAGGCCTATTGCCACTTCAGCCGGGCACTGATCGCCAATCTCGAGCGGAACTGGGATGCCAGGAACCGCAAGGCCTGATCGCCGGCGCGGCGAGGCCGCCGGGGCGCCGGCCGGCGGGGGGCGCCGGTTCGACGATCCGGCGGTGGCGGCGGTGTTTGCCGGCTATCCGGCCGCGACCCGACAAAGGCTTCTCGACCTGCGCAGTCTCATCCTCGCGACCGCATCGAAAATCCCGGAGGTCGGGCGGATCGAGGAGACGCTCAAATGGGGCCAGCCGAGCTACCTGACGCCGGAAACCAGGAGCGGCACGACCATCCGGATCGATGCGGTCAAGGGCGAGCCCGGGCGCATCGCCCTCTACGTTCACTGCCAGACCAGCCTGATCGAGCGGTTTCGCGAACGCTATCCCGATGCGCTGCGTTTCGCGGGCAATCGCGCGATCCTTCTCGACGTCGCGGAGGCGCTGCCGATGGAACCGCTTCGTCATTGTGTCGCGATGGCGCTGACCTATCACCGACAAAAGGCGACCGCCGGCCGATAGCGGCGGTGTCCCGAAGGACGCTCAGAGCCAGCCGCGCCGCTTGAAATAGAGATACGGCAGCACCGCCGAGGCGACCATCAGCCCGATCGCGAAGGGGTAGCCGCCAACCCAATGCAATTCCGGCATTCCGACGAAATTCATTCCGTAGACCGTGCCGATCAGGGTCGGCGGGAAGAAGATCGTGGCGGCGATTGTCAGGATGCGGATCACCTCGTTCTGCTCGACCGATATCAATCCGAGCGTCGCATCGAGGAGGAAGGTGATCTTGTTGGCGAGGAAGGTGACGTGGTCTTCGAGCGAACGAACGTCGCGGGCGATCAGCTTGAGACGGTTCTTGGCCGTGCCCTTGGCGAAACCGCCGCGAAGGGTAAGGGTCGCGAACTGGATCAGGCGTTCCAGCGAGGCGAGGCTCTCCCGCGCCTTGGCGGCGAGGTCGCCCTGAGTGCCGATATCGCCGATCAATTGCTCCAGTCGTCGCCCGCCGCGGCGTTCGGTCCGGGCCGCGAAGATTTCATAATTGATCCGGTCGACGTCGGTGCTGATCCTTTCAAGGACGTCCGCGGTCCGGTCGACGATGGCTTCGACAAGGCCGAGGAAGACGCCGGTGGTACTGGAACAGGCGCTGCCAGGCTTGCCGGCGCGGGTGAGGAACTGGCGCAGCGCGCGGATATCGTCGTAGCGGAGAGTCGTGATGCGGCTGTCGCCGGTGACGACGAGGGTGAAGGGCACGAGCGTCGGCTGGCCCTTGTCGACGCCGCTCAACACCGTGGCGGTCATGAAGACCGCGCCGTCTTCGGTGTAGAAGCGACTCGAGAACTCGATTTCGGCCGCTTCCTCGCGGGTCGGAAGGCTCGCGCCGAGGAAGCGCTCCGCGGCGCTGTCCTCGGCCGCGGTCGGCTGCATCAGGTCAATCCAGCTTGCCTCCGGCGGCATCTCGTCGACGCCGCGACGTCGAGACGGCACGGGCCGCTGCTGGTCAGGCTGTAAGCTTCGAGCATTCAGGGAACACCTCGGAATGGGACTGTCACGTCTACGCGTCGTTGATCAAGGGAAGATGAACGCTAGAGGCTCTGTCGTTGCCATGCCTATACCGACCGACGACGACGGTCGATACCCGCTTTGAGACATCGATTCCGGACGAGCCATGACGGAATCGAGCCTTGCGATCCGGCCGGCCGTGTCGGGACGAATCCCGTGCGATAAACCGCCTTCACGGGGGAAAGCCGAGCCCCGTCGGCCGCCGCCTCCGTTTCCACCACAGCTCTCCATCCCGGTCACCCTTGTCAGCCGCTCCGTTCCCTGAGACGATTGCCTCAAGCGTGCCACGCATGCTTGAGGAACAATAGGAGAACGGGGAGGCGGCGCCATGGTGGACGGCAATGGTGGGAGGGTGGAAGGACCGCGGTGCATTGCACTGGTCGGTCCGTTTGCCAGCGGCAAGACGACGTTGCTGGAAGCGATCCTGGCGCGAACCGATGCGATCACGCGACAGGGGACGATCGCCGAGAAGAATACAGTCGGCGATGCTTCGCCGGAAGCGCGCGCCCACCAGATGAGCGTCGAAGCGAACATCGCCGAGACCGATTTCATGGGCGACCGCTTCGCCTTCATCGACTGCCCGGGTTCGATCGAATTCGGTTTCGAGTCCGAGCCGATCCTTGCCGGCGTCGACCTCGCCGTCGTGGTCGCCGAAGCGGACGACAAGAAGATTCCGGCGCTTCAGGTCATCCTCAAGAGCCTCGAGGACAAGGGGATTCCCCGTATCCTCTTCCTCAACAAGATGGACAAGACCGAAGCCAGCGTCCGCCAGACGCTGGAGATGCTGCAGCCGGCGAGCGGCGTGCCGCTGGTCCTGCGCCATATTCCGATCCGCCAGAACGACGTCGTCACCGGCTTCATCGATCTCGCCCTCGAGCGGGCTTTCGTCTACCGCGAGCATGCGGCGAGCGAACTGATCGACATGACCGATGTCGATCGCGCCCGCGAGGCCGAGGCCCGCTACTCGATGCTCGAGACGCTGGCCGACTACGACGACGGGCTGATGGAGCAACTGCTCGAGGATATCCAACCCGACCGCGACCAGATCTTCAAGGACCTGGCGAAGGAGATGCGCGAGGGCGCGATCTGCCCGGTCCTGATCGGCTCGGCCGAGCGCGCCAACGGTATCGGCCGCCTGCTCAAAGCGATCCGCCACGAAGCCATCGGCATCGACGATACGCGCGCCCGCATCGGGGTGGCGGACAGCGACGAGGGCATCGTTCAGGTTCTCAAGACGCTCCACACCACCCATGGCGGCAAGCTGTCGATCGTGCGGGTGCTCAGCGGAACGATCGGCGACGGCGCCGAATTCACCGGCCCGGACGGCTCCGCCGGGCGCGTCTCCGGCGTGTTCCGGATTACCGGCCAGCAGGCGAACAAGCGCGAGGCGGCGGTCGCCGGCGAGACCGTCGGCCTTGGCAAGCTCGACGATGCCAGGACGGGCGCGACGCTCGCGACGGGCAAGGAAACGCCGAAGCAGGTTGTGTCGCTGACGCCGCCTGAGCCGGTGCTCGGCACCGCCGTGTCGTCGGCGGAGCGCAAGGACGACGTCAAGCTCTCCTCGGCGCTGGCCAAGGCGGTCGAGGAAGATCCGTCGCTGCGGGTCACCCATGTCCAGGACACCGGCGAAACGGTGCTGGAGGGGCAGGGCGAGATGCACCTCAGGGTCGCGCTCGAACGCCTGACCGGCAAATACGGCATCTCGGTCGATACCCACGATCCCCGCATTCCCTACAAGGAGACGATCCGCGGTTCGGCGACCGTACGCGGCCGCCACAAGAAGCAGTCGGGCGGCCACGGGCAGTTCGGCGACGTGGTGCTCGACATCAAGCCGCGTCCGCGTGGCGCCGGCTTCGAGTTCACCGAGACGATCAGTGGCGGGACGGTTCCGCGCAACTATTTCTCCGCGATCGAGGCCGGCATCATCGAATATCTCGACAAGGGGCCGCTCGGTTTCCCGGTCGTCGATGTGGCGGTCAACCTCAGCGACGGCTCCTATCATTCGGTCGATTCCTCCGATCAGGCGTTCCGGATGGCGGCGCAGATCGGCATGCGCGAGGGCATGCCGCAGTGCAAGCCGGTGCTGCTCGAACCAATCCTCAAGGTCGATATCGCGGTGCCGTCGGAAGCGACGCCCAAGGTCAACGGCATCGTTTCGCAGCGGCGCGGCCAGATCCTCGGCTTCGACGCGCGGCCGGGCTGGCAGGGCTGGGACGTGGTCGAGGCGATGATCCCGCAATCCGAGATCAGGGACCTGATCATTGAGCTGCGCTCGGTAACGGCTGGGGTCGGGACCTTCGACGCGAAGTTCGACCATCTCTCCGAACTCAGCGGCAAATTGGCCGATCAGGCGATCGAGCGGGCGAGCGCCGAAGCCGCATAGGGCTCCTGCCGGGGTCGCGGCTGATCAAGCCCCGGCGCCGCGCCGGGCGCGGTGGCGCTTGGCCTTGGTGCGGTTGCCGCAAGTGGCCATGTCGCACCAGCGGCGCGAATTGTTTTTGCTGAGGTCCAGGAACAGCCACTGGCAATCGTTTCCCGGTCCATGGCCTGGGCATTGCTTCACCCTGGAGAAGTCGGCCGTCGCGAGGACGTCGATCGCCGACAAGGCCAGCGGTCCGGTGATCGCGGCTTCGGGCGGGGCTGTGCTGAAGTCAAATCGATAACCGCCTCCCGCGGACGGCCTCAGCTCCGCCGACGCCATCGCGTGCCGCGCCGCGTCCCTGATCGCATGGAGAGCCGCCTCTTCGGGCGCCTTGTGGTGCGCGATGTCGGCGCCGACGCGAAAGATCGATCGGCGTAGCGCAAGGGCATGCCGGAACGTCCGATCGGCTTCTTTCTCGTCTGCGGCGAAAGCCCTCGCGCAACGGTCGGTCGTCACGTCATCGATGTAGCCGGCATGGCGCGCCCAATCGACCAGATCGGCCGGCGAGCGGAGATGCTCGAACGGCGTGTCCGAATCCAGGCCGCTTGCCGTGTTGGCAAAGTCGAGGGCGAGAACACCGCCGACGAGAGAGAGACCACCTGCCGCAGACATGATTGTGCGAAACCTCTAAAATCGTGAATACCGGTTATTGTGATAACTGTCAAAATATGTTTAGATGGTTACGTCGTGATGATGGCGGTCGGTTACAAGCGACCCGCCGAGGAAAGCAGGAGGATTGCGATGGACATGGTTCAGGCAGGGTTGGCAGCGGATGTGGCGCTCCGGCGAAACGCGAAGGAACGGACCGGCCGCCACGGTGAGCGGGACTTCTACGTCGAACTCGATCGGGCAATCGTGGCGTCACGCCGGTTGCTGGTGGGGCTTGCGGTGGGGATCGTGAGCGCCAGTGTTCTTCTCTCGGTCATCGTCGCGTCGGCGGCGCCCCAAGGCGTCCTTGTCGCGGGAATTGTGCAATGAGCATCCCGGCCGGAGAGATGCGGCCGGCGATTGCCCGTATCTGGCGTGGAACAACGGCAGCCGCCGACGCCGATTCCTATGCCGACTACCTTGGTGAAGCGGGAATTCCGCCGCTTGAGGCGACGGCTCTCGGAGTGCAGATGCTCAGGTGCGATGGCGGGAGCGAAACCACCTTCGTCACGATATCGTGGTGGGAGAGCGTCGAGGCGATGACGCGATTCACCGGCGGCGACCCGCGTCAGGTTCACCATCTCGAACGGGACCCTGAGTTCCTGGTTGCCCTGCCCGAGCGCGTCGAGATTCTCGATGTGAAGACGACGTTCGGCTTCCCGCCGGCGCCTGGTAGCCCGCCGGACCGGGATCGACCATCTCGGCGGTTGAAAATCGCCCACACCATCGTGATTTGATCGTGTCCTGCCTGCGGCTTAGGTCTTTCGGGCGACAGAATGCGCCAAGGGAGCGATCACATGTACATCAAGCGCCAGAAGGGCTGGGAGATTCCGGAGCGGCTCGCCACGCCGGAGTCCGTCTATCTCAACCGCCGTCAGATTCTGGCGGCAAGCGGCCTCGGTCTCGCCGCCATGGCTTTCCCCGGCATTGCCAGCGCCCAGACCGATCCTTCGGCCGATCTCTATCCGGCGCCGCGCAACTCGAAATACACGATCGACCGCCCCGTGACGCCGGAGGCGATCAACACCAACTACAACAACTTCTATGAATTCGGCACGCAGAAGACCATCGCCAGCGCGGCGGAAGCCCTGCCGATCCGGCCGTGGGAAGTGAAGATCGACGGCATGGTCGAAAAGGAAATCACCACCGATTTCGACTCCCTGATCCGCAAGATGCAGCTCGAAGAACGCCTCTACCGCCATCGCTGCGTCGAAGCGTGGTCGATGACCGTTCCATGGACGGGCTTCCCGCTCGCCGATCTGGTGAAGTTCGCCAACCCGCTCGGTGACGCGACGTATCTGCGCATGGAGACCTTCATGATGCCGGACGTCGCCACTGGCCAGAAGCAGGTCTGGTATCCGTGGCCCTATGTCGAAGGGGTCAGCATGGCTGAAGCCACCAACGACCTCGCCTTCCTGGTCACCGGCGCCTACGGCAAGCCGGTCGCCAAGTCGATGGGCGCCCCGCTGCGGCTCCATCTGCCGTGGAAATACGGATTCAAGTCAATCAAGTCGATCGTCCGCTTCACCTTCACCGACGAGCAGCCGGTCAACTTCTGGCAGGCGCTTGCCTCCGACGAATACGGCTTCTGGGCCAACGTCAATCCGGAGGTGCCGCATCCGCGCTGGAGCCAGGCGAGCGAGCGCGACCTGACCACCAACGAGCGGATCCCGACCGTCATCTTCAACGGCTACGGCGACTATGTCGCCGACCTCTATACCGGGATGGAAGACCAGCCGCTTTACATGTAGCCGGCTTCCGGCTGTTTCGGGAGCGGGAAGGGTTGCCTCCCCGTGCGGTCCCGAGGGCAGCGGCGCGCGCGGCCCCCAAGAAAAAGCCGGGCCACGAGGGCCCGGCAGTTCTTTGCCGCATCAGCAACGCGCGCGACAAACCTTCCAGAGAGGAACAGACGACGTTGCCATTCGTGCGCAGGGAGGAATTGACGAACGAATCACCGCGTCGACATTCAAATCCTACGACTGCAAAATAATTGTGCAGTGACCAATATTGGACAGGCGGGAACAAAATCTCACATGATGCAAAACTGCAACATGTGAGAATATCGACGTCAATACGACCAATTCTGCGCCTTTGAGAGAAGGAAATCCCTGAAGACATGGACCCGTGCCGAATTCTTGAGCTCGGCCGGATAGACGAAATAAGAAGCGAAGCTCGGGACTTCTGCTTCCGGCAGGAGTTGTTCGAGACGCGATTCGCCTTCGACCATGTAGTCCGGCAATACGGCGACGCCGATGCCGCGCATGGCAGCGCTCTTGATCGACAAGAGGTTGTTGATCCGCAGGATCGGCGTGCGCGGATTGCCGGGATCGCGACCTGCGACTTCGAGCCAGTTCACATCGCGAAGATAGTTGGGCACCGGCACGCCGAAGGTGACGATGCGATGCTTGTCGAGTTCCTCGATCGATTGGGGATGGCCGAAGCGCTTGAGATATTCCGGCGCCGCGTAGAGATGCATGTGGACGGTGAACAGCCGGCGCTGGATCAGGTCGGGCTGGGTCGGCTGGCGCAAGCGGATGGCGATATCGGCCTCACGCATGTTGAGGTCGAGTTCGCCGTCATCGAGGATCAGTTGCAGTTCGATGTCCGGATAGTGGTCGATGAATTCGTGGATGCGGTCGGTGAGCCAGGTCGAGCCGAGCCCGACGGTGGTCGTCAGACGCAGCCGGCCGGTCGGCTGCTCGGCGGAATCGGCGAGACGGGCGCGCACCGCCTCGAGCTTCGACATGACGTCGTTGGCGGCGCGATAGAGATGCTCGCCCTGTTCGGTGAGGATCAGGCCGCGGGCGTGGCGATGAAACAACGAGACGCCGAGATCCTGCTCCAGCGCGCTGACCTGTCGGCTGACCGCCGACTGGCTCATATGCAGGGTGTCGCCGGCATGGGTGAAGGAGCCGGCCTGAGCGGCGGCATGGAAGATACGGAGCTTGTCCCAGTCCATTGCAGCCGACCGGCCTTTCACGTTATTCGGCCGCTTCGGCGGCCTCTTCGGACATGGCCAGGAACTTCTCGGCCTCGAGGGCCGCCATGCAGCCCTGGCCGGCGGCGGTCACCGCCTGGCGAAAGAAATCATCCGTGACGTCGCCGGCGGCGTAGACGCCGGCGATGCCGGTGGCGGTGGAATCCGGCTCGGTCACGACGTAGCCGCCGGCCTTGGTGCGGAGCTGACCGCCAAGGAAATCGACGGACGGCGCATGGCCGATGGCGACGAAGACGCCGTCGGCCTTCAATTCGCTGGTGGTGCCGGATTTGACGTTTTTCAGCTTCACGCCGCTGACCGAAAGCGGCGGTCCGGAATCGCCGAGGACATCCTCGACGACCGTGTCCCAGATGACCTCGACCTTGTCGTTGGCGAACAGCCGGTTCTGCAGGATCTTCTCGGCGCGGAAGGAATCGCGGCGGTGGATCACCGTCACCTTCGAGGCGAAGTGGGTCAGGAACAACGCCTCTTCGACCGCGGTATTGCCGCCGCCGATGACCGCGACCTCGCGTCCCTTGTAGAAGAAGCCATCGCAGGTGGCGCAGGCGGAAACGCCGAAGCCCTTGAAGCGCTCCTCGCTTGGCAGGTTCAGCCACTTCGCCTGGGCGCCGGTGGCGATGATCAGCGCATCGGCGGTGTAGGTCTCGCCGGAATCGCCGTTGAGACGGAAGGGCCTCCGCGACAGGTCGACGGAACTGATGTGGTCGGAAACCAGCCGGGTCCCGACATGCTCGGCCTGTGCGCGCATCTGCTCCATCAGCCACGGCCCCTGAATCGGCTCGGCGAAACCCGGGTAATTCTCTACGTCGGTGGTGATGGTGAGCTGACCGCCGGGCTGGATGCCGGCGATCAGGATAGGCTCCAGCATGGCCCGCGCGGCATAGATGGCAGCCGTGTAACCGGCCGGCCCGGAGCCGACGATGATGACTTTCGCATGCATGTGACGGGTTCCCCTGAATGTCGTTTCGACGGCGCCGCGGCGCGCCGTCGCGTTCCGGGATTCGAGCTGGTCGAAATCTAGGGACTCAGGACCCTAGTCTGCAAGGAGCGCATGGCTCCTGTGAATAACAATCCGTTCGCGAAAAAGTGGCCGCGGGGAGCGAATGCCCCCCGCGGCCTGAAGAATCGACATCGGCGGTCGCCGGAAACGCCTGGTTCAGGCGGCATCCGGCCGACTCGCGGACCAGCCTATTGCGACGGCGGGGTGAGCCCGCCGCCACCAGTGCCACCACCGCCGGTGCCACCGCCGCCAGTGCCGCCGCCGCCGGTACCACCTCCACCGGTGCCGCCACCGCCGCCGGGCGGGGTCTTGCCGCCACCGCCACCGGCGCCGCCGCCACCGGTGCCACCGCCACCGGCGCCACCGCCACCAGTACCGCCACCGGACGGCGGCAGAGGCGGGGGCCCGCCACTGAAGGCCTGGGCGAGTTCGGGATAGCTCTCGGCGGGCGCCCATCCGGGCGCGCCGGTCTTCCAGACCAGGTCAGACCGGGCAATCGTGCCCTGCTGAATCCGCTGGATCACCTCCTGAAGGGCCATCGGGCCAGTCGGCTGGCCGTTGACCGCGACGAAATACTGGACGTCGGTCGCGGGCAGGGGCGGCGGCCCTGGCGGTGTCGGACCAGGAGGGGTCGGACCGGGAGGGGTCGGACCAGGTGGCGTCGGGCCCGGCGGGTTTGGTCCGGGGGCGGGCCCGGCGGCGCCAAGCTGGAAGAAGACGTCGCGTGTGCCATCCTTGAACTGGAGCCGCATGGCGAGGCCCTGTTGCGACCAGATCGCCTGGAAAGGAATGGGAGCGATGCCGGCCTGGGCGAGCTGGATCACGCCCTGGGCATTGTTGCCGCCGTCGGTCTGACCCTGCAGCGTGCCCTGGTCGGAGCCTGTGATCGTCCCTTGCAGGGCCGTGCCGGACTGGCGCAGCTCCAGCGTGTCACCGGCGATGTCGCCGGTGCCCTGATATGTCCCGGTCATATGATCGGCCGAGGCGGTCGCCCCCCAGAGCACCGTTAGAATGAAAAAGAAAACTGGACCCGCAATGCGCATTGGTCACTCCACTTTTTATCTGGGACGACCATCCTACCAGCGGTTGTCCGATCGGGCGAGCCGGTGAGCGGGGCAGTTTTCTTTCGTCTTTTGCCGTGATTTATTCCGAATCGTGCGCAAAAGGGTAACAATCGTTTTCACTTGGGACCTGACCCATGATCACCAACAGCAGGACCGTCGACGTGAAGGCCAGACTGGACGCCATCGACTGGAAGATCCTGCGCGAGCTTCAGGCCGACGGCAGGATCACAAACGTCGCGCTGGCGCAGCGGGTCGGGGTTTCGGCGCCGCCCTGCCTGCGCCGCGTCCGTGCGCTGGAGGAAGCCGGCATCATCGAAGGCTACCGGGCGATGATCGACGCCAAGGCTCTTGGCTTCGCGCTGACCGCGTTCGCGATGGTCGGGCTGTCCAGCCAAAGCGAGGCCGATCTCCTCGGCTTTGAGGCCCGGGTCCGGGCCTGGGAGATCGTCCGCGAGTGTCACATGCTTTCGGGCGAAATCGACTTCATCCTCAAATGCGTGGCGCCGGACCTCGAGACGTTCCAGTCCTTCGTGATCGAGGAGCTGACGCGGACGCCGCATGTCGAAAGCGTCCGCACGTCGCTGGTCATCCGCCGACTCAAGAACGAGCCGGCGGTTCCGGTGCCCCTCTAGGCCCACGGGATTTCGTCGAAAGACAGCGTTCCACGAACCGGGCGCGCGGCCGGATTGCAAACACGTTTAAATAGTGTAAATTATGATTTACACTCTAAACGAGTGTTTTGTGGCACTTCAGGGGGGGCCCATGACCGTAAGCAAAGCTGACGCGCGCGCCTTTGTGGTTGGATACCTGAGCGATCACTTCCACATGCCGCCCACCTATTTCGCCGATAGCGTCAACCTCAGGAACGATCTCCTCTTCACGACCGAAGCCCTCGTTGTGCTCGGCAATCGGATCAACCAGGCGCATTCGATCGACGTCTACGTGACCCCGAAAGAAATCGCGTCCTGCACGACGGTCGGCGACATCGTCGACCTCATTCATTCGAAATAGGGGAGGCGGAGATGCGCAGGAACATCGCAATCGGGATTTCCGTCGCGCTGCTGATGGGAACCGGCGCGACGCTCGCTCAGGAGGCGCCGCCTCCGGAAAAGAAGGACGGCGTTCATGTCCTGATCCGGAGGAATTTCGCCGACCTCTGGCTGTTCGACGATCCGACGGCGCCGAGCATGGCGCAGGGCGCGGGGTTCTCTTACCTCCATGATACGATTGCCGACGACGATACGTGGTCGGTCCAGGGCATGGTCGCGGTGCCGTTCACCTTCGGCGGCGACAGCTACGGCCCGGTCGTCGGCGCGAGCGTCGCTCCCTACGTCCAGCTTGACTGGCGAAACCACACCGGCGACGCGGCGGATACCGAAGTGATCACTGGCGGGCTCAGCGGCGAAATCGGATTCGGCTCGCCCGGCGGCGCCAACTTCTTCCGCACCCGCCTCGGCGTGACCCGCGACGAGATCGCCGACACCACGGCGATGAACGTGGTGGGGGAGTGGCTGCCGGTCTACGATGGGGTGTGCGTCGGCTTTCCGTGCAGCATTCCGGGGATGCCGATCATCTTCCGGTTCGATCCGGAACTGGTGGTCAACTACAGCGACGCTTTCGATTCGGGCGAGGACCTGGCGTTCTCGGGCAGGAGCAATTCGCTCCTGATCGGGCCCGAGCTGTCGCTCGTGTTCAAGGCCTTCGGCGCCCCCATCCCGCTGCTCAACAACCTTTCCGGAAAGGTGACCTACAGCTGGAACCAGGAGGTCTATTCAGGGCACGATTACGACTATTTCTCGGCCAGCACGACCTACAACCTCGACCCGACCGGCCACATCGGGCTGACGCTCGAATACGCCAACGGCACCAACGGCCTGACCGCCCAGAAGGTCGACCAGGTGATGCTCTCGCTGACGGGAAAACTCTAGGCACAGCGGACCGTCGCCGGCTTCGCGGTCAGCGGAGGCTTGCCCGAGCACACCGGTTCCACCGCCGGACCGAATCCCGGGGCCGGCGGTGGTGACCATCCGACCACGCCGGCGCAAGGCGCGGGCGTGGCACAGGCCTAACCGTATTTGACGGAGATGATTTCGTAGGAGCGGGCGCCACCCGGCGCCGCCACCTCGACGGTGTCGCTCTTCGACTTGCCGATCAGGGCGCGTGCGATCGGGGACGAGATCGAGATCTTGCCCTCTTTGACGTCCGCCTCGACGTCACCGACGATCTGATATTTCTTCTTCTCGTCGGTATCCTCGTCGACAAGCGTCACCGTCGCGCCGAACTTGATCGTCTTCGAGCCGCTCAGCTTCGCGACGTCGATGATCTCGGCGCGCGAGAGCTTGTCCTCAAGCTCCATGATGCGGCCCTCGTTGAGGCCATGGGCTTCCTTGGCAGCATGGTACTCGGCGTTCTCGGACAGATCGCCATGGCCGCGGGCCTCGGCGATCAATTCGATGATCCGCGGACGCTCCTCGGAGGTGCGCCGCTTCAACTCCGATTCCAGCGCCGCGTGGCCGGCTGCGGTCATTGGAACCTTTTCCATCACCCTTCAACCTCGTTGTTGTTCGGCTTCTGCCGAATCCAGACTCGATCATAGCACAAGGCCGGAATTCCGTTGCTGCAGGAATTCCGCGCCTCGACTGCGTTTTTAGTGGTCTTGGTCAAGCCGGGGAGAAGTAGGATTGCAGTGGCCGGACTTCAAGACTGCCGTGCTTATACGCTTCGATCCCCAGCGACGCCGCGACCGCACCGGCGATCGTCGTATAATACGGGACCCGGTGCAAAAGCGCGGCGCGTCTCAGTGACCGACTGTCGGTGAGAGCCTGCCTGCCTTCGGTCGTATTGATGACAAGCTGGATTTCACCATTCTTGATAGCATCGACGATGTGAGGCCGTCCTTCAAGCACCTTGTTGATCTTGGCGCAGGGAACCCCTTCCGCTTCGAGAAAACGCTGGGTGCCGCTGGTGGCGATTACATTGAAACCCAGTGATTTCAACAGCTTGATAGCGTCGACGATGCCGGCCTTGTCGCCGTCCCGGACCGAGACGAAGACGGTTCCCGAGGTCGGGACCGTGCCGCCGGCGCCAAGCTGGCTCTTGGCAAAGGCCACCGCGTAGTCCCGGTCGAGCCCCATCGCCTCTCCGGTCGAGCGCATTTCGGGCCCGAGCAGGGTATCGACGTTGGGGAAACGGGCGAAGGGAAATACGGCTTCCTTGACCGCGACATGCTTGATGCCGTTGGGCTTCAGGCCGAAATCCGCCAGCGGCGTACCGGCCATGACCAGCGAGCCGATCTTGGCGAAGGGCTGGCCGACGGTCTTGGCGACGAAAGGCACGGTGCGCGAGGCCCTCGGATTGACCTCGAGGACGTAGATGTCACCGTCCTTGATGGCGTATTGGACGTTCATCAGGCCACGCACCGAGAGCCCGACGGCGAGCGCCCGGGTCTGGCGCTCGAGCTCGTCGATCGTCTCGCGGGTGAGCGAGTGCGGGGGCAGCGAGCAGGCCGAGTCGCCGGAATGGATGCCGGCCTGTTCGATATGCTCCATGATCCCGCAGATGAAGACGGTGACCCCATCGGCCAGCGCGTCGACATCGACCTCGGTCGCGTCGGAGAGGTAGCGGTCGAAGAGCAGGGGGTTCTTGCCGAGCAGGGTATTGATCTGGCCGGTCTTGTCGTTTGGATAGCGCGCCTTGACGTCGCCCGGAACCAGCTCGGGCAGCGTGCCAAGCAGGTAGTCGCCGAGCTGGGTGTCCTCGCGAATGATCTGCATGGCGCGGCCGCCGAGCACGTATGACGGCCGCACGACCAGCGGGAAGCCGAGCTCGGCGACGACGAGGCGGGCCTGCTCGACCGAATAGGCGATGCCGTTCTTCGGCTGTTTCAGCCCGAGCTTGGCGATCAGCTTCTGGAAACGATCGCGGTCCTCGGCGAGATCGATCGCGTCCGGCGATGTGCCGAGGATCGGAACGTCGGCTTCCTCGAGCGCATGCGCCAGCTTCAACGGGGTCTGGCCGCCAAGCTGGACGATGACGCCGTGGAGCGTGCCCTTCGATTGCTCGACGCGGACGATTTCCAGGACGTCCTCGGCGGTCAGCGGTTCGAAATACAGCCGGTCCGAGGTGTCGTAATCGGTCGAGACCGTCTCCGGATTGCAGTTGATCATGATGGTCTCGAAGCCGGCATCCGACAGCGCGAAACAGGCATGACAGCAGCAATAGTCGAACTCGATCCCCTGGCCGATACGATTGGGGCCGCCGCCGAGGATGATGACCTTCTTGCGATCGCTCGGCTCGGCTTCGTTGGCCAGCGACCCGGCGAACGGCGTCTCGTAGGTCGAATAGAGATAGGCTGTCGGCGAGGCGAATTCGGCGGCGCAGGTGTCGATCCGCTTGTAGACCGGATGGACATCGAGATCCGCGCGCAGCGCCGCGACCTCGGCCTCCGGCCGGCCGGCGAGGCCGCCCAGCCGCGCGTCGGAGAATCCCAGCGCCTTCAGTCGCCGCAGCGGGCCGGCGGTGTCGGGCAGACCAAGGGCCCGGACCTTCGCTTCCGATTCAACGATCGCCTCCAACTGCCTGAGAAACCACGGGTCGATACGAGACACCGTGTGGATTTCCTCGATCGACATGCCGTGGCGTATCGCCTGTGCGCAGGTCAGGAGCCGGTCCGGCGTCGGCCGGCCCAAAGCGGCGCGGATGGCGTTCTTGTCGTCGCCCTCGCCAAGCCCGGGAATGACGACCTCGTCGAGGCCGGTATAGCCGGTCTCGAGGCCGCGGAGCGCCTTTTGCAGCGACTCGGCGAAGGTCCGGCCGATCGCCATGACCTCGCCGACCGACTTCATCGCGGTGGTCAGCAGTGGCTCGGCGCCGGGAAATTTCTCGAAGGCGAAACGCGGGATCTTGGTGACGACATAGTCGATGGTCGGCTCGAAGGCGGCTGGCGTCGCGCCGCCGGTGATGTCGTTTTCGAGTTCGTCGAGGGTGTAGCCGACCGCAAGCTTGGCGGCGACCTTGGCGATCGGGAAGCCGGTCGCCTTCGACGCCAGCGCCGACGAGCGCGAGACGCGCGGGTTCATCTCGATGATGATCAGCCGGCCATCGACCGGATTGACCGCGAACTGGACGTTCGAGCCGCCGGTTTCCACCCCGATCTCGCGCAGCACCGCGATCGAGGCGTCGCGCATGATCTGGAATTCCTTGTCGGTCAGCGTCAGCGCCGGCGCGACGGTGATCGAGTCGCCGGTATGGATGCCCATCGGATCGATGTTCTCGATCGAGCAGACGATGATGCAGTTGTCCGCCTTGTCGCGGACGACCTCCATCTCGAACTCCTTCCAGCCGATGACCGATTCCTCGATCAGCACCTCGTCGGTCGGCGAGGCATCGATGCCGCGCTCGACGATTTCGAGAAATTCCTCGCGATTGTAGGCGATGCCGCCACCGGTGCCGCCCATGGTGAAGGACGGCCGGATGATCGCCGGCAGGCCGATGACATCCATCGCCTTGAGCGCGTCGACCAGCGAATGCGCCAGTTCGGAGCGCGGCGTCTCGAGGCCGATCCGACCCATCGCCTCGCGGAACAGCTCGCGATCCTCGGCCTTGTCGATCGCCTCGGCGGTGGCGCCGATCAGCTCGACGTCGAACTTGTCGAGGACGCCGTCCTTGCGCAGCGACAGGGCGCAGTTCAGCGCCGTCTGGCCGCCCATGGTCGGCAGCAGCACGAGCTTCTCGCCGGGCCGCTCGGTGCGTTCCTTCTCGATGATCTTGGCGACGATCTCGGGGGTGATCGGCTCGATATAGGTCGCGTCGGCGATCTCCGGGTCGGTCATGATCGTCGCCGGATTGGAATTGACGAGGACGACCCGGTAGCCCTCTTCCTTCAAGGCCTTGACGGCCTGGGTGCCGGAATAGTCGAACTCGCAGGCCTGGCCGATGACGATCGGGCCGGCGCCGATGATGAGGATGGATTTGATGTCGGTGCGTTTCGGCATGGGTCCCGGCGCGAACGAAACCCCGGCGCGGCGATTCCGACCGGGGCGGATCATGGATGGTGCAGGCTAGGCGCGGCTTATAGGGGAAAAGCGGATCGCCGGGAACCCCGGACGTGCGCGGGATGCGGCTTATCCTCCGGAAGCGCCGTCGCGCTCGGCGAGGCCGCGGGAGAACCCGCACCGGCTCGACCTGCGAGCGGATTCCGGTCTTGGCGAAGATGCCGCGAAGGTGCGCCCGCGCCGTATTGTGGCTGACGCCGATGAGCCGCGCAGCGTCGGCAAGCGTCCGGCCGCCGGCAAGCGCCGCCGCCACCCGCGCCTCGGCACCGGTCAGCCCCAGGGTGTGGAGCGCCGCCTCGCTCGGGATCGGGGCCTGCGCCGGATCCGAGATCAGCAGGAGAACAGCCGGCAAGCGGTCGTCATCACGGGTGAGTGACGTTGGCGTGGCGCGAACCGCGATCGGGATGCCGCCGCCGCGGCGCGGCACCGCCGTCATGCCGTCCTCGCGGTCGGCAAGGGCGCGGCCAAGCAGCCGCTGCAGCGTCCGATCAGCCGCGGCGTGCAGCGCCTTGATGTGGCCAACGGCGACAGCCAGGGCGTCGTGCCGCCGGAAAGTCGCTTCGGCGGTGGGGTTCATGAACATCACGCCGCCGTCGGCGGCAAGCCCGACAACGCCGCAGAGGCGGCTGGTGATCAGTCGCCCGACGATGTCGGCCGCGGCGGCGTCGGCAAGCCGGGCGATCCGCCAGGCGTTGCCGATATGCGGAGCGATTTGCTTGAAGAGCGCGACGCGGTCGCGGTCGGGGTTGCCGCGCCGCCGGTCGAAGTCGATCGAGGCGAACAGCGTCCGCGACCCTTCGTCGGCAACCCGCGCTCCGACGAAATAGCGGGTGCCGTTGGTCCGCTCCATCCAGTCGTAGAATTCGTGCCGGCCAAGCTCGGCCTCCGGAAGAATGTCGTAGTCGGTCACGACGTGCGGGGCCGGTCGGGCGATCGAGTAATGCATGCGAGGATTGATCGCGTTCATGCGGTCGACATACTCGCTGGCGCCGGGCTCCAGCCCATCGACCTCGAAGAGCCCGATCCGGCCGGTCGTGCGGTCGAGCTCGAAAAACGAGCCGCCGGCGCCGCACAACAGAAGCGCCATCATGTGCAACGCGTCATGCCACGGCACGTCGCCGAAGCCTGCCGCGTACCAGAGGCCGATGACGTCTTCCCAACCCTGTCCGTCTACCACCATGCCGACTCTCCGAGTGGCAGGGGGCCTCCCCAATGAAATACCATAACACACACAGCAACGTGGCATTACCCCCCTGGCGTCAACGTGACGATGCACGGCGCAGCACAGCGGCCGATCGTCCAATTGGACTATGCGCGATCCCGGACAGGGGTTGGAGCGGCCGCTAGGCTCGGGACGGGCGATATCCGGCCGGCGGCGCGCCGCCGGCCGTTGATTCAACGGAGGAACTGGTCATGTTCATCCAAGGCGGTAACGGTCCCGACTATATCTACGGCACGAACGAGTCGGACAATATTTTCGCCTACGGCGACAATGACGGCATCGTCATCAGTCCCGGCCACGACTATATCGACGGCGGACTCGGGATCGATACGGTCTGGGCCAACGATCCCGCCGCGACCAAGGGCGTTTCCATCGACCTGTCCCGTGAGTACGGCACCGCCGGCTGGGCGAAGGGCGATGTCTATATCTCCATCGAGAACATCGTCGGCTCGCGGTTCAACGACTATCTGATCGGCGATGACCAGGCGAATTCGATCTCCGGCAATGATGGGTTTGACGTCATCCACGGCGGCGGTGGCGACGACAAGCTCTACGGCAGCTTTTTCCTCGACGACGGCAGCAAGGATCATCTCTACGGCGGTCGAGGCGACGACTACATCGACGCCGGCAAGGGCAAAGACTATCTCTATGGCGGGCCGGGCTCCGACACGCTCATCGGCGCTCCCGGCCGTGACAAGATGCAGGGCAATTCCGGCATTGACGCGGTAGATTATTCCGCGAGCCCGCATTTCGTCCATGTCAACCTCGAGACGGGAGAAGGCGCCAAAGGCTACGCCAAGGGCGACACTCTCAAATCGATCGAGAAGGTCATTGGATCGGCCAAGGGCGACGATCTTATCGGCGACCAGAAGGACAACATCTTCTACGGTCTCGGCGGCAACGATATGATCGAAGGCAACAAGGGTGGCGACGATCTCTTTGGCGGCGACGGTCGCGATCTCATTTCGGGGGGAAGGGGAGCGATATCATCGATGGGGGACCGGGCCGGGACGATCTCGCCGGCGGGAAGGGCAGCGACATCTTCGTCTACAAGCCCGGTTACGGGGAGGACCGGATCGATGACCTCAAGGTCGGCCACGACATGGTCGATCTCGGGGCGTTCAATTTCGGTAGCGTCGCGGCGGTCACTGCGCTCGCATCGGATATCGGCAAGGGCGTGCTCATTGACTTCGGCTTCAACAATACGCTGATCATTGAGCACATCGACCTCACCGACCTGCCGGGCGTGCTGATGATCTGAACGGCCGCGGGCGGCTCACCGCAGCCGGGCAATCGCGACGACGGACGCCCCTTGTCATGTAGGGGGCGCCGGCCTGGACACCCCATCCGGCGGCAAGGTATCGATCCATCTTCGTGCAGAGCGTCGGTACAGTGACGCCTACGGGATTTTCCGGGGTTTCGCCACCGGCCGTCGGCGCCATGTGATGGCCTGCACAAATCAACGGAATCGCGGGAACGAGATCATGGCCTATTACTTCGCCAAGACGATCCAACTGCCCTTCGACCGGGTGATCGAGAAGGTCACTGCCGCACTGGCCGAGCGCGGCTTCGGCGTGCTTACCACCATCGACGTCAAGGCGACGATGAAGAAGAAGCTCGACGCCGAGATACCGGCCTACACCATCCTCGGCGCCTGCAATCCGGGCTTCGCCTACAAGGCGCTGCAGGCGGAGGACAAGATCGGCACGATGCTTCCCTGCAACGTCATCGTCCGCGAGGTGGGCGATGGCCTGGTCGAGGTCGCGGCGGTCGATCCGGTCGCCTCGATGCAGGCCGTCGACAACGCCAAGCTCGGCGAAATCGCCGGAGAGGTGCGGCGACTGCTCCGCGAGACCGTCGAGAGCCTCTGACGGCGTCGGGGGGCGGACGAGCGCCATTGCAGGATGCGGTCCGGCAGGTAGACTGGGCCGGCGGCAGGAACATGATGCCGTCGGGAGATCTTGCATGCCTGGCCAAGTCTGGAGCCTTAGCGGCCAGTTCATGGAAGCCTGCAACTGCGACTATCTGTGTCCGTGCATCTACACGAATTCGCAGGGCGAGGTGACCCACGACCATTGCACGGCGCTGCAGGTCTACCGGATCGACCAAGGGCGCCATGGTGATGTCGCGCTGGACGGACTGCATTTCGTCCTGGTCATCCGCTCGGGCAAGGTGATGGCCGACGGCAACTGGATCTTCGCCGCGATTGTCGACGAGAGAGCGGACGAGGCCCAGCGGGCCGCATTGACGGCAATCGTCAGTGGCGAGGCGGGCGGTCCGCCTGCGGTGATCCGCGAAGCGCTGGTCAGCGACTTCCGCGGTGTCGCCTACCAGACCATCTCGTTCCGGATGGATGGCCTGAGCCGGTCGACCAGCGTCGGCGACATGCTGTCGTTCTCGATCGAGGGCGTCCCTTCGAGAGTGGAACCCGACGAGCCGATCTTCATCGACAACACCGAGCATCCGGCCAATCGGCGGGTGGCGCTGGCGCGGTCGAACGAGACCCATGTCCATGCCTTCGGCCTCGATCTCGACCTCGCCGGGATCGGCAACAACGGTCATTTCGCGACCTTCAACTGGGCCGTCTAGGAACCCGCGCCGCCACGACGGGACGTTCAGGCCTTGCGAAGCTCCGGCGGCAGGAAGCTGCCGTCGTTGTCGCCGACTTCCCCGGCGTTCATCCGAAGACCAGGACAGGCGCTGCGTGCTTTTCAAACAGGTGGGAGAGAGCGTGGCGGAACTCCTGAGCGAGATTGACGTTTAATCAGGCGCCGTTGCAAATGGGGGACGGACGTCAGCCTGAGGAGACACCCACATGCGTTGGCGTGGGCGGCGGCAGAGCAGCAATATCGAGGACCGTCGCGGCAGACAGCGGCGGGTTTGGCGGATTCGGGCGCAGTTCCGGCACCCGGATCGGCATTCCCGGCGGCCGGATCGGCGGCGGTGGCGGGCTCGGAATCGGGGCGATCATCGTGATCGTCATCGTCGCCTGGGTCGCGGGGATCAATCCGCTGGAGCTGCTGAGCGGTGTCGGCGGTGGCGGTGGACCCGTGGTTACCAGCAACCAGCCGCGAAGCCAGACCGGCACGCCGAACGACGAGGCCGGCCAGTTCGTCGCGGTGGTGCTCGCCGATACCGAGAGCACCTGGCAGCGAATCTTCAAGGAAGGCGGCCAGACCTATCGCGAGCCGGTGCTGGTTCTCTTCTCCGGCCAGACGTCGTCGCCCTGCGGCTTCGCCAGCTCGGCGACCGGGCCGTTCTACTGTCCGGGCGACCAGAAGGTCTATATCGACCTCGACTTCTATCGCGAGCTTCGGACCCGCTTCCAGGCGCCGGGCGACTTCGCCCAGGCCTATGTGGTCGCGCATGAAATCGGCCATCACGTCCAGAACCTGCTCGGCATCCTGCCGAAGGTGAATGACGCGCGCCAGAAGGCGGGCAAGGTCCAGTCGAACGAATTGTCCGTCCGCCTCGAGTTGCAGGCCGATTGCCTCGCCGGAATCTGGGCGCATGACGCGGAGTCCCGCAACGTGCTCGACGTCGGCGATATCGACGAGGCGCTCAACGCCGCCGCCCAGATCGGCGACGACGCGATCCAGAAACGGACACAGGGCTATGTCGTGCCCGAGAGCTTCAACCATGGCTCGTCGGCACAGCGCAGCCACTGGTTCAAGCGCGGCTACGAGCAGGGCATTCTCGATGCCTGTGATACCTTCGGGCCGGCGAATATCTGACGCGCCAGGTCATCAGGGAGGAAAACATGTGGAAGACGACCGGCATCGTTCTCCTGCTGTCGGTCGGCCTTGCTGGTCCGGCATCGGCCCAATCGAACCCGCCCGATCTCGTCGGCGACTGGGTGTGCGATCCTTCGGACATGCTGATCCGCGACCAGTGGACGACGCTCACCTACACCTTCACCATCCTTGAACAGCGCGACGCGCTGTTCAAGGCGGAGATGCACTGGTCGCTGCCGCCCGACAAGGACGTCACCGGCAATCAGCTCGGCACGAATTCCTTCAGCGGGACGATCAAGGCACTCGGCGTGATCGACTGGGACAATCGGGGTATCGAGATGGTCGCCTTTGGCGACGGGCATCGCCATCGCGGCATGCTGATCGATCCGGATACGATCCAGTTCGTGCACAGCGAGGCCGGCGACGACGCCTGGGTCAGCCGCTCGATCTGTCGCCGCCAGCCGAAGTAGCGATCGCCGGCCGGCGAGGCCTGACCGCTCGACCTTGCAGTTATCCCGGTCGGGCTCCGCCAGCATCAAGGCCGGAGGCGATCCGGTACGGTCTCGAGCAGACATCGTTCCGATCCATGGCGCGGTTTCGCATGCGATTTCCTGATCGTCGCGGCAGGGCGGCGGCAAACGGCTGGATTGCAGGCGATGCGTTGGGGCAATAAGCGCATAGGTCGGAAGTGGGAATCGGCGCATGCCGGTCCCACATTCCCATCGGGATTGATCAGGAGAATGGGATCGACGATGAGCAATGATACCTTCGCGGAACTCGCCAGCCGGCTGCTGTCCCTCGACGAGGGCGGACTCACCTCCCGCGAGAAAACGGTGATTGAGCGCGCGGCCAGGCGCCTCGCCGTTTCCCGCGACGTCAACGTCGAATTCCAGAACAGCTTCACCTTCGGTCAGCGTGTCGCCGATCAGGTCGCCGCGATCGGCGGTTCGTGGACCTTCATCCTCAGCTTCCTGGGGTTCGTCACGCTGTGGATGCTGCTGAACACCTGGCTGATCATCCTTCGCCCCTTCGATCCCTATCCCTTCATTTTCCTCAACCTGATCCTGTCGTTGCTGGCGGCCGTGCAGGCGCCGGTGATCATGATGTCGCAAAACCGGCAGGCGGCGAAGGATCGGCTGGCCGCCGCCCACGACTACGAGGTCAACCTCAAGGCCGAGATCGAGATCGCGGCGCTCCACGAGAAGCTCGACGAGATCCGGAAGAACGAACTGGCGACGTTGATCGAGAAAGTCGGAGCGGGGAGGTGAGAATGCGTCGAATTCTCTCAGCAGCCACCGTTCATCACAAATGTTGCGAACCGGCCAGTGTGGCCGGAAATTTCAAGCAGCACCATGCCTCCGCAGTCGAAAGTCGGGACTCCAACCGAGTTCCTGAGCGGCTTTGTCGATTGCAACATTTCCGTCTGGCTCGGCGATATTGAATATTCCCGGCTCGTCGGCAGCGACTGCAAGCAAAGCCGCATGCGCCGCCGCATCGACATGCACGTGCACAGCATCGCCCGGCACATCGATTCCTGTGCCGGGGCCGTAAAGATGGCCATAGCGAAGCACTGATCCCTCGACAGGGTGGGCACCGAGCGTCAAGGTCTCAAGCTCGGAAACGCCACCGACCGTGACAGCCCGCGCGCCCTCCGCAGCGATATCCAGGGGATCGCTCTCACGATGTGGCTTTGGCCCGGGTGCATACGCCCAGGCAATGCTCTGCACGACGAGACGCTTGGAACTCGAAGCGCGTGCCGCTGTCACGAGATTGCGCGTTCCCTCCTTGCGAATCCGAGCATTGCGATGGATCGCTTCTTCCATCTGCGACGGGTCGAGATCGGCCGGCAAATCGGTCAGCTGGTGAATGACGATCTCGGGACGGATTTCCAGAATCGCTGTCGACAGCGCATGAGCATCGAACACGTCGATGACGACCGGCCGCGCTCCGGCACGTTTCAGAAGCTCGGCCTTGGTGCTGCTTCGGGTCATGCCGAAGACGTCGTATCCAGAATCGAGGAGGAGCGGCAACAGCCGCCTGCCGATCACGCCCGTGGCGCCTGCCAGAAATATCTTCATGACCACACCCACGCTAGGAAAAGGTCGGCTTACGGTTGAATGTCAGGATCAGGTCTCCGTCGGCGATGACTGGCGCTCGAACGGGTAGCGCGATTCACGCGGCCCGGCAAAGCGGCGCGATGAGAAGCCGCCCGAACGTCGGAGCCGGTTCATCGCTTCACGGTCCGGCGTGCAATGGATTGAGCCGCGATGCGATGACGTGGGCGGGATCGACGGTCGCCGAAATTGCCCGAAGCCGCGGCAGGTTCGGACCCCACCAGTGCTCCGGCGTGTCGAGGCGGTCGGCATAGTTGACGTAGCGGCCGCCGGAGGTCAGATCAGCGAGCCCGGCGCGGAGCCGGCCGAGCAGATCGTCGTGGCGCTGGCGGAGCGCAGGCCCGTCGTCAAGGCCGTGGAAGATTTCCCACTGAAGCAGGAGGTCGGTGCCGCGATGCGGGAAGGCGGCGGCATCGACCGGCACCTCGGCGGTTCGCCCGCCGCTCGGCTCGATAATCACACCGCCGCCGTTGAGCCCCGGCGCGTTCTGCAGTTCGTCGACGAACGCGACGATCGCCTCGGCACCGCGCTCGTCGATCGTGTCGACGGCGAAGTCGCTGGCGATCCGTGCCGGCCGCGCGGTCGCCGGCGCCGGCTCGCTGAGTATGCCGACCGGGACCAGCATCGTCTCTGCATCGCGGAAGGACTGCTCCCTGATGTCGTGCGAGATGACGCCCGCATGGCCAAGCAACGCCGCCAGCGCATCCTCGGCCTGCTTGCGCGGTCCGATATAGTCGCCGTCGAGATGCACCGACGGCAGGCCGGGCTCGAAGCCGGGCGGCCCCGGCGTCGCCGTGTCGATGAAACGGTCCGCGCCGGTGGTGCGGATCTTGAGCTTGAGGTCGAGCGTCCGCGGGGCCGACGCCATGCAGGCGCCGTAGGCGCGGAACGCATCCCGCACGGACGTCCACGACCAGGCGATCGACACGGAGGTGATCCGCGCCACCTCCTCGGTTTCGAGCACCATGTCGGTGACGATGCCCGCCGACCCGCCGCCACCGCGGCAGGCCCAGAAGAGGTCGGGGTTCTCGGCGGCGCTCGCCCGCACCAGGGATCCGTCGGGGAGCGCCACGGTCGCCTCGACCAGGTGATCGGCGGTGATCCCGAACAGGCGGCCGGCATAGCCGAAGCCACCGCCGGCGAGGAGTCCGCCGAGCGCCACGGTCGGACAGTCGCCGACCGGCAGCAGCCGGCTGGCGGGGCTCAGCACCGCGGCGATATCCATGTTGGTGTTTGCCGGCATCGCCGCCAGGCGGCCGTCGCCGCCGACACTCGCGCGGTTGAGGCTGCGGAGATCGATCATCACCGTGTCGTCGCGGCAGGAGAAGCCGTCGAAGGCATGCCCGCCCGAGCGCGGCGACACGACAATGCCGGTGGCCGATGCCCAGGCAAGAACCGCTGCGACCTCGTCGCGATCGGCCGGGCGGACCACGGCAAGCGGCGTGCGCATGCGCGCCGCCACGGCGAAGACGCGCCGCGCCGATTCCCAGCCATCGCTTCCCCGCCGCTTCACCCGACCCGGAAGCCGGCGCTCGAGATCGCCGAGCGCGGATTCAAACTCGCCAGACCCGGTTTTCATGACGCATCCTCCCCGTGTATCTTCGACTGGAACCCGCTCGGTATCGTGGTCGATTCCCTGACAAGTTGGTGACCTTGATCCCATCTTCCGCCAGCGAACAAGCACCTTCCGGCCAGCGCCGCCAGCCCAAGGCCCTGCCTTACCTGTTCGCCACCGAGGCCTTCGAGCGCTTCGGCTACTACGTCATGGCGTCGATCTTCACGCTCTACCTGACGGAGAGCCTGAAGATGCCGGACTCGCAGGCCTTTGTTCTCTTCGGCGCTTATTATTCCTTCGCCTTCATCGCCACCGTGGCGGGCGGCTTTGCCGCCGATCGCCTGATCGGCTTCGGCGCCGCCATCGTCGCCGGCGCCGCGCTGATGTCGGCCGGGTACTTCACCCTGGCGCTCGGCGGCGGCTCTGG
Organism: uncultured Alphaproteobacteria bacterium; assembly: GCA_963812275.1. Taxonomy (GTDB): domain Bacteria; phylum Pseudomonadota; class Alphaproteobacteria; order Rhizobiales; family Kaistiaceae; genus Bauldia. The sequence goes on along the minus strand of CAWEUQ010000004.1, from coordinate 730,388 downwards.
GCTCTACGCCGGGCTGGCGCTGCTCGTCGTCGGCATGGGCCTGTTCAAGGCGAACGTCTCCGCCCTTCTCGGCCGCTTCTACAACGACGGCGACACGCGGCGGACCGCCGGCTTCACCATCTTCTACATGGGCATCAACGTCGGGACGCTGCTCGGCGGCCTCTCGGCGGGCATCGTCGCCCGCGACTTCGGCTACGGCATCGCCTTCGCCATGGCCGGCGTCGGCAAGCTGCTGGCGATGGGCGTCTATCTTCTCGGCAGGCGCCAGATCGGCGACCACGACGCTCCACCGGCGATCGAAGGCGCAACGCGAAGCTGGCGCTGGCCGCTGGTGGCCGGATCGACGCTTGTCGTCGGCGTCGCCACCGTCTTTCTCCTGACCAGGCCGGAGCTCGGCGGCGTCATCCTGGCGGTCGCCGGCGGCGCCGCTGTCGCCTTCTACGTAGCGCTGATCCTGCGGCAGCCCGCAGAGGTGCGACCGCGTCTCTACGTCCACCTCGCTCTGGTCGCCGCCGCGGTCGTCTTCTTCGCCGTCTACATGCAGGACGACATCTCGGTGATGCTCTTCACCGAGCGCGACGCGATGCGCACGATGTTCGGCTGGGTCGTGCCGGCACCGGAGTTCGCGTCACTGAACGGCGCCTTCATCCTGATCTTCGCCCCGATCCTCGCCGTGGTCTGGCCGTGGCTCGCCCGGCGCGGGTTCGGCGTCGACGACCTGGTCAAGTTCGTCCTCGGCCTGGCGCTGATCGGCGCCGCCTATTTCGTCCTCGACCTCGGCATCTTCGAAGTGCCGACCGGCGCCAAGACGAGCGGACTCTGGATCGTGCTCTTCTACCTGGTGCTGACCATCGCCGAGCTCTGCCTGTCGCCTGTCGGCCTCGCGCTGACGACGGCGCTGGCGCCGCGGAGCCTCTCCGGCTTCGCCATGGGCATCTGGTTCATCGCCGTCGCCGGGGCGAACTACGCGTCGGGATTGCTCGGCAAGTTCGCCGAGGTCCCGGCCGGCACCAGCCCGGCGGGCGAGGTCGCGATCTACAGCAGCGCGTTTCCGATCTACGGCGCGATCGGCGTCGCCGGCGCGGTGATCTTCCTCGTCTTCGTTCCGCTCATGCGCCGCGCCGCGCCGATCGCCGCCGGCACGCCGGCAGCCTAGCGCGCCGCCTCCATCATCCCGACGAAGCGCTCGAACAGGTAGCGCGAGTCGCGCGGGCCGGGCGAGGCTTCGGGATGATACTGGACCGAGAATACCGGACGGTCCTTCAGCCGCAGCCCGCAATTCGAGCCGTCGAACAGCGAGACATGGGTCTGCTCGACGCCGTCGGGCAGCGTCTCCGTGTCGACGGCGAAGCCGTGGTTCATCGAGGTGATCTCGACCTTGCCGGTGGTCAGGTCCTTGACCGGGTGATTCGCCCCGTGGTGGCCCTGATGCATCTTCACCGTCTTGGCGCCGAGAGCGAGGCCGAGCATCTGGTGGCCGAGGCAGATTCCGAAGGTCGGGGTGCCGGATTCGATGACCTGGCGGATCGCGGGAACGGCGTAGTCGCCCGTCGCCGCCGGATCGCCGGGACCGTTGGACAGGAAGACGCCGTCCGGCTTGTGGGCGAGGATTTCCTCGCCGGTCGCGGTCGCCGGCAGCACGGTGACGCGACAGGCATGATCGGCCAGCAGCCTGAGGATGTTCCGCTTGATGCCATAGTCGACGGCAACGACGTGATGGCGGGGCGATGCCATCCGGCCATAGCCCTTGTCCCACTGCCACGAGGTCTGATCCCACGTATAGGTCTGGGCGGTGGTGACATCCTTCGCCAGGTCCATCCCGACCAGCCCGGGCCAGGCCTTGGCCTCGGCCTTCAGCCGGGCGCGGTCGAAATCGCCGCCGCGATCATGAACGATCATCGCGTCGGGGGCGCCGCTGGTGCGAATGAGGGTGGTCAATGCGCGGGTATCGACACCGGCGATGCCGATGATGCCGCGCGCCTTCAGCCACTGGTCGAAGTCGCGGGTGGCGCGGTAGTTCGACGGATCGGTGATGTCGGTCTTCAGGACGCAGCCGCGCACGCCCGACGAGGCGGCCATGTTCACCGTCTCGATGTCCTCGTCGTTGACGCCGACATTGCCGATATGGGGAAAGGTGAAGGTGACGATCTGGCCGGCATAGGAGGGATCGGTGAGGATCTCCTGGTAGCCGGTCATCGCCGTATTGAAGCAGACCTCGCCGACGGCTTCGCCCTCGGCGCCGATACCATGCGCCTCGATCACCGTGCCGTCGGCAAGGACGAGCAGGGCAGTGGGACGTGGCTCATTCCAGCCAGAATCGGCCATCTTGATTTCCGCGCGAATAGGAACCATATGATTGCGCCGATGAGCAATCGGCACCAGCGCGCTGACGCGCGCGTGGCCAAGGTAGGTGAGCCGGGTCATCGCGTCAACTGTGGACCAAAATACAAAGTCCAGTTGAATCAGTTAGTTACGGAAGATTGAAAAGTTGCACGTGGCGCCGCGCGAGGTTATTCTCACGCGTCGCGTCATCAGGAGGCTCGGAATGCGAGAGCGGATCAATGCGGCTCTTAAACAGGCTACCCTCGAGAAGAACAAGAGGAAGGTTTCGACATTACGCCTGATAAATGCGGCGATTTTGGACCGTGACATCGCGGCCCGTGGAGCCGGCAAGGATCCGGTTGGCGACGACGAAATTCGCGAGATCCTCTCGAAGATGATTCGCCAGCGCTGCGAATCGGCCAAGACCTACGAGGAGGGCAGCCGCCTCGATCTTGCCGAGCAGGAGCGCGAGGAAATCGCGATCATCGAGGAATTCCTGCCGCTGCAACTCGATGAGGAGGAGGTTCGGTCGGCCTGCGCGCAATTGGTCAAGGAGACCAACGCCCATGGCCTTCGCGATATCGGCCGCTGCATGCAGGCGCTGAAGTCGCGATATCAGGGCCGAATGGATTTCGGAAAAGCCAGCGGCGTGGTCAAGGGTTTGCTGCGGTAGCCCGGCTTCCGCGAAGCCCGCCGCTTCAGCCACGCGGCGGTCGGGCAATCAACGATTTCAGATCGAAGCTTTCGTCCGCGCAGGTTTCGGGCGATGGCGAAAAACCGGCACCGAGCAGCCGCCGTCCGACCATGTGATCGGACGCCCGATTGACCGAATCGATGGCGACCAGCCGATCTTCGGCAAAGTGGAACACCGAAAAGATGCCGTCCTCCGGCCTGCCGCGCATGACGCTTCGCGTCGCGTTCTGGGACAGGCCGACCATCTGCAGCTTGACGTCCCCCTGATCCGACCAGAACCACGGCACTTCGCGGTAGGGCTCCGGCCTGCCGACGATGGTCCTGGCGGCGGTCTTGGCCTGATCGACGGCGTTTTGCACCGATTCCAGCCGGACGCGACGGCCGAGCTCCCAGTGATCGAAGGCGGCGCAATCGCCTAGCGCCAGGATCTCCGGGGCGCTCGTCTCCATGATGTCGTTGACGACGATGCCGTTGTCGGTCACCAGCCCGGCACCCTCGCCGAGTTCGACATTCGGCAGCACGCCGATGCCGATGATCGCGAGGTCCGCGGCGAGCGAGTCGCCTGAAGCGGTTTCGACCGCGACGACCCTGCCGTCGTCGCCGACGATGCGGCCGACCGGGGTGGCGAGCCTGATGTCGCTTCCCCAGCCGCGATGGAGCGACAGGAAATGGGCGGAGATTTCGGGGGCGACGACCCTGCCCATCAGCCTGTCGGCGGCTTCGAGGACGGTGACCGTCTTGCCGAGCAGGCGGGCGGTCGCAGCGATCTCGAGGCCGATGAAACCGCCACCGACCACGACGACGTCATTGGCGGCGAAGAGGCGCTCGCGGATGTTGCGCGCATCCTCCGCGTTGCGAAGCGCCCATACGCCGTCGAGCCCGATTCCGTCGATCGCCGGCATCCGCGCCCGCGATCCCGGCGCCAGAACCAGTCGGTCGAAGGGGAGGACGCGGCCGTCGGAAAGAGACAACGTCCTGCGCCGACCGGTCGATCCCGCAGGGCTTCGGTGCCGAGCATCAGGGCGATCTCGTTCTTTTCATAGAAAGAGGCGGGACGCAGGGGGAGGAGTTCGTGATCGGCGTCCTTGAGGTAGGCCTTCGAGAGCGGCGGGCGCTGATAGGGAATATCGTGTTCGGCCGTCACCAGAATCAGCGGCCCGTCATACCCTTCCGCACGGAGGCTGGCCGCGGCCTGCGATCCGCCATGGCCGCCGCCGACGACGATGATGCCGTTTTCGAACACTTTCCGACCTGCTCCCTTGCCGCTTCCGCGTTTCGCCGCCCGCCCGCATCGGAGCGCGCGGCTTGGCTACCAGCTAGCAGGCCAAGCGTCGTGGAAAAAGATTCTACGAATCGCCTCATCGGACCGCGATCCGGTCCTCTGGTCCCAGGCCGCGCGCCGTCTTCCGATGCGATCCGCCCAGCTCGCGGCGTCGACGTGCCGGGTCGCGCCCTCATGGGCCTTTACCGGGTATTAACCATACTTTCCGATAGTCCCGGCCAGGCGATGCGCAAGGGCCCGGCTGGAAATGCAACTCACTCGAATCATCAAGATCATGGCCGCGCTGGCGCTGCTGAGCGGCTGCGCGACATACGATCCGGGGATCACGAACAGCACCGAACTGACGGCGCCCTACCGTCTCGATGCCGGCGATCAGCTGAGGGTGGTCGTCTTCGGCCAGGATAACCTCTCCAACACCTATACAGTGGACAAGGCCGGAGCGATCTCATTCCCGCTGATCGGAACGGTTCCCGTCCGGGGGCGGACACCGGCGGAGGTCGAGCGGCTGATCGCCACCAGGCTGCAAAAGGGCTTTGTCAAGGATCCCAACGTATCGATCGAGGTCGTGCGCTATCGTCCCTTCTTCGCGATGGGTGAGGTCAACGCGGCCGGTCAATACAGCTACTCGGCCGGAATGACGGTGCAGAGCGCCATCGCCACCGCCGGCGGGTTCACACCGCGCGCCGACAAGCGCTTCGCGACGGTCAGCCGGCGAACCGGCGGCGAGGTCGAGACCATCACGCTGGACATGACCGATCCGATCCGGCCGGGCGACACGATCTATATCCAGGAGCGCATATTCTGAGCGGGAGGACTGGCGAGATCCGCGCCGCAAACCATGTCGGCAAACTCCGATTGCTGGATCGCCAATCGCACGACATGATTGCCGAGGTCCTGCAGCCAGTGTCGACGAACGAACATGCGATCCAGAGAGATCTACCTGACCTTCCACGGCATCGGCCCGCCTGATCCGGATACCCCGGCGGAAGAACTTCCCTATTGGTTGTCGACGGATCAGTTCGAGGCGGTTCTCGATCTCGTTGGCCGATCGAGCCAGGCTGTCCGGCTGACTTTCGACGACGGCAACATATCCGCGTTGACCCTGGCGACCCCGATGCTGAAGCGCGCCGGCTTGGACGCGTCATTCTTCATCTCCACTGATCGTATCGGAGCTGAAGGGTTTCTTTCGGCGTCGGAGATCGCGGCCCTGAGGGATGAGGGCATGACCGTCGGCTCGCACGGCGCCGCGCATGTTCCCTGGACCGGGCTGTCGGACGCGGAGCTGGCGGGTCAGGTATCCCGCTCGCTGGCCCTGCTGAGCGATATCCTTTCCTCCCCCGTCACCGAGGTCGCGGTGCCTTTCGGCGCCTATGGCCGGGATACCCTCCGCGTCCTGCGGGAGTGCTCCGTGTCGCGCGTCCACACCAGCGATCGCGGGGCGGCAAGGGCGGCCGCATGGATCGTTCCGAGAAACACCATTCGGGCCGACATGGATCTCGCCCATATCGAGAGCATCGTCGAAAACCGCTTTCCGGTGAAACGACGACTCAAGGCGATGCTGCGCGAACTGGCGCTGGCCCAATTCCGCTCCTGACGCATCGTCCGGGTCGCACTGACGGTCGCTTCTGACCGATCGCGGCAGCGCCCGCCCGAGGGCGCGGACGCCGCTGCACAAGTCCTGTTTCCGCGACCCTCGGCAATCCAGATCCGGCAGCTCGTGCGACCACGGCCAGACCCCAATGGCGGGGTCCGGACAGGGCGTCGGTCGACGAATTCAAGCCGCCGCTGCCACGTTAATCTTAACGTCACCTTTCGATTGCGCAATTTTCTCCGACATTTAATTAATATCTTACGTTTGAGTGCGCCGTCGAGGCATTTCCAAAATGAAAATATCAATAATCGGCTCCGGATATGTTGGTACTACCATCGGTTTTTGCTTCGCCCGTTCGGGATATAAGGTTAATTTCGTAGAAAAAAACAAGAACATTCTTCGGAATCTCGAGAAGGGCGTCTCGCCGATTTTCGAGCCGGACCTCGATGCCCTGATCCAGGACGCCATCGAGACCTCGCGCGTCCAGTTCTTCCCGGAATGTGCTGAGGCGCTTCTCGACACCGACCTGGTCTTTCTGGCCGTCGGTACCCCGACAAACGAAACCGATGGAAGCGCCGATCTCACCAATCTGTGGGAAGCCGTGGCGGAACTCGCCCCGCATCTGACCAGCAGTTCCGTTGTCGTCGTGAAATGCACCGTCCCGGTTGGAACCAACCGGCAGGTCCGCGAACGCCTTGCCGAGCTTCGGCCCGATCTCGATATCAGCGTGGCCTCCAACCCCGAGTTCCTGCGCGAAGGATCCGCGGTCCGCGACTTCTTCGAAGCCGACAGGATCGTGTGTGGCGTTTCGGATTCGCGGGCGCGCGACGTGCTGCAGAAGGCCTATGGCGGGCTGATCCGCAAGCCGACACAACTCGTCTTCACGACACCGGAGAGCGCCGAGCTCAGCAAATACGCGGCCAATGCGTTTCTGGCCATGAAGGTGTCCTTCATCAACGAAATCGCGGATCTGTGCGAGCGGTCCGGCGCCGATGTCGGCCATGTCTCGCAAATCATCGGCATGGATCATCGGATCGCCGCCGAATTCCTGCAGGCCGGGCCCGGCTACGGCGGGTCATGCTTTCCGAAGGACACGCGCGCTCTGGCTATGACCGCCGAAGCCCTGGGCGCGCCCGTGCGGCTCGTCGAAACGGCCATCGACATCAATGCGCGACGCAAGTCTCTGCTTGCGGGCCGGATCATGAAGGCGATCGCCAACGGCGGCTCGGTCAAGACGGTCGCTGTCCTTGGTATCGCCTTCAAGGCGAACACCGACGATGTCCGCGATGCGCCGAGCCTTGAGATGATTCCGCTTCTCCAGGCCGCCGGATGCCGCGTTCACGCCCATGATCCCGCCTGCCGGGAGAAGGCCGCGTCGCGCCTTCCCGGTGTCGAATGGTTCGACGATCCGATCGCCGCCGCCGAAGGCGCCCACGCGACCGTCATCCTGACCGACTGGGACGACTATCGTGTGCTCGATCTCGACATGCTGTCGCATGCCATGGTCGGTCGCCACCTTTTCGATTTCCGCAACTTCATCGACGAGGCCGGCGCGAAGGCCGCGGGCCTGATCCTTCACGGCGTCGGGCGCGGCCATTCCGAAGCGTCCGTTCCGCTCGAGATCCGGCTGCTGGAGTCGAATGCACCCGCCGATCCCGTTCTCGCGGACAGACATCGCGCCGTCGTCAGGCGGGATGCGCGGGTGACCAGGGGCGTCGGGCCGGTGCCGCAGATGGTGGCCGAGATCAGACGTCAGGGGCGAGAGTAGGAGGCCGCCATGCGGTCGTTGGACATGACCTCTCAGCTACTTCCTTACCCAAGGGAATTTTCCGGTGAACTGATCACACAGGTGCGCGCCGCCGCCGCCGCCGACGATCGGCGACGAGTTGCGGCAATGGATTTCGATATTTCTCGGCCGCTGGCCGACAATTCTGCTGTCGACGCTGATTGCGGTCGTCCTGATGATTGCCTTCATCTGGAACACGGCGCCGCTCTACCAGTCGACCGCCGAGCTTCTCGTCGACCCCCGCCAGAAGCAGATCCTGTCCGGCAGCGTCACGCCGACCGGGCTCGGCTCATCCGCTCTCGGCGCCGATACCTACCTCCTCGACAGCCAGGTTCAGGTCATCGAGTCGCGGTCGGTTCTCGAACGCATCATGCGGGAAGAGGGGCTGCTGTCCGATCCCGAATTTGTCGGGACCGCCTCCGATGGCTCGACGCGTGCTCGGCTCGATCAAGAGTCTCGTCAAGTCGGTCATCTACGGCCCGAACGGCGCCAGGCCGCCGATTTCGGCTTACGACCAGGCGCTCAAGAAGCTCGATCAACTGCTGACCGTGAAGCGCGTCAGCAACACCTATGTCATCTCGATTTCGATGCTCTCGACCGATCCGGAAAAGGCGGCTCGCATCGCCAACCAGGTCGCCGCGGTCTATGTCGAGGAGACATCCCAGGCGGTCGCCGAATCCACCGGAGAGGCGGCCGCGGTCCTCGACACGCGCCTCAACGAACTGCGCATCGCGGCCGAGTCGGCCGACGCGGCGGTCGAGAATTACAAGGCCGACAACGGTCTGTTCCAGACCCAGGACGCCCCCGTCATCGAGCAGCAGGTCGGCGACCTGAATGTCGAAGTCGGCAAGGCGCGCCTCGAGACGGAAGCGGCGAAGGCCGACCTCGATCGCGCCCAGGGCGCGGTCGGCCCCGACGGCATCGACACCCAGCGCCTTGCTTCGATCGACTCGCCGGTCATGCAGGCGCTCCTCGTCCAGCTGGCGCAGCTCGAATCCGAGCAGGCGCAACTGCGCTCGACCCTGCTGCCGGGGCATCCCGAATATGTGGAGATCCTTCAGCGCAAGGCGGCCCAGCAGGCATCGATCAAATCCGAATATGCCCGGATCGTCGATCGCCTCCAGTCCCGCTACGACACCGCAGCCGAAAAGCAGGGCGCTCTCGAGCAGCGGCTGAGCGCGCTCGAGCAGAAGATGACGCAGTCGAATCTCGCCGGCGTCCACCTGCGCGAACTCGAGCGGACCGCGTCGGCCAATCGCGCGATCTACGAGACCCTGCTGCAGCGCTCCAAGGAAGCCACCGAGCAGGTCGGCCTCCCGAGCTCGACGGCACGGGTCATATCGAGCGCCTATCCGTCGTCCCGTCCCGACTTTCCCAAGGTGCCGATCTTCCTGATGGCGGCCGCCGCCCTGGGCTTCCTGTTCGGCGTCGCACTCGCCTGGATCCGCCACATCCTGCGTCGCGAGACGCCACAAGTTCAGCGCTTTTCAACCGACTGAAATTCTCCGATGGGGTCACTACGCATGAGTACCAGAGTCATCGTTGCAGGTGGGGCAGGCTTCATCGGCCGGCACTTGTCCAAGGCCCTGCTGGCCAGGGGATGCACCGTCGTCTGCCTGGATAATCTCTACACGGGGTCGATGCACAACCTGCAGGAATTCATCGACCATCCCCGGTTCGAGATGCACGATCACGACATCGTCATGCCGTATGACGGCGACGCGGACGTGATCTACAACCTCGCCTGTCCGGCGTCGCCGCCGCACTATCAGCGCCAGCCGACGACGACGCTGAGGACGGCGGTGTTCGGCACCTACAACCTGCTCGAACTCGCCCGGCGCACCGGCGCCGTCATGCTGCAGGCCTCGACCAGCGAGATCTACGGCGACCCGCTCGAGCATCCCCAGACCGAGACCTATAACGGCAACGTCAATCCGATCGGCCCGCGCGCCTGCTACGACGAGGGAAAGCGCTGCGCCGAGACCTTCATGTTCTCCTACGCCCGCGAGTTCGCGCAGGCGATCAAGGTGGTCCGCATCTTCAACACCTACGGCCCCTACATGCAGCTCGACGACGGGCGGGTGGTGTCGAACTTCATCGTCCAGGCGCTTCGTGGCCAGCCGATCACGATCTACGGCGACGGCCGGCAATCCCGGTCCTTCTGCTACATCGACGACCTCGTCGAGGGAATGCTGCGCTTCGTCGAAATGACATCGGACAACGTCACCGGCCCGATCAACCTCGGCAATCCCAACGAGTTCACGATCCGCGAGCTTGCCGAGCGGTGATCAGGCTGACCGGCTCGTCCTCCAGGATCGTCTACCGGCCCTTGCCGCATGACGACCCCAAGGTGCGGCAGCCGGATATCGGCCGGGTCCGGGCGTTGCTCGGATGGGAGCCGAAGGTCGAACTGGAAGCCGGGCTCGAGCGGACGATCGACTATTTCGACATGATCCTTTCGTCCGAGCGGCTGGCGCAGGGTGTCTAGCGACATGTCGGTAGACGAGCGCCACGCCGACCCCTTCGTCATCGACCAGCCTCCGACGCTGGCGCCGCGGCTTGGTCGTGGCGAGGCGTTCGGCCGCCTTTACGGTCATTCCATTTCCCGCCGCCGCCTTCTGGTGAAGCGGAGCTTCGACCTGGTTCTCGCGTCGATCGGCCTCGTCGTCGTGTCGCCGCTGCTGGCGGCGATCGCGATCGCGATCAAGGTCGAAAGTCCCGGTCCCGTCTTTTTCCGGCAGCGCCGCTACGGCCTGCACCGCAGCGTCTTCATGATCTGGAAGTTCCGGTCGATGGAGCATACCGGCGCCGATACGCCGTTCCGCCAGGCAAGCCCCGACGACGAGCGCGTGACCCGGGTCGGCCGCTTCCTGCGGCGGACCAATCTCGACGAACTGCCGCAGCTCCTGAACGTGCTGAACGGAACGATGTCGCTGGTCGGTCCGCGACCGCATCCGACGTCGCTCGACGAAGCGAATGAGATGCTGTTCGCCGGCTATGACGGCCGCTTCATGGTCAAGCCGGGAATAACCGGCTGGGCGCAGGTGAACGGCTTTCGCGGCGCAACGATCACCGACGAGGCGATGAAGGGGCGGATCGAGCACGACCTCTTCTACGTCGAGCACTGCAGCCTGTGGACCGACGTGAAAATCCTCCTGCTCACCTTCTTCTCGGCGAAGTCCTTTGAAAATGCGTACTGAACCGGCATCACAAAAACGGACCGCGGCTCGACGGGCGCGGTGCGGATGGCACCGGCCACCGTCTTCGGACGTGCCGTGAACCTTTGCCGCGCCGTCGGTGCGCGCGACAAAGGCATAAGCTGATGTGCGGAATCGCCGGCCTGTACAACATGGCGGTCGAGCCGGGCACGCTGCGCCAGATGCTCGGCACGATCGCGCATCGCGGTCCCGATGCCGAGGGCGTTTTCGAGACGCGCTCGCATGGCGCCGACGTCCAGCTCGGCCACCGGCGCCTCTCGATCATCGATCTTTCCGACGCCGCCAATCAGCCTTTCGAGAAGGATGGACTGGTCGTCGTCTTCAATGGCGAGATCTACAATTACAAGGCCCTGGCCGACGAGCTCGTCGCGGCCGGCGTGGTGTTGCGGACCAGCTCCGACACCGAGGTCCTGCTCGAGGCCTGGCGGAAATGGGGGGCCGGCTGCCTCAATCGGCTTCGCGGCATGTTCGCCTTCGCGCTGTTCGACAAGCGGACCGGCCGCATGGTGCTCGCGCGCGATCCCTTCGGCATCAAGCCGCTGTTCTTCGCGCGCCGCGGCAACGGTCTGATCTTCGCGTCCGAGCTCAAGGCGATCGCCGGCGCCATCGATCTCGAGGTCGATCGCACGGCGCTTGTGTCGTCGCTGATGTATTACTGGATCCCCGAGTCACACTGCGTGTATCGGGGCGTCGAGAAGCTGCGACCCGGTCATTGGGCGGAAATCGCGCCGGACGGCGCCTATCGCGAGGAATGCTACTACGACCCGCAGCGCGAGCTGGTGCCGGCGTCCTATCGCGAGATGGGCGTCGACGAGCTGCGCTCGGTCATCGAGGATTCCGTCGCCGCGCACATGGTCGCCGACGTTCCGGTTTCGGCATTCCTCAGCGGCGGTCTCGATTCCAGTCTCGTCGCCGCGATCGCGGCGCGGAACCATTCCATAGACGGCTACACGATCTCGTTCCGGGACGAGGACCGCCGGCTCGAGGCGATGCCCGACGACCTGCATTACGCGCGGATCGTCGCCAGGCAGAACAACATCAGGCTCAACGAGATCGAGATCGCGCCCGACATCGCCGACATGCTGCCGCGCATGGTCGACATGCTCGACGAACCGATCGGCGACGCGGCGGCGATCAACACCTACCTGATCTGCAACGCGGCGCGCGAGGCCGGGGTCAAGGTGCTGTTGTCGGGCATGGGCGCCGACGAATTGTTCGGCGGCTACCGCAGGCACTATGCCTGCATGCTGGCCGCGAAGTATCGCAACCTGCCGGCGTTCCTCCGCCGCAGCATCGTCAATCCCCTGGTCGAAAGCCTTCCCGTCGCCGGCAAGAACCGGGGATTTCGCACGGTGCGCTGGGCGAAGCGGTTCCTGGCCTTCGCCGACATGCCGGAAGAGGCGGGCTACCGGCGGAGCTACACCCATTACGGCGTGCCGGAGTTCCACGGCCTTCTCGATCCGAGCCTTTACGGCGCGGTCGACACGCTGGTCGCGGAACATGCCGAAATCTACAACCAGTACCGCCAGGCGAATTGCGGCGACCAGGTGAACAGCATGTGTTTCGCCGACATTCGCCATTTCCTGCCGGGCCTCAATCTCGCCTACACCGATCGCGCCAGCATGGCGGCCTCGACCGAGGTCCGCGTTCCCTACGTCGATCGTGAGGTCGTCGCCGCCGCCTTCACCATCTCCGGCGGGCGCAAGATCGAGGGCAACAACGCCAAGGCCGTGCTGAAGAAGGCCGCCGAGGCGTGGCTTCCGAAAGAAGTGGTCTATCGCCCGAAAGGCGTGTTCAGCGCGCCGCTGCGTGCCTGGATCGGTCGCGACCTGCGGGGAATGGTCGAAGACCTCGTGGTGGAGGGCAACATGGTCAAGTCGGGTTTCCTCAACGCCGGCTACGTCCGCAACATGGTGGACGAGGACCGGGCCGGAACCGCCGACCGCTCCAAGGAAATCTGGCAGCTGATGACACTCGAGACCTGGCTGAACCAGCAGTCGGCTTCCGTTTGACGACGACGCGACGACCCCTTTCAGGACCTCAGGCCACGGCCGGGAAAGACACCGATGAAACAGATCGCACAGCACTACAAGTCGGGTGAAATCCTGCTCCTCGACGTTCCGCAGCCGGCCTGCAAGCCGGGTGGCGTGCTGGTGCGCACCGACTATTCGCTGATCTCGATGGGCACCGAGGCGATGAAGATTCACGAGAGCAAGCTCTCGCTGATCGGCAAGGCGCGCGCCCGTCCGGATCAGGTGAAGAAGGTCGTGCAGACGCTCGCTCAACAGGGGCCGGTGGCGACCTACAAGAAGGTCATGAACCGGCTCGACAGCTACACGCCGCTCGGCTACTCGCTGGCCGGGGTTGTCGTGGCGGTCGGCGCCGGCGCCGAAGAATTCAAGGTCGGTCAGCGCGTCGCATGTGGCGGCAACCAGTTCGCGCTGCATGCCGAATACAACTGGGTTCCGCGAAATCTCTGCGTCGCGATTCCCGACAACGTCAGCGCGCTGGACGCAGCCTTCACCACGGTCGGTTCGATTGCGATGCAGGGCTTTCGCCAGGCGGACGCGAAGCTCGGCGAGACCGCTTGCGTCATTGGCCTCGGACTCGTCGGGCAGATCCTGGTTCAGATCCTCCGCGCCGCCGGTCTGCGCGTTGTCGGGATCGACGTTTCCGAGGAGCGTTGCAGGCTTGGCGAGTCCTGCGGCGCGACCGTCTGCGCCACGCCGAACGTCCTGTCCCTCGCCACATTGAAGGCGACCGTCGGCGAGCTCACGGGCGGCGCCGGCGTCGACCACGTCTTCCTCACCGCCGGTGGCGACACCAACCAGCCGGTCGAGATCGCGGCCGAACTGGCGCGTGATCGCGCCCGCGTTGTCGATATCGGCAAGTGCAAGCTCGACCTGCCGTGGAACGCCTATTACGAGAAGGAGCTCGACGTCCGCTTTTCGCGGTCCTATGGCCCCGGGCGATACGACACGACCTACGAAGAGGGCGGTGTCGACTATCCGATCGGCTATGTGCGGTGGACCGAGCGCCGCAACATGGGTTGCATCCTCGACCTTCTGGCCGCGGGCAAGCTGGATTTCGGGCCGATCACCAGCACCGTCCTGCCGTTTGGCGATGCGGTGTCGATCTACGAAAAGATCAATGCCGGCGAATTGAAGGGCCTCGGCATCCTGTTCCACTATCCGCTGGAAGGAGCCGGACTTCAGGACGCCGTCGTCTCCAGGCCGGTTTCGCTTGCCGCCCTGTCGCGGCCGCGGCCGTCGAAGCTGGATCGGGTGCGGCTCGGTGTGATCGGATGCGGCAATTACGCGACGACCATGCTGCTGCCGCATCTCAACGCCCGACGCGATGTCGAGCTGGTCGAAGTCGCGACCACGACCGGTCTCTCGGCGGCCAATGCCAGGGCGAAGTTCGCGTTCGAGCGGATGTCGACGGATTTCCGGTCGGTGATCGCCGACGAGACCATCGATGCAGTGCTGATCGCGACTCGGCACGACAGTCATGCCGAACTCGCCTGTGAAGCGCTTCGCGCCGGCAAGGCGGTGTTCGTCGAGAAGCCGCTGGCGTTGACGCCCGAACAGCTCCGGCAGGTCGAAACCACCATCACCGAGACCGGCAACGACCGGCTGATGGTCGGCTTCAATCGGCGCTTCTCCATGGCATTGACCGGCATGCGCGACGGCTGGGGCAAGACCGCGGGTCCGCAGGTTCTGCGCTACACCGTCAATGCCGGTCCGATGGATTCAGGAAGCTGGTATCGCGAGTCCGCGCGCCACGGATCGCGCTTCATCGGCGAAGGCGGCCACTTCATCGACACCATGTCCTGGTGGCTGGGCGACGATCCGGTCGAGGTCCATACGGCGGCAACGCCCGACGATCCCGACAACCTCGTTGCGACGCTGACCTATGCCGACGGTTCGGTCGCCAGCCTCGCCTACCTGACCAATGGCGATCCGAAATATCCGAAGGAGATGATGGAAGTCTTCGCTGACGGCAACGTCGCGCGGATGGAGAACTTCCGCCGGACCGAGATCTGGCGCGGCGGCCGGTGCAGGAAGTCCCGCTTCGCCAGCATCGACAAGGGCCAGAAGCAGGAGCTCGACGCCTTCGTTTCCGCCGTGAAATCCGGCGAGCCGATGCCGATAGCGATCGACGTGCTGATCGCGACGACGGCCGCCACCCTGGCCGTCGCTCGGAGCGCGACCACGCGCCGGCCGGAGCGTGTCGCCGACTGGGGGAACTGGATCAATCCCGAAGCCATCGCCGACCCCGAGACCCTTGTCGACATGGACGGTGAGGCCGGGTCGTTGGCTCCGCTCTATCGCGAGCTGGAGGCCGCCCGATGAACATGGCCTGGTACCTGTCGCGGCTGTCGAAAATGTCAGCCGCCGAGGTGAGAGGCCGGCTCGGCGACGCCTGGACGAAGCGCCGCTGGCGCGGTCGCCAGGTCCGCGCCGGTGCGATCGATCCTCTCGTTCTCGCCGATCGCAACGTCGCACCCTTCACGACCGGGCTCGCGACAATGGACAAGTCGATTGTGCCGGAGGCCGTCAGGACACGCATCCTCCGCACGGCCGAGGCAGCGCTCGAGGGGCGCTTCCGGTTCTTCGACCGCGAATTCCAGGACCTGAACGCGAATCCGGACTGGTTCTTCGATCCGCGGACCGGGGTCCACGCGCCGCACGACGCCTATGCTTTCGACATCGACCATCGCGACGTGCGGCAGTCGGGAACGGTCAAGTATGTCTGGGAGCCATCGCGGCATCACCAGTTGACCGTTGTCGCCGCCGCCTATTTCCTCACCGGCGACGAGCGCTATGCCGATTTCGCGGCCGCCCAGCTCCGTTCGTGGATGGCGAATAATCCGTTCCTGTCCGGCATCCACTGGACGAGCGGCATCGAGATCGGGATCCGGCTGATCTCCTGGGTTTGGGTCCGCCGGTTGCTGGACGCCTGGCCCGGCGTCGCGGCCCTGTTCGACGACAACGACATCTTCCGTCGTCAGCTCTATCACCACCAGGAATTCCTCGCCCAGTTCCCGAGCCGGGGCTCGTCGGCCAACAATCACCTGATCGCGGAAGAAGCCGGGCAGTTCGCGGCCGCTTGCGCCTTTCCCTTCTTCAAGGAGTCGGCCGGCTGGCGCGAACACGCTGCCACGACGCTCGTCCGCGAAGCGAGGCTCCAGACATTCGACAGCGGGTTGAACCGCGAACTCGCCTCCGACTATCACATGCTCGTGCTGGAATTGCTGCTGGCCGCCGCCGCTGAAGGCGAAGCCGCCGGGCATCCCCTGGCATCGGAGGTCTGGCACCGTATCTGCGCGATGATCGACGCGCTCGCGGCGATGGTCGACACGGTCGGGCAGCCGCCCCGCCAGGGCGATGGCGACCAGGGACGCGGGCTGCTTCTCGACGATCCGGAAGCAGGCTCCGTCGGGCCGCTGCTGGCGACCGGTGCCGCCTTCTTCGGTCGCTGCGGCTGGTGGCCGGGCGGCCTGGGTGAGACGGACCTCCGCACGCTCGCCTGGCGTCATCTCGTCGGTCGCCCGATGCCGTCCGGGGACCGCCCGCAAGCGATTCCGAACCTGTTCCACGACGCCGGAATGGCGCTTCTCCGCGACAAACCCGGAACCGCCGACGAAATCTGGTGCCGCTGCGACCACGGCCCCCACGGCTTCCTGTCCATCGCCGCGCATGCTCATGCGGATGCGCTTTCCGTGGAATTGCGTTGCGGCGGAGTGCAGATTCTGGCCGATCCGGGCACCTATACCTATCAGGGCGAAGCGAAATGGCGGTCCTATTTCCGCTCGACCGTGGCTCACAACTGCCTGGAACTCGACGGCCGCGACCAGTCGGTATCCGGCGGGACCTTTCTCTGGCTCAAGCCGGCGCAGAGCCAGCTCATCGGCGTAAGCGGTCTCGACCAAGGGGCCGAAGCCGTCTGGAGCGCAAGCCATGACGGATATCGGCGCCTGAAGGCACCGGCCCGCCATCAGCGCACGGTTCGCCTGATCCGTCAGACGGGCCGGCTTGGCATCGAGGATGTCGTGGAAGGCAACGCTCGCCACGATTGCCGGCTGACCTTCCACCTCGGGCCGCAGATCGACTGCTACCTTGATGGAGGGATGGCGCAACTCAGCTGGATGGTCGATGGCCAGCGTCGGCGGGCAACGCTGCTGTTGCCCGAGCAACTGACCTGGCGGGCGGTTCGCGGCCAGGAGGAGCCGCCGCTTGGCTGGTATTCGCCGGCCTTCGGCCAACGCATCCCGACCACCACACTGATTGGCACGGGCTCCATCGCCGGGACCGTGCGGCTGAATTCCGAACTGCGTATCGACATGCGTCGACCCGACGTCGACACCGCGGCCGCAACGGCCGACGGCATCATCGAATACGCATCCTGAGGCGCAAAGAGACGATAAAGCACAAGCGAGGCATGAGATGAAAATCGCGATATTCGGCCTGGGATACGTGGGCACGGTCTCTTCCGCATGCCTGGCGCAGGAGGGTCACGATGTCATCGGCGTCGACTTCAACGCGGCCAAGGTCGACCTCATCGATCGCGGTGAAAGTCCGGTTGTCGAAGCGAATATCAGCGAGATGATCGCCGACGCGGTCGCGGCCGGGCGTTTGCGTGCGACGACCGACAGCGCCTCCGCCGTGCGAGCGAGCGATCTGGTGATCGTCTGCGTGGGAACGCCGAGCAGCGCCAACGGAAATCTCGATCTGACCTACGTCAAGCGGGTCTGCGAGGAGATTGGAACGACGCTTCGTGACCGGGATGATTTCTGCTCCGTCGTTATCCGCAGCACGGTATTGCCCGGCACCATTCAGGGCCTCGTCATTCCGACGCTGGAGGCTGCCTCGGGCAAGACCGCCGGCGACGATTTCGGCGTCGGCTTCTTCCCCGAATTCCTGCGCGAGGGCACGGCGGTGCGCGATTTCTACAATCCGCCGAAGGTCGTTTTCGCGGCAAGCGACAGCCGCACCAGCGCTATCCTCGATACGCTCAATGCCGGCTTTGACGCGCCGAAAACCCGCACCAATTACGAAACCGCCGAGATGGTGAAATATGCGGACAACACCTGGCACGCCATCAAGGTCTCCTTCGCCAACGAGATCGGCAGCATCAGCAAGGCGGTGAAGGTCGATGGCGGCGCGGTCATGGACATCTTCTGCCAGGACACCAAGCTGAATATATCGCCCAACTACCTGCGGCCCGGCTTCGCCTTCGGCGGGTCGTGCCTGCCGAAGGACGTCAAGGCGCTGACCTACAAGGCGCGCAGCCTCGACCTCGAACTGCCGCTCATCAACTCATCATGGCCAGCAACGAACGCCACATCGAGCGGGCCTTGCGGATGGTGCTTGACCTCAACGAACGTCGCGTCGGCGTGCTCGGCCTCAGCTTCAAGGCGGGAACCGACGACCTGCGGGAAAGCCCGGTGGTCGAACTGGTCGAGCGGCTTCTCGGCAAGGGGCACGAAATCCGGATCTTCGATCACAACGTCAATCTGAGCCGGCTTGTCGGCGCCAACCGCGCCTATCTGTTCGAGCGCCTGCCGCACATCGCCAGCCTGCTCGAAGACAACGTCGACCGTGTGATCAATCAGGGCGGAACCGTTGTCGTCGGCAACAACGATCGTCATTTCACGGATGCCGTGCGCCGCCTCAATCGCAGCCAGCGCGTCGTCGACCTTGTCCGGATCACCAACGACCAGCAATCGATCGGGGGATATAATGGCCTCTGCTGGTAGCAAACCGCGCGTCCTGATCATCGTCCAGAATCTGCCGGTCCCGTTCGACCGGCGGGTGTGGCTCGAGGCGACGTCGCTGACCGCGGCCGGTTATGCCGTCAGCGTCATCTGCCCGAAAGCGAAGGGCTACGATCGGTCCTTCGAACGGCTCGAGGACGTCGACATCTATCGCTATGCGCTGCCGATCGACGCGCAGGGCAAGCTCGGTTTCATCATCGAATTCCTGTGGTGCTTCATCCGCACCGCGATGAAGTCGTTCCGCGTCGCGACCAGCGGCCGCGGCTTCGACATCATCCACGCCTGCAACCCGCCGGAGACTTATTGGCTGCTCGGCCGTTTCTGGAGGCTGTTCGGCAAGCGGTTCCTGTTCGACCATCACGACCTGTCGCCCGAAATGTATGCAGCCAAGTTCGGCAAGGCCTCGGGACTGATGTATCGCGGCCTGCTGTTCCTCGAGCGCATGACGTTCCGGACGGCCGATGTCGTCATCACCACCAACGAAAGCCACAAGGCGATCGCGGTGGAGCGCGGCGGTCTGTCACCGGAAGACGTCTATGTCGTACGGTCGGGACCGGATCTGGACCGGTTCAAGGTCTACAAGCCGGATCCCTCATGGAAGCAGGGCAAGGCATCGCTGATCGTCTATCTCGGCGAGATGTGCAAGCAGGACGGCGTCGATCATATGGTCCGCGCCATCGCGAGGCTGCGCGACGAACTCAAGCATGACGACTTTCATGCGGTCTTCGTCGGCGGCGGCCCGGAACAGCCGCAGATCGAGGCCTATGCCAGCGAAATCGGGGTCGGCGACTGTTGCACCTTCACCGGCCGCGTCAGCGACGAGGACCTGTGCCGCATCCTCTCCTCGGCCGATATCGCGGTCGACCCGGATCCAAAGAACGACTGGTCGGACAAGAGCACCATGAACAAGATCATGGAATACATGTTCTTCGGCCTGCCGATCGTCGCCTATGACCTGGCCGAGCACCGGAAGTCGGCCGATGGCGCGGCCATCTATGCGACCCCGAACTCGGAGGACGCGCTGGCCGGCTCGCTTCTCGATCTGCTGACGTCGCCGGAGACGCGCAGGCGCATGTCCGCCTACGGAGCCAAGCGGGTTCGCGACAAGCTCGTCTGGCAGCATTCCGTGCCGCCGCTGCTTGCCGCCTATGACGCGGTCTTCCGGCGGAGCCACACCGCGTCGGCGCTGAAACGGGGTGGCGCGCGCAGCGGGCGCGATGGCTTGAGGCCGCCGCCGCTAGTGGCGCCGCGTGAAGATCATGGCTGAGCCGGGAAAACCATTTTCGGCCGGTCGCCGCCGGTTTCTGAAGGGCGCCGTCGCCGGCGCCCTGGCCGGAGCGATGTCGAGCGGGCTTCACCGCGCGGCGCTTGCCGGCACGGCAGCCGATTCCGAGCCGTTCCTGCTGGACGGTCCCGGTCTTGACGCCCTTGCCAGGCCGCAGGGGTTGTTTTTCGGAACCGCCATAAAGGTGCCGTATGTCGCGGACAACCCGCGATACGCCGCGATCGTGGCCGGCGAATGCGGCACGCTCACCCCCGAAGCGGCGATGCAGTGGAAGGTCGTCGAAGCGGCCCCCGACACGTTCTCCTTCGACCGGATGGACGGCGTTCGAGCCTATGGCGAGCAGCGGGATCTCCGGCTGCGCGGCCATTCGGTGCTCTGGTATATGGGAACCCCGCAATGGGTGCTGGATTCCTTCCGGTCGGTGGCCGACTGGGATCGTCTGGTCGTCCCATATATCAAGACCGTGGCGGCGCGATATGGATCGTCGCTCAGCCATTGGGACGTCGTCAACGAGGCGCTGAGGCCCGATGATGGCCGCGCCGATGGCCTGCGGTCATGGCAGCTTTCGCAGGTCATGGGCGACGACTACATCGTCGAGGCGTTTCGCCTCGTGCATCATGAGGCGCCCGGCGTCGCGCTCTATTGCAACGACTATGACGTCGAGTATGACGATCGCCAGAGCCTCGTCCGACGGGCCAACGTGCTTCGGGCGCTGGAGCGCTGGCTCAAGGCCGGCGTCCCGGTCGCCGGGTTCGGGATGCAGAGCCATATCGACCTGAAGCGAGGGGTGCCGGCATCCGACAGTCTACGGCGGTTCCTGGCCGATGTGGCCGATCTCGGCGTCGACATCGTGCTCAGCGAGTTCGATATCAGCGAGAAGGATTTCGACCTGCCGATCGCCGCGCGTGATCAAATCGTCGCTGACGCGGCGTCGCGATTTCTCGATGTCGTTCTTGACGAACAGCGCGTGCGCGGCCTCGTCTCCTGGGGCCTGTCCGACCGATACAGCTGGCTGCTGCAGCACCGCGACAAGCGGAATCGGGGGCTTCCGTATGACGACGCCCTTCAGCCGACGCCGCTGAGGCAGGCGATTGCAAGGTCACTGCAGAGCGCGCCGCTGCGATCAGCCCCTACCCACGCGAGATGGATCGTTCATGAACAAGCCGTTTGAACCGTGGCCTTCGCCGGGCTCTCGGCGAAGATCTCGGCCCGCACGCGCCGTTGGTGTCATCGGGCTCGGTTACGTCGGGCTGCCTCTGGCCGCCGCCTGCGCTACGCCGGGCTATCGTAACGTCTGCTTCGACGTTGATCCAGAGAAGATCAAAAAACTCAACGCTGGACGCAGCTATATCGATGCGCTTTCGTCCGATACCCTCTCAAAACAGCTCCTTGCGAAGCGTTTCGAGGCAACGCGGAGCTCACATTGAGCGCTGATTGCGACGTCATCATCATCTGCGTTCCCACGCCGCTCTCGACGCATCGCGAGCCTGACATGAGTTACGTGACCTCGACCGCCGAGACCATCGCCGCCCATCTCCGCACAGGCCAGCTCGTTACGCTCGAAATCGACAACGTATCCCGGAACAACGCGCGAGATCATCAAGCCGATTCTCGAGGGGACCGGACTGCGTCGGAGGCGGATTTCTATCTTGGCTTCTCGCCGGAGCGGGAGGATCCCGGCAACCGCGATTTCAGCACCGTGTCGATCCCGAAGATCGTCGCCGTCGACGGTCCGGAGGCCGACGCGGCGATGGGGCGTTCTGCGCTGCTGTCGTGCACAGGCCGTCGCCGTCTCGTCCTTCGAGTCGCCGAAGCCACCAAGATTATCGAGAACGTCTATCGCTCCGTGAACATCGCGATGGTGAACTAACTGAAAATGGTCTTCGACCAGATGGGGATCGACGTCTGGGAGGTGATCGAAGCGGCGAGACCAAGCCGTTCGGCTTCTCGGCATTCTACCCGGGGCCTGGTCTCGGGGTCGCTGTATCCCGATCGAACCGTTCTATCTCACATGGAAGGCGTCGAATACGGGATTCCGACGCGCTTCATCGAACTCGCCGGCGAGATCAATGCGGACATGCCGCGCTACGTTCTCGGCAAGCTGGAGGAAGCGCTCGACCGCCGATGCGGTCTCGCTCAGCAGTTCGCAGATCCTGTCCTCGGCCTCGCCTACAAGACAAACGTCTCGGACATCCGCGAGAGCCCGTCGCTGAGCTCCTCGAACTCCTGACAAGCGCGGCGCGACGCCGACTACCACGACCCGCTTGTGGCGATCATCCCGCCAACGCGCGAGCACGGAGCTGGCCGGCCGGTCGGTGGGGTGCGCGGAGACCCTGGCGGGCTACGATGCCGTCGTCGTCGTCACCGATCACGAGGCGTCGACTACAAACTCGCGTTCTCAAACGCCAAACTCGTCGTCGACACCCGTAACGTCTTCGCCAAGGCGGTCTCACGGGCGACAATATCGTCAAGGCATGACGCGGAAACCGCTTCCACAACCGCGTTTAAGCGGCGAGTGCCTTGGTGACGCCGTCGGCGAAACGTTCCGCCATCGCCTCGATCGAATAGGTCTCGAGCGCGGCGGCCCCGCCCGCCTTCAGCTTGTCGCGGAAATCCTGATCGAGCAGGACGCGAACGGCTGCGTCCGCGTAAGCATTCGGGTCCTCAGCCTGCTTCACCATGACGCCGTTTTCGCCATCGATCAGATAGTCGATCTCCGGGCTGTGGTAGGGGAGGTCGGTCGTCACCATCGGCAGGCCGTAGGCGAAGGAATCGAGGACGACCAGCCCGACGAGGCCGGGCATCAGCAGGACCCGCCCGAGACTGACGAGCAGCGACTTCTCTTTTTCCGAATTTAGGGCCGACGTAGTGCACCCAGTCATGTTCGGCGGCGGCCTTCTCCGCGATCGGCCGGTCTTCGCCGGTGCCGATGATGAGCAGATGGAAATCAGGGATTTCGGCGCGGATCCTCGGCGGCGGCCAGCAGGAAGTCGATCCGCTTGAGCGAATAGAGCGCGCCGACATAGACGCCGACATTCATCGAACCGCCGAAGAGTTCATCCTCGTTTGGCGTCGGCTTCCTCGACCGGTATCGCGTTCCGCTCGGCGAGGATCGCGGATGTGTCGATGGCGTTATTGAAGATCGTGATCTTCTCCTTCGGAAATCCGCACTCGCCGACGATCTCG
Source organism: uncultured Alphaproteobacteria bacterium (assembly GCA_963812275.1). Lineage (GTDB taxonomy): Bacteria > Pseudomonadota > Alphaproteobacteria > Rhizobiales > Kaistiaceae > Bauldia. The sequence continues at coordinate 707,245 of CAWEUQ010000004.1, read as the reverse complement.
GCCGAGGTTTGCGTATAGGCAAACCACCAGTCGACCTTGTTGATCCAGAACCGCTTGAACCGTTCGGACATGCTCCGGGAATTGCGGTCCTGGAAATTCCGGCCGTGGCCGAAATAGGCCGTCTTGAAGCGGAGGAGGGGCGCGGCCAACTGCAGTGCGTAGTTGACCAGCAGCCCGTTTTCCTGCTGCAGGATGACCAGGTCCTTGGAGAGCGCTTTCGAGAGCGCCTGCTGGTAGCGCAGGCGCTTGCCGCCGATCTTCAACAGGCGGCACCCGACGTCCGTCGCCCACGGCAGCGAGACCAGATCGCCACGCGGGGCGGCCATCCGCGGGTCGGACGAATAGATCACGTCATAATCCACGCCCCGATCGCGCAAGATCTCCCGGGCGCGCTCGTTGAACGGAGCGCGATACTGGAAGGAATAGGGGTAGACGTAAGCGACTGTCTTCCTGGCCCTGCGTCCCAGGTTTGCGTCGGTTTCCCTGGCGGCTGCTCAGCCAAAGATGGTTCTCATCCATCTCACGAGACGTCCGGTCTGCTGGATCCTGAACGTCTTCTTGACGCGGTCGTCGACCACCCATTTCGCGGAGGTTCCGGCGACGAAGCGCGTGCTCTCGCCCGGCTGGAGGGTGAATTTCCTGCCTTCGTATTCGATGTCGGCCTTGCCCTCGAGGATGTAGATGACCTCGTCGACGCTGTAGTGCCAGACGAAGCTCGCCGGGCCGGCGGCTTCCCAGATACCGCTCGACGTCCCCCAGAACGGCGACCGTTCGAAAACGGCGGTCTTGAACGTCGGCGTGCCGGAAATGATCCATGAGGGATCGATCGAATCCGGCGGAAGATCATGCCGGATGCTGGTGCCGAGACCGGCCTTGTAGCCGACGACCGCAGGCATGCTGGCGACAATCTGAAAGGCGCCAACCAGAAACAGTGTGCCGAAGATGGCAAGAAATACAGGCATCATTGATCGTAGCCCCCCCAGACGTTGAAATGTGAATTTCGGCATGCTCCAAACGCGGGAAAACGCGGCGCCTTGGATGGCCCCAATATCCGATTGATCAATTTCCATGTGTCACCCGATAGACCTCGACTAGGTTTCCAAACAGTCCATTCAGCTTTCCTGCCGCCCTCATGATCCGGAATTCCGCCTTGAGGCGACCTCGTGGCGACCAGAAGCCGATAGCGAAAGTCGCGAGACCGACGGCGAAGCCTGCAAGAATTCTCGCGGTTTCTCCCCGATAGGACCAGCCTGCCGGTCGCCGCCGGGATCGAACGTGAGTCCATGAGGCGCCTTGCGCGAAGGCGCGCCGTCCGAGGAACCGGCTCGTCGCCCGGCTGGCCGGGATGTACTCGGTGACAACGGCTCTCGGCGAAAAGGCGAAGCTCAGGCCTCGCTGCTCGCCCGCAGGAAGAAGTCGTCATCCTCGCCGCCGGCGAGGCCATAGTCCGGTTGGAACCACGGCCGCCATCGACTCGAAAACCGATCGGCGCGCCACCAGCCCGCACGTGTTGGAAAGAATCGGGATTCGTCCCTCGGACCAATTCCGCTTCCGCATGGCGGCGTACAACGCCGCGATCTCCGGCGGGGGCTCGCTCTCGTAGTGGTGGGCAATAATGCCGTTGGCCATATCGGCGCTGGTCGTCTCGAGGATCGCGTGGAGGATCTCCAGCCAGTCGGGCGCCGGCCAGGAATTGTCGTCGAGCATGCAGATGAATTCCGGTCGCGAGGCGAGGGCGGTTTCGACAAGGGCGTTGCGCACCTGGGCGATGCCGCGCTCGCCGACGACGATGGCCGTCAGCGGAAGGGGGTAGCCCGAAGCGGCGAGCTCCCGGGCGGCGGCCAGGCCCTCGCTTCCGTCGGCGTCGTTGTCGGCCACCACGACGTTGATTTCGAAGTCGCCCGTCAGCCCGGGCAGTTCGAGCAGCAGCTTCCTGAGCCCGAGCGGTCGCTTGAATGTCGGAATGCAGATGCTGACCCGTGTCGTCATGGCCGAGGCTCCGCTTCGCGAGTGCGGGCGTCGAAACGGGATTCCAGCGTCCGTGCCGCGCGCGCGCGGCGACGGCGCCGCGAGAAAGGCCACCAGGAAGAAGACCATTTCGTCCACTTCCTCCGACAGCAGGAGCACGGTCTCCATGAGGTTCGTGCAGACGAGAAAGAAGATCTCGTGAGATAGAGAGCCAGGACAGGCGCGCCTCGCGGCCGATCGATCCTGCCGCAGGACCGGATGATCTTGACGATCGGTATGATCGACAAGGCGGCGCCGATGATGCCGACATTGAGGACGGCGTCGAGGAAACCGTTGTGGCCATGGGCCATGCCGGCGATGAAGGCGGGCTCGGCATCGAGTTTCGGCGAAGCCGGAATTCCCCAGAAGCCCTGATAGCCGTAACCGAGCAGCGGCCTCTGCTGGATGTGATCCCAGACGAATGACCAGATGTCGGTGCGGCCCGTGAAGGTGGCGTCATTGAAGACGAAGAGGAGAAGGTCGGACGAGTCGAAACCGAACAGACGGCTGATCAGGAAATAGGCCGCCACCGTCGCACTCAGGCCAAACAGGATCGCGACCAGCGGCGAAACCCGCAGCCAGCGGGCGAGGACGTAGAGCAGGACTCCCGCAAGCGGCGCCAGACGCGCCAGGCCCATGGCCGTCTTCGATTCGCTCTTGAACAACAGAAAGACACAGGCTGCCGCGGTCGTCATCGCGACAAGCCGCATGCCGCCCTTGGTGGAGATCACGAAGTAAAGCGCGAAGAGGAAGATCAGCGCGACCGCGGAACCGAGCGAATTCTTGTGGGAGTAGATGCCCTCGTAGCCAATCGGACCCGGCGGTCGCGTGAGGACGGCGGCGAGATTTGCCAGAACGGTGACGATGAACAGCGCGAAGACGAGGGCGAGAATTCTGCGGGGGTCCCGACTGGTGAAGACCGACATCGCGATCGTGCCGCAGAGCAGCGTCTGATAAGCGGCCTTTCTCAACGTGTAGGCGGGATCGAGCGACCAAAGCGACGACAAGGCGCAATAGGCGAAGAACAACCCGAGCCAGACCAGAAGCTCTTTTCCCGCCGCGACAGGGTTGGCCGGACGATCAGGAATGCTGCCAGCGCGATCACAAACAGGCCCGGTATGAAGATCTTGGTCAGGAGGAAAGACCCGGCTTCGGCGTCGGGCGCGGCGAATGCGGAGGTGGCCGTCACCACCGGCTTCGAATAGAGCAACTGCCACACCAGCGCCGGATAGGAGAGCAGGATCATCGGGAGGACGGTCGCGATGCTGCGCGCCAGCCCGGCCGAGGGCAGCTCCATCGGCGGATGGACCGTGGCGGACCCGTAGCTCATGCCGCGACCTCCCGCAGGCGCGGGACCGACTGCTTCATCCAGATCAGGCCTATTGCGACCGAGATCTGGCCGAGCGTCAGGATCACAAGCGCCGTATAGAGGGGAACGGGAAGGGCCAGCACCAGCATGAAGGTCACGACCGCGGCCGCATTGACGGTGGAGAGCAATGCCAGTTCGCGGAACCTCTCCTGGGCCTGGAACATCCACCCGAGACAGCGGACCAGCTGTGCGACGAGCGAGAAGACCGCCCAGCCGATCACGATATCGGCGACGCCCGGATATTTGTCGCGAAACAGATGATCTTCGAGCAGACCCCAGGCGAAATAGACAACGAGGAAATAGGCGATTGCCAGGGCCGACAGCAGGCCCATCGATGCGAACATGATCGCATAGGCCTTGGATGGATGGTTGCTGCGGAAGTGCGCGCCCATGCGCGGCAGGGCAATTCGTCCCCAGGCATCGCCGATCAGGGACACCGGGCTGATCACGAGGCGCCCCGCTTCGACGACGCCGGTCGACCCGACACCACGCAAGACACCGATGATGAAGAGAAAGGAGCGGCCCTGGAAGACGGCGGCCGCGCCACCGAGCAGCGACCAGCGCGTCTTGACGAAATGCGGACGGTAGTTGGCGAACGCGGCGAGAATTTCCCGCGGGACCAAGTGAAGCTGTCGGCCAAATAATGCAATCGCGGTTGCGTTGCCGATCGCCAGACTGGCGAGGCAGGCGATTTCCGGCAAAACGACCAGCGTCATCGGCCATACGACCGCGAAGGAAACGACAACCGCCGTCGCGTCGACACTGAGGCAGCGGCGCATGTTGCCGGTCGATATCGAGACGGTGCGCGACAATTCGCGAAGCAGGCCGGACGCGACCACCGCCGCCGCCGCGAAGACCTCCAGCGCGCCAAAGCCAATCGCGGCCAGCAGGACGATGGTGGCGAGAATCGCCGCCGTCAGGATGTGGATATTGAACGTGCAGACGACCCGCAGGATGCGGAGTTGGACCTCGGCCGGGCGACCGAAGACCTGGGTCATCAAAGGCGTGCCGACCAGTGCGGTCTGGACGGAAAGGACGATGAAGTAGGTCGACATCGCCAGGGCGTAGCGGCCGACCGCATCGGCGTCGCCCAGGCGCATCACCAGGAAGCCGAAAAGGAAGGACTGGGTGCTCAGTACCCCCTGATCGATCACCGAAAGTGCGATTGCCCGCTTCACGACGATCGTGCCGCTTCCTAGCCGTCCAGTCGGCTGATGAGGGCCTCGATCGTGGCGATCGACTTGAAATTCTCTGGTGTGATTTCCGAGGGTGGAATCATCACGTCGAATTCCGCTTCGACGGCCAGCATGAGGTTGACCATGTCGACCGAAGTCAAACCTATGTCGATCAGATTGGCGTCAGTGGCCGCGGCCTGTCGGTGCAATTTTTCGCCGGGCTGGGGCTTGGCGAGAATGTCCTCGACGAGAGCGACAAGCCGGGTCTTGGACACCGGAATCGATTGCTCGTGCAATTGCATCGACCATTTCCTCAATTTCATTCAATTCAAATATATCTCTCGTATCAGAATCAATTTTTGTCAATTTATAAGGCTCCCTCCCGTTTTAGGCGTTAAATTAACCTTAACACTTAATACTACTCGACTATAAAGTATCCCGCATCGAAGCAACCCTGTGGACTTTTCGGTTGTTTTATTCAATTTTTCTCGAAATGGCAGCCGAAAATTTACGTTCCAGGCGCGACCGGACGTTCGGCGATTGGGCAGGAGTGCAGGACGATGACGGCGCTGGATATTCTCGAAACCCCTAGCCGATCCCCCCGACCGGGCACGAATGGCAGCGCGCTTGCGCCGGCCAGCGCGCCGCCGACGATCAAATCGCGCGTGGAAGCGGCGGCGGCCGTCGCCAGAGCGCATGCGTCGGACGTCGATCGCGCCGGGCGTTTTCCCGCAGAGGCGATTGCCGCAATCCGGGCCGAGCGCCTGTTGGGGATCATGATCCCGAGGGAATATGGCGGCGAGGGGGCCAGCGTCTCGGACGTTGTCGACGTCTGCTACAGGCTCGGCCAGACCTGTGCTTCCGCCGCCATGATCTACGCGATGCACCAGACCAAGGTCGCGTGCCTGGTCAGGCACGGCAGCACCGATCCCTGGCATCGGGATCTGCTACGTCGCATCGCATCCGAGCAACTGCTCCTCGCGTCGTCGACGACCGAAGGCAAGGCCGGTGGCAACGTCCGGTCGAGCGATGCCGCCATTGTTCGCGATGGAGAGGCAATCAGCCTGGAGCGCGCCGCCACGGTGATTTCCTATGGCGCCTATGCCGACGGCATCGTCACCACTGCCCGTCGCTCGGTCGACGCCGAGGCCTCCGATCAGGTTCTCGTCGCCTTACTCAAGGACGACTACACGCTGGAGCCGACGGTTTCGTGGGACACGCTGGGCATGCGCGGGACCTGCAGCTCCGGCTTCGCGCTCAAGGCCACGGGCACCGCCAGTCAGATCCTGCCGGTCAGCTACGACAAGATCCACGTCCAGACGATGACGCCGGTCGCCCATCTGGCATGGGCCGGTGTATGGACCGGTATCGCCGCCGCCGCGGTCGAGCGGGCGCGACTGTTCGTGCGCAACGCCGCGCGCCACGCCAAGGGACAGCTGCCGCCCGGCGCGTCCCGTGTCACGGAAGCGACTGCTTCGCTCCTGAAACTGCAGAGCCTGATGGATTCCGGTCTTCGCCGCTTCGAACAGGCCGCGCATGACGAGCGCACCTTGAGCTCGGTTGAATTCCAGACCGCGATCAACCTGGTCAAGGTCGACGCATCGGAATTGGCGGTTTCGATCGTGATGAGCGCAATGTCCGCCTGCGGATTGTCCGGATACCGGAACGACGGCGATTTCACCATCGGCCGCCATCTCCGCGACGTCCTCTCGTCGCCGATCATGATCAACAACGACCGGATCCTGTCGAATATCGGACCGTCTTCGCTGATGGTCGCCATTCCCGAATCCTTGCAGGGCTGAACGCCGGCATGGCTCGAGATTTTCGAGACGCAAGGACAGCGCAACAAGTCGCCCAGTAAGCGGAGCCGCACGATCATGACAGTCGCGATCAGAACCACCGTTACCGAGCCGCCACGCCAGCCGGAGGGAATTGCCGATGTGCTGTTCCGGCCGATGGGGGTCGCCGGGGTTTATGCCCGTACCCAACTCTACGAAGACATCATCGAGCGCCTGACGACCTGGGTTTCGAGCAAGCGCGAAGCGGATACGGAGATTCTCCGCTTTCCTCCCGTGATGAGCCGCAAGGATCTCGAGAAGCACGGATACCTCAAGAGCTTTCCCAACCTCCTTGGCTGCGTCTGCGCTCTGCACGGGACCGAGGCGGAGATCCGCTCCGCCGCCGACAAGCAGGCGATGGGCGAGGACTGGACGGCTTCGTTATCCTCGGCCGATCTGGTTCTCAGTCCGGCTGCCTGCTACCCGGTCTATCCGCTGGCCGCCGCGCGTGGCCCCGTGACGCCCGGAGGGTGGCGCTTCGACGTCGCTTCCGACTGCTTCCGGCATGAGCCGTCGAGCGATCTCGACCGCCTGCAATCGTTCCGGATGCGCGAATACGTCTGCATCGGCACGGAGCAGGAGGTCATCCGCTTTCGTGACAAGTGGCTGGAGCGCGCGACGTCGCTGGCCGGCGAACTCGGTCTGCCCTGCGACGTGAAGCCGGCGAGCGATCCCTTCTTCGGCCGCACCGGGCAGGTCATGGCGGTCAGCCAGATCCAGCAGGCGCTGAAGTTCGAGCTTCTGGTACCGCTGCATTCGACCGAGAAGCCGACCGCCTGCATGAGCTTCAACTGTCATCGCGATCATTTCGGGACGACCTGGGGGATCAACGACCAGTCCGGTGCGCCGGCACATACCGCCTGCGTCGCCTTCGGCATGGACCGGCTCGCGGTCGCCCTGTTCTGGACCCACGGCCTCGAAGTCGAGAAGTGGCCGGCGACGGTCCGCGATACCTTGCGGCTCTGAAAAGCCGCAGGCTTTCACCTGAACCGGCCCGCGGTCAATCGCGGGCCGTTTTTTTGATCCTAGGAATGTTGAGGCTCCCGGAAGGTCGAGATGGTGGACGTCTTGCCTGGCGCTACGCGGTGCTGCCGGCGTCAATGGTCAACACGGTACCGGTGATGTTGCGGCCGCCTTCGCCGAGCAGGAACAGAATGCTGGCGGCGACGTCATCGACCTCGGCGAGACGGCGAAGGGCCGTACGGCGAACCAGTCTCGCGTGATGATCCTCGTCCATGCCATGGGTCATGTCGGTGTCCATGAAGCCCGGCGCAATAGCGTTGACGGTCACCCCGACTTTCCCGACCTCGCGGGCCAGCGAGCGCGTGAAGCCGATCAGGCTCGCCTTGGTGGCGCTGTAGACCGACAGGCCGCTGTAGCCATTGGACGCGACGATCGACGCGATGTTGATCACCCGGCCGGTGCCCTCGGCCATCATCGCGCGGACCACGTATTTGGTCAGAACGATCGGGGCGAGGGTGTTGAGGCGCACGAGAGTCTCGATCTGCGCGTTGTGCATGGTCGCCAGCATCCCCGACGTGCCGATGCCGGCATTGTTGACGAGGCCGTAGGCGGCGCCGAATGTGTTGCGGAGGTCGGCGACGAAAGCCGGGATCGCGTCGGTGTCCGCCAGGTCGAACGGAGCGAAGTGCAGAGCGCCGCTAGAGGTCTCGGGTATGGCATCGATGGCGGCGGCAAGTTCGTCCGACTTCGACCGGGCGACGGCGATGACATCATAGTCGGCCGCCGCAAGCTTTTTGGCTATGGCGAGGCCTAGTCCCCGGCTGCCACCGGTCACGATGACGTTAGACATGGTCGCGCGCCAGTTTGCCGGCGGTGGTCACGGCCAGGGCCGGGACGAAGCGGATCGACGCCGGCACCTTGTGCTGAGGTAGGGCGCCGCGGCAAAGATGGATGATCTCGTTCTTCAGTCCGTCGCTTCGCACATCGTCGTCGATGAACGGCGCATCGTCGTTGAGGACGACCTCGGCGATGACGATGGAGCCCATGATCGGGCTCTTCCTGGCCTTCACCAGCGACATGCGCACGCCCTGGTGACGGTTGATGACCGCTTCGACTTCCTCCGGGTGAACCTTCAGGCCACCGACATTGATGATGCCGCCGCGCCGGCCGACAAAGTAATAGCGGTCGCCTCGCCGCTCGACCATGTCGCCGGTGTCGATGAAGCCCTCCTCGTCGGTGAGCGGCGCGGCATCGCGGCCGAGATACCGGTTCGCCGCCCGGCCGGACTTGATCCGGAGCGACCCGTCCTCGACCTTGATCCGCACATCCTGGCCGGGCCGGTCGATCAGGCCCGCCGGAAATCCTTCGAGCCCATCGTCGACGGCAAAGCCGACTCCCGCCTCGGTGGACGCATAGGCATGGCCGATCGCCGCCGTGGGATAGGCGTCGTGCAGCGCGTTGAGGATCGCCTGGTCAGCGATCTCGCCCGATAGCCGGATATATTCCGGAGAAATCGCATCGGCCGCCGAACACATCAGGGTCCGGCGCCAGTGAGAAGGCGTTCCGGAGATGTGGGTGACGCCGCCGGCAGCGAGCCGGTGGAGATGATCGACGATCGGCTCGCCGGACTGCGAGAGGATCAGCGAACTGTTGCCGAGCATGGCGCGCAGGAAGATCTGCAGGCCGCCATAGCGGCGGATATCGTAGAATGTTGCCCAGACGGTCGGCTCTTCGCGCGGCGGCGCGACCCCGATCGCCGCGGTCAGCCCGGCGAGGCTGTGCACGACCATTTTCGGGACACCGGTCGTCCCGGAGGTCAGGAGCACCCACTCGGTCGCGACGCCGTTCGCGGGTTCGCCGCTATAGGGCCTGACCGGCAGACCGCAGCCGGTGACGACGGGCATGTCGAACGCCGCGAAGGCCTCCGGTGAGATGTCGGAGACGATCGCGTCCACTTCGGCATCGGCGATGATGGTGGTGAGATATTCGGGGCGGAGATCCGGAGGCGACACCACGATCCGTCGTGCGACGCCATCGAGTTCGATCAGGGCGAGCGCCGCCGCCATCTGGTCGCTGGTGGAAACGAGCACCGATCGACCGGAAAGGACGCCGCGGTCGACGTCGAGGCAGGTGCCGCCCGCCATATCGGCGAGGCGCACGCTTTCCTGCCGCCCGAGAATCCGGCGGTCGGCCGGTCCAGCGCCGATGAGCGCTCCGGCGATGGTCCGGGGTCTAGCTTGCGGCATCCTCGTATAACCTGACGAATTCACCGAGCGTTACCGGGAAACCCACGTCGTCCGAGGCCGTGAACGGATCGCAACCAAGCTTGTCTTCGAGGTTGGCGACAAGAAGGGCGAAGCACAAGGAGTCCAGGCCCGATTCCGTCAGGACAAGATTATCGGTTAACGGAGCGAGTTTCTTGTCTTGCTGCCCGGCGATCGTTTCTATCTGAGATATTACTTTTGTTCGGACCGTCATGTTAACCATCGAGCCAAATTAACTTGTACTAAGACTATATTAAAATGAGAGAGTTGGTACAAGTCTATTGACTATTCATGGTGAACGGCGCGCCGACATGGCTACCCAACCCAAAATCCGCTGCCGGGAAATCACGGAAGCCGACATCGGCTCCGTCGTCGACCTGCTCGTGCGGTGCTTCCCGCGGCGCGATCGCGCCTATTGGCTACGAGGCTTCGACCGTCAGGCAAATCGCGCCCGGCCGGCGGGCCTGCCGAGCTTCGGCTACATGCTGGACAACGGCGGTCAAGCGGTTGGCGCGATCCTGCTTTTGTCGTCTTCCGTCGAGGTCGGACGGCAGGATCGAGACGCGCTGCAATCTGTCGAGCTGGTACGTCGATCCGGAATTCCGGAGCTTCGGGTCGCTCCTCGTCTCGGTTGCGCTACAAGCACAAGGGCGTCACCTATGTGAACGTCTCTCCGGCGCAGACATACCTGGCCGATCATCGAGGCGCAGGGATTCTCGGCGCTATTGCGAGGGGCAGTTCACCGCCTTTCCGTTCCTCGGCCGCCCGCGCCGCGATGTCCGGCTGCGGGAAGTGACGTCGGAAGAAGCGGGCGGTTCGCACCCGTCATTGCCGGAATTCGAACTGATGGCGGCGCATGCCGGCTATGGCTGCATCAGCCTCGTCTGTTCAGGCGCCTGACGGCGAACACCCGTTCGTCTTCCAGCCGTGCCGGAGGTGGAGGGACGCGTGCCCTGCGCGCAGCTCATCTTTTGCCGCGATGTTGCGGATTTCGTCCGCTTCGCCGGACCGCTCGGTCGATACCTTCTCCGGCGCGGCATTCCGTGGGTGATCCTCGATTCCGAACGGGCCGATCAAGGGGCTAGTCGGATTCTATCAGGACGCGAAAGCGGCCGCAAGTACTTCAGAGGCCCGGACAAGCCGCGGCTCGGCGATCTCGCCTACACCGAGCTTCCCCTTTTCGGTCCCTAGCCCGAACCCAGGTCCTACGCCGATGCATGCGCCCTTGAAGACCCGTACCGCCGCCGAAGTGCTCGTCGACCAGCTGATCGCAAACGGTGTGACCCACGTCTTCTGCGTGCCGGGCGAAAGCTATCTCGGCGTGCTCGATGCCCTCTACGATCGGGACATCACCGTGACGGTCTGCCGCCAGGAAGGCGGCGCGGCGATGATGGCCGAGGCGGTCGGCAAGGCGACGGGCAAGCCTGGCGTCTGCTTCGTCACCCGCGGGCCCGGCGCCACGAACGCATCGGCCGGAATCCATATCGCCCATCAGGATTCGACGCCGATGATCATGTTCGTCGGCCAGGTCGAACGCCATGTCCGCGAACGCGATGCGTTTCAGGAGATGGATTACCCGGCGGTCTTCGGCAGCATGACCAAATGGGCGACCGAGATCGACGATGCGACGCGGGTGCCGGAATTCGTTTCGCGAGCCTTTTACGCCGCGACCAGCGGTCGTCCCGGGCCGGTGGTTATCGGTCTTGCCCGCAGACATGCTTCGCGAACGCGTATCGGTCGAAAATGCTCGACCCTTCGAGCCGGTCGAGGTCTCGCCCGGCGCGGCCGAGATGGCCAGGCTCGGCGATCTGCTTCGCTCGGCCAGGAAGCCGATCCTGATCCTGGGGGGGAGCCGGTGGGACGAGGACGCCTGCCAGTCCGTCCGGCGATTTGCCGAGAGGTTTCACCTGTCGGTGGCGACCAGCTACCGGCGGCTGCCGCTCTTCGATCCTCTTCACCCCTGTTACGCCGGCGATCTCGGGCTTGGTCCCAACCCGAAGCTGATCGCGCGGATCAAGGCCTCCGACCTGGTCATTCTCTGCGGCGGGCGTCTCGGCGAGATCCCGTCACAAGGCTACACGCTGTTCGACATCCCCGTGCCGCGGACCAGGCTGGTCCATGTTCATCCGGCGGCCGAGGAACTTGGCCGGGTCTATCAACCCGACCTCGCCATTCAGTCCGGACCGATCCGCTTCGCCGAAGCGCTCGAGGGGCTGGAACCGCCAGACGATATCGCCTGGCGCGGCGAGACGGATGCCGCCCATGCGGAGTATCTCGGCTGGACCGAAACGCCGACCGAGCAGCCGGGCGGCGTCAATCTCGGCGAGGTATTCGTCTGGCTGCGCGACAATCTGCCGGCCGACACCATCCTCTGCAACGGGGCGGGCAATTATGCCGCCTGGATTCATCGCTTCTACCGGTTCCGGCGCTTTGCCACCCACATCGCGCCGACCTCGGCCTCGATGGGCTATGGCATGCCGTCCGCCGTCGCGATGAAGCGCCTGTTTCCGGACAGGACGGTGCTCTCGGTCAACGGCGACGGCGATTTCCTGATGAACGGCCAGGAGTTCGCGACGGCGGTTCAGTATGAGCTGCCGATCATCACGATCATTTGCGACAACGGCATGTACGGCACGATCCGCATGCACCAGGAGCGGGAATATCCGAACCGGGTGTCGGCGACCGACCTGCGGAATCCGGATTTCGCAGCCTATGCGCGTGCCTTCGGCGGGTTCGGTGTCACGGTCGAGGCGACGGACGATTTTCCGGCCGCGTATCGTGCGGCGGAGGCGTCAGGCCAGCCAGCGATTATCCATCTCAAGATCGATCCCCAGGCCATCACGCCCTCGGCGACGCTTGACGGCATCCGCGACCGCGCTCTGGCGACCGGACGCGGCTGAGCGGGCTGGGCGGAAACGCCCCTGCCGCTCTACTGGTGGGCGTATTCCCAATAGAGCTTGCGGGCTTTGGTGAAGAACGGACCGGGCTGAAGTTCCCGATCATCGATCCGCGTCACCGGCATCGCCTTGGAGAAATTGCCAGACGAAAAGATTTCGTCGGCGTCCTCGAAATCGGCGTAGGTCAACGACTTCTCCACGACGGTTTCGCCTGCATCGCGCAGAAGGCCGACGATGCGCTGCCGGGTGATGCCGTTGAGGAAGGTGCCGTTCGGAACCGGCGTATAGACAATGCCGTCCTTGGCCATGAAGACGTTGGCATTGCCGAGTTCGGCGACGTTGCCGAGTACGTCGCGCATGATGCAGTTGGCGAAGCCGCGCGAATGGGCCTCGATCATGGCGCGCGAATTGTTGGGGTAGAGGCATCCTGCCTTGGCCTTCACCGGGGCGGTGTCCTCGGTCGGGCGCCGGAACGGCGAAAGCGTGATCGCCATTCCCTTCGGTTCGGGCATTGGCGCCTCGTAGAGACACAGGCACCAGCGTGTCGTTTCCGGATCGAAGCGGACGCCGCCGCCGGCTCCACCCCCTTCCGCCCAATACATCGGCCGGATGTAGAGCGCTGTGTCACGATCGAAACGGCGCATTCCCTCTTCGGCGAGACCCATCCAGGTGTCGTGGGTCACGACCGGGTTCAGGCACATGTGGGCCGCGGATTCGTTGACCCGGGTGAAATGCCGATCGAGGTCCGGTGTCACGCCCTCGAAGGCGCGGCCGCCGTCGAACACGGCCGATCCGAGCCACGTTCCATGGGTGCGCACGCCCATGATCGGGACGTTGCCCTCGTGCCAATCGTCGCCGAAGAACGTCCATGTCTTCGACGGTGCGGCGGACATCAGCTCGATTGTCATGACATGTTCCTTCCACGACTGGGAGACGTCTTCAGAAAGGGTTGTTCCGGAGTGGCTGGCAGGGAAGCTGCACGACCAAGAAAATGACGCCCGATGCTGGCGACGCGGACATTCGGTCCATCGCCGTTTCGAATCGGGCGATCATTGCCAACACTTCGCCTATTATGGGCCGATCTGTTTCGCTCTCCAGGATTCCCTGCCAGGTGGCCATCGACCCTCACGCCAAGCGTTTCCTCGACATGGTGGCGATCGCTCCACCGGTAGACGCGTCGCGCATGACTGTTGGAGAGCGGCGGCAGTCCTTCAGCAAGCTTATGGCGCTGTCCCGTGGACAGGCCGCGGTTGGCAGCGTCGAGGATCGCGCTATCCCGGGACCGGGCGGCCCGATTGCGATCCGCCTCTATCGACCGCCGGCTAAGGCGGATGCGGTCCTGCCGGCCCTTGTCTATTTTCACGGCGGCGGATTGGTGGCCGGCAGTCTCGAAACCCATGATTCGCTTTGCCGGACGCTCACGGAAGGAACCGGCGCGATTGTCGCCGCCGTCGACTACCGGCTCGCGCCGGAGCATCCGTTTCCCGCGGCCATCGACGACTGCATCGCAGCGACCGGATGGGTCTTCGACGATGCCGCCGGGTTGGGAATCGATCCCGACCGGATAGCGGTTGCCGGGGACTCCGCCGGCGGCACCCTGGCGACGGTCGTCTGCCAGTCGGCGCGGAGCGGATCGGCGTCGCCCATCGCATTCCAGCTCCTCCTCTGCCCGGTGCTCGACCTGGCATCCGAAACCCGGTCGCGGCAGGACTTCGCCAGCGGCTATCTTCTCGACCGGGCGATGATGCGGCGTGACTTCGAGCATTACGGACCGTGTGATCCGATGGATCCACGCGTGTCGCCACTGCGGGCCGATGACCTCAGCGGTCTGCCGCCGACCTTCATTCATTCGGCCGAATTCGATCCGCTGCGGGATGAAGATCTCGCCTATGCCCGGCGGCTGGAAGAAGCCGGCGTTCCGGTGAGCCTGACCTGCCATCCCGGCATGATCCATCATTTCTACGGGCTGACCGGAATCATTCCGGCCGCCCAGTCGAGCCTCGCGGCGATCTGTCGTGAGGCGAGGGCGGCGCTGTCGTAGCCGTCGTCCGGTTTCAAAGGCGAATCCGGCCGGCCGCGATGCGGTCGAAGATGGTCTGATCCAGCCGTACATAGGCCTTGCCATTCGGGTCGTCGAAATAGAGGGCGTCGGTGATGACATCGGGATCGTACCCTTCGGAAGCCAGACGGAAGGTCTTTGGCTTGAAGGTCTCGGTCACGTCCAGTTTCTCGCGCAGTCTCAGGAAGATCGGACGCGCATAGCCCGGCAGCCGCTCGGCGAGATAGGCATGAAGGATCGCGAGGTCGAAACCCCCGCCGATCTCAAGCGCCGCCATGCCGGCGCGGCCCTCGGCGCCTGGAACCTTCACGCCGTAGACCTGCGCATCGACGACGCCCGGGCAGGAGGCGATCGCCTCATGTACTTCCAGTGTCGACACGTTCTCGCCTTTCCAGCGAAACGAGCCACCAACCCGGTCAACGAAATAGAAGAAGCCCTTTTCGTCCTGCCGCATCAGATCGCCGGTGCGGAACCATGCGTCGCCGGGTTCGAAGACATCGCGGAGAATCTTCTTTTCGGTCTCCACGTCGTTCGTATAGCCTTCGAAGCGGCTCTCGGCATTGATCTTGCCGATCGCCTCGCCGACCTCATTGCGTGCGCACCGGAGGCAGCGGCCGGCCGCATCGCGGACCGGTGCGTCGCTCTCCGGATCGAACCTGACGATGGCGGCGGGAAAACGGTGGGCGAGGTAAGCCGGGATCCGGCCGATGGCGCCGGCCTTGCCCTCCAGATTGTAAAGCGAAAAGGTTCCCTCGGTCGCGGCATAGAATTCGAGGATCTGCGGAATGCGGAACCGATCCCTGAATGTCTCCCAGATATCGGCGCGCAGGCCGTTTCCGCAGCAGAGCCGGAGTCGATGCTTTCGCTCCGACGGAGAGGGCAGCGCGGCGGTCAGGTAGCGGCAGAGTTCGCCGATATACTGGAACAGCGTGCAGTCCCAGCGCACGACGTCGCCCCAGAATTGCGTGGCGGAAAACCGCTCATTGATGACGACCGAGCCACCGCTGACCAGGACGCTCGCGGGCGCGACGATGCCGCCGATGCTGTGGTACATCGGCAGGCAGTCATACATGCGATCGTCAGGTCCGGTCTGCATCATCCCGGCAAACCAGTAGGCCCACGTCACGATCCGCCGGTGGCTGACATTGGCGGCTTTGGGCAGGCCCGTCGTTCCCGACGTGTAGATGCAGAGCGCGCGATCGGAGAGCGTGACCGGCCGGGTTTCGTCCGCGGTCAGGGGAGCGCCATCATAGCTGGTGACGTCGAGATCCGCGACGGTTTCGTCTCCATCGTCTGGCCGGCCGCCAATGCGCCATACCGTCGGGCCGGTTCCGTGTCGGTCGTGGCTGTCTTCGAGGGCGGAAAGCAATTCCGCCGCGACAACAATATGCCTCGGCGCGACAACCGCGACGCAATGGGCGAGCGATGCCGCCGTCAGGTTCGAATTGAGGAGGGCGACCACGCCGCCGACCCTGCTGACGCCGAGCCAGAAGGCCAGATAGTCCGGACAGTTCGGCATCAGCAGGCAGACGGTATCGCCAGGCGACACTCCCTGCTCCAGGGCCCATCGCGAATATTGGCGTGACCGCTCGCCGAGCGACCTGAAACTCAGGCATTCGCGATCCGAGAGCAGCGCCGGCGTCTCACCGAAACGCTCCGCCAGTTTGTCGATGACCACCGGCAGCGTGCGCAGCGGCTCGTCGTCGAGCTTCGCCGTCAACTCGAGGGCGCGCAGCCAGCCCCTCGACGCGGGGGCGGGGCCCGCGCCGGCCGTCGCGCCGTGCGCTTCTCGGCTCATCGGTGTTGCCATGGTTCACCTTGCAGGGGTGCCGCGACCGACGGGTGGCCCGGATTTCCTGTCCATCGTGGCGAGAATGAACCTGTCGCAACGTGATCGCCAGTTTGAGTCAAATCTAAACTTAATCGTTAAGGTTACTAGTAGAGCGAGAGATATAAATATTGAATGAAATATTACTTTTACGCACAATCAAGATACGGGAATGATCTCCTGCGGATAAATGGCTGTTGGTACGTCAAAAATAGAATGGATAACGCACCAGAATCGCAGAGATCGAACAAAGTTCCCGAAAGTTATTCGGCCGGATATGGTCCAGGGAAGTGGCAAGATGCGCAGTGAAACCATCGCGATTCACGGGGGCTACGTCACCGATCCGACGACGAAAGCTGTAACGCCGCCGATTTTCCAGACCGTCGCCTACGAGTTCGACAGCGCGGACCACGGCGCCTCGCTGTTCAATCTTGAAGTCGAAGGTTACCGCTACAGCCGGATCAGCAATCCGACGACAGAGGTGCTCGAGCGACGCGTGGCGCTGATGGAGGGGGGGCTTGCGGCGCTTGCCGTCAGCACCGGCCAGGCGGCGCTTCATTATTCGATCGTCAACCTCGCGGATCACGGCGGCAATATCGTGTCCGTGCCGCAGCTCTATGGCACCACCCATACCCTGCTCGCCCATGTCCTGCCGCGACAGGGAATCTCGGTCCGCTTTGCGGAAAGCGACAAGGCCGAGGCAATCGCCCCGCTTATCGACGAGGAGACCCGCGCCGTATTCTGCGAGAGCGTCGGCAATCCGGCAGGCAACATCTGCGACATCGAGAAGATCGCCGCCGTTGCCCATCGCGCCGGGGTTCCCCTGATTGTCGACAACACGGTGGCGACGCCGATCCTGCTCCGGCCGATCGAGTACGGGGCGGATATCGTCGTTCACTCGCTGACCAAATTCATGGGCGGCCACGGCACGACGATGGGCGGCATTATCGTCGACAGCGGCAAGTTCCCCTGGGCCGAACAGGCCCGGCGCTTCCCGATGTTCAGCGAGCCGGATCGTTCCTACCACGACATGATCTATTCGGAAGCGTTCGGGGCGGGGGCCTATATCACCCGCTGCCGCAGCGTCTATCAGCGCACCACCGGCTCGGTCCTGCCGCCGATGAGCGCGTTCCAGCTGATGCAGGGCATCGAGACCGTCGCGCTCCGGGTCGAGCGCCACGTCGAGAACGCGAAGCGCGTAGCGGAATTCCTGCGCGACGATCCGCGGACCGCCTGGGTCTCCTATGCCGGCTTCCCGGAGAGCCCCAACCATGCGCTTGTCGGCAAATACCTCGGCGGCCGGGTGCCCTCGCTCCTCACCTTCGGAATCAAGGGCGGATTCGAGGCGGGAAAATCCTTCTATGACGCGCTCAAGCTGGTAAAGCGCCTGGTCAATATCGGCGATGCGAAATCGCTCGCCTGCCATCCGGCCTCGACCACCCATCGACAGATGACCGTCGACGAGCAGCGCACGGCCGGGATTACGCCCGACACGATTCGCCTCAGCATCGGCATCGAACACATCGACGACATCCTCGAGGATCTCGACCAGGCGCTCGACGCGGCGTCGGGCCTGCACGAGACCGCGCAAGCCGCCGAGTAGCAGTTACGGAGTAGCTTTCTTGTTTGTCGTGCTCAATCAGGACCTGCAAGGCAATCCGATCGGCAGCGACGCGCGGCTGACGGACATCCCCACCGGGGCGATCCGGGGCGCAGGCGGAGATTGCATTGAAGTCGGCCTCGTCAACAACATGCCCGACGCCGCCTTGCGCCCGACGGAGCGCCAGTTTTCGAAGCTGCTCGCCTCGGCCGGCGGCGATCGGACCGTGCGCCTGCACTTCTTCGCGCTGGACGGGATTCCGCGAGGCGCGGAAGCCCGATCCTATTTGCGTGCAAACTATGGGAACGCCTCCGATCTCAAGGCGGCCGGTCTCGATGCCCTGATCGTGACCGGTTGCGAACCCTGCGCCGAACGCCTGACCGACGAGCCCTACTGGCACCATCTGGCGGCGATCATCGACTGGGCGGAGAACAACACCACGACGACGCTGTGGTCGTGTCTCGCGGCGCATGCGGCGGTCCTTCACGCAGACGGCATCATGCGGCGACGGCTACCGGAGAAGCGGTTCGGCGTTTTCGAATGCGAGGTGGTCTCGGACGATCCGATCATCGAGGGCGTCCGGTCGCCTTTCCAGGTTTCGCATTCGCGCTGGAACGAATTGCCGGAAGACGAACTCACAGCCAACGGCTACCGGATCCTGACGCGATCCACCGCTGGCGATGTCGACATCTTCATCCGGCGCCGAAAGAGCCTGTTCCTGTTCCTCCAGGGACATCCCGAATACACCGCCTATTCCCTGATGGGCGAATACCGCAGGGATATCGGGCGCTTTCTGCGTGGCGAGGCCGCGAGATATCCGGCGATGCCCCAAGGCTATTTCGACCGCAAGACCGAGCAGCGACTTGCCGCCTTCAGGGAAAAGGCCGTCGGCGCACGCGATCCGGAATTGCTGGAAGAATTTCTGCAGGAGGGCGTGCTGCGGCCGAAGCCGATCCGCCGTTCGGCAAATCCCGGTGTTCCGGTGATCCGTAATTGGCTCTCGCATATAGCCGAGCGGAAGAGAGAAGGCGCCTGGCAGTCATGAGCACCGCGTTGGCCGCATCGCCGGCAATCGATATCGAGCCTTCAGCGCACGAATTCCGCAGCGCCATGCGAAATCTCGCGGCTGGCGTCAGTATCGTCGCGACCGGGCACGGAAATGCGCGCGCCGGGCTGACGGCGACCTCGGTGAGTTCACTGTCGATCGAACCGCCATGCCTGCTTGTCTGCATCGGGCGTTCGTCGGGCACGCTGGCGGCGCTGCAGGCGAACCGGTCGTTCGGTGTCAGCGTTCTCGCCGCCCACCAGCAGAGTGTTGCCGAGCGATTCTCCGGTCACGGAGGGATATCCGGGGCTGCGCGTTTCATCGGTTTCGAGTGGACCACGGGCATCACCGGAGCGCCGCTCGTAGCGGGCGCCCTGTCGAGCATCGACTGCACGCTGGAAAAACTGGTCGAGTGGCACTCCCATGCCATCGTCGTCGGCCGGGTCCGCTCGGTTCACCTCAACGATGGCGTGGCGCCTCTCGTCTACTGGCGTGGCAGCTACGGAAATGGCGAGGCCAGCGAAGGCTAACCGCCGTATCCCGCCGATCTCGGAATGAACAGAACCAGGTCCGGCAGCAGGGCGATTGCCAGGAGCGCGATCACCAGGGTGAGGATGAACGCCCAGGATTCGCGGATCAGTTCGGCGAGCGGAATGCGCGACACGCCGCTGATCAGGAATAGCAATTCGCCATAGGGCGGCGTGATCAGCCCGATCATCATGTCGACGACCACCACGACACCGAAATGCACGGGATCGACGCCGAGGGCGCGAACCGATGGCATCAGGATCGGAACCATGATCAGCAGCATCAGCAGGGTATCGAGCACGGCGCCGAGGATCAGGAACAAAGCCGAGACCAGCAACAGGAAGGCGACTGGTGTCAGGCCAAGACCGATCATCCAGTTGCCGAGCGCGTATGGGATCTGCTCGCTCGCCACGACGTAGTTGATGAACAGGGCGCCGACCACGGTGATGGCGACAATCGCAGTCGATCTCGCCGAGGCGAGCAACGACCGGTAGAGCGACCGCAGGTCCATTTCCCGATAGATGAAGGCGAGAAGCAGCGCGTAGGCGGCGGCGACGGCGGCTGCCTCGGTCGGGGTCACGGCGCCCGAATAGATGCCGCCGAGGAGAATCAGCGGCAACATCAGCGCCGGCGCCGCCCGGCCGGTGGTTCGCCGCACGGCGGCGAGGGGAACCGCCTCCTCGACCGGGAAGCCACGGCGGCGTGAAACGATGAAGACCTGGATCGAAAGCGCCAGCCCCATCAACAACCCGGGGATGATGCCGGCCAGGAACAAGGCGCCGATCGAGGTTCCGGAGATCGCACCATAGATGACCATCGGAATCGAGGGCGGGATGATCGGCCCGATCGTCGCCGAAGCGGCGGTCAGCGCGCCTGCGAAGCCACGCGGATAGCGATTGTTCTTGGTCATCATGTCGATCATCAGCTTGCCGGGCCCGGCGGCGTCGGCCAGGGCGCTGCCGCTCATGCCGGCGAAGATGATGCTGACCGCGATGTTCACATAGGCCAGTCCGCCGCGCAGCCTGCCGATGATCATCATCACGAATTGCAGGAGCCGGTCGGAGATATTGCTCGCCGTCATCACCTCGGCGGCGAAAATGAACAGCGGCACTGCGAGCAGGATGAAGGACGAGAACAGCCCGTTGATGCCCTGCGCCGCGACAAGCCCGATGTCGCCGCCGATCAGCAGCAGGTAGATCAGCCCGGCGGTGATCATCGAGAAGCCGATCGGAACGCCGATCGCGCAGGCTCCGATGAACAGCGCGAACATGATAGCCGCGGCAAGACTCATGTCAGGGTTGCTTTTCCCAACCCGGCCGCGTCAGCCGGTAGAGCCGTATCGCGCCGTTGATGATGATCAGCACCATGAAGACGCCGAAGGCGCTGAAGACGACGCTCTCCGGCAAGCGGAGCGTCGGTGTCTTCTGGCGGAAGGTGAACAGGATGTAGTCGATGTTACCGGGCAGCGTCACGAGCAGTGTCAGCGTCACGAAAGCCGTTCCGACGATTGCGAATATCCTGCGCATCGGCGGCTGGACGGCGGCGTAGATGAGGCTGAACGACACATGCTCGCGTTCGGTGACGATGGTCGCGGCGCCGACGCAGACGATCCAGACATAGAGGATCTCGGCGATCTCCTGGGTCCAGGACAGCGGCTCATTGAGAATGTAGCGGTAGAAGATCTGCACCATGAAGACGATGAAGAGTGCAGCGAAGGCGAGCGCGCTCAGGGCTTCTATGCCTCTCAAGAACGAACGTGCGACGCGATGCAAGATCGACCTCCAAGACGGGAGCGCGGCCCGACGGATAACCGCCCGACCGCGCTCGCGTGGGAGAAGCCCTGGCGATCCGCCGGGGCCGAAAAGGGGAACAGCCGCCTAAAGCGCGTTGATCCGATCGAGCAACCCGGCAGGCCAGTCCTTGGCGTAGTCGCTGTTCAGATATTCCTGCTGAACGTGGGTCCGGAAAGCGTCGAGGTCCGGGGTGGTCACCGTCATGCCATGGCTCTCGAGAAGCGCAACGCCATCGGCCTCGGTGGCCAGCGTACCCTCGTCGACCAGCTTGGATTGCACCGCGACCGCGTCGGCGACGACTTTCTTCTCCTCGTCGGTGAGGCTGTCCCAGAAGGAGGACGACATGGCGAAGAACAGCGGCGCGACCATATGCCCGGTGAGGGTGAGCTGCTTGCTGACCTCATCGAACTTTGCGGCGATCATGTCGGCGATCGGATTCTCAAGGCCGTCGACGGTGCCGGTCGACAGCGCCAGATAGACTTCGTCGAAAGCGATCGGCGTCGGGTTGGCGCCGAGCGCCTTGCCAAGGAACTGCCACGTGTCCGAACCGGGGACGCGGAGCTTGACGCCTGCGAGGTCCGCCGGAGTCTTGACGTCCCTCAGCTCGCGCAGGATGACGTGGCGGGTGCCGAGATACTGGGAACCGAGAATCTCCACCTCGACATCGTCGCGGACGCGCTGGCGGTATTCCTTCGCGACGTCGCTGGTGTCGTAGACCTTGTGCATATGGTCGGCGTCGCGGAGCAGGTAACCGGCGGTGAAGAGCGAATATTCGGGAATGTAGCCGGCGATGTCCTGCGGCGAGATCATGCCGACCTCGAGATTGCCGCGCTGCATGGCGGGGATTTCCGTGCCCTGGTCGAACAGGGTGGCGTTGAGGTGAATCTGGACCTCAAGCGTCGGCGAGTTGGCTTCGACCAGTTCCTTGAATTTCGCCAGCCCCTTGGACTGCCACTCGGCATCGTTCGACGGTGTCGAGATACGGATCACCTTCTTGTCCTGCGCGAAGCCGCGACCGACGATCGCGGGCATCATCAGGACGGCTCCTGTCCCCGCCAGAACATGGCGGCGGGTCAGATTCGTCAACTTCCTCTTCTGGTCACTCATTTTCTTTCTCCCTGTTATTTTGGCGCCGGAGCATTTCCGGCGATGGCTGTCGGGCGTTGGCGGCCAACAGGCGCTTGATCTCGGCACTGTTGTGGGTTCGGGCGAGCTGTTCGGCGCGTTCGATATCGCCGTTGACCACGGCCTCGGTGAGCATCCGGTGGTCGTCGATCAGGTCCTTGCTGTCGCGCGGGGCAAAGCCGATATGCGTCATCTGGAAGCGAACCTGCAGAATGATGCGTTCGTGGTCGCGGATCAGGCGTTTGTGCCCGGACATCGCGACGATCGTCTTGTGAAGCTTGAAGTCGGCGTCGGCGGCAGCTTCCCGGTCGCCCGCCGTGGCGGCGGCTTCGAGCTCGCGATAGACGCCCGTCAGCGCTTCGCGCTCGGCGGGCGAGGCGTATTCGGCGGCAAGGCTGGCGGCCAGTCCCTCGAGCGCGCCGCGGAGCGTGTAGAGTTCCCAGGCTTCGGAAACCGAAGCGGGGGCGACCTCCCATTTGGTGAAGGCAACCTGACGGACCAGGCCCTCATTCGACAGCTGCATGAGCGCCGAACGAATGGTGCCGCGGCTGACTTCGAGCTCGCCGGCGAGTACGGCCTCAAGCAGCCGATGCCCCGGCGGCATGGTCCGGTTGACGATCTGCTGGCGGATGCTGTTCGCAGCCTGCCGGTCGAGCAGTCGCTCCTGGGTCTTGAGACTGGTCAGCGTGCTCATTGCGGTCGGTTCCGGGACGAACCGGTCGGTGTCGCGCCGCTCGGTCCGAGCGAGGGGGGGCGCACCATGGTCGCTGGCGTCTCGCCGGCCCAGTTCATCAAATCGGCCTCTCCCCAAGCGCGCGAAGCAACCTGCCGCATGGCCGCCCGAAGCGACATATCAAGCCGGAAACATCTCGACACAGCCAATCGCCGAGGGTCGAGCCGGCAGTCGGAAGGTTAACGATAGAAAGATAGTCGACAATCGTCAATAGACTATCGCCAATCGACCACTCCGGCATAACCAATTGAAATATAATGGATATGCTCCGCGACCCCGTCGGTGCGGGCGATGGACTCGATTGACAGTTTTGTCGATTGCTGACAATAAACCCGGGCGAGGCGACTTCCGGCTGTGCGGGTTTCAGAAGGGGCGGACATGGGAGAAATCGGTCGGATCGGCGTCGATATCGGCGGCACGTTCACCGACATCGTCCTGTTTACCGACCGCGGCCGCACGATCTCCAGAAAGACGCCGTCGACACCGGCTCATCCCGAGCAGGCCGTGCTCACCGGCATTCGCCTGGCGCTCGGCGACGCCGGGCTGGAGCCCGGTGAGATCGCCACCGTGCTGCACGGTACCACCGTCGGTTCGAACGCGATCCTGCAGAAGAGGGGCGGGCGAACCGGCCTTGTGACCACCCGCGGCTTTCGGGATGTGCTGGAGATCGGCCGATTGCGGACGCCGGGCATGTTCGATCTGTCCTGGGACAAGCCGGAGCCGCTGGTCCCGCGCCACTGGCGCTGCGAGGTGCGCGAGCGCATCGCCGCCGACGGGTCGGTCGTCGCGCCGTTGGACAGGGATGAACTCCTTGGCATCGGCGCCTTCTTCCGGGACGAAGGCATCCAGTCGATCGCGGTGTGCTTCCTCAACTCCTACCGGAATCCGATACACGAGCGCGAGGCCGAGGCGGTGCTGCGCGATGCCTTCCCGGAAATCGCGGTGACGACGTCGGTCGCGGTCCTTCCCGAACAACGCGAATACGAGCGAACCTCGACGACCGTGGTGAATGCCTATGTCCTGCCGGTGCTGCGCGACTATCTGGCGTCGCTGGCAAGCGGCCTGACGGCGATGGGCGTGACGGCGCCGCTTTTCGTCAGCAATTCGAATGGCGGGCTGGCGCCTGCCGCGCTTGCGCAGGAGAAGCCGGTCTTCTTCATTTCCTCCGGTCGCGCCGCGGGGGTTGCCGGCGCCGGCGATCTCGGCGCTCGGATCGGGATGCCGAATCTCGTCGCCTTCGACATGGGGGGAACCACCGCTTCGGCGTCGCTGGTCAAGGACGGCAAGCTGAGCCGCACCACCGAGTACGAGTTCCGCTCCGGCATCTCGACGCCGAGCCGCTTCATCAAGGCGGGCGGCTACATGATGCGCGTGCCGACGGTCGACGTGGCGGAGATCGGCAACGGATCGGGCTCGATCGCCTATGTCGACGCCGGCGGCCTCACCTGCGTCGGGCCGATCTCGGCCGGCGCCGAACCGGGGCCGGCCTGCTATGGCGCCGGCGGCGACAAGCCGACCGTCACCGACGCCAACCTGGTTCTCGGCTTCCTGCCGGAACGCCTCGCCGGCGGCTCGCTGACCCTCGACGTCGGCCGGGCGCGAATGGCGATCGAGCGCGATGTTGCCCGGCCCCTCGGCCTGTCGATCGAGGAGGCGGCCCTCGGCATCCGCGCCATCGCCAACGCCAACATGGCCCGCGCCATTCGCGCGGTGACGGTCGAACGCGGGCTCGATCCGCGCGACTTCACGCTTCTGGCCTATGGGGGCTCCGGCCCCAACCATGCCTGCGATCTGGCGCGGATCCTGAACGTGCCCGAGGTGCTGTTTCCGCCGGCGCCCGGCGTGTTCACGGCGATGGGCATGCTGGCCGGTGCGATCGAGCATTTCCTCATCCGCAGCATCCATCGCCCGCTCGATCGGATCGACGCGGCGGACCTGAACGCGATAACCGCTGCTCTGGCCGACGAGGCGACCCGGGAGCTCGCGGCGCGAGGCCACGGCCGCGAGACGGTCGGGCTGCGCTTCGAGATCGATCTGCGGTTCACCGGTCAGGACTCGGAGTTGCAGGTCGGCTTCGACCCCGATCGGCTGCAGGACGAACTCGGCGAATTGAGGCCGCGATTCCTTGCGCTCTACCGGGAAATGTATGGCTATGTCTCCGAGGACGGGATCGAGGCGGTCAATGTCCGGCTGACCGCGACGGTGGCGGCATCCGATCCGGCGGCGGCCGACATCTGGCGGAGACATCCGGGAGGAGAGCTGGAGCCCATGCCGGGATCGGCTGCCGGGCGAACCCGACCGATCTATTTCGACCGCGGCGGGGCGTGGCGCGAAACGCCGGTGGTCGAGCGCGATCTGTTTTCCGGTTCATTTGCCGGGCCGCTGGCCATCGAGAGCGCCGACACGACCATCATCGTGCCGCCGGGCGCCAGCGCCCGTACCGACGCCTGGGGCAACGTGGTGGTGACGATCGATGTCTGAGCCGGCAAGCACTGTCGCCGAGAAGGTCAGAGACGTCGATCCGATCACCTTCGCCGTGCTCAAGAGCGCGCTGGATACGATCGTCGACGAGATGGCCGGGACGGTCATGCGCACCGCCCGTTCGCCGATCGTGCGCGACGTGCTCGACTATTCGGCAACGCTTTGCGATCGCAACGGCCTGATCCTCAGTCAGGCCAAGACCGTGGCGCTCCATCTCGGCGCCGTACCCGACGCCATGGACGTCATCGTCGCGCGGTTCGGCGACAGCGTGCGGCCGGGCGACGTCTTCATCCTCAACGATCCTTATGCGGGCGGCATGCACCTGCCCGACATCTTCATGATCAAGCCGATCTTCGCGGAAGAGCGGCTTCAGGGCTATTCCGTCGTTGTCGCCCATCACTGCGACATGGGCGGGCGGGTTCCGGGCTCGAATGCCGCCGATTCGACCGAGATCTACCAGGAAGGCCTGCGGATTCCGCCCTCACGCCTCTACACTGCGGGCGAGCCGAATACGACGCTCTACGAAATCATCAAGACCAACGTCCGCGTCCCCGATCTGGTGATGGGCGATCTCGATGCGCAGCTTGCCGCCTGCACGCATCGGCGAGCGCGAGCTTTGCCGTCTCGTCGCGCGCCACGGCGAGGCGGAGCTGCATCGCTATTTCGACGCGCTCCTCGATTATGGCGAGGACCTGACCCGCGCCGGAATCGCGGCCTGGCCCGACGGCACCTATCGCTTCACCGACACCATCGACGGCGACGGCTTCTCGACCGAGCCGATTCCGATCTGCTGCGCGATCATCGTCGACGGCGACAGCCTCGTCGTCGATTTCGAGGGATCGTCGCCGCAGGTCCGCGGCGCGATCAACGCGACCTTCTCCTTCACCAAGTCGTCCGCCTATCTGTCGATCCGCTGCGCGCTGTCCCAGGACGTTCCCAACAACGCCGGCGTCTATCGCGCGATCACCGTCAAGGCGCCGAAGCATTCGATCCTCAATCCGGACATGCCGGCCCCGGTCGCGGCGCGGGCACTGACCGGCTACCGCGTCGTCGACGTGGTCCTCGGGGCGCTGGCCCAGATCGCGCCGGACAAGATCATGGCGGCGGGCGAGGGCGGCAACACGGTCATCGCCATCGGCGGCTACGACCGCGCGACGGGCGACCCGTTCATCCTTGTCGACATGATCAATGGCGCATGGGGCGGGCGCTCGAACAAGGACGGTGTCGAGGGGATCACCAATCCGGCGCAGAACATGTCCAACCTGCCGATCGAAACGCTCGAAGCGCGCTATCCGCTGCGCATGGAGGAATATGCGTTCAGACCCGATTCCTGCGGCGCGGGCGAGTTCCGCGGCGGCGTCGGCCTGGTCCGGCAATATCGGATTCTTGCCGACGACGTGATCCTGCAGGTCCGCGCCGACCGCACCGCGACCCTGCCCTATGGCCTGTTTGGCGGGGAGCCCGGCACGGGGTCGCGCAACATTCTGAATCCCGAGGGCGCCGCCGAGGACCTGCCGGGCAAGTTCACCCGGGTCGTCGGCCGCGACACCGTGATCCGTCACGAGCAGGCCGGCGCCGGCGGCTATGGCGATCCGCTGAAAAGGGATATCAGGGCAATCGCCGACGATCTGCGCAACGGGAAGATCAGCCGCGACTATGCGGTTTCCCGGCATGGCGTGGTCTTTGCCGATGATGGCCTGACGATCGATGCGGCGGGCACCGCCGCGCGTCGGGTCGAGGTTGAAGGCGGTCGAGGAAACGGGGAAGGACAGGGCAAGTGAGCGACATCAGAACCGCGGTGGTGACCGGCGGCGCGAGCGGTATCGGCGAAGCCTGTGTGGAGCGTTTCGCTGGCGGCGGCTGGCATGTGGTGATCGGCGACATCAACGTCGATCGCGGCGAGGCGGTTGCCGCCCGGATTCGCGCCGGCGGGGCGACGTGCCGCTTCCTCGCGGCCGATGTTTCCGACGCAAGCGCGGTGACCGATTTCGTTGCCGCCGTCTATGCCGATTGCGACCGGGTGGACGCGCTGGTCAATTCCGGCGGCATCCTGCAGAACGCGGTGCGGGTCACCGATCTCGACATCGCCGAGTTCGACCGTCTCTGGGCGGTCAATGTCCGTGGCACGATGCTGGTCAACCAGGCTTTCGGCCGGCGCATGGTCGCGGCCGGGCAGGGGAGCATCGTCAACATGTGCTCGCTGACCAGTTTCCGTGCGTCGCCGCAGGTGGGCTACGCGCCCGGCAAGGCGGCACTCAAATCGATGACCGAAAGCATGGCGGCCGAATTCGGGCCGCAGGGGGTTCGGGTCAACGCGGTCGCGCCGGGCTATACGCTGACGCCGGCGATGCAGGAGCGCATCGACAGCGGCGCCCGCGACCCCAAGGCGATCTTCGACCAGTCCGCGCTCCGCCGTTTCGTCGAGCCGCGCGAGGTGGCCGAGGTGATCTTCTTCCTCTGCTCGGACGCGGCAAGCGCCGTCACCGGCACGACCATCCCGATCGATTGCGGCTGGCTCGCCTATTCGGCTTACGCGGCCTACGCCTCCCAGCCGGAGTAGCGCGCCCGTCCGCCGTCAGGCGTAGTTGACGTAGATCGTCTTCTTCTGGAAGTAGCCCTCGAGACCGTATTTGCCGTCCTCGCCGCCGAGGCCGCTGTCGCGCATGCCGGCGTGATGGGCGTGGACGACGTCGCCGCCGCCGCGATTGACGTAAATCTCGCCGAACTTCAGTTCGCGCACCAGGCGCATCATCCGCCGCAGGTCCTTGGTGAAGACATAGGCCGACAGCCCGTAGCGGCTCTCGTTGGCTAGCCGCAGGCCTTCGTCGAAATCGGTCACCGTCATCACCGGCACGACCGGCCCGAAGACTTCGTCCTGCATGATCTGCATGGCGTTGTCGTTGACCTTGAGCACCGTCGGATCGAACCAGTGACCGTGCGAGAACGCGCCCTCGGTCAGGCGACCGCCGCCGGTCAGGACCTCGGCGCCGGCCGCGGTGGCGGCGTCGACCATCGCCTCGACCTTGTCGAGTTCCGGGCCGCTGAATTTCGGACCGACGTCGACCAGCGTGGTCGGGTCGCCGACCTTCAGCGCCTTCACCGAACGAACGAATTTCTCGAGGAACTCGTCGGCGATCCTCTCGTGGAGGTACATGCGCTCGTTGCAGATGCAGATCTGACCGCAATTCTCGAAGCGCGACACGACGGCGGCGCGGACGGCGGCGCCGATATCGGCGTCTTCGGCGACGATGAAGGGCGCCTTGCCGCCGAGTTCGAGGCGCAGCACCTTGAGGTCGTCGGCGGCCGCCCGGAACACCGCCTTGCCGGCGCGCACGCTGCCGGTCAGCGTGATCAGGCGGGCGAGCGGATGCTTGACCAGCGCCTGGCCGACGCCTTCGCCGGTGCCGCTGATGACGTTGATGACGCCGGGCGGAAAGCCCGCCTGCGCCGAGAGCTGGGCGATTTCGAGCGCCGAGATCGGTGTTCCCTCATGCGACTTGACGACGACCGTGTTGCCGGCGATCAGCGCCGGGCCGATCTTCCGGCACATCAGGGCGGCGGGATAGTTCCAGGCGGTCAGGGCGATGACGACGCCATGGGCGACGCGCTGGATCCAGATCTGTTCGTCGGGATTGTCGGAGGGGAGGATGTCGCCGGTGATGCGGCGCGCCTCTTCCGCGGCGTGCGTCAGGTAAAGGGCGGTGCCCTCGATCTCCCCGCGCGCCTCCTGCAGCGGTTTTCCCTGTTCGGCGATCACCACCTGCGCCAGGCGCTCGCGATTCTCGAGGATGAGGCGGGCCAGCTTCTTGAGGAGCTCCGCCCGCGCGATCGGCGGCAGCGCCTCCCATGCCGGCTGCGCCCGATAGGCGCTGACCACGGCCCGGTCGGCGTCGTCCTCGCTGCCGCGCGGTACCGAGGCGATGATGGCGCCGGTCGCCGGATTCTCGACCTCCAGCCATTCCTTGACGGTCGACAGCTCCCACTCGCCGTTGATGTAGTGGCGGTAGCGATCCGTTCCTTTGACCAGTTCCTTCATCGCGGGCATGTCGTTCTTTCCTTGCGGGCCTGGACGCGTGTGACTTCCTTGCGCGTGACAATGGGGGCCGCCGCCACATTTCCTTGCGACAGGCTCGGGGGATCGATGGGCGCGGGAACCGGCCATTCGTCCGGATCGGCAAAATTCGCGTCAAAATTGCAAATGAGGCGAGTCGCGCGGACACAGCCATCGCTGGTTGCTTTGGCGCTCTGCCCCGGTTTCTCTTGCACGATCAGGTTCTTATGACGCTCGCTCCCCGGCCCGCCGTCTTGATTTGGCCGACAGGTCACCGCAGCCGGCCGAGGCCGTCAAGCAAAATGTTGACAATCGGCAATCAATCTTGCCTTGTGGCGCCGCCTGCGGAATGGTGCCGTATACGGCCGCATGAGACCGACGAATGCCCGGATTACCCCCCAACAACTGCCTGATGGTCGCCATCACCACGCCGGTCGACCGCGACCTTCGGCCCGATCGCGCGCGCCTGGTGGCCCGGATCAGGCACTTGATGGCAATGGGATGCGACGGGGTTGCCCTGTTCGGAACGACCGGCGAGGGCGTCGCGCATGCGGTGGAAGACCGGACGGAGACTCTCGACGCGATCGTCGCGGCCGGGATCGATCCGAAAAGGATCGTCGTGTCGGTCGGCGCTTTGCCGGTTCCCGACATCGTCCGTCTGATCCAGCAGGCGACGGATCACGGGGTGCATGGCGTGCTGCTGATGCCGCCCTGCGCCTTCCGGGATGGCATCACGGAGGACGGCGCCTTTCAATTCTTCAGGACAGTCATCGATCGCACCGATCGGCCGCAACTGAGCCTGTATCTTTATCATTTCCCCGGCATTTCCGGCGTGCCCGTCACGCCCGCGATCGTTCGCCGGCTCGACGAGCGCTATCCGGGCATGATCGCCGGCGTCAAGGACAGCGGCGGCGATGCGGATTACACCGAGATGCTGGTGCGGCGTTTTTCGCACCTGTCGATCTTTACCGGTACCGAAGTCCATGTCCCGGACCTGCTGGCGACGGGGCTGCGCGGCACCATTTGCGGCCTGGCCAATGTCATGCCGCGCCTGATGCGGGTCATGATCGACGCGCCGACCGCCTATGATCGCAGGCAATTTCTGCCGCTGATTCTTGCGGGCGACGTGATCCTGTCGCGCGCACCGTTCATTCCGTCGATCAAGACCGTGGTCGCTGCGTCGCTCGGCGATCCGGACTGGCGAAGGGTCCTGCCGCCGATGTCCGAACTTCCCGTCATCGAGCGTGAACGTCTCGCTGCCGATTTCTTGCGCTGGGACGGGAGCCTGCCGCCGGAATGCCGGAGCCTGACCCACGACGACCCGACGATCTCCGAAAAAGTCGTATCCATCCGCCGGGCATAGCGGCCTGTCATCTGGCGGCGCCCAGGTCTCAAGAGAGCGAAATGGCACAATCCCTCAACAAAGAGTTCGAAACCGGGCCCAATTCCGGCCGCCGCGCGATCCAATACGCCGGCGCTCGACAGCGCTGCCGTGCAGGCGGCGCGGGTCGATCTCGCCGCCTGTTTCCGGATGGCGGCGCGCCTCGGCATGCAGGAAGGCATCTGCAATCACTTCTCGGCGATGGTGCCGGATTACGACGATCTTTTTCTCGTCAATCCCTATGGCCGCGCCTTCGGCGAGGTCACCGCGTCGAGCCTGCTGGTCTGCGATTTCCATGGCGCGGTCGTTGCCGGCGACGGCGTGCCGGAGGCGACCGCCTTCTACATCCACGCCCGGCTCCACCGGAACATCCCGAGGGCGCGGGTCGCCTTTCATACCCACATGCCCTATGCCACGGCGCTGACGATGACTGAGGGCGAACCGCTGATCTTCGCCGGACAGAGCGCGCTCAAATTCTACGGCCGCACGGTCGTCGACAACGACTATAACGGACTGGCGCTCGACGAGCGGGAAGGCGACAGGATCGCCGCCGCGGCGGGCGACGCCGACATCGTCTTCATGAAGCATCATGGCGTGACGGTGCTCGGCGGCAGCATCGCGCAAGCCTGGGACGATCTCTACTATCTCGAGCGGGCGTGCCAGGTGCAGGTGCTGGCGATGTCGACCGGACGGCCGATCCTGCCGGTCGATCCGAAGGTCGCGGAGGCGACCTATCGGCAGATGCGCGGCGAGGACGCGGAATCCGCCCGGCTTCATCTCGAAAGCATCAAACGCCAGCTTGACGCGGAAGAACCGGATTACCGCCACTAGAGCGAAACGGGGCATACCAACGCCCGCGCGGCCTTTGCCGGAACTTCCTCAACCAACAAGACCGAAAGGATCGAGACAATGACCTGGACCGGCGTGTTTCCCGCGATCACCACCAAGCTCGGCAGCGACGGCTCGCTCGATATCGCGGCGACGCAGGCCAGCATCGACCGGGTCATCGTCAACGGGGTTTCCGGCGTCATCGTTCTGCCGATGCTGGGCGAGAATGCTTCGCTGACGCAGGCCGAGCGCGACGCGGTGGTGTCGGCGGCGAAGGAGGTCGTTGCCGGTCGCGTGCCGCTGCTTTGCGGGCTGGCCGAGGGCTCGACCGACAATGCCGCTTCCGCGGCGCGGAACTACAAGGCGCTCGGCGCCGAGGGCCTGATGGTCTTTCCGAGCCTGATCTATCGCACCGACCGCCGCGAGACCGTCGCCTGGTACCGGGCTGTCGGAACGGCGACCGACCTGCCGATCATGATCTACAACAACCCGATCGCCTATAATGTCGACGTCGATGTTCCGACCCTCGAGCAGCTCGTTGACGTCGACACCATCGTCTGCATCAAGGAAGAAAGCGGCAACATCCGCCGGGTCACCGACCTCTATAATGCGTTTGGCGATCGCTTCTCGGTATTCTGCGGAGTCGACGACCTTATCCTCGAAAGCCTTGCGCTCGGCGTCACGGGCTGGGTGTCCGGCATGGCCAACGCCTGGCCGGCGGAGTGTGTCAGGATCTTCGAGGCCGGACGGGCCGGCGACTTCGCGGCGGTGCGTCCACTCTACCGGCTGATGACTCCGGCCTTCCATCTCGATACCGACGTCAAGCTCGTCCAGTATATCAAGCTCGCCGAGCATCTCGTTTTTGGCGCGCCGGAGAATGTCCGCGCGCCGCGTCTCAATCTCGAAGGCGAGGAGCGGGCACGGGCCGAGGCCATCATCCGCGAGACGATCGACAGGCTCCCGGACCTCGCCTGACCGCGGCGCGTCGACGGAAGGTCCGTCGCGAGCATCGATGACGGCGTCCGCCGGGCATAAGCCCGCTCTGCGACCGATTGTCTGAGGCTGCAATGAAACTTCGGGCTGCGCCTTCCATTCCAGCTCCAAAGCGACAGCCGACGCGAGGACCTCGCCCGGCGAACCGGTCGATTGGCGTGCCTATCAAAATGGACATCTGCCTTCTTGACGGAAGCCCTTTGCCGAGCGATGCTTGCAATCGATTGAATGACCTCCAGGGAACGAGAGGCGGCAATCGGCGTCTTGGGATCTGGAAACGCTGTCCGGCCTTCCGTCGGGTTCATCATCCAGCCGATGATAAGCGCCAGTCCCGCCGAAAAAGGGTGGAACCGGACCGTGGGAGCGACTGATCCATACCGACTCGATGGCCGCGTAGCGGTTGTCACCGGCGCCGCCGGAGGAATTGGCCAGGCGATTGGCCGACGAATGGCGGAACTCGGGGCGATTGCCGTCCTCGCAGACGTGACCAAATCCGTCGCCGACGCCGCCAAGGCAATCGCCGCAGACGGCGGCACCACGGATTCGGTCGTCTTCGACGTGACTGACAGTGGCTCGGTCGAAGGCGCCGTCGAGACGGTGGTCGGCAGGCATGGCAAGGTCGATATCCTTGTTGCCAATGCCGGCATCGCGTTTGAACGAAAAGCCACCGATCACAGCGACGAAGACTGGCGGCGCGTGATGGGGGTCAACCTCGACGGCGTCTTCTATTCGGTCCGCGCATTCTCCCGCCCGATGCTGAAGGCGGGATCGGGCGCCATCGTCGCAACCTCGTCGATCGCCGGTGTCAAGGCAGTGCGCCCCGAGGTCCATGTCGGCTACGACGTGTCGAAAGCCGGCGTCGCCCATATGTGCCGCGTGCTGGCGGTGGAATGGGCCAAGAGCGGCGTGCGGATCAATGCCGTCGGCCCTGGCTATACGGACACCGAACTGCTCGCCGAAGTCGGCCGGACAAGCCCCGAGGTCATGGCGATGTGGCTGGACGATACGCCCTACGGCCGGCTGATGAAGCCGGAGGAAATTGCGTCCGGAGTTGCCTTCCTGGTTTCGGATGCGGCAAGCGGGATCAGCGGACACCTGTTGATGGTGGACGGTGGCTATTCGGTCGCCTGACCGACGCCCCTGTCAGATCAAACCGAACAAGACGGCCGCGGCGCGGCCGGACCGAAACAGAAGGAAAGGAGCGCGCTTCACTGCAATCGATTGTCGAGGCCTCGAATACCGTCCAGAACAATAATCATCGGAGGTAATGGAATGTCCAAAGAGGAAGATATCGTTCGTCACGCACAGGGAATCCGCAACCCGATCTCCCGCCGCGTGTTCATGCAGCTTGCCACCGCCGCCGGCATCGGCGTGCCGATGGGAGCGGCGTTCAGTGGCCTTGGCAGTTCGGCTTTCGCCCAGCCGGTTCCGAAGGCGGCGACCTGCGTCGCCACGCTCGCCAACGACTATTGGGCGGCCTTCATCAAGGGCTTCAACGCGACCGCCGGCGCGCTGAAGGTCGAAGCCGTCGAACTCTATCACGACAACGACGCCGCGCGGGAACTCAGCCAGGTCCGCGGTCTGCCGACCCAGGGCGTCAACATGCTGATCAACACGGTCGTCGCCGCCGGCGAGGTGCCGATGGTCGCCAAGATCTGCCAGGAGAACAAGGTTCAGTACGCCGCGCTCTGGGAAATTCCCAACTGGTTCACCCCAAGCGACGTCGGCGACTACTTCGTCGCCTACATGACCGCGAACTCGGTGGAAGCGGGCTATCAGGTCGGCAAGGCGCTGTTCGAATCGATCGGCGGGGAAGGCGAGGTCGTTCATATCAAGGGATTGGCGACGCCGACCGATGACGCCCGTACCGCCGGCATGATGAAGGCGGCGGCCGAATATCCCGGCATCAAGATCGTCGGCGGATTGCGCGGCGACTGGGTGCGTGAGAAGGCGCGGGAGGTCATGCTCAGCATGGTCACCGCCTATCCGGACATGAAGGGGGTCTTTGCCCAGAACGACTCGATGGCGCTCGGCGCCCTCAGCGTGTTGAAGGAACGTGGACTGACCGAGGTCAAGGTCGCCGGCATCGACGGTCTCTCCGAGGGTCTGCAGGAAGTCGCCAAGGGTGGTCAGTTCGTCGCGACCAACACGTCGTTGCCCCCGTACCAGGCCGGCTTCGCCGCGGTGCTCCTGTTCGATTCGCTGATGGGCTGGAAGGCGAGCCTGCCGGAGCGGCTGATGTATACCGGTTCGCTAACCGCGACCGCCGAGACCGCCGCCGGGATCGACGCCAAGATCTATCAGAGCGCCGAGTTCCCCTTCGACTGGGCCAAGATGAGCCGGACGCTCAATCCGGATTCGTGGGATCCGCAGAACAACATCTACCCGATCGATCCGGTGACCCATTGGGGCGATGCGGAAGGCAAGGACAAGCTCAACGCGGCCTATGCCGACGCGGGCTGGCAGGCCGAGTTCGAGCGTGTCACCAAGCTCTATGCCGACCACTACAAGACCGGCCCCTTCAAGTGATCATGGAGACCACGGCTGGCCGATCGGGAAATCCGGTCGGCCAGTCGGCCACGCCGGCCCTCGAACTCACGAATATTTCGAAGTCTTATCCCGGCACGAAGGCGCTGAGCGAGGTCAGTTTCGTTCTGGGTCACCACCGGGTTCTTGGCCTCGTCGGGGAAAACGGTGCCGGCAAATCGACACTCCTGTCGATCGTCAACGGCACCGTCCGGCCCGACACCGGCTCGATCGCCATCAACGGCGATCCCGTTCGCTTCGGTCACCCGACCGAGGCGGCGCGCCACGGTGTCGCGACGGTCTTCCAGGAACAGGGTCTTATCCCGACCATCCCGGTCTTCGAGAATATCTTCCTCGGCCGCGAGCAGAAATTCATCGTTGCCGGCATGCTGCGCCAGAAGGCGATGATCGAAGAGGCGCGGCAGGTGCTCGATGAACTTGGGGTCGAGGTCAGCCCGACGGCGCTCACCGGGAGCCTGCCATTCGGGCAGCGCCAACTCGTCGAAATCGCCAAGGCCTTCGCCCTCAGCCGCGTCTACCCGGTCGAGCCGATCATCCTGCTCGACGAGCCGACCAGCGCGCTTTCGGACAACGAGACCGCCAAACTCTTCGATGGCATCCAGCGCTGGCGCGAGCGGGCCTCCTTCGTGCTGGTGTCGCACCGCCTGTCGGACGTTTTCGCGACCTGCGACGAGGTGGTCGCCCTCAAGGACGGGAGCGTCGTCGACCAGCGTCTCACGTCGACGATCGACGAGGTAGGGCTGCATGAACTGATCGTCGGCCGTCAGAGGAACGCGGAATATTACCGCGAGGCGATACAGCGGGAACCGTCCGATACGGTTGCTCTTCGTGCCAATCGAATTTCCAAGACCGGTCACCTCCGCGACGTGTCGCTCGAACTCCGGGAAGGCGAGATCCTCGGCGTTGCCGGCGTTCTCGGCTCCGGCAAGTCGACGCTGGCGCGGATCGTCGCGGGCGCCGAGGCGCAGAGCGAAGGCGAGGTCGTCGTCGACAACGATACGCTTCGGCCGGGTTCCAGGCGCGACGGCATCAAGCACGGAATCGGTTTCGTGCCGGCGGAGCGCAGCGTCGCCGGCATCATCGGCACCGACTACGGTCGACTGGAACCTGACGCTGCCCAATCTCAAGCAGATCGCGCTTCGTTTCCTCGGCATGATCTCGGCGCGGCGTGGCCGCGCCCTGACGGAGGAATGGATGGCGCGCCTGAAGGTGCGGGCGCCATCGGCGTCGTCGCTTTGCCGCACGCTGTCGGGCGGCAACCAGCAGAAGATCGTCTTCGCCAAATGGCTGGCCGGTGGCGTCCGGATCCTTGTGCTCGACGATCCCGGCCGGGGTCTCGATGTCGGCGCCAAGGAGGATATCTATTCGCTGATCCGGGAAGTTGTCGGACAGGGCGCGGCAGTTCTGCTGGTTTCCGACAATCTGCCTGAGCTTATCGGCCTTTCCAATCGAATCATGGTTCTCCGCGATGGCGCGATTTCCGCCATCGTCGAGGCGCCGAAGGAAGCCAAACCGCGCGAGGTCGACGTGGTTTCGGCGATGGTATAGGGGCAGGGATGGCCGACAAGACGACGCTTGCATCGCGTATCTGGAATGACATGACGCTGCGCAGCACCGTGCTGCCGGTGGTCGCGATCATTCTGCTGATTGCCTATTTCTCTTTCGTCAATCCGCTGTTCCTGTCGACCGCCAACGCGCTGAACATCGGTCGGCAGTCGTCCGTCCTGCTGATGGTTTCCTTGGCCGGAACGATGGTGATCCTGATCGGGTCGATCGACCTGTCGGTCGGCTCGCTGGTGACGCTGACCGGGATTCTGGTGGCGCTGA
The DNA here is from genome assembly GCA_963812275.1 of uncultured Alphaproteobacteria bacterium. Taxonomy (GTDB): domain Bacteria; phylum Pseudomonadota; class Alphaproteobacteria; order Rhizobiales; family Kaistiaceae; genus Bauldia. The sequence goes on along the minus strand of CAWEUQ010000004.1, from coordinate 669,913 downwards.
CGGTCGATAGGCTCGGGGTCGGCGGTGCGACACTGGTCGGGGTTGGCGTCGGGGCTCTGGTCGGGCTGGTGAATGGCAGCCTCGTCACCGTCTTGCGGGTACCGTCCTTCCTGGTCACGCTCGGCATGCTGTCGATTCTCGTCGGGGTCTCCAACCAGATATCGCAGGGCCAGTCGATCCTGTTCGAGAACGAGTTGCTTCTGACTCTCGTCAACGGCTCCGTCTTTCTCGGCATCCCCAACGTCATCTGGTTCGCGCTGATCGCGACCGCGGTCCTGACGGTTGTCAGCTTTCGCACCAAGCTCGGGCGCTATCTCTTCGCGCTGGGTGGCGGCGAGATCGTCGCCGCGCATGCAGGCGTTCCCGTCGATTTCTACAAGATTCTCGCCTTCGTTCTTGCCGGTGCGATTTGCGGACTGGCCGGCGTCATGTTGACCGGACAAGTCGGAGCGGGGACACCGACGGCCGGAAGCGGCCTGCTGCTCAACTCGATCGCTGCGGTGGTGATGGGCGGCACCGCGCTCTCCGGCGGCATCGGCGGCCCGCACCGCACCTTCCTCGGCGTCCTGGTGATCGCGATCCTGACCAACGGCATGGACGTGACCGCGGTCAACAGCTTCACTCAGGACATCGTCAAGGGCTTCGTCATCATTCTCGCGGTATCGCTGACCATCGACCGCTCGAAATATCCTTTCATCAAATAAGCAGGACGGGAGTGAAGCCATGAAGGCCACGGAAAAGAAGAAGTTCGGTCGGACGTCGCTCGAGGTCACGAGGATGGGGTTCGGCACGGCGCCGCTCGGCAACCAGTTTCGCGCGGTCCTGGAGGACGACGCGCGCGCCGTGGTCAAGGGTGCCTGGGATGCGGGGCTTCGCTACTTCGACACCGCGCCGATGTACGGTCTTGGGCTGGCGGAACATCGTCTCGGCGAGTTGCTCCGTGGCTATCCGCGCGACGAATATGTGCTCTCGACCAAGGTCGGCCGCCTGCTGGCGCCGGTTCCGGAGGGGAACGTGAAATCGGCGTTCTGGGTCAATCCGCCGCCCTTCGAGATCGTCCACGATTACAGCTACGACGCGGTGATGCGCTCCTTCGAGGACAGCCTCCAGCGGCTTGGCGTCTCGCGGGTCGACATCCTGTTCATCCACGACATTGACGTCTGGACGCATGGTCCGGAGCTGCAGGCGCAGCATTTCCGCACCGCCATGGACAGCGGCTTCAAGGCGCTGGAGAAGCTTCGCTCCGAAGGCGTGGTCTCCGCGATCGGCGTCGGCTGCAACGAGTGGCAGGTCTGCGAGGCGGCGCTCCGCGAACGCGACTTCGACTGCTTCCTGCTCGCCGGCCGCTACACGCTGCTCGAACAGGACGCGCTCGATACGTTCCTTCCGCTCTGCGAGGAGCGGGGCGTCGCCATCGTCCTCGGCGGCGGCTTCAACAGCGGCATTCTCGCCACCGGCCCGGTCAAGGGCGCCCATTACAACTACGCCGAGGCGGAAGAGCCGATCCTTGAACGGGTCCGCCAGATCGAGGCGGTCTGCAAGCAGTTCGACGTGCCGATGAAGGCCGCGGCCCTGCAGTTCGTCCTGGCGCATCCGGCGATTCCCACCAACATTCCGGGAACGCGGACGAAGGTGCATCTCGACCAGAATCTCGGACTGATCGAGCATCCGATCCCGGTCGAGTTCTGGGCGGCGCTCAAGAAGCAGGGACTGATCCGCGAGAATGCGCCGACGCCGTCCTGAGGCGCCTTCTCGACGCGGCTAGCGGATCAGGTCCACCGCGCGTTCGGCGAAGACGCGGGCGAGCGGCGCGACGCGCGCCGCGTCCGCGTTCGCGGCGTTGCCCGCCCTAGCGCGCGCGGCGATGCCCTCGAAGACCACCGCGAAGCGGAACAGCGCGAAGGAGAGATGGAACGGCGCGAGCCGGGCGTCGTGTCCGGCGTCCGCGTAGTACCAGTCCGCGAATTCGGATTGTTCCGGCAATCCTTCCGCCGCGAGGTCGAGACCCCGGACGCCGCCGAACTCATCCGGGCTCGTGTGCCAGGCGATGCAGCAATGGGCGAGGTCGGCGAGGGGATGGCCGAGCGTCGAAAGCTCCCAGTCGAGGATCGCGGTCACACGGGGCTCGACCGGATCGAACATGACGTTGCCGACGCGATAATCGCCGTGGGAGATGGTGGAAAGACTGTCGTCCGGAACGTTCCGCGGCAGCCAGTCGATCAGCTTGTCGATGTTGGGATCGTCGCGCAGCCGCGACAGGCTCCATTGCCGGGTCCAGCGGGCGATCTGCCGGGCGAAATAATCCCGATGCTTGCCGAAATCGCCGAGGCCGACCGCATCGGGATCGACCCGGTGGAGGGTGGCGAGGCTCGCCGCAACCGACCGGTACATCGGACGGCGCTCGGCGACCGGCGCGGCTTCGAGCCGCGCATCATGGAAGACCCGTCCCGCAATCCGCTCCATGACGTAGAACGGCGTTCCGACGATGGTCCGGTCGTCGCTGTAGACCAACATTCTCGGCACCGGAACGGGAGTGGCCGCCAACGCGTCCATCACCCGGAATTCGCGATCCACAGCGTGGGCGGACGGCAGCAGCTCGCCCGGTGGCTGCTTGCGCAGGACGAGCCGGGTCGCGCCGAAACTGACGAAAAAGGAGGGGTTGGACTGGCCGCCCGAGATACGCTCGATGGTCATCGGGCCGCTCAGGTCGGGAAGCGCCTGCCGCAGGTACCCTTCGAGCGCGGCAGAGTCGAAATCCGCCTCGATGTGTCCGGCTTCGTTGGCGCCGGTCATCCGTTTCCCCCGCCGGGATTTCCGCTGACGAATGCACGGGCCTGTTCGCGCAGCGCAAATTTCTGGATCTTGCCGGTGGCAGTCTTCGGCAGCTCGCACACGACGAAGTGGCGCGGCACCTTGAAGCCGGGGAGGCGAGCTTTGCAAAAAGCGCGCATCTCCTCGGCATCGACCGAAAAGCCCGCCCTCAGTTCGAGGCAGGCGCAGGGGACCTCTCCCCATTTCAGGTCGGGAACCGCGACCACCGCCGCCATCAGGACGGCCGGGTGCTGGTGGAGGACGCTCTCGAGTTCGAGACTGGATATGTTTTCGCCGCCGGAGATGATGACGTCCTTGCTGCGGTCCTTGATCTCGATGTTGCCGTCGGGATGCCGCACGGCGAGGTCGCTGGTGTGGAAGGCGCCGCCGCGGAAGGCATCCTCGGTGGCTTCCGGGTCGCGATAGTAGCCGGCCATCAGCGTATTGCCGGCAAGCACGATCTCTCCCAGTGTGCTGCCGTCGGCCGGAACGTCGTTGCCCGCGTCATCGACGATGCGGACCGGGCCCGCGGTGACGTGGGCGGTCCCCTGCTTGGCGAGCTCGACCGCCTTGGCGGTCGCGGGAAGGGCCAGTTCCGCCTCGGAAAGCCCGCGCAGCGTCGCCGGTCCGAAGAACTCGGTCAGGCCGTAGAGATGGATGAGGTCGAAGCCGAGCTCATCCAGTTCGGCGATCAGCGCGCTCGTCGGCGCCGAGCCGCCGGTGGCGACGAGGACCCGCAGACTGGCGTCGCGCCCGGCGCGGGCAGGGTGGTTGAGCAGCATGTAGAGGACGACCGGCGCGCAGGCCATGTGCGTGACGGCCTGCTCTGCGAGCGCATCGAAAATCAGCTGCGGGTCGGGGCGATCGAGGCAGACATGGAGACCGCCGGCGGCGGTGACCGCCCAGGTGTGACACCAGCCGTTGCAGTGGAACATCGGCAGCGTCCAGAGATAGACCGATCGCGCGTCGAGGCCGAGCGACAGGACGTTGCCGAGCGCGTTGAGATAGGCGCCGCGATGGTGATAGACGACGCCCTTGGGACGGCCGGTGGTGCCCGACGTGTAATTGAGGCAGATCGGTTGCCATTCGTCCGTGATCGCGACCGGATCGAGCGCACGGGCGACGCCGTCGTCCGCGAGGATATCCACCGCTCCGTCGACGGCGCCGGTCTCGGCCTCTTCACCAAAAAGCCGCCATGAAACGCCGTGCGCTTCCGCAGCCGCGCGGGCGGTGTCCAGGCAGGCAGGATCGCAGAGGATCAGGCGGCTTTCCGCATGGTCGAGGATGACACCGACCGTCGCGGCGTCGAGGCGCGTGTTGATGGTGTTGAGGACCGCGCCGACGAGAGGAACCGCATAATGCGCCGCCAGCATCTCCGGGCGGTTCGTCGCCATGACCGACACGACGTCGCCGGCGCCCACTCCTTCGGCCGCGAGGCGCGCTGCGAGGCGCGTCACCATCGCGCCGAATTCGCGATAGCTCCAGCGCCTGTCGCGCCAGGCGACGGCCGGTCGGTCCGGAAAGGCATTCAGCGCGCGGACCAGAAAATCGAGCGGCGTCAGGGGCCGATGATTGGCCGGCCGGGCGGCAAGGTGGGGATCGAGTTCGCATGGGCCTTCCTTGCTCGCGCTCACGGCGATCCGGACGCGGTCGGCCAGCGCCAGAAATCGCTGCCTTCCTCGTCGAGGTATCGGCAGAGCACCATCTTGTGCACCTCGTCGGCGCCATCGACGAGGCGGGCCTGCCGCGCGTAGCGGTAGATCCACTCGAGCCGGGTGTCCTTGGAATAGCCGCGCGCGCCATTGATCTGGATCGCCACATCGGCCGCCGCGTGGAGCAGGTTGGCGACGTGGATCTTGGCCATCGAGACCTCCTTGCGGGCGAAACTGCCCTGGTCGAGCTCCCATGCGGCCTTCATCACGAGAAGACGGCCAATCTCGATCTTCATGGCGAGGTCGCCGAGCATCAGCTGGATGCTCTCGCGATCCGCCAGCCGCTGACCGAAGCCCATCCGTTCCGCCGCGTAGGCGCGGGCGATATCGACGCAGCGCTTCGACAATCCAAGCCAGCGCATGCAGTGGGTCAGCCGCGCCGGGCCGAGCCGCATCTGGGTGATCTTGAGGCCGCGGCCCTCGCCGAGAAGGATGTTCTCCTCCGGGATTTCCAGGCCGTCGAAGATGAGCTCGCAGTGGCCGCCATGCTCTTCGGGCCCCATGATCGGAATTCGCCTGTCGATACGCCAGCCGGGCTGGTCACGGTCGAAAAGAAAGGCGGTCAATCCGCGGCGGGGATCGTCGGAGGTCTTGGCGACGAGGATGAAATGCTTCGCCTCGCCGGCGCCGGTGATGAACCATTTGCGGCCGTTGACGACATAGCGGTCGCCGCGCTTCTCGGCGGTCGTCTTGATCATCGAGGGGTCGGAACCGCCACCCGGATGCGGCTCGGTCATCGCGAAGGCGGAGCGGACCTTGCCCTCGACGATCGGCGCCAGCCAGCGTTCCTTCTGTGCATCGGTGCCGGCGGCTTCCAGGACCATCATATTGCCGTCGTCCGGCGCGGCCGAGTTGAAGATCACCGGCCCGAAGATCGAGCGATTCATCTCCTCGTAGCAGACCGCCATGCCGACCTTGACCGATGCCCTGGCCGCCGCTTTCGGGCTTCAACTGCAGGCACCAGAGACCTTCGGCGCGCGCTTCCGCGCGGAGAGCGTCGGCGAGGTCGATACGGATATTCTCGTGCGCGTCGTAGGATGCCGGGTCGGATTCCAGCGGCAGGGTCTTCGCGTCGACGAAGGCGGCGATCCGGCGGCGGAAGTCTTCGACGTGGTCGGGCAGGGTGAAATCCACTGGATCGGTTCCTTAGAGCGTGGAGACGAGATGGCCGCCATCGACGGCCAGCGTCGTGCCGGTCATGTAGCTGCCAGCCTCGGAGCAGAGTAGAAGGAAGGGCGCATCGAGGTCCTCCGGTCGGCCGAGCCGGCGTTGGGGAATCCGGCGGATCATCGCCTTGCCGGCATCGGTTGCAAAGAAGTCCCGGTTGATATCGGTTTCGATATAGCCGGGGCAGAGCGCATTGACGCGGATGCCGTACCGCGCCCATTCGAGTGCGAGAGCGCCGGTGAGCTGTACGACGGCGGCCTTCGACGCGGCATAGGCGGCGACGCCGCCAGCCACGCGCAGGCCAAGGATCGAGGCGATGTTGACGATCGCGCCTCCGGTCTTCTCGGCGCTCATGCGTCGCGCGGCCGCCTGTGCGATCAGGAAGCTTCCCTTGAGGTTGGTACCGATCACCGCGTCCCAATCATTCTCCGTCAGGGTGAGCGCCGGGCCTGCCACATTGACCCCGGCATTGTTGACGAGGATGTCGAGCGCGCCCGGGAGAGAGGATATCGCCGCTTCGACCGAGGCCATATCGCTGACGTCGAGCCGGACGGGCGAGGCCGTCCCTCCGGCCTTTTCGATACGGGCGCAGGCATCCGCGACGGCGGCGCTGTCGCGTGCCGCCAGGATGACTTTCACACCGTAGCGCGCAAGCAGTTCGGCAAAGTGCAGCCCGAGCCCGCGCGAGGCGCCGGTGACCAGAGCGGACTTGCCGTCAAGGTCGTCGAATATCGGCACGCCTTCCCTCCCGATGCCCGTGCGCCTCCGTCGATCGATCTAACCTCCGCGGACCACACAGGGCGACCGTGGCATCGTCACGGTTTCAAAGTCTCGACGAACCAGTCCCGGGCATATCCTGCCGCCAACTCCACCTTCGACTTATCCGAGTAGAGCGTCATGTGCGAGGTGTGCGGGAGTATCTCCATCTTCTTGTGATTGGATGGTACCTGGTTGAAGGCGCCGATTTCGAGGTCCCACAGAGTGAGATCGTCGCCCTCGGCGACGATCATCAGGGTCGGCGTGTTGTAGATACGCTTCACGAATGGCCCGACGTCGTAATTCATCAACAGGTCGACCGATTCGACGGTGCTCTTGTTTTCATAAAGCGGCGCCTCGGAGGCCTTGATCGCCATGAATGTGCGCACGGTCTCCGGGAACGGCCATGCCGACACCTCTTCCGCCGAGTTCTCGGTCGCGTGCGGCAGGTAGAGGCGCTCGCCGGGCTTCTCGTAGCGGAGCTTGCGGTCCTCGAGAATCAGGTTCCACAGCGCCCGGTATTCCATGGTGCCGTGGGCGCGGCGCATGTTCTCGTAGCCGTCGATCACCGGAATCTGGCTGACGATTGACTTCACGCGCGGATCGATCGCCGCCAGGATGAGGGCATGTCCGCCGGAATATGAGATCCCCCAGACACCGATCCGGTCCGGATCGACGTTGTCGTGGCGCTCAAGGAAGCTGATTGCGTTCTGGTAGTCGCGAACCTGCTCCCAGGGGTCGAGGTGCTGGCGATTGTCGCCGTCGCTGACGCCGAGATTGCGGTAGTCGAAGACCAGCGCGTTGATGCCGGCGTCGGCGAAGGCCTGGGCGTAAGTTGGCATGACGATCTCGCGGACATAGCACCAGCCGCCGGCCAGGACGACCACCGGCGATCGTTTCGTCTCGTCGGCGAGATACAGCCAGCCGCGGATCGTGGTCCCCTCCGACTGGAACTCGACATCTACTCTCTTGGTCATTTTCGCTCCTCGTTCCCATCCCTGTTTGTCGTTGTCGGCTGGCCGCATACCGGCGGAAATTGCCGCCGGTCGCCGATCAGCCGGTTTGGTGGCGTCTCAGGAGAAGAGGCACCCGCCGTTGACGTCGATCGTCGCCCCGGTGAGATAGCTCCCGTCGGGTCCCGCCAGGAAGCTGACAGCCGCCGCAATCTCGGAAGGTTCCGCGGCGCGGCCGAGCGGGATCTTTCCCCACTCGGTGTCCTTCATCTCTTCGAAGGTGACGTTGCGCTTGGCGGCTTCTTCGTGAAGGGCGTCGAAATGCATGCTGGTCGCCACGTTGCCGGGGGCAACCGAATTGACCCGGATCTTGTCGCGCGCCAGCTCGTCGGCGGCCGTGTGGGTGAGGGAGATGACGCCCGCCTTTGACGCGCAGTAGGCGCCGAAGAAACCGTGACCACTTTTCCCGTACCAGCTCGAAATCGTGACGATCGAAGCTCCGTCGGCGGCGCGAAGCGCTGGGATGAAATGCTTGATCAGCAGGAAATTCGCCCGCACGTTGATATTGAAAACCCGATCCCACTCCGCGACATCGAGCGTCTCGATCGACCCGACCTCCTGCAGAACTCCGGCGATGAGACCGAGAAATTTCAGCGGCGCGCCGATCGAAGCAATGGCCTGGTCGATGGCGCCATATTGTTCGGGCCTTGTGATGTCGGCCGCAACGCCGATGATTGTCTGCCCGTCGGGTGTCGCGATCCGGCTGGCAACGTCCGAGACCTTGTCATCGCGGTCGACGAGGACCAGCGACCAGCCTTCGCTCGCCAGCCGCTCGGCCGTCGCGCGCCCGATTCCACCGGCTGCGCCGGTAAGAACGCCTGTCTTTGCGCTCATTGGACCGCCAGCCCGTCGAACAGGCCAGGCATCGGCATGCGCTCGACGCCTCGCGCCTCGCCGGCAACGACCGCGCCCTTCCGTTTCTCACTCATTTGCAATTCCTCCTGTTCAAAGACTTGCGGAATGCCGGGCCAGAATTCTTGCCCTGACGTCCCGATTCCGGTGGCTCCCACGCTGCGCGCGTCGACACCATTCCTTCGCGCCGGCATGGCTGAATGGAGCGCCAGCCAGTTCCTCCCATGCCCGAACGCGACCGGTTAGTCGCATCATCTTCCGACGAATTTCAATCGATTGCAATAGCCCCGTTAGGTCGATTTCAATGCGCTCTTCGAGTATCGGAAACGGGAGGCGAGTCGGTGGTTGGCAGGCAAGCTTGTGCTTGCGACAGGCCGGCATCGACCTGCCGGACGACAGGGCGCCGGAGTCGGCGTGCATCCGAGACTGTCAGATGATGCTGCGGATGCTTCCGCCGTCGACTCCCCATACGGACGAGGTGACGAAGCTCGCCAGGTCGGAGGCGAGGAAGACGATCACATTCGCCACTTCTTCCGGCCGTCCGAGCCGGTTTAGCGGAAGCTGACGCAGCGACAGCTCGTGCTCCACCGCCTCCTGCGGCGGCATCTTGTGGAAAGTCGCGAAGGTGTCGGCAAAGCCGCCGGGCTTGGTCCAGAACGGCGTCCATACCGGGCCGGGCGCCACCGCGTTGACACGGATATGCGGTCCCTCGGAGCGCGCCAGTCCTTTGGTCAGCGCGAGCACGGCCGCCTTCGACGCGGAATAGTCGACCGGCACCGGCTCCGGTTGTCGCGCGAGGTCCGACGCGTTGTTGACTATGGCGCCGCCACCGCCGGCACGGATGCGCGGCAGGGCCGCGCGGCAGGTACGGACGTAGCTCATGAAATTGAGGTTCATGGTCGCGTCCCAGTCGGCGTCGCTGAGTTCGTCGAAGGTGCGCACCGCGCCCGAGCCGACGTTGTTGACCAGGACGTCGAGCCGGTCGCCGAAGGGTTCGAGGACCTTTGTGATGCCGTCCGCGATGTCTTCGTTCGTCGAGAGATCGACGACCGCGCTGGAAACCGTCACGCCGAGATCGCGTGCCTCGGCAGCGACCGCGTCGAGGGATTCGCTGTCAATGTCGAGAAGCGCGAGGCTCGCTCCTTCGCGTGCAAAGCCGAGCGCAGTGGCGCTACCGATACCTTTGGCAGCGCCGGTGATGAGCACGACCTTTCCGGCCAGACCCGTATCCATTTCGTCCTCCCTTTCCGTCGCTTCGAGGCGACTTCGACCGCGATGTGGAAAATCGAAGCTCGTTGTCAGGTCGACGTCAACGATGATCGCTGCGCCGTCGATAGCGGTCAGGGACAACTGGAGCATTTCGGCCGGGACAGAGCGTAAGTCAGGGCCCGAGGGGCGCCGACAGGCAAAGTATCCAGATCGGATAATCGACAGGACGGCCTGTCAGCCAGCGGTCTCCTGGCCGGCGTGTCGTCCGATCCGGCGGCCGGCGCACATGTCTGAAATGGATGAACTGGCCGTTGAGCGCAATCCGGCTCCCCCCCATTGTCGGGAGGTGCTGGGGAGGAGGAACAAGAACGGCCGCCCGATCCCCAGGCCTCGCGCAGCCAGTAACCAGCCGACGCCGTGGAAAAGACAATGACCCAGCAAACCAGGAAGACAATTCGCGTGGGCCTGATCGGGGCCGGCTTCATGGGGAAGTGCCACGCCAATGCCTTCCGTGCTGCGCCCGGGCTTTTCGATCTTCCGGCCCGCCCCGAACTCACCCTGCTTGCTGACATTGACGCGGAGTCGGCCCGTAAATCGGCGGCAGCCTTTGGATTCGCGCGCTCCACCGGCGACTGGCGGCAGGTGACGGGTGACCCGGATATCGACATCGTCGCCATCACCGCCCCGAACAGCCTGCATGCCGAGATGGCGATCGCTGCGATCGAGGCGGGCAAGGCGGTCTACTGCGAAAAGCCGCTGTCGGTCGATACAGCCACCGCCGCGACCATGCGCGACGCGGCGGCGAAGGCCGGCGCCTGCACCATGGTCGGCTTCAACTTCCTGCGCAATCCGATGATAAAGCTCGGCCCGCGAGATCATCGCCGGCGGCGACATCGGCGAAATTACCGCTTTTCGCGGCATCCACGCCGAAAATTACATGAGCGACCCCGCTGCGCCGCATTCGTTCCGGACCGACCCGGCCGGTGGCGGCGCGCTGTCCGATATCGGCAGTCATATCACCTCGATCGCCCGTTACCTCCTCGGCCCGATCGAAGCGGTGACCGGGCAGACGATCACGCTCCATCCCAGCCGGCCGGTCGCGGCCGGATCGAGCGAAAAACGGCCCGTCGAAGTCGACGACCGATCCATCTTCCTCGCCCGTTTCGCCAGCGGCGTGATGGGCACGATCGAGGCGGACTGGGCCTCGACCGGACGCAAGATGCAACTCGCCTTCGAGGTTGTCGGCACCCGTGGCGCGATCGCCTTCAGCCAGGAGCGGATGAACGAGTTGCACCTCTACACGACGGACAGGCCGCGCGGCCGCGACGGGTTCGCCCGCATCGAAACCGGCCCGGAACATCCGCCCTACGGGAATTTCTGTCCCGCCAGCGGCCATCACATCGGCTTCAACGACCTCAAGGTCATCGAGGTCGCCGAGCTGATCGACGCCTTTGTCGGACGTGGCAGCGCCTATCCCGATTTCGAGGAAGCCTACCAGGTTCAGCGCACCATCGATGCCGTCAAGCTGTCGGGGCGCGAGAATCGATGGATCGAGGTCGCGTCGCTGTGACCGGCCGCCGCGTGCCCTCTATAGTCGATTGCGACAATCAAGAAGACGCGAAAACGGAGGAAACCAACGTGAATCGTCTCGACGGCAAAGTTGCTCTCGTCACCGGCGCCACGCAGGGCATTGGCCTCGCCATCACCGCGCTCTTTGCGGAAGCCGGCGCCATTGTTGTCGCCACCGATGCCAAGGACCCGCCGGCCGACGGCCTGCCGGCGGGTGTCGAATTCGAGCATCTCGACGTGACGCAAAGTCAAAGATTGGGAAGGGGTGGTTTCGGCGGTCCTCGCCAGGCACGGCCATATCGACGTGCTGGTCAACAATGCCGGCATCGTCTTCTGCTACGCGCCGATCCATGAGACCAGTCTCGATGACTGGAACACGGTGATCGCCGTCAACCAGAGCGGAACGTTCTACGGCATGCGCAGTGTCATACCGGCGATGCTGAAGCAGAAGGGCGGCTCGATCATCAACATCTCGTCGATCTGGGGGGTGGTTGGCGCCGACGGCGTTGCCCCATACCAGGCTTCGAAGGGCGCCGTGCGGACGATGACCAAGAACGCGGCGATCACCTATGCCAAGCACAACATCCGGGCGAACTCGATCCATCCCGGGATCATCTGGACCCCGCTGATCGAAGCGCAGGACAAGGCCATCACCGACTCGCTGGTTGCCGGCACGCCGCTCGGCCGGCTTGGCCGGGCCGAGGAAGTCGCCAGGGGCGCTCTCTTTCTGGCGAGCGACGATTCCTCCTACATAACCGGCGTCGAACTGCCGATCGACGGCGGCATCCTCGCGGTTTGATCCAGGGATCGGCCGACAGCCTGCAATTGCTTCATCGATGTGTCGAAGACGCGCTGGGCCTGCTCGGTGAGCGAACGGCGGCGATGTTCCCGCGACAGGATCTCGACGCCGTATGGGCCCTCGTAGCCGACGTCGCGCACTGCTTCCAGGAAACCCTTGATATCCAGCGAACCCTCGCCGGGAAGTTCCCGATTGTGAATGGTATCGTTGTAGAGCGTGCCTTCGACGTCCGGTCGCGCGTCGTCGAGTTCGACCCAGGTGACCGACTCCTTCGGCATGCGGCGGATGCTGTCATAGTCGATGTTTCCGCGCGCCATGTGCCAGATATCGAGCATGATTCCGCCATTCGTGGCGCCCGAACCGCGCAGCAGCTCCAGACCCTGCTCGGGCGTCCTGAGATTGCTGAACGGCATCAGTTCGAGGGCGATGCGGGTTCCGACTTCCGCCGCCTGGTCGCACAGAACCCGGAAGTCCTCGATCATCCGGTCCATCGGCCAGACGACGTCACCATTCTTGTCGATGTCGCCGCCGACCTTGATATGCCAGGCGCCGAGCCCCTCGGCGGCGCGCAGGAGATTGGCGCGCGCGATGTCCGACCGCTTCCGCTTCTCGCCGTCGGTGAACCAGTCGGCGATGATCTCGACCTCGACGTATTTCATGTCATTGTCGTCGAGGATCTTTTTCATCTCGTCGAAGCCGATGCGGGCCGACACGGCCTGGATGTCGTCGTGGACAAAGCCCATGCCGCGGTAACCGACCTTCCGGGCGGTCTCGACCCGATCGCGAAAATCGAACGGACTGACCTCGGTCGGACCGCTGGCATAGCAGTCTCCGGCCAGGGACCAGTAGCTCGCGACGAGTTCAAACGAACGTGCCATCTTCATCTCCTGGCCTGTTGCCGTTGAGACCGGCGATGCCGCCGGTCAGCCCCGCGTATCCTCGAGAATCATGTCCGCGCCCTTCTCCCCGATCATGATCGTCGCGGCATTGGTGTTGCCGGAGACGATCGTCGGCATGATCGACGCATCGACGACGCGCAAGGCGTCGATGCCGCGCACCCTGAGACGCGGGTCGACGACCGCTTCGTCGTCGCCGCCCATCCGGCAGGTGCCGGCCGCGTGGAGCAGCGACAGGCCGGCCTTCCGGCAATGGGCGATCATGTCCTCGTCGCTGACGCAGGCGGGACCGGGCGTGATCTCCTCCGCGACATAACCCTTCAGCGGCTCGGTCTGCGACAGCATCCGCGATGTCTTGAGGGCCGACACCATCGCCCGGCGATCGGCATCGCTTTCGAAGAAGTTGAAGAGGATGGCCGGCGCCTTGCTCGGGTCGGGGCTCTTGAGCGTGACCGCGCCCCGCGAATCCGGCCGGATGTGCTCGGCGAGAACGGTAAAGCCGGAGAACGGCCGTGGCGACAGATCCTCGCCGGTGCACCACGCCATCAGAGTGATCATCATGTCCACCCGGTCCATGTCCGGATCGGTCTTCACGAAGACATTGGCATAGTTGCCGTTGCTGGCCATCGGGCCGCTGCGGAACAGAAGATAGCGCGCCATCGCCGCAGTGCGGAGGACGAGGTTGTTGGCGAGGTCGTTGACGGTCACCGGCTTGGTGCAGCGGAATTCGAGTCCGACGCCGAAGTGATCCTGCAGGTTGCTGCCAACCTCCGCCCGGTCGGCGACGACCGGAATGCCCATCGATTGCAGCAGCGCGCCCGGTCCGATCCCGGAGAGTTGCAGGAGCTGGGGCGAATTGTAGGTACCGCCGCAGACGATCACCTCGCCGCGCGCATTGGCGACACGCTCGGCGCCGCCTGCCGCGTAGGCGACGCCGGTCGCCTTGCCGTCGGTGACGACCACGCGCCGGCCGAGCGCGCTGGTCACGGTCTTGAGGCCGGGCAGGGGGCCAAGTGAGCGCAGATACGCTGCCGCTGTGCTCCAGCGCCGGGCGTTCTTGGTCGTCACCTGTACATAACCTGTGCCGTCCTGGGTCTCGCCGTTGAAATCATCGTTGAGCGGCGACCCGGTGCGGTGCGCCGCCTCGATGAAGGCATCGGCCAGCTCGTGATGCGACGGCAGGTCGGAGACCCATAACGGCCCGCCGACCCCGTGATACTTGTCGGCGCCGCGTTCCTGGTGCTCGGCCTTCTTGAAGAAGGGCAGGACGTCGTCGTAGCCCCAGCCCTCGCAGCCGAGGTCCCGCCAGCCGTCGAAGTCCTCCGGCTGGCCGCGGACGTAGATCATGCCGTTGATCGAACCGGTGCCGCCTAACACCTTGCCGCGTGGCTGGAACAGCCGGCGACCGTTGAGATGCGGCTCCGGCTCGCTCTCGTAGCACCAGTTGATACTCGGATTGGCGTAGAGCTTCGCGTAACCAAGCGGGATATGGATCCACGGGTTGCGATCGGGAACGCCGGCCTCGAGGAGAAGCACGCTGTGCCCGGCCTCGGCAAGCCGCGCGGCGACGACGCACCCGGCCGAACCGGCGCCGACGACGATGTAATCGAAAGTCTCGGCGTCGTGGCTCACATCAGTCTCCGTGGCGATATCATCGGGCTGCCGGTCACTCTTCGGCTCCAACGCGCAGGAGCACCTTCAACTCGTCCCCGGCAGGATCGAGCAGCGGTGCGAAACCGCGTGTGATGGTGTCTTCGAGGGCAACGACGCTGGTGACGATCTTTTCGACCGGAAAGTCGCCGCTGCCGATCATCGCCATCACCCGAGGCCAGCTGTCGGACGGGTAGCAGATGCTGCCGCGGACGATGATGTCCTTGAACACCCACTCGAGCAGATTGACCTCGACGGGGCTGGTCTGGAGCCCAAGCTGGACGACGACGCCCTGGCGGCGGACGGCGGCCACGCACGCGTTCAGTGCCGCTCCGACTCCGGCGCATTCGATCGCGGCGTGAACGCCGATGCCTTCTTCGGTGACCGAACGGACGACCGCCATCAGGTCGTTCCGGGCGGGATTGACGACGACCGCGTGAGGGAGCAGGCGGGTCGCAAAATCGAGGCGCTTCTGGTTGGTCTCGGAAACAATGATGGTCGAGGCGCCGGCGGCCTTCGCGGCGAGGGCGCAGAGCGCGCCGATCGGGCCGAAACCGGAGATCAGGACGCTCCATCCGGGGCGGATCTCCGCGCGGTCGATCGCGTGGACGGCAACCGCCGCGGGCTCGACCAGTGCCGCCTGGATGTCGGTCACGCCTTGCGGCACGATGAAGGCGTTGTAGTCCTTGACGATGGCGAGATCGGCCATGCCGCCCCACCACCAGCTCAGACCGACAACACCGACCTGCGGACTGAGCTGATAGAGCCGGCGCTTGCCGTAGTATTCATCATCCGGGGCCATCTGCGGCTGGATGGAGACTCGGTCGCCGACCTTGACGTTGGTCACGCCGCTGCCGACGGCTTCGACCCGGCCCGAGAATTCGTGGCCGAGAATCTGCGGCATCGATGCACCGGTGAAGACATGCGGCTCGCGCGTCGGCGAGATCGGGCCGTGGAGATACTCATGCAGGTCGCTGCCACAGATGCCGCAATAGAATGGGCGGACCAGGACGTGATTGTCTTCAAGGGCACCGGGCGGAGGAACGTCGTCGAACCTGACGTCTTCGCGATCGTGAAATCGGACTGCGCGCATGGTGGCCTCCCAATCGATCTTCAGCCGGAGATGAACCCGCCGTCGATGATGATCTCGGTACCGGTCAGGTATGGAACCGTTCCCGACAGCAGGAACATCACCGTGTCGGCTATTTCTTGCGGCTCGCCGTATCGCCCCATCGGAATGACGGTCCCGTAGCGCCGCCGCTCGTAGTCGGGATCATCGGGGTTCACGAGCTTTTCGGAGAGCGCCTGGAGGGGCGTGTCGACGGGGCCGGGACAGATGCAATTGACCTGGATATTTTCGCGGGCGCACTCGGCGGCGGCCGACTTGGTCAGCCCAAGGAGGGCATGCTTCGACGCTGTGTAGTCGGCCCGGTTGACGCCGCCTTTCAGCGAAAGCAGCGAGCCGTTATTGACCACCTGGCCGCCTCCCGCCCGCTTCAGCGCCGGCAGGACGTATTTGAGGCCCATGAACGCGGCGCGGAAGTTGACCGCCATGCAGTGGTCGAGTTCCTCCATCGTCGTGTCGATGATGCTCTTGTGCGCGCCTCCGACGCCGGCGTTGTTGAAGAAGAAGCTGACCGGACCGAGATCGGCCTCGGCACGCTCGACATAGCCACGCACTGCCGCCTCGTCGGTCACGTCGGCGACATGCGGCACCACCCTTCCGCCGAGGTCGTCCGCCGCCTGGGCCACCTCGTCGAGCGTCTCGCGACGGCGACCGACGGCAAGGACCGCGGCGCCCGCGGTGGCGAGTTCGAGTGTCACTGCCTTGCCAATGCCGGTGCCGGCTCCCGTCACGATCCCGTTTCGGCCTTCGAAGCTGAACATCCGGATCTCCGAGGCTTCCGATCAGGTGGCCTGTGGCGCCAGCCTTCGTGGCCGGGCGCCATGACGCCGAAGGAGATTGATCGACATCTGGACAACGAGGGCGACGATCAGCAGGCCGCCGATCGCCAGGCTCTGGAGCCAGTAGGGTGCGCCGAGGCTCGCCACGCCCCCGACCAGGAAGCGCAGGGTGAGGAGGCCGATGAAGATGCCGACGACATTGCCGCGACCTCCCTCCAGCGCGATGCCGCCCATCAGGCAGGCGGTGACCGCCGAGAGCAGAAGCGTGTCGAAGCCGAGCGGTGTCGCGCTGCCGAGGCGGACCGAGGACAGGGCGCCGCCGAGGCCGGCCAGCGAGCCGGAAAGCGCGAAGGCGATCACCATCGGCCGGACGATCGAGACGCCGGCCGCCCGCGCCTCGGCGCGACCGCCACCGATCGCATGGATCTCGCGACCCCAGACCGTATAGCTGAGGAACAGCCCGACGAGCACGATCACAACGAAAAGGATGATGCTGAGCGGCGACAGGAAGCCGAGAATCCGCTGGGCGAAGAAATCCGTCTCGCCAAGCCGCGGGATCGGAATCGTCACGCTGTTCTCGTCGCTGATGATCAGGGCGAAGCCGCGCAGGCCGATCAGCGTTCCGATGGTGAAGACCAGCGAATTGATGCCTGTGACGGCAATGACAAGGCCCTGGAGTCCGCCGAATATCCCTGCCGCGACGACCGCGATCGCCACCGCCGGGGCAATGCTCATGCCGCCGGCGATCATGTTGATGGCGAGGACGCCGATCACCGCCGCCAGCGAACCGACCGAGAGATCGAACTCGGCCGCGAGCATGGTGACGCCGAGCCCGATGGCGACCAGTCCGATCAGCACGGCACCGTCGAGCAGCGCCGCGATGCCGCCGAGGTTGTGGTACGACGGCAGCATGCTGGCGAAGACGAGATAGACGATGACCATGAAGGCGGCGCGGACCGCAAGGTCGGCGAGGGTTTCTTTCCGGCTCATGCCCGCTGCCTCTGAAGCATATGGAAACCAAGCGTGGCAAGCGCGACCAGGCAGCCGACGACGAGCATGCGCTGGCCGCTGGTGAAGCTGTGGAGCAGCATGAAATTCTGCAAGAGGGCGATGAAGATCGCGCCGAGGGCTGCCTGTATTGGGGAGCCCTGGCCGCCCCGCAGCGCAATACCGCCGACCAGAACCGCGGCCACGACATCGATGTTGAGGCCGGTGAACAGGTTGGCGACGGCGAGGCCGAATTGCGCGGCCGCCGAGATGCCGGCAAGGCCGCAGCAGATGCCGAAGAGCGTCAGCGCGATCAGAGATGCCTGGCCGACGCGAAGCCCCGAGGCTCGCGCTGCCGCGCGATTGGCGCCGATCAGCGCCAGTTGTCGCCCAAATCGCGTCTTCTGAAGGATGAACCAGGCAACGCCGGTTAGGATGACGAAGGCCCAGCTCTGTGTCGGCACGCCGAGCGGCCGCGCGGTGCCCAGCCATTGCGCCGCGTCGGTACCGAGCAGGATGTTCTTGTTGTTGGTGACCAGCGACGCGAAGCCCCTGAACAGGCCGCCAAAGGCGAGCGTCGTGATGATAGGATCGGCGCCGTAGGAGATGATCGCGCCCTGGACCGCACCGCAGGCCGCGGCGAACAGCAGGGTGACGACCAAGCTCGTCGCGAGCCCGTATTCGGCGCGCATCAGGAAGGCGAAGATACAGGCCGAGAGGATCGCCAGCTCCTCCGCGGAGAGGGCGAAAAGGTTGCCGGAGATCGTAATGTAGGACATCCCGAGCGCGATGATCCCGATGATCGACGCCGCCCGGATGACCACGAGCAGGTTCTCGATCGTCAGGAAGTCTGGCGTGGTCACGGCGCCGATCAGGACCAGGGCGACGATCGCGGCGATAATGATGATCATGTTGCGCCGCCGCCGGGTCAGCGCCTGAGCGTCCGATTCCGGTAGACTGTCCGCCGGGGGTATGCCCGCTTTCAATATCCGCGCAATCACGTGACTACTTCCGCCTCGCCTGTTTCTGGATGAGTGACGTCGCGGAGCAGTTCCTCCGGCTTGATCTCCGCCGCCGGGGCGACGCGCACCAACCGGCCGCGGAAAAACGTCGCGACGCTATCGGCAAGGCCGAGCACCTCCTGGTTGTCCGAGGACACGAACAGGATCGCGAGGCCTTCGCTGGCGAGGGTGCGCAGGTGTCGATAGATCTCCGCCCGCGCGCCGACATCGACGCCGCGCGTCGGTTCCTCGACGAGCAGAATCGAAGGCTCGATGCCGAGCCATTTGCCGAGCGCGACCTTCTGCTGGTTTCCGCCGGAAAGGTTCCCCGCCTGACTGCCGAGCCGACTGAGGCTGATCTCGAAGAATTCCGCGAGGCGCCCGGCGAGGTCCTTCTCGCGACGCCCGCTGATCAATCCCCCGACGGTGATCCGGTCGATCGCCGGCGCCGTCAGATTCTCGGTCAGCTTGCGAACGCCGAAGATTCCGTCCGCCTTGCGGTCGTCGGAGCAATAGGCGATGCCGAGGCGGATCGACTCGCGCATGTCGCGAGGATCGATCGACTGACCACGCAGGCGGATTTCGCCCTGCTCGCGGGGGGTTACCCCGGCGATCGCCCGCACCACGGCATTGGCGCCGCTGCCGAGCTGGCCGGCCAGGCCGACGATCTCGCCGGAGCGGAGTTGCAGCGAGACGGGTTCGGTAAGCCCCGGTGCGATGATCCGCTCGATCGACAGCACGACGTCACCGGCACTGGTCCCGCGCGGCGGAAACATCTGGTCGAGACGGCGGCCGAGGAGATGCTCGATCAGTTCGTCGATGTCCAGCGCCTTCACCTCGACCGGGTCGAAACTGACACCGTTGCGGAAGATGGTCACCCGATCGGCGATCTCGAAGACCTCGCCAAGCCGATGGGTCACGTAGATGATCGAGCGTCCCTCGCTGGCGAGGGTCCGCACCACGGTCATCACTTTTTCGATTTCGGTGTCCGACAGCGCCGCGGTCGGCTCGTCGAGAATGAGGATCCGCGCATTGCGCGACAGCAGCCGGGCGATTTCGACGAGCTGGCGCTGGGCGACCGAGAGGCTGCCGGCCGGCATCGCCGGATCGATGTCTTCGAGGCCGACCAGTGCAAGATAGGGCTTAACCTGGGCTGCGAGATGCCCGCTCGTCCAGATCGGATTGAAGTCGCCGCCCAGGCATATGTTTTCCGCCACCGACAGGGCCGAAATGATGCTGAGTTCCTGCGTCACATAGGCGACGCCAGCGTGAAGGGACTGATGCGGGGTGCGCAGCCTGACCTGTTCGCCGGCGATTTCGATCGTGCCGGAATCCGGCCGCTCAAGTCCCGCGAGAATCTTGACGAGCGTGCTCTTGCCGGCGCCGTTTTCGCCGAGCAGCGCCATGACTTCGCCGCGCTCGAGCGTGAAATCGACGCCTTGCAGGGCCGTCACCGCACCGTAGCGCTTGGCGATCCCGCGCATCCGCAGAATGGTTTTGTCACCAGTCATCAGGCGTTTCCGAACTACCGATCCGCTATGGAGGCAGCCGCCGCTGATGCGGCGGCCGCCCGTTTCTCAATCTGCGGTCAGTAGTTGCAGAGTTCCGCGAAGGTCCAGCCCCACAGCTTGAAATTCTCGACGTCGGCCTTGGTGTTGCCGAGCGCGGGGTTGGGGATGAAGTTGAAGCGCGACGGGGCACCCTCGTCCGACGGGGGATGATCGCGGTCGGCCGGCAGATAGACCTTGCCGTCCTTGACTTCGCCGGTCTTCAGATACTTGTGCAGGGTCTGGACCGATTGCCAGCCTTCGAGGAAGGCGGCCTGGACGCCTGTGCCGACGAGCTTGCCGGAGAAGAGGTCCGAGGTATCGCCGTGGCAGGTGCCGCCGACCACGAGCACGTCTTTGCCCGGCTTCTTGCCGGCCTCTTCCAGCGCCTGGATCACACCGGTCGCGAGGCTGTCATTCTCGGTATAGACCCAGGTGACCTCATCCTTTTTCGGCGGGATGATCTGGGAACCGACGGAATAGCCTTCCTGCGACATGAAGCCGGCGGGCTCTTCCTGGATCACTTCGAGCTTGCCGGCAGTGGTGTCGCGGAACGACTTGGCACGATCGGCGCCGGCGGAATAGCCGGCCGGGAACGTGATGATCATGCCCTTGTCGCACTTGTCGGTCGTGCTCTTGGCGCAGGCGTCGAGAAGCATCTGGGCGGCGACCTTGCCGTTCAGGAAGTCGTCGACGCCGGCATAGGCGGTCCAGAAGTCCTCGGTGCCCTCGATCGGATACTGGTTGGTGAAGATCACCGGCTTGCCGGTCTGCGACAGGGCGCGGAGCGAACCCGTGCCGGCGGCATTGACGTAGGGCCACCAGATGAAACCGGCGACGTCCTCGCCCGAGGCGAGTTCCTGCTGAACCTGGGAATCCTGTTCGGCCTGATCGCGGCTGCTCTCGATGATCTTGATGTCGTAGCCGAGTTCCTTGGCCTTGGTCTTCGCGCCCACCTGCCACTGGGCGAGGTAGTTATCGGTCCCCGGCGGCATGAAGACGACGATAAGGCCTTCCGAGGCGAGAACCGGCTGCGACCCGAATCCGAAGGCGGCAACCGCCGCGCCGGCAGCGAGCGAAAGAGCCGCACCACGCAGCTTCTTCAATGTAGATAAGCGCTTCATTGTCATTCCTCCCTTTTATGGAACGGCATCTGCTGGTGCAGATGGACTTTCAAGGATGTCGTCATGGGGGCGTGGCTTTCACCAAGGCCAAAGAGCCTCCGGAAACGTCGGCCCCTCTGACGGCGCAACCGCCGATGGCCCCGCAACATTTCGGGACACCGGAGCGGCAAGGATATTTCGGCTGTGCCTCCTCCCGAGATCAGGCCGCCACCTTCGTTAGCCGCCCGGATTGGCGACTGCCGAACTGTGCCCTGCTTTTATTTGGCAAATTCATCATTGCCACATGTTCAGCGGTGGGGGTTCCGCGATGTCGTCCAAAATGGATGTTTGGCCTAAGGTGCTCGAATCAAGGCATCTATTGACCGGCGCACCGAAAAAATGCGGGGAGCCGACGATCGATAGATACTGGCGCGCCCGCCGGCCGTGAATATCCAGATTGGAGGATTGGCTTGTTGTCCGGCATCGATGCCGGATCGATAGTCGATGCTGCGGAGTCCGGGCGGAAGATCCGGCGCCGCAGCAGCGAGTCGCAAACACTTCAACAAAGACGCTCGCGCAACAGGGAGGACACATCCGCATGTCCCACGCCAAAAGAAGATTCCTGTCAGGTTCTCAAAGTGCTGGCCAGGCGCCGCCCCCCTTGTCCGCCTGGCCGGCCGAATCGACGAGAGTTGGCGATACCGGGCGGGGCAGTTCAAAGAACCCTTTCGACCTGAGTGACCGGGTCGCGCTGGTTACCGGCGCGGCGCGGGGCATCGGCCGAGCGGTTGCCGAGCGGCTCGCCTCGCAAGGGGCGCATGTCATCGTCACCGACGTCAACGATGCCGGTTCGGCCGAAACCGTATCGATCCTGAAGGAAGCCGGCGGATCGGCGGAGGCGATGCATCTGGATGTCACCAGCCAGGCCGACATCGACCGGGTGGCAGCCGCGACGATCGACGCCCATGGTCGGATCGATATCCTGATCAACAACGCCGGCATCTGCCTCAACGCCGAGGCGCTGGAGACCACCCCCGACATCTGGGATCGCCAGATGCGGGTAAACCTCGACGCGGTCTTCCATTGCAGCCGCACCTTCGGCGCATTGATGGTGGAGCGGGGGAGCGGGGCGATCGTCAACCTTTCGTCGATGGCGGCGATCATCGACGTCCATCCACAGGATCACGTCGGCTACAGCGTTTCCAAGGCGGGCGTCGCCCACCTGTCGAAGGTACTCGGATCGGAATGGGCGAATACCGGCGTCCGCGTCAACGCGATCGGGCCGGGCTTCGTCGCGACCGACATGCCGCTCGCCGCCGGCATCGAGATGCTGGAGATCTGGAAGACCCAGATCCCGATGAACCGGTTCATGCAGCCCTATGAGGTCGCCAACGTCATCGCCTTCCTGGTCAGCGATGCGGCAAGCTCGATCACCGGCCAGCTGATCGTTGCGGATGGTGGCGTAACGATCTGGTGACAAGCATGCCGGTCTTCTCCCGCCGGCATGCCGTGCGCGGTCCGCGGCCCGTCCCGACCTATCGCCATGCCGCGTGGCCGGTCGAGACGGCCGCGGACCGCGACAACTCGTCAGGGGGGCTGACCGGAGCGGCCATCGGACACGTAACCTACGGAAAATGAGGGCGGGTTAGCCGTGCCGGACGACGATCGTCTTGAGCGCGCAGTATTCGTCCATGGCTACGAAACCCTTCTCGCGGCCATGCCCGCTTTTCTTGACGCCGCCGAACGGCAGTTCGATCCCGGCGCCAGCCCCGTAGCCGTTGACGAAGACCTGCCCGCAGCGAATTCCTTTCGCCACCCGCATCTGCCGGGCGCCATCGGACGTCCATATTCCCGCGACCAACCCGTAGTCGGTAGCGTTGGCGAGACGGATCGCGTCGTCCTCGTCCTCGAAGGGAATCGCTGAAAGAACCGGGCCGAAGACTTCCTCGCGAGCGAGATCGTTGGCGCGAGGCACCGGGCCGAAAAGCGTCGGCTTGGTGTAATAGCCACCGGCCGGCAGATCCGGTGCGAATTGACCTTCGGCGAGCACCGTGATGCCGTCGGCCCTGGCGCGTTCGACGAAGCCTTGGACCCGGGCAAGCTGGGTTGCGCTGATCACGGGGCCGCAGTCGAGGTCCATCGTCGAGGCGCCGACCTGGAGACTGGAGAAGGCTTCGGCGAGACGCTCGACGAAGGAGTCGTAGATTTCCCTGGCGATGAGCACGCGACTGCCGGCCGAACAGGTCTGGCCGGCATTCTGGACGATGGCCTTGCGGATCGTCAGCAATGCCGTCTCGAGATCGGCATCGGGGAAGACCACCTGCGGGCACTTGCCGCCGAGTTCGAGGACGCAACCGGCATAATGCTCCGCTGCCGCCTTTTGCACGAGCCGGCCAACCTCCGGCGAGCCCGTGAAGGAAACGAAGTCGATCCCGGGATGGGCGGCGAGGGCGGCGCCGGCGACTTCCCCTCGACCGGTTACCACGTTGATCGCCCCGGGCGGGATGCCGGCCTCGGATGCGAGCTCGGCCAGGCGAAGGATAGAGGCGCAGGCTTCCTCGGCCGGCTTCAGCACTGTCGCGTTGCCGGCGGCAAGCGACGGCGCGAGCGTCCGGCCGAACATCTGCGCCGGGTAGTTCCAGGGCAGGATGTGGCCGGTGACGCCGAGCGGTTCCCTGATGACGGCGACGAAATAGCCGTCGAGATAGGGAATGGTGTCGCCATGGGCCTTGTCGGCCGCGCCGCCGTAGAATTCGAAGTAGCGGGCGGACGCCGCGATATCGGCGCGAGCCTGGGTGAGCGGCTTGCCGGTGTCGCGGGCCTCGAGGGCGGCCAGTTCCTCGGCATGGTCGAGAATGGCAATACCAAGCCGGCTGAGCAATCGCCCGCGCTCGGTCGCCGTCAGCTTTGCCCAGGCGCCTTCCTCGAAGGCGCGGCGCGCGGCCTGGACAGCGCGCTCGACGTCGTTTTCGTCGCCGTCGGCGATTTCGTCAAATGGCTCGCCGGTGCTCGGGTCGATCGCTTCCAGGACTGCGCCGGTCGTGGAAGGGGACCACGCCCCGTCGATGAAGATGCCGCCCATCGCCGTGCCGTCGTCTAGTATTTGTTTGCGATAGGCAGGTCTTCGGCGGGGAAGAGGGAGATGACGGTGCATCCGGTGTCGGTGACGACGACCTCCTCCTCGATGCGGGCGGCGGAATAACCGTCGGTGGCCGGGCAGTAGGTCTCGAGCGCGAAGACCATGCCGGTCTTGATCTCCATCGGGCTGTCCATCGACACCAGCCGCGAGATGATCGGCCGCTCGTGCAGCGCCAGGCCGAGGCCGTGGCCGAACTGCAGGCCGAAGGCGGCGAGTTCGCTGGGGAAGCCGAACTCCTCGGCGGAAGGCCACACCGCGGCGACCCGGTCGGTCGAGACGCCCGGCTTGATCAGCTCGATCGCCCGGTCGAGCCACTCCCGGCACTTGCGATAGGCGTCGTGCTGGGCCGGCGTCGCCCGCCCGACATTGAAGGTCCGGTAGTAGCAGGTCCGGTAGCCCTGGTAGGACTGGAGGATGTCGAAGAAGGCCTGGTCGCCCGGCCGGATGATGCGGTCGGTGAAGTTGTGCGGATGCGGGCTGCAGCGCTCGCCGGAGATGGCGTTGATCGCCTCGACGTCGTCGGAGCCCATTTCGTAGAGCATCTTGTTGGCGAGCGCGACGATGTCGTTCTCGCGCACCCCCGGCTTCAGCTCCTCCCAGATCATGTGATAGGTGGCGTCGACCATGGTCGCGGCCTGGTTGAGGAGCACGATCTCGTCGATATTCTTGATCTCGCGGGCGTCGAGCATGATCTGCTGGCCGTCGACGATGGTCATCCCGGTCTTCTGCAGTTCGAAGAACATCGCGGTCTCGGCGAGGTCGACGCCGACCGGCATGTCGGCGACACCGGCCTCGCGCATCAGCGAGGCGATCTCCTCGGCATGGTTCTGCATCAGGCCTGCGGCCGGCGGCACGGTGCCGCGCATGCCGAGCATGCCGGCCCGGACATGGTCGGGCTGCAGCCAGTCGCAATAGAGCCGGTGGTGGACGGCGGCGGAGCCGAAGTCCCAGACGATCGGCTCCTGGCCGCGCATCAGAAGCGCGAAGCGGCAGAGCTTGTCGCGCTCCCACTCGCCGATCTTGGTGGCCGAGATGTAGCGGATGTTGTTGACGTCGAACAGCAGCAGCGAGCCGCATTCGGAATTCTCGAGCGCCTGCTTGGCCCGCGCCAGACGATAATTGCGCAGCCGGTCGAAATTGACCCGCCCCTCGAAATCCACCTGGGTGTGGCCGGGCGCCGGAATCGCCCGCTCCCAGTTCCAGTGATGGTCGAGATCCTGCGGCCGGAGAATGGTCGGCTTCAATGCTGCGGTCACGGCTTCCTCCAGTTTTCTATTTGGCCCGGGCGAGGGCGAAGGTCAGGGAACGGATGCCATCCCTGCGTGATTCGACGGCCGTTTGCTTATCATCGGCCTGAAACGATTGCGACAGGGCAAAAAACCGGCAGGCGATGGTTCGCCCCGGTGGACATTTGAACCTTGACGTCCCTGGCGCTTTTTCGCTGCGTTCCCTCGCCAACGATTCTTCTGACTATCCGTCCGCGCTATCGGTCGACCGCGGAACAGCATCAAGCTGATTGTGCCAGACTCGCGCCGGGCGCCCCCGATCACAATGATTGAATCATCCAGTCTGGATGTTTACTCGTGGGCGGCGACTGCGATATTGGATATATCGCGCGTTCGGTGCCGAACCGGACGGCCTTCGCGCCCTCCCGGGCAGGAAATTATTCATGGACGACATCCCCACAAGAACCGCGATGCCGAGCGCCGAGCGCGCCGCTGTCATGACCAACGAGGAGATGCTGCGCTTTCTCAGCTTCGTCGACCAGATCGACATGGAAGCGGATGTCGGACTGCAGTTGCCGAGCACCAACGCCTGCTACCGGATGTCGATCTTCCTGCTCCGCCAGCATCTGGAAGCGAAGCTGGTGACGGTGACTGCGCTCGCCTCGGCGTCGGGCGTCCCCTACGCGACGGCGATGCGCCGGGTCGACGAGATGCTGACCCGCGGTCTCGCCATCCGCCGCCCCAAGGGAAAGGGCAAGAAGACCTTTTCCTACCACCCGAGCCCGAAGCTCATCGACGCCTGGTACGACTATGCACGTCGGGTGAAGCGGATCATCGGCCGGACATTCGGCTTCGCCTATGACGGCGAGCACTACGATTACTATTTCGGCGGCTCCTATCTTTCGGCACGGATCGTCGCGCCGCCCAGTGTCGCCGGTTCGAAGCTGTCCATCTCCGGGCCGCTGCGGCTCCTCGTCCATGCGGATCCGACCTTCATGGCGATGGAGAGCCTCAAGCGGCAGGTCGAACAGTATTTCGGCGTCACGCTTCGCGTCCGCGCGGTGTCGATCGACCGGTTGCGGGAGGAGTGCCTCGAGAATGCCCGCCTGCCGCGGTCGCGCTATGACGTCGTCGCCTGCGACTTGCCCTGGATCGGCGAATTCGCGGTCAAGAAGGTGATGCGGCCGCTGGACAGCCTGATCTCGGCGCGCGAGATCAACGTTGCCGATTTCCATCCGGCGGGCTGGAAGGCCTCGCATTATCGCGGCGAGGCCTACGGCTTTCCGATCCACACGACGCCCGAACTCCTGTTCTATCGGCAGGACCTGTTCGCCGAGCATGGGATAGACCCGCCCGCGACGACCGATGAACTCCTGGCCGCGGCGAAGCTGCTCCATCGGCCGCACGGGACCGGCATCCGCGGCATCGCCTGGAACGCCGCGCGAGGAACGCCGATCGGCCACACCTTCATCATGATCCTCGCCGCTTTCGGCCGGGCGGTCCTCAACCTGCGCAAGGTTGGACACGACTTCGACGCCGAATCCATCGAAGGCGAGCAGTTCCGGCCGATGATCGACAGCATCGAGGCCCGGCGGACCGCGGAATACCTTCTCCAACTGCTGGAATTCTCGCCGCTGAACATCCTGAGCATGGCCTGGTATGAGCGGATTGCCGCCTATAGCCGGGGCGAGGTGGCCATGGCCTACGGCTACAACGTCCTGGCGTCGTATTTCGAGTTCGACGACAGTTCGCCGGCCAAGGGCAATACCGGCCTGCTTCCCCACCCCGCCGGACGCGGCGGCCGCAACATCGCGCCGGTCGGCGGCTATGTCCTCGGCATTCCGGCCAACCTTGCCAACGAGCGCGTCGACGCGGCACTGGAGGCCGTGCAGTTCCTGACCTCGTCGGAAGCGATCAAGCTTTACGTACTCAACGGCAGCCGGACGAGCCCGCGCTTCAGCGTCAGCGCCGATCCCGAAGTGCGGGCGCTGTCGAAGTCGATCGCCGTGGTCGACGACCTGGAGCGAAGCGGGATGGTCCAGTACTGGCCGCGGCCCCCGGCACCGGAGATCGCCGAGATCATCACGATCTGCGGCGAGGAGATGCACGACATGGCGCGCGGCCTGAAGTCGGTGCGGGTTGCGCTCGCCGATGCCCAGAACCGCGCCGATTCGCTGATGCGCTCCAAGGGCTATTACTGATCGGCGGCGCGCAGAACCGGCTCAGGGGTCGAGCCGGCAGGCGATCCACGCCCCCCCGCCTTCGTGCGAGCGGGTCGCTGACTCGATGAATTTCATCCCTCGCGCGCCATCCTCGACGGTCGGCAGATCGGCGAGATGGTGCCGGTACGGCTGGCCGAGCCCGCGCGCCATGATCGCCTTGGCGAAATCGACATAGAGGTTGGCGAAGGCAAGGCCGTAGCCTTCGGGAAAGCCCGGTCTGAAGCGGACATTGGCCCGGGCACGCTCGTCGTTATCGTCGTAGCCCCGGGCATGGATGATCGCGGGGGCGGCCATCGGCTTCAGCCAGAGATATTCCGGGTCCTCCTCGTTCCATCTCATCTGCCCGGTCTCACCGATGATCAGGAACGAGAAGCCCTGGTCGTTGCCGGCGGCGACGTAGCTGCTCCACAGGCGCCCGAGCACACCGTCGGGGAAGCGCAGCGTGGCGTAGACATTGTCGTAGACCTCGCGGCGCTCGGCGAAGGTCGCCAGATGCGCCGAGACTTCGTCCGCCTGCATCCCGGTCAGGTAACAGGCCATCTGATAGGCGTGCGAATTGACCTCGCCGAGGATCGACGCCTTGCCCATCGACGAGGCCTGGAAGCGCCAGTGGCGCTGGGAGAGGTCTTCCGGTTCGAGCGACGTGCCGCGGTCGCCGGGCGCGAAGACGATGTCGATCATCCGGACCGCGCCGATCGCACCGGCCTCGATCAGCGCACGCGCCTGGCGGGCCATCGGATAGCCGGTATAGCAATGGGTGAGGCAGAACAGCCGATCGTGCTCGCGGACCAGCGAGACCAGTCGTTCGGCCTCTTCGAGATCGCGCGTCATCGGCTTCTCGCAGATCACGTCGATGCCGCGTTCGAGAAAGGCCTTGGCGACGGGAAAGTGCAGTTGCGGCGGTGTGGCGATGACCACGGCGTCGATACGATCGGGGCGGTCGGTTTCACGCTCGACCATCTCCCGCCAGTCGACATAGGCGCGGTCGGGATCGATCAGTTCGTTCTGCGCCGACTGGAGCGCCACCTCCGGCCGCGACGACAGGGCTCCGGCAACCAGATCGCAAAATCCGTCAGCCCGCAGCGCGAGGATGTGGGTATCGCCGATGATCGACCCGGTGCCGCCACCGACCATGCCGAGACGAACGCGTCGACCGAACGCCCCGATCAAGGACTTGTCCATCTTTCTCCCCTCTTGCCGCGGCCTCTCAGGTCCGCTTCGTGCCCATCGACGCCTCGATCGATCGGCGCAACTCCGCGCCGGCATTTGCGATATGCCGGTCGAGAGCCTTTGCCGCCTGCGTCGAATTCCGTGCCTTGAGCGCGTTGATGATCCGCGCGTGTTCTTTCTGAGATCGATCGATGCGGCCTTCGAGAACCATCGGCGTCAGCGGCGGCACCCCGAGCCAGAGGCCGCGGATGAGCCGCACCAGCCGGGGCATGCCGCTCGCTTCGTAGATCGACATGTGGAAGGCGACATTGAATTCGGTATAGCGAGCGACGTCATGTCTCTGCGCCGCCTCGCCGAGCTCGCGGAACAGGGACTGGATCTCACCGAACGCCTCCGCGGTCATCGCAGCGGCGGCGGTCTCGATCGCCAGCCCCTCGAGCCGGCGGCGGATCGCGTAAATCTCCGTTGCATCCTCGGCCGTGAAGGGGACGACCGTGTAGCGGCCGATCTCGTCGCCAACGACGAGACCGTCGGTTTCGAGGCGCTTCAGCGCGTCGCGGACCGGTATCCGGCTGATCCCCATCTCCTCGGACAGGGGAGCCTGGGCCAGGCGCGCGCCGCCTGCGATCTCGCCGCGCAGGATCCGGTCGCGAAGCAATTCGTAGACCTGTCCTCCAATCGTCTCGCGTCGTATCTGCATGCGGGTCATCTCGATCGCGGAGGCCGTCGCCGCCCGGCTCCGCGGTCGGTCAGGATCACGTGAATTGCCCCGCCGTCCGCGGAAAATCGTGATCGATGCCGGCCCGGTCGAGCGCCTTCCTGAACGCCGTCGCGGTGATGTCGGCGATTTCGTCGCCGGTCATCTGATCCTGCGCCTGGCTGAAGATCTCCGGCCCGAGCCGGCCGAGAGCATCCTTCCTTTCGAGAAGCTGGAGCAATTCCGTTACCGGGAAGGCGCCGTCGCCCGGCTGGACGCGCCGAAAGATGCAGTCCTGGAAGAGGCTGATATTCGGATTGACCGTGGCGCCGGCGTCCGCGATCTGGACCGACGAGATCTTGCCGGAAGGGATCGTTTCCAGCAGCGCGTCGTCGGGGTTGCCGCGGAGATAATGGTAGAAGTCGAACACGATGCCGCTGTTCGGTCGATCGGCCTCCTTGACGATCGTCCACGCCGTCCTGAGGTCTCGCAGACCCCACATCGGAATGAATTCGAGATCGCAGCGGACGCCGATCGATGCGGCCCGGTCGCATAGCCTGGCGAAGCACTCGGTCAGCTGGTCGATCGGAAGCTCGGTGCCGGCCGGATAGGTCGCGATTGCGCTCATCGAGGTCACCTTCAGCGCCTCGGCGACCCGCATGAAGTCGTCGGTATCCCAAAGCAGGAAGGTCAGGTAGATCGACTCGGTGATGTTGTCGGGCATCCACTCCGGCGCCCAGCGCGCCAGCGGATCGAGATGGTCGATGCGGATCCCCGCGTCGTTGGCCATCGTCAGCATGTCGGCGGTCGAAATCCCTGCGCGCAAGGCCTCGAGCCAATCGGTCGGCGAGATGGTCAGGATGTCAAAGCCGGCCTTGGCCGTCACCCTGATCCGCTCGGCGAGCGGAAGGTTGCGGACGTTCCCCGACCACATGACGTATTCGCGCTTCCGCGCCATGGTTCACTCCCACCGGTAAGGCGATGCGGCGGATCCCGCCACGCCAGGAAAAGATGGCGGAATGAACCGCCGCCTTCCTTGGGATGAGGGCCCCCCATCGCCAAACGCTATGCTGCGGCCTATTTTCTGTCAACGGTGTTCGGTATACCGTTTACGGTATGGTCGACCTGTCCCGATCGGACAAGTCTGCCAATGCGACGCACTGAAGGTGATCCGGGAGATCCGATGACCAACCCCACAGACGAATCGCGGTCTCACGGCCCCCTGTCCGATGTGCGCATCATCGACCTCTCGCGGCTTGTCGCCGGCAACATGGTCACCCACGTGCTGGCCGATCTCGGCGCCGACGTGATCAAGGTCGAGCACCCCGAGCGCGGCGACGATCTGCGGCGCTGGCGGGTCAGGAATGTCGAGGTCTTCTGGAAGGCCTATTCGCGGAACAAGCGGAGCATTGCGCTCGATCTCAAGAGCGAGACGGACCGGAGCGCCCTCGTCCAGCTCATCGAGTCGGCCGACGCGATGGTCGAGAATTTCGTCCCCGGTACGCTGGAGCGCATGGGGTTCGGTCCCGATCGGCTTCTCGAGATCAACCCGAAGCTGGTGATGATCCGGATTTCCGGCTGGGGGCAGACCGGCCCTTACCGGCAGAAGCCCGGCTTCGGCACCCTCGTCGAGGCGATGTCGGGCTATGCCGACATCAACGGCTTCGCCGACTCGCCGCCATGCCTGCCGCCGCTCGCCACCGCCGACATGATCGCCGGTCTCTACGCGGCGGTCGGGTTGCTCACCGCGCTGAGAAGCGTCGAGGTCGGCGGCACCGGTGGCCAGGTCGTCGACATCTCGCTGTTCGAACCGATCTTCTCGCTGGTCAGCGTCGCGGCTGCGCAATTCCGTCTCACCGGCGCGCCGATGACCCGGAACGGCAACCAGTCGACGCATGCCGCCCCGAGGAACCTCTACGCCTGCTCGGACGGGAAATACGTCGCGCTGTCGGGTTCGATGCAGAGCATGGCGGAGCGGATCTTCCATACCATCGGGCGTCCCGAACTGATCGACGACCCGCGCTTCCGCACCAACGACGACCGGCTCGCCAACTGTGACGAACTGGATGCGATCATCGGCGCATTCATCGGCCAGCGGGGCCGCGAGGAGAATCTCGCGCTTTTCGACGAGGCGGGTGTCACGGTCGGGCCGGTCTATTCGGTCGCCGAGCTCGTCGACCATCCTTATGTCACCGGACGCGAAGTCTTGGTCGAGATGGACGACCCGGCGGGGCCGTTGCCGATGCACAATGTCGTGACGCGTCTGTCGGCGACGCCGGGGTCGATCCACCGCCCCGCGCCGACGATCGGCCAGGATACCGCCGCGATTCTTGCCGAACTGGGGGGCGAAACCGCCGCCAGCGAGAAGGTCGAGCCGTAGCGGCCCGGGTTCCCGTCCCAGGAATATCCATTTCGGATGCTTTTGCGTGCGCCGGTCCGCCGGTCCTATGCAAGATCATCGACCATCAGCAGACCGGGAAGCGGGCAGGCGGCGTCGTCGCATGCGGCGGTTCGCTGTGTATTCGCCGCAAGTCCGGCAACCAGAAATACGGAGGAAACATCATGGGACGATTGTCTGGCCGCAATTGCATCGTAACCGGCGCCGCGCGTGGAATGGGACGAGCTATCGCCGACGATCTGCTGCGCGAAGGCGGCAACGTCGTCTATGCCGACATCGATGATCTGGTGATGGAGGTGGTGTCCACAGCCTCCGAGCGCGTCGAATCGAGCGGCGCCGGCAAGGCGATCGCCATCAAGGTCGACGTCACCAAGCGCGACCAGATCCGGGCGGCGGTCGATCTGGCGGCCAAGGAATTCGGCGCGCTGAACGTGATGTTCAACAACGCTGGCATCAACAAGCCGATGAAGTTCCTCGACGTCACCGAGGAAAACTGGGACCTGATCATGCGGGTCAACGGTCTCAGCGTCCTGATCGGCATGCAGGAAGCCGCCAAACAGATGATCAAGCAGGGCACGGGCGGCAAGATCATCAATACCGCCTCGATTGCCGGCCGGCAGGGCTACGACAACATCGCGCCCTATTGTGCCTCGAAGTTCAGCGTCATCTCGCTGACCCAGTCCGGCGCGCGGGCGCTTGCCGGCAACAACATCACCGTCAACGGCTTCGCGCCGGGTGTCGTCAACACGCCGCTCTGGGAGCAGCTCGACAAGGACCTGATGGAACTTGGCGCGAGCGAGCGTCCGGGCCAGGCGATCGCCGAATTCTCGGCCGGTATCCTGCGCGGGCGGGCCGCCTCCGCCGACGATATCGTCGGCACCACGACGTTCCTTGCGGCACCCGATTCCGACTACATGACCGGCCAGATCATCATGATCGACGGTGGCATGGTGCTTGTCTGAACGATTTTGACGAAACGCGCCGGTCCGACCCCGTCGCGGCGTGGCCGGGAGGATGTCCTGGCCGGGTAACCGGGAAGCATGCCTCCGCTGTCGCGACAGAGGGACGGCTTTCATCCTTCCGCAAAAAGATGCGCCTGGGCCGGGTCGAACCGCAAACCAATTTCGACGCCCGGCTCGAGCACCTTGTCTTCGCCAAGTGCCGCGATCACTTTTGAGCCGTCCTTCAACCCGATCTCGACCACGGTTTCGGCACCGAGCCGCTCGGTCAGGACCACCTTGCCGTGCAACATTCCCTCGGACGGGGTGGCGCTCGGGATCAGGTATTGCGGACGCACGCCGAGGATGGCCTTGCTGCCCGACCGGATGTCGCGGCCCGCGGTGGGCACGTCTATGGGATCGAGCGCGTCATTCGTCACCGTCGCGCGACTGTCGTTCACCGCCCGTGCATCGACGGAGATGAAGTTCATCGACGGCGCTCCCAGAAAGCCGGCGACGAACAGATTGGCCGGATGGTGGTAGAGCTCCATCGGCGAGCCGACCTGCATGACTTCGCCGTCCCTGAGGACGACGATCTTGTCGGCCAGCGTCATCGCCTCGACCTGGTCATGGGTGACGTAGACCATCGTCGCCTTGAGGTTCTGGTGGAGCTTGCCGATCTCCATGCGCATGTCCATCCGCAGCGCCGCATCGAGGTTCGACAGCGGCTCGTCGAAGAGAAACACCTGCGGATCGCGGACGATGGCGCGGCCGATGGCGACCCGCTGGCGCTGGCCGCCGGAGAGCTGCGACGGGCGGCGGTCGAGGAGATGCTCCATCTGCAGGATGCGCGCGGCGGCGGACACCTTTTCCGCCTTTTCGGCCTTCGGCACGCCCTTGATCGTCAGGCCGAAAGCCACATTCTCCCGCACCGTCATATGCGGGAAGATCGCGTAGGACTGGAAGACCATGGCGATGCCGCGATCCTTCGGCGGTATGTCGTTGACGACCTTCCCGCCGATTTCCAGCTTACCGTCGGTTATGTCCTCGAGGCCGGCGATCATCCTGAGCAGCGTCGACTTGCCACAACCGGACGGTCCGACGAAGACGACGAATTCGCCGTCTTCTATTTCGATGTCGACGCCCTTGATCACCTCGGCATTGCCGAAGCTCTTGCGCAGCCCCTTCAGGGAAACATGAGCCATCTCATCTACTCCGCCAATTGAACCGCGGCGACCCGCAGCAGGCCGTCTCGTTCGACCTCGACGCGATCGGGATCGCAGATCTCCCCGACGAACTCGCCTTGCGGACGATCGACGAAGCCGATGATCCGGAGGCCATCGCCGGTCTCGAGGATCCGCGTCGCGTAGCGTCGGCATGGAAGCGACCCGTCAAGAAACGGCCCGGGTGCGATAGACCACGGCCCGCGCGGTCCATCGCCGATCAGGTAGTGGGTGCCGCTCACCGGCCCGCCGGGGGTCGCCTGGGCCTGGGCTGCCGAGAAATGCTGTGCGGCGGTGCAGAACAGGCAATACCAGCGACCCTCGTGTTCAAAGACCTGCGGCACCTCGAGCTGCCCGAAGCCGCCGCGGAACACCGGCGCCCGAAGCGTCCAACTCATCAAGTCCGGCGACGTGGCGAAACCGATGGCGCCGCCGGCATTGGGCTCTTTCACGCCGGAGCTCCGCGCGGTGAAATACATGAGCCAGCCCGGCCCCTCGGGGTCGCGCATCACCCATGGGTCCCGCATCGCCCGGTCGTGCCAGAAGCCGGGGCGAAACTGCTCATAGTCGTCGCCCGAGATGTCGAGGCACAGCCCGTCGCCAACCCGCTCCCAGTGATGGAGATCGGCGCTGGTCGCGTGGCCGATACGCTGGATCAGGCCGTCTTCGGCATGGCAGGCGCCGGTATAGAAAAGATGCCAGCGACCGTCCGGTCCCTTGACGACCGATCCGGTCCAGGTCGTGTAGTCATCCCATGCGCCGCGCTCGGCCGGCCCGAAACAGGTGCCGAGATGGGTCCAGTCGACGAGATTTTCGCTGACGGCGTGACCCTGGCTGACGTTCCAGTGGCGCAGTTCCGGTTCCTCGATCGACCTCGGTGCCTGCAGAAAGAACCCATGCCAGCGATCGCCATCATGGGCGTACCAGCTGTCCCATATCCATTTGTCGGGCAGTCGGAGCACCATGGATTATCCTTTCACGCCCGTGGAGGCGATCGAAGCGATGAACGCGCGCTGTAGAACGAGGTAGAAAGCGAGAACCGGCACGGTGATCAGCGACAGGTAGGCCATGACCTCGCCCCAGGCGACATTGAGCTGGAAGAAATAGCCGAGCCCGACCATGATCGGCCGGTGGGCTTCGTCCTGCACAACGATCAGCGGCCACAGATACTGTTCGTTGTACATCTTGAGCGATTTGAGGATCGCGGCGGTCGCGATCACCGGACCGGCCAGGGGCATCACGACCCTGCGGTAGATCTGCCACCACGTCGCGCCTTCGGCACGCGCGGCCTCGATGAGTTCGCGGGGCAGGTCCTTGAAATACTGAACGAACAGGAAGACGGTCAGGGCATCGGCGATCCACGGGATGATCTGCACCCGGTAGGTGTTGAGCCATCCGTACTCGATGCCGTCGAGGCCGATCCACGGCAAGCGCGAGACCAGCAGCAGAAGCGGAATGGCGATCGTCTCGAACGGGATGATCAATGTGGCGAGCATGATCGAGAGCAGCAGGCCGCTGCCCTTCCAGTTCATATAGACGAATGAAAAAGCCGCCAGGGAGCAAATAAACAGCGACGCGCAGACGGTGGCGAGGGTGATGAAGACGGAATTGAAGACAAACAATCCGATTGGTGCGCGCTTGAAGGCTGCGAAATAATTGTCGAGGCTGATGTCGCCCACCGGCAGAAAAGCACGCAGCGACGAGGTGTCGCTCAGGAGTTGCGCCGTCGGTTTGAAAGACGACATCATCATGAAGATGAGCGGAAACAGAAAGATGGTTCCGACGAGCACGAGCACGAGGTAGCGAGCCGCAAGCCGAAGTCCGCGCGCGTCACCAGTGACCACGGCCATTACCGCCTCTCCCGTGTCAGGTAGCGCTGGGTGAGCGAGATCGACAGGACGAGCACGAAGAGGATGACGGAGATCGTGGCGCCGCCGGATATGTCCTGTTTGCCGTAGCCGCGTTGGACTGTCTGGAAGACCAGTGTCTGGGTGCTGTCGAGGGGGCCGCCGTTGGTCATCACGTTGATCTGGGCGAAAACCGCGAAGGCCTGCATGGTTATGACGATCAGGACCAGCACGGCCGTGTTGCGCAATCCGGGCCAGGTGACGTAGCGGAAGGTCTGCCATTTGGAGGCGCCTTCGATTTTTGCAACCTCGTAGAGGGTCGGACTGATCGTCTGCAGCCCCGAGAGCCAGATCACCATGTGGAATCCGACGGCCTGCCAAATCGACATCGCCATGATCGATCCAAGCGCGGTACTTGGATTTCCGAGCCAGTCGACGGGCTTGAATATGTTGAAGGTCAGGGCGCCCAGAAGATTGTTCAGAAGCCCGTCATTGTCCGCGTAGATGAAGCGCCAGAGCAGAGAAACGACGACGATCGACACCACGACCGGCATGAAATAGATCGTGCGGAACACGTTGATGCCGCGGAGCCGCTGGTTGATCAGCAGGGCGAGCAGCAGGGCGAGCCCTGCCTGTACGGGCGCCACCACGACGACGAAAATCAAGGTGTTGGTCAGCGCCTTCATGAAGACGACATC
The DNA here is from genome assembly GCA_963812275.1 of uncultured Alphaproteobacteria bacterium. Taxonomy (GTDB): domain Bacteria; phylum Pseudomonadota; class Alphaproteobacteria; order Rhizobiales; family Kaistiaceae; genus Bauldia. The sequence continues at coordinate 633,378 of CAWEUQ010000004.1, read as the reverse complement.
GCTGGCAACAACGACCTTGGCGTTGTCACCCGACTGCCAGCGAAACCATTCCCGCATTCCTGCATATTGCGGATAGTCGTCGCTGCGGGTGATGTCGCGGACGCGGGGGTATTCGAGATTCCCGTTCTCGTCCCGGAGAAGTTCGCCGCTCTCGTCCCGCTCGGGCTCAAGCGTGATGACGCCGAAGTCGAGGAGTTCGCGGTAGTTCTGCAGGCCGACATACTCGGTCGGGTTGGGGGAGATCAGCCGCTGGTTGGTCAGCGACAGCCCGAAGGCGAAGAAGAACGGCACGATAATGAAAAGCGCGATCAGCCCGAATCCGGGCAGCGCGAACATCCATCCCGCCCGGTTGGACGTATTGAGTTTGGACGCCATGGCCGCTCCTCCCAGAGCCGGCCCCGCGGCCGTGAGGCCGCGGAACCGTCAACCTCGGTCAGCCGTTGTTGTGGCCGTAGCCCTTGTTCTTCTCGATGTCGCTGTCGATCTCGTCGACTGCGGCATCGAGCGTGTCGGCGACATCGGCGCCGTTGGCGATGTCGGCCATCGCCTTGATGAAGACCTTGGCTTCCACCACGTAGCCGGGCGTGACCGGACGCAGCATCGCCTGGTCTTTCGACAGGTCGTAGAACACCGCCAGCGCACCGCCTTGCTTGTAGTTCTTGGTCAGCGCCGCCGCCGACGCAGTCGACGGAATCAGGCCGATGCCATCGGAGAACGCCGCCAGGTACTTGTCCTGCGTGGCGAACTTGATGAACGCCGCCGCGCCTTCCGGGCTCGGGCAGCTGGCCGAAACGCCGAACTGCCAGGAGCCGCCACCGATCTTGTTGCCGTGGCCGAAATCGGGTGCGGGCAGGAAGACCACGTCATCCACCTTGTCCATCGTGGCGACCGCGCGCCAGTTGCCGTTCCACTGGAAGGCGAACTTGCCGTCGATGAAGCCGGTCTGCTGGTCGGCCGGGTCTTCGCTGGTGCCCGGCGCGTAGCCGTCGGCGAACAGCTTCTGCCACCATTCGCCGAACTTGAGCGCGGCATCACCGTTGAGCGCGCCCTCGGCGGTCGCATAGGTGGAACGGTCGACGATATCGCCGCCGAAGCTCTGCAGGAACGGCGAGAAGGCATAGGGATACCATTCGCCCTGGTCGTTCATGCCGAGGTCGAGCGGATAGGTGAACTTGCCCGACGCCTTGGCGGCATCGAGCGCGGCCATGAATTCCTCGCCGGTCCACGGCTTGTCGAGGGTCGGCGTGCGCAGGCCGAGTTCATCGAGCGTTGACTGTCGCGCATAGAGCGCTACCGCGGCATCCCACAGGCCGATCGAATAGAGCTTGTCCTGCCAGATGCCCTTGGTGCCAGGCAGGAAGTCGGCGAACACGGACGGATCGATCGGCAGGGGCTGCATGTAGCCCGACCACGCCCAGTTCGGCATGTTCGGCCCATCGACGTCGAGTATGCATGGCAGGTTGCCGGCAAGCGCCGCGGCGACCACGGAGTCGTTGTAGGCACCCTGCGGGAAGCTCTCCAGGGAGACCTTCCAGTCGCTCTGGCTGCCGTTGAAGTCGTCGACGATCTGGTTGATCAGCCGGCTTTCGACTTCGTTGCCGGCGCCGTGATACCACATCTTCAAGTCGGTCTGGGCCGATGCCGATTGAGCCAGTCCGATCAGGATGGTGCCGGCCAGAAATGCTAATCTCTTCATGTCTTCCTCCCTTTGAAGTACCTCAACTAGGATTGCCGCGGCCGGTCCATGACCGAGTCGCGCCACATGACGTCCCCGGCGATCCGTTCAGGATCGCTCGGAGCCGGGTCTGACCGCCCGATGAGCGACAGGAGACGTTCCGCGCCACGTACGCCCATGGCGACGTAGGGCAGTTCGACGGTCGTCAGCGGGGGAAAGAGGGTCTCGGCGATAAGCCGGTAGTCGTCGTAGCCGGCGACCGAAATTTGCCGGGGTACGTCGTAACCGCTTGACCGCAACACGCCGTAGAGGCGCATCGCCATCCGATCATTGCCGCAGCAGATGACGGTTGGCGGTTCTGCCAGGGACAGGAGCCGTGCGACTTCGCGGCTCATCGCGGCCGAACTCGGATCGTCCGGCGAATCCTCGCCAGCGGCGACGAGCTCCGGATCGAAGGGAAGCCCGGCTTCGGCCAAGGCATCCCGGTAGCCTTCCGTCCTCAGCGCCGTCGCGATGAGCAGCGGGCTGAGTGACAGATAGGCGATGCGGGTATGACCACGCGCGATGATCGCCCGGACAAGGCGCCGCTGGCCTTCTTGATCGTCCGGCAGGACCGCCGGCGTACGCTGCTCGTCAAAGCAATTGACGAGCACCAGCCTGGTATCGTGCGGCAAGGTCGGAAGGACAACCTGTTGATGAAACGATGCGACATAGATCAGGCCTTCGGCCCGATGCTCGGCGAAAGTGCGGATCAGGTGCGGAACACGATCGGACCGCCCGCCGGTGTCCGAGATCATCATGGTCTTGCCGGTCGCTTCCATCCGGCGCTGGATGCCCTGGACGATAAAGATTTCGGGCAGGCCGGCCATCTCCGTCGCCTGCGGTGCGACACTGATGGCTCCCGTCACCAGGCCGACCAGCCCGGAGCGGTTTGACCGCATGGTTCGGGCAGCGCTGGACGGCACGTAGCTAAGGCTGGCGATGGCCTGCTCGACGGCGTCCCGTGTCTCCGGCTTGACCGGCGCGTCACCATTGAGGACACGGCTCACCGTCTTGGGTGAGACATTGGCGGCCTTGGCAACATCGTAGATCGTTGTCATCACGCCCCACATGACACCGATGTCATGACACCGATGTCATAAACAGACGCAAGTTTGATGTCAACGTCGACTGTCGGTGCGTCAGAGACATTGCCGCTGAGGCAGGGAGACCGGAGAATCGCTAAGACTTGGTGGTGGTGGGCGTAGTCTTCAGCGAACTCGTCTCTGGCGCCATGTCCTTGGTTATCAGGGAAACAACAGGGAATTTTCACTTCCTCTGGGCGAGTTTCGGCGGAACGCTCCAAAATCGCGGCGGTTTCCCAAGGGCTTACGAGCAATTTCCCTACGCGTGCGAACAGGGAATTCGGTGCCCGATACAGCGAAGTCATTTTCGGTCATCAGGGAGTCGATTGGCTGGAAGCTACGCTTGCCGCGGCTGGGAAGAAGCGCTGGGATCCGGCCTGCTGGTGGAGACCCCCCCGTCGCGAGTGCAGAGGAGTTGTTTGCGCCGGTTGCGAGAGCGCGCGGCGGCCCGGACTTCGCGGAGCGGATGACAAAGTATCCGACCAGCGCCGACAGAAACGACCCGGCAAGAACGCCTATCCTGACATCTGCCGCATCGGCTGGAGAGTCGAAGGCGAGCGTGCCGATGAACAAGCTCATGGTGAAGCCGATGCCGGCTAGGCAGGCGACGCCGTAGACCTGCTGCCAGTTTGCTCCATCGGGAAGCCGTGCCCAACCCGCTTTCACAGTCAGCCACACGGCCGCGAAGACGCCGAGCTGCTTGCCGACGAACAGGCCGAGCATGATGCCGAGCGGCAGCGGCGCGAGGAACGACTGGATGCTCAATCCGCCAAGCGAAACGCCGGCATTGGCGAAGGCGAAGACGGGCATGATGCCGAAGGCGACCCAAGGCGCAAGCTTGTGCTCCAACTGCTCAAGCGGGGAATGACTGGAGCCGTCACGATGGGAACTGGTGACCGGAATGGCAAACGCCAGGATGACTCCGGCCAACGTGGCATGAACGCCCGACTTGAGGACGAAGACCCACATGACGATGCCAATAAGAATATAAGGCGCGATCGACTTGACCTTGAGGCGATTGAGAATGACGAGAGCGGCCGCCGCCGCGGCGGCGCCAAACAGCATCGTGGTCGAGAGATCGGTCGTATAGAAGACCGCGATGATGACGATGGCGCCGAGGTCATCCACGATCGCCACCGCCAGCAAGAAGACCTTGAGCGACAGCGGCACGCGACTACCGAGGAGCGCCAGGACACCAAGGGCGAAGGCGATGTCGGTGGCCGCTGGGATTGCCCAGCCGTTGACGAGGGCCGGCTGGCCCCAAGTCACGGCAACATAGATCAACGCGGGAACGGCCATGCCGCCCAGCGCCGCCATGCCGGGCAGCATGACCTGTTGTCGAGACGACAACTGGCCACGCATCATCTCGCGCTTGATCTCAAGGCCGACCAGCAGGAAGAAGACGGCCATAAGCCCATCATTGATCCAAAGGAGTAGCGGCTTGTGGAGTTTGAGCGCACCGATCTCGATCGCCATCGGCGTGGTCAGCAAGGAATCGTAGAGCCAGGCAAGCGGCGAATTGTCCAGCACAAGGGCCAGCGCGGCCGCGAGCATGAGGACGATGCCGCTCGACGCCTCATGGCCAATGAACTTCTGAAGGGCGCGACTAACCATTACATCCTGCTTTCAAGTTGAACTCCTTTGTCGACGGCTTTCGGCTTGCCTTCGGTCAGGCGTCCCCGGGTCCGCCATACGGAATAGAAGACGCCTGCCCCCAGTGTCGCGAATGTGATGGCGAGGGACCACTCGGCCGGGAACTTGGCCCAGCCGAAAACATCGGCGACAAAGATTTTCGAGCCGACGAACACCAGCAGGACGGCCAGCGCCTGCTTGAGATAGGCGAAGCGGTGCATCACCGCCGCGAGTGCGAAATAGAGCGCCCGCAGCCCGAGGATCGCGAAGATATTCGAGGTGAAGACGAGGTACGGGTCCGTCGTGATGGCGAAGACCGCCGGGACCGAATCGACGGCGAAGATGACGTCGGCGACCTCGATGACCAGCAGGGCTAGGAACAACGGCGTGATGAAGGTGACGAGGCGGCCGGTCGCCGGATCCGGCTGCTTCACGAAGAACCGGTTGCCATGCAGACCGTCGGTTACGCGGAAGCAGCGGCGGGCGAGCTTGAGGACCGGATTGTCGGCCAGATCGAAATGGCTGCCATCGGACCACAGCATTTTCATGCCGGTGGCGATCAGGAAAGCAGCGAAGATGTAGAGGAGCCAGTGGACCTCGGCGACCAGCGCGGCGCCGAAGCCGATCATCACGGCGCGAAGCACGATCACCCCGAGCACGCCCCAGAACAGCACCCGGTGCTGATTCGCGCGCGGAATCGACAGGTAGGCGAAGATCGTGGCGATGACGAAGAGGTTGTCCATCGCCAAGCTCTTCTCGACGACGAATCCGGTCAGGTATTCGACGCCCGCCTGCTGGCCGAGCTGAAGTGCGACCAAAGCGCCGAAGCCCAGGCCCAGGACGATGTAAAATGTTGAGAGCAGGAGGCTTTCGCGGACGCCGATCTCGCGCTTGCGCCTGTGGAAGACCCCGAGATCGAGGGCGAGCAGGACGGCGACGAGGCCAAGAAACCCAAGCCACATCCAAAGCGGATGGCCGAGAAAAAGAGTTTGAAAAACCAGCGTCGTCGCTCCCTCTCCAGCCCGAGGGGCGGCGCGATACCTAAGGCTTTTCCGGACCCGGCACCGAGCGCACCCGATGCGGTCCGACATCACAACGCAACAGCGTTGCCAGAGGGGCCCGGCCCGCAAGGGATAGATGGGGTTTCGCCTGCCCGCCGCAAGCCCGAAAAGTCACGCAATGGCCATGGTCGTGGCGGCAACGCAAGAGTTACTCTCGCGTTTGGCCTACAGGAGTCTCCATCCGGTGACGAAGCGCCGCCATTTGAACGTGTAGCGCCGAGATCGCGAACAGGAGGATCGCCGACAGCGGCTCGGCATCGACAACGCTCCGGCTCACGCTTCTCCATCATTGGGCAGGACGATTCGGGCGGATCGCCGGACGCTGCTGCGTTTTCGAACTCGAATCTATCAATCCGACTAAGCTCGGGCGTTCCCTTTGAGGAGGGAGTTCACGGCAGATCGTTTGACATCACATCCTCGCCACCATATTGGTCAAGCTAATATGGTAGTTATAAAATGTGGGGGGGGAAGACCAATGGCGGTCGTGCTCGTGACCGGCCCGGCAAGGGGATTGGAGCGGCGGTCGCATGCCGATTTGCGGCCGACGGCGCCGATTTAGTGTTGCTGGATATCGCCAGAGACGCGCTGACCGCCACAGCTGAAGAGCTTTTCATGGCCGGCGCCGAGGTCGAAATGCTCGTCGGATCAGGGGCCGATCAGGCGATGTGCCGGCAAGCTGTGGCGACGGCGATCGACGCCTTCAGCGCGCTCGAACTCCGTCTCCCATAACGCCGGAATCCAGCGCCACCATGTTGACGATGGACTGCTTTCGATCGTCGCCGGATCCCCCAAACGGAGCGAGACATGACGATTGCCGACATTCGCGCAACGACAGTTGCCATGCCGCTGGAGGCGCCACTGCGGCACGGGAATGGCGCGCATTGGGGACGCTTCGTCCGCACCATTGTCGAAGTTATCGACGACCAGGGGCGTTCCGGTTTCGGCGAACTCGGCGGCGGGGGGCTGTCAGCCGAGCAGTCGGTCCTGTCGCTCGCCCCGTACCTTAAGGGCCACGATCCGCTGCAACTCGAGCAACTGCGCTGGAAGCTCATGAATCCGACCGCGAGCCTCTACAATAACCGCCTCCAAATTCATGCCGCGGTCGAGATGGCCTGCATGGATCTGGCGGGAAAGCAGTTGGGTATTCGCGCCTGCGACCTGCTCGGCGGCGCAATCCGCGAGACCGTGCCGTTCGCCTCCTACCTCTTCTATCGCTACCACGACGCGGCCGGCGGGCGTGGCGGCGAGACCTATCCTGACGAGATCGTCGCCCACGCCCGAGAACTCCGGGAGCAATACGGCTTCCGGACTCACAAACTCAAGGGCGGACATTTCTCGCCCGATCACGACGTCGAGGTGATGCGCGCCCTGGCCGAGGCGTTTCCCAACGACGGACTGCGTCTCGATCCTAATGGCGTCTGGTCGGTTGAGGAGTCGATCCGCGTGGCCGCGGCGATCGAATCCCTGAACAACGACTATCTTGAGGATCCGACCTGGGGCCTGGAAGGCATGCGTCGGGTCCGTGAGAAGATCAGGATGCCGACGGCCACCAATCAGGTGGTGGTGAACTTCGAGCAACTCGCGCAGTGCATCCGCCATACGCTCGTCGACGTGATCCTGCTCGACACGACGTTCTGGGGCGGCCTTCGGCAGGCGTACAAGGCCGGGACGGTGATGGAGACCTTCCAGTTTTCAGCCGCGGTCCACTCGTCCGGCGAACTCGGCATCCAGCTCGCGTCGATGCTTCATCTCGGCGCCGCGCTGCCCAATCTCAATTTCGCGGCCGATGCCCATTATCACCATCTGGTCGACGATGTGCTGGTCGGTGGGAAGCTGGCTTACGAAAACGGTAGCATCGCAGTGCCAACCGGCCCCGGCCTCGGCATCGAGGTCGATCGCGACAAGGTGGCAGAGTATGCCGAGCATTTCAAAGAGGTGGGTGGCTACACCTACGATCGCGATCCGGCGAGGCCCGGCTGGTATGCGCAGGTGCCGGAAACCCGCTTCGCGGATCCGGCTGTCAAATCGGCGCCCGTGGTGTATCCGGCGACCGGCTCCGGGCGCGGCTGATGGCGGTCGTCAGTCTCAAGGACATGGTCAAGGTTTACGGACGGGAGATCGCCGTCCGCGGCATCGATCTTGAGATACCCGACAAGGCGCTCGCCGTGCTCGTCGGTCCCTCCGGCTGCGGCAAGTCGACGACGCTTCGGATGATCGCCGGGCTCGAGAGCATTTCGCATGGGGAACTTCGCGTCGACGGCAAGCTGGTCAACGACGTGCCGTCGCGCGATCGCGGCGTCGCCATGGTGTTTCAGTCCTACGCCCTCTATCCGCACCTGACCGTGCGAGAAAACCTGGAATTCTCGCTGAAGCTCGAAAAGCGCCCGCGGAGGGAGATCGACGATCGGGTCGGTGACGCCGTCTCGGTTCTCGAACTCGAGCCGTATCTCGAGCGCAAGCCGGCAGAACTGTCGGGCGGCCAGCGCCAGCGGGTCGCGATGGGCCGAGCGATTATTCGCAAGCCGGATGTCTTCCTGTTCGACGAGCCCCTGTCCAACCTCGACGCCAAGCTGCGCAACCAGATGCGCGTCGAGATCAAGCGCCTGCAACGGCGGCTTCAGGTGACGACGATCTATGTGACCCACGACCAGATCGAGGCGATGACGCTCGCCGATGTCATTGTCGTCATGCGCGACGGGCTGATCGAGCAGACCGGAACGCCGATCGAGGTTTTCGAGAATCCGGCGAACCAGTTCGTCGCAAGCTTCATCGGATCGCCGCAGATGAATTTCTTCAATGGCGCTGCCGAAACCATCGACGGCGCCTTGTGCTTCGCCAATGATCAGCTTTCGCTGCCACTGCCCTCCGAACGCTTCGGTGGCGCGCTCGAGGTCGGCCGGCCGATCGTCGCCGGCTTCCGGCCCGAGGATATCGTTCCGGAAAATCACGGACTCGATCCGGCCCGATCCCGGACGATCCGATCGCGCGTCGAATTCGCCGAGATGCTGGGCAACGAGACGCTGCTCTTCTCGAGTCTCGGCGACACCGAATTCATCAGCCGAATGCAGCAGCCGCGGCTGGTTGCGCCCGACGAGACACTGACCTTCAAGTTCAACCTCGACAGGATGCACCTGTTCGATACGAAGACCGGCGACGCCATCCGCGCCGCGTGACTACGGTCCAACCAAAGGAGGAAACAATGCGTTGGAAATCTGGCCTACTGGGTCTTGCAGCAGTCGGCGCGCTTGCCGCCGGCACCGTCGCTGCGATGGCCGATGAGGTGAATCTCGTTCACGACAAGGGCTTCTGGTCGGAGGCGCTTCAGAAGGTCGGCGACGCCGCCGGCGAAGCCACCGGCACGCGGATCGTCGAGAGCGCCTATGCCGCGCCGGAGCAGTACAAGGCGTTCATCCAGTCGTCTGTTGCCAGTGGCGACATGCCCGATATGTTCACCTGGTGGACCGGCGGCGTCTACAAGGAACTGATCGAGAGCGGCCAGGTCGCCGAGCTCGACGACATCTGGAAGGAGATGATCGCCAGCGGCGATTTCGACCCGAGCGTCAGGGACTTTTACAAGGTCGGCGATCATGTCTACGGCGTGCCGTTGCACTTCTCCCGGTGGATCGCACTCTACAACAAGAAGCAGTTCGCCGAAGCCGGCGTCGAGGAACCCAAGACCTGGGACGAACTCATCGCTGCCGCCGATAAGCTGAAAGCCGCCGGCTTCACGCCGTTTCATGCGACGACCCAGGATGGCTGGCGGGGCTTCATCTGGTTCCAGGAGATCATGCTGCGCACCGATCCCGAGGCGTATAAGGGGCTGCACACGGGCGAGGTTGCTTACGATAGCGAACCCGTTCGCAATGCCTTCAAGATCTGGTCGGACTGGTACGCCAAGGGCTACTTCGACGATCCCCGGTCGAACGAGGAGGCCGCCGACTTCGCGCGCGGCAAGGGAGCGATCTACCTCATCGGCGACTGGGCCATCGGCCTGGTCGAAGCGGCAGGTATGAAGCCAGGCGAAGATTTCGGCGGATTCATAATGCCGAACATGGACCCCAGTCTGCCTTCTGCGGCGATCGTCGAGGGTGGGCCGATCATGCTGTCCAAGTCCGGCATCGAGAAGCCCGACGTCGTCAAGGCGCTCAAATATTTCGAGTCGGTTGACGGGGCCAATGTCTGGGCGGCCGCGTCCGGCAATTCGCTGGGCAACAAACACGCCAACCCGCCGAACGTCATCGTCGCCAAGATCAATGATGACGTCGCGAAAGAAGGCACCCTGGCCTACGAGCGCTGGTGGGAGGCCGTGCCGGCCGAACTCCAGGGCGAGATCGTCGCGGAGTTCAATCGGTTCATGCTCGATCCGACGATGGATACCGCCGAGGACGTTATGTCCAATATCCAGGCGCTGAACGCCGAATACTGGGCCGACAAGTAGAAACGACGGGTGGTCGGCCGCCGGTCGGCCACCCTACAATTCGACGGAGCACGTCCGGATGGCGGCCCAAAGCCCGAGCGCCCGCGACGAGGAATTGCTGACGCGGATCGGCTGGACGCAGATCGACGCCAACCAGCGCCGCGTTCACCGGCGCAATTTCTGGGTCGCCTTCGCTTTCATGGCGCCCGCGCTCCTTTTGGTCGGGTCGCTCCTGCTCATGCCGGTGGTGTTCAACATCTATCTGAGCTTCACCAAATGGGCGAAGTTCAAGGGGCTCGACGAGTTCGCGGGGATTGCCAACTACGCCCGACTGCCCTCCAATCCCTTCTTCGCGGACGCGTTCATCAATACCTCGATCTGGGTCGTCGCCTCGATCGTCTTTCCGCTGCTCTTCGGGCTTGGCCTCGCGGTCTTCCTGCGCGGCATCCCCTTCGAGAATGTCTTCAAGAACATCATTTTCGTTCCCCGGATTCTCGCACCGACGGCGGTGGGCGTCCTGTGGTTCTACGTCTATGCGCCGGATGGCATGGTCAACCGTTTCCTCGGATTCGTGACAGGAAATCCCGTCGATATCGGCTGGCTCTACCAGTCCGAGACCGTGACCCCGGCGATCATCGCGACCTTCGTCTGGCAGACGGTCGGCTTGGTGATGGTCCTTATCCTTCTTGGCCTGAGCGCCATTCCGAAAGATCCGCTCGAAGCCGCGCGGATCGATGGTGCGTCGAACGGCCAGGTCTTTCGCCACATCGTCCTGCCGCTGCTTCTGCCGACGCTGCTGGTGGTGACGATCCTTTCGGTCCTCGCTGGCTTCACGGTCTTCGACCTGTTGTGGGTGATGGGCACCAGCTATCCGGGCCAGCGGACCCTTTCGCTGGCGGTCTTCATGTATTTCGAGGCCTTCCAGAAAGGCTCCTGGGCCTTCGGCTCGGCCATAGCCGTGATCATCGGGATCGTCGTGTTCGGCGCGACCTGGATCCAGGCGGTGTTGCAGCATCGCGTCGACCGGATGACACGGTAGAGGGGGCGAGGGTGGCGGTCGCAATCGAGGACCTTGATCTTGACGCTATCGCCGCCCGCGAGAGGGCGGCGCGGCGCGGCAGTCGCTTCGCGCTCGTCGGGGCGGTGGTGATCAGCGCGATCTGGATCGTTCCGTTCTATTACCTGCTGATCTCGATCTTCAAGACGACCGAGGAGTATTCGCTCAACCCGCCGCTGTCGCTGCCCTCCGGGTTGGCGCCGATCATCGACAACGCGATCACCGCATGGACCAACGCCAAGATGGGCGCCGGGCTGATGAACTCGGCGCTCTACGGCCTGGTCGGCGCCGGCATCGCCGTTTTCGTAGCGGCGCTTGCCGCCTATGGCCTGACCCGCATCGACTTCAAGCGCAAGAATCTTTGGTTCCTGCTGATCTTTTCGGGAACGATCTTCCCGCTGCAGATGTATCTGATCCCCTTGTTCTTCGCCTATCAGAAGCTGGGAATCCTCAACACGCAGTTCGGGATGATCCTGTTCTACACCGCGATCTGCGTGCCGTTTCCGGTTCTCGTCCTGAAAAATTTCATGAACGGCCTGTCGCGCGAGATGGACGAGGCGGCGCGCATGGACGGCGCCCGCGAACTGACAGTCTTCCTGCGGATCGTCCTGCCCAACAGCTGGGGGCCGATGACCGCGACGTTCCTGTTGCAGTTCACGTGGATCTGGAACGACCTGCTGTTTTCGACCGTCCTGGCGAATCGGACCGAGTCGCGTTCGATCATGAATGCTCTGCAGGTGTTTCAAGGGAGCTATTCATCAACCGGCCCGAACGTGGTGCTCACCGCGACCGTGATCGCCAGTATCCCCTCGGTGTTTCTGTTCTTCCTGTTGCGGAAATATTTCATGGAAGGCATGCGGGTTTCCGGCGTCTGAACCTGGAGCGAGAATGGTGGCGGTTGCCGTCAGATATGGTCTTCACGAGAACCGGTCGAAATCACTCAGCGACCGAGTCTTCGAGCTGCTGCGCGACCAGATCGTCAGCTTCCAGCTCGACCCCTTTCACGTAATCTCGGAGAAGAAAATCTCCGAGACCGTCGGCGTCAGTCGAACGCCGGTCCGCGAGGCGCTGGCGCGACTGGCGGACCATCATCTCGTCGACATCTATCCCCAGCGCGGCACTCTGGTGGCACCGCTCAGGCGTCTCGATCTCGAGCGCTCGCAGTTCATGCGGGAGGCGCTCGAGGTCGGCCTGGTTCAGCGCGTCGCGGCGCGGGCGGAGAGGCGGGAACTGGTAAGGAAGCTGCGTGCAGAGGTGGAGCTTCAGGGAACGTTCGCCGGCATCGGCGACGAGAGCCGGTTCTTTGTGTCAGACGAGGATTTCCATCGCCTGATCGCGACATTCGCCGGTCTGCCCGGACTATGGGAGGAAATCGAGCGGTCCAAAGTCCACATGGATCGCTGTCGTCACCTGTCGCTGCTGACCGTCGACAAGGACTACCGGATCATAGTCGCCCAGCACACCACCATAATCGATGCGATCGAGGCCGGCGATGTTGCCGCGGCCACTGCTGCGATGCGCCTTCACCTGAGGCGGATTCTCGAATTTGTCGAGGAGATCGCGCGATTGCATCCGCAGTTTTTTGAATTCGATGGCGACGAATTTTTGCTCGGTTCGATGATCGACTGACACGAAGCGAGCCGCTGCGCGCTTCATCCAGAATGGCACTGCCTCGGCGTTTTTTTCGGGGCGGGCGAACATTCTTCGATCACGACCGCGGCCCCGTACCGGAGTCTGAACGATGTATCGCAGTGCTCCATTTCTGAAATCCCAGATCGCGGCCATCATGAATTTCTATGACCCGGTCGTCATCGACCGTGAGTATGGCGGTTATATCAATCAGCTGAAGGACGACGGCGCGATCGATGACCGCCTGACCAAGCATCTCGTTGGCACCTGTCGCTTTATCTACAACTATGCCGTCGCGGCGCGCCGGCTCGACCCTGCCTTCGTCCGAGGAGCCGAACACGGGCTCGCGTTTCTCCAGGACTTCCACCGGCAAGCGGACGGCGGCTATGCATGGGTGCTCAGCGGCCGGGAGGTCGCGGACGGAACACGCCATTGCTACGGCCACGCCTTTGTCCTGCTCGCCGCTGCGGCGGCGGCGCAATCGGGGATCGACGGCAGCCGGTCGCTGATCGAAACGACATACGCGCTTCTCGAGGACCGCTTCCGGGAGTCTGGCGGCCCGCTCTATGTGGACGTCATCGATGCGCAGAGCTGGAACTCGGTCGACCCGTATCGTGGGCAGAATGCCAACATGCATCTCTGCGAGGCGATGCTCGCCGCCCATGCGGCGACGTGCGAGGAGCGCTACCTCGACCGGGCCTGCGACATCGCCCGGCAGATCTGCGTCGAGCTGGCATCGAGAACAGACGGCTTGATCTGGGAGCACTACCGCAGCGACTGGACCATCGATTGGCGCTACAACATCGACGATCCGAAAAACCTCTTCCGTCCCTACGGCTACCTGCCGGGCCATTTTGTCGAATGGAGCAAGCTGCTGATGTTGCTCCACGGCTTTCGTCCGGAAGCCTGGATGATCGACCGGGCGCGCCAGCTCTTCGCGGTCGCCGTCGACAGGGCCTGGGACGAGGCGAACGGCGGAATCCATTATGCCTTCGGTCCCGACGGCGCCATCCTCGATACCGATCGATATTACTGGGTCCATGCCGAAGCCATCGCGGCCGCGGCGCTGCTCGGGGTGGGCACCGGGCTGCCGGAATACTGGCGCTGGTACGACCGGATCTGGGATTATTCGGACCGCTTCCTGATCGACCATCGCTACGGCGGCTGGTTTCGCGTGCTCGATCTTCATGGTCGCAAGTACAGCGATCTGAAGAGCCCGCCGGCCAAGACCGACTATCACCCGCTCAGCGCCTGCGACGTCGCGCTCGAGGCCGTGGGTGCGGGCGACGGCGATGACACTGTGAAAGCTGCGGGATGATGATCGGATCGCCGGCCGCCTGCTTTGAACTCGGCGGTCCGTTCTGCGATGCTATCGTTCAAGGAGGGTTTGGCTATGACTATGGATGACTCACGCTTCGGAAAGGAAGACGCCAGGGGCAACTGGACGCCGAACGATCCGGTCAGCTATGGGCCGGCCTTCGACTGGCCGCCCAACCCCCGCGCCCTCTTCAAGTGGTTTTTCGGCTTTCCCGGTTACTTCCTGCCGTGGAACGTCCTCTATGCCGTTGCCGCCATCCTGATCTGGACGTATCTGACGCCCTCGCTTGAGACGATGAAGACATTTTCTTTCGCGTGGGCGGGATTGATCCTGCTCCGCAACATCGCCCTTGCCGTCGCCGTCTATGGGGCGTGGCACCTCTGGCTCTACGTCTGGCGCAAGCAGGGCACAACCTTCAAGTACAACAGGCAATGGCCGAAGAAAGAGTTGGCGGCCTTCCGATTCAAGAACCAGACCTACGACAACATGTTCCACACGCTGGCGAGCGGCGTGCCGATTTGGACGGCCTACGAAGTGCTTCTGCTGTGGGCCTACGCCAACGATTTCGCGCCGCTGATTTCGTTTGCGGAACACCCGGTGTGGTTCGTCGCCGTGTTCTTTCTGGTGCCGTTCATCCACGAGGTCGGGTTCTATTTCGCCCATCGGCTGATGCACTGGCCGCCACTCTACAAGGTCGCGCATGCTCTGCATCATCGCAACATCAACCCCGGTCCGTGGTCCGGCCTTTCGATGCACCCGATCGAGCATGTGGTCTATTTCTCCACCATCCTGCTTTTCTTCGTCATCCCGTCCCACCCGATTCACATGATCAATCTGGCGTCGCGTCTGGGCGTGGCGCCGGCGCAAGGACATACCGGTTTCGACAGGGTGGTAGTCGGCGAGGAGGCGAGCATGAACACCTCCTACTTTGCCCACTACCTTCATCACAAATACTTCGAGGTGAACTATTCGGACGGGATGGTGCCGCTCGACCGCTGGTTCGGCTCGTTCCATGATGGAACGCCGGAGGCCAATGAAGCGATGAAGGCGAGACGTCTCAGGCGTGGTGTCTGACGCCAGGGGGACCGTGTCGGAAAAGCTGATTTCTTCCGCCTACGCCGCGAGGGCGGGCGGTGCCCCCCTTCCTCACGCAGCCGCAGGCGCGTCCCGGGGCAGTGGTGCGTGTATGGTGGCGCCATTGGGGGCCGCGCGCTTGCCCGTCCTCTCAACGATGTCGAGGAACGGCTTGATGATGTCGATTGGCATCGGAAAGGTGACGGTGGAATTCTGCTCGGCGCCGATCTCCGTCAGTGTCTGCAAGTAGCGCAATTGCATGGCAGCCGGAATGCTGGATCGAATCTTGGCGGCGTTGACCAAGGTTTGCGAGGCCTGGAACTCGGCTTCCGCATGGATGACTTTGGCCGGCCGGTGGCGTTCCGCCTCAGCCTGCTTGGCGATGGCGCGCACCATGTTGTCTGTGAGCTCGACCGTCCTGATCTCGACGTTGCTCACCCTGATTCCCCAGGTTTCGGTCTGGGAGTCGAGGATGCTCTGGACGTCGGCGCTGAGCTTCTTCCGCTCCGACAGCATCTCGTCGAGTTCGTGCTGTCCGAGCACCGCGCGCAAGGTCGGATATGCGCGTGATCGAGATGGAACACACGGTCGCCCAAGAAGAACAACCCGAACGCGGCCGCGACGCCGAACAGCCCCATCACCGTGGAGATGCCCAGCACCAGACGCATATTCCAGGCCTCGGGCGCGTCCTTGTAGTGAACATTGTCGTAGGCGATGGAGAGGATGGCGCCGTCGTTGAGCAGCGCCAGCATCACGATCATCACCGCCGTCACGGGGTAGAAATTGAAGATCAGGATGGCCAGTGTCATGAACAGCAGCACGCGAATGGTCTCGGCGATGCGGTACATCGCGTAGCTGTTCATTCGCTGGAAGATTCGCCGGCTCTCCTTGATTGCGTCGATGATGACGGAGAGTCCGGGTGTCAGCAGAACGATCGCCGCCGCCGCACGCGCCGCGTCCGTCGCGTCCGAAACCGCGATGCCGCAATCGGCTTTCTTCAGGGCAGGGGCGTCGTTCACCCCGTCACCCGTCATGCCGACAATGTGGCCGTGTCGCTGGAGAATGTCGACGATGCGAAATTTCTGTTCCGGGAAGACTTGTGCAAAGCCATCTGCCTGCTCGATGGACTCGATTTCCTCGGCGGTCTCCTTGTGCTTGCCGTCGCCAAGGCCGGCGGCATCCAGAATATTCGCGCCCATTCCCAGTTTCTCGGCGGTTTCCTTGGCAATGGCGAGCGCATCGCCGGTCACCATCTTGATCTTCACGCCCATCTTCAGTGCGGTGGCGATGGTCGACTCGGCATCGTCGCGCGGCGGATCGAACAGCGGAAGCACGCCTTGAAATTGCCATTTGCCGTCCGCGTCGGCGCGCGCCACGCCCAGTGCCCGGAAGCCGCGCGCGGCGAAATCGTCGACCGCCTTGTCGACCGCTGTCTTGACGTCCGCCTTGTCGGCCGCGAGCGCCAGGATCACCTGCGGCGCGCCTTTGGTGACCTTGAACCGCTTTCCGTCCGCGCCTTTCACGGTGGCCTCGGTGCGCTTGTGCACCGGATCGAAGGGTGTGTAGTGCAGGATCTGATAGGCCTTCAGGGCGGAGGCGTCTTTCACGCCGCCCAGCACCGCCATGTCGATGGTGTCCTTGTCTTCGGCGCGCGATGCCAACGCGGCGTCGAGAATGATCTGATCGGCCGTTATCTTGCCGACGCAGAACGGATCGCCGAGCGTCAGCTTGTTCTGGGTCAGCGTGCCGGTCTTGTCCGCGCAGAGCACGTCCACGCCGGCAAGTTCCTCGATTGCGACCAGCCGGCTGACGATCGCCTGCTTCTTTGCGAGCAGGCGCGCGCCCACTGCCATGGTTACCGACAGCACGGTCGGCATCGCCACGGGAATCGCGGCCACGGTCAGGACCAGCTCGAATTGCAGTGTGGTGAGGACGGGATCGCCGCGGAAGATCGCGACCGCGATAATCATTGCCACCAGCACCACGGCAAGCATGATCAGATAGTTGCCGATCTTCAGGACGGCGCGCTGAAAATGACTGACGGTGTGCGCGGTCGCGACCAGTTCGGCGGTCTTCCCGAAATAGGTTTTGGTGCCCGTGGCATACACCAGCGCACCGATTTCGCCGCGGCGTACGATCGAGCCGGAAAATACCGCATCGCCGGGCTTGCGCGTGGCGGGCAGGGATTCGCCCGTCAGCGCGGATTCGTCCACCTGGATCGGATCGCCGTCCAGCAGACGGGCGTCCGCCGGTGCGATATCGCCCAGGCGCAACTGGATGACGTCGCCCGGCACCAGCTCGCGTGCCGGGGGCGTGACCCACTTCCCGTCGCGTTTCACGCGGGCGGCGATCGCCAGCTTGGCCTTCAGCGCCGCGATTGCATTGCCGGCCTGGTGTTCCTCCCAGAATCCAACAACCGCGTTGGCAACAAGCAATAGGAGGATAGTGAAAAAGTCGGGCCAGTGCCGAACCACGCCCGACAGGATGACCGCTACCTCGATCATCCACGGAATAGGCCCCCAGAAGTAGGTGAGGAATTTCAGGAGCGGATTGGTTTTCTTTTCCGCAATCTCGTTGGATCCGTATTGCGTCAGCCGCTTCTGCGCCTCGGCCTGGGTGAGGCCGTCCGGCGACGGTCCCAGCTTCTTCTCCACCTCCGGCAACGGCAAGGATGTTAGGTCATCCTTCGTCTCAGGCTTGGATTCCGGCTTCGATCCGGAAGCCTTGGGCTGGCCGGCGCTGGGTTTCATCGCACAGAATCTCCGTCGGGCATTCACGCCACCGTTCGAGGGTCGAATTTGCTCAGCCAGCCGCACGAGCGGGCTGACTTGCCGGCGCCTGCCTTTTCACACCCGATTGAACGTCGATACGCGAGGGCTTGGTCGCCTCAAGGATCGTCCTGGCGCGTGCTACTTCGCCAGCCGTTGCGTACGCCATGACCAGAAAGCTGTCGGCCTTCACGGCAGTCTCGAGTGGATCACGCTGTCCTTCAGTACGCCCATGCTGTAGAGCGCCGCGCCGAGCGCTCCTAGCGCGCCGACTACGGTCACCGGCGGCGGAGCAGCCAACGACCTTTTCGTCGCTGTGGTATCCCTTGCCGACCACGCTGAGATTCTTCATGTCGATCCCAGCCTTTGCCAGCTCGTTTACGGCTGATTCAGCAGCATTGTGGTTCGCAAGGACTCCGATGACTGTGATGGGGCTTTCCATTTCTTGGTTTCCGTCGGAGGGGCTCTAAGAACGGCGCGAGAAGGTCAGCGAGCAGCGGAAGACCACTGGCGCCAATCGCTTTTCGAGCGCGTCATGCGCCGCCATTGCGCAAGTTTAGGGCCTGCAGTCCCGTATTGGCAGACTCGGAAACTACGCAGGCGGGAACGTGGTCCCCGACGATCAATCTCGAGAATGCGGGTCGAGAATTGTCCACTTTCCAGGAACATTGGTCACGCCTGAACGGGACCAAGCCCGAACAGCCCCATTGAGGCGCCTTTTCTGGCGCCAGCCCCACCAGGATGAGAACTGCAACCGACGGAAATGTCGCGGCAATTTCTGCTCAGGGGCAGCGACCGGAGAACCGCGAGACTTGGTGGTGGGCCCGGCAGGACTCGAACCTGCAACCAGACCGTTATGAGCGGCCGGCTCTAACCATTGAGCTACAGGCCCAAGTCGCGCGACGTGGGATATAAGGGGAATCGCGACGTCCAGCAAATCGCTCGCCGCAATGCGGTCAGAATGGCTTGTCAGCTTGGCGGCGAGGTCCCGAAGGAGAAGCGTCCGTGCGATACCCCACCGCAGCCCTTGCCATCCTGCTTGCCTTTTCCGTTCCCGCGCTCGCCCAGCAGGAGCCGCGGATTGCGACGCTCAATGCCAACGGCATGGGCTCGGTCGCTGTCGTACCCGACATCGCCATCGTCACGATCGGCGTGGTGTCGCGCGCCGAAAGCGCGCGCGAGGCGCTCGACGCAAACAATGCCGAACTGACCGACGTCATCGCCACGATCCGGGGCGAGGGCGTGAAGGACACCGATATCGGCACCAGCGGATTCTCCGTCAGCCCGGTCTATGACTCAAAGCCGTCGCGGTCCATGGACGAGGGGCTCGAGCAGCTCCCTCGTATCGTCGGCTACCAGGTCTCCAACGACGTCACCGTGACGATCCGCGACATTGTTCAGTCGGGCGCGATTCTCGACAAGGTCGTGACCGCCGGCGCCAACCGGATCAACGCCATTCAGTTCGATATCTCGGATTCCGAAAAGCCGTCCGACGAGGCGCTTGTTGCTGCGATCGCCGATGCGACCCGCAAGGCGGAACTGATGGCCGACGCCGCCGGCCTTCGTCTGGTGCGCATACTCGATATCAACGCGTCGAGCGGCGTGCCGACCTTCGCCCGCGCCGAAATGATGGCGAAATCGGATATGGTTCCGATCATGCCCGGCGAACGGCAGGTGACCGCCAACGCCAATATCTCGTGGGAGATTGCGCCAAAATAGGCCGCCCGGACGGGGGAGCGGTGGCTTGGCAAGACCGGGGGCGGAAACGCATAATCGCCTTGTCAAAGGGATTGATCGCCATGCCCAGGGATAATTGCGAATGACCCCGTCAAAGCCGTTCCGTCGACTCGCCGCCGCGGCGATCGGACTGGCCGCTTTCGGATACGCCTCCCATGCCTCGGCCGTTGGAGAGCGAATAGCCCTGATCATCGGCAACAGCCACTATGTCGCCGCGCCGGTTCTCGCGCAGCCCGCCAACGACGCCGAGGATCTCGCCAAGGCGTTTGGCAGTATCGGCTTCGACGTCATCCAGCTGACCGATCTCGGCGGTCGCGCCATGCGTCGGGCCTTCCGCGACTTCGACCAACGGGCGGACGGTGCCTCGGTCGCCGTCATCTACTTTGGCGGTCACGCCGTGGCGGTCGACGGCGTCAACTATCTGATGCCGGTCGACGCCCGGCTCGAACGCGATACCTATGTCGACGATGAAGCCGTGCCGCTGTCGCAGGTGGTCGCCGCCGTCGACGGTGCCAAGAACATCCGGCTGGTGATGCTCGCCACCACCGACGACGACCCGCTGACCGAGGCGATGAAGCGCTCGCTCCGGAGCCGCATGGTTGCGCCGGGGCTTGTGGATTTCGATCCGCCGGGCTCGACCGTCGTCGCTTATGCCGTGCGCACGGTCGCGGGCGGCGGGGAGGCCAGCGGCCGCAACAGCCCTTATGCCGCGGCGCTGCTGGCCAATCTCAAGACCCCGGCGCTTGGTCTTGCCGCCTTCCTGACGCAGGTTCGCGGCGATGTCGCCGCCGCGACCGCCAACCGGGAGGTGCCGGTCGTCGTCGGCGCCGCCGATGCCGCGGTGCCGATCGTTCCCGATGTGCAGACGATCCGGCAGTTGCGGGACGGCCAGGCGGCCTCCAGGGAAACCGAGATCGCCGACGCCTTCGACCGCGCCCAGAAACTCAGCACGGTCGAAGGCTGGGATGCGTTCCTGCAGTTCTGCCCCGCCAAGGGGACGGGGGAGACCTATTGCGCCACGGCGACGGCGAGCCGGCTGAAGCTCGTCGCCGCCGGCCGCGGATCCGGCGAGGGGCCGGTGGCGGTCGGTGACGGTTCCGCCGTCGGCGTGCCGATCGAGCTCCAGACCCAGGCAAGTGCGATCCCGACCCACGAGGATGCCGGCGCGACCTGCGACCGGCTGGCCGCGCATTCCTACGACGCGGACAAACCCGAGGCGGTGACCGGGACGGCGCTGTCGGTGCTTGGCGCGTCGGCCGACGAGGCGATCCGCGCCTGTCTGGCGGCGGTCGAGCGGAGCCCGGACGAGCGCCGCTACCTCTTCGAGCTCGGCCGGGCCTATCACGCCGCCGGGCGCTTCGACGAGGCGATGGCGCGCTACGGGCAGGCGGCCGAGGCGGGCAGCGCCATTGCGATGAGCAACATCGGCCTGCTCCATGCCGGCGGCGCCGGGTCGGCATCCCCGGCGGACTACGCGGAAGCCGCGCGGTGGTACCGCAAGGGCGCCGAGGCCGGCAACGTCACGGCGATGGTCAATCTCGCCGGCCTCTATTACAGCGGCGACGGCGTCGACCGCGATCTCGGCGCGGCACGCGACTGGTATGCCAAGGCGGCCGACGGCGGCAACCTGCTGGCGATGAACGAACTGGCGCTCCTCTACCAGGACGGCGCCGGGGGGCCGCAGGATATCGACGCGGCGCGCGGCCTGTTCGAGAAGGCGGCCGGGGCCGGCTACCCGTCGGCGATCAACAATCTCGGCCGGCTCTACAATTTCGGGCGGGGCGTCGATGTCGACTATGTCAAGGCGCGCCAGCTCTACGAACAGGCGTCCGGGCTCGGCGACAGCCCGGCGATGGTCAATCTCGGGCTGATGTACGAGGACGGCCAGGGGGTGCGGCGCGACTATCGCGAGGCGCGCGGCTGGTACGAGAAGGCGGCCGCCCTCGACAACGCGGTGGCGATGACCAACCTCGGCATCCTCTACCAGTATGGCCGGGGGGTGAGCGAGGATCTCGACGCCGCCCGGCAATGGTACGAGCGGGGGGCGAACCTCGGCAACGCCGCGGCGATGGCCAACCTCGCCTACCTCTATGACGGCGGGCGCGGCGTGCCGGTCGACAAGGTCAAGGCGCGCGCGTGGTACCTCAAGGGCGCCGAGGCCGGCAACGGACCGGCGATGGCCTCGGTCGGCTACCTCTTCGCCAACGGCCAGGGCGGCCCGCAGGACTACGGCAAGGCGATGGAGTGGTACCGCAAGGGCGCCGACATCGGCAATGCCGGGGCGATGACCAATGTCGGCTTCATGTACGAGAACGGCTGGGGCGTCGAGCAGAGCTACGAGGAGGCGATCGCCTGGTACCGCAAGGGCGCGGCCGCCGGCAACGAGATCTCGATGGCCAATCTCGGCCTGATGTACGAGAAGGGCCGCGGCGTGCCGGTCGATCTCAACCTCGCCTTCGACTGGTACCGCCAGGGCGCCGAGGCCGGCAACGCCCAGGCGATGACCTCGCTCGCCTTCTTCTATTCCAACGGCACCGGCACCGAGGCCGATCCGGCCGCCGCCCTCGACTGGTACACCAAGGCGGCGAATCTCGGCAACACGATCGCCATGCACAATCTCGGCGTCGCCTACAAGGACGGCATCGGCACCGAGCGGAACCTGCGCCGCGCCGCCGACCTCTTCATCCAGGCGATGCAGGCCGACAACACCTGGACCTTCGACCAGATCCGCGACCACCCGGAGAATTACCCGGTCGAGGTGCTGACCGAGATCGAGCGCTACCTGATCGGCCACGGCCTGATGCACGGCCAGCCGGACGGCGAGGTCGACGACGAGACCCGCGCCGCGCTGACCGCGCTGCAGCAGCAGGTCGGCGGGTAGGGGGCGCCTCCGGTCTGCCCGGCCGCCGCCCATTTCAACCGCTCCCTCGTCATGCCCGGGCTTGACCCGGGCATCCATTCCAGAACGGTTGTGCCTTCGCGACCGCGACAGAGTGCGTGGCGTGGTCATGGCATGGATGGCCGGGTCAAGCCCGGCCATGACGGCGTGGTGTGGGCTTGTTCTCTGCCCCCAAAGCCGCCGGCATGCACCATCGTTCCCGCGACGCGATTCCCGCGCCCGGGTCATGAACCCTTGTCCGCGTGGGCACGCGGCTCCGCCGCTTTGCCCACCCTACATTTCTTTCCTCCCGGTCGCGCCTTCGGCGCTCCTCGCCTCTTGACGCTTCCCGGTCGCGCCTTCGGCGTCCTCGCTCTTGTGCTTCCCGGTCGGCCTTCGGCGCTCCTCGGCTCTTGTTTGCTCCTCGCCTCTTGTTTGAAGGCGAGGGGTGGCGGGCGCTGAGAAAACGCCAGGCCAGTTTAGTCTATGGGGCGCTTTCCCGGCGCCCGCCGCGGCGGTTTCGGGCTCTCCGCCCCACCCCGGATGCGGATACCGGTCGACCGTCTCCGGGGTCCCGGCTTCCGAAGGCTCTGACGAGCCATCACGCGCAAGGCGCATTTCAGCGTCCTCGGGTGACCCTGCCGCTTGTCCGGGCATGACACCCGGCCAGCGGCCGTCCGCTATACAACCGCCGGAGACCGGCGGGATCCGGCGGACGGGTCAGCGCGCGCACCCTTCACCAAGGGCCTGTCTCGGCCACAGGCAGCCGGTCATAGTGCCGGCCGGTGGGTTACGGGCCTCCCGGCAGCCCGGCTGCGAACCGGACCAGCGGGCGCCGCACCCCGCCCCACGCAGATGACGCCTCATGAACGCGCCCCTCGACGGGCAGGGATGGGTAGGAATATATTCCGGAGTGGGTGGGGAGTCAAGGGTGCCGCAAGTCCGCTCCTGCCCGCAGGGATTCCGATTGCCCTTACCCGACTCTGAGAATAAGGGTAAGCGTTCTTTAGATGAGAATTTACATACTGACCCTTCGACGGCGCTGCCATTAGCTGTTCGTAAATTTCGGCGCCAACGTTGTAGTATTGGTAGATGCCTCCGCGGTGGAATTCCACCTCGAGAGTTCTGACGCCGCGTCGTAGCCTATGGAGGCTACATTTGTAGACGGGACTGACTCGCGGTCCATTTTTTCACCCTCAGCTTTCCTCCTCGGGGATTGGCGTTCTTTTGATCTCAGTTTCTGTCACAACAGCCGTAGTTCGCTGAGCTCTCCATGAGGCCACCACCCGATCATACCCCTCCGCAATTCGAGCTGTGGACCAAGCCGCGGAGACTTCTGGGGGTCTTGGCTACGAGGCAGATGGTTTTTTGCCGGGGGTGACGCGACATCGGACTGGAAGGCGCGCGGCTTCACCGACCACGATAGCCTCGCCAGTCCGTAAAACCGGAAGTAGGTCAGTCAATCCAGAAATATTGTCTGGTAGAGCGCCTTGTACTCGAGCCCGGTCTACAGGATTGGTAAGGCGAAGTGCAAATATTGTTCCGCATTGAGCGAGGATTGTTTCGTCTATCTCGCTCGGCCGCTGTGACACGAGCATTGCACCGACGCCATACTTGCGCCCTTCCTTCGCAATTCTCTTAACCATTTCTGCCGCAACGTTGTTTTCGTCGCCGACTAAATATCTGTGAGCCTCTTCCATGACAATCAATAGAGGTCGAAGGATGCCTCCTTCGGTCTTTTCGCGACTCCAAAAGAGCGCATCGTATACTATTCTTAGTATAGAAGCTATCAATCGAATCAAAACTGCACTCGGGACACCCGAAAGATCCAAAATCGTAATCGGTTTACTGTGTCCAATCCATCCGGACAACAAAGTATCTAAATCTTCAGAAATTAATCCGTCATGGTTTGGCTCCCACTTACCCGGATGGAGGATAAAGTCGTATCTGCGATCTAATAAGCGAGATCGCATGAAATTGAGTCTGCCTGCGAACGCCCTTTGCTGCGGGGTTAATGTATGGTCCAGCGGCGCCCATTCCGTGTGGCCTGTACTCGGGCGGGGTAAGCGTTTCTTCGTCGCCATTGGAGATTAGTTCGGGATGATCACGCGCCGGTCCAGATAAAGTCATTGTCTCGAAATCAATCATCTCGTGCCACAATCTCCTTAGGCTAAATGGAATTGGGCTATCTACGGTAAGCGAATTGCTCTCCGCACCGGGAAGTGGAGATGTGTTAATTCTCAATTTCTTAAGATAAAACAACTTGTCCAAAAAAGCAGTTGCTTGATTTTCATTCAAAGCGCCCGCTGTGAATTGAAATAAATCTTCGGCTTCCCGTGCCCAATACGGGACGTAGAGTTGTTCTTGGTCTGCGGTTGGCGTGGTGCTGAATGTGTGAGCAACGTCCCCGAGCGCGTTCGAGTATTCTCCGTGGAGGTCTAGCAGTAGGATACGAGACCAAGGTC
Source organism: uncultured Alphaproteobacteria bacterium (assembly GCA_963812275.1). Classification (GTDB taxonomy): domain Bacteria; phylum Pseudomonadota; class Alphaproteobacteria; order Rhizobiales; family Kaistiaceae; genus Bauldia. The sequence continues at coordinate 608,543 of CAWEUQ010000004.1, read as the reverse complement.
GTTTGGCGCCGCCATTAGCGGGGGCTACAATCGACCGCAATAAGCTAGCGACCGTTGTAGATTTTCCTGAACCTGTTGATCCGATTATCGCTGAATGTCGGGTGACAAGATTGTCGAGGGAGATGCGAACGGTAATATTTTCGGAGCTCGCAAGCGTCCCAATTGGGATTTGATCATCTGAAGTGCCGCCGTAGATACGTCGAAGGTCACTTTCTACGACAATATGGACTGGATCGTCGATGCTTGGATACTGGCTGAGCCCACGTTCGAATTGATCGCCAATCGCTTCTCCGGCAAGCTGGAGACCCGTATCAACCGGTGAGTTTTGGGTCTTTTTTGGTTGAGCCACTTTCGATTGATGGTCACTGGCGGCTGCGCCGGGCCTTTCGCTGGGAATCATGCTCCAAAGCCCATTTGGACCGCAATTTACCGTTTCCGGGCAGACTCATCCCGTGGCGCGCGCGGCGTTCATGGAAGATCAGGCGGTCCATGTTGTAGGCGAGGTTGGCCAGCGTCAGTTTCGCCTCGGCGCGGGCGAGGCCGATGGTGCGGATGAACAGGCCGAAGCGGGTCTTCTGATGGGCGAAGACATGCTCGACGGCGGCGCGGATCGAGGACTTCCTCGCATTGGCCCGCGCCGTCGCCTGCGGCATCGGCTTGCCCGCCGGCTTGCGCCGGTGGATGCGGCTGGTCAGCATCCGTTCGCGCCAGCCATTTCTCGTTCTTCGCGACCGATAGGCGCTGTCGGCCCAGACCTCGGAGCCGGTGTTCTCCGCGTGCTGACGAGGTGCTTGAGCATGCCGCCCGTCCGCATGCCGAGGCCGATGTCACCGCGCTCTCGCGGATGAAGCCGAACCGCCGGTCGATGCTGATGTGGGACTTGTAGCCGAAGACCGGCATCGCGATCATCGGCAGCGGCGTGCCGTCCGGGCGATACCGGACCTTGCCGCCGATCTTCAGCGTCCAGCGGGCGTCGACGTCCTTCTGGGCCGCCTTGTTCGGCTCGTCCGGCCAGATCTCGCGGGCGGACTTGCCGGCCTTGATCGCCTCCTTCTCGCCCTCGGTGTTGCGCTGCTTCGGCGCCGGCACCAGGGAGGCATCGACGATCTGGCCCGACATCGGGATGTAGCCCTTCTTCTGGAGTTGCCAGTCGAAGGCCTTCATCACCCGCTTCAGCGTCCCGGTCTCGGTCAGCCTGTTGCGGAAGATGCCGGATCGTGTTCTCGTCCGGCGTCGGCGCGCCGAGATCGAAGCCGAGGAACCGCATCCAGGACAGCCGGTCCCGGATCATGAACTCCATGCGCGCGTCGCTGAGATTGTGCTGCGCCTGCAGGATCAGCGCCTTGAACATCGACACCGGGTCGAACGGCGGCCGCCCGCCCTTCGAGCCGTCGCCATAGCCCAGCCCCTCGACCAGCCAGCCGCGGAAATACTCGAAATCCACCGTCGCATCGAGAACCTCGAGCGGATCGCCGTGCTTGCTCAGACGCTCGAGATGCTCCGACAGCCCGAAGAGACGACCGCTGATCCATTGCCCTGCCTCCAAATCATGACAGGCCCAGTGAATCACGAAATCGCCGATACCGCGACGGTTGTTGCGGGTGTCCAGCTCGACTTTCATCCACCGCAATGCGAGAGCGGACGGCTCATCCGGTCTCCGATGGCGCAGTGGCGCCCACTTCTGTCACGATCCCATAAAGATCCTGATACCCAAGAGGAATTCCGACCAAGCTCCCTGACTTGCGCGACTTGGTATGTCTGGGCCCCCACGATTGCAAGGCCGGATGCGAGTGATTCCGCGAGGCGAACGGTGACAGAACCTCCCGCTACTGAGGCCACTCTTCCCAAAAAGGTGGGATCGCGTGCAACGGTCACGTTGGTCCGGGCTCCGCGTCTGAAGCGGGCTCCGACTGCCGAAATTCTGTCGCTTGGGTGAGAGCGCAGAAACGCGCGAAGTATTTGTAGTCGCCTAACGCGAACTTTGGTGGGTCTTCCGTTGGTTCCGATAGCCAGAAACTTTTCCGAATTTCCTCCCAATTTTCCGGCAATTCTCCCGGCCGCCAAAGCCCACGGATGCCATTTATTACGGCTCCATCTGCTGCGTAAACGGCAAGGTTGGGTCGCTCGTCCGCCAGCGAACACACAGGAAATTGTCATCGATCTTACCGTACTGAAAAGCAAATACAGAAGCATTAGCGTTAGTGGCAAGAGCTTCGTCAATAACGGTCGAAATATGCGCATCTCGAAACGAAAACCCTATAGCCAACATAAGTGTGTCTGGGGTGCGGATGAAATCGCGAAGTCTTTCAAACAAGGCGGTATAAGGTTGTTTCTGTGTAAGATCATATTTCAAATGGTCGGGATAAATTAGTTGAGCTTCACCGATACCCGTCCCACGCACAATAGCGCTTTCTTCCAGCGACCAACCCAATGACCCGTGAAGCTTCCACAGGCGCGACCAGCGGGCCGGTATATGATCCCCTGCTACAGTAACAGGATCGAAGAAGGGTTTAGCGCCACCCGCGAATCCGTCAAAGTAAGGTGCTTTCGCCGCCTCGAAAGCTTCTTCGAATAGAAGGTCGTAGTCGGTTGTGAAAAGCTCAACTGAATGAGATCGCACTGTTCCAGTGATCCAGGCAATCAATTCGTTATATGCGTTACGTTGTTTCGGAAGGGGTTGGTTGGCGATTTTTCCTATTTGTTCGCATATCGATTTGCTTAATCTATTGATCCTTCACCGTCCAGATTATTCAGTATTGCGCTGCCAAGTGCCGAAGCCCGAAGTCGAGCTTTGGACAAGATCGCCTCTACGTTGGCCCCGATACCGATTTCAGCTTGAAGGGCCTTCGCTCCTTCCCTATAGTTTGATCGCTAAGGCCCTGAATCACCAGTTCCGTCATTTGATCCACACCCGGTATTAGCGGATGGCCATTGGCGTCGAGGCTTCCATCATCATCGACCATGATCGACAGTGGTGCGCCGGCACCTATTAGGAGCCCGATGGTGCTCTTCTTCCTGGGACAGTATCTGTCGGAGATCCGACATATACCGGTCGGGATTATGCAACGTGTCCATGCGAACGCCGAAGTGGTGAACAAGGCGACGCTCTACCGTTGCGGCTTGTTTGGGCAAAGGTTCTGCAATTTGAACGATTAAGGGCTGGCAGGGCACTTTGCGCTTTGGACGGGCTGGTAATTACGTAGCGGGGGTGGGGCGGGACAGTGCATGGCCCCCAGAGTTGGACATCCCCTCCACCATGCTCCGCCGTGTGCGGCCGGGGATGACCGGTGGGGTGTCGGTGGTGTTGCGTCCCCCGATCAGGCCGGGGGCAGGCTCTTCGAGGCCCGCCTCATTGCGGCGGGCACCCTCGGGTCAAGCCCGAGGGCAGGCTCTCGGGATGGCTTCGTTGGTTTGACTGTCGAGGAGCGCCCCCTCCACCATGCTTCGCATGGTCCCCCTCCCCCGTGAACGGGGGAGGATACGCGGTGGCTGCGTCGCGGACCAGTTATCCAGGAACGACCGGACCCTCGGATCAAGTCCGAGGGCTTCGCGCTCCGGCTTCGCCCGAGCGCTCGGCTTCCGTGACTAGTTATCCAGGAAGCTGCGCAGCTTCCGTGAGCGGCTCGGGTGCTTGAGCTTCCTGAGCGCCTTGGCCTCGATCTGGCGGATGCGTTCGCGGGTGACCGAGAATTGCTGGCCGACTTCCTCGAGCGTGTGGTCGGTGTTCATGCCGATGCCGAAGCGCATGCGCAGCACCCGCTCCTCGCGCGGGGTGAGCGAGGCGAGCACCCGCGTCGTCGTCTCGCGGAGGTTCGACTGGATCGCCGCGTCGATCGGCAGGATGGCGTTCTTGTCCTCGATGAAATCGCCGAGGTGGGAATCCTCCTCGTCGCCGATCGGCGTCTCGAGGCTGATCGGCTCCTTGGCGATCTTCAGGACCTTGCGGACCTTCTCCAGCGGCATGGCGAGCTTCTCGGCGAGCTCCTCCGGCGTCGGCTCGCGGCCGATCTCGTGGAGCATCTGGCGGCTCGGTGCGGACGATCTTGTTGATCGTCTCGATCATGTGGACCGGAATGCGGATGGTGCGGGCCTGGTCGGCGATCGAGCGGGTGATCGCCTGGCGGATCCACCACGTCGCGTAGGTCGAGAACTTGTAGCCGCGGCGGTACTCGAACTTGTCGACCGCCTTCATCAGGCCGATGTTGCCTTCCTGGATCAGGTCGAGGAACTGCAGGCCGCGGTTGGTGTATTTCTTGGCGATCGAGATGACGAGACGGAGGTTGGCCTCGACCATCTCCTTCTTGGCCTGGCGGGCCTCGCGCTCGCCCTTCTGGACCATCGAGACGATGCGGCGGAACTCGGTGATCTCGAGGCCGGTGGCGGTGGCCAGCGCCTGGATCTCCTTGCGGATGTCCTTGATCTTGTCCTTGTCCTTGGCGACGAAATCCTTCCAGCCGCGGGCCGACAGGTTCGAGATGCGGCGGATCCAGTGCGGGTCGAGCTCGGAGCCGGGATATTCCTTGATGAACTCGTCGCGGGAGACGCGGTGGCTCTCGGCGAGGCGGAGCAGCCGGCCCTCGTAGCCGACCAGCCGCTTGTTGATGTCGTAGAGCTGCTCGACCAGGGAATCGATGCGGGCCTGGTTGAGGGAGAGCGACTTGACCGCGGTGACGATCTCTTCCTTGAGCTTCTTGTAGCGGCGCTCCTGCGACGGCGACAGCGTCGCGTTCTTCATCTTGAACTCGACGTCCTGGTCCTGCAGGCGGCGGAGCTTCTTGTAGAGGTCGGCGACGGAATCGAAGGTCTCGACGACGCGCCGGCTTGAGCTCGGCTTCCATCGCGGCGAGCGACAGGGCGTTCTCGAAATCCTCGTCGTCTTCCTCTTCCTGCTGCTGGCGGGCGCGCTCGGCCTCGACCGGGTCGATGTCGTCGTCGCCGGCGCGGTCGGCGGCGCCTTGGCGACCGGGGTGGCGCCGTTGGTCGCGCCGTTGGCGCCATTGGCGTTGTCGGCATGGGGGTTCGGCGGCGGCGGGGCGTTCTTGGCGTCGGGGCCGGCATAGGTGGCCTCGAGGTCGATGATGTCGCGGAGCAGAATCTTGCCCTCGGACAGTTCCTCGCGCCAGATGATGATGGCCTGGAAGGTGAGGGGGCTTTCGCAGAGGCCGGCGATCATCGTCTCGCGGCCGGCCTCGATGCGCTTGGCGATGGCGATCTCGCCCTCGCGGGAGAGAAGCTCGACCGAGCCCATCTCGCGCAGATACATGCGGACCGGATCGTCGGTGCGGTCGGTCGGCTCCTTGGCCGCCTTGGCGACGGCGGTCGAGGCGGTCGAGGTCTCGGTCAGCTCGCGGCTTTCGGAGTCTTCGTCGCTGCTCGAGTTCGGCCTCCTCGGCCTCCTCCGACTCGATGACGTTGATGCCCATCTCGGAGAGCATCGCGTAGATGTCCTCGATCTGGTCGGAGGAATTCTGGTCGGACGGCAGGACCGCGTTGAGCTCGTCATAGGTGACATAGCCGCGCTTCTTGGCGGCCTTGATCATCTTCTTGACGGCGGCATCGCTGAGGTCGAGCAGCGGACCGTCGGGAGCCTCCGGCGGGGCTTCCTGTACGTCTTCTTTTTCCTGGACCTTGGTCGCCATGCACGTCTCCGAAACGGGCGCGAACCGGGAGCCGGGGAACTCCCGCGCGCGTCAATCAGTCACCAAACTGCTTCAATCCACCGCCGCGCGGCCCCGCTATCCAGGCCGCTCGTCAATTCTTTCCAGACAGGTACGGCATCGCGCCTTAAGCGCCGATTAACCGTACCGTTTTGCCGCCCCCGACTTCCTTCTGGCACGCTCCGGGAAAGGCGTCGCCACCCGTCCCGAAACATACGTCTAGAACACCCGGGCCTCGCGGCCGGACGACGCTCCGAATCCTTCGATCAAAGCCTCCATCCCTTCCGCACTCGCCAACTGGTTCTGAATATCGACAAGTCGCGCGAAGTTTGCCTCGCTGGCATCGCGCGCCAGCGCAGCCTCCGCTTCCTTGAGTTCCTTATGTAACGTCCGCTGCCGCCTGTGCAAGGTCAAGGCCTGATGCCAGCCTTTTTCGGCGTCGTCATCGGAGGCTGCGGTGGTGGCGAGCCACAACCCGCAGGCGGCGATCTGGGCGTCGAGCCGGGCGAGAAGTCCCGAAAACCGGGACTCCGCCAGCCGGCCGCGGAGCCCGGAGGCCTCGACATCGTGGTCGGCTGCGACGATTTCAAGCAGCTCGCCGCGCAGCGCCGAAAGCTCGGGACTGGCGATCTCGACATGGGCGAACTCGTCGAGATGGCGGGCGATCAGGCCCGGATGGTCGACCATGGTCATCACCAGCACCGCCTCGCGGAGCGGCGGGGCGCCCTGACGGGCGAGCATGCCGGTCCGCCGCAGCCGGTCGGAGACCGGGATCTGCGCGGCGACACCGCGGGGGCCGCCGCGATCGTAGCGACCGCCGCCGTAGCCGCGCTCGCGATAACCCGACCGGTCGCCATAGTCGGCGCGGCGGCCGGCGTAACGCGGCTCGGGCGCGGGGAAGAAGGCGGCGAGGCGCTCGGTCAGCGCCTGGCTGTAGTGGCGGCGCACGCTTTCGTCGGCGATGGCGCGGGCGATCTCGCGGAGCCGTGCCTCCAGCGCCGCGCGGCGCTCGGGCGTGTCGAAGACGCCGGTCTCGGTTTCCCGCGACCAGATCAGGTCGACCAGCGGCCGCGCGGCGGCGATGACCTCGGCCATGGCCTGGCTGCCGGCGGCGCGGATCAGGTCGTCGGGGTCCTGGCCCTCGGGCAGAAGCGCGAAGCGCAGGCTCTTGCCGGGCTGGAGGAAGGGGAGGGCGAGTTCGGCGGCGCGGCCCGCCGCCCGCAACCCGGCGGAGTCGCCGTCGAAGCAAAGGATCGGCTCGTCCGCCATCCGCCACAGGATCTCGAGCTGGCGCTCGGTGAGCGCGGTGCCGAGCGGCGCGACGGTATGGCCGAAGCCGGCGCCGGCCATCTGGATGACGTCGACATAGCCCTCGACCGCGATCACCGTGCCGGCGTCGTGGGCGGCCTTTCGCGCCTCGGCGCCGTTGTAGAGCAGGCCGCCCTTGTGGAAGAGGTCGGTCTCCGGCGAGTTGAGGTATTTCGCCGGGACGTCGGGGGCGAGCGCACGGCCGCCGAAGCCGACGATCCGGCCGCGGAAATCGGCGATCGGGAAGATGACGCGGTCGCGGAAGCGATCGAAGGAGACCGGGATGTCGTCGCCGGCGATCAGGAGGCCGGCCTCGACCATCTGCTGCTGCGAGACGTCCTTCGACGCGAGGTGCTGCTTGAGCGCGCCGCGGTCGGCCGGGGCATAGCCGATGCGGAAGCGCTTCTGCAGGTCGGGCCCGATGGCGCGGTTGGCGAGATAGCCGCGGGCGGCGGCCCCGGCGCGCGACTGCAGTGCCTCCTCGTAGAATTTGGTCGCGAGCTCCATCACGTCGTGGAGCGTGGCGCGGACCTTCTCGCGCTCCTCGGCCTGCGGATCGCGGGCCGGCATCGCCACGCCGGCTTCGTTGGCCAGCCGCTCGACCGCCTCGGGGAAGGAAATCCCCTCGGTCTCCATCAGGAAGGTGAAGATGTCGCCGTTCTTCTGGGCGGAGAAGTCAAACCACTTGGCCTTCTGGTCGTTGACGTAGAAGGACGGGGTCTTCTCGGCATTGAAGGGGGAAAGGCCGGCGAACTCGCGCCCCTGCTTCCTCAGCTTGACCCGCTTGCCGATCACCGCCGAGGCCGGCAGCCGGGCGCGGATTTCGTCAAGGAAGGACGGCGGGAAACGCATCGTCGGGGTGATTCGGTCCGGTGTCGGGTGTGCAGGCCACTATAGGACAGCGGAGCGTGGCAAGGCGATGGCAGCCGGACGTGGGGCGGTTGTCCTAGTTATCCACAGGGGGGAAATTGGACGAGCAACGAGATTTGCGTTGTCGGCCGTAATACATATGTATATACAGACTCGATGAGCTTCGAATGGGATGAAGCCAAACGCAAGTCAAACATTGAGAAGCATGGAATCGATTTCACCGATGCCATGCGGATTTTCGCCGATCCCGGTTGCCGGATCCACAGGTCGGGCGTGCAGACAAGTGAGGTTCGCGAAGTGGCGGTGGGACGGATTGGCGAACGATACGTCGCGGTGGTCTTCGTGAGACGTGGCGACACCGTCCGGATCATCTCTGCGAGGATCGCGCGGAAGAAAGAGCGACAGGCCTATGGGCAAGAGCAAGCATAATGAGACCAATGAGGACATCGTCCGTCTGGTCACCTCGCTTCCCGACGGGACTTTCATCATCGAGCATGCCGACGGGCAGTTGGAACGCACGAAGAGCAAGACGGATTGGGCGCGTGTCGATGCGCTGAGCGACGCCGAAATCGAGGCGTCGATCGCTGATGATCCCGACTGGGCGGAGTTTCGCGACTTCGACTGGTCGGAGGCGACCGTCGTCGTTCCGCCAAAGAAGAAGGCGATCTCGATCCGCCTCGACGAGGACGTCCTCGATTTCTTCAGAGCGGACGGCAGCGGCTATCAGCGGCGGATGAACGCCGTCCTTCGCTCCTACATGCAGGACCTGAAGCGGAAACGGCCCGCCTGAGACTTCCTCTCGAAACCCGCATCGCCGTTCCGCGTGCTTCGAGGCGCGCCTTCGGCGCGCACCTCAGCATGAGGAGGTTCGTTCCTTGAACCACCACCTGCCTCATCCTGAGGCGCGAGGGCGAAGCCCGAGCCTCGAAGGACGCATTTGTCTCGAGGTGTTTCGAGACGGCCCTTGGACCTGCGTGGGATGGCGAGCGGGACTCCGCCGTGTCGTCGCGACGATCCTTCGCGATCGCCCGTCGCGCGGCGTTGCGCCGTGTGTCCGTTCACCCGGCCAACCCAAAAAACACTACGATCGCGCGATCGAGCCGGGTCATGTCCTCGTCCTCGAGCATGCCCAATCGGTAGCCGAGGCGCTTCTTCGGCACCGTCGTGATCTTGTCGACCATCAGTCGCGATGAAACACGGAGGCCGTTGGTTTCGGTCGGTTCGATCGCCGGTCGCGCAACCGGCGCCTCAACCTCCGAACTGGTCAGGGCACAGACGGTGATCGAGGCGGTCGCGTCAAAGCGGTCATCCTGGATGATGACCACCGGCCGTGGCTTTCCGGCATAGTCGGGGCCGCCCGAGGCGGTCCAGATCTCGCCCCGCTTCATTCGTCCAGTGGCGCCGAGATGGCGTCGATGAAGGCCTGGTCGTCTGCTTCGTGAGGACTGTTGGCAATGGCGAGCGACTCGCGGTGCGCCTCCGCGGCAAATGCCGGCGAACGCGTATCCGGGACCCATATCTGAATTGGCCGCAGGCCCTGCGCCCGCAGCCTTTCGCGATGCGCGCGGACCTTGTCGCGTGAAGATCCGGGCTTCGGATTCGTGGGCATCGAGTACTCCGGAATGGTTACATGTAACCTAGTGGGCGGAGGCGATCGATGCAACGGCTGTAAAGGGTGACGGCTGAACGTGTTGCAGCCCTTCGCGGATCGGCGGTTACGCCTTCGGCCAACCGGCCCTACAATCGATGCCGAAGGAACGGGACATGCGCTGTCTGATCGTCGCCATTGTCGGATGGATGGCCACCGCTGCGCCGGCCGCCGCCTCGGGAGGGCTCTGGTGCACCGCCGAGGACGCGAACCTCCGGTTCGAGGTCGAGACCGGCATGTCGCATGGAGCCGGCGGCAGTTTCTTCAACTTTCGCGCCTCGCTCGCGTTTCTCATCGCCGGCGTGCCGGATGACCTGCGCAAGGTGACCCTTGACGATGCCCTCATCCATAGCTGGGTCGACGAGGACGAAGTCAGGCTGAAGTTCCACGCCGAACGGCCACCGGAGGACTCCGCTTCGGTCGACCTGGTTGTCGAGACGCTGGGCGGCGAGGATGGCCTGTATGGTGGAACCTACCGGGTCGTCTACGAGGTCCGCGCATCGGAACGGCGGGAACCGATGGTGTGGTCGTCCGAGGGCCGGGTGATGTGCGAGACGGAGTAGCTCGTCCGCCCGGGGGACTGATCGGCCTCGCCCCTGCCTTGGGAAGCCGGGACGCGCAGCCTCCCATGAGCGAACCATGACGGGGCTTGCCTGGCGCCAGGTTGTGCGAAAGTGTTCGCGTGGGGACAGGGGGCGAGGCCGATGATTCGCGCAGCGAGCAGCCAATGTGGTTCGGGGAGGCCTGGCTCTCCAATCCTCGCGCTCGCTGCGGCCGCGCTGATCTTCGCATCATGCGCCGGGCCGTCCTTCGCCCAGACGGCGCAGGAGGCCGCCAACAACCTCACCACGGTGATCGAGCGGTTCGAGCCGCCGCCGCGGCGGCCGCCGTCGATCGGCATAACCGTCGACGCGGGCGTCGCCGGCATCCCGGCGGGCCAGCTCGAGACGGTCCGTTTCAGGCTGACCGCGATCGACCTGGTGGGGGCGCATTCCGTATCACCCGAGAAACTCGCGCCGCTCTGGCAGGACATGCTCGGCCGTGAGGTCTCGCTCGCCGATCTCCGCCGCGTGCTCGACGGCATCGGCGAGATCTACAGGCAGAACGACATCTACGGGCTGGCGCTGGCGCCGCCGCAGGACTTCAGCGACGGCCGGATCGAGATCAGGGTCTACGAAGGCTATATCCGCGAGGTGGTGATCGCCGGCGACCATCCCGACCTCGAGCGGAAGCTCGCACCGTATATCGACAAGATCGTCGCGATGGTGCCGGTCCGCATCTCGCGGCTCGAGCGCTATCTGCTGCTGATGGCCGATCTCGCCGGGGTGACGCTCGATGCGCAACTCTCGAAGATCGTCGACGAGCCCGGCGCCGGCCGCCTGGTGCTGACCGTTGGTTTCGACCGCAAGGTGATCATGGGGCGGCTCGACAATTACGGCAACGACGAGACCGGGCCGCTGACCGCGTCGATCAATGCCCGGTTCAACGACGTCTTCGGCCAGTTCGAGGGCACGAACCTGCTGGCGGTGACCAATCCGCTCGAGCCCGAGGAACTGGTCTTCCTGCGGCTGTCGCAGATCTTCCAGCTCGGCCCGAGCGGTTTCTCGGCCGGCTACGAGGCCGGCCAGGTCTGGTCCGACCCCGGCGGCGATCTCGCCGCCCTCGACGTTCACGCCGAGACGACGTTCGGCAAGGTCTATCTCAACTACGCCTTCATGCGGCGGATCCAGCGCAGCCTGATCGGTACGCTGGCGCTCAATACCAAGAACGTCTCGGTCGACATCGGCGGCGACCCGGCGACCCGCGAATACAACCGCTGGATCACCGCCGGCGCCACCTACGACGACACCATCGCCGGCGCGGCGCTGATCATGGAAGTCGCGCTGGCGCAGGGGCTCGACGATCTCGGCTCGAACGGCGAGAACGCCGACTTCCGCTTCGTTTCGCTCGACGGCAGCCTGTCGCGCGACCTTGGCGACGTGGCTTCGGCGCGGCTGCAATTCTCCGGCCAGAAGGCGCTGACCAACCTGCCTTCGGCGGTCAAGTTCGATGTCGGGGGCGAGAATTACGGCCGCGCCTTCGACGGCTCGACGATCACCGGCGAGGACGGCGTCGCGGCGGCGCTGGAACTCAGCCGGCCGATCGATACCGGCATCGACTGGCTGCCCGGATTCGCGATTTTTGCCTTCGCCGACTATGGCGCGGTGTGGAACGACCCCGGCGTCGCTGACTACGAATTCGCCGCGCTCGGCTCCTATGGCGGCGGCATCCGCAGCCGGGTCGGCCGGCGCGGCGCCGTCACCGCCTATGTCGCCGCGCCGTGGCTCCATACGGTGAAGGGGACGGACCCCGGGGTTCGGTTCCGCTTCACCGCCGGCGTCCGCTTCTGAGGCGAGTGCTTTACCCGACCTTGCCGACGAAGTCGTCCTTGACCAGCGGTACGCCGTTGGTGCGCAGGATGTCGTAGGCGGTGGTCAGGTGGAAATAGAAGTTGGGCAGGGAGAAGGTCAGGAAATAGTCCGCCCCGGTCAGGGTCGCCTGATCGCCGCCCATCGGGAAGGTGATCTCGCGGGTCGTGCCGTCTTCCAAGGCGGCAGCATCGACGCCTTCGACGAAGGCGAGCGTCTCGGTGACCCGCTGCCTGAGGTCGGCGAAGCTTGTCGCGGCGTCGGTGATCTCCGGGATCGGCAGTCCGGCAAGCCGTGCGACGCCGCGAAAGGCGTGGTTGGTCGCCGCCTGGACCTGCCGCTTGAACGGCCACATGTCCGGAAAGAGCCGCGCGTCGAGCAGCGCCGCCGGGTCGATCTTGTGGGCCTCGGCATGGGCGGCGGCCTTGTCGATGGTGACGAGGAGCTGGCCGAGCAGCCTTGAATAGACAGTCACCGATGCCTGGTGGAGCGACAGCGTCATGGGAGGGGCCTCTTCGGGCGGGGGGGAAGCTGGGGGCCGCAAGCTAGCATCGCCGCCTGAAACGGCAAGCCTATTCCCTCGGGCCCGAAAGCCCCGGGATCCTGCCGTTCCATGACGATCGCGGGATGGAAACGATCCGTCAGTTGGCCGGAGCGGGCGCGACGTTGGGGATGTCGGCCGGAGGAAGCAGGCGCGGGAAGAGGCGCTGCAGCGGGCCGCTCTTCTTGGCCGGCGGGGGCGGCGCCGGCTGATCGACGGCGATGCCATCGAGCGGGACGTCGATGCCGAGGCTGGCCGGCGGGGTCGGCAGCGGGCCGGCGAGCGTCGGTGCAGGTTGAGCGGGCGCGGGGGTGGCATCCAGTCCGAAATCGATGGGACCGCCGCCATCCATCATGCCGCCGCCATCCATCATCACGTCATCCCCGCCGTCCATCGGCACGCCATCGAGGGCGGCATCGCCGGGCGGCAGGGCTTCGATATTGGCGTCGGCCGGGAGGATCGGCTGGACCGTGGTCACCTTCGGGGCGGGGGTTACGGCCGGGGCGGACGCGGTCGCCGGAGCCGCCGGTTTCTCCTCGACGCGGTTCAGCGTCTGTTCGATCCTGCGGAGAAAATCGTCTTCGTTGCCCGGTGCCGGCGCCGAGGCGGTCTCCGGCTGCGGCGCGATCACGGCCTTCTGGTTGGGGTCGGTCGAGACGGTCGCGGTGGCGGGGTTGTCGGGTCGCGGACGTGGGGCGGGCGGCGCGACCGCTACCGCCGGTTCGCCCTCAGTCGACGGCGTGGTCGCCACCGTGCCGCCCTGGGCGTCGGTTCCGTTCTCGATCATCGGGATTTGGCGAATATTGGGTGCGGTCCGCGCGACGCCGTCGCCAGCGGCGTCGGGATCGGCGAGGAGCGATGGTTTGGCGGGCTCGGTCGATGTCGCGGTCACCGAACCCGACGGACCGAGCATCGCCACCAGCACGCCGATACCGGCGGCCAGCGCGATGGCGCCGATGCCGAAGATCAGCAGCAAGCGGAACCGGCGCGGCCGGTCCTCCGGCGCCAGGGGATCGATACCGGTGTCGAAGTCGCGCTCGGCGCGAAGCTCGGGCTCGTCGATAAACGCGTCACGCGGCGCCGGCCGCCGGGCACGCGGAACCTCCACCGCCTCGTAAAGCGGGGTGGCTGGCTCATGGGTATCGAAGCCATGCGGCGAACTCGGCTGATCGGCCTCCAGGCGCGAATAGGTGACGACCGGCTCGTCGTCGTTACGAGCCCGGGTCCCACGATTCTGGAGCTGCCGGCGGTTAGTGATCATCTATGTCCCCCAAGAACAGACTTTCTTATGCACACCAGATTGCGGACCTTTCATGGCCGAACCCGGTCGCTTCCATGGCGTTCCTCTCGCGCAAAAGCCATGCTTTCGGCGATAAGATCGGGCAGAATCACCCCGTTTCATCAACCACGCCCGCCGACAGGATGCCGATGACCTTCGAACCGCTCTTCCCCACACGCCGCGCCGCGCTGGCCGCTCTCGCCGGGCTTGCCGGCGGCGCGCTGCTCGCCCGTCCGGGCATCGCCGCAACCGCCGCCGCGGTCCGGGCGCTTAAACCCGGCCAATACATCTGGGAGCCGGAGGCGCAAAAGCGCGGTGCGGTGTCGATCATCGTCTCGATCGGCGCCCAGCTCATGCATGTCCACCGTCGGGGCGTCAGGATCGGCGTCACGACGGTTTCGACCGGCAAGGCCGGTCACGATACGCCGACCGGGGTTTTCACCATCCTCCAGAAGGACAAGGACCACGTTTCCAGCATCTATGAAGGCGCGGAGATGCCCTATATGCAGCGGCTGACCTGGAGCGGGATCGCGCTCCATGCCGGCAACCTGCCGGGCTATCCGGCCTCGCATGGCTGCGTCCGGATGCCGCTCGATTTCGCCAAACTGCTCTACGGCGCGACCCGCGTCGGCACGCCGGTGGTGGTCGCCGCGGCCTTCTCGACGCCGAAGCAGGTGTTCAATCCCAACGTCGTCGGTCAGCTCTATTCGGCCAAGGCGCTGGCGCCCCTCAGGCGGGCGGAGCGGGCCTACCTTTCCGACAACCCGGAGGAGCACCCGGTGACCTCGGTGCTGGTGTCGCGCCAGGAATCGCGGGCGATCGTCCTCCAGAATGGCGAGATCGTCGCCGAAGGCCCGGTCGTCATCGACCGGCCGGACGAACCCTTCCCGTCGAATGTCTTCGTCCTGTCCGGCGTCGGCACCGACGCGGAGGGCCTGCGCTGGGAGGCGATCGGCTATCAGGAGGGCAAGGACGAGCAGGTCAGCGTGCCCGACGCGCTGACCATGAACCGGATCAAGGCGCCGCCGAATGTCACCGCGGCGATCGCCGACCGCATCGCGCCCGGCATGCTGTTCATCATCACCGACGAACCGCTCAGCGCCGACACGCGCAGCGGCGACGATTTCGTGGTGATGACCGCCGAGGGCGAAGAGAAGTAGGCGACGTCAGCTGGCGTAACGCTCGGCGGCTCTCGCCCGGGCCTTGGCGGCTTCGACCTCGCGGTCGCGCGGCGGGGCCTGGGTTTCGAGCGACTCCAGCAGCCTGTGGGCGACCGCCGAGACCTCCTCCACCGCCCGCTGGAAGGCGGCCTCGTTCGCCCTGGAAGGCTTGTTGAAGCCGGAGAGCTTGCGGACGAATTGCAGCGCCGAGGCGCGGATTTCCTCGTCCGTCGCCGGCGGCTCGAAATTGAACAACGTGCGGATATTGCGGCACATGGCGGTGCTCCATGACGATTTGCCGGAAGCGTACTGTCGGTTGCCCGAACCCGCAACGACGACCTTCGACCGTTGCTGGCGAACTGCCGCTCGACGCCTATAGTCTCGTGGCAGAGGAGGCGAAACATGGCCAATCCATTCTGTGAGCGTGTTGGTGTCGACGTGCCCGTGGTGCTTGCCCCGATGGGGGGCGCGGTCGGGCCCGAGCTTACCGCCGCGGTCAGCAATGCCGGCGGCCTCGGTTGTATTCCGCTATGGGAAGGCAAACCCGAACAGGTGCGCGAACAGATACGCGCGGTGCGGAAGCTGGCACCGCGACCCTTTGCGGTGAACCTCAACCTCAACTGGCCTCAGGAAGAGCGGCTCGAAGTCTGCCTGGACGAAGCCGTGCCGATCGTCTCGATGTTCTGGGGCCTCGACGCGGCGATGATCGAGCGGGCGCACCAGGGCGGCGCCCTGGTCATGCAAACGGTCGGCAGCGCGGCGGAGGCGCGCAGGGCGGTCGACAGTGGCGCCGATGTCATCGTGGCTCAGGGGTGGGAAGCGGGCGGTCACGTCTGGGGAAAGGTGACGACGCTGGCGCTGGTGCCGGTCGTCGTCGATGCCGTCGGCGCGGTGCCGGTGGTGGCGGCAGGCGGGATCGCCGACGGTCGCGGTCTGGCGGCAGTCCTGTCGCTGGGCGCCTCGGCAGCGTGGATCGGTACGCGTTTTCTGATGAGCCACGAGGCCACCATCCACCGACGATATCGCGAGTGCCTGGCTGCGGCGGACGAGACCTCCACCTACTACGGCACGCTCTTCGACGTGGGCTGGCCCGACGGGCCGCACCGGACGCTGCGCAACGACACGGTTGATGCATGGGAGCGGGCCGGTCGGCCCGAGCAGCGGCCATCGGCCGGGAGAGGGCGAGAGACTTGCCGAGACGCCGGAAGGCGACGTTGTCCGCTACAGCTGCATGACGCCGCAGCCGGACACCGTCGGCGATATCGACAATCTGTCGCTGTGGGCGGGGCAGGGCGTCGGGCTTGTTCGCCGCCTTCAGCCGGCTTCGGAGATCGTCCGCGAGATCGTCGAGGAAGCCGGACCGGCGCTCCGCCGTGCTCTGGCTACGATCGAGGTCTGATCGATGCCGCTCCCCAAATGGCTGGGGCTGGCGTAGTCTCGCGAGACTTGCCAAGGGTCGAAGAGGACTCACATGACCTACGAACTCTATTACTGGCCGGGCATACAGGGGCGCGGCGAGTTCGTCCGCCTGGCGCTCGAGGAGGCGGGCGCCGACTACCGTCGACGTGGCGCGGGAGGACGGCGCCGGCGCGCTGATGCGGATGTGGGACGGCCCCGGCATCGAGACGCCGTCCTTCGCGCCGCCCTTCCTCAAGGACGGCAAGCGGATCATCGGCCAGACCGCCAACATCCTGCTCTATCTCGGCGACCGCCACGGGCTGGCGCCGAAGAGCGAGGCGGCGCGGCTGTGGACGCACCAGATCCAGCTCACCATCGCCGACCTCGTCGTCGAGGCGCACGACACCCATCATCCGCTCGGCGGGGACTTCTACTACGAGGACCAGAAGCCGGAATCGAAACGGCGGGCCGAGGCCTTCCGCAGCAACCGCATGCCGCGATTCCTCGAATGGTTCGAGACGATCCTCGCCCGCAACCCGAAGGGCGCGAAGCATCTGGTCGGCGCGCGGCTTTCCTATGCCGACCTGTCGCTGTTCCAGGTGGTCGCCGGGCTGCGCTATGCCTTCCCGAAGGCGATGGCGGGCCTGGAGCCGCAATATGAGCGGGTGGTCGACGCTCCATGACGCGGTCGCCGCGCGGCCGCGGATCAAGGCCTATCTCGCCAGCAATCGCCGGATCGCCTTCAACGAGGACGGCATCTTCCGGCATTATCCGGAACTCGACGGGTAGGGGGCAGCCGGCCGTGGCCGATCCAGAGGAAGGCATGGAAAGGGACGGCGGCGGCGATCCCGGCTATGTCATCCTCCGGCATCCGGTTCCGCCGGCTTCTCGCCGGGCTCGTCGCGCGCATCTCCGGTTATCGCGAGACGGTGCGGCGTCCGGTCGCCATGACCGAGACCGCGTCGCTCATCGTCCCGATCATCATCAGCTTCGGCGAGCCCTTCGAGATCGCGATCGGCCGTCAGCCCACCCGCGATGACCGTTTCGGCAGCTTCGCCGCCGGGCTGACCGGCACGCCCGTGCATATCCGGTCGCACGGGGCCGCGCATTGCCTCCAGATCGACCTGACGCCGCTCGGCGCCTACCGCTTCTTCGGCATGCCGATGCATGAGCTTGCCGAGCGGATGGTGCTGCTCGACGACCTCGCGGACCCGACCATCGTCGCGCTCCGCGAGCGCCTCGGCGCGGAACGGAGCTGGCGCCGCCGTTTCGCCATCGCCGAGGCGGCGATCACCCCGCGGCTGGTGGAGGGGCGGGGCGCGAGCGACGCAATCGCCTGGGCCTACCGCCGCATCGTCGAGACCGGTGGCGGCATCCGCATCGCGGCAATCGCCGAGCAGCTGGAATGGAGCCGCAGGCACCTGGTCGCGCGCTTCCGCGAGGAGGTCGGCGTCGCGCCGAAGCTCGTCGCCCGCATCGCCCGTTTCAACAATGCCCGGGCCATGGCCGAGGCCGGCGCCTGCGACGGCTGGGCCGATGTCGCCGCCGCCAGCGGCTATGCCGACCAGGCCCACCTCGTCCGTGAATTCGTAGCGCTTGGCGGCGAAACCCCCGGCGCCTGGCGGAGTGGCCGTTAGCCGGCGGGTACCGACCGGGCGGTAACATTTGTTCAAGCCGTCGGCCGGGCAGCGATGGCATGAATCGATCCTCATCGATTGCGAGAGGAGAATGCCATGCCCGCCGCCAACGAACCGCCGCGTATCTATCCGACCTTCCGCTATCGCGACGCGACCCGGATGATCGACTGGCTGACCGGGATCTTCGGCTTCAGCGTCCACGCCAACTACAAGGACGAAGCCGGCAAGGTCCAGCATGCCGAACTCGCCTATGGCTCGGCGATGATCATGCTCGGCACCGTTGCCGACGATGCCTATGGCGCGATGGTGGGGGGCGACATCGTCCCCGGCGCCAAGTCGACCTATGTCGTCGTCGACGACCCCGACGCCCTGTTCGCGCGGGCGGAGGCCGCGGGCGTCGTCGTTCTCGAGGGGCTGACCGACCGCGATTATGGCAGCCGCGACTTCATCGTCCGCGATCCGGAAGGCAACGTCTGGTGCTTCGGCACCTACTGGCCGAAGGCGGGGGAGAAGGCGGCGTAGCCAAACAGGCAATCAGAGCTTGTCCAACTCGCCCGGACAGTCACCACGCGTTGGTGGTCCAGCGGACCATGACGGGTAGAGAAACCATCCCCGCCCGCCACGGTTGGCGCGACACTTTGCCGGCTCATCGCTTGATCTGACGCAATGACCGTGCGGCATGAAGGGCGCAGTCAACATGCCATCGTCCCCGTTTTCAAAGCCCGTCGACAAGCCAACGGACCGAGGACGATGGAGGATAGAAATGATGCTGAAATTCCTGAAGACGGTGGCGCTTTCCGTGGCCGCTGTCGCGATGTTCACCACCCTGCCGACGGCGAGCCAGGCGGCGACGACGGTGCATGTCTCGCTCTGGGACAAGGGCGCCGACATGGAGATGCCGACCGACCTGCTCTACGGGACGCCGGGCGTCGACCTCTCCAAGGCGACCATGGGCATCAAGCTGTCGACGGACACCGCGCCGCATGGAATCGTCGCGTTCAAGGTCACCAACGATTCAAAGGACACGATCCACGAGATGATCGTGATCCAGTTGGCGAAGCCCGGCGAGCCGCTGCCCTATGTCGCCAGCGAACAGCGGGTCGACGAGGACAAGGCGGGCGACAAGGGCGAGGTCTCCGAACTCGAGCCCGGCCAGTCCGGCTCCCTGACCCTCAACCTGCAGCCGGGGAAATACCTGCTGATCTGCAACGTGGCGGGCCACTACGCCGCCGGAATGTGGACCGAGTTCACGGTCACGCCATAGCCTTGGGAACCAGCCGGCGCGACCCGCGCCGGCTGCCGCCTGGAGAGCCGGTTGGGACACGGCGCTGCCGAGCGACGAGGGAATACGCCCGCGATACGGGGGCGCGGCATCCCGCCGCATCCCTGCAGCGCGCGAGGCACGAAGCGACGGCTTGGCTTCCGGTGGATCAACGACTTGTCGCGCCAGTCCTTAATTAGAATAATTTCAATAACATGGCATCCGCTTCTTGATGAACGCTTTGAGGTTGCACCGGACCGGAGGACGGGGCTACACGGTCGTCGACCTGCAACGAAGAAAGCCGACGATCATGCGACGGGCAATTGGCCTGGCGGCGGTCATCCTGATGGCCGCGACCCTCGCCGCCGCCGCGGCCGACGACACCGACCTGACCGTCGTCATCAAGGACCACGTTTTTCAGCCGGCCGAAATTCACGTGCCGGCCGGCGAGCCGATCCTGCTGACCGTCGACAACCAGGACCCGACGCCCGAGGAGTTCGAGTCGCGCGAGCTCAGGGTCGAGAAGGTCATTCCCGGCCAGTTGAGCGGCATCGTCCGCTTCGGCCCGCTGGAGCCCGGCAGCTATCCGTTCTTCGGCGAATTCAACCAGGAGACGGCCCACGGCACGGTCGTGGCGGAGTGACGGAACGGTGATCGGCGCCCTCATCATTGTCTTTCGCGAGGTCATCGAGGCCGGCCTGATCGTCGGCATCGTCCTGGCGGCGACGCGCGGGGTGCCCGGCCGCGGTCTCTGGATCGGGCTCGGTGTCGCTCGGCGGTCTGGCCGGCGCCGGCCTTGTCGCCGGCTTCGCCGGCGCGATTTCCGGCGCCTTCGAGGGCTCCGGCCAGGAGTTGCTCAACGCCACCGTCCTGATCCTCGCGGTCGGCATGCTCGCCTGGCACAATGCCTGGATGGCGAAGCATGGGCGCGAACTCGCCGCCCATGTCAAGACCGTCGGCGCCGCGGTCGCCATCGGCGAGCCGGCCGCTGATGGCGCTGGCGGTGGTCTGCGGCGTGGCGGTGCTGCGCGAAGGCTCGGAGGTCGTGCTGTTCCTCTACGGCATCGTCGCCTCCGGCACGACCGGCAACGACCTGCTGATCGGCGGGCTGCTTGGCGTGCTCGGCGGCGCCGCGGTGACCGGGCTCAGCTACCTCGGCCTCCTGGTCATCCCGTCGCGCCACATCTTCCGGGTGACCGGCATCCTGATCACGCTCTTGCGGCGGGGATGGCGGCGCAGGCGGTGTTCTATCTCCAGGCGGCGGGGCTGTTGCGTGTTCGGCGTGCCGTTCTGGGATACCGGCTGGCTGCTGCCCCAGTCCAGCATCGTCGGCATCATCCTCCACACCCTCGTCGGCTACAATGACCAGCCGACGGGGCCGCAGCTCGTCGCCTATGTCGGCGACCATCGTCGCGATGGTCGCGCTGATGCGCATGGCGGCGCCGCCGCGACGGTCCGTGCAAGCCGCCTGATTGGATCGGCCCGCCGCTCCGGCCATGTCGGGGAGAATATGACGACACCGGCGCCGAGGACCAGCAACGCCAAGGCTATCCTGGTGACCATGTTCGGGGGGAGCCAGGCTCTTCTCGTAGGCTTCGTCGCCCATGTCATGGAAGGGGTGGCGAAGAAGCAGGCGATCCTCGATCGCCACAAAGAGCTGGGCCCACTCGCAAGGCCGGCGCTGGAACAGCGGCGATATCGACGGCCCGGCCGCTCCGGGCAGCACCGTCGCGCGTGCTGTTACTGTTGAAACAATTCCCCTCCGCCGCGACGCCCGCTTGAAACATTGACCCTGTTCAATCGCGGTGTCTGTGGGGCGGCCGCGTCGACCCTGCTCGCGATGCCGGATTTGTGTGCTGGCGCGTCGGTTGTTTCGAGTATCGGCAGCCCGGCCGTTTGGGCTCGGACAATGCAACTTGGGAGAACGCAGTCGTGACGACAACGATCACCGTCAGCACCGAGGCCGAACTTCGTGACGCGATCTTTCAGGTCTCGAACGACTTCGCCACCGATGGGGTGGTCGCCGACGACTACGTCATCACCATCACTGGATCGATCACGCTCACCAAATCGCTGCCGATGATCCGCGGCGACGGCGTCCACACCATCACCTTCGACGGCGGTGGCACCACCATCGACGCCGACAACAAGGGCAGGGTGTTCTTCGTCGAGAGCGGCCTGGTGACGATCAGTGACGTGACCATCGCCAATGCGATGGCGATAGGGGGTGACGGAGGTGACGCTGGCGACCCATCTGGCGGCGCCACGGGCGGCGGCGGCGGCCTTGGCGCCGGTGCGGCGGTGTTCGTGAACAGCGGCGCGGTGGTGACGCTGAGCGCGGTCGAGATCGCCGATGCAACGGCAATCGGTGGCGACGGGGGATTTGGCGCCCTGGGCTCCTCCGCCTTCGGCGGCGGTGGCGGCGGCGGCGGCCTCGGTGGGGACGGCGGGTCCGAAGATAATGGGAGTGGTGGCGGTGGCGGCTATGAGGGCGACGGCGGCGACGGCGGCTATGGCGGCGGCGGCGGCGGCGGCGAGTTCGGCAAAGGCGGCGATGGCGACGACGGTGGAGGCGGCGGCGGCGGTCAGGAAGGCGCAGGCGGCGGCGGCGGTGACAATCTCGCAGGCGGTGGCGGCGGAGGCGGCGGGGGCGGGTCAACCGTAGACGGCGCCAGCGCTACGGGCAGTTCCGGTGGCGCCGGCGGCGCTCCCGAAGGCGGTGACGGGGGCGACTATACCGGCGCGAACTTGGCCGGATCGGGGGCCGCCGCCGAGCTTGGTGGCGGTGGCGGCGGAGGTGGTCTGGGCGGTGGGGCCGGGCTTGACTCAGGCGGCGGCGGCGGCAGTGGCAATGTCTCGACCGGTTCTGGCGGCCCGGGCGGCCTTGGCGGGGGCGGGGGTGGGGGAGGCGGAGGCTTCGGTGGGGCCGGCGGCGATTTCGGCGGCGGTGGGGGAGCTTCGCTAGTCGACAGCACCGCGGGCGTCGGTGGGCCCGGCGGGTTTGGCGGTGGCGGCGGCGGCGGCGCCCGGGGTGTTCTCGGCCAGACCGGGGGCGACGGCGGCTTCGGTGGTGGCGGCGGCGGCGGTGGGGTGAGGGAGGCGCCGGCGGCAGCTTCGGCGGGAAGGCGGTAGCGGTTCCACCACGAGTACCGTCGCCGACGGCGGCGGCGGTGCAGCGCTCGGTGGCGCGATCTTCGTCCGCGACGGCGGCACCCTGATCATCGACGACAGCGACTTCACCGGTAGCTACGCCGTCACCGGCGGTACCTCCACCGGGGAGGGCGGGGCGACCGGCGGCGAGGCCCATGGCGAGGTGTTCTTCCTCCAGGGCGCCGGCAGCAACGTGACGCTTGCCGTCGGCGACGGCGATACGCTCAGCTTCGCTGACGACGACTTGCTCGCCGGCGACGGCATCCTCACCAAGTCGGGCGACGGCGCACTCGTTCTCGGCGGGACCAACGGCACCTTCGTCGGCGGAATTGTGGTCGCCGCCGGCCTGCTGCAGGTCGACGGCTCGATCGCCAGTACGGCGACGACGACAGTCCAGTCAGGCGCCACCCTTGGCGGCAACGGCACGGTCGGCACGACCTTTGTCGACCCCGGCGGTACGCTGGCGCCCGGCGACAGCGCCGGACAGCTCACCATCGGGTCGCTGCTCATTCAAGTCTCGGCGACCTTCGAAGTCGAACTCGGCGGCACGACCGCCGGCACCAGCTATGATCAGATAGTCGTCACGGGAGTCGACGGGTTCACCGCCATTGCAGGGTCCACGCTCGACCTATCGCTGATCGACGGGTTCGCCCCCGATGTCGGGGACACCTTCACCATCGTCTCCAGTCTCCAGTCCCATGCCGTTTCCGGCAACTTCAACGGGCTGTCGGAAGGCACAAGGTTTGTCGTCGACAACAGCATCTTCTCGATCAGTTACAAGGGTGGCGACGGCAACGACATTGTGCTGACCACCGAGGGCGTGGTCATCAACGGCACCAGCGGCGCGGATACTGGTCGACGCGTCCAATACGGGACCCGGGGAATCGCTGCCCACCGAAGGTGACGACATGATCAACGGCAAGGGCGGGGCGGACGCCCTCAGCGGCCTTGCCGGCGACGACCAGATCAAGGGGAACAAGGGCGCCGACGTGCTCAAGGGTAACGGCGGCGACGACACCCTGCAGGGCGGCAAGGGCAAGGACTTGCTCAAGGGCGGCAAAGGTGACGACTAGCTCGACGGCCAGCAACAGAACGACAAGCTGACCGGCGGCGTCGGCGCCGATTGCTTCGTCTTCTCGACCAGCCTCGGCAGCAACAACGTCGACAAGGTCACCGACTTCGGCAAAGGCGCCGACCTGATCTACCTCGACGATGCGATCTTCGGCGCGCTCGGCGGCTCAGGCACGCTCCAGTCGAGCCACTTCACCAAGGGCAGCAAGGCGGACGGCGGCAAGGGCCAGGTCGTCTACGACAAGGGCGAGGGCAAGATCTGGTACGCCAAGAAGGGCGACGACGGCAGCCAAGTGCTGTTCGCCAAGGTCGACAAGGGAACCTCGCTCCACGCCGACGACTTCGTCCTCTTCTGAGGAGCGGCCACCGCCGTCGATCGCCCCGCCGACTCGGAGGCGGAGCGAGTTGCGTGCGAGGCACGCCGTGGCGGCGAGAGAGGCCGTCGGGCACCATGACCCGTCCGCCTTTCAAAGCAGGCATTAGGCTGGCTTCATCGCGGCGAATTCGCCGATGACCTCGCCGGCTGGCGCCGGCTCGACGGGCCGCGCGACCCGGAAGAACTCGCCGAGCCGGTTACCGACTTCTTCGACTGAGGCGGCGGGGATCGTGGCCGCCCTTGCGCCGGGCGGTCCTTATCCCTTAATGAGGCCCGCCGATCCTTTCGATCCATCCCATCACGAGCCGGCGCCCGCAAGCCGCGGGCCGGCGGAGACCATTCATGGCGCGCCAATTCATCTATCACATGCACGGCCTGACCAAGGCCTATTCCGGCGGCAAGAAGGTCCTCGAAAACATCAACCTCTCGCTTCTACCCGGACGCCAAGATCGGCGTGCTCGGCCCGAACGGCGCCGGCAAGTCGACGCTGCTGCAGGATCATGGCCGGGCTCGACAAGGAATTCAACGGCGAGGCCTGGGTCGCCGAGGGCGCCAAGGTCGGCTACCTGCCGCAGGAGCCGCAGCTCGATCCGGCGCTAGGACGTGAGCGGCAATGTCATGCTCGGCGTCGCCGCCAAGCAGGCGATCCTCGACCGCTACAACGAACTGATGATGAACTATTCCGACGAGACGGCGGACGAGGCGGCCAAGCTCCAGGACCAGATCGACGCGCAGAACCTCTGGGACCTCGACAGCCAGGTCGAGATGGCGATGGACGCGCTCGGCTGCCCGCCGGCCGATGCCGACGTCGACAACGCTCTCGGGCGGCGAGAAGCGCCGCGTCGCGCTGTGCCGGCTGCTGCTCGCGCCAGCCGGACCTGCTGCTGCTCGACGAGCCGACCAACCATCTCGACGCCGAGACCGACGGCCTGGCTCGAAAAGCACCTGCGCGAATATCCCGGCGCCGTGCTGATCATCACCCATGACCGCTATTTCCTCGACAACGTCACCGGCTGGATCCTCGAGCTCGACCGCGGCCGCGGCATTCCCTACGAGGGCAATTACACCGCCTATCTCGAGCAGAAGGCCAAGCGCTTCGCCCAGGAGCAGCGCGAGGACGAGGCGCGCCTGAGGGTGCTCGAGCGCGAGCAGGAATGGATCGGGCCATCGCCCGCAGGCGCGCCAGTCCAAGTCCAAGGCGCGTATCCGGGCCTATGACGAACTGGTCAAGGTCAACGAGGAGCGCGCGCCCGGCGACGGCGCAGATCATCATCCCGCCGGGCGAGCGGCTCGGCGAGAACGTCATCGACGTCGAGGGCGTCTCCAAGGGCTATGGCGACCGGCTGCTGATCGACGATCTCACCTTCAAGCTGCCGCCGGGCGGCATCGTCGGCGTCATCGGCCCGAACGGCGCCGGCAAGACGACGCTGTTCCGCATGATCACCGGCCAGGAAAAGCCGGATGCCGGCACGATCGAGCGTCGGCGACAACGTCCATCTCGGCTATGTCGACCAGAGCCGCGACGACCTCGACGCCAACAAGACGGTCTGGGAGGAAATCTCCGGCGGCAACGAGGTCTTCTATCTCGGCAAGCGCGAGATGAACTCGCGCGCCTACACCTCGGCGCCTTCAACTTCAAGGGCGGCGACCAGCAGCAGAAGGTCGGCTCGCTGTCAGGCGGCCAGCGCAACCGCGTGCATCTGGCCAAGATGCTGAAATCGGGCGCCAACGTGCTGCTGCTCGACGAGCCGACCAACGACCTCGACACCGAAACGCTCGCCGCGCTCGAAGAGGCGCTGGAGGAATTCGCCGGCTGCGCCGTGATCATCAGCCATGACCGCATGTTCCTCGACCGCCTCGCCACCCACATGCTCGCCTTCGAGGGCGACAGCCATGTCGAATGGTTCGAGGGCAATTTCGAGGACTACGAAAAGGACAAGATCCGCCGGCTCGGCGCCGGACTCGGTCAACCACCACCGGATGAAGTACAAGCCGCTGACGCGGTAGACGTGGCGTGACGCTTGACGTCTTGCGTCATAGTTCCTAGCTTTGCCCGATGATCCTGAGCTTCCGCGACAAGCGCACCGAAACGTTTGCTCGCGGAGGCGATGTCGCAGCGTTTCGTGCGTTTGAGCTTCAGGCGCGCAAGCGCCTGCGGGTTCTCGATGCCGCGACCGATATCACCGACCTGCGCGCGCTGCGGAGCAACCGCTTCGAAGCGTTGAAAGGTGAGCGGAAGGGGCAGTTCAGTATTCGCATCAACATGCAATGGCGAATCTGTTTCGATTGGCAGCGACGCAGCAAGGGCCCATCGAATGTGGAGATCGTCGACTACCACGACGAATAGGGAACAAGCGATGCCACTCGGTCAGCCTAAGATCGGCGACATCCAGAAGATATCCTCGACGAGCCATCCGAGAACGGGTCCTCATTGTACCATTAATCGAGCGTCATAACTTAACTCGATAACTTTCGTCGGGGCGATGTTTTTGAGCGCCTTCGCAATTTAATACTGTCGCTTATATGTGGTAGAAAGCTCCAACACGACGTAAGTCTCGAACTAGTTCCGCTGGTATATCGATCTGCGGTCAGGTCGTTTTTTTCGCTGACTTATCAGCCACTCGGCGACAATGTCCGTTTGCGCTCTCTCGCACGTCTCTGCAATCGGGGCAATCATCATCGCACATGCACGACCATTCATCGGACCATCTCGGTGTCCGCAGCGATCGCATTTGTAGTGATTGAGAAACCAGGCCATTCCCCGATGAAATTCCGTCTGTGATCAAGAACGAAGCCGATAGCGCCCGTTTCCCAGAAATTCCAAATACCCATGGTCGCGGAGGACTTGCAGTTTCTGCCTTATCTTGGGTCTGACGTTTCTGTTGTTTGGGTAGATTGCGACCGAGATGACTTTCATAATCATACACTTCTTCAAGCTGAAAACTCAACCTTTCCGAGCATTTCCACGCATCTCATTACCTCCAAAAGCCAGCCCCGTACTCTCGGCTCCTTCGTCCCTCAGAAATAAGGTCTGTTCCCATTGCGATAGAACCGTCTGCTTCGGCTGGGGCTCGCCGTTTCGAACGAAGAATATTTTGCCGGCGTCAGGAATCCGGTTCAACAGAATGTTCGATCCGATCCAACCTGCCCGCCTTGCATGAGGGCCCAGCGGCTTTCTTTCTTCAATGATATCGAGCCCGAAAAAATGCTTCGGGATAACGCAAACGCTCCTGACCTCCCGTTGAGCGAGGTCGTAATTCAGTAGCAAGCAGATTTGGATTGTCAGAGGATAGAAGTCGTTCTCGCTTTGTGTGAAAGGCGCCATCGAGCACCTTTGCGCCGAATTGTTTCTTCTGGCTCTTTAGCTCGAATTGCTCCTGGCACGAGCCACAATAAAAATCTGCGACGGGAGGATTTGCCGGAAACTGATTGACACTTTGATTTCCGCAGTTCGGGCAGTAAATCCAATCGGAGACCCAGCGCTCCGTCCAAACCCGCGCGTTCTGCGAGCCGCTGGCGTATTCGACTTTCGAATTCTTCGAAACCTAATTTCACGTCATTCCGCTCTCAGGGGGAGCCAAAAGAATTCGGCGCAGCGTTCTTCGGCCAAAGTCCCCAGCGTGTTCCAACGCGGTGGCTCGACAATCCCCGTTTATGCCGCCCGCCGGGCGCCGATCAGCGTGTTGGCGTCGAGACCCCAGTCTTGCGCCAGGGCGCGGATCATGGCCTTCGAAAGCTCGCGCTTGCCGTTGAGGACTTCAGCCGCGCGGCTCGATGAACCGAGCAGACGGGCGAGGTCGGTCTGGGTCAGGCCGCGGTTGTCCATCGAGGCCTTCAGATAGTCGAGCGGCTGCATCGGCACGTCGGGGACGTGCTCGTCCTCGTAGGCCATGACGAGGATGGACAGCAGTTCGAGTTCCTCGTTCATCTCCGCATCGGGCAGCACGGCAAGCCGGTCGATGCGTTTCACCGCCTTCCGATAATCGGCTTCGGTCCTGATTGGCTTCATCGGTCAAATCCTTCGCGCATCGATCCGATCGTAGTCGGCGTGGCGCCCGACGAAACGGACGTAAAGCCGCCCTTTCGCCAGCAAGCACAGGACCACGAGTCGGAACTTGTTGCCGCCAATGTTGAACACGACGCGATTGTCTCCGACAAAATCGGCGGTTCCGGCGTAGGCCTTGATGTCATGGAAGGTTCGCCATTCTGCTCTTTCCGCATCCTTGAGCCAGGCCCGCAACGGCATCTCGGCGGCAGGATGCGCTTGCCAGAAGTCCTGAAGCGTCTTCTTCTTCACGACATGCATGGTCAAGAATACTCCCAAAATGGGAGTTTCGCAATATCGATGCCTCGATTGGAATCGGCCGGGCCATGCCGACCGTCGGCGCTCCTGACACGCCCTGACATACCGCGGTGCTAACCTGCCGTCATGTCGAACGCGCGCTACTGGATTGCGGTCGCCTCGCGCGACCATGTGATGAAGGGGGTCGCCGGCGGGTTCTGCCAGCTTTCGCATGGCAAGGCCGGGCCGGTGCGGCGGCTCTCGCCCGGCGACTGGATCGCCTATTATTCGCCGACGGACGGAAATGCGCGGCGGCGAGCCGGTGCAGGCCTTCACGGCGATCGGCCGGATCAGGCCGGGCGAGCCCTATGCGGGCGACATGGGCGGCGGCTTCCATCCGGTCCGGCGCGATGTCGATTTCCTCGCCGCCGACGAGGCGCCGATCCGGCCGCTGCTCGATCAACTCACCTTCACGCGGGGACAGCGCTCGTGGGGCATGGCGTTCCGGCGCGGCAGTTTCGAGGTGTCGGGGGAGGATTTCCTCAAGATCGCCGGGGCGATGGGCGTCGCGGACAAGGTCGCGTCCGCCGGTTGAATCCGTTTGTCGGCAAGGGGGATCATTGGGAGGGACCGGATAGCGGCGCAATGCTCGATTCTTGCCACTTTCCCGTGCTTTCCTTGCGCCATGTGCGCGACGCTGCTGATGCTGACTCTGGCGGTGACCGATCCGGCCGCGACGGTCTTCACGATTCCCTCGGGCTCGGGGATGCCGGAACTCATGCCGGGCGACGCGATCGTCACGCTGCCCTATACGGCCGAACGCGGGCCGGCGCGTGGCGACCTTGCGGTCTATGTCGGCCAGCGGAATCCGGACGTGAAGAACGTCCACCGCATCGTCGGGCTGCCCGGAGATACCATCCAGATGATCGATGGCGCTCTGCTGATCGACGGCGAGGCGGTCGACCGGGCCGACGTCGGCGACTACGACCTGCCAGAGACCTACGGCGGCAGAGCTAATCCCGCGGACCTCTATCGCGAGACGCTTCCCGGTGGTGTCACTTACCGGACGCTGGATATCGATCCGACCGGCTTTCTCGACAACACGGCGGTCTTCGTCGTGCCGGATGACGCGTATTTCGTGCTCGGCGACAATCGCGACAACGCGATGGACAGCCGGATCGAGACGGTGGGTGCGATCCCGCGCGAGGATCTCTTCGGCTATGTCGACCGGGTCGAATGCCGGGGCGAAGAGGCGGGCAAGTAGCACGCCGCCTGTTCGACGAAATAGATGTCGTCGGACGGCGTGCCCTGTTCGATCAGCTTGTCGCCGGCGCCGATCTCGACGCGCTCGAGATGCGGCATGAGCGCGTCGGCGAGCTGTCCGGTTCCCGATCACCTCGACGATGAGGTCGGCGACCGCGCACCGGCGTATCGCCGATGACCTGCGGCGCCACCTCGGTCAGGAGTTCGTTCTCGCACCACTCGAGGCCATGATCGAGGTCGGTCTTGAAGCGGACATGGGTCTGGTTGCCTTGCGCCAGTCCGCCGCGCACCATGGCCGTGCGGATTGTCCTCGGACATGCCGCAGAGCACCAGAGCGAAGCCGTCGGGGCCGGTCATCTGTGCGAGGCGGGTGAAGCTCTGACGACGGTCGACGAATCGAGGCCGCTGACCCGGCGGAAATCGACCACGAGATAGCGGATCGGCGGTGCCGACGTGGCTCTCGATGCGCTGCTGGATGCTCTTGCGCAGGCGATCGGCGGTGCCGAAGAACAGGAAGCCCTGGAGCCGGACGATCAGGATCGCGTCGCCGGACCGCGCGCAGGGTCTCCCGGCGCATCCTCGGAGGTGTCGTTGCTGCTCTGGTAGTCCTGCCCGGTCATCATGTGGCGGACGATCTCGACGCGGCCATATTCGACGACGAAGAGCATCGCGGCGGCGACCAGCCCGATGAGGATTCCCCCAGGCGAAGCCGGCGCTCGACGATCACCAGGAAGATCAGGACGATCACCAGCATATTCCCATGAGCGACAGACGCGCTGTAGGAGCGCACCAGCCAGCTCGATGAGTAGCGTCAATCCGATCCAGATCAGCAGCCCGCCGAGGAGCGGCGTCGGCACCAGCGCCAGCACCACGTCGCCGAAGATCAGGGCGGCAACGCAGAAGCCGGAGACGATGAGGCCGACGATCGGCGCCGGCGGCGCCGAGACGCGATCGAAAGCCCGGTCAGCGAAACCGAGTGGAAGCCCGGCATGCCGCCGCCGACGACCGCCAAGCAGGTTCTGCAGGCCGACCGATCGCAATTCACGGTCGAGGTCGATGTCGCCGCGGGAATCGCATCTCGATCCCGGTGGCGTTCATCAGCACCGCGACGATGGTCAGGATGACCACGGTCGGCAGACTGAACAGCTCTCCGGCGATCGCGCTGCCAGTCGATCTGAGCCGATGTCGGCGAGCGTTACCGGCGGCCACAGCGCATGGCCGTCGGCGACCGCGATCAGCCAGCCGTCGTCGCGCAATGCCGCGTCGTCTTTTACCGCCGGCGGTTGTCACGAGGTTGAAAACGACGATCGCGACCAGCGCCAGCGCCGGGACGCACGAAGTCGGTCTGGCAGGCGGTTCTTCTAGCAGCGCGACCAGGGCGACGAAGCCGAAGGCCGCGTCTAAGCTCAGGAGCGTCGAGGGATCGGCGAGATGGGCGATCTCCGCGGCCGGTCTACCGAATGACCGGCGACGACGCCGACACCGCCGAGCATGATCAGCCAGCCCGAGCCGGCCAGAAAGCCGCCGATGACCGGGAAGGGACTACACGGATTCTCCGTCACGGAAGTGTCATATTGACCGTCGCCCCAATCGCTTCAGTCGGCGAGGAAGCGGAGGATGCGGTTGGTGCTGTCGAGCCGCCCCGCCAGCATCGCGGCCATCGCCTCGTGGAGGGCGAGCGCGACATCCGGGGCCTCGCGCTTCAGCCGGTCGAGCGACGCCCGGCTCAGCCGCCAGACCCGCATCTCGTCCTCGCTGACGACGGAGGCGGTGCGGGGTGCGTGGAGGTAGTAGGCGAGTTCGCCGGCGATGGCGCCGGGGCCGATCGTCGACAGGCGGATCGTCGTCCCCGCCTTCGATCGGGTCCTGATCGCGGCATGGCCGGATTCGATCAGGAAGATGTCGTCGGAGTCCGCGCCTTCCTCGATCAACGTGGTCGCCGGCGGAGCCGTCACCATGTCCAGATAGGGCGCCAGCCGGGCGGCCATCGCCTCATCCTCGAGGAGGCCGCCCAGCAGCGCCGCCAGCGGCCGCGGGCCGGTCGTCGCAAAGTCGGGGCGCGCCTCGGCGAGAAGCGAGTCCTCGCACCATTGCAGCGCCGCCTCGATATCGTCGCCGAATATCAGGTGGGCGCCTGGCTCGAGGCCGCCGCGCTGCATCGCCTCGCGGTCGTCCGGCGACAGCGATGAAAGCACCACCGTGATGCCCTCCCGCTCGGCGACCTGGGCGAGGCGGATGAAGCTGAGGACGGTCGACGAATCGAGTCCGGTCACCCGTCCGAAATCGATGAGGACGAAACGGACGGAGCCTTTGCCGGCCCCGGCGACCTGCCCGGCAATGGCGTGACGCAGCCGGTCGGCGGTGCCGAAGAAAAGAAAACCCTGCAGGCGGATGATCTGGATCGCGCCGCCGATGTCGGAAAGCAGCTTGCGGCGCTCCTCGGCGGCGGCGCTGCTTTGAAAATCCCGGCCGGTCGTCCACAGGCGCACGGGTTCGACCCGCCCGTAGCGGACGACGAACAGGATCACGGCGGCGACAAGACCGAGGAGGATGCCCTCGGCGAAACCGACGCCGACGATGGTCGCAAAGATCAGGACGATGACCAGATATTCCCAGCGATCGAGCCGCCGGTATGAGCGGACAAGCCACTGGAGCAGCAGACCGCCGCCGATCCAGATCAGCATGCCGGCGAGCAGGAAGGTTGGAATGAGGTCGAGGATGACGCTGCCGAGCATCAGCGCACCAAGGGCCACGGCGCCAACGATCGGCCCGACGAGGCGGCTCGGCGCCCTCAGCCTCAGCGCCAGCAGCGTCAGCGAGACCGACGGAAAGCCGGGCATGCCGCCGATCGCCCCGGCAAGCAGGTTGGCGGCGCCGTTGGTGCGGAGCTCACGGTCGAGATCGACGTCGGTGCGGGACTCGAGCTCGATGCCGCTGACGTTCATCAACTGCGACAGGACGGTCATGAAGACCATGATCGGCATGCTGACCATGGCGATGCCGACCGTCTTCCAGTCGACCATGCCGAAATCGTCGATGGCGATGGGCGGCCATAACTGGCCGTCGGCCGGGACGGCGACCAGCCAGCCATAGCCGCGCAGCGTTTCCGCATCGAGGGACGTTGCGAGGAGGACGAGGTTGAAGACCAGGAGGGTGAGGAGAATTGCCCCCGGCAGGACGAAGCTGCCGGTCGCCCGCGCGTCGATGATGGCGAGCAGCAGGACGAAGAGGGCGGTGAGCCCGACATTGATGGCGAAGGGTGTCTCGGCAAGATGCTCGATATCGTCGAGATGCGGCGAATGCCCGACGACAAGACCGACGCCGCCGAGGACGATCAGCCAGCCGGTGCCCGCCAGAAAGCCACCGACGACGGGATAGGGGACGAAGCGGACGATCGCGCCGAGGCGAAAGGCGCCGAGGAGCCATGCGGCGACGCCGGCGGCGACTGTCGAGATGAGGACCGCGACGACGACGGTCGCGAACATCGCTTCGTGGGGTGCGCCCTTGGGCATCGCCGCCTGGACCGCGACGACCACGGCCGTCAGACCGATGACCGGCACCTCCTGGACCGGGGCGACCGCGCCGCGGATCGAACTGGTGAGGCCGACGACGACGGCGATCACCGCCGTGGCGGCCAGAGCCATGCCGACGGTCGCGGCGACATGCGAATCCAGCGTCAGCGAAAAAAGCAGGCTGCCGGCGCCGATCGACAGGACGACGGCAAGGACGCCGCAGATCAGGCCCGCAACGATGCTGGCGAACAGCCGACCGGCCGCCGTGCCTTCCCCGTCGGCGCTGCCACCCGCCATGCGTGCTCCGTGCAAGATTGGCGTTCGATGGCTGCGAGGATGTCACGGCAGGACCTGAGCGTCTATATTCGGCCGCGCGGTGGCCGGGATGCGACGCCGGGCGCGTTGACAAGGCGGGCGGTTCGCAGTCGCTTGTGCGCATGAAGCGAATCGAAGCCGTCTTGAGACTGGCAGACCGGGAGCCTGATTGATGCGTCCGCTCAGCGGCAGGAGGTTTTCCATTACCGTCGGCTGGCGGATTCTCGCCTTCGTCGCGGTGTCGTTCGCCTTTCCCTACATTTCGAACGCCGTGCAGCAGGTTTCGGATTGCACCGGCAACGGCCGCGAATGCTGGATCGTCGCGGTGCTCTCCGGCACGGTGCTGCGCGTGGCGATCCTCGGCCTTTTCGTCCTGTCGCTGGTGCGGCCGGTCTGGCGCCGGGCGCGAACCATCGGCATGCCACGCCTGACCGGCTTCCTCGTGCCCGCGCTGTTTCTCCTCGACTGGCGCTTCCTGACGGTCCTCGGCGGCTACTGGTCGGTGTCCTTCGACAAGGGCATCCTCAACACCGGCCTGCCGTATTTCTCGATCCTGGCGCTGCTGATCCTGCTGCTTCTGGCCGTCGCGGGCGACCCGGCGGAAGGCGGCCGGGTGCTGTGGCGCCGGCGCCGGGTGTCCTGCGAATGCGGCTGGCTGGCCTCGCTCGGCGCACTGGTGCTCGGCGCGGTCTCGGTCGGTCTCTTTGCCCTTTGGCTGGCCGCGATGGCGAAGGGCACGATGACCTCGCCATTCGCGGCCGATGCGGTGCGGGTCGGTCGCGCCGCCGTCATCGTCGCGATCGCGGCGATGGTGCCCTTCCTGTGGATCGTCGTCGCCGAAACCCTCAGCCGTCCACCGGGGCCGCTGAGCGGACCCCCGCGTTGACCTGGTCGCCCGGCCAGTATCTCAAGTTCGAGGACGAACGCAGCCGTCCGGCCCGCGAACTCCTCGCCCGCGTCCCGCTCGAGCGACCGGCGCGGGTCATCGATGTTGGCTGCGGGCCGGGCAACTCGACCGCGCTGCTGGCCGAACGCTATCCCGACGCCGAGATCGTCGGCCTCGATACCT
The DNA here is from genome assembly GCA_963812275.1 of uncultured Alphaproteobacteria bacterium. GTDB lineage: Bacteria > Pseudomonadota > Alphaproteobacteria > Rhizobiales > Kaistiaceae > Bauldia. Next base: position 574,338 of record CAWEUQ010000004.1, on the reverse strand, counting down.
CCGCCGAGATGCTGGCGGCGGCGCGGGACCGCCTGCCGGACGTCGCCTTCATCGAGGCCTCGATCGCGACATGGACGCCGGACGCGCCGTTCGACCTGATCTTCGGCAACGCGGTGTTCCAGTGGGTGCCGGACCATCTCGGCGTTCTGGAGACGGCTGCTGGCGACATGCCCGCCGGGCGGGGCGCTGGCGATGCAGGTGCCGGACAATCTTGGCGAACGGACCCATATGCTGATGGCCGATGTCGCGCGCGAGGGCCCGTGGCGGGAGCGCTTCGCGACGCCGATAGCGCGGGAAACGATCCCGTCGCCTTCCGCCTATTACGACCGGCTGAAGCCGCTGGCGGCGTCGGTCGATATCTGGCACGTCGTCTACAATCACGTGCTCGACGGGCCGGCGGCGATCGTCGAATGGGTGAAGGGCACGGGGCTGAGACCGTATCTCGATCGCCTCGACTCACGGGATCGCGAAACCTACCTCGCCGACTATCTCGAGCGCATCGCCGCGGCTTATCCACCGCTTGTCGATGGCAAGGTTCTGCTTGGCTTTCCGCGACTCTTTGTCGTTGCGACAAAGGGATAGGCGAGGTCGCCTGCGGAGACGTCGGAAGTCGTGCTACACTGGCGGCGACTGAATTGACTCGTTCATAAGGGGCGGAACGATGGAACTCGATGCGGTCATGCTGGCGCGGATGCAGTTCGCGTTCACCGTCGCCTTCCACATCATCTTTCCATCCTTCACCATCGGCCTTTCGGCCTGGATCGCCACCCTGCTCGTCATGTGGCGGCGGACCGGCAAGGACCACTACAAGGACCTTGCCCGCTTCTGGACCAAGATTTTCGCGGTGTCCTTCGGCATGGGCGTGGTGTCGGGCATCGTCATGTCCTACGAGTTCGGCACCAACTGGAGCCATTTCTCGCTGGTCGTCGGCAACGTCGTCGGTCCGCTGATCGGCTACGAGGTGCTGACCGCCTTCTTCCTCGAGGCGACCTTCCTCGGCATCCTGCTGTTCGGCTGGAACCGCTTCCCGCCCGGCCTGCATGTGCTGGCGGCGATCCTGGTCGCCGTCGGGACGCTGTTCTCCGCCTTCTGGATCCTGTCGGCCAATTCCTGGATGCAGTATCCGGTGGGCCACGCCATCGAGAACGGCATCGCGGTGCCGGCCGACTGGCTGGCCATCGCGTTCAGCCCGACCTTCCCGTTCCGCTTCGTGCACATGGTGCTTGCCGCCTATATCACGACCTCCTTCGTCGTGATCGCCACCGGCGCTCGCTACCTGCTCGCCGGGACGCACAGGGCCCATGCGATGACCATGCTGAAGATGGGGCTCGGCCTGGCGGTGGTGCTGGTGCCGATCCAGATCATCGCCGGCGACGAATCGGGAAGGGACGTTCTCAAATACCAGCCGGCAAAACTCGCGGCGATCGAGGCGAAATGGGATGCGGGGACGACGGGCCCGGTGCCGCTGGTGCTCTTCGCCTGGCCCGACGAGAAGCAGGAGACGAACCTCTACCAGGTGGCGGTGCCGAATCTCGCCAGCCTGATCGTCACCCGGTCGATGGATGGCGGCTTCAAGGGCCTGAAGGACTTCGCGGTTGACGACCGGCCGCCGGTGCTGCTGCCGTTCTTCGGCTTCCGCATCATGGTCGGCCTCGGGGTGATCATGCTGGTGATCGCATGGTGGGGCGGCATCTCGTGGTCGCGGGGGAGGCTCGGCCAATCGCGCCTCTATCTCAGGCTCGCCTCGTGGACGTGGCCGATCGGCTTCCTCGCCATCCTCTGCGGCTGGATCGTCGCCGAGGTCGGCCGCCAGCCGTGGCTGGCGACCGGCATCCTGCGGACCATCGACGCGGCCTCGCCGATCTCGGCGGAGCAGGTGGCGACGACGCTGGTGCTCTTCGTCATCGTCTACGGCATCGTCTTCTCGGCCGGCCTGATCTACATGAACCGGCTGATCCGCAAGGGGCCGAGCACCGAGACCACCGAGCCGCCGGAGGGATTGCCGAGCCGGCCGCTGACAGGCGCGACCGGGGCCGAGGCGGCAGCCGGCACGGCGAACGGAGGCTGAGCCATGGACGCGATGGAATTCTATCTTCCGATCGTGTGGGCGGTGCTGATCGCCACCGCCGTCGGGATGTATGTGATCCTCGACGGCTTCGATCTCGGCATCGGCATCCTCTTCCCCTTCGCCAAGAAGGAAGAAGAGCGCGACACGATGGTCAACACCATCGCGCCCTTCTGGGACGGCAACGAGACCTGGCTGATCCTCGGCGGCGGCGGCCTGTGGGTGGCGTTTCCGGCGGCCTATGCGGTGATCATGCCGGCGAATTACCTGCCGGTCATCATCATGCTGCTGGCGCTGATCTTCCGGGGCGTATCCTTCGAGTTCCGCGGCGTCGCCAAGCCGAAGCATGGCGCCTGGGACATCGCCTTCAGCGCCGGATCGACCATTGCCGCCTTTGCGCAAGGGGTGATCCTCGGCAGCCTGATCCAGGGGATCACGGTCGTCGACGGCACATTCGCCGGCAATGCCTTCGACTGGCTGACCCCCTTCGCGCTGATGTGCGGGGTCGGGCTGGTGCTCGGCTACGCGCTTCTCGGCGCGACCTGGCTGATCGCCCGCACCGAGGGCGAAATCGAGGCGCGCGCCCGCCAACATGCCCGGTTCCTGATGCTGGCCGTGCTGGTCTTCGTCGGAGTGGTCAGCCTGTGGACGCCGCTCGGCTTCGACCGCATCCAGGAGCGCTGGTTCTCGACCCCCAACATCTATTTCCTGTGGCTCCTGCCGGCGATCACCCTCGTGGTTGCATTCGCCGCCTGGCGGTGGATCGCGGGCGGCGCCGTGGTCAAGCCGTTCTTCGCCACCATTGCCCTGTTCCTGCTCTGCTACATCGGGCTGGCGATCTCGACCTTCCCCTATCTGGTGCCGCCGTCGCTGACGGTGTGGCAGGCCGCGGCGGTGCCCGACAGCCAGATCTTCACCCTGATCGGGGTGCTGCTGATGCTGCCGATCATCCTCGGCTACACGGTCTTCGTCTACTGGACGTTCCTGCGCCACGGCAAGGTCGTGGTCGGCAGCGAGGGCTATCACTGAGCGGGGCCGGTCGGAAACTGGCCTGCGGGCTCGTTCGTGCTAGGGTTGGAGCATGCGATGAATTGACCGAGTTGCCGGGCGCGGCGAGTTTCGGCCAAGCCAGTCAGGCGGACCGCGTGGAGGGATGGTGAAGAACCCACGGGCGAGCAGGATTTTCGCAGTCGCGGCGATATGCGGCCTCGCGGCGCTGACCGCCGGCTGCGGGTCGGAGAGCATGCCGGTCGCCTATCCGAAGGGGCCGATCGGACTGGCGGAGCGCGACATCCTCTTCCGCGCCTTCGGCATCATGCTGATCGTCGTGATCCCGGTTTTCGTGATGGCTGCCTGGTTCTCGTGGCGCTACCGGGCGACCAACACCAAGGCGCGCTACGAGCCGAACTGGATGTCGGCCAAGGTCGACGCGGTCACCTGGATCGTGCCGACGATCATCGTTGTCGCCATCGCCATCCATGTCTGGATCTTCACCCACGCGCTCGATCCCTACAAACCGATCGAGTCGGCGGACAAGACGCTCGAGGTCCAGGTCGTGGCGCAGGACTGGAAGTGGCTGTTCATCTATCCGGAGCAGGGGATCGCCTCCGTCAACGAACTGGCGTTTCCGAGCGGCGCGCCGCTGACGCTGCGGATCACCTCCGACACGGTGATGAATTCCTTCATCATCCCGGCGCTCGGCGGACAGATCTACGCGATGGCCGGGATGCAGACGCAGCTCAATCTGCTGGCCAGCGATCCGGGGCATTTCGTCGGCCGCAACACGCAATACAGCGGCAACGGCTTCGCCGACCAGCACTTCCAGGCCGAGGCGATGTCGGCGGCGGATTTCGACGCCTGGGTGGCGAAGGCGAAGCAATCGGGCGACGCGCTCGACGCGGCCGCCTACGCGGCGCTCGCCAAGCCGAGCAGCAAGCAGCCGGTGAGCTATTATTCGAGCGTCGAGCCGGATCTCTTCGCCAAGATCATCGGCAAATACGACAGTGGCATGATGCACGGGGCCATGGCCGCGGAGTAGTCCGGGCGTCGCTCCGGGGGGAGAATTCGCCAATGCTGGGAAGGCTGACCATCGAGGCGCTGCCGCTCTACAGCGCGATCGCCATGGGCGGTGCCCTGATCACGGTCCTCGGCACGCTGGCGGCGATGGCCGTCATCACCTGGCTGAAGGCGTGGGGCTATCTCTTCCGCGAGTGGTTCACCAGCGTCGATCACAAGCGGATCGGCATCATGTATGTGACGCTGGCGCTGATCATGCTGCTGCGCGGTTTCGTCGACGCGATCATGATGCGGACGCAGCAGGCGATCGCCCTCAACTCGGACGGCTATCTGCCGCCGGATCATTTCGACCAGATCTTCTCCTCGCACGGCACGATCATGATCTTCTTCATGGCGATGCCGTTCCTCACCGGGCTGATCAACATCATCGTGCCGCAGCAGATCGGCGCGCGCGACGTCGCCTTTCCCTACATGAACTCGATGAGCCTGTGGCTGACCGCCGCCGGCGCGGCGCTGGTGATGGTGTCGCTGGTGATCGGCAAGTTCTCGACCGCCGGCTGGACCGCCTATCCGCCCTATTCGGGGATCGAATTCAGCCCCTATGTCGGCGTCGACTACTGGGTGTGGGCGGTGCTGATTTCCGGGATCGGCTCAACGCTGACCGGTATCAATTTCATCGTCACGATCCTCAAGAAGCGGGCGCCCGGCATGCACTTCATGCGGATGCCGCTGTTCACCTGGACGGCGCTCTGCACGTCGATCCTGATGGCCTTCGCCTTTCCGGCGATCACCGTGGTCGGGGCGATGCTCGAACTCGACCGGGTCTTCGGCATGCACTTCTTCACCAACGGCGGCGGCGGCAACCTGATGATGTTCGCCAACCTGTTGTGGATCTGGGGGCATCCGGAGGTCTACATCCTCGTCCTGCCCGCCTTCGGCATCTATTCGAGCGTCGTCACCACCTTCTCCAGCAAGCGGCTGTTCGGCTACACCTCGCTGGTCTGGGCGACCTGCGCCATCGCCGTTCTCTCCTTCACCGTCTGGCTCCACCACTTCTTCACGATGGGCTCGAGCGCCAACGTCAACTCGGCCTTCGGCATCGCGACGATGATCATCGCCGTGCCGACCGGGGTGAAGGTCTTCGACTGGCTGTTCACGATGTATCGCGGCCGCATCCGCTTCCACGTCTCGATGATGTACACGATCGCCTTCATCGTCACCTTCGTCATCGGCGGCATGACCGGGGTGCTGCTGGCGCTGCCGCCGGCCGACTACCTGATGCACAACTCGACCTTCCTGGTCGCGCATTTCCACAACATGCTGATCCCGGGCGCGCTGTTCGGCTATTTCGCCGCCCTGAACCTGTGGTTCCCCAAGGCCTTCGGCTTCAAGCTCGACGAAAAATGGGGCAAGCGCTCCTTCTGGTGCTGGGTGATCGGCTTCTATCTCGCCTTCATGCCGCTCTACCTGCTCGGCTTCATGGGCATGCCGCGGCGGATGGAGCATTACGACACCGCGGCCTGGCAGCCGTGGCTGATCGTCGCCTTCGTCGGCGCGGTGCTGATCCTCTTCGGTCTGGTCTTCCTGGTCGTGCAGATCGCGGTCAGCTTCCGCAACCGGGCGGCGTCTGCGCGACTGGACCGGCGATCCGTGGCATGGCCGGACGCTGGAATGGCTGACCTCGTCGCCGCCGGCGCCCTATAATTTCGCGGTGCTTCCCCAGGTCGAGGAACTCGACGCCTTCCACGCGATGAAGGAGCAGGGAACGGCCTATCAGCGGCCGAAGCGCTACGAGGATATCCTGATGCCGAAGAACAGCCTCTTCGGCATGGCGGTCGGGGCTCTCGCCTTCGTGCTCGGCTTCGCGGCGATCTGGTACATGTGGTGGCTGGTGGCCGTCTGCGCCGTTCTCGCCGCGCTCGTCGTCATCATCCGCGCCAGCAACGACGACACCGACTATGTGCTGACGGCGGCCGAGGTCGAGGCGATCGAGAACAAGCGCTTCGCCGAGATGGCCAAGGCGCCGCCGCCCGACGTGACGAATGTGCCGCTCGGGATACCGGGCGCGCCGGTACCGGGGACGGTATCGTGAGCGATACGACAGCCGCATCGCCGGCGGGCGTCGAAGCCGGATACGAAGCCGAGAAGATCGAGGAAAAGGGCTTCGGCTTCTGGATCTACCTGATGACCGACGCGGTCATCTTCGCCCTGCTCTTCGCCACCTATGTCGTCTTGTCGGTCGGCACCGCCGACGGCCCGACCGGCAAGGACCTGTTCAGCCTGCCGCATACCTTCGGCGAGACGATGCTGCTGCTCATCAGCAGCACCACCTTCGGCATGGCGAGCCTTGCCTCGCGCGCCGGCAACCGGCGGGCGGTCGTGCTCTGGCTCGCGGTCACGGCGGTGCTCGGTCTCGGCTTCGTCGGCATGGAGATCCAGGAATTCACCGGCATGATCGCCAAGGGCGCCGGGCCCGACCGCAGCGGCTTCCTGTCGGCCTTCTTCACGCTGGTCGGCACCCATGGCGTTCACGTCAGCGTCGGGCTGCTCTCGATCCTGGTGATGATCGCGCAGGTCCTGACCAAGGGGCTGACGGTGCCGGTGTCGTCGCGGCTCTTCCGTCTCGGCCTGTTCTGGCACTTCCTCGACATCGTCTGGATCGGCATCTTTTCGGTCGTGTATCTCCCGGGGGTTCTTTGACATGCAGCACGCCGCCTCGACGCAAGGGCCCGATCTCCGGTCGTATCTCACCGGCCTGGTGCTGGCGCTGATCCTGACCGCGATCCCCTTCGCGCTGGTCACCTTCAAGATGCTGTCGCTGGGGCCGACCGTCGCCGTCATCGTCATCGCGGCGATCGTCCAGGTGGTGGTGCATCTTCGCTACTTCCTCCACATCGATTTCAGGAAGACGCCGCGCGACAACCTGCTGGCGCTGTTCTTCGCCGGCTTCCTGATCTTCATCATGGTCGGTGGCAGCCTGTGGATCATGATTGACCTGCGCTACCGGATGGCGATGTAGTGGCATTCCTCTCCCACAAGGGGAGAGGGGATTCCCGAGTTTTCCCGGTCAGGCCATGGATATCGATATCTCGGACATCACTTCCGACTTCCCCGATTTTCGCGTCGCGGTGGTGATCGCCGAAGGACTCGAGATCGGCGGCGATCGACCCGAGGCTTTGGAGGCGATCATCGCCGATCGCGAGGCGGCGGCGCGGGAAGAATGGGCGGGGAGGGAGCTTTCCGACATCCCCGGCATCGCCGCGTGGCGGCGCGCCTATCGCGCCTTCGGGATCAAGAAGACCAGCTATCGCTCCTCGGTCGAGCGGCTGGTCAAGAACGTCCAGGCCGGGCGGGGGCTACCGCGGATCAACCCCTTCGTCGACGCCTATAACGCGGTGTCGCTGACCCATGTGATGCCGCTCGGCGCCGACGATCTCGACAAGGTCGTCGGCAGTCTCGCCTTCCGCTACAGCCGGGTCGGCGACGAATTTCTCGACATGGCCTCGGGCGGCGGCAGCGACGCGGCGCAGCCTGATCCGCCGAAGCCCGGCGAGGTGGTCTATGCCGACGACGAAAAGATCCTCTGCCGGCGCTGGAACTGGCGTCAGGATATCCGGTCGCTGGTGACGGCGCTGACCGACCGGGCGGTGGTCACCATCCAGTCGAACGGCGTCGGCGACCTCGACGCGGCGGTCGCCGACCTCATCGACCTGATCGCAAGGTTTTCCGGCGGGACGGCGCGGGTGACGATCGCCGACCGGCGGCGGCCGTTCATCAGCCTGGATTAAGAGGTCCCGCGAGCCTCGACGGGATGGGCCGGTGAGCACGGAGATCGACGGCGCGGGGCCTTTGCAATGACCCGCTTACGCCCGACCCAGAACCCGGTCGGCGCATGCTTCGGCGAAGAATGGCGCCATGGTCAGCTTGCCCGGATCGACCGAGTGGAATCGTCCCCTGGTGGTTACGCCAATCTCGTAGCGCCGGTGCAATTCACTCCGCGGGTCATAGATGTCCGTCGCGCCCCAGGCGACAATGACGCCGCCCTTGACCAGGGCTTCCGGCAGAGTCCCGGGATCGAGGCCTCGCAGCGCGGGCACGATCTCCTGCATGGCCGTCAGCGTGCCGGCAAGGACCTCGGAACGCATCGGATCCGGCGGGTAGGTCGCCCAGTCCGGCGGGGTGATTTCCCGTGAGATGGCGCGCAGGCAGGCCGGATACCAGGTCAGATAGGTGTGGCCCTCGCCATAGCTGACGACCTCGCCAAAAGGCCCGAGGATGAACGTCGCGCTCGGCGGCCTTGCGGCACCCTCCGGCAGCCGGAAACTGACGCCATATTTGAGGCGGTGAACCCAGGCACGTCCCGTCTCGAGGCCGACCCTTTCGTTGAGCGCAAGCCGTCCGCACCACAGCGCGTTGATGACCTGGTCGAAAGGCTCCTTGACCTTGCCGTCGCCGTCCTGGCCGACAACGAAGATGTGGTCCGGTTCCTCGACCGCGTCGAGAATCTCGCAGCCAAGCCTCGTCTCGATGAGCGGATGAGCGGCAATGCACGTGCGCACCGCATCGGCAACCACCATCGGATCGACGGCAACCTCGGCTGTCTCGTAGGCATCGACCGCAAGGTCGGCGTTGAAGTCGGCTTCCCGCTCGGCTGCCGACAGCCGACGCGGTGGCGATCCGAGGTCCATTCCGAAATAGGCCGACGCGTCTCCGCCGGCTTGCTCGGCGATGAGACTGTGGACGGTCTTCAGGTAACCGGCGATCTGGGCCGGAGGCAGCTGTGCGTCGCGATGGATGACATAAATGGCGGGCGCGGAGGTCCTCAACGCCGGCGACGCGGCGCCGAGATGCCGCTTGAGGAACGGCTCGAAGGCGAGCGCCCCTGCCATCATCGTCCTCGCCGTCTTCAGGCTCGGGTCACCGGCGTACATGTAGCCAAGGTGAATCTTGCCCTCATTTGCAGCCCCCGCCCTGGTCACGAGATTCCGGTTGCGGTCGAACAGCGTGACACGGACGCCCCTGTCCGCAAGTGCAAGCGCAATGCAGCAGCCCTGCAACCCACCGCCCAGCACGCCAACTCGCATCAATTAATTCCCTTTCGCTTTCTTTCTGAGGTGTCGCTCACGCTTCCTGCCGCGTCGCCCGTGGTTCGTAGCCGGGGCGTCACCGCGAGGCGCGCCAAGGCGCAACCAGTTGAGACAGTAGCCCAAGACCCTTCGGTCCATCGACCGCCCGAGCTTGAGGGGACTGGTGGGTTGTTCGACGGAAATCCTGAGGCGATAAGCGTCCGCCTCCGTCAGATCGATGGATATCGACTGGTCGGTAATGCTCATGGTCGCGGCGACCGGCGCGCCATCGTTGATCCTGAACGTCACCGTGTCGTCGTCACGCAAGGGATGGCCGAAAATCTCCAGCACGTAACGCTCCGCTTCCCCCTCGCGTTCAGGTATCGAAAAGAAGATTTCGGCCGTCGAGCCCGAGGTCCAGCGCACTTGACCCTCGCCCATATGCCAGCCACGACCCAGGTAGGCATCGGCGGCGCTCTTGCCGAGTGAAGTCTTCGTGCCGACTGGCAGCTGCGGCGGCCTGGAGGTGAAGTGCGTATGCTTCCCGACCCATTCGCCCTTTCCCAGTCCCTCGAAGAAGCGCTGGACCGCATGCGGATGGACGCCGACTTTCGCAAGCGCGCGTTCCGCGAAAGCCGGCAAGGGGCGTTCGCGCCTGGCCAGTTCCTTCCGCAGGCGCACCCGCTCGGAAGCCTGCTGGACAGCAACGCAATGCATGAGTTCAAGCCGCTCCCTGGCCCCGCCGGCGAGCCAGCTCCAAGCACGTTCGTGTTCGGGGGAATCCGGGTTGACGTAGGAGTATCGGCGAACGCCCGAATGAATGCACAGGACCGATACGTAAGGGTGGTAGGCCATATTGCGCCCCTGACGGCCGGCGCGATGAAGCCACTCCTGGGACGGCGACAGACGCGTCTTGTCGGGGGGCAGCCACGGTCCTACGGCGTCGCAGATTTCCCGGCGGACCGCCCAGCAAGACGAAATGACGAAACATTCCGGATCGAACGAACCGTCGGCCGTCGCACCGTCAAGCATCAGCCTGTCCCGGGAAACGTCGACGGATCCGGATTCCAGCCTGGAAGCCTGCAGCAGAAGAATTGGTGACCATGAAATGTCGGCGCCCGTCTCCCGCATGAACGCGACCCGGCGCGAAACGTGGTCAGCGAAATACATGTCGTCCTGATTGAGGAAGAACACGAACTCTCCGCGAGCGAGCTCGACGCCCCGGTTGTGTGGCGCGGATTGATGTCCGGTATTGGCGGGCAGGTTCTGAAACTGAATCCGAGGATCGGCAAAGGCGCGAACCGCGTCTTCGGTTTCGGCGTTGCAGCCGTCGCCAATGACAATCAGCTCCCAATCCTCATAATCCGAGGCGAGAACGCTCTTGATCGCGAAAGGAACTACCCTCGGCCGGTTATAGGCAGAGATGATGATCGAGACTGTAGGCCTGGTTTGCATCCAGCGACATTCTACCTGCTACCTATCCGGGCGCGCCGTGCCACCGACCCCGGGCTCGGCGGCGCTCAAAGGCCTTGTCCCGGCTGACAATCTGATTTTGTCTTTCCCGGGTATGCCGGGCCTTCATGCAGTTAGTCAAGCTTGCCCGGCCGCCCGTGAGGTCTGGTCCTTGACCATCTCCGGGCCGGTCTCGACGTCGGACGACCTCCGATGACCGGCCAAAACGCACTCTCGTGAGCCCTGGCCGGCGTGTCGTGTGTTGGCGATTCTAACCCAACACCCGCTCGAGGCAGTTGAAGCTCGAGTCCCAGCCCATGCGGTGATTGTCGCGCTGCTCGACGCTGTCGAAGAGCCGCTGCACCAGCTTCATATGGGTGCCGTCGGCCGTCGGCCTGAAGGTCAGTTCGACGACGGTTTCGTGGCCGCGGCTGCCGTCGGGCTGTTCCCAGGCCCAGGTCATGACAATGCGCTTCGAGCGGGGAGATGTCCCGGTAGACGCCGGAGACGGTGTGCGGCTCGCCCTTTTCGTTCCGCATGACGGTGCGCCACGCACCGCCCTCGCGGATGTCCATGGCGTGCTCGGGCGTGGTGAAGCCCTCCGGCCCCCACCACTTGATCAGGATCTCGGGATTGGTCCAGGCGGCGAAGACCTTCTCCGGCGGAGCCTTGAACACGCGCTCGACGACCAGTGTCCGGTCGGTCTCGGAGCCCTCGCGGACCGCGGAGGCACTGTTGGCGTTACTCGTCGTGTCGGCCATTGTCGTCTTCCTCTCCTTCGGGCGTGGCAAGAAGCTTGTCGAGTCGGTCGAAGGACCCCTCCCAGAACCGGCGGTATTCCCGCATCCAGTCGTCGACGACCCGGATCGCCTCCGGCCGGACGCGGCACACCCGCCATTGCCGCGCGACCCGCCGCTCGATCAGGCCGGCATCCTCGAGGACGCGCAGGTGCTTCGAGATCGCTGGCTTGCTGATGGCGAAGGGTTCGGCGATCTCGCCGGCCGAATGCTCGCCTTCCTTGAGGAGGCGTTCGACGATGGCGAGGCGCGTCGGGTCGGCGAGCGCGCCGAAGACGGCGGTGACGGCGGGGGCTGGGGCCATTTGCGGTCTCTCCATTATTTAATCTAACGGTTAAATGAATGGTCGGCGTCTGTCAAATGTTGATCAGCCTTCCGGAGGTGGGGCTTCCCTCGACATATAAAGATATGTATATGTTCACTACGGAACGATGACTGGCGACCAAACCATGCAGGAAACCTTATCCATCGATGCGCTTCTGGCGGCGCTGCGGGCGGCGGGCGAGAGTTCGCGGTTGCGGATTCTGTCGGTGCTGCACCATGCGGAATTGTCGGTGAAGGATCTGACCGCGATCCTCGGGCAGTCGCAGCCGCGCATTTCGCGCCATCTCAAGCTGTTGTCCGACGGTGGCCTGATCGATCGCTACCCGGAAGGGGCGTGGGTCTTCTATCGTCTCACCGAGGGCAAGGCCGGGCGACGCTTCGCCGCCGAACTGCTGGCGACCGCCGATCCGGACGACCCGGTGCTGGCACGCGATCGCGAGCGCCTCGCCCAGATCAAGCGGGATCATGCCGAGGAGGCCGATCTCTATTTCACCGAAAATGCCGGGAAGTGGGACACGATCCGGGCGCTGCATGTCGCCGAGGACGCGGTCGAGGCGGCCATCGCCGACCTGATCGGCGACCGCCGGTTCGACAGCATGCTCGACCTCGGCACCGGCACCGGCCGGATGCTCGAACTCCTGCACCCGCTCTACAGCAAGGCAATCGGCGTCGACACGTCATCGAGCATGCTCGCGGTCGCCCGCGCCAATCTCGACCGCGCCGGCATCAACAACGTTCAGGTCCGGCTCGGCGACATCTACAATCTTCCGCTGCCGCGTGACTCCTTCAATCTCGTCGTGATCCACCAGGTCCTGCATTTCCTCGACGACCCCGAGCGGGCGCTGGCCGAGGCGGCGCGGGTCCTGCGACCGGGCGGGCGCCTGCTGATCGTCGATTTCGCACCGCACGAACTGGAATTCCTCCGCGAGGAGCACGCCCACCGGCGGCTGGGTTTCGCCCGGGATCAGGTCGGCCAGTGGGTGCAGACGCCGGGGCTGGCGCTCGACCGGGTGGTCGAACTGCCGGCCGACGACGACGACAAGCTCAAGGTGACGTTGTGGCTTGCCCGCGACCAGCGGATCGCGATCGCGGGCGAAGCCGATCGGGAGGTTGCGTGATGCAGGACAATGGGAACCGTCCGAGCCGGCTGCTCGGTGCCGACTCCGACCTGAAGGTCTCGTTCGAATTCTTTCCGCCGAAGACGCCGGCGATGGAGGAGAAGCTGTGGGAGTCGATCGAGCGGCTGGCGCCGCTGGCGCCGACCTTCGTCTCGGTGACCTATGGCGCCGGCGGTTCGACCCGCGAGCGCACCCATGCGACCGTCGCCCGGATCCTGAAGGAGACGTCGCTCCAGCCCGCCGCGCACCTGACCTGCGTCGCGGCGCAACGGGACGAGGTCGACGCGGTGGTCCGCGGCTACCGCGATGCCGGCGTGCGCCACATCGTGGCGCTGCGCGGCGATCCGGCGGGCGGGGTGGGGACCAGGTATGAAGCATTTCCCGGCGGCTACGGGACCAGCGCCGAGCTTGTTGCCGGCATCCGCGATCTCGGCGATTTCGAGGTCTCTGTCGCCGCCTATCCGGAGAAGCATCCGGAAAGCCCCGACTGGGCGACCGATATCGACATGCTGAAGCGCAAGGTCGATGCCGGGGCCGACCGCGCGATTACCCAGTTCTTCTTCGACAACGATCTCTACGAGGCCTATGTCGAGCGCGTGAGGGCGGCCGGGATCGATATCCCGATCGTTCCCGGCATCGCGCCGGTCCACAACTTCGCCCAGGTCGCGCGCTTCGCGGCCAGCGCCGGCGCCTCGGTCCCCGACTGGCTGGCGCAGCGCTTCGAGGGGCTCGAGGACGATCCGGCGACGCGTCAGCTCGTCGCCGCGGCGGTGGCGGCCGAGCAGGTGCTCGACCTCGTCGATCGCGGCGTCACCGATTTCCACTTCTACACGATGAACCGGGCCGATCTGGTCTACGCCATCTGCCATCTGCTCGGGATGCGGCCGGCGAAGCCGGCTCCGGCGGAGGCGGCGGCATGACCGTGCTCGGCATCGACCATATCCAGATCGAGGTGCCGGAGGGCGGCGAGGACGTCGGCCGGGCCTTCTATGTCGGGCTTCTCGGGCTGGAGGAGATTCCCCGCCCGCGCGAAGGCGCTGGGCGGAGCTTCCTGTGGGTACGGCTTGGCGACCAGCAGATTCATTTCCGCTGCGGCGCAGACTTTCGGCCCGCGGCGCTCGCCCATCCCGGTTTCCTGGTCGACGACATCGACGCGCTGGCGGCGCGGCTGACGGCGGCGGGGCAGGACATCACCCGGGCCGACTCGATCGCCGAGGGCCGGTTTCACATGCGCGACCCGTTCGGCAACCGGCTCGAATTCATCGCGGCGTCGGAGAGCGGAGGCAGCGCATGAGACGGTCGGGATTCCTGTGGCCCGCCGCGATCGCGGTCGGGCTTGTCGTCGCCGCGGAACCGGCCTCGGCCGCAACCACGATCGAATGTCCCACCGCGCTGACCACGCGGGCGACCGACCCCAACGGAGTCGCCTGGGAGTCGCTTGGTTCGTCGTGGCTCGACCAGATGAGCCTCGACAAGACCGCCGACGACCAGCAGTCGGTCACCTGCCTCTACGAGATCGGCAGCGAGATCCGGACCTTCGTCGATGGCGCCTGCACCGTCGCGGCGGGCGACCAAGCTACCATCGAATCGAGCGACGACGCCGATATCGAGAGTACCGTCTGCCTGCCCGAGAATGGCCGCACGGAAGAATGTCACGTCACCTGCAAGTAGAGAGCGTCGATGACCCGTCACAATGATGCCCAGTCGGTCCTGATGGCCGCAGCCGCCAAGCGCGTCCTCGTCCTCGATGGAGCGATGGGGACGATGATCCAGTCGCTGCGCCTGACCGAGGAGGATTTCCGCGGCGAGCGGTTCAAGGACTGGCCGAGCGACCTCAAGGGCAACAACGACCTGCTCAACCTGACCCAGCCCGAGCACATCAAGAGCTTCCACCTGGAATACCTGCGCGCCGGGGCGGATATCGTCGAGTCGAACACCTTTTCCTCGACCTCGATCGCCCAGGCCGACTACGGCATGGAGGACCTTGCCTACGAGCTCAACCGCGAGGGCGCGCGGCTGGCGCGGGAGGCCTGCGACGAGGTGACCGCCGAGACGCCCGACCGTCCGCGCTTTGTCGCCGGCGCGATCGGCCCGACCAACCGTTCGGCCTCGATCTCGCCCGACGTCAACAATCCCGGCTTCCGCAACGTCAGCTTCGACGACCTCATCGCCGCCTATGGCGAGGCGGCGCGCGGGCTGATCGACGGCGGCGCCGACCTGATCCTGTTCGAGACCATCTTCGACACGCTGAACGCCAAGGCCGGCGTCGTCGCGCTCGAGGAGGTGTTCGAGGAAAAGGGCGTCCGGCTGCCGCTGATGATCTCCGGCACGATCACCGACCTTTCCGGCCGGACGCTCTCCGGCCAGACGCCGACCGCCTTCTGGTATTCGCTCCGTCATGCCCATCCGCTGACCATCGGCCTCAATTGCGCCCTCGGCGCCAAGGAGATGCGGGGTCATATCGACGAGATCGCGCGGATCGCCGACACGCTGACCTGCGCCTATCCGAATGCCGGCCTGCCCAACGAATTCGGCGAATACGACGAGAGCCCGGAGGCGATGGCGACGCAGCTCGGCGAATTCGCCCGCGCCGGCCTGGTCAATATCGTCGGCGGCTGCTGCGGCACGACACCGGACCATATCCGGGCGATCGCCGCGGCGGTCGAGGGAACCACGCCGCGTCCCGTGCCCAGGGTCGAGCCGAAGCTCCGGCTCTCCGGCCTCGAACCCTTTGAAGTCGCATCATGACAAAACCCACCGCCACCTTCGTCAATATCGGCGAGCGCACCAACGTCACCGGGTCCGCCCGCTTCCGCAAGCTGATCACGGCGGGCGACTACGACACCGCGCTGGAGGTCGCCCGCGATCAGGTCGAGAACGGGGCGCAGGTCCTCGACGTCAACATGGACGAGGGCCTGCTCGATTCCGAAGCGGCGATGGTGACCTTCCTCAACCTGATGGCGGCCGAACCCGACATCGCCCGCGTACCGGTGATGATCGACTCGTCGAAATGGTCGGTGATCGAGGCCGGGCTGAAATGCGTCCAGGGCAAGTCGATCGTCAATTCGATCTCGATGAAGGAGGGCGAGGAGGCGTTCCGCGAGCACGCCACCAAGGTGCGCCGCTACGGCGCCGCGGTGGTCGTCATGGCCTTCGACGAGGAGGGGCAGGCCGACACGTATCAGCGCAAGACCGAGATCTGCGCCCGGGCCTATCGCATCCTGACCGAAGAGGTCGGGATCGCGGCCGAGGACATCATCTTCGACCCCAACATCTTCGCCGTCGCCACCGGCATCGAGGAGCACAACAACTACGGCGTCGACTTCATCGAGGCGGTGCGCTGGATCCGGAAGAACCTGCCCGGCGCCCATATCTCCGGCGGCGTCTCGAACCTCTCCTTCTCGTTCCGCGGCAACGAGAGCGTCCGCGCGGCGATGCATTCGGTCTTCCTCTATCACGCGATTCAGGCCGGCATGGACATGGGCATCGTCAATGCCGGCGCGCTGCCGGTCTATGACGACATCGACCCCGAGCTCCGCGAACTGGCCGAGGACGTCGTCCTCAATCGCCGCGCGGATTCGACCGAGCGGCTGCTCGAGGTCGCCGAGCGCTACAAGGGCGGCGCCTCGGCGCGGAAGGAAGCCGATCTCGCCTGGCGCGAATGGCCGGTCGACAAGCGGCTGTCGCATGCGATGGTCAAGGGGATCACCGATTTCATCATCGAGGATACCGAGGAAGCGCGCGCCGCGGCGGAGAAGACGCTGGACGTCATCGAAGGGCCGCTGATGGACGGCATGAACGTCGTCGGCGACCTGTTCGGTTCGGGCAAGATGTTCCTGCCGCAGGTGGTCAAGTCGGCCCGGGTGATGAAGCAGGCGGTCGCCTATCTGCTGCCCTATATGGAAGAGGAAAAGCGGATCTCCGGGTCGCAGGAATCCAATCTCGCCGGCCGCATCCTGCTCGCCACGGTCAAGGGCGACGTCCACGACATCGGCAAGAACATCGTCGGCGTCGTCCTCCAGTGCAACAATTACGAGGTCATCGATCTCGGCGTCATGGTGCCGGCGACCAGGATCCTCGAAACCGCGCGCGAGAAGAAGGTCGACATCATCGGCCTCTCCGGCCTGATCACCCCGTCGCTCGACGAGATGTGCCATGTCGCGGCCGAGATGGAGCGCGAGGGCTTCGACGTGCCGCTGATGATCGGCGGCGCGACGACCAGCCGGGTCCATACGGCGGTGAAGATCACCCAGAATTACCTGCGCGGCCAGACCGTCCATGTCCTCGACGCGAGCCGCGCGGTCGGTGTCGCCGGCAACCTGCTCGGCGCCGGGCGCGGCGACTACATGACCGGCATCCGCGAGGAATACCGCAAGGTCGCCGAAGGCCACGCGCGCGGCCAGGCCGACAAGAAGCGTGTGTCGCTCGCCAAGGCGCGGGAGAACCGCCACGCGATCGACTGGGCGAATTTCAAGCCGAAACGGCCGAGCTTCCTCGGCAACCGCGCCTTCGACGATTATCCGATCGCCGAACTGGTGCCCTATATCGACTGGACGCCGTTCTTCTCGGCCTGGGAGATCAAGGGAACCTATCCGCTGCTCCTCGACGACCCCAAGGTCGGCGAGGCGGCGCGCAGCCTGTTCAACGACGCGCAGGCGATGGTGGCCAAGCTGGTCGCCGAAAACTGGCTGACCGCGCGCGGCGTTATCGGCTTCTGGCCGGCCAATGCCGACGGCGACGACATCGTCATCTATGCCGACGAGGCGCGGACCAGCGAACGGGCGCGGCTCCATACGCTCCGCCAGCAGATCGCGCGCTCGACGACCAAGCGCAAGCACGTGGCGCTCGCCGACTTCCTGGCGCCGGTCGACAGCGGGCGGGCCTGACTATATCGGCGGCTTCGCGGTGACCGCCGGCATCGGCGAGGAGGCGATCGCCGAGCGCTTTTCGCGCGCCAACGACGACTATTCCAAGATCCTCAGCCAGGCGCTGGCCGACCGGCTGGCCGAGGCCTTCGCCGAGCGCATGCACGAGCGGGTCCGCAAGGAACTCTGGGGCTATGCGCCGGACGAGGCTTTCTCGCCGGCCGATCTGATCGGCGAGAGCTATGACGGTATCCGGCCGGCGCCGGGCTACCCCGCCCAGCCCGACCATACCGAGAAGCAGACGCTGTTCGACCTCCTCGACGCGGAAGCCGCGACCGGCATCCGCCTGACCGAGAGCTTCGCCATGTGGCCGGCGTCGTCGGTCTCGGGTGTCTATTTCGCCAACCCCGAAAGCTACTATTTCGGCGTCGGGCATATCGAGCAGGACCAGGTCGAGGATTATGCGCGGCGCAAGGGCTGGTCGATGGCGGAAGCCGAGCGCTGGCTGGCGCCGATCCTCAACTACGATCCCGGACAGCGCGCCGCGGCGGAGTAGGGCGGCGCGGCGACCCCCTTGGATATGACGCGCGCGGGCTGTAGGAGAAGCGGCCCGCCCAACCGACCGACCGCATCCGCCCATGAAGAAGATCGTCCTCCTCGGCCTCGCTCTGGCGCTCTCGACGATGCTCGCCAGCGCCAACGTCATCGACGGCAAGGACGACCGGGATTCGCTTCTGGTCATCGGCGCATCGCTCGGCCTGTCGGATGCCGAAATCGCCCGGATCCGGAAGGTTTCCGGCTATGTCGGCTGCTTCCTGCCGACGCCCTCGATCGGCTCCGGAGCCCTCTTCCTCAATAACCAGCAGGTGCTGACCGCCGCGCATGTCTTCTTCGATCCGGCGACCGGCGCGCGGCGCTCGTCGTGCTTCTTCAAGAACCAGGACCACGACTCGGTGAAGATCGACCTCGTCCCCGAGGCGGCGATATTCGGCGCGGTGCCGCCGAAAGCCGGCTCGAACTACGACTTCGCGGTGGTGCCGCTGGTCGAGCCGGTGGAGGGGGCCGCGCCTTTTCCGGTCGCCCCGGACAAGCCGGTCAAGACCAATGACGCGCTGATCGTCGTCACCGCCCATCCCGCCGGCATGGAAAGGGAAGTGCCCAACGCGATTCCGGTGGTGCAGGGCTGCACGGTGCGGCGGGTGCCGATATCGTCGAGCATCACGTCCTTCTACCGATCCGATTGCGACGCGAGCGGCGCGTCGTCGGGCGGCATGAACCTTTCCCGCGTCGACGGCGAACTGGTCTACCGCGGCATCGTCATCACCACCGGCCTATGGCGGGACCCAAGCCTGAAGGGCGCGCCCTATGACGAGAAGCGGGGAAGCGTGACGACGTCGCTCGGCACCGACGCGGCGATCCTCGAGGCGGGGCGGAAGCTCTCGATCGAAGAGCGCTTCTGGCCGGCGGGCCCGGCGGGCGATTGAGGGCCATCCGGGTCGGGACCGGCATCGATGGCCGTTTCCGTCGGTCCGGGCTAAGGGTTCCCCAGAAAATCCGTTTCGGGATTCGTGGCGATTCGTTTCGTCGCGTATGCTCGCGGGCAAAAGACTTGCGCAGGCCTTTTCGATGAGGAAATCGCCGCGGCCGGGAGGGAGGTCCGCACGTGCTGCCCCAAATCTGGCCGGCAATCCTGACCCTCGGCTGGATCCTGTTTGCGATCTCGGCCGGCGAGGGGGTGATGGCGCTCTTCGCGCTGGCGACCGAGGACGGGCATGCCGAGGAATTCGGCGTCTCGGCGGCAGTGACGGCGATGGTTGCGGGCGGCTGCGTGCTGACCACGCGCGGGCGACCGTTCGAGCTGCGATTTCGTGATGCGACCCTGCTGACCGTCGTCGCCTGGATCGTGGTGCCGGCCTTTGCCGCGCTGCCGCTGATCGCGGAACCGGTCAGCCTGCCGCTGATCGATGCCTATTTCGAGATGGTTTCGGGGATCACCACCACCGGCGCGACGGTGATGGTCGGCCTCGACGGCGTGGCGCGCTCGGTGCTCCTGTGGCGGTCGACGACCCAGTGGATCGGCGGCATCGGCATCATCGGCTTCGCCATCGTCATCCTGCCCTTTCTCAAGATCGGCGGCATGCAGCTCTTCCGGCTGGAATTCACCGAGCGGTCGGAGAAGTCGCTGCCGCGGATGCGCAGCATCGCGGTCGCCGTCGTCGAGATCTACGTGACGCTGACGGCCGCCTGTTTCGTCGTCTACTGGCTGCTCGGCATGACGCCGTTCGACGCGCTCAACCACGCGATGACGACGATCTGCACCGCGGGATTCTCGACCCACGACGCATCCTTCGGCTATTTCGACAGCCCGGCGCTCGAATGGGCGGCGATCCTGTTCATGGTGCTCGGCGCACTGCCCTTCCTGTCGCTGCTGCGCATGGTGCGCGGCGGATCGTTGCAGGACCGGTTCGACACCCAGGTCATCACCTTCATCTCGGTGGTTGTCATCCTCGTCGCGGTCCTTGCGCTCTGGCTGTTTCTCGCCCTTGAATTTCCTGTGGAAACCGCAATGACCAAGGCGGCCTTCAATGTCGTCTCGATCGCGACCACGACCGGCTATTCATCGACTGATTGGGTGTTGTGGGGGACCTTCGCGGCGGTCTGGTTCTTCGCCCTCAGCTTCATGGGCGGATGCACGGGTTCGACCGCCGGCGCCATCAAGATCTTCCGCTTCAAGGTGATGTATTCGCTGGTCAGGCAGCATGTCCAGAATGCGATCTACCCGCATGTCGTGGCGCCGATCCGCTACGGACGCCGGGTGATACCGGACGAGCAGGCGGCTTCGGTCGGCGTCTTCGTCTTCATCTATCTGGCGGCGTTCGCCGTCGTCGCTATCGTCATGGCGGCGGTCGGCATGACGGGGAGACCAGCATCTCGATCGCCGCGTCGGCGATCGGCAATATCGGCCCGGGGATCGGAGAGGTCATTGGCCCGGCCGGAAACTTCAGCAGCCTTCCGGACGCCGCCAAGATCGTCATGTGTCTGGGGATGATCATGGGGCGGCTGGAGATCCTCGCCGTCCTGATCCTGTTCATGCCGAGCTTCTATCGCTAGCCGACACCGCCGAGTCTCGGGCCCAGACACAACAAAGCCGGGCACCACGCTCCTGCGGGCCCGGCCGAACCGAACAACTCAAGCTGCAAAAACTAACGGCTCCCTAGAGAGCGCCGATAACAACTGCTGCAACAAACAGGAACGCGGCACACACCATCGCCATATGGAGCGGACGGGCAAGGCTCATGGATGCCTCCGTATCCCAAATTATGACCAAAGTGTAACCGAGCCGCTGGCGCCGGCAAGCATTTTCTATTGTGCACCCGCGAAGGTGGTTCGCTCTCCGATCGAAGGACAATCGCTAATTGTTGGAAATCACGAGGAAATCGCTTGTGCAAGAATCCCAGGCAAAAGCGCGCCACTGGCTGCCGCCGAAGTGCAGAAAGGCGCCGAAGCGCCTATATAGGTGTACGGCCGGACCTTCCCGTTTCGGGCAGCTGCCGCACCGAGCCCATGCGCCGGGTGCCACGAGCCGACTCTTTCGCGCGTCGGCGATGGCTGGTAGCGTGACGCCGCGCCGCGCCCGCCACGGAACAGGACCCTGATGGACCAATTCGATACCGCCAGGGACGTGGCCTATGCGCTGCGGCCGGACCAGCCGATCTATTGTTTCCGGCCGGAGGTGCTGCGGGCCGACGCGATGACGTTCAAATCGGCTTTTCCGGGCAAGACCGCCTACGCTGTCAAGACCAACGGCGAGGAGATGGTGCTGCGGACCCTGGCCGAGGCGGGAATCGACTGTTTCGACGTCGCCTCGCCGGCGGAATTCGCCGCGGCGCGCGCGGTGGCGCCGAAGGCCGAGCTCTTCTACACGCATCCGGTCAAGGCGCAGTCCGACATCCGGCTGGCGCTGGAGACCTACGGCATTCGCGTGCTTGCCGTCGATCACGAGGTCGAGGTCGCCAAGATCCTGCGGACGGTACGCGGACTCGATCTCGACCCGGAAGAGATCACGCTGCTCGTGCGGCTCGCCGCGCGCGGCCATGCCGCCTACGAATTGTCGAAAAAGTTCGGCGCGGCGCCGGGTCACGCAACCGAACTGGTGCAGCGCATCGCCGGGATCGGATTCCGGGTCGGGCTCTGCTTCCATGTCGGCAGCCAGGTCGAGGATACCGATACCTATGAGCGGGCGCTGGCTTCGGCGGCCTGGGTGCGGTCGCGATCCGGCGTGCCGATCGCGCTCCTCGATATCGGCGGTGGCTTTCCGGCGCCCTACGGTCATGATCCCCGCCGCAAGGCGCCGCCGCATCCCGATACCGCGGCGCTGGTCGCCGAGGTCGTGCAGGAGGCGCGGGAATGGGGCTTCGAAGACGTGCCGATGGTCGCGGAGCCGGGCCGGGTGATCGCGGCGCGCTGCTTCTCGCTGATCGTCCGGGTGCTGCTCAAGAAAGGGAAGCGCCTCTACATCAACGACGGCATCTGGGCGTCGCTGTCGGATTCGTGGACCGGCAAGATCACCCTGCCGGCGCGGCTCCTGCCCGATCCGGCGCGGCGCAAGCGCACCGGCGCCCCGGACAGGATCGTGCCCTTCAAGGTCTGTGGCGCGACCTGCGATTTGGTCGATATCCTGTCGCGGCCGTTCTTCCTGCCGGAGACGGTCGACACCGGCGACTGGATCGAGATCGGCCATATCGGCGCCTATTCGCTGGCGCTCAGGACCCGGTTCAACGGCTTCTATCCCGATACCTTCGTCGAAGTGACGACGCCCTTCGAGGCGGGCGGACCGGCGGAAAGCTTCGCCTCCGTCGAAACCATGGCCGATTGATCCCGTGAGCGGACACGCCGACCTTCGCCTGCACAGCACCGGACGGATCGCGGCGGTCAGCGTCGTCGTCGGCGTCGCCGTCCTGGCGCTGAAGTTCGTCGCCTGGCGGCTCACCGGCAGTGTCGCGCTCTATTCGGACGCGCTCGAAAGCATCGTCAACGTCGCCGGGTCGGCGGCCGCGCTCGCCGCGATCACCTACAGCGCGCGGCCGGCGGACGCCAACCACCCCTACGGCCACCACAAGGCGGAATATCTCTCCGTCGTGCTCGAGGGCGTGCTGATCATCATCGCGGCGGTGTCGATCCTGCGCGAGGCGTATTTCGCCTTTCTGGCGCCCCGGATGCTGGAGGCGCCGGTCGAGGGCCTGCTGGTCAACGGTCTCGCCTCCGTGATCAACGGGGGATGGTGCTGGTTCCTGATCAGCGAGGGACGGAAGCGCCGCTCGCCGGCCCTTGTCGCCGACGGTCGCCATCTGCTGACCGACGTCGTGACGTCGGCCGGCGTGCTCGTCGGGCTCATCCTGGCGGTGGTGACCGGGATTCCCCTCCTCGATCCGCTGCTCGCGGCGCTGGTCGCCCTCAACATCCTGTGGTCGGGATGGCGGCTGATCCGCGAGTTGCTGGGCGGCCTGATGGACGAGGCGGTATCGGCGGAAATGCTCGAGGAGATTCGTCGCATCATCTCGGCCAATGCCGAAGGGGCGATCGAGGCCCATGACGTGCGCACGCGCAACGCGGGACGGGCGATGTTCATCGATTTCCATCTGGTGGTGCCGGGGACGATGCCGGTCTCCGAGTCCCACGCGATCTGCGACCGGATCGAGAAGGCGCTGAAGACCGAGGTCCCCGACGCGATGATCACCATCCATGTCGAGCCCGAGGACAAGGCGAAGCACCAGGGCGTCGTTGTCCTGTGAGAGGTGTCCTCCCTTCGCTTGCATGCGGCTTTCCGCGGAAAGGCCTGTTCCGGCTGGATGATCCGGTTCGCAGCCAAGCGGGTTTGACGCTTCCTTAACGGTAGCGACCGCATGCTCGGGCCATGCTCCGTCGTGTTGCGTATCTGACGGTGACCGCCGGCCTGTGCATGCTTGTCGGCGGATGCGCCCTGAATATCCTCGGCTTCGAGCGTCGCGATTCGTGGCGCGAACAGGCCGAGCGTGCCTGCATGGCGCACAAGCCGCAGTCCTATTTCGTCCATCAGGTCAAGGCGATCGACGGCAGAGGCGTCTGCGGCATCACCTATCCGCTCAAGGTTGAGGCGCTGGAAGACGGGACGATCGGCATCGGGCCGGATGCGACGCTCGGCTGCCCGATCACCACAGCGCTTGAAATCTGGATGCGTTACTCGGTCCAGCCGGCGGCCTTCGTCTACTTCGGGATGCCGATCGTCGAGATCAAGCAGATCTCCGCCTATGCCTGCCGCACCCGCAACAACCAGAAAGGCGCCGAACTCTCCGAGCATGCTTTCGGCAATGCGCTGGACATCGCCGGCTTCAAGCTCGCCAACGGGCGCGTGATTACAGTGAAATCCGGCTGGAACGGGAGCGCCGACGAACGCGCATTCCTCCGCGAGATCTATTCGAGCGCTACCCGCACCTTCAAGACCGTGCTCGGTCCCGGCGCCGCCTATCACAGTGATCATTTCCACGTCGATCTTGCCCACCACAACAAGGACGGGACCTACACCTATTCGAAGCCGAAGCCGCCGGTCGTGCCGCCGGCCCGGCGGCCGTTCATCGGCGCGAAATATGCCGCGATCCCGGGGCAGCCCCGATACAACCTGGCGACCGGCTATACCGGCTCGATCAAGGCGCCGGAGCAGGTGGTGATCACCGACCAGGCACCGAGCTACGATGGGTCGCCCTTCTTCCCCGCCGGCTATGATCCCTCGGCGATCGCCGGCAAATACGATCCGCCCGATCCGGCCGAGGGCATCACCAGCCCGGCGCCGATGCCCGATACCCCGAACCTGTCCGCCTTCTCCGAGGGCGACTGAGGCGGAAAACCGCTACCCTTCGCAACGCCAACGCCGGTAGTCCGGCGTTTACCGGTGCCGTCTAGTCTCGGCCCGAGTGCGGAGGGGGCGATGGGGCTAGACTGGTTCAGGCGCAACTGGATGTATGCCGGCGTGATCGCCGGACTGTTCCTCTTCGCCGTCCTGCCGCTCTTCGCCGACGCGTGGAGCCTGCCGCTCCTCCTCGTCTTCATCCAGCTGCCGCTCTACATGCTCCATCAGGTCGAGGAGCATGCCGGCGACCGGTTCCGCACCTTCGTCAACACCAGGATCGCCAGGGTGCCGGATGCGCTAACCACCGAAGCGGTCGTCGTCATCAACGTGCCGCTGGTCTGGGGCGTCGATCTGGTGGCGCTCTATCTCGCCCGGTTCGTCGACCTCGGCCTCGGGCTGATCGCCATCTACCTGACGGTCGTCAATGCGCTGGTCCACATCCTGACCGCGGTCCGGTTCCGCGGCTACAATCCCGGGCTGGCGACGGCAATCGTGCTCTTCCTGCCCTTCGGCGTCTGGGGCATCGTCGTCTTCGCCGCGACGCCGGGCGTCACCATCGGCGACCACATCCTCGGCATCGCGCTTGCCGTCGTCGTCCATGTCGGCATCGCGGTGCATGTATTTCGCCGGGCGCGGTCGCTGCGGCTGGCCTGACCGCGGCTACGGCTTGCCGTAGCCGCCGCCGGTCGGTGTCGTGACGGTGATCGAGTCGCCGGGCGCCATTCGCGTCTGGTCGCATCCGTCGAGGGTCTCGACCGTCCCGTCCTTGCGGCGGACGCGGGTCGCGCCAAGCGCTCCGGGACTGCCACCCTCCAGTCCGTGCGGCCTGACCTTGCGGTGCGAGGAAAGAATGGCGCAATCCATGTCCTCGAGGAAGCGGATCGTCCGTTCTGTGCCGCTGCCGGCCCGCCACTTGCCCTTGCCGCCGGTGCATTTGCGGATGTGGAAATCCTCCAGCAGCACCGGGAAGCGGAATTCCAGGATCTCGGGATCGGTGAGGCGCGAGTTGGTCATGTGGGTATGGACCGCGTCGGCGCCGTCGAAGCCCGGCCCGGCGGGGGCGCCGGAACAGATCGTCTCGTAATACTGGACCCGGTCATTGCCGAAGGTGAGGTTGTTCATCGTGCCTTGCGCCGCAGCCATCGCCTTCAGCGCGCCGAACAGGCAGTTGGTCACCTGCTGGCTGGTCTCGACATTGCCGGCGACGACGGCGGCCGGATAGCGTGGCGACAGCATCGAGCCCTCGGGAATGACGATGCGCAGCGGCCGAAGGCAACCGGCATTCATCGGGATCGGATCGTCGACCATGACGCGGAAGCAGTAGAGGACGGCGGCGCGGGTCACCGGTTCCGGGGCATTGAAATTGGTCGCCTGCTCCGGGCTGGTGCCGGTGAAATCCACCGTCGCCTCGCGGGCTTGCCGGTCGACCGTGATCCTCACCTGGATCACGGCGCCCTGATCGGTCTCGACCCTGAATTCGGAATCGCGCAGCGCGTCGATGACCCGGCGCACGCTCTCCGCGGCGTTGTCCTGGACGTGGCCCATATAGGCCCGCACCACGTCGAGGCCGTAGTGCTCGACGATGCGGCCGAGTTCGTGGACGCCGCGTTCGTTGGCGGCGATCTGCGCCTTGAGGTCGGCGATGTTCTGGGTGACGTTGCGGCAGGGCCAGGGGTGATTGGTGAGGAGGTCGACAAGGTCGGCCTCGCGGAAGCGCCCTCTGTCGACCAGGCGGAAATTGTCGATCAGGACGCCTTCCTCGTCGACCGTCGTCGCCAGCGGCGTCATCGAGCCGGGCGCCGAGCCGCCGACATCGGCATGGTGGCCGCGCGCGGCGACCCAGAACAGAATGTTGTTTTTGTCTGCACCAAAGACCGGGGTGCAGACGGTGATGTCGGGCAGGTGGGTGCCGCCGTTATAGGGGGCGTTCAGGGCGAAGACGTCGCCGGGATGAATGTCGCCGGCATTCTGGCGGATGATGGTTTCCACCGAGCGATCCATCGAGCCGAGATGGACCGGCATGTGCGGGGCATTGGCGACCAGCCGCCCTTCGCCGTCGAAGACCGCGCAGGAGAAGTCGAGACGCTCCTTGATGTTGACCGAATAGGCGGTGTTCTGCAGCGTCACGCCCATCTGCTCGGCGATCGACATGAAGAGGTTGTTGAAGACTTCGAGCATCACCGGATCGGCGTCGGTACCGATCGCGTGCCGGGTCGGGAGGGGGACGATCCGTTTCACGACGATATGGTCGCGGGCGGTGACCTCCGCCTGCCAGTCGGCCTCGACGACGATGGTCTGGTGCGGCTCGATGACGAGGGCAGGCCCGTCGACCGTGTTGCCGGGAGCGAGATCGGAGCGGAGGAACACGCCGGCATCGTGCCAGGCGCCGTTCGAATAGAAGCGCGTCTGCCGCGACGGTTCGGCCGGTCCCGGCGATACGGGGCGAAGCGTCTCGTCGATGTCGGCGCCGCCGCCGATCGCCTCGACTTCGAAGGACTCGACGATCAACGGCTTGTCCTCGAAAGCGAAGCCGTACTGGTTCCTGTGCGCCGTCTCGAAGGCGCGGGCGATATCGGGGACGGCCAGGAAGGCGCCGGCCGATCCGCCAGCGTAGGGCCTTTCGAGAACCGTGACCGGCAGCGCGGTGTCGGTTCCGTCGTAGCGAATATGGGCGCGGGCGACGATCGTGATGGTCGAGGCTGCGACCCCCTGGCCGCGCAATTCGCCCGCCGCTTCTGCTTCGAGCTCCGCTTCGATCGGCTCCAGGGCCGTTGCCGGATCGAGCGGCTTCATCACCGCGCGGTTGCGTGTCGCCCGGATATCGGCGAGGCCCATGCCATAGGCGGAAAGCACGCCGGAATAGGGATGGATCAGCACGGTCTTGATGCCGAGCGTGTCGGCGACGAGGCAGGCATGCTGGCCACCGGCGCCGCCGAAACAGTTCAGGACATATTCGGTGACGTCATGGCCGCGCTGGACCGAGATCGTCTTGATGGCATTCGCCATGTTCTCGACGGCGATGCGGAGGAAGCCGTCGGCGACTTCTTCGGGCGCCGGTCCGGTTCCGATTTCCCCGGCAAGCGCGGCGAAGCGCTCGGCGACGATGTCGGCGTCGAGGGGCTGGTCGTGATGCTCGCCGAAGATCTGCGGAAAGTATTCCGGCAGGAGCTTGCCGACCATGAGATTGGCGTCGGTCACGGCCAGCGGACCGCCGCGCCGGTAGCAGGCTGGTCCCGGCACCGCGCCGGCCGATTGCGGTCCGACCTGATAGCGGCCCTGCTCGTATTTGAGGATCGAGCCGCCGCCCGCCGCGACCGTGTTGATCCGCATCATCGGCGCGCGCATCCGCACGCCGGCGACCTCGGTCTCGAAGGCGCGTTCATAGTCGCCGTCGAAATGCGAGACGTCGGTCGAGGTGCCGCCCATGTCGAAGCCGATGACCTTGCCGAAGCCGGCGAGCCGCGCTGTCTCGACCGCCGCAACCACGCCGCCGGCGGGTCCGGAGAGAATCGCGTCCTTGCCCTGAAACAGGCTGGCGTCGGTCAGCCCGCCGGAGGACTGCATGAACATCAGGCGCGGGACTTCCTCCTCGCGATCGGACCCGGGCTCGGTCACCGTTCGCGTCGTGGCGGGGCTGTTCAATTCCTGCGCGACCTTGAGGACGTAGCGGCGGAGCAGGGGCGAGAGATAGGCGTCGACGACGGTGGTGTCGCCGCGTCCGACCAGCTTGATCAGCGGCGAGACTTCGTGGCTCGCGGAGACCTGCGGGAAGCCCATCCTTCGCGCCAGGTCGGCGACCTGCCGTTCATGCTCCGGCCATGCCCAGGCATGCATGAAGACGACCGCGACGGAACGGATACCGGCCTGCCAGGCGGATTGCAGGTGACGGCGGATTTCCGCCGGGTCGGGTGCCTTCTCGATGGTTCCGTCAGCCCGGACCCGTTCGGCGACTTCGCAGACCCGCTCGTAAAGCAGCTCCGGCTTGACGATCTTTTTGGCGAAGATGTCGGCGCGGGCCTGGTAGCCGATTTCGAGAGCGTCGCGGAAGCCGGCGGTGATCAGCAACAGGACCCGGTCGCCCTTGCGTTCGAGCAGCGCGTTGGTGGCGACTGTCGTGCCCATTTTGACAGTGGCGATGGTTTCGGGCTTGATCCATTCGCCGTTACGCAGTCCCATCAGCTTGCGGATTCCGTTGACGGCGGAATCGCGGAATTCAGTGCGGTCTTCCGACAACAGCTTGGTGGAGGTAAGGCGTCCTTGTGGATCGCGGGCGATGACGTCGGTGAAAGTACCGCCCCGATCGATCCAGAAATCCCATTTTCCGCCGGTAATCGTTTGCATCGAATATGGTCCCGTTTCAGGACGGTAACAAAATATGTGTGAAGAGCCTGAGCGCTCAGGGCGGCAGTGGCAGCGGGCCTAGGTTTTGCCGCCCGCTGGGGCTAGATTCCGCCGTAACCGGCGTTCGTGTCTGTTGGAGTTGGAAATGAAATTCGGTTCAATCATTGTCGCCTTGCTAGCCTGGTTCGGTGCTTGCGACGTCGCATTCGCCGCGTGTCAGGGGAGTACAATTCTCTATCAGGACAGCTTCGATAGGCTACAGCCAACCTGGGGGACCGAAACGGATTCATTCAAGGTCGTTAACAGCCAGCTCGAAGTCCAACCGCCCGCTGATACATACTACTGGTCGGCCAATTCTGCTAATCTCTACGACGATATCGATATGTGCGTGACGATGACGACGATCGCCCAAGTCGATCCGCTGGAATCGAAAGCCGGTGTGGTTTTCTGGTATGGCGACGCCAACAATTTCTATGTCTTCGAGCTCGCCCCCAACGGCAAGGCATCGGTTTGGCGCCGGCAGCGCGGCAAGTGGCTGGCGCAGGTCGAGTGGCGCGACGCGGAAAGCGCCAACCAGGGCGACGGCGCCATCAACGAACTGCAGGTGACGACTATCGGCAGCAAGGCGACCTTCTACGTCAACGGTCAGAAGTTCGAGGAACTGGAGGGCTCGCCGCCGGACAACGGGCAGCAGATCGGAATTTTCGCGGCCTCGCCGCCAACCGGGGTCGCCACTTTTGGCTTCGACAATCTCTCGGTGACCAAACCCTGATCGCGCCGATCAGCCGGCCGGACGGGATCGCCTCACCACGGCGCGTTGCCCGAGACCGACGACGATCGCTACCGCCACGGCAAAGGCGACCATCGTCGCGTCGACGGACTCGCCGAGCAGCGGCACCGCGATGAGAATCGTCACGAAGGGCTGGAGGAGCTGGATCTGGCCCACCTTCGCCACGCCGCCCCATGCCAGCGCGACATTCCACAACGCATAGCCGATGAACAGAACCACGACGCCGCTGAACACGACGCCGCCCCATGCCCAGGCCGAGACGGCCCCCGCATCGGCGGGCCACAGCACGATCGACAGCGGAATCGCGACGGGCAGGCTGACCACCACCGTCCAGGCGATGACCTGCCATCCCGCGATCCTGCGCGACAGGTCGGCGGCCAGGGCATATCCGAGGCCGGCAAGCAGGATGGCGCCGATCAGCAGCAGGTCGCCGAGAGCAACCGAAAGTTCGGTGTCCCTCAGGGCGAAGGCGGTGACCAGCGCCGCGCCCGACAGGCTCAGCCACCAGAACCAGGCCGATGGCCGCTCGCCGGCGAAAAGCACCGCGCCGATGGCGGTCGCCAGCGGCAGGAGACCGAGCACGATCCCGCCATGGGAAGCAGGCACCGCGACCGAGGCAAAAGCGATGGCGACCGGAAAGCCGACCACCGTGCAAAGCGCGATCGCCATGATCTTGCCGAGGTTCCGGCGCGGAAAGGGCGGCCGCGCGATGGCGAGAAGCGTCACGGCGACGACCCCGGCGACGGTGGTCCGCAGGACGGTGACCACGAGCGGATCGAGCTCTGCGACGGAAAGGCGGGTCGACGGCAGCGAGCCACCGAATATGGTGACGGCGAGAAGGCCGAGGAGAAAGCCGATCGTCTGGCGGGATCTGGGCATGGAGGGTCCTTTGGCAGGGCGGCGGGACTGTATTCGGGCCCGTGTCTCACCGCCAGCGCGACCGGTCGTGCTCCAAACCGGCCCCGGGATTGCATAGAGTACGGGCATGAGCATGTGGAGCTGGATCGGCGAGGCGGCCGAAGGTGGCGCGGGGGCGGTCGGCGCCCTGTTCGAGTGGGTCGGCGGTGTCTTCGCCAGGATCGGAGACAGCGAGACCCGCCGGCAGGTCGCCTTTTCGGTCGCGCTGATCGCGCTGTCGGCGAAGATGGCCAAGGCCGACGGCGTCGTCACCTCCGACGAGGTGGCCGCCTTCCGGCGGCTGCTCGCCATGTCGCCGTCCGAGGAGCGGCATGTCGCCCGGCTGTTCGATCTCGCCAAGCAGGACGTCGCGGGCTTCGAATCCTACGCGACGCGAATCGCCCGGCTTTTCGAGGACGACAGGAAGGCGCTGGAGGACGTGGTCGACGCTCTCTTCGCCATCGCCGGCGCCGACGGCGTGATCCACGAGGCGGAACTCGTCTATCTCGAGCGGGTCGCGACGATCTTCGGCATCGACGAAGCCTGCTTCGACCGGATCGCCGCGCGTCATGTGGTGCCGGAGGGCGGCGATCCCTATCGGGTGCTCGGCGTCGAGCGGTCGATGGATCTCGCCGAGATCAGGACGCGGTATCGCCGGCTTGCCGGGGAAAGCCACCCCGACGCCTTGCTCGGGCGCGGATTGCCGCTGGAGGCGGCGGCGCTCGCCCACGACCGGATGGCGGCGATCAACCGGGCCTGGGAGCAGATCCAGGCTGGAGCGCGGCTGATCAGCCGAGGCCGTGCGACAGCGCGAAGCCGGTGAGGAAGCCGAGGGCCGCGATCAGGCCGGCGGCATTGTGATCCTCGGCAAAGGCCTCCGGGATCATCGTGTCGACGATGAAGACCAGGAAGGCGCCGCCGGCGATGGCCCGGATGACGGAAACCCCCTCCGGACGGAGGTCGCCGAGGAGCAGGTAGCCGGCGAGGGATGCGAGACCGGTGACCACCGCGACCGCCGCCCAAAGACCGAAGACGTAAGTCGGCCGATGGCCGATCGCCTTCATCCGGGCGCTCGAATTGAGACTTTCCGGGACATTGGACAGGAAGACGGCGATCACGGTCGCGATGCCGAGG
The DNA here is from genome assembly GCA_963812275.1 of uncultured Alphaproteobacteria bacterium. Lineage (GTDB taxonomy): Bacteria > Pseudomonadota > Alphaproteobacteria > Rhizobiales > Kaistiaceae > Bauldia. The sequence continues at coordinate 542,590 of CAWEUQ010000004.1, read as the reverse complement.
CGTTCTCCGGCATAGAAGTTCAGCCCGATGATCAGGGCTTCCGGGATGCCGTCGAGCAGCGTCGCCAGGGCGACGACCGCGCCGACCTCGCCGCCCGCCCCGATCGCGGGGCTGGCGCGTTTGCGGTGACGGGCGCCCGCCCGGTCGAGGATATGAACAGCCCGGCACCGAACAGGATCGCGCCGATCAGATAGCCGATCGCCACCGGCACGAAGCCACCATGGGCGAAGGCTTCGTCGAGGAGTTCGAAGGCCGCGACCGACAGGAGGATGCCGCTGGCGAAGGCCATCCCCGCGGCGACGACGCGGGCCGATGGTCGGGAGAACCAGGCGATCAGCGCGCCGAGAAAAGCCGCGCTGCCGGCGATCAGGCCCCATGCCAACGCCGAAAATGCCATCCGAGCCTCCTAACTCTCAGACGAGAGCGCTGCCGCATCGAATGCCTTCCCGGGCTCGATGCCAATCTTGGCAAAGCGCTCCCTAATCTCAGCTTCGGCAGGGTTGGTGGGGCAGAACTGCAGGATGAAGTTGAGCTGGTTGAAGAAGGCGAGTGAGGTCTTTTCCTCTTCGGCCCCGATGGGCTTCAGGAAATCTATTGCGGGCGCGGCCGGGGGTGTGGGCTCACCGAGAAAGGTCGAGAGCGGCTCTACCTTGTACCCCGCCTGGATCTCCTTGACGTTGTCGATGTCGTCCGGGCTGAAAAGCTGGGTCCGGTACAGAATGAAATTGAAGTCCGTCTCGGATCGGATGACCGCCTTGATGCCCGGGGGCGTCTTGCCGCTCCAGTTTGGCCCCGCAAGCAGAAAGCTGCCGGCCTCGTTGCCGGTCGCGCGGCTGCCCACATAGGCGAAGTTGAAGGTGTACATATCGAGAATTGCAGCGAGTAGTAGCGACCCTCCTCGACGGCGGGAACCCCAGCCCATGCGAGAGCGCGAAGCCGAGGACGAAGCCGATCGCGGTGATCAGGCCGGCGGCGTCGTGGGTCTCGTCGAAGGCCTCCGGGATCATCGTGTCGGCGATCATCGCCAGCAGGGCGCCGGCGCCGACCGCCTGCATCAGCGCCGTCGCCGTCGGCGAAAGTCCGGCGAAGACGACATAGCCGGCAAGCGCCAGGACGCCGCTCAGCGCCATGGTGATCGCCCAGATCGCGAAGACGCTCGAGACCTTGCGGCCGGCCGACTTCATCCCGGCGCTCGACGACAGGGCTTCGGGGATATTGGACAGGAACACCGCGACGAAGGTCGCGATCGCCACGCCATTACCGTCGATCAGGCTGAGGCCGATGACGATCAACTCCGGCACGTTATCCATGATCGAGCCAATCGCGATGGCTCGGGCACTGGCGTCGTCCGGCTGGCGTATCGATCGCTTGCGATGGCGGGCGCCGGCCCTGGCAAGGGCGATCGAGACGAGGGTGAAGAGGCCCGCGCCGCCGAGGAAGCCGCCGACGACCGGCGCCAGCCCGGCGTGGGAGAAGGCCTCGTCCATCAGGTCGAAGGCGATGACCGAGATCAGGATGCCGCTGCCGAAGCCCATCACCAGGGCGACGACGCGGCGCGGCAGGTCGAAAGCGAGGCCGATCGCCGCGCCGATCAGCAGCCCGCTGCCCGAGGCGAGCCCCCATAGCAGGGCGAGGCCGGTGTCCGCGAGGTTCATCGATCGGTGGCGGCTGGTGGTGTCACGACGCCCCTTCGGCTATCCCGGAAGCGAATCGGAACTATGGATGATGCTACCGCCCTCCGCCATCGAACAGCACCCCTCGCCGAACCACGGCCCGCGCCCGGCCGGCGCGCCCGTCGATATCCTTCTGCTCCATTACACCGGGATGCGGACGGACGAAGGCGCGCTGGCCTGGCTGTCCAATCCGGCGTCCGAGGTCTCCAGCCACTATTTCATCTTCGAGGACGGCCGGGTCGCGCAGCTCGTCGACGAGGAGCGGCGGGCGTGGCATGCCGGCAGGGCGAGCTGGGCCGGCGATCACGACATCAATGCGCGCTCGATCGGCATCGAGCTCGCCCATCCCGGACACGAGCATGGCTATCGCGCCTTCGCCGCGCCGCAGATCGCTTCCCTGATCGCGCTCTGCCGGGGCATCCTTGTCCGCCATCCGATTCCGCCGGAGCGGGTGCTCGCCCATTCCGACGTGGCGCCGACCCGCAAGGAGGATCCGGGCGAACTGTTTCCGTGGCGCCGGCTTCACGAGGCCGGGATCGGCCACTGGGTGACGCCGGCGCCGATCGTCGATGGTCCTGAACTCCGGCGGGGCGATCGGGGAGGGGCCGTCAGCGACCTCCAGCAGCGATTCAGACAATACGGCTACGGCCTTGGCGAAGAATTGGAATTCGGTCCCGAGACCGAGGCGGTGGTTGTCGCCTTCCAGCGCCACTTCCGCCCCGAGCGTTTCGACGGCGTCGCCGATGTCTCGACGGTTGCGACGCTGGACAGCCTGATTGCGGCGCTGCCGGGGAAGGCCGACGCCGGGGCTTGACCCGGATCGGCCCGAACGCCTATCTCAGCCCGGTCAGCTGGCCGGACGGCCGCTCCGGCACCGGTGGAAACGCCGCCGGAGAGGAAAGTCCGGGCTCCATGGAAACACGGTGCCGGGTAACGCCCGGCGGGGGCGACCCCAGGGAAAGTGCCACAGAAAGCAAACCGCCCGATCGGCTTCGGTCAATCGGGTAAGGGTGAAAGGGTGGGGTAAGAGCCCACCGCGGGACCGGCGACGGGACCGGCATGGTAAACCCCACCGGGAGCAAAACCGAATAGGGACGACGCGGGGCTCGCGCTCCAGGCCGGTTTCCGGGCCAGTCGTCCGGGTAGGTTGCGTGAGGCGTCCGGCAACGGACGTCCAAGATGAATGGTCGTCGCGCGGCGGAGACGCCGCCGTACAGAACCCGGCTTACAGGCCAACTGGCATGCTTGGGGCGCCGCCGTCCGAAAGGACGGCGGCGTCGCCCGTTCGGGCGACCTACAGAATGAAGTCGTGGTGCGAGAGATCGGAGAGCGCGACGTGCTTGAGGACGAGTTGATCGGAACCCGTCAGGTCGATGGTCAGTCCGTGGGCGTATTCGGTGATGTGTGCCTTCAGATCCTTGAAGCCGGAGAAGTCGTGGTCGCGCAGATCGATCATATCCTTGCCCGGCTTGAAGCCAAAGACCTTGTCCTCACCGTCGCCGATCGCGAAGAGGAGAAGGTCCTTGCCATGGCCCGGCCTGATGATGTCGTTGCCGAGGCCGCCGGCGATGGTGTCGTTGCCACCCTTGGTCTTGATGATGTCCTTGCCGGCGCCGCCATAGACGATGTCGTCGTTGCCGTTCGACTTGAACAGGTCGTCGCCGTCGCCGAGGTGGACCTCGCCGTCGATCGTGCCCTTGTTCTTCACGTAATCGGCGCCGACGCCGAGCGAAATGGCGATGCCGTCCCCGCCGGCCAGAATCTCGCCAGTGTTGATGATCTTCGAGCCCTCCGTCGAGGCCAGCGCCGCGACCGAATCCTGCTTTCCCACGATACCGCCGTCGATCGTGCCATTGTTCGTAAGGGTCAGGTATCCTTTCGTCTGGATCGCTGCGCCGTAATAATCGTTTAGCTTTCCGATTATTAGCCCGTCATTTACAAGAGTAAGATTGTTATTCGGTGCAGTGATATAGATTCCCCAAGTGAACCCTCCTATAATACCGTCGGCGGTGTTTGTTATGCTGAGATTGTATCCGACATCGTATTGAATTCCGGCTTCAGTACCATGCGTTTGCGTGCTGCCGGTGTCGGCAAATATTTTGCCGCTGTTGATGATTTCGTCATTGTAGGTGGCCGCGGCGGCCGGGAACCAAATACCTTTGCCGGAAGCCTCGATGTCGCCGGCGTTTATCAGCTTTATCCCGTATCCGATCATCGACATCCCGACGCCGCTGGCTGAATAGTCGTCCGGGATCGAGACAATCTGTGCGGTTTCGCCGATTTGAATGTTTACGGGGAAGTTGTATTGGCTGTCCGTATAAATGGCCGTGTCGTTGATCGCGTAGACGCCCCCGTTGATGACAGCCGTGTATTGACCGGTGAGCGTCAGCGCGGGACCAAGCCCGTTCGACGAAATCGACCCGGTCTCTCCGACGATGATCGCGTCGCCGTCGACGGCTACAGGGGTGGTGACGGCGGTCGTGATGATTTGCGAGGCCATCTGCTATCGTCCTTCTGCTGAAATGGGTTCCGCCCGGGACCAATCGCTGCCTGGCGAACGATGATCCGCGGCGCCCAAACGATCTCAAGCCGGGTTCCTTTGACCGGCGGCGGGCATTACACGTTTCGGACCGTGGTCCGGCCGCCGATCAACATGGACCGGCTTGGCCGTACCCAGCCCGGTGACATCCAGCTCGCGTGCCGGATGAGGGCACCCCGGTCACAGGCGTGGCGGCAGCCGGTCCCCCGACTTCGGGCTGCAAGCCAACGGTGTGGCGACTGAGGTTGCACCACCGGCCGAATTTATTGCCATATCTCAAATCCTTTCAACACGATCGGATCAGTTTCTCGCCGCCGGGCGGCCATATCTACTGTTTTGCACAGACAAACTTACCGCTTTATGTCGAGGACTATTCGGGGCAACCTGGCATGCGCCATCGCGCCGAGTTCGGTCGAAGAATCGAGACTGTCCAGGCTCGCCATCGGTCGATCGACGGCGAAGCGGTTGAGCGTCGTCTGACGGTCGGCTATCGCAGCGCGTAGCCGATCAGGAACCAGGCAAAGGCCGCGGCGCAGAAGACGACGAGCGCCACCGCGACCATCCGGTTCCGTTTGCGGATTCGCGCGTTGCGCGCCGCCATGTCGATGGGCGGCGCCGTCTCGTCGGATTGCGCCGGTCCAGGTTCGATCGCGGGCGCTGTCTTCTCTTCCGGCATGTCGGGTGTCACTGCAGGTTCGCGGAGGGAACGCCGTGCATGGCGTGCGCGGCGGTTGCGTCGTCTGCTCCGGTTCCGTCGCCGCCATGGTACCAGAGGTTGTCGAGCACGCCGACAAGGATTGCCGAGACGAAGATGGTCACGACGAAGGCGCCGAAGCCGAAAGCGAGCGCCCGGTTTCGCGTCCTCTGCTGCGCAACGATCGGGCCCGAGCGCTGGTCGGCGACGGCAAGCGATGGCGCGTCGCGTTCTGCAATCCTGGTTTCCTGGCCCGCCCACATATGGACGACGATGAGGATGCCGATCAGGCACATCATGCTGCCGGGGATCCAGATGATGATGCCGCCGAGCTGTTCGTCGGCGAGCGCGCCGACACCGAACAGCCGTCCCTCGATGTCGTAGGCGCCGTAGAGGACCGGTGCCCTTCAGCACGGTATAGGCGCCGAGCAGGATATTGGAGAGGGTGACGAGCCAGAGCATCATCAGACGCTTGCCGTATCCGAGGCCCTGCGGCGCGGACCGCCGGTCGAAGACCAGCCACCAGAAGACGAGGCCGGCGAGCAGCATCGTCACATGCATCACATAGTGGACGCCGTCATCGATGATGGCGAGGTTGTGATAGCGGGGCAGCTGCCAGACATAGAGCGCCGCGATGAAGAGGATCGTGGCGACCGCCGGATTGGTGAGGACGCCGAAGATCCCGCGGACGACGCGGTTGGAGACGATCGGCTTGAGGAGATTCGTGCCGACCGTCGCCCGCAGTCCGGCACTCAGAACCCCTTGCGGCCAGGAGAGCGCGATCAGCATCGGCCCGGCCATGCGCAGCAGCAGATGCTGGATCTGATGCATCCAGAACAGACGCTCGGCGATCGGATCGACCGGCGACTGCAGGGCGAGGAAGACGGCCGCCAGGCCGCCAAAGAACGCCGCATGACGCCATCCCGGTAACGGTGCCGCGATTCCCCGCCGGCGGAGCATGCCGATCCCGTAGATCAGGGCGACCACCACCGTCGGGATGACAATGTCCGGGGTGAAGGTCCATGACGACCACGCCGTCTGGTCGGTGAGTTCGGTGACTTCGTGGGCGAGGGCCGGTGCTGCCGGGATAACCAGCGACGCGACGGCCAGAGCGGCCCGTCGCCATCCCCGAAGGATGGATGAGGCCGGCGATTTGGGTTCCATGCCGGTCATCGAAGCAGAAACGCGCCGCAATGTGGAGCGTCGGACGCCGATTCGGGGCGCGGCGCAGCGACACACGTCCTCGTCGAAAAACGAAATATTAAGTCTAACAAGGGATTAATCGCAGCCTGGGCGCCGGGTGACGGCGCAATCCACTGCGTCCATTGACGGCCCTCGAAATCCCATGATATCCCATGTAATCCCAAACGAAGACTGGAGCTTCGGTATCGTCGGTTCCAAGCGTTTCGCGAAGAGCGCAGCAGGCAGCGGACAGACGGGCCATTGGCGGCCTTCGGAAGGGATCGCGCGGGATGGCGCGCCGCGCGATGGGGCAGGCGAGGGGAATGGACGAGTTCGTTTCGACCTTCACAAATCGGCTCGACGCCAAGGGGCGGGTGTCGATACCCGCGCCGTTCCGGTCGGTGCTGGCGGTGGACGGTTTCGACGGGATCTACTGCTGCCCGACCCTGGACCGCCAGGCGATCGACGCCGGGGGAAATCGCTTTCGCGACATCATCAGGGCGAGCCTCGCCAATTTCGAGCCCTTCTCGGAGGATCACGAATATCTGTCGACGACCCTGATCGGCGAAAGCGAGATTCTCAAATACGACCGCGAGGGGCGGGTGGTCCTCACCGACACCATCCGCGAGCATGCCGGGATCGGCGACCGGGTGACCTTCGTCGGCCAGGGCTACAAGTTCCAGATCTGGGAGCCGGAGCGCTTCGCTGCCTACCGGGAAGAGGCCAAGAACCGGTTGCGCGACCTGCGAAGGACGCTGGGCTCCGGCCATCGCGCGGCGGGCGCCAATCCGGGGACGGGGACATGATCGCGGATCGCGGCACCGATAAACCCGGCGTCGCTGGCGGACCGGTTCGCCATATCCCCGTCCTGATCGACGAAGTCATCGATTATCTCGCGCCCGTCGCCGGTGGCACTTTCATCGACGGCACCTTCGGCGCCGGCGGCTATACGCGGCGGATCCTCGACACCGGCGCGGCGGTGATCGCCATCGACCGCGACCGCGAGGCGCTCGATGCCGGGCGACCCATGGTCGCGGCGGCCGGCGGCCGGCTGACGCTGGTCGAAGGCAGCTTCTCCGACCTCGACCGGCTCGCCGCCGACCACGGCCACGAGCGGGTCGATGGTGTCGTTCTCGATGTCGGCGTCTCGTCGATGCAACTCGATCAGGCCGAGCGCGGCTTCTCCTTCCGACAGGACGGGCCGCTCGACATGCGCATGGGCGGCGACGGGCCGACGGCCGGCGACGTCGTCAACGGCATGGAGCCGCGCGACCTCGCCCGGGTGATCGCCGTGCTCGGCGAGGAGCGCAAGGCGCGCTCGGTCGCCGCGGCGATCGCGCGCGCGCGCTCGGATCGGACCATCGCGACGACGACCGAACTCGCCGAGATCGTGTCGCGCGCGGTCGGACGGCAGAAATTCGGCGAGATCCATCCGGCGACCCGGACCTTCCAGGCGCTGCGCATCTTCGTCAATCGCGAACTCGATGAACTCGCCGAGGCGCTGGCTGCGTCCGAGCGGGTGCTGGCCGATGGCGGCCGTCTCGTCGTCGTCGCCTTTCATTCGCTCGAGGACCGGATCGTCAAGCGCTTCCTGGCGGACCGTTCGGCCGAGCGGGCCGGCGGCTCGCGCCATCTGCCCGAGGCGACGTTGGCGCCGCCGACCTTCGCCCTGCTGACCCGGGGCACGGTGGTCCCGGGCGACGACGAAACCCATGCCAATCCCCGCGCCCGCTCGGCGCGGCTGAGGGCCGGGCGGCGGACCGCGGCGGCGGCCCGCCCGCTCGACAAGGCGGCGATCGGAGTTCCCGAGCTGCCCGCGTTTCCGACAGGGAGGACGTCATGAAACGGGTCTTCAATGTCGTGCTTCTCTGCCTGATGATCGCCACCGCGGTGATCACCTACGACTTGAAGCACACGGCCGAGGTGATGGCCCATCGCGTCTCGCGGCTGCACAACAATATCGGCGAGGAACGCGAGGGCATCGCCCTTTTGAAGACGGAATGGAGCATGCTCTCGCAACCGGCCCGTCTCCAGGCGCTGATTGAAAAATACAAGGACCACTTCAAGCTGGAGCCGTTTTCCACCTCCCAGGTGGCGACGCTCGACGAGATCCCGAAGCGGCCCGAGGACATTCCGACCGCGTCGACGACGGCTGCCGCCGCGCCGGAAGCCGGGGCGAGATAGGGCGGCATGACGATGACCGGAATCGACCTCGCGCACATGCCTTCGCAGCTTGCCCGGAAACAGGTCGCGGACGACCGCCCGGTTTCCAGGCCCCGCGTTCCCAGGCGCGCGACGCGCGACGATCGCGACGCCATGCGTCCCCGCATCCGGCTGGCGATGATCGTCTTCTCGCTGGCCTTCCTGGTGATCATCGGGCGCCTGGTCAGCTTCGGGCTGATGGATCCGGCCGCCGGAAAGAGCGGCGCCAATCCCAATGACGCGATAGCGACCGGTCGCCCCAATCTCATCGACCGCAACGGCGAGGTGCTGGCCGCCGATATCAAGACGGCGTCGGTCTATGGCGAGCCGCGCAATATCCTCGATCCCGACGAGGCCACGGAACTGATCACCGGCGTGCTGCCCGACCTCAATGCCGACGCGCTCCGCAAGCGGCTGACCGGCAAGGCCGGCTTCGTCTGGATCAAGCGCGAGATCACTCCGAAACAGAAGGCGCAAATCCATTCCCTCGGGATCCCGGGTATCGGCTTCCTGAGCGAGAACAAGCGCTTCTATCCGGGTGGTTCGACCGCCTCGCATATCCTTGGTCTGGTCAATGTCGATAACCAGGGGATCGCGGGCATCGAGAAATATGTCGACGACCGGTGGCTCGCCGATCTGCATGCGGCGGGTTTCGCCCGCGGCGAGGAACTCGATCCGGTCAAGCTGTCGATCGACATCGATGTCCAGCACATCCTGCATGACGAACTCGCCCAGGCGATGGAGCGCTACAAGGCGATCGCCGCGATGGGGGTCGTGCTGTCGGTGCATACCGGCGAAGTCCTGGCGATGGTCTCGCTGCCGGATTTCGACCCCAATAACCCGGTCGATGCGAACAAGCCTGACCGCCTCAACCGCGTCACCGCCGGCGTCTTCGAGCTCGGCTCGGTGTTCAAGAGCTTCACCCTGGCGACCGGCCTCGATACCGGCACCATCACGCTCAACGATCGCATCGACGCGACCAGCGCGCTCCATATAGGCCGCTTCACCATCCACGATTTCCACGCCACTCACCGCATGCTCACTGTGCCGGAGGTGTTCACCCATTCCTCCAACATCGGCGCGGCGCGTATCGCTCTGAAATTCGGCGGCGCGGTCCAGCAGGAATACTTCAAGCGCTTCGGACTCGCTCGACAAGATGAAGACCGAACTGCCCGAGATCGGAACGCCGATCATTCCGAAGAAATGGTCCGACGTCACCACGATCACGGCCGCCTTCGGCCACGGCATCGCCGTGACGCCGCTTCAGGTCGCCGCGGGCGATGCGGCATTGATGAACGGCGGCAAGCTGATCGAGCCGACCTTCTTCCCCCGGACACGGGAAGAAGCGGACAAGCTCGCCGTCCAGGTGGTTTCGCCGCAGACCAGCGCGGACCTGCGCTACCTCTTCCAGCTGAACGTCAAGGAGGGCTCCGGCCGGCGTGCGGCCGTCCCCGGCTACAATGTCGGCGGCAAGACCGGTACGGCGGAAAAGGTTGAAAATGGCAGATATGTCGGTAACAAGCGCCTGAACTCGTTCCTTGCCGCCTTTCCGATGGACGATCCCCAATATGCCGTCCTCGTCGTGATTGACGAACCAAAGCCGGAGCATCCCGGCGAATATGCCACCGCCGGCATGAACGCGGCGCCGACGGTCGGCGCCGTGATCCGCCGCTCCGCCGCGCTTCTCGGCGTCAAACCGAGGACGGTTGGCGCGAATGGTGCCATTCTGGTGTCTAATTAGGACGTCAATGACGGGCTCGCAGTGAATCGCACAACCGGATACACCGCTCAGCATGCACCTTGAGGATCTCGTCAACGCCGAAATGACTCTCGACCCCGGCGACGGCGCGATCGACATCAAGGGGATCGCCTCCGACAGCCGGGCCGTCGGGCGCGGCTTCCTGTTCGCCGCGCTGCCGGGCTCGACGACCGATGGCGCGCGCTATGTCGACAAGGCGATTGCCGCCGGCGCCGTGGCGATCCTGGCGGGGCGGGAGGCGGAGATATCCGCTCCCCAAGGCGTCGTCCTGCTCCGCGCCGACGATCCGCGCCGTGTGCTGGCGCTGATGGCGTCGCGATTGCACCCCTTGCAGCCGGCCCATCTGGTGGCGGTGACCGGGACCAGCGGCAAGACCTCCGTCGCCACCTTCGTCCGCGAGATCTTCGCCGCCGCCGGGCACGAGGCCGCCAGCCTCGGCACCATCGGCATCGCCAGCCGCAGGTGGAGCGCCTACGGGCGGCTGACGACGCCGGACCCGATCGCCCTGCACGAAGCGCTCGACCGGCTGGCCAGCGAGGGCGTCACCCACGCGGCCCTCGAAGCCTCCAGCCACGGCCTCGACCAGCGCCGTCTCGACGGAATCCGGATCGCCGCGGCCGGCTTCACCAATCTCGGCCGCGATCACATGGATTATCATCCGACCGTTGCCGATTATCTCGCCGCCAAGCTCCGGCTGTTCACGACGATCCTGCCGCCCGACGGCACGGCGGTGATCGACATGGATGGCGCCCGTGCGTCGGACGTCCTCGACGCGGCGCGGGCGCGGGGCGCCGACCTCATTCGGGTCGGCAGGCGGGGCGAGGAAATCCGGATCACCGGCATCGAGGCATCGGGATTCCGCCAGAGGCTTCGCTTCGATGGTTTCGGCAAGGCCTATGACGTCCTGCTGCCGCTCGCCGGCGCCTTCCAGGCCTCCAACGCGCTGGTCGCGGCGGGACTGGCGATCGGCGCCGGCGTCGAACCGGAGACGGCCTTCGCCGCGCTGGCAGGCCTCGAAGGCGCCACCGGCCGGCTGGAACTCGCCGGCCGCAAGGCCAATGGCGCGCTGGTCTTCGTCGATTATGCCCACAAGCCCGACGCCATTGCGACGGTGCTGCAGGCGCTGCGGCCGATGACCCCCGGTCGTCTGGTCATCGTCTTCGGCGCCGGTGGCGACCGCGATCCCGGCAAGCGCCGGCTGATGGGCGAAGCCGCTGCCGGCCATGCCGATGCGATCTTCGTCACCGACGACAATCCGCGTTCCGAGGACCCGGCGGCGATCCGCAAGGCGATTCTCGAGGGCGCGCCCGCTGCAATCGAGATCGGCGACAGGCGGGAGGCGATCCGCCGGGCGATGGCGACACTGGGGCCCGGCGACGTGCTCTGCGTCGCGGGCAAGGGACACGAGACCGGCCAGATCGTCGGCTCGGAGGAACTGCCCTTCTCCGACCACCAGGTCGTTCGTTCGGTGATCGCCGCCGAGGAGGCGGCATGAGCGACATGCTGTGGACCTTCGACGATCTCGTCGCGGCGATCAGCGGCCGTCCGGTCGGTCCGTTTCCGGGGCGGATTTCCGGAATCTCGATCGACAGCCGCACGGTGGCGCCGGGCGACGCCTTCTTCGCCATCCGCGGCGACAATTTCGACGGCCATGATTTCGTGTCGATGGCGCTGGCCGGCGGCGCCAGCGTCGCGGTGATTTCCGAGGCGAGGCTCGCGGCTCTCGGTCATATCAGGAGCGCGATGGTCGTGGTCGACGACGTTCTCGAGGCGCTTGTCGCGCTCGGTCGGGCGTCGCGGGCGCGCAGCAATGCCCGGATCGCCGCGGTGACGGGAAGCGTCGGCAAGACCGGCACCAAGGCGATGCTGGCCTGGGCGCTGGCGCCGGACCGGATGGTCCACGCGTCGCCCGCCTCGTTCAACAATCACTGGGGCGTGCCGCTTTCGCTGGCGCGGATGCCGCCTGCCGCCGAGATCGGCATCTTCGAGATCGGCATGAACCATGCCGGCGAGATCGCGCCGCTGGTCGGGATGGTGCGTCCGCACGTCGCCATCGTCACCACGATCGAGCCGGTGCATCTCGAATATTTCGGTAGCGTCGAGGACATCGCCCGGGCCAAGGCCGAGATCTTCCTCGGTGTCGAACCCGGCGGCGCGGCGATCCTCAATCGCGACAATCCCTATTTCGACCTGCTTGCCGCGCTGGCGCTGGAAGCCGGGGTCGAGCGCATCGTCGGCTTCGGCGAGCATCCCGAGGCGGACGCCCGCCTCGAGGCGGTCGACATGAAGCCCGACAGTTCGGGTGTGCTGGCGACGATTTTCGGCAAGGAAGTGACCTACGAACTCGGCGCGCCGGGCCGCCATGTCATCCAGAACAGCCTGGCGGTGCTCGCGGCGGTGGACCTGCTCGGCGGCGATCTCGAGACGGCGGCGCGGGCGGTCGGCCGGATGACCGCTCCGGTCGGTCGCGGCTCCCGCCACTGGCTGGATCTCGGCGCCGGTGGCGCGACGCTGATCGACGAAAGCTACAACGCCAATCCCGCCTCGATGCGCGCGGCCATCGCCCTGCTCGGGCAGGCGGTGCCGTCGGGCGGCGGCCGCCGCATCGCGGTGCTCGGCGAAATGCGCGAGCTTGGCGACGAGGCCGCGACGATGCATGCCGATCTCTCCGAGCCGCTGGTCGAGGCGGGGGTCGACGCGGTCTTTCTCGCCGGTCCGATGATGGGCGCACTCTGGGAAGCGCTGCCCGAATCCCGGCGCGGCGCCTATGCCGAAACCGCGGCGGAGCTTGAAGACATCGTCGCCGACCGGCTCGGGCCCGGCGACGTGGTGATGGTCAAGGGATCGAATGCCAGCCGGATGGGGCCGCTCGTCGCCGCCCTCAAGGCGCGCTTCGAGAACACGCCGACGGCCAGCGGCGATGAACGGGGACGGGAAATCGCCTGATGTTCTATTATCTCGGCCAGTTCGGCGACCAGGTCTCCGTCCTCAACGTCTTTCGCTACATCACCTTCCGCACCGGCGGCGCGACATTCACCGCGATGCTCTTTTCCTTCATGCTCGGACCGGCGATCATCGCCGCGCTCCGCGTCCGCCAGGGCAAGGGCCAGCCGATCCGCAGCGACGGCCCGCAGAATCATCTCGTCACCAAGATCGGGACGCCGACGATGGGCGGCCTGATGATCCTCTCGGGCCTCGTCGTCTCGACCCTGTTATGGGCGGATCTCTCCAGCCCCTATGTCTGGATCGTGCTGTTCGTGACGCTCGGTTTCGGGCTGATCGGGCTCTATGACGACTATCTCAAGGTCACCCGGCAGACGGACAAGGGCTTTTCGGGAAAGGCGCGGCTCGCCATCGAATTCGCCATCGCGCTGATCGCCTGCTTCCTCCTCTCCCGGATCGGTGAAGCGCCGCTTTCGACGGAGCTGGCCTTTCCCTTCTTCAAGGACGTCGTCGCCAATCTCGGCTGGTTCTTCGTTCCCTTTACCGCCTTCGTCGTGGTCGGGGCGGGCAACGCCGTCAACCTGACCGACGGCCTCGACGGCCTCGCCATCGTCCCGGTGATGATCGCCTCGGCGAGCTTCGGCATCATCGCCTATCTCGCCGGCAACGCGGTCTTTGCCGATTATCTCCAGATCCATTTCACCCAGGGCACCGGCGAACTCGCCGTCATCTGCGGAACCGTGATCGGGGCCGGGCTCGGCTTCCTCTGGTACAACGCGCCGCCGGCGGCGATCTTCATGGGCGACACCGGTTCGCTGGCGCTTGGCGGCATGCTCGGCGCGGTCGCCGTCGCCACCAAGCACGAGGTCGTGCTCGCCATCATCGGCGGGCTGTTCGTGCTCGAGGCGGTGTCGGTGATCATCCAGGTCGGATCGTTCAAGCTGACCGGCAAGCGCGTCTTCAAGATGGCGCCGATCCATCATCACTTCGAGGCCCTCGGCTGGACCGAGCCGCAGATCGTCATCCGCTTCTGGATCATCGCCGTCATGCTGGCGCTGGTCGGCCTGTCGACGCTGAAGATCAGGTAGGGCGACGATGATCCCCGCCACCAGCTTCAGCGGCAAGCGTGTTGCCCTCTTCGGACTCGGCGGCAGCGGCCGGGCGACCGCCGCGTCGCTGGTCGCCGGCGGCGCCCTGGTCTCGGCGTGGGACGACAATGCCGAAGCGGTTGCCGGCGCCGGCGAGGCCGGTATCCCGATCGCCGATCTCCGCGACGCCGACTGGAGCACTTTTTCGACGCTGGTCCTGGCGCCCGGCGTGCCCCTGACCCATCCGGCGCCGCACTGGACGGTCGCCAAGGCCGGCGTTGCCGGCATCGAGGTCATCGGCGACATCGAGATCTTCAGCCGCGAGCGCAAGCGATCCGTGCCGACGTCGCCCTTCGTCGCGATCACCGGCACCAACGGCAAGTCGACGACGACCGCGCTGGTCGGTCATCTCCTCAAATCCGCCGGACGCGACACCCAGGTCGGCGGCAATATCGGCACGCCGATCCTCAAGCTCGATCCGCCGCGGGTCGGCCGCTACCATGTGATCGAGGTATCGTCCTTCCAGATCGACCTCGCGCCGACCATCAACCCGTCGATCGGCGTATTGCTCAACGTCACGCCCGATCATCTCGACCGCCACGGGACGCTCGACCGCTACGCCGCGATCAAGGAACGGCTGGTCGCTGCGTCGAAGATCGCGGTCATTGCCGTCGATGACGAGATCACCCAGGCGGTCGCCGACCGGCTCGATCAGGTCGGCCGGCGGGTGGTGCGGATCTCGACCCGGCGGCCGCTCGCCGACGGCTACTATGTCGACGGCGGCGCGATCTTCGAGGCCGACAACGCGGCGGCGACCGCGATCGCGACGACTTGGCGGCCTGACCTCCCTGCGCGGCGCGCATAACGCCCAGAACGCCGCCGTCGCGGTGGCGGTGGCCCGGAAGCTCGGCCTGACGGACAAGGAAATCCGGGAGGGGCTGGCGACGTTTCGCGGTCTTCGCCACCGGATGGAAGAGGTCGGCCGTCGCGGCCGGGTGATCTTCGTCAACGATTCCAAGGCGACCAACGCCGATGCCGCCGCCAAGGCGCTGGCGAGCTTCGACCGCATCTACTGGATCGCCGGCGGACGGGCCAAGGAAGGCGGCATCGAGAGCCTTGCCGGCTTCTTTCCGCGCATCGCCAAGGCCTATCTGATCGGCGAGGCGGCGGACAATTTCGCCGCGACGCTCGGCCCGTCGGTCGCTTTCGAACAATCGGGCACGCTGGCGGCGGCGGTCGAGGCGGCGGCGCGCGACGCGGCTCTCGACGAGAGCCCGGAGCCGGTGGTGCTGTTGTCGCCGGCCTGTGCGTCCTACGACCAGTTCCAGAATTTCGAGCGACGCGGCGACGCGTTCCGCTCCGCCGCGCTGTCGCTCGACGGCGTGCGAAACCGTGAGGAGGCAGCCTGATGGTAAGCCGAGCAGATCGAACCGCCTTCGCCGAATGGTGGTGGACGGTGGACAGGGTCCTCCTCGTCGGCGTCATCGCGCTGATGATCGGCGGCGTCGTGCTGTCGCTCGCCGGCAGCCCGGCGGTCGCCGAGCGTCTCGGCTATGACAGCTTCCATTTCGTCGACCGGCACCTCGCCTTCTTCCTGCCGGCGCTGGCGGTGATGCTGGCGACCTCCTTCCTGACCCCGCGTCAGGCCCGCCGCACGGCGATGGTCGTGCTCCTGGTCTCGCTGCTCCTGATGCTGGCCGTGCTGCTCTTCGGCATCGAGAACAACGGATCGCGCCGGTGGATCAACATCCTCGGCCTCTCGCTGCAGCCGTCGGAATTCATGAAGCCGGCTTTCGTCGTCGTCGTCGCCTGGCTCTTCGCCGAGAATACCCGCCGTCCCGATATTCCGGGCAATCTCTTTGCGCTGATCCTGCTGGCGATCGTCGTCGCGCTGCTCATCGCCGAGCCGGATTTCGGCCAGACCATGCTGATCGCCATCGCCTGGGGGGCGCTGTTCTTCATGGCCGGCGTGCCGTGGATCTGGATCGCCGGCCTTGGCGCTCTCGGAGTCGGCGGCATGTTCGCCGCGTATTCGATGCTGCCGCATGTCGCCGCGCGCGTCGATCGCTTCCTGTCGCCGGAATCCGGCGACACCTTCCAGGTCGACACCGCGATGGATGCGATCCTCAACGGCGGCTGGCTGGGTCAGGGGCCGGGCGAGGGGACGGTGAAGCGGATCCTGCCCGACGCGCATACCGACTTCATCTTCGCGGTCGCGGCCGAGGAATTCGGCATCATCGTCTGCGTCGCGCTCGTCGTGCTGTTCATGCTGGTCGTGCTGCGCGGGCTCTCCGATGCGATGCGCAAGGACGATCCGTTCGCGCGCCTTGCCGCGGCCGGGCTGGTCGTGCTCTTCGGCGTTCAGTCGGTGATCAATCTGGCGGTCAATCTCAGCCTGATGCCGGCCAAGGGCATGACGCTGCCCTTCATCTCCTATGGCGGCTCGTCGATGATCGCCGTCGCCTTCGGCATGGGGCTCCTGCTGTCGCTGACCCGCCGCAGCGCTGATGCGCGCCCGTTCTCGCCGCACCTTCGCGATCGGCGGATGAAGCCGAGCGCCGCCTGAGAAGCAAACCGATGCCTGGGGTCGTTCTTATTTGCGCCGGCGGGACCGGCGGACACCTTTTTCCGGCCGAGGCGCTGGCGCGGGCGCTGGTGGCGCGCGGCTGGACGGTGCACCTCGCCACCGACCATCGGGTCGACGCCTATGCCCGCGACTTCCCGGCGGAGGTGATCCACATCATCCCTTCCGCGACGATCACTCGGCAGCCGATCGCGGCGATGCGGGCCCTGGTCCGGCTCGTCCAGGGCTGGTTCGTGGCGCGGAAGATGATCCGCGCGGTCCGGCCAGTGGTGGCGATCGGCTTCGGCGGCTATCCAACCGTGCCGCCGATGCTTGCCGCCGCGCAGGCCCGGGTGCCGACGATCGTCCACGACCAGAATGCGGTGCTCGGCCGCGCCAACCGTTTCCTGGCCAGGCGGATGACCGCGATCGCGACCGCCTTCGACAAGGTCAAGGGCGCCGAGGAATTCGTCGCCCGCGTCGTCGAGACCGGCAATCCGGTTCGCGCCATGGTGCTCGACGCGGCGAAAGTGCCGTATCCGACCGCTCGGCGGATCAGCCGTTTCGCCTTCTTGCCTTCGGCGGCAGCCAGGGTGCGCGCTTCCTGTCGGATCTGGTGCCGGTGGCCGCGGCGAAACTGTCGGCGGACTCCCGCGCCCTGCTGACCGTGACCCAGCAGTGCCGGCCGGAGGATCTCGAAAGGGTCAAAGCGGCCTATGAGGCCATCGGCGTTGCGGCCGAGCTCGAAGCCTTTTTCGGCGACATGCCGGCCCGGATCGCGCAGAGCCACCTCGTCATCTCGCGCTCCGGGGCTTCGACCGTCGCCGAACTGGCGGTGATCGGTCGCCCCGCCATCATGGTGCCGCTTCCCCATGCCCTCGATCAGGACCAGAAGGCCAATGCCGCGATCCTGGCGCGGGCCGGGGGCGGATGGATGGTCGAGCAGCGCGACATGAACCCGGAGCGGCTGGCCGGGGATATCGAGGATCTGGTCGCCCATCCCGATCGGCTGCAGGCGGCGGCGACGGCGGCGCGGAGCGTCGGCCGGCCGAATGCGGTCGACAATCTCGCCGACCTCGTGGAGAAGGTGGCAGCGGAGAAACATTTGAACGGGAAAGCACCTTCATGAAGATGTCGCGGGATATCGGGCCGGTCCATTTCGTCGGCATCGGCGGCATCGGCATGAGCGGGATCGCCGAGGTCATGGTCAATCTCGGCTATACGGTCCAGGGATCGGATGTCGCCGAGAATGCCAACGTCCAGCGGCTTCGCGACAAGGGCGTCACCGTCGCCATCGGCCATGACGCGGCCAATCTCGGCGCCGCGCAGGTGGTCGTCGTGTCGTCGGCGATCCGGCGCGACAATCCGGAGCTCAAGGCGGCGCGCGAGCGGCTGCTGCCGGTGGTGCGGCGGGCCGAAATGCTCGGCGAGCTGATGCGCCTCAAGCAGGCGATCGCGATTGCCGGCACCCACGGCAAGACGACGACGACCTCGATGGTGGCGGCGCTGCTCGACGCCGGCGGCTTCGATCCGACCGTCATCAACGGCGGCATCATCAACGCCTATGGCACCAATGCGCGGATGGGCGACAGCGACTGGATGGTGGTCGAGGCCGACGAATCCGACGGCAGCTTCGTCAAGCTGCCGATCGACGTCGCGCTGGTCACCAATATCGATCCCGAGCATCTCGACCACTACGGCAGCTTCGACCGGATCCGCGAGGCCTTCCACCACTTCGTCGAGAATGTGCCCTTCTACGGATTTGCCGTGATGTGCATCGACCATCCGGAGGTGCAGTCGCTGATCGGCCAGATCGAGGACCGGCGGATCATCACCTATGGCACGAGCCCGCAGGCCGACATACGGTGCGTCGACATTCGGGTCGAGAACCGGACGACGATGTTCACCGTCGTCATCCGCGACCGCCAGCGCGGCGAGGCGCACACGATCGACAGCCTGACCCTGTCCATCCCCGGCGAGCACAACGTGCTGAACGCGACCGGCGCCATCGCCGTCGCCCATCACCTCGGCATTCCCGATGCCGCCATTCGCACCGGACTCTCCGGCTTCGGCGGGGTCAAGCGCCGGTTCACCCGCACCGGCGACTGGAATGGTGTCGATGTCTTCGACGACTATGGCCATCATCCCGTCGAAATCGCCGCCGTGCTCAAGGCGGCGCGCACCGTCACCACCGGCCACGTCATCGCGGTCGTCCAGCCGCATCGCTACACCCGGCTCCGCGACCTGTTCGACGGATTCTGCTCCTGCTTCAACGACGCCGATACCGTGATCGTTGCGCCGGTCTATCCGGCCGGAGAAGCGGCGATCGACGGAATCAGCGGCGAGGCGCTGGTCGAGGGCCTCAAGACCCGCGGTCACCGCGACGCGCGGGTGCTCCAGGATCGCGAGCAACTCGCCGCGATGATCGCCGGATTGGCGCGGCCGGGCGACACGGTGATCTGCCTTGGCGCCGGCTCGATCAGCCAATGGGCGCAGGCGCTGCCGGGCGAACTGGCGAAGCTCGGTGCAAGCGCGTAGATTTCGGCTATGACCGACGCGACCACCCTTGCCCCGAGGGAGATTCCCCGCGACCAGTTGGTTGCGGAGCTTCGCGCGCTCCGCGACCTGTTCGCCGAGGAGGGGGTCACCCATATGGTCCTGTTCGGTTCCCGTGCTCGCCAGGACAATCGCGCCGACAGCGATGTCGACCTGGTGGTTGAGGTCGATCCGGGGCGCAAGTTCTCGCTCCTGAATCTGATTGGCCTCGAGCACGCGATTGAAGACAGGCTCGGTCTGCCGGCCAACATGCTCATGCAGCGTAGTCTCCCTCCCGATTTTCGGGAGGAGCTCAATCGCGATGGTGTGGGCATCTTCTGATGGTCGATCGCGCCATCAGAAGGCTCAACGACATCAAGAATAGCATCGGCGAGATCAGGGTGCTGCTTGCCGGCAGATCACTGGAGGAGGTCACCACTCAGGCGGCAACGCGAGCCGCGTTCGAGCGATTTCTCGAAATCTTGAGCGAGGCGTCGCGGCACATCCCGGAGTAGTGGCGGGCCGGCTCGGCGGAGATTCCGTGGCGAAGCATCGCGGCTCTCGGAAATCGGATACGTCATGAATACCGTTTGATCGACGTCGAGACGCTTTGGTCCATCTACCAGGACGAACTTGACCCTCTCGAGCGGGCAGTCGACGCAATGCTTGCGGAACATTCGCCGAAAGATGGCGCCCGGTGAGCACGGCTTCGTTCGGGGATCTCAGCGCGATACGCGGCCGGATTACCGCCGATGCCGCCGTCGCGCCGTTCACGTGGTTCCGGGTCGGCGGTCCGGCGGAGGTCCTGTTCCAGCCGGCCGATGCCGACGACCTCGCGCTCTTTCTTCAGAATCTGAATCCGGAAATCCCGGTAACGGTCATCGGCGTCGGATCAAATCTGCTTGTCCGTGATGGCGGGATCGCCGGCGTCGTCGTCCGGCTGACGGCGAAGGGCTTCGGCCAGACCGTGCGCGAGGCCGGGAACCGCATCCGCGCCGGCACGGCATTGCCCGACAAGCGCCTCGCGGCCTTCGCCCGTGACGAGGGGATCGGCGGCTTCGCCTTCTTCCATGGTATCCCGGGGACGATCGGCGGCGCGCTCAGGATGAATGCCGGCGCCAATGGCGTCGAGACCCGCGAGCGTCTGGTCGAGGCTCATGCCGTCGATCGGCAGGGCGAGCGGCGGATTCTCTCCAGCGCGGAGATGGGGTTCACCTACCGCCATTCGGCGGCGCCGGAAAACCTGATCTTCACTGCGGGAATTTTCGAGGGACCGCCATCCGATCGCGAGACGATCCAGGCGGAGATGGACGCGGTCGAGGCGCATCGCGAGGCGGCGCAGCCGATCCGCGACAAGACGGGGGGCTCGACCTTCACCAATCCGCCGGGCAACAAGGCGTGGCAACTGATCGACGCGGCCGGCTGCCGGGGCTTGAGGATCGGCGGCGCGATGGTCTCGGAGAAGCACTGCAACTTCCTGATCAACGTCGAAAACGCGACCGGCTACGACCTCGAACGGCTTGGCGAGACGGTACGGGCGCGGGTGCTGGACACCTCGGGCGTCAGGCTCGAATGGGAGATCAAGCGGGTCGGGCGCTTCGCGGACGGTGAGACGGTCGAGCCGTTTCTGGGGAAGGGTTGAGGGCGGCCCCGCTCTTGTCGAGGGCGCTGATCGGGTATACTTATACCTCTAGTGGGTAGAAAGGTATCGCGATGGGCATCAACATCAAGAACCCGGAGACGGAACGACTGATCCGCGAATTGGCCGACCTCACCGGCAAGGGGCAGACCGAGGCCGTAACTGTGGCCGTGCGGGAGAAGCTCGAGCGCCTGCGCCGGAAGGGATTGGCAGACCGTCTCATGGCGGTCAGCCGTGAAACCGCGCCCCTGTTCAAGCCACCCTACGATACGATTGAACACGGCGAACTGCTTTATGACGACAAGGGTCTGCCCAAGTGATCGTCGACACTTCAGTGCTGGTCGCGATCATTCGAGGCGAGCCTGACGCGCAATTTTTTTCGACCGCGCTGGAAAACGCAGACTCGGCGAGGATGTCCGCGGCAAACTATCTCGAAGCGGGAATTGTCATCGACGGAAGCCGCAATCCAGTCCTTGCGCGCAAACTGGACGCGGTCATCGAGGAAGCCCTCATTCACATCGAACCCATCACGGAACGCCAGGCGCGGATCGCCCGCGAGGCGTATCGCGATTTCGGCAAGGGGAGTGGCCATCCGGCAGGGCTGAACTTCGGCGATTGCTTCGCCTATGCGCTGGCCAGGGATCTGGGCGAACCGCTCCTCTTCAAGGGCGGCGACTTCGCCAAAACCGACGTGCGCCGCGCCGCCGGCTGAGGTGGCACGTCGTCGGCCGGTCAAGCGAATGGCCATCGCCGACACTCCGGCCGGCCAACCTTTTCAAAAAAAGTTAACGGAATACCGCCGTGGTTAACGATTCTTAACCAATTTCGACCGCACTCTCGTCAAATCCGCCCCGAATCGGCGGAGGAGGACGGGATGACGACGCATGTGGCGGTATTGATGGGAGGCTGGTCGGCCGAAAGGCCGGTCTCGCTCTCGTCAGGCAAGGCCTGCGCCGACGCGCTGGAAGCCGGTGGATTCCGGGTGACCCGCGTCGATGTCGGCCGGGATATCGCCGAGGTCCTCACCGGATTGAAGCCCGACGTCGCCTTCAACGCGCTGCATGGCCCCTTCGGCGAAGATGGCTGCATCCAGGGCATCCTCGAAATCCTGGCAATTCCCTATACCCATTCCGGCGTGCTGGCTTCGGCGCTGGCGATGAACAAGCCCAAGGCGAATCACGTCCTGCGGGCGGCCGGCGTTCCGGTTTCCGAATCGATCCTGTCCCATCGTCTCGAAGCGGCGAAAGGCCACGTCATCGATCCGCCCTATGTGATCAAGCCGCCGGGCGAGGGATCGAGCTTCGGCGTCCTGATCGTCAAGGAAGACGCGATTCACCCGCCGCAGGAGCTTTTCGCCGAGGATTGGGCCTTCGGCGACATCGTCATGGTCGAGCGTTATGTCGGCGGGCGGGAGCTGACGTGCGGCGTTCGTGGTAACGAACCGCTCGACGTCATTGATATCGTTACGGAAGATCGGTTTTACGACTATCACGCCAAATATGACATAGGCGGATCAAAGCACGTTCTTCCGGCCGAACTTTTACCAGATGTTTACCAAAATGTACGGATGCTTGCGCTACGGGCCCATCAGGCTTTGGGCTGCCGTGGAGTCAGTCGCGCGGACTTCCGCTACGACGACCGACCCGGGGGCACTGGGGAACTCATCTGCCTCGAGGTCAACACGCAGCCAGGCATGACGGCAACCTCGCTGGTTCCTGAGATGGCCGCCTATGCGGGCATGAATTTCGAGAGTCTGGTGCGTTGGATGGTGGAGGACGCGTCTTGCAGACGGTGAAGGTGGAAATGGACGCAGAAACCGACGAGTTGTCGACCGGCGACCGGCCGGCGCGTCGCGTCGTTCTTCCGCGTCTTCTTCGCCGCCCGGTGCGGATCCTGGCGCGGCTCGACTGGCGCCTGCCCGATCATATCGGCCTCAAGGGCCTCGCACTGCTCTTCGCCGCCACCGCCGTCACGGGCATGGTCGTCGGTGGCCACACCAAGACCGTAGTTTCCGCCGTGACCGCCTGGTCGGGCCTGGCGATTACCGAGGTCGAAATCAGCGGCCAGAGCGAAACCTCCGAGGTCGACGTCCTCGATGCGATGGCGATCGGCCCCTATCCGTCGATCGTCACCTTCGATGCGATCGCGGCGCGCGAGCGTGTCGAGAGCCTGCCCTGGGTCAAGCGGGTGACGATCCGCAAGCTCTATCCGGACACCCTGAAGGTTGCGATCAGCGAACGCCGGCCCTTCGCCATCTGGCAGCATGACGGCGCCGTATCGCTGATCAACAAGGACGGCAACGTGATCACCGATCACGTCGACTCGCGCTACGCAAATCTGCCGATGGTGGTCGGCAAGGACGCCGACAAGCGGGCCGGCGAATTCGTGTCGCTTCTCAAGGAATTTCCGTCTCTCGCGCCGCGGGTGACCGCCGGCGTCCTGGTCGCCGGGCGGCGGTGGAACGTGGTGCTCGACAACGGCATCGAGATCATGCTGCCGGAGGAGGACCCGGGATCGGCGCTGATCCAGGCGGTTGCTCTCGACGACGGCCACGGAATCTTCTCCCGCGAGATCGCGGCGGTCGATCTTCGGCTGCCCAGCCGGCTGGTCTTCCGGCTGACCGAGACGGGTTACGAGGCCCGCGAGGCCCTTCTGAAGGAGCGCAAGAAGAAGGGCTCGAACACGTAATGAAGATGTTCGGCTCGCCCGATCAGAACCGGCGCCCCATGGCGCGGCGTCCGAAGATCGTCTCGATCCTCGATATCGGCTCGAGCAAGATCTGCTGCCTGATCGCCCGGCTCACGCCGCTGGAGGGTGACGGGACCGCCGAAGCGCTGCGCGGACGGACCCACGCGATCGAGGTGGTCGGCATCGGCCACCAGCGGTCGCGGGGCATCAAGTCTGGCGTCGTCGTCAATCTCGACGCGGCCGAGCAGGCGATACGCCTCGCGGTGGATACCGCCGAGCGGATGGCCGGCCTCACCGTCGACTCGCTGGTCGTCAACATTTCCGCCGGCCGGCTGGCCAGCGAGACCTATTCGGCAAGCGTCGCGCTCTCGGGCAAGGCGGTCGAGGAGGTCGATATCGGGCGTGTCCTGGCGGCCGGACGGCGCCATTCGGTCAGCGACGGCCGTTCGGTCGTCCATGCGATGCCGATCGGCTATTCGCTCGACGCCAATGGCGGCATTGCCGATCCGCGCGGCATGGTCGGCGAGCGACTTGGCGTCGACATGCATATGGTCACCGGCGACGCCCAGCCGCTCCACAACATCGAGCTCTGCATCAACCGCTGTCACCTCTCGGTCGAACGGCTGGTTGCAACCCCTTATGCCAGCGGTCTTTCCGTCCTCGTCGACGACGAATCCGAACTCGGCTGCGCCTGTGTCGATTTTGGCGGCGGCACGACGACGATCGCGGTGTTTGCCAAGGGCGAATTCGTCCATGTCGACGCGATCGCCATCGGCGGCCAGCATATCACCACCGATATCGCCCGCGGCCTGTCGACCAAGCTGGAAGTCGCCGAGCGGCTGAAGACGATGTACGGCAGCGCGCTGCCGAGCCCGGCCGACGAGCGCGAAATCATCTCGGTGCCCGCGATCGGCGACGACGAGCACGAGCCGGCGAACCAGGTGCCGCGTTCGGCGCTGACCCGAATCATCCGGCCGAGGGTCGAGGAGATCCTTGAACTCGTCCGCGACAGACTGAACGAGTCGGGATACGCGGCCCTGGTCGGCCGTCGCATGATCCTGACCGGCGGCGCCAGCCAGCTCACCGGGCTCGGCGAAGCCGCGCGCCGGGTGTTGGCACGCAACGTCAGGCTTGGCCGTCCGCTCGGGATTGCCGGCCTGCCCGAAGTCGCCAAGGGACCGGCATTCTCCGCCGCCGTCGGACTGATCATCTATCCGCAGGTGGCGACCATGGAACAGTGCGAGGGGGGCAGCGACGCGCCCTTCGCGATGACGGGAACCGGCGGCTACTTCGCCAGAGTGGGGCATTGGTTCAGGGAAAGCTTCTAGACGCCGTTGGCGCGGTGTCCGGCGTCCGCGGCGGCGGCGTCCATTCCGAGAAACGTGAGGCCGGAGCTACGCAAGCGGCCATAGGGGTCACAACGAGGGTGTCATGACGATCAATCTGCAAATGCCGGATATCAAGGAACTCAGGCCGAAAATCACCGTCTTCGGCGTCGGTGGCGCGGGGGGCAACGCGGTCAACAACATGATCCGCTCCGGGCTGATTGGCTGCGAGTTCGTCGTCGCCAACACCGACAGTCAGGCGCTTTCGTCCTCAGCGGCCGAGCGCGTGATCCAGATGGGCGTCGCCGTCACCGAGGGTCTCGGCGCCGGTTCGCAGCCGGAAGTCGGCCGCGCCGCCGCCGAAGAGGCGATCGCCGAAATCGGCGATCATCTGACCGGCTCCCACATGGTCTTCGTCACCGCCGGCATGGGCGGCGGCACCGGCACCGGCGCCGCGCCGATCATCGCCCGGGCTGCCCGCGACCAGGGCATCCTGACGGTCGGCGTCGTCACCAAGCCCTTCCAGTTCGAGGGCGCGCGGCGGATGCGGATCGCCGATCAGGGCATCCTCGATCTGCAGGCCTGCGTCGACACGCTGATCGTCATTCCCAACCAGAACCTCTTCCGCATCGCCAACGAGAAGACCACCTTCGCCGACGCCTTCGCGATGGCCGATCAGGTGCTCTATTCCGGCGTCGCCTGCATCACCGACCTGATGGTCAAGGAAGGCCTGATCAATCTCGACTTCGCCGACGTCCGCTCGGTGATGCGCGAGATGGGCAAGGCGATGATGGGCACCGGTGAAGCATCCGGCGACAAGCGCGCGATCCAGGCGGCCGAGGCGGCGATCGCCAATCCGCTGCTCGACGAGACCTCGATGAAGGGCGCCCACGGCCTCCTGATCTCGATCACCGGCGGCAAGGACCTGACGCTGTTCGAGGTCGACGAGGCGGCGACCCGCATCCGCGAGGAAGTCGACCCCGACGCCAACATCATTCTTGGCGCGACCTTCGAAGAATCGCTCGAGGGCGTGATCCGGGTCTCTGTGGTCGCCACCGGCATCGACAACTCGGCGCGGGAGGATTCGACCCCGACCGAGATGCGCATGGCCGAGCTGAACCAGCGTCTCAGGACGGTGACCCAGCCGGCCGCTCCGCGGCCTGCGCCGGCGCCCGGACCGGTGCCGACCCGCCCCGCAGCCGCGATCGCTACCGCGGCCGTCGCCGCGGCAATCGCTCCGATGCCGGCGGCCAGGGAAGACGACGATCTGCGCGAATCGATGGCGCCGGCCGCCAGTGCGGAACAGCCCATGCCTGCCGCGACCACCCATGACGGCGGCATCACCATCGCGCCGTACAAGCCGGCGCAATCGCACTATGACGAAGGCGACTTCGACGCCGAGTCAGAGCCGCGGCTGGAGCAGGAAGGGGAGGAGCATCACCCGACCGAAGCGCCCTTCATCCCGCCGGAAGCCGAGGCACCGGCGGTGCGCATGCCACGCGTCCAGGACTTTCCTCCGGTCGCCCGGCGACAGATCCAGGCCCATCAGGCCGGCGAAACCGCGCCCGAGGAGGATCGCGGACCGCTGAGCCTGCTCAAGCGGCTGGCCCATGTCGGGCTCGGCCGTCGGGAAGAAGAGGCGGCATGCACCGGGCAGCGACCCCAGGGCCAGCGTCCGCCGGCGAATCAGCCGCCGCCGCGTCCGGCGCAGCAGCCGATGCGGCAGGCGCCACAGCAACCGGTGCGTCAGGCCCAGCCGCAGCAGCAACCCCAGCGGACCCAGGCTCCGCCGCCGCCGCCGGGCAGCGAATATGCCAAGCGTCCGCCCGCGCCACGGGCCGGGATGGACCCGCAGTATCGGCCGCGACAGGCCGAGCTCGATCCCCATGGCCGGCCGATGCCGCACGACCATCGCGGCGCGGATGACGAACTGGAGATTCCGGCGTTTCTGCGTCGCCAGGCGAACTGAAACAAACGCACTTCGACGACCCGGCATCGCGCAGGCGGTGCCGGGTCGTAACCTATTGGAATAACGCGAGAAAGACGGGGAGCTGGGCGGCAGGCCCGGACGTTACAGTGTGTAACCAAGCGTGATTTTGTCTACACCGCTGCCGCGGATAGTGTTCGAGTTCGAAAAGGGCGCTGGGGCCATCACGTCGGTCCGGCGAGTTAGAGCGAAAACCACCTCGCTCATGCCGGACGGACGATGGTGCAGCGAGTAAGCCGCGAAAGCGGTGGGGCGAATACCAGGGGCGGGTGCCATAGCATGGCGAGACGGCGTAACGGGGCACAGACGACGCTCAAGAATCGGGCGACGTTGTCGGGGGTAGGGGTCCATAGCGGCCTGGAAGTGTCTGTTACGCTGCATCCGGCCGAAGCCGACAGCGGCATCTATTTCAACCGGACCAATCTCGATAACGGCCAGGATTGCGAAATCCCGGCCGATTTTCGTTATGTCAACGCGACCGACCTCTGCACCTCGATCGGCACGACGGACGGTTCGGTGGCGACGATCGAGCATCTGATGGCGACCTTCCGGGCGCTGGATGTCGATAATTGCATGGTCGAGATCGACGGTGCCGAGGTTCCGGTGATGGACGGCAGCGCCGATGCCTTCATCGACGCGATCGACCAGGTCGGCATCGAGACCCTTTCGGCCCCGCGCCGCTACATCAAGGTCAACAAGCCGATCCGGGTCGAAGTCGGCAAGAGCGTCTGCGAATTCACGCCCTATGACGGCCAGCGCATCGAGGTCGAGATCGATTTCGCCAATCCGCTGGTCGGCAAGCAGGCGTATGCTTTCGATATTTGCGGCGAGACCTTCCGCAAGGAAATCGGCCGCGCCCGGACCTTCGGCTTCTACGCCGACGTCAAGAGCCTCTGGGCTCGCGGTTTCGCGCTCGGCGCCTCGCTCGACAATGCCATCGTCATCGGCGAAGACCGGGTGATGAACCCGGAGGGCCTGCGCTACAAGGACGAGTTCGTCCGCCACAAAGCCCTCGACGCCATCGGCGACCTGGCGCTTGCCGGCGCGCCGATCCTCGGTTGCTATCGCTCCCATCGTGGCGGGCACAAGCTCAACCACATGGCTCTCGAGGCGCTTCTCGCCGATCGCGAGGCCTGGAGCTACGTCGAGATGCCGGTGCGTCGCGAGACCGGGCATGCCGATCTTCCGGCCGGTGTTGCCGCTGCGGCTTTCGGCCCCGACGTTTCCTGATACGAGACAGGCGGTTAATTCCGCCTTGTCCGCTGTTTTGCCACAAAGAAAAGCGAAGTCCGATCGAGCCGGAATTTGGCGCGCGGCCCCGGTTTGGGGTAAACAGGCCGTGGTCGACCGCAGGGACCAATAAAAGGGCGATTCGGCGTTGAGCCGGTTTGATCGGGGGATGAAAGCAACCTCACCAGTTTGCGCGACGCGACCGGCCTGGCTGCGGATGGCGGCCGTCTGGCTGGCGATTCTCGGAGCGCCGGTGCTGTTGTCGGCCTGCCAGCACTCGATCGAGGGCACGGCGGCAGCCTATGAACCCGACCAGCCGGGCGGCGCGCTCTACAATCGCGGCCTCGGCTATCTCAACGCCGGCAAATACAGCGACGCGATCAAGAGCTTCAACGAGGTCGATCGCCAGCACCCCTATTCGGAATGGGCGCGCAAATCGATCGTCATGTCGGCTTTCGCCAGCTATCGCCGCGGCGACTACGATACCGCCATCCAGGCGGCCAATCGTTACCTCACCCTCTATCCGGGGAATGAGGACGCCGCCTATGCCCAGTATATCCTCGGTCAGTGCTACTTCGCCCAGGTCAAGGACGTGACCCGCGACCAGGAGGCGACGCGCAAGGCGCTCAACGCCATGCAGGAGATCATCACCAAGTATCCCGACTCCGAATACGCCGCCGACGCCCGCCAGAAGGTGCTCGCCACCACCGACCAGCTCGCCGGCAAGGAAATGCAGGTCGGCCGCTATTATCTCGAGCGCCGCGAATATGTCGCCGCCATCAACCGGTTCGACGTGGTGGTGACAGAATATCCCCAGACCCGGCACGTCGAGGAAGCGCTGGAGCGGTTGGTCGAGGCGAATCTGGCGATGGGGCTCGTCAGGGAAGCGCAGACCGCGGCGTCCGTGCTTGGCCATAACTTCCCGGACAGCCAGTGGTACAAGGATGCCTACAAGCTGCTCCAGAAGAAGGGGCTGACGCCGCAGGATAATGGCGGCGCGATCAGCGAGGCGGCGGTAGCCAAGACGACCTGAGTTGGCAGAGCCATGCTCGTCGCCCTCTCCATCCGCGACATCGTCCTGATCGATCGGCTCTCAATCGATTTCACCAAAGGCATGACCGTGCTGACGGGCGAGACCGGCGCCGGCAAGTCGATCCTGCTCGATGCGCTGTCGCTGGCCCTCGGCGGCCGCGGCGACAGCGCGCTGGTCCGCCAGGGCGCCGAGCAGGGCGACGTGACGGCGGTCTTCGAGCCGGACCGCGACCATCCGGCCTGGGCGATCCTCGACGAGAGCGCCATCGCGGCCGAGGGCTCGCTGATCCTGCGCCGGATCCAGAGCGGCGACGGACGAAGCCGCGCCTTCGTCAACGACAGCCCGGTTTCGGTGACGCTCCTGCGCCGGATCGGCGCGACGCTGGTCGAGATCCACGGTCAGCACGACGATCGGGCGCTGGTCGATCCCGCTGTCCATCGCGCCCTGCTCGATGCCTTCGGCCGGCTGGAGCGCGAGGTCGCGGCGGTGGTGACGGGCTGCCGGGCGCTCCGCCAGGCCGAGGCCGCAGCGACGGCGCTCCGCCAGCGGATCGAGGCGGCGCGGACGGAGGCCGATTACCTCCGCTCGTCGGTCGACGAACTGACGACCCTCGCCCCGCAACCGGACGAGGAGGAGGCGCTGGCCGATCGCCGCCAGCACCTGATGCGGGCCGAGAAGGTTTCCGGCGACATCACCGAGGCCTATGACAGCATCCTCGGCTCGACCAGCCCGGTGCCGACGCTGGCGAGTCTGGTCCGGCGGCTGGAACGCAAGGCGCCGGAGGCCGGCGGCCTGCTCGACGAGCCGGTCGCGGCGCTCGACCGGGCGCTGCTGGCGCTGGAGGAAGCCGGCGCCGCGCTCGAACGGGCGGCCGCGGCGGCGGAAGCCGATCCGCATGAGCTCGAACGGACCGAGGAGCGGCTCTTCGCGCTCCGGGCGGCGGGGCGCAAGTACAACCTCCCGGTCGCCGACCTGCCGGTGCTGGCCGAGGAGATGGCGGCGGCGCTTGCCGCGCTCGATTCCGGCGAGCAGGAACTCGGCGCGCTCGACAAGGCGGTGGTGGCGGCGCGGGAGCGCTACGAGAAGGCGGCCGGCGCGCTCAGCAAGAAGCGGGCGGTCGCGGCCGGCCAGCTCGAAAAGGCGGTTGCGGCGGAACTCCCGGCGCTGAAGCTCGAGCGGGCGGGCTTCTCGGTGGCGATCGGCAGCGATCCCGCCAGGGTCTCGGAAGCCGGCTTCGACGACGTCTCCTTCACCGTGCGCACCAATCCCGGCTCGAAGCCCGGCCCGCTGATGAAGGTTGCCTCCGGCGGCGAGCTCGCCCGCTTCCTGCTCGCCATCAAGGTCGCGCTCGCCGATCGCGGCTCGGCGCCGACGCTGGTCTTCGACGAGATCGACACCGCGGTCGGCGGCGCCGTCGCCGACGCGATCGGCGCGCGCCTGTCGCGCCTCGCCGGCGGCGTCCAGGTGCTGTCGGTGACCCATGCGCCGCAGGTCGCGGCGCGATCCAACAGCCACCTTCTCGTCGCCAAGGCGCCCGGCAAGGGCAACAAGCACGTCCTCACAGATGTCGTTCGCCTCGACGACGCGCGGCGGCGCGAGGAGATCGCCCGGATGCTCGCCGGAGCCACCGTCACCGACGAGGCCCGCGCCGCGGCCGAACGGCTGATCCTCGGCGCGGCGTGAGGGCCGGAAGGGCAGGCGTCGCACGGCCGGGAACTGACCTACAATTGCGATAGAATCAGAGACCGAACGGATCCCCGACAAGACATGGCGAAGCCGAAACCCGTCGATGACCTGACCGAGGCCGAAGCGGCCGCGGAACTCGCGCGCCTGGCGACAGCGATCGCGGAGGCCGACAAGCTCTACTACCAGGAGGACGCGCCGAAGCTGACCGACGCCGAATACGACGCGCTCCGCCAGCGCAACGCGGCGATCGAGGCGCGGTTTCCGGCGCTGAAGCGGCCGGACAGCCCGAGCGAGAAGGTCGGCGCGGCGCCGACCGGCCGCTTCGCGGAGGTTCGCCATTCGGTACCGATGCTGTCGCTGGAAAACGCCTTCGACGAGGCCGATGTCCGCGACTTCCTCAACCAGATGTACCGCTTCCTCGGACGTTCGCCGGAGGACGAGCCGATCGTGCTGACGGCCGAGCCGAAGATCGACGGGCTGTCGATGTCGCTGCGCTACGAGGCGGGCCAACTGGTCCTCGGCCTGACCCGGGGCGACGGCGTCTCGGGCGAGGACGTCACCGCCAACGTCCGCACCATCCGCGACATTCCGCAATCGCTGCCGAAGGGCGTGCCCGACGTCGTCGAGGTGCGCGGCGAGATCTATCTCGGCAAGGCCGATTTCGCGGCGCTCAACGCGGCGCAGGAGAAGGCCGGCAAGCCGCTCTACGTCAATCCGCGCAACACCGCGGCCGGGTCGCTCCGCCAGAAGAATCCGGAGGTCACCGCCTCGCGGCCGCTCCGCTTCTTCGCCTATGCCTGGGGCGAGATGAGCGCCATGCCGGCCGACACCCAGATGGGCATGGTCGAGGTCTTCGCGTCCTGGGGTTTCCCGGTCAATCCACTGATGCGGCGCTGCGAGACCGTCGACGCGGCGCTTGCCGCCCATGCCGAAATCGAGAAGCAGCGCGCCAGCCTCGACTACGACATCGACGGCGTCGTCTACAAGGCGGATTCGCTTGGCCTGCAGGAGCGGCTCGGCTTCCGGACGCGAAGCCCACGCTGGGCGATCGCCCACAAGTTCCCGGCCGAGAAGGCGACGACGGTGCTGGAGGCGATCGACATCCAGGTCGGCCGCACCGGCGCCCTGACGCCGGTGGCGCGGCTGAGGCCGGTCACCGTCGGCGGCGTCGTGGTCGAGAACGCGACGCTCCACAACGAGGATTACATCCGCGGCTTCGGCCGCGACGGCCAGCCGCTCCGCACCGACGAGAAAGGCGAGCCGGTCGACATCCGGGTCGGCGACACCGTCACCGTCCAGCGCGCCGGCGACGTCATCCCCCAGGTTCTCGACGTCGACCTGACGCTCCGGCCGGCCGGCGCGACGCCGTTCGACTTCCCGACGGTCTGCCCCTGCCATCTCAAGACGCCGGTGGTGCGGGAGGAAACCGCGACCGGCGCGGAGGGGATCGTCCGCCGCTGCTCGGGCGAGTTCGCCTGTCCCTTCCAGCGCAAGGAGCATCTTCGCCATTTCGTCTCGCGCCAGGCCTTCGACATCGAGGGGCTCGGCGAGAAGCAGATCGAGTTCTTCTACGACAACGACGACCTGCCGATCCGCGCGCCGGCCGACGTCTTCACGCTTGCCGCGCGGGACGCGGCGAACCTCAAGAAGCTGAAGGACCGCGAAGGTTTCGGAACCGTCTCGGTTCGCAACCTCTTCGCCGCGATCGAGGCGCGGCGGGAGATCTCGCTCGAACGCTTCGTCAATGCGCTGGGCATCCGCCATGTCGGCGAGACGACGGCGCGGGTGCTGGCGCGGAGCTACGGGTCGTGGACCGCCTTCCATGACGCCGCGCTGAAGGTGGCGGAGGGCGACGAGGCGGCGCGCGAGGAGATGGACGGCATCGACCAGATCGGCCCGACGGTGGTGGAGGCGGTGGCCCGGTATTTCGCCGAGCCTCACAATCGCAAGCTCGTCGAGGATCTGGCCGCACAGATGACGACGATCATCGACGCCGAGCAGGCGGCGACCGACTCGCCCGTTGCCGGCAAGACCATCGTCTTCACCGGTTCGCTCGAACGAATGAGCCGCGACGAGGCCAAGGCGATGGCGGAGCGGCTCGGCGCCAGGGTGTCGGGTTCGGTGTCGAAGAAGACCGACCTCGTCGTCGCCGGGCCGGGGGCGGGATCGAAGCTCAAGGATGCGGCGAAGCACGGGGTCGAGGTGATCGACGAGGACGGCTGGTTCAAGTTGATCGCCGAATGAGCCGCGATTATCCGGGGGCGTCGCCGCTGATCGCCGCAAGGAAGGAAATGCGGCCGCGCGAGAAGCTGATCTGGGCGGACCGGCCGATGCCGTGGACGGCGTTTCGCAAGGCGCTGGGCGGCTTCCTCACCGGGCTGTTCATTATCGCCGGTGGGCTGGTGTGGTTCGGGTTTGCCTATATTCTCACCGCTGCCGACGGCACGGACACCGTGTTCCGCATCTTTCCCTATATCGGCTTGTTTTTCGCCCTTTTCGGCCTCGCCGTCGCGGTGGCGGGCCTGCTCTCCTTCAGACGGGTGAACTCGACGCTCTATGCGCTCTCCGACCAGCGGCTCGTTACCGTTTCCGAGCGCCCGCAGAGAATCGTCCGGGGGATCGACCTTGCCGGGATCACGCGCATCGTCAGCAAGGAGGGGTGGAGCGGTTCCGGCTCGTTGACCGTCTTCGTCCGCAGCGGCGCCAGCCAGACGCTCGTGGGCGTGCCCGCCGTCGCCCGCGTCGCGGCGGACCTCGAGCGTTTGCGGGCCAAGGCCGCGGACGCGAGGCGAGGGGCGAGCCTCGCGCCGTCGCTAGGCCGTGCAGCAGACCGCATCGACCATGGCCTCTGCAGCGGCGGTCGTATCGAGCCCGCCCTCGCGAACCAGGCTGCGCCATGTGTGGAAACCCAGCGCCAGCCCAAGCATCGCGCGCTGCCTGTCGGAGAGACCGGCGCCCAGCACCTCGTGATAGGCCGCAATGGTCGCCCCGGTCCGCAACTCGGACACCTCGCGGGTGAGGGGATGCACCTCGATGTCACGCAGGATGCACCCGGTCAATTCCGCGTTCCGCTCATACCATTTGTAGATTGCCACCAGACCCGAGCGCAGCCTCTCCCGCCGGTCCGCGATCGCGCGCCACGGCGCCGCGTCGGGCATCGGGTCCCGTTCCGTCGCCAGTCCCGAGCAGGCGAGGAGGAGGCTCCGCTCGTCGGGAAAGTGGGCATAGAGCGTGTGGCGCTGAACGCCGGCGCGCTCGGCGACCATCGTCAGCGTGGTGCGCGCCGGCCCGACACTGCCGTGCAGCTCGACGGCGGCCTCGACAATCCGCTGCCGGGTTTCGGCCTGTTGCGCGGCGCGCTTTTTCAAGGTGTAGGGTCTGGCCATGTGATTTTGATTACACACGCTCGTGCAGTCATATTGACTGCGGTTCGATTTTTCACTACACGCATTCGTACGGTCAAATAAGATCGTTGTCGATAGGGATCAACCATCCCGGTGGATCCGTCGACCGGTAGTGATGGAGACACATATGGAAACGCGCATCGCCGAAATCGCCGACGGCATCTATCGGCTCTCGACCTTCGTACCGGACGTCGCCCCGCCGGCCGGCTTCACCTTCAACTCCTTTCCTCGTCAAGGGCGAGGAGCCGCTCCTCTTCCATACCGGGCTTCAGGACGATGTTTCCGCTCAACCGTGCGGCCGTGGCCCGCATCCTGCCGCCGGAGAAACTCCGCTGGATCACCTTCGGCCACTACGAGGCCGACGAATGCGGCGCGATGAACGATTGGCTGGCCGTGGCACCGGAGGCCCAGGTCGCGCACTGCCAGACCGGCGTGATGGTCTCGCTGAACGACATGGCGGACCGGCCGCCGCGATTCTCGCCGATGGCGAGACTATCGACCTCGGTGGCGGCAAGCGCGTCCGCTACATCGACACGCCGCATACGCCGCATCGCTGGGACGCCGGCGTGCTCTTCGAGGAATCGACCGCGACTCTGATGTGCGGCGATCTGTTCACCCAGCTCGGCGACGAAGCAGACCTGACGGAGCGCGACGTCGTCGGCCGGCGATCGCCGCCGAGGATTTCTTCAACTACTCGTCGCTCAACCCGGGATGGGCGTGACCATCCGCGGTCTCGCCCGCCTGGCGCCAAAGACACTCGCGCTCATGCACGCCCGTCCTTCGCCGCAATGGCGCGCGGCGATCAACGCGCTGGCCGACGATTATGACCGTCGTCGGCGACCGTCTGGCGGAACTCGGCTTCGCGAAGGCGGCGTGACGGCAAGTCGAGCGTCCGGGCGAGGAGCGTGGCCGCCGCCGCGCCAGCCGCCTCTGCCCCTTCGGCCTGGGACGGCCGGGCGGCGCTCCCGCCTCAGCGGCAAACGCGGAGTGACGCCGGTCACATCGCCGCCACCCCGGTTGGGATAGTGGGTGGCGGGCTCTTTCGCCCAGGGAATTCGAACATGCGAAGAATCGTCGCGAATACCGCCGCGTTATTCACGGCTTTTGCCTGCCTTTCCGCCGCTCCCGCATCGGCCGACGAAGCCGCCAACAAGGTGGCCGTCGCCCATCTCGAAGCGGGGACGCTCGCCGCCGGTGATACCGAACTGGCGGCGATCCTCGCGG
Organism: uncultured Alphaproteobacteria bacterium; assembly: GCA_963812275.1. GTDB lineage: Bacteria > Pseudomonadota > Alphaproteobacteria > Rhizobiales > Kaistiaceae > Bauldia. The sequence goes on along the minus strand of CAWEUQ010000004.1, from coordinate 507,196 downwards.
CCGATCCGGCCAATGACGATGCGCGCATGGGGCTCGGCACCATCCGCTTCGTCGCCGCGATCGAGGGCCTGTCGCAAGGCCTCTACCGCTACGGCCTGCAGCCGCCGCAATCGATGATGATGCCGATCGTCCGCCTGCCGGTGCCGCCGAACCCCAATCCCGAGCCGATCACCTATGCGGACTTCCGCAACCTGCTGGTCGCCTTCGTCGATGACCTCACCGTTGCCGAGAAGACGCTCGACGGTGTCGGCGACAGCGGCGTCAAGCTCCGCCTTGATCTGGCGAAACTCCGCTACGACGCCGATGGCAACGGCACGATCGGGCCGGACGAGCGCTTCATGGCCGTCATCCAGCGGGTGACGGGCATGCGACCGGAGGACATGCCGGCGACGCTGGTCTTCGCCTTCGACAAGGGCGACGCGCTGTGGCTGCGCGGCTACAGCAACGTCCTCATGGCCTTCACCGAGTTCTGGCTGGCGCATGACTGGCACGAGAGCTTCGACGTCGCCTTCCCGCATTTCTTCCCGAGGGTGCAATCGGACTTCGCCAGGGCGCTCGCCGCGCCGGGTGGCGATCCGATGTATGCCGAAGGCGCGCCGATCGCGGACTTCATCTCCTTCTTCCATATCCGCTGGCCGATTGCCGAGCCCGAGCGGATGGCGTCGGTGCGGCAGCATATCAAGGCGATGATCGCCCTCAGCCGCCAGAGCTGGGACGCGATCGAGGCCGAGACCGACAACGACGCCGAGTGGCTGCCCAATCCGCGCCAGACCAGCCCCTTCGCCAGCGTCCAGGTCAATGCCGAACGGATCGCCGCCTGGCGGGCCGTGCTCGACCAGGCCGAGGCGGTGATCGACGGCAAGGTGCTCGTGCCGCACTGGCGCTTCGACAAGGGCTTCAACCTCGCCCGGGTCTTCGACGAGCCGCAGGACTTCGACCTCGTCCTGTGGATCACCGGCCCGGCGGCGCTGCCTTACCTCGAGGACGGTCCGGTCACCACCAGCCGGGACTGGGAGGCGATGATCGGCGCCTTCGAGGGCTCCTTCGGCGTCTCGGCGATCTGGTACAACTAGTCGATCCACGGAAACCTATGCCGGCACGGCCAGACTGGCCGCGCCGGCATCGACTGGCGACGTCGGATCAGACCGTCTTTGGTGGACCGAATTTCCTGACTGCCTCGGGGCTGACGGGCGTGAAGAAATTGACCAGGTTGCCGTCGGGGTCGCGAAACAGCAGCGACCGGTTGCCCCACGGCATTGTCGTCGGTGGCTGGACGACGTCGCTGACCACCGTCTCAAGCTTCCCGTATTCCGCGTCGACATCGTCGACCCGAAACTCGATGATCGCGGAATGATTGTCGGCAGGCCGGGCGGCTCCCGCACCGAACGCCTCCATCGTGCGCGTGCTGCCAATCGCCAGTGTGCAGGAAGGCGTGGCAAGTTCCGCGAATTCCGATGTGAACCAGGTCGGCGTCAGGCCGGTGATCGTTTCGTAGAACTGAACCAGACGCTTGATTTCGTCGGTGATGATGCGAATCGACACGAAATTCATGGTGGGGGCCTTTTCCGTTTCCGATCAGGGACCGGCTATAGCCGGGACCTGCTGACAGCTCGTGTCAGCAGTGAGGGGCCGAGGTGCCGCAGCAGACGCAAAATGCCCGCCGGACCCTTTGCGTGATGGACGCCGCGCCCGAGTTGATGACGCTGGCCCAAATCCAGACGGAAGACCGTGTCCGGGCCGACGACCAACACGTTTACGTGATGGACGCCGCGCCGAGTTCATGACGCTGGCCCAAATCCAGACGGAAGACCGTGTCCGGGCCGAGAACAACACCACCGCTGCACCGGAGCCCGCTCCGGCCATGTAGGCCGACCGACGGATCGGTGGCCGTCCTGCCTTATTTCGGAGGGTGTGCCGGGGCGTGCAGGGGGCGGGTCGCGGCGGCGAGCCACGTTCGTTCGTCTTCGTCGAGGAGGTGACCGAGCGCCGCCCCGAGGCCGGCGTGGTAGGCGTCGATCCACGCGATCTCGGCGGCGGTCAGCAGCTCCGTGTCGATCAGCCGCCGGTCGATCGGGCAGAGCGTCAGCGTCTCGAAGCCGAGCATGTCGCGTTCGCCGCCGGGGATCGGCGCGGGCGGGGTGACGAGGATCAGGTTCTCGATCCGGATGCCCCAGGCGCCGGTCTTGTAGTAGCCCGGCTCGTCGGAAAGGATCATGCCCGGCTCGAAGGGCACGTCGCCGCGCTTCGAGATGCTTGCCGGGCCTTCGTGGACGGAGAGGAACGAGCCGATGCCGTGGCCGGTGCCGTGGTCGAAGTCGAGCCCGGCTTCCCACAGCGGCCGTCGCGCATAGGCGTCGAGCTGGATACCGTTGGTGCCGGCCGGGAAGCGGGCGCTGGCGACGGCGATATGGCCCTTCAGCACCCGGGTGAAGCGGTCGCGCATCTCGGCGCTCGGCGCGCCGATGGCGACGGTACGGGTGATGTCGGTGGTGCCGTCGCGATATTGCGCGCCGGAATCGACCAGATAGAGCGAGCCATCCTCGAGGCGGCGATTGGTCGCCGGCGAGACGCGGTAATGGACGATGGCGCCATTCGGTCCCGCTCCGGAGATGGTGTCGAAGGAGAGGTCGACGAGTTCCGAGCCGTCGGCTGTCGCCGTCTCGGCGCGGAAGCGCGGCGAGCCGGTCGGCGGCGGCGATCTCGTCGATGGTTCCCGTTCGATGCATTGGCATCGAGCCAGGCGAGGAAACGGACCATGGCCGCGCCGTCGCGGACATGGGCGCGCCGGGAGCCTTCGATCTCGGTGGCGTTCTTGCGGGCCTTGGGCAGCGATACCGGGTCGGCGCCCTCGACCACCGTGCCGCCAGCCTCGGTGATCGCGTTGGCGATGGCAACCGCGGTCGTGCGCGGTTCGAGAAGCACCGTCGCCTTGTCGCGGCCGAGGGCGGCCAGCGCCTCGCCGAGCCGGGCGGGCTCGTTGATGTCGGCGAGACCGGAAAGCGCGTCGCGCACCGTGTTCGACAGTTTCCGCCCGTCGATGAACAGCGCCGGCTTGCCTGAGCGGGGCAGGATCGCCCAGGCCAGCGCCACCGGGTTATGGGCGATGTCGGCGCCGCGCAGGTTGAACGTCCAGGCAATCGAGTCGGCCTGGCCGAGCACCGCCGCATCGGCCTTGCTTTTCGGCGAGCAGCGCCTGAAGCCGGGCGATCTTGTCGGCGGCGGCCTCGCCGGCCAGCGCCACCGGGTGCAGCGACACCGCGCCGGCCGGCGGCAGGGGACGGTCGACCCAGATCCGGTCGATCGGGTTTTCGGAAACCGGGACCAGTTCGGCGTCGACGTCGGCGACGGCGGCCTCGAGCCGGCGGACTTCGGCGACGGTCATCAGCCAGGGGTCGTAGCCGATCCGGTCGCCGGCTTTGGCGTGTGCCTTCAGCCATTGCGACGGAGGCGTCTCGATCAGGTGCCGGGGCGTGAACAGGGTCGCATCGACCTCGCTCTCGACCTGCAGCGTGTAGCGTCCGTCGACGAAGACGGCCGCCTCGCCGGCAAGCACGATGGCGGTGCCGGCCGAACCGGTGAAGCCGGTCAGCCAGGCCAGCCGCTCGGCCGAGGCCGGCAGGTATTCGCTCTGGTGCTCGTCGGCATGGGGGATGATGAAGCCCGCCAGGGTCTCGCGCGCCAGTTCGGCGCGCAGGCGGCGGAGTCGGTCGCGGTGGTCTGGTTCTGACATCTGACCTTTCTATGGGCGCGGCCGGGCGGGTTCAAACGAAAACCCGCCCCGGCCTGCCATTCCGCGCTGCCTTCATCTTGTGCATTGCAGCATTATGACAGTGCGGTGCAAAAACCGCATATCAGTCATGCGCTTGGCCGGCTTTTCCTTTGCCGAGGGCGCGCTTACTTCGGCCAGTGGAGGGCAGGCGATTACGGATTCGGAAGGACAAGGCCATGGCCACCAGAGTAGCCGGTGAAATCGGTGGACGAACGACGCCGGGCCGCGGCGTCGTCAGACGCGTTCTCGGGCGCATGCTGAGCGTGCGGGAAGAGCGGGCCCGGCAGAGCGTCAACGCCTATCTGCTCGGTCTCGACGATGCGACCCTCGCGACCTTCGGTTACGACCGCAAGGCGCTGGAGGAAGCGGGACACGGCCGCTTCCCCCTCTAGCGCCCGCGGCGATTCGGTCGCGGGCCGGCGCGTGTCGAGGCGTTCGCGCGCCTCCCTTGCCGCGGCGCCGATGCGCAACGGCGGTTCGGGCACGGCCGTCTCGAGTGGCGGACTTTTTGCCGCGGCGCAGTTCGAGACGAGCGCCGTCCGATCCTTCCACAAGACGATCGACATTTCAGGCGACGGAATCAACGACCAGGTGCCGCCGGTAACCCGAGCCCGCGATTTCGGGGTCGGCCGCCACATCGTCATCAACTGGTCGTCTCCGGCAAATCGGAAATAGCCGGACGGCTTGCCACATATCCTTAACCGTCCGCCCCCAGGGTGGTGTCAAATCGCGCCGCATCGAGGGGGGAACGAATCACCGTGTCGAAACACAAACATGCGCCCGCGCCCGATCCGTTGATTCCGGCGCATACGCCGTTCAGCTACAATGTCGGCATCAACTACGAGAGCTGGGAAGTCGGCCGGACCGGGTATTCGATCACCGCCGACCTCGACCAGATCGCCCAGAATTTCCATCTGATCCGCACCTACCACGCCGCCGGCGTCGGCACCGCGGATCCGACCAAGCCGACGATCGATGCGACCCAGGACGCGGTCATCAACTGGATCGTCAAGCATCCCGGCAACGAACTGGTGATGGGCACCGCCAACAGCGCCCTCGCGAACGGCGGCTACGGCAAGCCATGGTCGGCCGGTCTGATGACGGACTCCGCCTATACCGATCTTTGGGTGAAGATGCTGATCAAGGCCTTCGGCAGCGTCGAGAAGGTCAAGATCGGCCTCAAGGCGATCGAGCTCGGCAACGAACTCGACCAGAACGGCCCGGCGCCGACCTCGTCGAGCTTCTCCGACTATGTCAACACGTGGATCCCGGAGGCCTTCGACAACCTCAAGGCATCGATGGCCAAATATGGTCTCGGCTCGATCCCGATCTCGACGACCATCGCCAATTACGGCACCACCAACGAAGTGTCGGTGAAGATTCCGGCCTACATCGCCGCCCACTGGGCGACGACCTGGAACGACGGCGAGCCGTTCGTCGCGTTCAACCAGTATACGCAAGACGGCATGAAGAGCACCAACTTCGCTACCGTCGAGGCGTATTTCGAATCGGTCGAGAAGGCGCTTGGCGGCAAGCTCGAGGTGTTCGTCGGCGAGACCGGCTATTCGACCTACTGGGGCGCCAGCAAGCAGGCGACCGTCTACAAGCAGATCGTCGACTGGCTGGGCACGCAGCGCGACCACGGCGGCAAGACCGTGCCGCTGTTCGTCTTCGACGCCTTCGATCGCCCGGCGGTGACGTATCCGGCGGACGAAGCGCAAGTTCGGGATCTACGGCGAGAACAGTCATTCGCAGCCGACCGGCCTCAAGACCGACCTGGTCGGCGTCATCCCAAACTGGACGAGCAAGACGATCAGCGTCGCGTCATCGGGGTCCGACTCGCTCTACGGCACCCACAAGGACGAGACCATCAAGGCGCATGGCGGCGACGACATCGTGCTGGGGTTGCGCCGGCGACGACCGGCTGGTCGGGCAGACCGGGTCCGATCTGCTGGTCGGATTTCAGGGAAGCGATGTGCTGCGCGGCGGACGTGGCGACGATTTCCTCGACGGCGGTCGCGGCGCGGACATTCTGCGCGGCGGGCCCGGCGACGATACGCTGGTCGGCGGCAAGCACCGGGACATCCTGTCGGGCGGAAAGGGCGCGGACGTCTTCCAGTTCGATTTCAAGATGACCAGGGACAGCGCCCAGAAGCATTGGGACAAGATCACCGATTTCGACACGACCGAGGATGCGATCTACCTCGACCAGGCGAAATTTCCCGAACTGGCGCTCGGCGACCTGCCGGACACCGATACCCACATCACCTACAAGCACCATTCCCTCTATTACGACGACGTCCGCTTCGTGAAATTCACGTCGGCGCCACCGGCGAGCCTCGACGATATCCACATCGTCATCTACGCCTGATCGCCATCGCTGCCGGTCGATCACCACGGATCGCGTCGGCCCGATACTGATCCCGGCGGACGCGGCAAGCCGGCGCTTGTCGTGGCGCGAGGACCGGCCCTATGGCGCGGACGCCCGGGATCGTTCGAAGGTCAGCGTCACCCAGCCCTCGCGGAGCTCCGACCGGACCAGACGCAGGCCCTGCCCGCGATAGGCGGCGGCGACGCGGTTGCGCTGGTGCGCCAGCAGGCCCGAGAGCACCACCGTTCCGCCCGGCGCGACATGGCGGCGGATCGCCGGGGCGAGCCCGACCAGCGGGCCGGCGAGGATGTTGGCGACGATCAGGTCGAAGCGACCCTGCCGGGCGAAATCGCGCCGGTCGACGCCGGCGGCGCAGATCGTGCGGACAAGCGGCGCGACGCCGTTGAGGCGGACGTTGTCGGCGGCGATGCTGACGGCGATCGCATCGATATCGCTGGCCAGCACCGGGGCCTTCAGCCGCTTGGCGATGGCGATCGCCAGCACGGCGGAGCCGGTGCCGACATCGAGCGCGCGGACGATGCGCCGCGTCTTCGCCAGCCTGTCGATCGCGGCGAGACAGCCGGCGGTGGTGCCGTGGTGGCCGGTGCCGAAGGCCTGGGCCGCCTCGATCTCGATGGTCAGGTCATTGGCGCTGGCCGCGGCGCGATCGTGGCTGCCATGGACGAGGAAGCGCCCGACCCGGACGGGGCGCAGGCCCTCGAGGCTCTTCGCCACCCAGTCGGTCTCGGGCAGGGCGGCGAAGGCGAAGGACGCCGTGCCCGGCCCAAGCGTCGTCGCGGCGAGCGCGTTCAGCGCCGCGCGCTCGGCTCTGGCCGGCGTGTCGGCGAAATAGACGACGACGCGCCACCTGCCCGGTGTGACTTCCGCGGCGTCGACGGCGAGGCCGGAGAAATGCGCGTCCTCGCCGAGCGCGTCGGCGAGGACCTTGGCGTCGGCTTCCGACGCGTCGATGGTGGCGGCATGGATCATGGCGATGGGATAGTCGGCCTTCGCCGTTTGGGGAAGGGGTTCCGTCGCCGTCGTTCCGGCCGGCCGGTCGCCGGCGTCAGCCCGGCAGGGCGAAGGCAACCACCTGGTCGCTCACCCGCGGCGTCAGGATCGCGTTGCCGCCGGCGACGAAGACCACATATTGCTTGCCCTTGTATGTGTAGGTCGCCGGCATTGCCACCGCCGGGGCGTCGACCAGCGATTGCCACAGCACCTTGCCGGTCTTCAGATCGATGGCGCGGACTCGTGAGTCCATCGAGGCACCGATGAAGATCAGGCCGGACCTGGTGATGATCGGCGCGCCGATGGTCACCGAGCCCCAGGATTCCGGCATGTAGAACCCCCATTTCTGGACTTCGCCGAACGGCTCCTTCCACAGCAGCTTGCCGGTGTTCAGGTCGTAGGAGGCGAGGGTGCCGTAGGGCGGATTCCAGCAGGGCATGCCGAGCGGATTGAGGAACGTCTCGATGTGGAAGCCGTAGGCGGCGCCCTTCTGCGCAAAGTAGCCGGGTTTCTTGCCGTTGTTGCTTCGCGCCGCGTAGTTCTCCCGTTTGATCAGCTGATAGATCTGCACGACGCTGGAGCTGTTGACGACATAGGTCTGGGTTGTCGGGTCGACCGCGCCGCCGCCCCACTCGGTGCCGCCGACGGTCGCCGGATAGACCAGGCTGCCTTTCAGGCTCGGCGGCGTGAAGCGACCTTCGTAGAGCAGCTTGCCGGCCCGGTCGCTGCAATAGCCGAAGCTCGCGATGTCGGCGAGCGTCGACACGCCCGGCCACTTGTCCGGCACGACGGGCTCCGGCGTCGCGACATAGGGCTGGGTCGGCGACGCCTTCTCGCCGGGAACGTCGGAGGCGGGAACCGGCCGCTCCTCGATCGGGTAGAGCGGGTCGCCGGTCAGCCGGTTGAGGACGTAGAGGAAGCCCTGCTTCGACGACTGGACGAGCGCGGGAATCGTCGTGCCGTCCTTGTTGATGTCGACCAGCACCGGCGCCGAGTTGGTGTCGTAGTCCCAGATATCGTGGTGGACGAGCTGCCGGCTCCAGATCACGTCGCCGGTGTCGGCGTTGAGGGCCGTGACGGAAGTCGTCAACGGCAGCGGCTCCTTGCGGTCGCCGCCATAGTAGTTCGGGCTCGGCGAACTGACCGGCAGGTAGACGATGCCGTTGTCCGGATCGACGGACATGCTGGCCCAGACGTTGCCGGTGCCGGTGGCCGACTGGTCGGTCTTGGGCAGCGGATCGAAGGTCCATTTCAGCTTGGCGGTCGCGGCGTCGACCGCGAAGACGATGCCGGGCGGCGCCGCCTTGTCCGCCCAGTCCTTGCCGGCCCAGCCGAGGATCAGCGTATCCTTGTAGACCGTCGGCGGCTGGAGGAGGGAGAGCGGCCACTTGGCGTTGGTCGTGTTCCACTGGTTGACGTCGAGGACGCCATCGGTGCCGAAGCTCTTGCACGGCTTGCCGGTGTCGGCGTCGACGGCATAGAGCTTGGCGTCCATGGTGCCGAGGTAGACGATCTTCTGGCATGGCTCGCCGGCCGTCGGCGCGCTTGCCTGCCAGTAGGCGACGCCACGGGTCTTCAGATCCGGCTGGGTCAGCGCCTTCAACGGCGACTGGGTATCGAAGCTCCACTTGACCTTGCCGGTGTCCGGCGCGAGGGCGAAGATCCGGTAGAAAGGGGTTCCGATATAGACGGTGTCGTTGGCGAAGAGCGGGGTCGCCGACCAGACCGACTTCGGCGGCTTGCCGCTGCCGTCGGAGACGTCGCCGGTGTGGAATTCCCACGCCTTGGCGAGTTGGTCGACATTCTGCGGCGTGATCTCGGCGGCGGGGGAATATTTCTGCGCCATCAGGTCGCCGTTGAAGGTCGACCAGGTTCCCGGCGCCGGCTGCGCGACCGCGGCGCCGGCGCCGAGGATGCCGGCGGCGACAAGGGCGAGACCCGCTTGAGGCATTAACTTCATGGTGTCGCTCCCGAGTAGGATTGCCGGGCGGACGGATGGCCCGTCGAGGACATCAGCGCGGCCACGAGCCAGCCGATCACGCCCAGCGCCATCAGCGCGAGCAGGACGTGCGCCTCAAGGAAATACGCGGCGGCGGCCGTGCCGAGCAGGCCGAGCAGGATCAATCCGTCGAGAGTCAGCCGGAGCCATCGCGGCAGCCCACCATAGGCCGCGCTCACGACCGAAGCGGCGAGGATCAGCCCCGTCGAGGCGATGACCAGAAGCACGCCGGGCGAGTGATCGATGCCGGGCGCGAGGAAGTAGTCGTAAATCGAGACGAGGAAGCCGATCGCGGCGGCGGCGATCACGACGATCGCGCCCAACGCGGTTGGGCTGTGCAGCGTGTTGTTCATGTTCGGTACCTTGCGGTTTCATTTCAGGCCCCGGGACGACGGAGTGAATCGCGTGGTCGGGGGCGGGCGAGGGCGAGGAGCATGCGTCCTCTTTGCTCACCAACGCCTCCGTCTCCTGCCGGTTCCATTGGACCGCGGGCTTGCGCGGAAATCACACGATCTCGCCGGATTCACGACTTCATTTCGTCATCCGGTTGTGTAAAAGTATTCATGTCGCGAGGAGGGCACCGCGAGGTCAGACCGGTTCCGGTCAGGTCTCGGATCGCGAGGGCAGGAAATGACAGCACGGACGAGAGTGTATCTCGCCGAAGCGCTGGTTATTGATTCCGTGGGTGTCCGTCATCCCCGGGACGCCGGGCCGCCGATGCGCGCGGAACCCGCCCTGGCCCGCCGCAATTTCGAGATCTCCGATTGCCTGATCGCCCCGGGATGCGCCAACCAGCGTCGGGTGCCGCGTCGACAAACACACCTTTTATTGAGACGGCTAAGTAATCGCGATCGTGCCATGGATCGGGTGATACCGTCGGATTCCGCTCTCGCCCGGAACGTGAACGTCTTGTCGAGACATATGTTGGAAAAGGTTGACTGCCCTGCAACAAAAACCCGTCGGTCGCCGCTTCATGCAGGGTCGTTCCAGGCGCGGCGACCGAAATCCAGAAGTGAGGTTCACAGGTATGAATAGAAGAGTACTTTCGCTTGCCACCGGCGCGGTTGCGCTGTTTTGCCTGACCGGCGCTGGCTTTGCCCAGGACGCCAAGCCGATGACGGCACAGCAAGTGGAAAAAGTGAAGATCGCCAGCGGCGTCATCGCTGTCGGCCGCGCCGACAAGGATCCGATGATGCTGATTGTCGGCGCCAAGCTTCTCGCCAGCGTCGGCGCCGGCAGTCAGAAGCCGGATTCGGCGAAAGCCAGCAAGGTCTTCGACGTTCCGCAGATCCTCGACGAAGCCAAGGCGCTTGCCGGCGACAACCAGTATCTGCTCGGCCAGATCGCGGACCTTTCCAGCCGGCCGGAACGCAGCGGCGAGCGCTACTGCAATTGGTACCAGAACTGCGGCTACGATGTCACCGACCCCTACGCGTGCGAAGAGGTCTATGTCTGCGACTAGGGCCGCCTGATCCCGCGGGCATTGGCCGGCCGGCCAATGCCCCCCATCATTGTTGTCCCGGCGTCAGCCGGGTTCAATCGCGAGGTATTTTGCATGAACGGAAAACTGCTTTCGTTGGCCGCCGGTGCGGTCGCTTTTCTATCGATGGTCGGCGCCGGCTACGCCCAGGATGCGAAGCTGACCAGTGCCCAGCTCGCCGAGCAGCAAAGCAAGGTGAAGATCGCCAGCGGCGTCATCGCCCTCGGCCGGGCCGAGAAGGATCCGATGATGCTTTTGGTCGGCGCGAAGATTCTGGCCGACCTTGGCCTTCCCGTCGCCGATCCGGCCTCGGGCGACGCCAGCAAGGCCTACGACGTCTCGGCAATCCTCGCGGAGGCGAAGGGCCTTGCCGGCGACAGCCAGTATCTCCTCGATGCAATCGCGGCGGTGCCGGCCGTGCGGGCCGAGCGCGGCGAGCGCTATTGCGGATGGGATTATGACTGCCTGGGCTCCGGCACCTACGAATGCTCCTGGGTCTATTCCTGCGACTGGTAGGCTCCGCTCACCCCGCCGCTGCCGGTCCGTCGGTCGCGGCGGGCGAATTGCGGCGACGACTTTCTGAAGGCAAGACCGAGGAGGCATCCCGACTCTAACCGACTGGAGGAAGTCCGATGATCAGAAAATTCCTTTCGTTGACGACCGGTGCGGTCGCGCTGCTTTGCCTGGCCGGCGCCGGTTTCGCCCAGGACGCGAAGCAGCCGAGCGGCGCGGAGCTGGCGCAGCAGCAGGCCAAGGTCAAGGCGGCAACCAGCGTGATCGCCATAGGCCGGGCCGAGAAGGACCCGATGATGCTGCTCGTCGGCGCCAGGCTGCTTGCCGGGCTGGGAAGCGCGGTTGCCGATCCGGCGGCGCAAGACGCCAGCAAGGTCTTCGACGTCTCGGTCATTCTCGACGAGGCCAAGGCGCTGGCCGGCGACGATCAGTATCTGCTCGACAAGATCGCGGCGGTTACCGTGCCCCGTCCCGTGCGGAGCGGCGAGCGCTACTGCGGTTGGGACTACGATTGTCCTTACGGCGAGCAAGGTTGCAACTGGATCTATTCCTGCGACTGGTGAGCCGGAAGCCGATCCTGCCACCGACAATCGCCTGAACGCTTGCGCACGATCCCGCCGCCGGCCAGCGGCGGGATTTTCGTCGGCCCGCACGACGATCGGCCGTCGCCGGGTGTGATCCCGCTCACTGCGGCCGTGGCGAATGCCTGCCATCTTCTCTCCATCGGGACAAGGCAACCCGAGTGGAGGATTCGATGACCCAGATTCGCAATACCCGCCAGCGGGCCGACGGCAGCATCGATTTCGATTTCTATCGGGCGCACGCCCACGACATCCGCGCCGAGACGCTGGCCGGTCTCTATGGCGCCACCCGCTCCGTCATCTTCAACGCCGTCCGCGCGCCCTTCCATCGCGCCCGCGCCAACTGAGGCCCGCGACGATGAACACCAACCAGCGCTTTGGGCGGAATGCCGACGGAACCACCAATCCGGGCTTCCGCTACGTCGCCCCGGGCCGCGAGGGTGGCGACACCCTGAACGAGATTGTCCGCCGCGCCGTTGTCGCCGTCACGTCGGCCCTGTCGCGCTAGATCAGGCCGGCGGCCGCGCCGTCAGGTCGGGCATCTCGCCGAGGGTGAGGGTGACCGTCCGTTCCTGGCTCTTGCGCAACACGGCGAGCTTCACCGAACTGCCCGGCGCCATCGCGCCGATGTCCTGCGCCAGTGCCCGGCCGTCGGCGATGGCGGCGCCGTTGACGGCGGTGATGACGTCGCCGACCTTGATCTTGCCACTCGCCGCCGGACCGCTGTTTTCGATGCCGGCGATGAGCGCGCCCTGCGCCTGGCCGAGGCCGAGACTGGCGGCGATGTCGGGTGTGACGTCCTGAATGCTGACGCCGAGCCAGCCGCGCGAAATGTGACCGGACTGGATGAGCGCCGTCGCGATCGGCCTGGCGGTTTCGGCCGGAATGTCGAAGCCGATGCCGACCGAGCCGCCGGACGGCGAAAAGATCATCGAATTGATGCCGACGACATTGCCGTTGAGGTCGAAGGTCGGGCCGCCGGAATTGCCGCGGTTGATCGGCGCGTCGATCTGCATGAAGCGGTCATAGGTGTTGCCGCCGACGTCGCGACCGAGCGCCGAGACGATGCCGGCGGTCACCGTATTGCCGAGGCCGAAGGGATTGCCGACCGCGACCACCCAGTCGCCGACCCTCGGCGCCTGGTCGGCGAAGGCGACATGGGTGAAGTCGCCGCCGGCCGTCGACCTTGATCACCGCGAGGTCGGTGCCGGGATCGGTGCCGATGACCCGGGCCTTGTAGACCTTGCCGTCGTCGGTGGTCACCGCCACTTCCGAAGCATGATCGACGACATGGTTGTTGGTCACGGCGTAGCCGTCGGCGCTGATGAAGAAGCCGGAGCCTTCGCCGAGCACTTCGCCGCCGCCCTGTCCCCGCGGCGCCCCGAACGGGGCGAACGGATTGGGAAAGCCGCCTGAGTCGGCGACCGGCGCCGGTCCCGGAATCCTGACGCTGACCGACACGACGGCCGGCTTGATCCGCGCGACGAGGTCGGCAAAGCTGCCGGGCCGGCCGGGCAGGGCGACCGTCGACGCGGGCGTCGGAGCCGCCGGAGCGGGTGCGGTCATCGCCACCTGGGCGACGGGCGCCGGCTGCGATTGCGGGAAGGTGGTGGCGCCGGCGGCAAAGGCGAGAATGGCAATGGCGGCCGCCGACGCGAGCAGGCCGGCGCGGCTTGCCAGCACCGGGCGGTTGCGGTTCGAGCGGGGTGTCTGTTCGGGGTACATGGCTGGGCCTTCGCAAAAGAGCTGAAGTCACCAACCGGATATTGGATCGCGCGCCTTACCGGCGCCTGTCCGGAAGATGAATTCGAAGACATGTTTCGAAAGACGTCTTTCGCTCCCGGCCGATCATTCCACATCAAATATCGGGAGCTGGCTCCGCGAAGGTTCTCTTCGCGCCGGGGTGATCATTGGGCCGGCCGACGGTGTGCCGTCCGGTCCGCAACCGGAGGAGTCTTCATTATGTCAAATCAGGATCGTTCGAACCGGGAGTCCGTTCTCGACCGGTTCCAGCTGTCGCGCCGCGGCTTCTTCCAGGGCAGCGTCGGCACCGGTGTCGCCGCCCTGTCGCTGGCCACCTTCGGCGGCATTGCCGAGGCCGCGACGGCCGAGATGCCGAAGCATCCGGCGTGGAAGTTCGTCTTCGTCAACCACGTCACCACCAACCCGTTCTTCGTGCCGACCCAATACGGCATCGCCGACGCCTGTTCGATGCTCAATTGCACCTGGCAGTGGACGGGGTCGCAGAAGTCCGTCGCGTCCGAGATGGTCAACGCCTTCAACACCGCAATTTCCGCCGGCGCCGACGCGATTGCCGTCTCGCTGGTCGACGAGCACGCCTTCAACGACCCGGTCAAAAAGGCGATGGACGCGGGGATCCCGGTTTTCTCCTACAACGCCGATGCCAAGGGAAACGACCGCCTCGCCTATATCGGCCAGGATCTCTACGCCTCGGGCCAGGCGCTCGGCCGGCGCATCGTCGATCTGGTCGGCGAAGGCAAGGTCGTCGGCTTCATCGCCACGCCCGGCCAGCTGAACATCCAGCCCCGGCTCGACGGCGCCAAGGACGCGATCAAGGCGTCGGGCAAGAACATCACCCTGGACGAGATCGCGACCGGCCCGACGGTCAACGAGGAGGTGTCCCGGGTCGACGCCTATTACGTTGGCCACAACGACATCAAGGGGATGTTCGCGGTCGATGCCGGAAGCACGATGGCGGTGGCGAAGGCCATGGAGAAATACGGTCTCCACGCCAAGAGCGTGCGGGCCGGCGGCTTCGACCTGCTGCCGAACACGCTTGACGGCATCGCCAACGGCCATCTCGATTTCACCATCGACCAGCAGCCCTATCTCCAGGGTTTCTACACGGTCATGGAAATGGCCATGTTCAAGTATTCCGGCGGTCTCGTCGGGCCGGCCGAGATCAACACCGGCCTGAAATTCGTCACGAAGGAGAATGTCGAGCCCTACCGGACGACCCAGAGCCGCTACGAGGGGAACTCGGCGGACGAGAAGGTCCTGACGCATTCCGGCTCGATCGCCGCGTGAGCAGGACCGATGCGGGCTGAACCAGCATCCTTTGGTGAAGCCGCCGGCCCGCATCCGACGCGGGAGCCGGTTCGGCGCGGGTGGAGCTTTGGAGGCGCCACCCGCGCCGTCCTGCGCTGGCGCGAAGTCAGCATATTCGTCGCCGGCGCGTTGCTGGTCGTCTATTTCCAGCTGACCAACGCCGCTTTCCTCTCCAGTGCCAATATCGGCAACCTCATCGACTACACCGCGACGACGGCAATCATCGCCGCCGGGGAAGTGATGGTGCTGGTCGCCGGTGAACTCGATCTGTCGGTCGGCATGGTCTACGCGCTGGCGCCCTTCGTGATGTTTTTTGCCGCCGCCGCCGGCGCGCCGATCTGGCTGGCGGTGCTCGCCGCGCTCGTCGCCGCCGGCGCGGTCGGCGCCGTCAACGCGGCGATCACCATCATGCTCGACGTGCCGGCCTTCGTGACGACGCTTGGCACCCTGTTCGTGGTCAGCGGACTGACGCTGACGATCTCCGGCGGCTTTCCCGTCCAGCCCGAGGCCGGCGCGCTCGCCACGGCGCTGTTCGGCGGCGACGCGTGGATGCGCCTCGCATGGGCCGTGTTGATCGCGCTGGTCCTGCAGTTCGTACTGAAGCGGACGCGCTTCGGGCTGCACACCATCGCCACCGGCGGCAATCTCATCGGCGCGGCCGAAATCGGCGTCAAGGTGCGGAGCATCAAGGCGCGCAACTTCGTTCTGTGCAGTGCGCTTGGCGGCCTCGCTGGTATCATCGACGCCTTCCGCATCGGCTCGATCGATCCGCTCGCCGGCGGCGCCGACATCATGTTCGCGGCGATCGCCTCGGCGGTAATCGGCGGCACGCTGCTGACCGGCGGCTCGGGGACGGTGATCGGCGCATTGCTCGGCGCTCTGGTGCTCGGCATTCTCAAGGACGGCTTTTCGCTCTCCGGCGTCAGCGCCTACACATTCGACATGATCCTGGGCGCGGCAATTCTCATCACCATGGCGATCAACATCCGGCTGATGCGCTTCCGCGATCAGGGAGGCCGCTGATGGCGCGCCCGGCAAATGGCGAGCCGGTGCTGCGGGCCGAGCATGTCGCCAAGAGCTTCGGCCCGGTGACCGCGCTGCGGGACGTCAACCTCACCGTCCGGCGCGGCGAGGTGCTCGGTCTCCTCGGCGACAACGGTGCCGGCAAGTCGACGCTGGTCAAGATCTTCACCGGCTATCATCAGCCGAGCGCTGGCCAACTCTATTTCGATGGCAAGCCGGTGCATCTGCGCTCGGTCGGCCAGGCGCGCGCGCTCGGCGTCGAGGCGGTCTACCAGGACCTCGCGCTCGTCAACCAGCTCAACGTCTACGAGAACATGTTCCTGCAGCGCGAGCCGGTTCATGGCGGCTTCCTCGGCGTTCTCGACCGTGGGGCGATGCGCCGCCGCGCCGGGGAGATGCTCGAGCGGATCGGGGTCGCCATCCCGTCGGTCGACGTCGAGGTGGCCAAGCTCTCCGGCGGCCAGCGCCAGGCGATCGCCGTTGCCCGCTCGGTCTATCAGAAGGCGCGGCTGCTGCTGCTTGACGAGCCGACCGCGGCAATGGGCGCCAAGGAGTCGGCGCTGATCCTCGACGTGATCCAGCGCCTCAGGGACGAAGGCGATGTGGCGATGATCATCATCGCCCACAACTATGCCCAGATCTTCGACGTCTGCGACCGGATCAACCTGGTCGAGGGCGGGAGGATCACCTTCGACAAGCCGACCTCCGAGACCTCGGTACAGGAGCTGACCGACCTGGTCGTGACCGAGTACCGGACCGCCCGCCAATCGCTGCGGCGCGGATGACCGGCGCCGCGGCGCGGGGCCGGCGCGCCGCCTCAGTGCCGCTCGACGAAGGAGTCGAGCACCCGTTTCCGGCCCGGCCTTGTCGAAATCGATGGTCAGCTTGTTGCCGTCGATGGTGGCGATGTGGCCGTAGCCGAATTTCTGGTGGAAGACGCGCTCGCCGGTCTCGTAGATCGACGGTGCCGCCGATGACGCTCTTGGCGACCAGCTCGCCCTCGAGGAAGCGCTGCTTCGAGCGCGGGCCGGAGAAATTGCCGTAGCCGCCCTGGCTCGCCTCGTCGAAGCCGCCGCCGGAGCGGTTCTTCTGGGCCCGTTTCCATCCCGGCGTGGAGTAGGTGTTCTGGAACGGGTCGCGGGTGTCGAAGCGGCTCTCGCCGTAGGAGCCCATGCCGTAGCCGCCATAGGACGAGGTCTCCTCGACCACGGCGACATGGGCCTCGGGCAGTTCGTCGAGGAAGCGCGAAGGCACTGACGACTGCCACAGGCCGTGGATGCGGCGGTTCGAGGCGAAGCGGATATAGGCGCGCTTGCGCGCCCGCGTGATGCCGACATAGGCGAGGCGGCGCTCCTCCTCGAGCCCGACCCGGCCGCTCTCGTCGAGGGTGCGCTGCGAGGGAAACAGCCCTTCCTCCCAGCCCGGCAGGATCACCGTGTCGAATTCCAGCCCCTTGGCCGAATGCAGCGTCATGATGTTGACCGCGTCGGCGGAGGCCTCGGAGTCGGTGTCCATGACCAGCGCGATATGCTCGAGGAAGCCGGCGAGCGAGTCGAATTCCTCCATCGAGCGGACCAGCTCCTTCAGGTTTTCCAGCCGCCCCGGCGCGTCGGCCGAGCGGTCGGCCTGCCACATCTCGGTATAGCCGGACTCCTCGAGGATGATCTCGGCGAGCTCGGTATGCGGCAGGCTCTCGAGCTGCCCCCGCCAGCGGTCGAAGCTCGCCAGGAGGTCGCGGATCGCGGTGCGGGCGCGGGCGTTGATCTCGTCGGTGCCGATCATCTCGGCCGCCGCCTCGGTCAGCGGCACGCCCTTCGCCCGGGCGCGATCGTGGAGGAGCCGCACCGTGGTGTCGCCGATGCCGCGGCGCGGCGTGTTGACGATGCGCTCGAAGGCGAGGTCGTCGGCCGGCTGCGCGACGACGCGGAAATAGGCCAGCGCATCGCGGATCTCGGCGCGCTCGTAGAAGCGCGGGCCGCCGATGACGCGGTAGTTCAGCCCGAGGGTGACGAAGCGATCCTCGAAGGAGCGCATCTGGAACGAGGCGCGGACCAGGATGGCGATCTCGTTCAGCGTATGGCCCTGGCGCTGGAGCTGCTCGATCTCCTCGCCGACGGCGCGGGCTTCCTCCTCCGAATCCCATGACGAGGCGACCGAGACCTTCGCCGCCTCGGGGTCGACCGCGTCGGTGAACAGCGTCTTGCCGAGCCGGCTTTCGTTATGGGCGATGAGGTGCGAGGCGGCGCCGAGGATATGCGCGGTCGAGCGGTAGTTGCGCTCCAGCCGGATGACGGTGGCGCCGGGGAAATCCTTCTCGAAGCGCAGGATGTTGTCGACCTCGGCGCCGCGCCAGCCGTAGATCGACTGGTCGTCGTCGCCGACGCAGCAGATGTTCCTGCGCGCCTGGGCGAGCAGCCGCAGCCACAGATACTGGGCGACGTTGGTGTCCTGGTATTCGTCGACCAGCATGTAGCGGAAGCGCTTGTGGTATTCGGCGAGCACGTCCGGATGCTCGCGCAGGATCTTCAGCGGCTCGAGGATCAGGTCGCCGAAATCCGCCGCGTTCAGCACCTTCAGCCGCTCCTGATAGGCGGCGTAGAGTTTCGTGCCGCGCCCGTCGGCGAAGACGTAGCGGTCGCCCTCCGGCACGTCGGCCGGCGCCAGCCCCTTGTTCTTCCAGTGGTCGATATGGCCGGCGAGCTGGCGGGCCGGCCAGCGCTTCTCGTCGATGCCGGCGGCCTGGATGATCTGCTTCATCAGGCGGATCTGGTCGTCGGTGTCGAGGATGGTGAAGCCGGATTTCAGCCCGGCGAGCTCGGCGTGGCGGCGGAGAATCCTGGCGCCGATCGAATGGAAGGTGCCGAGCCACTCCATCCCCTCCAGCACGCCGCCGATCAGGTCGCCGACCCTGTGCTTCATCTCGCGCGCCGCCTTGTTGGTGAAGGTGACGGCGAGGATTTCCCACGGCCGCGCCTTGCCGGTGGCGAGCAGATGGGCGATGCGGGTGGTCAGCACCCGGGTCTTGCCGGTGCCGGCGCCGGCCAGCACCAGCACCGGCCCGTCCAGCGCCTCGACCGCGCGCCGCTGCTCCGGGTTCAGCTTGGCGAGATAATCCCCGCCGGCGGCGCGCGCCCCCCGCGCCCGGTCGGCAATGCCGCCAGGCTTCGGGGTCGGCGGCTCGTCGCCGGGAATGATCGCGCGGGAAGCGGGGCCGGTCATGCGGCGGCTGTTGCTCTTGGGGTTCGGGCCGAATCTACGAGGGGAACACTATAGCAACAGATAGGGATGGG
The DNA here is from genome assembly GCA_963812275.1 of uncultured Alphaproteobacteria bacterium. GTDB lineage: Bacteria > Pseudomonadota > Alphaproteobacteria > Rhizobiales > Kaistiaceae > Bauldia. The sequence continues at coordinate 488,090 of CAWEUQ010000004.1, read as the reverse complement.
GGAGGCCGGTGGGGAGGGGGGATTGGCTGCGGCCGCTTGGTCCAAGCAAGGTGTCCGCAAGTCGTATCGACTTTGGCACTCGTTGGACATGCCCCGCTTGGGCGAATTGACCGAGGCGGCGAATCGGCTTAGCGGTTAAGGGTCGAGTCTGTTTAGCGGTGGATTCAATATCCAACATTGGTGGCGGGCACCCGTTTCACCTGACCCTACGGATGCGAACTCTCCTTGAATGTTGAGCTAATTCCGTTGCTCATCCGCGAAGGGCCTCGTGGTGCACGTCCGAGCCCTGGGCGGTTTCGAGGCGGGATGCCGGGATCGGTCCAGATAATCGATTCAGACTAAGCCGAGAGCTTTCTTGGCAATGTCTGGGCTGTCTTAGGAGGCAATCTCGACCATGCCGGTTGTTCTCCGCGAAAGCGGGCTTCGGTATTTCTTCTACTCGAACGAGGGCTCGCCTCGCGAGCCGCCCCATGTTCACGTGATGGGCGGCGGCAAGGACGCGAAGGTCTGGCTGGAGCCGGAGGTCGCTGTGGCGGACAGTTACGGCTTCAGTTCCGCTGAGCTTGCGCGTATTCTTCGTGTCGTTGCTAATCAACGCCAACGTTTCCTGAGTGCATGGCATGACCATTTCGCCAACGGCGGTTCGATTTGACGAGAGCACCATGTGGGTCGACCTCAGCGACGGCCGGACCATCGGCGTGCCGTTGGCATGGTTTCCGCGGCTGCTCCACGCCAAGCCGGCCGAACGCGAGGCGGTGGAATTGAGCCGCCTCGGCCTCCATTGGGAGGCGCTCGACGAAGACGTGTCGGTCGCCGGCCTGCTCGCGGGCCGGGGCGACATGACCGGCCGGGGCGATCAGGCGGCCTGACCGGGACTGCACGCATGCGGCTACCCCGCCCTGCAGAGAGCACGTAGGGCGGAATAGCGGAGCGTATTCCGCCATCTGACAACGGCTTGCCATGGCGGGTTACGCCAGCGGCTAACTCGCCCTACAGCGTCCACCTCCTCGCTTATCCGGTCCGCCCCGGCGCCGGAAACGTTGCTCCAGCTCAGGGCTTCTTGCAGAGAATCTTGAAATCCTTGTGGAGCGGAGAATTCGTCAGGCGCTGAAATGATACGGCGCCGGCCTGGATCGGGCCGAGGAAAGGCAGTTCGACGACACGGCCACCAACGACCGAAATCCTGAGGCGCGATTTGCGCCGCAGCCAGACGCGGCCGGCCAGGTATTCCGGTGAATTGCAGACCTTCTTGTAGCAGTAGCCATGACGGCGGAACTGGGCCCGTCCGACCCGCTGCGTAACCGAATATTCGACCGCGACGGACACGGTACCGGTCAGGGCCACGCTGACGCGCTTGGCCACCGCATCGTCGCCGTCGACGGTGACAAGCGGGTGATCTCCGAAGGTGCAGCACTTGGTCTTGCCGGTGCCCTCCTCGCCTGGCGCGAGCGGGTCGACGGTGGCGGGCGGCTCGACGTTCTCGTGGAGGATCACCACCTGGCAGAGTCCCGGCCGGGTGCGCGGCATCCTGCCCGCTTCCACCCTTCGGCATGGCCGCTGGAAACGCTCGGCCGATACCTCGAGTTCGAGCTTGCCGGTCTGGCTCAAGGCGGCAAGCAGCCGCCTGAGGAACTGCCGGCCGGCGGTCTTGTCCAGGCCCTGGCCGTCGACCTTGATGCCGGAGCCGTCGCCGGTCAGCAGCTTGTCGAGCGCCTGGAACGTGCCCGGAAGATAGTCGAGCGCATCCTCGTCGACGTGTGTTTCGACGAGCGTCTGGCTACCGTCGTCGATCCAGGTGGTGCGGCTGCCCCGGTCGATGACGGCGACCGCGCCGGAATCGCCGGGGTTGCCGCTCTTTTCGAAATCGACCTCGAACCCGTAGAAGTGCGGCCCCGGCGTTCCGTGGTCGGTCCACCGATAGACGCCGCGGCCGGTGACCAGACCGTTGAATTCCCCGGACCTTGCGCCCGATGCGTAGACGCTGTGGCGGTTGATGTCCGCGGGGCGGACCCGGTCGACATGGTCCATTGTCGCCGATATGAACCGGAGGGCCTGGCCGAGGTCCATGAAGCATCCGTGGTTGGCTGATCGGCAGAGGTAGAGGCCTACGGCCGGCTGCGTCGGCGTTGGTGGAGGGGAGTCGAACGGCGTCGCATCAACGGAGAATTGGCGGTTGATGTGCAGCAGCGCTACGTCATGCTGCGGCATCCGGTTGGTGGTCACGGCACCGCTCCGTCTCAGCGTCATGCCGTGCCGGTACGCGCCCGGCTGATACACCACGGTGTTGACGCCACCCACTACATGCCCGGCCGTGATGACCTTGTAGCCATTCCCCGGCGCCGAGACCGGAGCGCCGAGCGTGCCCGCGCCGTTCACCGTGCCAATGTTGGACCCGGGGCGCATCGGATTGTCTTCCGTCGTGTGCGCATAGTCCGGCTCAAGTCGTCCGTGCTCGACGATCACCGCGAATGTCTCGTCGCCGACCGTCAGTTCGGCGGGCAGGGAACCGGATGCCTGCGCCTGGCGGACCTCATCCGGCCGGTCGGAGATGACGACGACCACCGGTCCGCCCGGGTCGTTCTCGTCGCTCAGACTTCGCCGGCGCACTGAGACCGCGAAGACATCGGATCGCGCCATGAACGGTTCGGCGAAGGTCTCGAGCATCGCCAGCGCGGTTTCAAACCGGTGGTCATCATACATCGGCAGTCACCCCACAGTCAGTGTCCGTTCGTCGAACTTTTCTCTCTTGGGAGAGATTCCGTTTTTCTTTCTTCTTTCTTAAAAATTGTCCGATGATATTTTTGGATAATAGCAGGAATTGTGAGGAAGGGCGAGGGTGGCGGCTCGATCCTGGCCGCGCCGGCCGCGTTGTTTGTCCTTAGCGGTTGTGCGTGCTTCCCGAGCCTCCTATCGCCGCCCGCGGTCACACGCTCCCATCTTATCCCCTCGCCAAAATCCTCCCGTAAACTCCCTCCCGTCCATGCCCGCCGAGGGTCGTGTCCGCGACACCGCTCCCTCTCCCAGAGGGAGAGGGCTTTCGGCCTTGGCGTCGCAGGTCGCGTAGCGGCCGAGACGGTTAGGCCGGAAGGGTGAGGGGATGCGACTCACCCGGACAGGCTCCAGCCCCTCACCCCGTTTCCGCTAGGCTCCCCCGGATCAAGTCCGGGCTCGCCAAGGGAAACGGCCCTCTCCCCATGGGAGAGGGGGCGCGGGCCCCGTCGTCGGCGGGGACAAACAGCCACATATCCCCGCCACCGGGCATAACCTCCCGCCTTATCCCCTCGCCAAATCCTCCCGTACACTTGCTCCCGTCCATGCCCGCCGAGGGTCGTGTCCGGTACCGAACGGCTCACGGGGTGTGGAGCGGCGCCTGCTTCGGTCGGGGTATCGGACCCCGCCGGACCGGGAGGCCTCCGCGTGAACCGCCCGCCGGCATTACGACCGGCTGTCACAGGTTGACCCTAAGCCGGGCGGGCCCATCCGGATCGACGGCAAACCGCCGCCGGCCCGGATGCGAGACGCCGTCGGCTTGAACCCGGCGGTTGCCCGTCCGGTGGAGCGCGGGTGCGGAGTGCCAAAAGTCGCCGCGGCGGGCGCTCGGGAAGCGCCCATTTCCGCCCCGGAGCCTATTCCCGGGGCCGCCGGACGCTTGACGAGCGCCCGCCACCCCTCGGCTCGCAAGAGGCGAGGAGCGAAGCGACTGGGAACGCAAGAAATCCCGGCGAGGACGGCCGAAGGCCGGACCGGGAAGGAAGAACAATCATGCCCCGGAGCGGAACCGCTCGCGGGAACGATGGAGCGTGTCCTGATGCCTGCCAGCCAACCGCCATCCTGTCATCCCCGGCGAGGCCCGAAGGGCCGAGGGAAGGGGAACCAGTAACCGATGCCGCGCCAGAACGAGGCACGCCATCGTTTACTGGATCCCCGCCTTCGCGGGGATGACAGTCCGTGTTTGGCGTGCGCCCACGGCAACGAAGGCGTTTGTCTTGAGACTGAAGGGGCGCACCCCCGCGCGCACCAGCCCTACCGGTGTTCCTCGACGCTCTCGTCGATCAGCGCGTGGTTGAAGGCGCCGAGCGCCCTGACCTCGCGCGCCCAGCCGACCCGGCGTCCGCGGTCGTCGGCCGCGGTGACCGGCAGGCGCTCGCGGCCGGTCGCGCCGAAGGCGCGGAGCGCAGTCTCCAGCGTGTCGTCGGCGCTGAGCGCCGCCTCGCGGTCCGCTTCGGCAAGCAGCGTGTCGTCGCCGGGCGCCAGCGGGTCCATGAAATCGGCGACGCGGATCGCCTTCATCACCACCCGGTGCGGCCCGTCATGGAGGGCGAAGCCGCGGGCCTGGAGCTGGGCCTGGAAGAAGGAGCGGCCGAGCACGGCGTGGGCGATGCCGTTGCCGATCGAGACGGTGACCAGCAGCGCCAGCGACAGGGCGAAGCCGCCGGTCAGCTCGAACACCATCACGGTGGTCGAGATCGGCGCGCCGAGCACCGCGGCGGCGACCGCGCCCATGCCGAGGATGGCGTAGAGCCCTTCGCTCGAGCCGACGCCGGGGAAGGCGGCGGTGGCGATCAGGCCGAAGGCGCCGCCGGTCATCGCGCCGAGATAGAGCGCCGGCGAGAAAACACCGCCGCCGAAGCGCGAGGCGAGCGCGATCGCCGTCGCCGCGGTCTTGGCGACGATCAGCGCCAGCATCATGGCGATCGAAAGCTGGCCCTTCAGCGCGGAGTCGGTGGCGTCGTAGCCGACGCCGAGCACCTGCGGGAAGGCGATGCCGATCGCGCCGATCAGCAGGCCGCCGATCACCGGCCGGGCGACCAGCGGGATGGTGACGTTGCGGGCGATCCAGTCGGTGGCGATCATCGCGACCTGGAAGATGATCGCCACCGCCGCGGCGACGATGCCGAGCAGGACGAAGGCCGGCACCTCGAGATAGGAGGTGATGTGGTGGGCCGGGACGACGAAGGCGGCGACGTTGCCGAACCAGGCCTGGGAGACGATGGTCGCGGTGACGGCCGCCAGCACCAGGGGCATGAAGTTGCCGATGGCGAAATGGGCGAGGATCACCTCCTGGGCGAAGAGGACGCCGGCGATCGGGGCGTTGAAGGAGGCGGCGACCGCGCCCGACACGCCGCAGGCGAGCAGCGTCCGGCGGGAGGCGTCGGAGAGGCGGAGCCGGGAGAAGGCGGCGGCGGCGATCGAGGCGCCGAGATGGACGATCGGCCCCTCGCGGCCGGCGCTGGCGCCGGCGCCGAGCGAGAGCGCGCTGGCGAGCGCGTTCCACAGGCCCTGGCGGAGCCCGAGCCCGCGCCCGGCATTGATCCGCGCCTCCATGACATCGGGCACCGCGGCGGCGTGGTTGGCGGTGAGCAGATATTTCAGCATCAGCCCGACCAGCAGCCCGCCGGCCGCCGGCGCCAGGAGGATCACCCACCACGGCTGATCGCGCGCCGCCGCCGTGACGTTTTCGGACATGGTCCGCAGCCATGGCCACTGGAAGACGCCGATGGCGAGGCGGAAAAGGATCGCCGCGATCCCGGTCGCCAGCCCGATGAAGGGCGCCAGCAGCCAGACGAGTGGCTGCCGCGCCTGTCGAAAATGGCGAAGATTGGCAGTGGTCCAGTGTCGCACGGTCTCGCGGACCGTCGGATACCTCGGCGCCATTCCATCCGTCTAGCCGGGTCGGCGGGATGGCTCAAGCGCACGGTTGGTCCGATATCGATCGGGGAACCGGCTTCGATCGAAATGTCGGAGGTTCCGGAGGTCGCTCGACCGCCCTATCCTTGACCGCGCCGCCTTGAAGGTGCAGGACGGGCGCCGTCTTTCCGCATCGAACCCGAGCCATGACCGAACATACCGCATCCACCTCGCCGACAGATCCTGTCGGCGAGCCGGCCGGCGAAACCCGTATCCTGTCGCTGCCGGCGCTGGTCGTTCTCGCCTTCCTCGTCGGCGTCGTCGCCGCGCTCGGCGCCGTGGTCTTCCGCGCCTTGATCGCGGTGGTCCACAACCTGTTCTTCCTCGGCAAGTTCAGCTTCGTCTACGACGCCAACCTCTTCGACCCGGCGAGCCCGTGGGGGCCGCTGATCATCCTGGCGCCGATCGTCGGCGGCCTGATCGTCGTCTGGCTGGTGCAGTCCTTCGCGCCGGAGGCCAAGGGCCACGGCGTCCCGGAGGTGATGTACGCGGTCTATCACAACAAGGGCAACGTGCGTGGCGTCGTCGCGGTGGTGAAGTCGATCACCTCGGCGATCTCGATCGGCAGCGGCGCCTCGGTCGGCCGCGAGGGACCGATCATCCAGATCGGCGCCTCCTTCGGCTCGACGCTGGCGCGCATGCTGTCGCTGGCGCGCTGGCAGAAGATCACGCTGCTGTCGGCGGGGGCCGGGGCCGGCATCGCCGCGACCTTCAACACGCCGCTCGGCGGTGTGTTGTTCGCGGTCGAGCTGCTCCTGCCCGAAGTCAGCAACCGCACCTTCCTGCCGGTGGTGGTGGCGACGACCACCGCGACCTCGATCAGCCGGGTGGTGTTCGGGCTCGATCCCGCCTTCTTCGTACCGCCGGCGGACTATCCCAGCAGCCTCAGCATCGACCCGCTGGTGCTCGCCGCCTTCGGGTTGCTCGGCGCGGCGGCCGGAGTCGTCTCCTGGGCCTTTATCCGCTTCCTCGCCTATTGCGAGGACGCCTTCCCGAAGTTGCCGGGCAACGCCTATACCCAGAACATCGTCGGCATGGTGATGATCGGCGTGCTGTTCTACGGCTTCGACATCTTCACCGGCCACCCACAGACGGCCGGTGTCGGTTACGCGACGATCCAGTCGATCCTCGAGGGCGGCACCGGCGGCGTCATCCTGCTCGGCGCGCTGGTGCTCGGCAAGATCGCGGCGACCTCGATCAGCCTCGGGGCCGGGGCCTCGGGCGGGGTGTTCTCGCCGTCCTTGTTCATCGGCGCCGCGCTCGGGGCCGCCTTCGGCGCGCTCGGCGCGCTACTCTTTCCGGACCACAGCTTCCCGGTCACCGAATTCGCCGTGGTCGGCATGGGCGCGATCGTCGGCGGCGCGACCGGCGCCTCGATGACCGCGATCGTGATGATCTTCGAGATGACCCGCGACTATAACGTCATCGTGCCGCTGGTGCTGGCGGTGGCGCTGGCGACCGGCATCCGGCGGGCGCTGATCACCGAGAATATCTACACGATCAAGCTCCGCCATCGCGGCCGGCCGATCCCGACCATCCGCCACACCAACATGTACCTCGTCCGCCAGGCGCGCGAGCTGATGAACAAGGACTTCGTCGTCCTGCCGATGGAGACCACCATCATCGAGGCGTTGAAGCGGATCGCCGACCACCCGGGCATGCACATCATCGTTTCCGACGGCCCGCGCATCGCCGGCGTCGCGCGGCTTGCGGCCGGTTCCTACGAGCCGGACCGCTATGCCGGGGAAACACTCGCCTCGGTGGTGGCCGAGGACTTCGTCATCGCCCCCGATACCGCGATCCTCAATTCGATCATCACCCGCATGAACCGCCGCGACCGCGGCCTCGCCATCGTCGTCAACCGGCCCGCCGGCATCCCGCGGCCGGAGGATGTCGTCGGCGTGATCGCCGCGCAGGAAATCGCCAGTTCGGTCATCGCCAACCACTATGCCTGAGCCGGACCGTCAGCGCAGGCGGCGCAGCTTCGCCAGTGGACGGCCGTCGATCACCGCGAGGCCGACACCGATCGCTGCCATGCCGATGAACTGGTGGACCTCGAGGCGCTCGCCGAGGACGAGAGTGCCGAGCAGGATGGCGCTGACCGGGATCAGGAAGGTGACCAGCATCAGGTTGACCGCGCCGGCGGTGGCGAGGATCCGGTAGTAGATGACGTAGGCGAGGCAGGTGGCGAGCGCCGCCAGGCCGAGGATCGCGCCGAGGACCTCGGGGCCCGGCAGCGGCAGGGTCCATGGTTTGTCGACGATCAGCGCGATCGGCACCATCACCACCGCGGCGGTGCCGATCTGTCCGGTTGCGATCGCCAGCGGCGCGAGGCCACGCCGGGCGAACCGCCGGGCAAAGACGGCGGAAAGCGCGTAACTCAGCGCCGCGCCGAGAAGGGAAAGCTGGCCGAGGAGATGCCCGCCGGTCGTGTCGGCCAGGACGTCGATCCCGATCATCGCGGCAACGCCGCCGAAGCCGATCAGCACGCCGACGATCCGGGCCGGTGTCATCCGTTCGTCGCGGGTGAAGAGATGGGCGACGACGATGGTGAAGAAGGGTGTCGTGGCGTTGAGGATCGATGCGAGGCCGCTCGGGATCTGGGTCTGTCCCCAGGCGATGAGGCTGAAGGGGAGAACGTTGTTGAGGAGGCCCATTGCCAGGAAGGCCGCCCAGACACCCGGTTCGGTCGGCATGGCCTTGCCGGTCATGCGAACCACCAGATAGAGCAGCGTGGCGCCGATCAGGACCCGGGCGGCGACGACGGTGAAGGGCGGCAGGACCGGCAGCGCGACGGCGTTGAAGAAGAAGGAGCCGCCCCAAAGCATGGAAAGTGTGATCAGCAGCCCCCATTCGGTGGCGGACATGGTACGGCTGATTGCTTGAGGCATTGGCGACTCGGGGAGCGACAGGAGGCCGGACTCTAGCGGCGGGTCTCGTCCTCCGCATTCCGATTCCGTCCCGGTCGCCTCTCATCCGGTCGCCGTCAGGGAAGGCGTTCGGCGTCAATCGGTCGAGACTGTCGCGAATAATGTAGGCTTTGGCTCATATTCGCCATTTTGATACGCTGCCTACCCGGAACCAGAGAGAAGCGTGCGAGTCGCCATGACAGTTCAGGTCGCGGTCGAGCCAGTCCCCCGCAACGAAGCCGGCATCGCCCTTGCGCTGCCGGAACTCGCGGCGCGTTTCGGCGAGCGCTTCGTCCAGTCGGAGGCCGTGCGGCAGCAGCATGGCCATACGCTGACCTGGCTTGCCAACCAGCCGCCCGACGCGGTGGTCTTTGCCGAATTGACCGCGGACGTCGTCGATATCGTCCGGATCTGCGCCAAGCACCGGGTCCCGGTCATCCCGTTCGGGGCGGGATCCTCGCTCGAGGGCCATGTCAATGCGCCGGGTGGCGGCATCTCGATCGATTTCAGCCATATGAAACGGGTGATCACGGTTCATGACGAGGACCTCGATTGCGTGGTGGAGCCCGGCATCACCCATTACGAATTGAACGAATATCTCCGCGATACCGGCCTGTTCTTCCCGATCGACCCGGGCGCCGAAGCCTCGATCGGCGGGATGGCGGCGACGCGTGCCTCGGGCACCAACGCGGTGCGCTACGGCACGATGCGCGACAATGTCCTCAACCTCACCGCCGTGATGCCGGACGGGACGGTGGTCAAGACCGGGCATCGGGCGAAGAAATCCTCGGCCGGCTACGACCTGACGCGGCTGATCATCGGCTCGGAAGGAACGCTCGGCGTGATCACCGAGCTGACGCTCAGGCTTCAGGGCATTCCGGAGGCGATTTCAGGCGGGGTCTGCCCGTTCAAGACGGTCGAAGACGCCTGCAACGCCGTGATCATGACCATCCAGAGCGGCATACCGGTCGCCCGTATCGAGTTGCTCGACGCGCTGCAGGTCAAGGCGTGCAACGCCTATTCGAAGCTCGACCTCGAGGAGACGCCGACCCTGTTCGTCGAGTTCCACGGGACGCCGGCCTCGGTCAAGGAGCAGTCGGAGAGCTTTGGCGAGATTGCCGCGGAATTCGGGGCCGGGACGTTCATCTGGGAGACCACGGCAGAAGCGCGCAACAAGCTCTGGAAGGCGCGCCACGACGTCTACTGGGCAGCGGTCGGGCTCCGGCCGGGTTCGAAGGCGATCGCCACCGACGCCTGCGTGCCGATTTCGCGGCTGGCCGAATGCGTCGGCGAGACGGTCGCGGACATCGAAAAAACAGGTTTGGTCGCTCCAATCGTCGGTCACGTCGGCGACGGCAATTTTCATGTCACAATGCTGATCGATATCGGCGATCCGGACGAAGTCGAGCGCGCCGCGGCATTCGTCGGTCGCCTCAACATGCGGGCGATCGCGATGGACGGCACATGCACCGGCGAGCACGGCGTCGGCCAGGGCAAGATGAAATACCTCGCCGCCGAGCACGGCACCGGGCTCGACGTGATGCGGGCGATCAAACGGGCGATCGATCCGGCCAATATCATGAACCCGGGGAAGATCATTGCCGCAAACTGAGCGAAACGGGGCGCGACGACCGAGAGGAGGTTCAGGCTGAGCCGGCTCTACGTATTCCTCGGGAGCCTCGTGGTGATAGCGCTGTTCGCGGCGCTGATCGGTCCGTGGTTCATCAACTGGGACGACTACAAGGCCAATTTCGAGGCTGAGGCATCGCGAATTCTCGGCCAGCCGGTCCGCGTCGTCGGATCGGCCGACGCGTCGATTCTGCCCTCGCCGTCACTGACCTTCACCAATGTCGAGGTCGGCGACACCGAGGGCCAGCCGATGATGACGGTCGAGAAGTTCTCGGTGACCATCGAATTGCTGCCACTGATGCAGGGCGAGATCCGCGTCATCTCGATGAAGCTGGAGAAGCCGACCGTCCGCGTCTCGATCGACGACGCCGGGCAGGTCGACTGGCTGCTGCGCACCGAGACGTCGCGGGACCTCGATCCGGAATTGGTCGTGCTCAATGGCGTCGAGGTTACCGACGGCACGGTGATCTATACCGACGCCGGCGCCGGTTCGACGGTGACGGTGAAGGATATCCGGGCGTCGATCGAGGCCCGGACGCTCGATGGCCCGTGGCGGATCGAGGGCAGCTACGCCGACGATGGGGTTCCGGTGCAATTCACCGTCGCGACCGGTCGTCGGGACAAGGACGGATCGCTGCGGGTCAAGTTCGATGCGACGCCGGGGCAGTGGCCGGTGGCGATCGCAGCCGATGGCGTGATCGGCGGGAGTGACGCCGGCCCGAGTTATGTCGGCACCTACAACATCACCCAGGTCGTCGCCTCCGAGGGGCGCGCCGCCGGCGATTCGCCCGGCTGGCGAAGCGAAGGCAGCTTCAACCTGACCCGCGACCGGCTGGTGGTCGACAAGGCGGTCCTCTCCGAAGGGCCGCCCGACCGACCGTCGAGCCTGGCCGGCTCGATGACCATCGAACTCGGTCACGAGGCGCGCTTCGACGCGACGGTGCAGGCGCGCCAGCTCGACCTCGACCGCTCGCTCGGGGAGGGACCGACCAAGCCCGTCGAGGTCGGGACCGCGGCCAACAGCTTCGTCGAGTGGCTGGCCGGCATCCCGGTGCCGCCGATTCCCGGCCGCGTCCGGTTCAATGTGCCCGGCATCGTCGTTGGCGGCAGCGTCATCCAGGATGTTCGCTTCGCGGCAATGCCCGTAGACGCGGGCTGGCAGATCGACGGATTGCAGGCGCGGCTGCCGGGGCAGGCGACGTTCCAGGCCGACGGCCGGCTGTCGACCGGCGAGCGGGTCGGATTTGGCGGTGTCGTACGGCTCGCCGTCGGCCAGCCCGCCACCTTCGCCAGCTGGTGGCGGGGCAAGAGTTCGGAAGGGGCGGGGCGGCTCCTTGCGCCGTTCGACCTCTCCGGCCGGGCGACGGTCAATCTCGGCGGCATCGCCGTCGAGGGCATGACCACCAAAATCGGCGACGCGACGATCACCGGCGGCTTCTCCTGGTCGCGGGCGACCGCGGATTCGACCGAGCGGAAGCTCCGCACCGACCTCCAGGCCGACCGGCTCGATTTCATCCAGATCAAGGCGCTGGCCGAACTGCTCGGCGGTCGCGATTTCGCCGACGCAACCGCGATCGCCGACAACTACACGATCAAGCTTTCGGCCGGGGAACTCGCCATCGACGATGTGCTGATGCGCGGCGTCATGATCGACGCGGCGTTTTCCAATGGCAGCCTTGCCGTCAACGGAATCGAGGTCGGCGACATCGGCGGCGCCGCCCTCAAGGTGACGCGCGGCCAGATCGACGACATCCTGACCGAGCCGCTCGGCCGGATCGAGGGCCAGCTCACCGCCGCGACATTGACCGGGCTGGCACGGGTGATCGATCGGATCGCTCCGGACACCCGCTTCTCGCGCTGGCTCAACGAGGCCGCGCCGTCTCTGGCGCCGGCATCGCTCAGCCTGACGATCGATTCGGTGATGGAGAACAACGCCCCGAATTCGCGCCTCGATATCAAGGGTGCGGCGGGCGCGACGAATTTCGACGGCAGTATCGAACTCGCCGGCGCGCCGGCATCGTGGCGGACGGGCAAGGCGCGGTTCACCGGTTCGCTGTCCTCCTACGATGCCGTCGGCGTGGCTCGCCAGATCGGTCTCGATCCGGCCGATGTCTCGGTCGGCGGCGCACGTGTGAATTTCTCGGCGGAGGGCATTCCGGCGGAGGGACTGGCGTCGAAGCTGCAGGGAAGCTTCGGCGGGCTGACGGTCGACAGCGCCGGCACGCTGGTCCTCGCCGCCGACCTGCCGTCGACCTATTCCGGATCGTTCAACCTGGCGACCGACGACGTCGTGCCGCTGTTCACGATGGTCGGGCTCGGTATTCCCGGGGCGGCGCTCGGCACGCCCGTTCGCCTCGGCGGGACTATCTCGGCGCTCGGTCCGTCGGCCGAGGTGTCGTGGACCAACGGTGAAATCGCCGGTCACGCGATCAGCGGCAAGGTTCGTGTCGCCGGCCGCGACGACGGCGGCGTCAGCTTCGAAGAGGGCGACCTCCAGGTCGATTCCGTCGATGCCGGATGGGTGGCCTCGCTCGGGCTCGGCTTCGCGCCGCTGCCGGGCGACGATCCGGAGGCGCCGTGGTCGAAGACGCCGTTCAGCGAGCCGGTCTTCGGCCGGCTCGAGGCGGCGCTCGACGTTTCGACCGAGGAACTGACCTTCGGCAACTCCCTGGCGGTGGCGAATGCCAAGCTGGCGGTCGCGCTCGAGCCGAACCGGGTCGATTTCGACGTCAAGTCGGGTGAGGCGCTCGGCGGCGGGGTGGTCGGCGGATTCTCCATCCGCAATGTCGGCGGCAACGCCAACGTGACCGGCCGGCTCAGTCTGGTGGGCGGCGCCCTCGACACGATGATCTGGCAGCGCGCGGGCCGTTCGGTGGCGACGGGCACGCTGGACCTTTCGGCCGATTTCGAGGCGACCGGTCGCTCGCCCGCCGGGCTGATTTCGTCCCTGACCGGGGGCGGCACCCTGGCCATCCATGACGGCGAGGCCCGCTACGTCAATCCGCGGGCGGCGAACTTGGTGATCCGGGCATCCGATCTCGGCCAGACGTTTGACGAGAACCAGCTTCGCGACCTGTTCGCCAGCTATATCGACGGCGGCTCGATGAGCTTCACCGAAGCGGAAGCCGCCTTCTCGATCGCCGCGGGAACGCTGCGCATGCAGAACATGACGATCAATGCCGGCGCGGCTGGCGCCTCCGGCAGCGCGGCGATCGATCTCAACAACATGACCATCGACAGCGACTGGACGCTGACCCTCGACCCCGGCAACGTCGATAACGCCGACGGTTCGCCGCCGCAGGTCGGGATCGTCTTCCGCGGCCCGCTGTCCGAGCCGAGCCGGATCTTCGACGTTCTCCAGTTCAACTCCTACCTCAACATCCGCCAGGAGGAGCGCATCCAGCAGATCCTCGTCCTCGAGGAAGAGGCCCGCCTCGAGAGGGAGCGGCTGAACCGGCTCAAGCGGAAACTGCGGGAGGATGCCGAGCGGGCGCAGCGCGAGGAGGATGCGGCACGCCAGGCGCGGGCCGACGCGGCGGTCAACGCCCAGGCCCTGCACATCACGCGTGAAACCCATGCCGAAGCCACGGCCGCGGCCGAAAAGGCGGCGTGGTGGGACCGGATGAATGCCGCGGCCGAGGACAAGGCGGCCGCCGAACAGGCGGCAAGCGATGCTGCCCGGGCAGCCGATGCCGAGAAGCAACGCGCGGCGGACGCGATGCAGGTCGTCGAAGACATGCGGGCCGCGATCAACCAAACGAGCGACGCGCAACGCCTCGCCACCCAGGCGCTGACCAAAGCCGAAGACGCCATGGCCGAAGCCAAACAGATCGCTGCGAAACGGCAAGAGGCGCTTGACGAGGCAAGGACGAGGGCCGCTGCCGCCGCCCAGGCGGTCGAGGCGGCGACCGCGGTGCTGGCAGAGGCGAAAGCCGCCGGCAAGGCGGCGCGGGGCGAGGCGGATACCGCCGTCAACGGCGCCGAGGCGGCGCGGACCGCCGTGGTGAAGGCCGAGGATGCGGTGAGGGTCGCCCAGGCCGCGGCGGATGAAGCGGCCGCCCGGGCCGCCGAGCTCGCCGATCAAGCCGCCGCCCTCGAGGAAGCGGTCAAGACCGCAGAGGAGGAACGCGCGGCGGCGAATGCCGATGCCACCGTCCAGGCGGATACTCAGGTCGCCGCGGTCGATCAACGCGATAAGGCCAGGGAAACGGCCGCTTCGACGGCGAAGCGGGCGGCGGCGACCGCGGCCGAGGCTGGCAAGGCCGACGCGGCGATGGCGGCCGCCTTTGGACTTGCCAAGCAGGCCGACGCCGATCTGACGAAGGCCGAGGACGATGCCGCCGCTGCCGACGAGGCGGCTAAGGCGGCGCAAGAGCGACTGGCTGCCGCGCGCGACGCAGTCGCCACGACCGACGCGGCCGCCGCCACAGCGCGCCAGAGGGTTGCGGATCTCGAACAGGCGGCCAATACGGCACCCCTGGATTTGATCCCCGGCGGTAGCGCGTCGAACGACGACGCGGGGCAGCTGGCGGAGGCCCGCGCTCGCCTGGCTGACGCGGAAGCCGAGGCCGAAGCGGCAAAGAAAGCGCTTGCCGACGCCGAGACCGGTGCGGGCGAAGCGGCGCAGGCGGCCAGCGCCAGTGTTGACAAGGTCGCGGCAGCGACGATCGCGGCCAAACAGGCAACGAGTGAGGCGCAGTCCCTGGTCGAGCCGGCCAATGTGGCCCGCGCGGCGGCCGACGAAGCCAAGTCGGCCGCGGATGTGGCGGCGCTGACAGCCGACGCCGCGGCAACGGCCGCGGAGAATGCGGCGGCGGCGGCCAAGCGGGCAAAGGTCCTCGCCGGCGAGAAGGAAAAGGCTTATCAGGCCGCGGTCGATGCCGCCGCGGCGGCGCGGAAAGTGGCCGGAAAGGCGGCCGACGAGGCCGACCACGCCAGGGCCGAGGCCGTGCGCGCGGAGAAGGCGCTGGTCGAGGCGCGGCAAGTGGCGGAGGCGGCTGCCGGCGACCAGACCGGCAAGGAGCAACTGGTGACCAAGGCCGACGACGCCGAGAAGGCGGCGGAGGATGCGCTCGCCCAGGCAAGGCAGCGGATGGATCAGGCGGCCCAGGCAGTGGATATCGCTGGGAAGACGCTCGCCGAGGCCGAGGCAACGGCGACCGCCGCTGCGGCGACCGTGAAGGAGAAGGCGGCGGCGGAGGCGGCCGCGCTTACCGAGGCCGGCGCCGCGCTGGATAAATTGCATGCCGCCGAGGACGCCGCGGCGGAGGCCGCCACGAAGGCGGCGGAAGCGGCTGCCGCCGCGCAGGAGGCGGCACAGCGCGCGGCGGCGCTGCCGCGCGGCTGGGTCGAAGGCAAAGCGACCGACGATCGTGCCGATGCGCGCCTCGACGACGCGGTCATCACCGGCGCGGCGGTCAAGGTGGAGAGCGCGGCAACTCTTGCCGACCTGCCGGTTGCCGACGACGCGGCGACTCTCGTCCCTGTCGAGGTGGTGCCGCCGACCGTGTTGCCGCGACCCAGACCCGAACACAGGCCGGCCGCTGCATCCCTCGACGCGCCGGCCGATGCCGGGCTGCTGATGCCGACCGACGCCCAGCCGTTGGTGATCACGCCGCCGCTCCACAACTGAGCGGTCAGCGCCCCTCGTTGGCGCCGCGATAGTGGTCGAGCACGAATATCCGTATCGCCGAGGAAAGATTGACCCTGGCCGGTCTCTGCCGGTCGATATCGGCGATCAGCGCGGCAACGGTCCGGCCACGACTTCGCGCGATCGCCGTCAACCCGTCCCAGAACGGATCTTCGACCGAGACGCTGGTGCGATGGCCGGCGATGGAGATCGAGCGTTTCATCCGAAACCGCTGCGGCTCAGCTGTCGCGGGGCTCGCGCCGGTGGCCCTCGATGTGGCGGTCCGCCTGGTCCCGTTCGGCGCGTTCGGCCTGCTTTTCGGCCTTCGACAGGCCGTGGCGCCTTCGGTTCTCGGCCGCCTGTTCTTCTTTTTCGGCCCGTGCCCGGGACTTGCGGGCCCGGCGGAGATTGACGATCTCGGCGGACATCTCAGGCGGGTCCGATCATCAACTCCGGACGCACCAGCTCGTCGAATTCGGCGGCCGTCACATAGCCGAGCCGAAGCGCCTCGTCGCGGAGCGTCGTGCCGTTCTTGTGGGCGGTCTTGGCGATCTCGGCCGCCTTGTCGTAGCCGATCTTCGGGGCGAGGGCGGTGACCAGCATCAGCGAGCGCTCGACGCCGGCCTTGATGTTGTCGCGGCGCGGCTCGATGCCGACGATGCAGTTGTCGGTGAAGGCGACGACCGACTCCGCCATCAGGTCGACGGACTGGAGGAAGTTATACGCCATCACCGGGATTGAAGACGTTGAGCTCGAAATGGCCCTGGCTGCCGGCGATGGTGATGGCGGTGTTGTTGCCGAAGATCTGGACGCAGACCTGGGTCAGCGCCTCGTTCTGGGTCGGGTTGACCTTGCCCGGCATGATCGACGAGCCAGGCTCGTTCTCCGGCAGCGCCAATTCGCCGAGGCCCGACCGCGGACCGGAGGCGAGAAAGCGGATGTCGTTGGCGATCTTGAACAGCGAAGCCGCCACGGTGTTGATGGCGCCGTGGGAAAACACCATGGCGTCATGCGCGGCGAGCGCTTCGAACTTGTTCGGCGCCGACGTGAAGGCAAGCCCGGCGATGGCGGCGATGCGATCGGCGATCTTCTCGGCGAAGCCGATCGGCGCGTTGAGGCCGGTGCCGACGGCGGTGCCGCCCTGGGCGAGTTCCATCAGCTTCGGCATCGTCAGCTCGATGCGGGCGATGCCGTTGTCGATCTGCGTGGTGTAGCCGGAGAATTCCTGGCCGAGGGTGAGGGGAGTCGCATCCTGGGTATGGGTGCGGCCGATCTTGACGATGTCCTTCCACGCCTCCGCCTTGTCGTTCAGCGCGTCCCTCAGCTTCCGGAGGGCGGGGATCAGCCGGTGCGTGGCTTCCTCGGCGCAGGCGATGTGCATGGCGCTGGGGAAGCAGTCGTTGGACGACTGGCTCATGTTGACGTGATTGTTCGGGTGCACCGGCTCCTTCGAGCCGAGTTCGCCGCCGAGGATCTCGATCGCCCGATTGGCGATCACCTCGTTGGCGTTCATGTTCGACTGGGTGCCCGACCCGGTCTGCCAGACGACCAGCGGGAAGTGCTCGTCGAGCTTGCCGTCGATGACCTCCTGCGCCGCCTGAACGATCGCCTCGCCGATCCTGCGGTCGAGACGGCCGAGGTCCATGTTCACTTCGGCCGCGGCGCGCTTGACGATGCCGAGGCCGCGAATGACCGGTTGCGGCATGCGCTCGCCGCCGATCGGGAAATTCTGGATGGAGCGCTGGGTCTGGGCGCCCCAGTAGCGTTCAGCGGGGACTTCGATCGGACCGAAGGTATCGGATTCGGTCCGCATCGCCGTCGCCCCGGTGCGCGGCGGCTGGAAATGCGATCGCTTGCCCATGGCGTTCAGTTCTTTTTTCGGAAGGCGTCGAGGCTGACGATCTGGGCGTCGTTGGCGGGGGGGCCATCGTCTTCATGCTCGTCGCCCGCCTCCGGCG
Source organism: uncultured Alphaproteobacteria bacterium (assembly GCA_963812275.1). Classification (GTDB taxonomy): domain Bacteria; phylum Pseudomonadota; class Alphaproteobacteria; order Rhizobiales; family Kaistiaceae; genus Bauldia. The sequence goes on along the minus strand of CAWEUQ010000004.1, from coordinate 470,277 downwards.
CCGCTTCGGCGACAGGCGCCGGCAATGACGTCGGTGCCGCGTCGGTTGATTTCGGCTCGATCTCTTCCTCGACGTCGAGGATGCGGGGCGATTCGCCGGGCAGTTCGCCCGGTTTCATCGCGATCTCGAATTGCAGGCCGAACTGGACGGAGGGGTCGAGGAAGCCCTTCACGGCGGTGAAAGGCACGTGCAGCCGTTCCGGGACGCCGTCGAAGGACAACCCGATGTCGAAGGCATGTTCGGTCACCGCCAGGTCCCAGTACTGGTGCTGGATGACGATGGTCATGTCCTCGGGATACTGGGCAAGCAGTCGGCTCGATACCCGGACGCCCGGCGCGTGGGTGGCGAAGCTGACGAAGAAATGGTGCTCGCCCGGCAGGCCGGTGCGCGCGACCTCGGACAGCACCTTGCGGACGACGCCGCGCAAGGCGTCCTGGGCGAGGATATCGTAACGGATAAGATCTTCGGCCATGACCCCGATACCAAGTCGGAGCCGACCGGCCCCGGGCAAGCAATTCGGAGCCAACCGGCCCCGGGCAAAAGTGGAGGCTTCTGTTGCCAGGTGCCTCCGAACCCCGCCTTACGGTGCAAACCGGAAGGGCTTGAGATGAGGATACATCACTGCATTACGCAGCGAGGCGTGCCTCTGCATAGTTGTCGTTTGCAACTACAGATTGGCCCGATAACGGTGGGTACCATGCCGAGCAAAAGCTCACCCTTTACGCCCTCGTCGATCCTATTTCGCCCCCGCCGGAAACCGCTCTTCGGCTCTCGAACGGGCTCTGGTGGAGGCGCCGGGTACTGCCCCCGGGTCCGCAGGGTTTATTACGATGGCAGTTTATCGCCATATCCGGATTGCTCCGGCACCGACGAATATAGGGATTCGCAAGCGGGTTGGGAAGCGGCAGGCGCGTCCGCCGCGAAATGATCGTCGTCAAGCCCTCTGCGCGCGTTCCCAGACGAGACGGGCCGTCACCTCGCGTCCCTGGAAGGGGATCGGATCGGTGCTCAGCGTCAGCCGATCGCCGTCGAGGTGCACGTAGCGTTTCTGGCCGGTCCCGACCCAGTTCGGGAAGGATGCGTGGCTGACGTCGTGCAGGACATGGTCGCCACGGAACGCATAGCGGCCGGCATAGGCGACGATCGATTTCATCGCCGCGGAATCTTCCTCCGGTGTCCCGCCCGCCATGTCGTTACCGGCGTAATGCGGCCGGTCTGCCCGCGCGATCTGGACGAACATGTATCCCTCCGGCGTGTAGGTGATGAGGCCGGTCGCGTCCGGTCCGAGGGGATGGGTCTTCGAGCCGTCGGCGGCTTCGTTGTGCCAGCTCACGAGCCGCCATGTTCCGATCAGTGGATTGTCGGTCATCCGTTCGGTGTCCCCCGAAGTCAGGTCAGCGCTGTGCGCCCGATCCGGCCGACAAATAGCACCCGCCATCGAGATTGCGATCCCTGTTCGCCGAGCGTCTTGTCCTTCGGTCCAACTGTTCCATATTGCATTGCAGCATTGTCGGCGATAGCATCAAAGGCGCTTCAGCCTCCATCTTCCAAGGCCCCGGCCGGGCTCCCAGAAAGACTCCTGCAATGGCGAGTTTTGCGCGAAACGCAATCGTTCTCGGGCTGCTGACGGCCGTCGGCCCGTTTGCGATCGACATGTATCTGCCCGCCTTGCCGGAAATCGGCGCGGAGCTTCACGCCGAGCCGGGGGAGGTCCAACTCAGCGTCCTCGCGCTGTTCGCCGCGGTCGGGCTTTGCCAGATCATCTACGGCCCGCTTTCGGACATGTTCGGCCGGCGCCGCCCGCTGTTCGTCGGCATGGTCCTCTACACCATCGGCGGCATCGGCTGTGCGCTGGCGCCGAATATCGAAATGCTGATCGCCATGCGGTTCCTGCAAGGGGTCGGGGCTTGCGCCGGCATGACCATTCCCCGCGCCGTGGTCCGCGACCTGCACACCGGTCCCGACGCGGCGCGGCTGATGTCGCTGGTCATGCTCGTCTTCAGCGTGTCGCCGATGCTGGCGCCGCTGTTCGGCAGCCTGGTCACCGAATTCGGCAGCTGGCGGGCGATCTTCTGGGTGCTGGCGGGACTGGGTGTTCTCGGCCTCGCGCTGGCGGCGACGTCACTGCCCGAGACGCGGCCGCCGGAGGACCGGATCGCCAGCAACTGGGGTTCCGCCTTCGTCAATTACGGGCGCCTCCTGCTCGACCGGCGATTCCTCGGCATTTCGCTGATCGGCGGCTTCGGCATGGCGGCCTTCTTCTCCTATCGTCACCGGTGCGTCCTTTCTGTTCATCGACCATTTCGGCCTCAGCCCGATCCAGTTCAGCGCCATCTTCGCCTCCAATGCCTTCGCCTTCATCGGCACGGCGCAACTCAACGGATGGGCCGGCAAGCGCTTCGGCCTGCAACGCGTCGTGCTGACGGCTGCTTCGGCCTTCGCCTGTTTCACGCTGCTTCTCCTGGCGCTGACGCTGGTCGGCGGGGAAAGCCTGTTCGTGCTGTGGGGCATGCTGTTCATCAGCTTCGGGAGCCTCGGGCTGGTGGTGCCGTCGACACTGGTGCTGGCGCTCGACGACCATGGGCGGATCGCGGGAACCGCCGCGGCGCTGCTTGGAACGCTGCAGATGCTGCTCGGCGCCAGCGTCACGGCCGTGGTCAGCCTCTTCGCCGACGGCTCGCCGGTGCCGATGGTCGCTGCGATCGCCGGGTGCGGCGGCATGGCGGCAACGCTTGCCTGGCTGACCCTCGGGCCGCGCAGCGGCCGTGGTCGGGACGGTCGGGCGCTTCCCGCGCCGGCGGAGTAGGCCGGTGGAACGTCTCCGAGAGATCGCGGGTTGTCCTCTCCGGCCTGTCAGAGTCATCCTGCCGGAGTGAACGGCCCGAGTTGCGGAAAAGGCTGACAGCATTTGCGCCAATATCTCGACCTGATGCGCCTGGCGCTGGAAACCGGCGTGGAGAAGGGTGACCGGACAGGCACCGGCACCCGGTCGATCTTCGGTCACCAGATGCGCTTCGATCTGGCCGACGGCTTTCCGCTGGTCACGACCAAGAAGCTCCATCTCAAATCGATCATCCACGAGCTCCTGTGGTTCCTCTCCGGGGACAGCAACATCCGTTATCTCCAGGAGCACGGGGTCCGCATCTGGGACGAATGGGCCGACGAAAACGGCGACCTCGGGCCCGTTTACGGCGCCCAGTGGCGGGCCTGGCCGACGCCGGATGGCGGATCGATAGACCAGATTCGTCAGGTGGTTGAGGGCATCCGTTCGAATCCCGATTCACGTCGGCTGATCGTCACCGCCTGGAACCCGGCCGAGGTCGACCGGATGGCGCTGCCGCCCTGCCACTGCCTCTTCCAGTTCTATGTGGCGAACGGCAGATTGTCCTGTCAGCTCTACCAGCGCTCGGCCGACATCTTCCTCGGCGTGCCCTTCAACATCGCCTCCTATGCGCTGCTGACGATGATGATGGCGCAGGTGACCGGGCTGAAGCCGGGCGACTTCGTCCATACCTTCGGCGACGCCCATCTCTATCTCAACCATGTCGATCAGGCGCGGCTGCAGCTTTCCCGCGAGCCTCGCGCCCTGCCGAGGATGACGATCAACCCCGACGTCGGCTCGATCTTCGATTTCGTCTATGACGACTTCGCCGTCGAGGGCTACGATCCGCACCCGCATATCAAGGCGGCGGTAGCGGTTTGACCGGGATGAGTGGCAAAACGACCCTGTCGATCATCGCCGCGGTCGCGGAAAACGGCGTCATCGGCGCCGACGGCGCGATGCCGTGGCGGCTGTCGACCGACATGAAGCGCTTCAAGCGGCTGACCATGGGCAAGCCGGTGGTGATGGGGCGCAAGACCTTCGAGTCGATCGGCAAGCCGCTCCCCGACCGGTTGAACATCGTCGTGACCCGGCAAGCCGATTTCCGGGCCGGGGGCGTGGAGGTGAAGGCGAGCCTCGATCTGGCGCTGGCTTTCGCGGCGGAGCGGGCCGGCGAAGCGGGGGAGGTGGTCGTCATCGGCGGCGGTCAGGTCTATGCCGCCGCGATGGCGCGCGCCGACCGGCTCTACATCACCCACGTCGCGCTGCGGCCGGAGGGCGACGTCCGCTTCCCCGTGATCGACCCGGCGGTCTGGCGGGAAGTGTCGCGCGAAGTCGTGCCGGCTGGCGAGCGCGACAGCGCGGCGACGACTTTCGTCGTCTATGAGCGCGTCGACGCCGCCCATTGAGTTGACACGCGGCCGGTCCGGCACCACTTGGGGAAGGCCGACGCCGGCGCGTCGTGGCGTGCGCTGTCGGCGCGTTGAATCACCCGGGCAAGTCGCCTATAACCCGCGCCACATCAAACGTGGCGGCGTCGCACGGTTTTCCGGCGATCTGCTGAAGCTTCGGAAAGGAGCAACATGCCCTGGGACAATCAGTCCAGTGGTGGTGGTGGCTGGAAGAGCGGCAATGGCGGCCCTTGGGGCCAGCCGCCGCGCAACACCGGCGGTGGCGGCGGGGGGCCTAATCCTCCCGATCTCGAGGAGCTGCTGCGGCGAAGCCAGGACCGCCTGAAGAGCGTGTTGCCCGGCGGCAGCGGCCGCAAGATGAATCCGCTGACGATCATCGCCATCCTTGCGGTGGTGGCGGCGCTGCTTGCGTACAACTTCTTCACCTTCCGGGTTCAGCCCGACGAGGTCGGCGTCGTCCTGCTGTTCGGTAAATACGATCGTGAGGCGTCTCCCGGCCTCAACTTCCGGCTGCCCTATCCGATCGAGACCGTCTACACGCCGCGTGTCACGCGCGTGAACCGCGTCACCATCGGCCAGTTCGGCGACGACACCACGACCAACGGCCGCGACATCCCGGAAGAGAGCCTGATGCTGACCGGCGACGAAAACATCGTCGACATCGATTTTTCCGTCTTCTGGGTGATCAACGACGCGCGAAACTACCTGTTCAACATGGAAGACCCCGAAGGCTCGGTGAAAGCCGCCGCCGAAAGCGCCATGCGCGAGGTTGTCGGCCGCTCGAACATCCAGCCGCTCCTGACCCAGGCGAGACAGATCACGGAAACGGACGTGGAGGAACTCATCCAGAAGACCCTCGACGACTATCAGGCCGGTATCAAAATCACCCAGGTGCAGTTGATGAAGGTCGATCCGCCGAGCGAGGTCATCGCCGCATTCCGCGACGTCCAGGCGGCCCGTGCCGACCAGGAACGCCTGCAGAACGAGGCGCAGACCTACGCCAACCGGGTCATCCCCGAGGCGCGCGGCCAAGGGTCGCAGATCACCGAGGCGGCGATCGCCTATCGCGACCGGATCACCAATGAAGCGCAGGGCCAGGCGGATCGCTTCAGTCAGGTCTACGAGAGCTATCGCGCGGCGCCGGAGGTTACCCGGCGGCGCATGTATCTCGAGACGCTGGCGGACATCTTCGCCAACACCAGCAAGGTCATCATCGACGAATCCAACGGTGGCTCCGGTGTCGTCCCCTACTTGCCGCTCGACCAGCTCGAGCGCAAGAGTCCCTCGACCGCGGGAGCCAAGTGATGAAACGCGGAATCTTCGGCGGCATCGGCCTGATCATTGTCGCGGCCATCGGCCTCCTGGCCTATCTCAGCGTCTTCATCGTCGATCAGACCCAGCAGGCGCTCGTCCTCCGCTTCGGTCGCGTCGTGCGGCCGGTCTCGGAGCCCGGGCTCTATTACAAGCTGCCGCTGATCGACAATGTGGTCTATTTCGACAAGCGCATCCTCGACCTCGATTCACCGCCGCTTGAAGTCATCGCCTCGGATCAGAAGCGACTGGTGGTCGATGCCTGGGGTCGATACAAGATCATCAATCCCCTGAAGTTCTTCCAGTCCGTCGGCAGCATCGCGGTCGCCGATTCGCGGCTGTCGGTCCTGCTCAATTCGGCGGTCAGACAGGTGCTTGGCGACGCGACCTTCATCCAGCTCGTGCGTGACGAACGCGCCGACCTGATGTCCCGGATCACCGCGCGGGTGGATCGCGAGGCCGACGGTCTCGGCATCGACGTGATCGACGTCCGGATCCGTCGCGCCGATCTGCCGGAAGCCAACAGCCAGGCGATTTATCAGCGGATGCAGACCGAGCGTCAGCGCGAAGCGACCGAGATTCGGGCGCTTGGCGAGCAGCAGGCGCGCCGAATCCGGGCCGAAGCCGACCGCACCGCCACGGTCATCGTCGCCGAGGCGCAACAGGAATCGGAGCGGGTCCGTGGTGGCGGCGAGGCGAAACGCAACGACATCTTCGCCAAGGCGTTCGGTGCCGATCCGGAATTCTTCGCCTTCTACCGGTCGATGCAGGCCTACCAGCAGGGCCTTGGCGGCAATTCGGATACCCGAATGGTGATTTCGCCGGATTCCGAATTCTTCAGGTTCTTCAACGATGCGACCGGCCTGACGATGAAGCCCGCGCCACCCAATCCTCCGGGTGTGCCCGCACCGCAGCCGACGCCAGAGCCGACCGCGGCGGCGCCGGAAGCGAAGGATGCGGCGGCACCCGACACGGCGATGGACGCCGCGCCGGCGGCCGTACCCGAGGTCGCCAAGGACGCCGGTATCGTCGCTCCAGCCGCCGACGCCGCGGCGACGGCGGCCGGTGACGGCAACACGATCAAGTGAGGCAATGACTGCGACCTCTTTCGGGGTCGCGGTTTTGCCCTAATTCGATCATGATACTCGGATGCTGCGCCGTCTGCTTCGGGGCGACGGCGTCTTTGCGATCTCAGGAGACAGGCCGATGACCGTTCTTGCATCCCCGGCGGCGATATCGGGCTCGACCAGACGAATCGCCGGAGCCCTGGTCCTGGGCTTCGGGATTATTGCCGGTGTTCAGTCGCCGGCGTGGGCGCGGGGTCCGGAATTGGTTGCCGATATTGCCGCCGAGTTGCTCGACTCGGTGGTCAACATCTCGACCAGCCAGACGGTGACGGGCTCGGAGAACGTGCCGGCGCCGCGGCTGCCGGACGGCTCGCCGTTCCAGGATTTCTTCGACGAATTCTTCGACAAGCAGCAGCAGAGCAAGAACGACCGTCCGCGGCGGGTGCAGTCGCTCGGGTCCGGGTTCATCATCGATTCCTCCGGCGTGATCATCACCAACAACCACGTCATCGACGGCGCCGACGAAATCACTGCGAATTTCGCCGACGGTACCAAGCTCGACGCGACCCTGATCGGGCGCGACGAGAAGACCGACCTCGCGGTCCTCAAGGTCGAGCCGAAGGAGCCGCTGAAGGCGCTCAAGTTCGGCGATTCGGAACATCTGCGGGTCGGCGACTGGGTGATGGCGATCGGCAATCCCTTCGGACTTGGCGGCACGGTTACGGTCGGCATCGTCTCGGCCCGCAACCGCGATATCAATTCCGGTCCCTACGACAACTTCATTCAGACCGATGCCTCGATCAACCGCGGCAATTCCGGCGGTCCGCTGTTCAACATGGACGGTGAGGTCATCGGCATCAACACCGCGATCATTTCGCCGACCGGCGGATCGATCGGCATCGGCTTCGCCGTGCCGTCGAGCACCGCGGTCAACGTCATCCAGCAGCTTCGCGATTACGGAGAGACCCGGCGCGGCTGGCTCGGTGTGCGCATCCAGGAAGTGACCGACGACATCGCCGAAGGCCTGTCGATGTCCCATGCCGCCGGGGCGCTGGTCGCCGGCGTGACCGATCCCGGTCCGGCCGCCGAAGCCGGAATCGCGCCAGGCGACGTGATCGTCAAGTTCAACGGCCATCCGGTGTCGGCGATGCACGAACTGCCGCGCCTGGTCGCCGACGAGCCGGTCGGCAAGGAAGTCGAGGTCGTGGTCATCCGCAAGGGCGCCGAGCAGGCCCTCAAGGTCAAGCTCGGCCGGCTCGAGGAGGCCGAGGCCACGGACGTCGCGGCGCTTGCCACGGACCAGCCGGCGCCGCCGCCGGACGAGCCCGCGGTCGTCACCGGTCCGCTCGGGCTGTCGCTTTCCGACCTGTCGCCGACGCTGCGCAGCAAGTTCGGCATCAAGGACGAGATCAAGGGCGTCGTCGTCACCGATGTCGCCGAAGGCAGTCCCGCTGCAGAGAAGCGGGTGCAGGCCGGCGACGTGATCCTCGAAATCTCCCAGCAGCCGGTGGATTCGCCGGACGCCATCGCCGAGCGGATCAACCAGCTCAAGACCGATGGCCGGAAGTCGGCGCTGCTGCTTCTCGCCAACAAGAACGGCGACCTGCGCTTCGTCGCCGTGACGATCGAATAGCTGGCTGCATTCGGCGCGGGGGTACGCTCCCGCGCCATTCTTCGGGCTGTGCGTGATCACCCGACGAAGTCTGCTCGCCGGTATCCCTGGATGTAGAGGAGGGCGGTGAGGTCGGCGTGGTCGATACGCGCCGGTGCGATCGCCGCGAGCTTCGGCTTGGCGTGATAGGCGACGCCGAGGCCGGCCGCCTTCACCATCGGAATATCATTCGCGCCGTCACCGACCGCGAGCGTCTCCTCCCGGCGTAGCCCGAGGCGCGCCGCCTCCTTCTCGAGCGTCATGCGCTTGGTCTCGGGATCCACGACCGGATCGGCGACCTCGCCGGTCAGCCGGCCGTCCCTGGCGAGGAGCCGGTTGGCCCGCACCGAATCGAAGCCGATCATCGCGCCGATCGGTTCGGCGAAATCGGTGAAGCCGCCGGAGACAAGCACCGCGACCGCCCCGTTGGCGCGCATGGTCGCAACAAGGGTTCGGGCCCCCGGCATGGGCGTTATCCGTTTGGCGAGAACCTCGGCAAGCGTCTCCGACGTCAGGCCGGCGAGGAGGGCGGCGCGTTCGTGAAGCGCCGGGGCGAAGGCGATCTCGCCGGCCATGGCGCGCTCGGTGAGGGCGGCGACCTCCGTCCTGAAACCGGCATAGTCGGCCAGTTCGTCGATGCATTCCTGCGCGATCATGGTCGAATCCATGTCTGCGACGAGGAGTTTCTTGCGACGGTCGGCGTCCGGCTGGACGACAAGGTCGACCGGCCGGCCCTGGAAAAGATCGCGGAGCCCCGCGATCAGACGCTCGTCGGCGGCATCGAAGCCGATATCGACCGCTTCGCCTTCGCCAAGCCAGGCGACGTTGGGATCCGTGACCGCCGATGTCACTGCGGCCAATGCCGCGACGAGGTCGGGCCCGTTGTCCGGCCGCGCGATCAGGGTTGCGACATGGTCGGTCATGCGCGAGCGATCGATCCTCGGGCTCTTGGCCGGCGGCGACGGCGGGAGACCCGACGATCGCTCAATCGAGCACGTGGCTGACGACGCCGTCGGCGAGCTTCGGTTCGAACCAGGTCGATTTCGGCGGCATGATGCCGCCGGCGTCGGCGACCGCCATCAGATCGGCCATCCCGGTCGGATAGAGGGCGAAGGCGACCGCCCAATCGCCGGAAGCGACACGCTTTTCCAGTTCGCCCAGGCCACGCCCGCCGCCGACGAAATCGATGCGCTTGTCGGTGCGCGGGTCGGTGATGGCGAGAAGCGGCTCGATGACGTTGCGGGTCAGCAGGGTGATCGGCAGCCGGCCGATCGGATCGTCGGCCGGGATGCGATCCGGCGGCAGCGTCAGGCGGTACCACCGATCGCCGAGGACCATGCCGAATTCGTTCGGCGCGGCCGGCTCGACCGGTGCGTTCGCCGCCTCGACGGTGAGGCGCTCGCCAAGCTCGGCGAGAAACTGCTCCGGGCTGTGGCCGTTGAGGTCGGCGACGAGGCGGTTATAGGCGAGGATGGTCATCTCGTGATCGGGAAAGGTGACCGTGAGAAAGGCGTTGTGCGAGCCTTCGCCGCCGCGGGCTCGCGGCGACGCGGGCGGCGGCGGCCGACCGGTGGTGGCCGTCGGCGATATAGAGCGCCGGCAGGGCCTCGAAAGCGGCGGTCAGGGCGGCGATCTTCTCGGCGTCGTCGATCACCCAGAGCTGGTGGCGGACGCCATCGGCCCAGGTCACATCGATGACCTCTTCGCCGTTCGCGGCCGCGGCGAGCATCGCGTCGATCGTCGGCGCGGCGGGATAGGCCAGCATCACCGGCCCGGTCTGGGCGTTGACCGCCTCGATCTGGCGGACGCGGTCGTCCTCCTTCCGGGGCGTGGTCAGCTCGTGCTTGCGGATGCGGTTGGTGGCATAGTCGGCGAGTGACGCGACCGCGGCCAGCCCGGTCTGGGTGCGGCCCTGCCAGGTCAGGCGATAGACGTAGTAGCGGGGCGCGTCGTCGCGGATCAGGATGCCTTCGGCGACCATCCGGTCGAGATTTTCGGCCGCCCTTGCGTAGACCTCCGGGGCGTAGGGATCGATATCGGCGGCGAGATCGATCTCCGGCTTCGAGACATGGAGGAAGCTCCACGGCTTGCCGGCCGCGCGCTCGCGCGCCTCGGCGCTCGACAGGACGTCATAAGGCGGCGCCAGCACGTCGGCGGCTCGTCCCGGCGCCGGACGCAAGGCCCGGAAGGGTTGGATGATGGTCACGGGATCTCTTGCGTCCTTGGGTGTCGGGTGGCGCGCTGGTTTTAGTGGTCGTCGATGACCGGTTCAACACCGGCGGCCCGGATCGGGCGAAGATCGTCCGATTTGGAGAAAAGGTCGCGGTATATGACCGGCGTCTTTGGCGTTGCCGCCGCGAGGTGGTCCCGGAGCAATCATGTCCAGCGGCTTAACGACACGTTAAAGTTGCTGTCCCTATGTCGCGAAGGTCTTTTCCAACGCGGAGCAGCAGATGACGACTTTCGCGCGACGGACAGCCATAGGCGTCGGGATCGCCGTCGGGATCGGAGCGATTGCCTGGTTCTTCCTGCCGACCATCCTCGGGACCGCAATCCGCCTGAGTTGCGAACCCAGGTTGAGCCAGACCTGCGCCACACGGGTGCGGTTGCTTGGTCATCTTCTGACCTACCGGGGAGATTATACGGGCGCCGAAAAGTGGTACGCGTGGGCGGCGAATTCAGGCGACGCGGTCGCCATGTTCCACCTGGCATGGGTCAACGAGAAGATCGTTCTGGATGATATAGAGCAGCGCGTGGCGACGGCTAAGAGGGACGGGACACCGCTCTACTTTCCGCCGATAGGGCCTCGCGAGGAAGCGACGGTTCGCCTGTATCGCAGGGCGGCGAAGGCTGGATTTGCGCCGGCGATGAACAATCTCGGCGAATTATACATGCGTGGCGCCATGGGGCTTGAGGAAGATCCGGAAGCAGCCTTTCGCTGGCACCTGGCATCCGCGGAAGCAGGCAATCCAATCGGCGCGCTCAGTGTCGCCGTCGAATATCGTTTCGGGATCGGGACGCGGCAGGACTGGGGGGCCGCTGAACGATGGCTGGTCATCAGTCCGAAAGGCACAAGACCGGCCGACGTGGCATCGCCGACACTCGAACGGACCAAGTCGCCAATGGGGCCGATCCCGCAAGAGGTCTTGAGATCCGTGCAAAACACTTCCATTGACGATCCGCCCTATGGACTGATTGCGTTCAAGGACCTGCATCCGCCGATAAGACCGTTCCGCGACATTACGGTGCGCCTCAAATCGAAAGGCGACTGAAGGCATGACGGCCATCCTGATCGCTGGACCGACGGCAAGCGGCAAGTCGCGGCTCGCCATCGATCTTGCGCAGCGGGAGGGGGGCGTCGTCATCAACGCGGATTCGATGCAGGTCTATGCCGAGCTGCGGGTGCTTTCGGCGCGACCCGACGAGGTCGACATCGCCGCCGTGCCGCACAGCCTCTACGGCCATGTGCCGGCCTCGACCCGTTACTCGGTCGGGCACTGGCTGAGCGACGCCGCCCTTGCCGTGGCCAGAGCGAAGGGGGAGGGGCGGTTGCCGATCTTCGTCGGTGGCACCGGCCTTTATTTCCGGGCCCTGACCGAGGGGCTCGCCACGATCCCGCCGATCCCGGCCGATCTGAGGGCCCGCCTCGCGGAAGAGATCCGGGACCGCGAGACCGAGGCGCTCCACGCGCGGCTTGCCGCCTGCGATCCGCAGACCGCGACCGACCTCCGGCCCTCCGACCGAGGGCGGATAGTGCGGGCGCTGGAGGTCTTCGAGGCGACCGCGCGACCGCTGGCGGAGTGGCAGCGCGGAGCGAGCGTTCCGCCGCTGGTTTCCGCCGATACGCGGCGATGGGTGATCGCGCCGGATCGCGCATGGCTTCACCACCGGATCTCCCAGCGGGCCGAGGCGATGCTGCATGCCGGGGCGCTCGACGAGGTGCGCCGGCTGCTTGGCCTTGGCCTGTCGCAGGAACTGCCCGCGATGAAGGCGATCGGCGTCCGCCAGTTCCGCGATCACCTCGAGGGCGACCTGTCGCTGGCCGAGGCCGTGGCCGGCGTCAAGACCGAGACCCGCCGCTATGCCAAGCGCCAGGAGACCTGGTTCCGCAACCAGATGCCGGATTGGCAGAGGATAGCGCCGCCGTCGGCGTGAACCCTGCAAACGTCGGCGTGAGCCTTGCAAATGAGCCTTGCAAATAAGTCGTTGACCGGGCAGGCGGCCGTGCTTATCTTGCGGCGCAGTAACTGGAGCAGGTGGACCAATGACGGCGAAATCCGTCCTCGTAATCAGGGAGCGTACCGCCACGATGGCTTGAGCCGTCGCGATTGGTGGTGCGCTGACATGGCCCGGAAGGGCCTTTTTTTATGGCAAAACGGCTAGGGCCGACAGTTGGCTAAGGTGGCGAGATGAAACGGAAACAAAACGGCGCGAGCAGGCACGGCGAGGAAATGACCGGGGCGGAAATGGTGGTTCAGGCGCTCGCCGATCAGGGCGTCGAACACATCTTCGGGTATCCGGGGGGCGCCGTCCTGCCGATCTACGACGAGATCATCCAGCAGGACCGGTTCCAGCACATCCTCGTCCGGCACGAGCAGGGCGCCGGTCACGCGGCTGAAGGCTATGCGCGCTCGACCGGCAAGCCGGGCGTGGTCCTCGTCACGTCGGGGCCGGGCGCGACCAATATGGTCACTGCGCTCACCGACGCACTGATGGACTCGATCCCGATGGTCTGCCTGACCGGGCAGGTTCCGACCCACCTGATCGGCAACGATGCCTTCCAGGAATGCGATACCGTCGGCATCACCCGGCCGTGCACCAAGCACAACTGGCTGGTCAGGGACGTCAATGATCTCAGCCGGATCCTGCACGAAGCCTTCTATGTCGCCTCGCACGGCCGTCCGGGGCCGGTCGTCGTCGACATCCCCAAGGACGTCCAGTTCGCCACGGGTGTCTATACCGGGCCGAGCAAGGTCGAGCACAAGACCTACCGGCCCCGCACCAAGGGCGATCCCAACGCCATTCGTGCCGCGGTCGACTTGATCGGCAAGGCCAAGCGGCCGGTCTTCTATACCGGCGGCGGCGTCATCAATTCCGGGCCGCGGGCGACGGAACTGCTCCGCGAACTCATCCACCTGACCGGCTTTCCGATCACCTCGACGCTGATGGGGCTCGGCGCCTGCGCGGCCTCCGATCCGCAATGGCTCGGCATGCTGGGCATGCACGGCACCTTCGAAGCCAATAACGCCATGCATGATTGCGACCTGATGATCGCGATCGGCGCCCGCTTCGACGATCGCATCACCGGCCGGACGGACGCCTTCTCGCCCGGCTCGCGCAAGATCCAGATCGATGTCGACCCGTCCTCGATCAACAAGAACATCCGCGTCGACCTGCCGATCATCGGCGACGTCGCCGAGGTGCTGGAAGACCTGCTGGTGGTCTGGAAGGCGGAAAAGCCGAAGATCGACCAGACGGCCCGCAAGGCCTGGTGGAAGCAGATCGACACGTGGCGGGCCCGCGATTGCCTCGCCTATCGGCAGAATCCGGACGTGATCATGCCGCAATATGCGATCGAGCGGCTCTATGCCGCGACCAGGGACCGCGACACCTACATCACGACCGAGGTCGGGCAGCATCAGATGTGGGCGGCGCAGTTCTACGGTTTCGAGGAACCGAACCGGTGGATGACGTCCGGCGGGCTGGGGACGATGGGTTATGGCCTGCCGGCGGCGGTCGGCGTCCAGGTCGCCCATCCCGGCAGTCTGGTCGTCGACATCGCGGGCGACGCCTCGGTGCTGATGACGATGCAGGAGATGTCGACGGCGGTGCAGCACAACCTGCCGATCAAGATCTTCATCCTCAACAACCAGTACATGGGGATGGTCCGCCAGTGGCAGCAGCTCCTGCACGGCAACCGGCTGTCGCACAGCTACATGGATTCGCTCCCCGACTTCGTGAAACTGGCCGAAGCCTATGGCGGCGTCGGCATCCGCGCCGAGAAGCCGGATGAGCTCGACGACGCGATTCAGGAAATGATTTCGGTCGACAAGCCGGTTCTGTTCGATTGCCGGGTGGTGGCGCTCGCCAACTGCTTCCCGATGATTCCCTCGGGCAAGGCCCATAACGAAATGCTGTTGCCGGAGGAGGCCGATGACGATGCGATCGGCAAGGCAATCGGCGCGGCTGGAAAGGCGCTCGTCTGATGAAACGGACCACCAAGTCGACACCGACCAAGCGTGCGGTGAAGAGCCGGAAGCCGGCGGCCACCCACGTTGCCGCCAAGGCGACGGACCAGACCAGGCTGGAGCCGTTGCCGTCGCCGGCCTCGGCCTATTTCTTCGAGGACCGGCACGACCGCTTCGAGCGGCACACCCTGTCGGTGACCGTCGATAACGAACCGGGCGTCCTCGCCCGGGTCATTGGGCTGTTCTCGGGCCGAGGCTACAATATCGACAGCCTGACGGTGTCGGAGACCGAGCACGCCAAGCACCAGTCGCGGATCACCATCGTGACGACCGGCACGCCGATGGTCATCACCCAGATCAAGAACCAGCTCGAACGGCTGGTTCCGGTCCATTCGGTCAACGACCTGACGGCGGACGGCAATCCGCTCGAGCGCGAGCTGGCGCTGGTCAAGATCGCCGGCACCGGCGACAAGCGCGTCGAGGCGCTCCGCATCGCCGATGCCTTCCGGGCCGAGGTGGTCGGTGCGTCGACCGCGCATTTCATCTTCCAGCTCACCGGCCGCACCGACAAGATCGAGCAGTTCATATCGATCATGGCGCCGCTCGGGCTGGTCGAGGTCTGCCGCACCGGAATCGCGGCCCTGTCGCGCGGCCCAGAATCGATGACCGGCCTGGCGAGCCGGATGCCCTGATCCGTTTGCATCGAGCGAGGCTTCAGTCGCATCGTATTGTTTTGAAAGTCAATTCTCTCATCCTAGCGATCGGGTAAATCAAGCTTCGACGAGAGCCTTAGTCAAGCGGTTCCGGCCTTGACGGCCGGACCCGGCGCAGCGCAGAAGTATCCGCTTGCGCGACCGGGTGGACGCCCGGCCGAACACATGTGATGACGTCCCGGATTGACAGGCGCCGGCCTCTCGCGGCGTTCTCCCGATCCAGCGTATCGCGCCCGAAGATCGAGCCATGACCACCAGCCTTTCCGTCAATCTCAACGCGATCGCCTATCTCCGTAACCGCCGCGACCTGCCATGGCCGAGCGTCACCGGCATCGGGCGCATCGCGCTGGAGGCGGGCGCCCGCGGGTTGACCGTCCATCCGCGCCCGGACGAGCGGCATATCCGCCGGTCCGATGTGCCGGAGCTGGCGAAGCTGATCGCCGATGAATTTCCGGATCGGGAATTCAACATCGAGGGTAATCCGGACGCGCGCTTCATCGAGATCGTCGAGAGCGTTCGGCCGAGCCAGGTCACTCTGGTGCCGGACGACATCGGCCAGTCGACCTCCGATCACGGTTGGGACATCGCCGCCCGCCGCGATTTTCTCGAGCCGGTCATCGCCCGGTTCCGGCGGTCCGGTTTCCGCGTATCGCTGTTCGTCGATGCCGATCCCGGAATGCCGGCATTGGCGAAGGCGGTCGGCGCCGACCGCGTCGAGATCTATACCGGCCCTTATGGTGGCGCCATGGAGGCCGCTATCCGGGCACGCGAACTGGAGAAGGTGGCGGCGACCGGCAATGCGGCGCGGGATGCCGATCTCGGTCTCAATGCCGGCCACGACCTGACGCTCGACAACCTGCCGCCGCTGGTCGCGGCGCTGCCGCATCTGGCCGAGGTGTCGATCGGCCATGCGCTGACCGCCGACGCCCTGCAGTTCGGAATGGCAGAGGCCGTGCTTCGCTACCGCCATGCCTGCGGCGAGCTGATTTGATGGCTGAACCGGCCCTGGCGACGAGTGACGAGGCGGCGGACAGCCGGCCGGTTTCCGGCATCAGGCTCGGCCCGGTTCCCGACGGGCCGGATTTCTTCTGTGTCGGCGCCCAGAAGGGGGGTACCCGCTGGCTCTACGATCAGGTCCAGCTTCATCCGGATTTCTGGATGCCGCCGTTCAAGGAACTCCACTATTTCGACCGCAAGAAGCCATCGCTGCGCGCCGCCAAGCTGGCGCGGAAGGCGGCCGACAATCTCGATCACCTCAACCGTCGCAGGGCGAAGAAGAATTTCAGGCCGCTTGATCGACGCGACCTCGATTTTCTCGCCGCCTATGGCGAACTGCCATGGCGGCAGGTCGATCTCGATGCCTATGCGAAGCTGTTTGCCGGCAAGGGCGAGAGCATCGCCGGCGATATCACGCCGGATTATTCGACTCTCAAGCCGGACCTGATCGAAAAGATCATGGCCCGCTTTCCGGCGGCCAAGGTCGTGTTCATCGCCCGCGACCCGGTCGCGCGGGTTTGGTCGCATCTCACCATGCATATGCGCAAGGGCGATATCGACGGAGACCTGATGGCAGACGAGTTCATGCGGCTGGTCGAGAAACGCTTCGTCGTCAAGCGGACGTACCAGACCGACATCGTTGCCCGCTGGCGTCGGTACGTTCCCGACGAGCAATTCGGCCTTTACCTGTTCGACGACCTCCTCGCCGATCCACAAGGACTGCGGGCGCGCGTGCTGTCCTTTCTCGGCGCCGATCCGGACAAGCCGAGCGGAACGGCGCAGGCCGGCTATAACAGGAAGAGCGGCCCGCAAAAAATGCCGCTCTCGCCGGATCTCCGTGACAAACTGAGCCGACACCTCGCCGAGGAATTGAAGGCGTCGGCACGTCAGTTCGGTGGCGCGGCCGTGGATTGGCCGGCGAAATACGGGCTCTGAACGGCGGCGGGACGCTCGTCGCTCGCAATCTGGTCCGCGTCGGCGGCGCGGATGATGGAAGGGACAGAACGTGCTGGGCGTGTTGCGCATGGCCGGCGACCGGCTCTTCGGTCGCTTGCCGAACCCCGCGGAGATGCCGGACCTGCTGGCGCATGGCGACACGCGCGGCCCCGACTTCATCTGCATCGGCGCTCAGAAGGGCGGCACCCGCTGGCTGTTCGACCAGTTGAACCATCATCCCGATTTCTGGATGCCGGCGATCAAGGAGTTGCATTACTTCAACGAGAACATCCATCTCAAATGGGCGGAGCCGCTCCTGGCGCGGGCGCGCTACGGGCGGGGACGGCTGAACCGCAAGCTCGAGCGATCGCAGATGCGGCCACTCGAGGACGGCGACATCGAATGGCTGCGCGCCCTGATCTGGCTGCACGGCAAGCCTCTCGATTTCGATTGCTACAAGCGGCTGTTCAGCCCCAAGGGCGACCGGCTTTCCGGCGACATCACGCCGACCTATGCGATCATTGCCGACGAAAAGGTCGAGGCGGCGTGCAGGAACCTGCCGGATGCGAAGATCGTCTATCTGGTGCGGGAGCCGATCGAACGCTTCTGGTCGCATTACTGCATGATGGCCCGCCAGCAGAAATGGGAGAACGCGGCCGATTTCGCGACGGTCGAAAACTTCATCCGGACCGGCAGCGGCATCCGCCATTCGAGCCCGACCCGGAATGTCGCCCGGTGGAAGAATGCCGGCGCTGCCGACCGCTTCGGACTCTTCTTCTTCGACGATCTCAGGACCGATCCGGCCGGGCTTCGCGCCCGGATCATCGGCTTCCTCGGCGGCGACCCGGAAAAGCCGAGCGGCACGCTGCCGCCGGGCTTCAACCGGAAGAGCACCGATCCCAAGGTGGTGATGTCGGACAGGGTGCGTGCCCATCTCATCGACCTCCTCGGCGACGAGATCCGGACCGCCGCGTCACAGTTTGGCGGACCGGCCGCCGAATGGCCGAAGAAATACGGGCTCTAGAGAGAGCTGCGATGACCGGAGAACTGCTGGCAGGACTGGTGGTCTTCGCGTTGGTGACCCTGTTCACGCCGGGCCCGAACAACGTCATGCTGATGGCATCCGGACTGAACCACGGTCTGAGGGGCGCGCTACCGCATCTCTTTGGTGTCGCGATCGGCTTCGGGGCGATGGTGCTGGCGGTCGGGATCGGCCTCGGCGCCGTGTTCAACGCCTATCCCGCCCTCTATCCGATCATCAAATATGTCGGCATCGCCTACCTCTTCTATCTCGCCTGGGTGATCGCCACGGCGGCCCCGCATGACGCGGCGGTGGACGGATCGAGAGGACGTCCGATCAGCTTCCCGCAGGCGGCGGCCTTCCAGTGGGTCAACCCGAAGGCCTGGGTCATGGCCGTCGGGGCGGTGGCGACCTACGCGGCGATCGCGACCTTTCCCTTCAACATGGCGATCATCGCCGGGACCTTCGGTGTCCTCGGCCTCGCCTCGAGCTGGACCTGGGTGATGTTCGGCTCCGCCTTGCGCCGATTCCTGCGAACGCCGCGCGCGGTGCGGATCTTCAACATCGCCATGGGGCTGCTTCTGGTTGTCTCGGTCGTGCCGGTTCTGCTCGAAGGCTGGCTGTGAGGGACCGGAAACCGGCCAAACCGGCGCATATCGTCGGGCTGCGATGGATTGCACCTTTGGGCTTCGCCCGTTAGAACCGGCGCGGTCTTACCGATCCAGCGGCTTTCAGCCGCGGATCACCCCCGACGAAAAAGGGAAAGTCATGCGCGTCTATTACGATCGGGATGCCGATCTGAACCTCATCAAATCCAAGAATGTCGCCATCGTCGGCTATGGCAGCCAGGGTCGCGCGCACGCGCTGAACCTCCGGGACTCCGGCGTCGAGAACGTCGCGATTGCCCTGAAGCCGGACTCGGCAACGGCGAAGAAGGTCGAGGCCGACGGCCTGCCGGTGAAGTCGGTGGCCGAGGCGGCGGGCTGGGCCGACCTGATCATGATGTGCGCGCCGGACGAACTCCAGGCCGACATCTGGACCGATCACATCGCCGGCAATATCCGCGACGGCGCGGCGATCGCTTTCGCCCATGGCCTCAACGTCCATTTCAAGCTGATCGAGCCGAAGAAGACCATCGACGTGGTGATGATCGCTCCGAAGGGGCCGGGCCACACGGTGCGCGGCGAATACCAGAAGGGCGGCGGCGTTCCCTGCCTGATCGCCGTCGACCAGGATTCCTCGGGCAACGCCCATGACCTGGCGCTGTCCTATGCATCGGCGATCGGCGGCGGCCGCTCCGGGGTCATCGAGACGACCTTCCAGGAAGAGTGCGAGACCGACCTGTTCGGCGAGCAGGTGGTGCTTTGCGGCGGACTGGTCGAACTGATCCGCGGCGGCTTCGAGACGCTGGTCGAGGCGGGCTACGCGCCGGAGATGGCGTATTTCGAGTGCCTGCACGAGGTCAAGCTGATCGTCGATCTGATCTATGAGGGCGGCATCGCCAACATGAATTACTCGATCTCCAACACCGCCGAATTCGGCGAATATGCGAGCGGGCCGCGGATCATCACCGACGAGACGCGGGCCGAGATGCGCCGGGTGCTGAAGGACATCCAGACCGGCGCCTTCACCTCGGAGTGGATTCGCGAGTGCAGGGCCGGCCAGCCCAAGTTCAAGGCGACCCGGCGGATGAACGACGCCCACCCGATCGAGGAAGTCGGCGAGAAGCTGCGCGGTATGATGCCGTGGATCAAGTCCAACGCCCTGGTCGACAAAGACAAGAACTGAGTGCGGCGGGGCGGCGAGCGCCGCCCCGCAAGCGGCTTTCGGTTCCAGTCCTTCTGCGTGCGGTAGCTGGCGAAGGGCGGGTTGTGTCGCCGGGCCAGCGGGTGTGTTCGACGGTGGAGGGCGAGCAATGCTCAGCCTGTTTGAGATCGGCGCGATCCTGCTGGTGCTGTCGGCCACCTTCGGCTGGGTCAACGAGCGTTTTTTCGGCCTGCCGAATGTCATCGGCCTGCTGGTGATGGCGCTGACGGCGTCGATCCTCCTGATCATTTTCGACGAGATGGTGCCGGGACTGGGCGTCCGCGACGCGGTTGAGCGGGCGCTGTCGTCGATCGATTTCTACGACACGATGATGAACGGCATGCTGGCCTTCCTGCTGTTCGCCGGCGCGTTGCAGGTCGATCTCAGCCGCTTGCGGGCGGAGGCCTGGGCCGTCGGATCGCTGGCGACGGTTGGCGTCGTCATTTCGACCTTCATCGTCGGCACGGGCTTTTACCTGATCGCCAGGCTCACCGGGGCGGATGTGCCATACATCTGGGCGCTGGTCTTTGGCGCCCTGATCTCGCCGACCGATCCGGTCGCGGTTCTCGCGCTGCTCAAGTCGATCACGATCCCGCAACGGCTCGAGATCAAGATCGCGGGGGAGAGCCTGTTCAACGACGGCGTCGGCGTCGTGCTCTTCACCCTGCTTCTCGGCCTCGCGACGCGGACCGACGAGCTCAGCGTCTTCTATGTCGGCGAACTTTTCCTTTGGGAGGCGGTTGGCGGCGCCATTCTCGGCCTGATCGTCGGACTCGTCGCGGTCCGGGCGATGGAGGCGGTCGACAATTATCCGGTCGAGATCATGATCACCCTCGGACTGGTGACCGGGCTTTACGCGGTCGCGCTGCGGCTGAACATGTCCGGTCCGATCGCGGTGGTGATCACCGGCATCCTCGTCGGCAATCGCGGGGTCCGCACCGCGATGAGCGAGGTGACTCGGGAACATCTCTTCCAGTTCTGGGAATTCATCGACGAATTGCTCAATTCGGTGCTCTTCCTGCTTATCGGCCTCGAGGTCCTGGTCGTCACCCTCGACGCCTCACTGATGGTTCTTGCCATAGCAACGATCCCGCTGGTGCTGGCTGCCCGGCTGATCTCCGTTACCGTTCCCCTGTCGCTGCTGTCGCTTCGCGACGCCTTTGCCCCCGGCTCCATCCCGATTCTCACATGGGGTGGCGTGCGCGGCGGCATTTCGGTGGCGCTTGCCCTGGCGATTCCGTTTGGCGACGTGCGGCAGCCGATCCTGATCGCCACCTATGCGGTGGTGATCTTCTCGATCATCGTTCAGGGGTTGACGATCATGCCGCTGGTCCGGCGGGTGATCGGTCCGCAGCCGAAGGACTGACCGCGGCGAATCAAGACCGCCGGAGACGGGTCCCAGGTGGCCCGGCCTCCGGCGGAAATGACGATTCAGGCGTATTCAGTACGGGCCGACGCAGCGATGGGCGTAGCCATCGTAACCCATGAAGGTGTCCGTCGCCGGGTTGTAGGAGCGGTAGTTTGACAGGCACCAGTCGACATGGGCGCGCGCCCAGTTCTGCCTGGGGTAATAGACCGGTGGGGGCGGCGGCGGCGGATAGTAGGCCGGTGCCACGGGCGCGTAATAGTATGTCGGCGCCGGTGCCGGCGCGTAGTAGGCCCGGGGGCGGTAATAGGGGGCCGGCCGGGGGGCGGTGACGAGTGCGCCGACGCCAAGCCCGACGACCGCGCCGGCCGCGAAGCCGGCGGCCGGGCCGGGCGTCCAGGTGTTCCTGCCGTTGTAGGTTCCGTGCCCGTAATTCTGGTGATAGCCGTTGGGCTGGCCCTTCCAGGCCGCCGATGCGGTCGTCGGGGCGACGGCGAGCGAAGCGGTGCCGACAACAGCGGCAAGCGCCGCCAGCGTGAACTTTTTCATTCTCTTCTCCGAGGTACTCAAGAGGTTACACGTGCGGGAGACCCCATTCCCGCCGATTGACCGGGAGAATGCGCGACGTCGGATGAATGGCGGCTGAATGAAATACGGCGCGGGGTCCGAGGCTGACCTTGACCTGCCCGGGGACGCGCGCCACAAGCGGGCGCACCCATCAGGAGTCCTTCATGTCGCGCCGCTTCGCCATTCTCGATGTTTTCACAGACCGCCCGCTGGCGGGAAACGCGCTAGCCGTGGTGCTTGAGGCCGAAGGCCTCGACGATGCCCGGATGCAGGCGATCGCGCGCGAGTTCAACCTGTCCGAGACCGTCTTCGTCCTGCCGCCGGAGAACCCGGCCCATGGTGCGGCGTTGCGGATTTTCACACCGAGGGGCGAATTGCCCTTCGCCGGCCACCCGACGGTCGGGACGGCCGTCCTGCTTGCCATCGAGGCGGCGGACCGGAATCACAACAAGCATGAGATGATGCTGATCCTTGAGGAAAAGATCGCACCGGTGCGCTGCGGCATATCCCTGAAGGGGGAGACGGCGGGACATGCGATCTTCGACATGCCCAAGATGCCGGTCGCCACCAAGGATCCCGTGGAGCGCGAAATTCTTGCGGCGGCTCTCAATCTCGCCCCGACCGACATCGGCTTCGAGAACCATGTCCCGTGCGGTTTCGACGCCGGCGTTCCCTATTGCTTCGTTCCGGTGCGGGACCTCGACACCATCGCCAGGGTGCAGCCGCAGATGCGCCAATTTGCATCGGCCTTCGATGGGGTGCATGCCTACGCCTTCGTCTACACCCGCGAGACGCTGGGGGCGGATCACAGCTTTCACGCGCGGATGTTTGCTCCGCGATCCGGCGTCGGCGAGGACCCGGCCACGGGGTCGGCGGTGGCGGCGCTGGCCGGCGTCATCGCCCGCTTCGACCAGCCGCCGGGCGGTAGCCACCGCTACGTGGTCGAGCAGGGATTCGAAATGGGGCGGCCAAGCCTGATCGGCCTTGAGATCGACATGCACGATGCCGCCGTCCACGCGGCGCGGGTCAGCGGGGATGCGGTGGTGGTGGCGCGGGGAACGCTGTCGGTCTGACGCCAGTCTTCATGGAATCATGATAGACTGCGACCCGTCGTCAAAAGGGCGCGTCGTGGGGGGACATGGGCATGATCTGGTTCAACGACCTCATCCTGTTTCTGCATTTCTTTGGTTTGATGCTTGGCGCCGCGGGCGGGTTGGCGAGCGGCATCATCATGCGGCGCGCGCTCGCGATGCCGCCTGAACAGGCCCAGACCATTCGCAGCCTCGGGCCACTCCTTGGCAATGTCTCGATTGCCGGGGTGGCGCTGCTGTGGATCACCGGCCTGATCCTGGTCTGGAGCAAATGGGGTGGCCTCGGCACCTTGCCCGGCCTGTTCTGGGTCAAGGCGGTGTTCATTCGTGACGCTGACCGCCGCGAGCATCGCGGTTCACATGACCTATGCGGAAATCCGCAAGGGGAATGTCGCGGCTGCGGCCCGGCTGCCGAAACTCGGACCCGCCGCCGGGCTGTCCGCGCTTCTCGCCGTGTTCTTCGCGGTCTTTGCCTTCGGCTGACGCGCCTCGCCGTCACACCGACCGGGAAGGGCGGGCGCCGATATGCTTTGGCTGAACGACCTCGTCCTGATCCTGCATTTTCTCGGCCTTGCGATGGGGTTCGCGGCGGGGTTCGGCAACATGGTGATGATGGGGCTTATCGCCAGGGCCAAGGCCGCCGATGCGGTGGTTCTGTCGCGGTTTCCCCCGGCCATCGCCAAGGTTTCCAACGTCGGGCTGGCGTTGTTGTGGCTCACAGGCGTGATCCTGGTCTCCCTCCGGTGGAACGGCTTGGCGTCGATATCGATGCTGTTCTGGGTCAAGATCGTCGCTGTCGTGGCGCTGACCGGTATCGCCATCGTCATGCACCGGTTGATGGGCCGGGCGAGGAAAGGCGATATCCGCGCCGCCCGGCAATTGCCGGCCCTCGGCCGGCTGGCCGGGCTCTCCGCCCTGATGGCGCTGATCTTCGCGGTGCTGGCCTTTCACTAGGGCCGGCAGGCGCCCATATAGAGTTTCGACTTGCCGAAGGCCGGTGCTTTTGGCTAAAAAGCCACGTGCCTAGAGGAATACCGGGCCTTAACCTGTTCGGTGGATGATCCTCGGGGACCTATGTGGAGCTGACATGATCGTTCGCGATCCCATGAGCGCACCGACGCCGGCATTCGCCGAAGACCGTCGGATTGCGCCCGGCTCCCTGCTTCTTCCCGGCCTGCTCCTTAGACGCCCCTGAGCGTCGACTGTCCCATCGCGGACGGGCTCTCAGGGGACTGTCGACCAGCGGACACCCCATGATCGCCCGCATGCGACACCAAGGCGGGCAAGGTTTCGAGAAGGACAGAGTTCGATGACTACCACCACACCGACGACCGGCGAACGCGACAAGGTCGTCATTTTCGATACGACGTTGCGCGATGGCGAACAGTCTCCCGGCGCCTCGATGACGCTGGAGGAGAAACTGCAGGTCGCCACGCTCCTCGACGAAATGGGCGTCGATATCATCGAGGCCGGCTTCCCGATCGCTTCGAACGGCGATTTCGAGGCCGTCAGCGAGATCGCCAAGCTGGTCAAACGCGGCGTCGTCTGCGGGCTTGCCCGCGCCGGCAACGCCGACATCGACCGCGCCGCCGAGGCGCTGAAGCATGCCGAGCGCCGCCGCATCCACACCTTCATCGGCACGTCGCCGCTGCATCGCCAGTTCCAGCTCCAGCTCGACCAGGAGCAGGTCTACGAGCGGGTCGTCTCCTCGGTGACACGGGCGCGGAACTACACCGACGACGTCGAGTGGTCGGCGATGGACGCAACGCGGACCGAGCCGGACTTCCTCTGCCGGACGGTCGAGGCGGCGATCAAGTGCGGCGCCACCACCATCAACATCCCCGACACGGTCGGCTACACGACGCCGGGCGAGTTCGCGGACATGATCCGGATGCTGATCGAAAAGGTGCCCGGCGCCGACGCGGTGGTGTTCTCGACCCATTGCCACAACGATCTCGGACTGGCGGTCGCCAATTCGCTGTCTGGTGTCGCCGGCGGGGCGCGACAGATCGAGTGCTCGATCAACGGTCTCGGCGAGCGCGCCGGCAACGCCGCGCTCGAGGAGGTCGTCATGGCGATCAAGACCCGCAGCGACGTCTATCCCTACTACACCGACATCGACACGACGCTGCTGATGCGCGCCTCGAAGCTGGTCTCGGCGGTCTCGGCCTTCCCGGTCCAGTACAACAAGGCGATCGTCGGCAAGAACGCCTTCGCGCATGAATCCGGTATCCATCAGGATGGCGTCCTCAAGAATGCCGAGACCTACGAGATCATGAAGCCGGAAGATGTCGGCGTGAAATCGACCTCGCTGGTGATGGGCAAGCATTCCGGCCGTCACGCCTTCCGCGAGAAGCTGACCGCACTCGGCTTCGAGCTCGGCGACAATGCCCTGCAGGATGCCTTCCGCCGGTTCAAGGACCTCGCCGACCGCAAGAAGCATGTCTTCGACGAGGATATCGAGGCGCTGGTCGAGGACGAGATGACCCAGGCCAGCGAGGGGATTCGCCTCATCGCGCTGACGGTGATTGCCGGCACCGGCGGGCCGCCCAAGGCGATCGTCACCCTCGACGTCGAAGGGCAGCACATCACCAAGGAGGAGACCGGCGACGGGCCGGTCGACGCGATGTTCAAGGCAATCCGCGCCATTGCGCCCCATGAAGCGAAGCTGCAGCTCTACCAGGTCGGCGCGGTGACCGAGGATTTGGACGCGCAGGCCGAGGTCTCGGTGCGGCTCGAGGAAGGCGACAAGATCGTCACCGGCCGCGGCGCCGATACCGACACCATGATCGCCTCGGCCAAGGCCTATGTCTCGGCGGTCAACAAGCTGGTGACTCGGCGGACCAAGTCCAAGCCGGCGGCGCTGAAGGCGGTGCTGTAAAAGCCTCCGCGCCTTCCGACAGGAAAGCGGCCGCGCCCCCGGCGCGGCCGTTTTCGATCGGGGCGTATGCATACCTCTGCCTACATCAGTTGAACTCGATCTGCGCGAACTCATACGATGTCGCCGTGGCAAGTATTTCGAAGCTTCAGGTATCCTAAATGTATCTTGATCTGCTGAAGCGCTGCCTGCTGAACGAAATCTATCTCGATGATGAACTTCGCCTGCTTTATTTGCGCGATTGCCTGCGCGGCCAGGAGGTGTTCGACTACGCAGTCTATCACGATGTTCGCACCGCCCGCAGCGAAGCCTTCGCGGCCCTGCGCGCCAGTCGCGAGATCGGTCGCTTTCCTGATCGCGACATCCACAAGTCGGGCTTCAGCCATACGATGATCGGCCGCAAGCGGCTGGACGGGCTGCACCAGTGCCTCGACATGGTGCGCGACCTCGGCGTTCCGGGCGATCTGATGGAATGCGGAGTCTGGCGCGGCGGTGCCTGTATCATGATGGCGGGTTTCGTGAAGTTCCACGGCATGACCCGCAAGATCATTCTGGCTGACAGTTTCGACGGGCTACCCAAATCGAGTCTGGCACCGGACCAGAATCTCCAGCTCGACAAATCGGTCTTCCCCGAATTGGCGGTGTCGCTGGACGAGGTGCGGGCGAATTTCGCCACCTATGGGCTGCTGGACGACAATGTCCATTTCCTGCGAGGCTGGTTCAAGGACACGCTACATGCGACGCCATCGCATCAACTGGCGCTTTTGCGCCTGGACGGCGATCTTTACGAATCCACCATCGACAGCCTGGACGCGCTTTATGACCGGGTTGCGCCCGGTGGCATTGTCATCATCGACGACTGGGGGGTGCTGCCGGCCTGCCGCAAGGCTCTTACCGATTTCTTCGCCCGCCTCGGCGAACCGCTGCCCAAGATGATCACCATGGATTGGAGCGGCGTCTATTTCTTCAAACCGCTGAAGGACGGGAAATAGGAGCCAACGATGCGGTCCTTCAAGACAGCATTTCCGCCGGATTTTCTGGAAGCTACCAAAAAGGCGCCATGGGCTACACCTATCGCGGTGTGCGCTGCCTGAAGCGCCCGATCGATATTGCCATCTATCTCAAGGCGATCTGGGATCTGAAGCCAAGCAGGGTGATCGAGATCGGCATTCATTCGGGTGGCAGCGCCTGGCTTCTGGCCGATATCTTACGCATCTACGGGCTGGAGGCGCAGGTCTATACCATCGACCTAAAGTCACCGAAGGCCGCGGCTGACCCGAAAATCCGATTCCTGCAGGGCGACGTGAGGGATCTTGCCAGCACATTCGTGGCCGATGGCATCAATCAGGCGCCGCATCCCTGGTTTGTGACCCAGGATTCGGCGCATAGTTATGCGGGCTGCCGGGCCGCGCTGGACTATTTGTCCGGCCAGATGGTTGTGGCGATCATCGAGTGATGGAGTATGGCGTTCTTGACGAGTTAGGCCTGAGCGAGCGCTATGATGGCGGTCCGAACCGGGCCATTGCAGAATTCATGTCCGAACGACCCCGGGTCTTCGAAGTTGTCACCGAACTTTGCGACATGTTCGGCACCAACGCGACGAACGGCTATCATCGCAAAGTTTGAGCCGGCAAGGTGGCGGCACGTATGGAATTGTCAATCGTCGTCAACTTCCACAACATGCGGCGCGAGGCGGCGCGCACACTTCATTCGCTGAGCCCAGCCTACCAGACCGGAGCCCCCTCTGATTACGAGGTGATCGCCATCGACAACGGCTCGCGCACACCGCTCGATCCGGCTGAAGTGGCGGCCTTCGGCCCGAATTTTCGCTACCACTACTTTGCTACTGATGCCGTATCGCCGGGCGAGGCGGTCAATTACGGCGCGGCGATTGCCCGCGGTGATCTGATCGCTGTTATCGTTGATGGCGCGCGCATGGCCACGCCCGGACTGGTCGGCCAGAGTATCGCTGCGGCTCGGCATTTCGCCGAACCCTTCGTCGTGGCGCTCGCCTGGCATCTCGGGCCGAAGATGCAGCAGATCTCTGTAGCCGAGGGCTACGACCAGGTCGAAGAAGACCGACTGCTGGCGGAGATCGACTGGCGCGCCAATGGCTACGACCTGTTTACCATCGCTGCCGCTGCCGCGTCGCAACAGGGCGGGTTTTTGGCCGGAATCCCCAGGGAATGCAGTTGGTTCTGCATGCGGCGCGCGACCTTTCTGCGACTAGGCGGCCTGGACACGCGTTTCCGCGCGCCGGGTGGCGGGCTGATCAATCAAGATTTCCGCGAGCGCGCGCTGGCCCTGCCGGGACTGTCGCCGGTGGTGCTCCTTGGGGAAGGCGTCTTTCATCAGATCCATGGCGGTGTCTCGACCAATGTACCGATGGCCAAACACCCGATCGATCGCTTCCGGGCGGAATACCGGGAGATCCGTGGAGTGGATTTCGAGTCGACGCCCTCGCCGCCGACGTTCTGTTACGGCAGCCTGCCGGAACAGGCCCGCCGCTTTCTTGGCCAGAGCGGCCCGCGGAAACAACGGCCCGCTCGATGACGGGAACGACCAAAAGGCTACTGCTGCATGTCGGTCTGCCGAAAACCGGCACGACCGCATTGCAAGGATGGCTGCGGGCCAATTGCGACGCGCTTCTTGCGGCGGGGATAAGCTATCCCGACATCTTCCCGGCGCGGCACGACAAGCATGTCTTCATGATGCCCGCGCTGCTGGGAGGGCCTGCACCGCTACGAATGGGCGAGATTCTGAGCCAAAATCCGGCTCGGACGGTTATCTTGTCCAACGAGGGTCTCAGCAATCATTTCTACGATTTCGACTCCAAGAAACTGGAACAGTTTCGCGCCGAGACGGATGGTTTCGAAACAGTCCTGATCTTTGTAACGCGAGGCGCTGAAGGCTGGCTGCGGTCGTTTCACAAGCAATGCGTCCTCAATCCGCGGAACGGGGCGAGCGATCTGTGGGGAACCAGCCTGACGCTTGACGAGATTCGCACACACCCGCGCGTTCGCGCCCTTCTTGACCAAGACCGGATTTTGGCGGAGATGATGCGCGGCTACGGCGCCACGGTCGCGTGGCGCCTCGAATTCGACGATCCGGGCTGGTTTGAGGCACTTCTGGAACGGCTTGGCCTGAACGGGGCAGCATTTCCGCCGCTGCCCAAGACCAATGTTTCGATCCCCGACTGGGCCATTGAAGTGATGCGTCAGATAAACTGGCTCTGTCCGGACGACGAGGGCGTGCGGATCGCTTGGATGCGCGCGTTGCGGGATTATCTTCGGACCGACAACTTTATGCTGGTCCATATGGCAACTCGAGCCGGCGCGTCCGCGATCGAGCCCGGAATTCTCGATGCCATCGCCATGCCGCCGACGATGCCGGAGATCGAGGTCTCAGCCTTCGACGCGTTTGCCAGCCTTTGCCGCGCGCGGTTGGCGGACGCGCCCGGATGAGCGCCGGCTCGGCCATGACGGGAAGGACATCGCGAGGTATTGCCGTTCTCGGCATGCACAGGAGTGGGACGAGTACGCTCGCCGGAACGCTGAGGGCAGCTGGCGTGCATTTCGGCGACGTGCTCGACAAGGGCTCCAAGATGAACCCGAAAGGTCTCAACGAGGCGCCCTCCATCCTCTTCATGCAGCAGAACCTGCTGGAGGCCTCCGGCGGTGATTGGCACGAGCCGCCGGCCGAGGTGACCTGGCAGAGACTTCACAAGGCGGTGCGGGATCTCTTCATAAAGTCGCGGGCCTGTCAGCCGATCTGGGCGTTCAAGGACCCTCGCACCCTGCTGACGCTGGACGGCTGGTTTGCCGCGATACCGGACCTCGACTGTGCGGGAATCTTCAGACATCCGGGGGAGGTCGCAATGTCGCTTCATCGACGCAACGAGTTCCCGATCGCCAAATGCTTCGAGATCTGGCGGATCTACAATGAGGAGTTGTTACGCCATTGGCGCCGGCGCGGGTTCCCCCTGGTGGAATTCGTCAGCGATCCCGGGCGCATGACAAACGCGTTCGAGCGACTGCTCGATCGCTTGGAACTGGCGGCAACGTCCGAGGCGTCGGCATTTTACGACCGCGACCTGAAACACCATGTAAAGCCCGATCTCAAGGTGCCGGAGGCAGCGTCGATCCTCTATCGGCAGCTGCAAGACGCGGCGATGTGATCGGTGGCGGCCTCCCAACGATGCAGAAGGCCGGGGCATCCGGGTCATCCTGAACCATCCGTTGCTGCGCCACTGGGTGGCCGCATGGTTCGAGAATGGGCCTGCGCCATCCCTTCCGATTGTCCGATCGCTGAGCTTCCGACCTGCCAAGACGACTCGCCTGTACAACCACCAGCGACCCCATGCCAGCCTCGCAAAGCGAACGCCAGCTCAGGCCCTCGTCGGAACAACCTGATCAGAAACCATAGCTAGGCCGGCGAGTCGCCTCTTCTTTCGGCGGACGGCTCGCGCGACTCGACCGTTGCCGCGGGCAGGGACGGGGCGTCGCCCGATGACGCCATATGCAGCACCCGCTGGGGGAAGGGGATGGTGATGCCGGCGGCCTCGAGGTCGCGCTTGCCTTCCTGGGTCAGGTCCCAGCGGACGTTCCAGAATTCGGCGGTCCGGGCCCAGGCCCGCATCTGGAGCACGACCGAGCTGTCCCCCAGCGACAGCGGCACGACGACCGGCGGCGGGTCCTGCAGGACGCCCTGATGCTTCTCGGCGGTCTCGACCAGCACCCGGCGGCCCTCGGCGATGTCGTCCTCGTAGGCGATGCCGAATTCGAGCAGGACCAGGCGGGTCGGGTTGCGAGTGTAGTTGGTCAGGGTGACGTTCCACAGCTGCGAATTGGGGACGAACTTGAAGATGCCGTCCCAGGTGCGGATCTGGGTGTGGAAGAGGTTGATCTCCTCGACCGTGCCGGCGACATTCTCGGTTTCCACATAATCGCCGATGCCGAAGGGGCGGAGCCAGAGCAGCATCATGCCGGAGGCGATGTTGGCGAGCGTGCCCTGCAGGGCAAGGCCGATCGCCAGCGCGGCGCCGCCGAGAGCGGCGAGGATCGATGTGGTCTGGACGCCCAGCTGGCCGAGGGCGGCGACGACGACCATGATCAGGATCGAATAGCGGATGATGGCGGCGACGACCGGGCGAAGCGTTCGATCGACCTTGTCGGTCCGATGAATGACGTCGCCGATGGCCCGACTTGCGTATTTGGCGGCCAGCCAGCCGAAGATCAGGATCAGCAGGGCCGAGACGAGGTGCGGAACGAAGTCGAGGGCCCACGTCCACAAGGCAGTCGCGAAAACCCCGAGATTTTTAGGCAGTTCGGTTACATCCATCGTGCAAGACTAGAAGAGTCGGCCCGCACCGCACAAGGTCGCCCCGAAATTGGCGGGCTCGGCCACGCCGTCGGTTGCGGATCGCCGCCCATACGGGCAAAATAGTCCAGACTTCGTCGACGTCGGTTGGACGTCGGCCGCACCCGACAAGCCTCTAAACGGGACCTTGATTATGTTGAATCGCCGAAGTTTTGTTCTCGGTGCAGCCGCAATGCTTGTGACAAGCCCGGCATTCCCGGACGAGCTCGATCCGCAATTTCAGCGACAGGGCGTGCACTATTCGGAGTATCCGCCCGGCACCGTCGTGGTCGATCCGGCGAACTTCTTTCTCTACTACGTAACCGCAAACGGTCTTGCGATCCGCTACGGTGTCGGAGTCGGCAAGGAGGGGCTCGGGTTCAGCGGGGTCGCAATCGTCGGACGCAAGGCGGAATGGCCGCGGTGGCGACCGAGTGCCAATATGATCAGTCGCTCGCCTGAAAAATTCGCCGGTCTGGCGAAAGGCATTCGAGGCGGCCCGGGCAATCCGCTGGGTGCGCGGGCGCTTTACCTCTATCGCGACGGCAAGGACACCAGGTACCGCATCCACGGGACGAACGAGCCCTCGTCGATCGGTCACGCGGTCTCCAATGGCTGCATACGCATGACCAACGACCAGGTCATCGATCTCTACGGTCGCGTCAAGGTCGGATCGCCCGTCGTGGTGCTCGCATGCGACAAGCAGTCGTGCGTCTCGTCGTAGATCACGGCGCCGCCTGACGCGCGAGCGCGCGACGT
Organism: uncultured Alphaproteobacteria bacterium; assembly: GCA_963812275.1. Lineage (GTDB taxonomy): Bacteria > Pseudomonadota > Alphaproteobacteria > Rhizobiales > Kaistiaceae > Bauldia. The sequence continues at coordinate 438,336 of CAWEUQ010000004.1, read as the reverse complement.
GCATCCTAGTCGATGAATTTCGGCATCAGGAGACGCGGCAGCCACAAGGTCAGCTGCGGGAAGAGGATGACGATGGCGAGGATCACCAGCATCGGCGCGAGGATGATCGCGACGTCGCGGAGCGCCTGACGGACGGTAATCTCGCCGATGGCGCAGGAGATCAGCAGGCATAGCCCATACGGCGGCGTGACCAGGCCGAAGGCGAGGCTGATGATGCCAATGATGGCGAAATGGATCGGATGCATGCCGACCGCCTGGGTCACCGGGAAGAGCACGGTGCCGAGGATGATGATCGCCGGAATCGCATCGATGAAGCAACCGATCACCAGGAAGGAGATCGCCACGGCGAAGCCCATCTCGGTGACGCCGAGATCCATCGCCTGGACATAGGCGACGAGCGCGGCGGGAATCCGGAAATAGGCGAGGATCCAGCCGAAGGCGCTGGCCGTGCCGATGCAGAAGAGGGCGATCGATGCAAAGCGGCCGGTGTCGTAGAGGACGTGGCCGAGCTGCCTGGCACTGACGGTGCGGTAGACGATCATGCCGAGGACCAGGGCGTAGATCGCCGCCACCACCGACGCTTCGGTCGGGGTGAACATGCCACCGACGATGCCGCCGACGATGATGATCGGCGTCAGCAGGGCGAGGAAGGCACCGGCCACCGCGCGGGCCAGTTCGACAAGCGTCGCCCGCTGGTGAAGGCCCATGCCGTGGCGCCGGGCATAGACGTAGACGGTCGCCATCTGGGCGCCGGCGATCAGCACTCCCGGAATGACGCCGGCGAGAAACAGGCCGCCGATCGAGACCGACATCAGCCCGCCCCACACCACCATCAGGATCGACGGCGGAATGATCACGCCCATCACCGACGAGCAGGCGGTGACCGCGACGGCGAAAGACGAGGTGAAGCCTTCCTTCTTCATCTGCGGAATCAGCAGCGAGCCGATCCCGGCGGCATCGGCGGTCGAACTGCCCGAGATTCCGGCGAAGAACATCGAGACCACGACGTTGACGTGACCGAGTCCCCCGGCAGATGCCCGACGAGCGCGCGCGACAGCCGGATCAACCGGTCGGTGATGCCGGCGACATTCATCAGATTCGCCGCGAGCAGGAAGAACGGCACCGCCAGCAGGATGAAGGAATTATACGAGCGGAACATCTCCTGGAGCAGCAGGACCGGCGTCAGCCGCGGCTCGAGAAAGAAGACCGGCAGGCAGGCGAGGGCGAGGGCAAAGGCCACCGGAACCCGGAGGATGATGAAGAAGAGGAAGGTGCTGAAGAGGAGCGCGGCGACAAATCCGGGGGTCATGGCGCGCTACGCATCTTTTGAACCTCGCCGACGATCTTCTCGATGCTGAAGACCACGAACAGGAAGCCCGAAATCGGCCAGGCGGCGAAGATCCAGTTCATCGGCAATTCGGAAATCTCCGATGTCTGGAACCAGCCGAATTCGATGAACGTCCAGCCGTACCAGACGAAGACCAGGCCGACGAAGAGGATCATCAGGTGGACGAAGATCCGCTTGGCGGCCTCGACTTTCGGGTTCAGCGACTCCGGCAGGACGTCGAGATCGAAATGGGTGCCGTCGCGGACGGCGCACATCGCGCCGATCATGATCATCCAGACGAAACAGAAGCGGGCGATCTCCTCGGTCCAGATGTAGCGGGGGATGATGCCGGTGAAGCGCGACAGGATCTGCATGGTCACCGGGACCAGCAGGCCGGCGATCAGCGCCGCGAGCAGCAGCTTCAGAACGAGATGAACGGCGTCGAGAATTCGGGTCATGGAACGGCGCGCTCGCCCCTTATGCGCTGGAGTCCACGGAGAACCGGGGCGCCGTCCGTACGGCGCCCCGATGTCGGTGAAAAAGGCGGAAGCCGCCTACTTGATCGCCTGGATGTTCACCAGGACATCGCCGGCGCCGAGCTCGTCGGCATAGGCCTTGAGCACCGGGTTGGCGAGCTCCAGCATCTTGTCGCGGTCGGTGAATTCGACCGTCTCGAGCCAGCCCTTGTCCTCCATCGCCTTCAGCTTGGCCGCATCCTCGCCGCTCTCGATGTCGCGGCCGTATTTGCCGGCCTCGGCTCCCGACGTGATGATGCAGTCCTGCAGGCCCTTGGGCAGGGTCTGGAAGGTCTTGTTCGAGATGAAGAGCGGGCGGACGGTGATCGCGTGCTTGGTCAGCGAGACATAGGGCCCGACCTCGTAGAACTTCATCTGCTCGATGCCGGCGGCCTCGTTTTCCGCGGCTTCGATCACCCCGGTCGAGATGGCGTTATAGACCTCGTTATAGGCGATGACGGTCGGCGCTGCGCCGATCGCCTCGAAGACGCGGGTCCAGATCGGGGCGCCCTGCATGCGGATCGGCAGATCCTTCATCTCGTCGAGATTGTGGATCGGCTTGTTGGCGAAGACATTGCGGGTGCCGCCGCCGGCATAGCCGAGCAGGATGATATCGGCGGTCTTGAGGATATCGTCCGCGACCGGCTTCAGCCCATCCTGCTCGAGCACCTTCTGCCAGTGCTCCTCGTCGCGGAACAGGAACGGCATGTCCATCAGCGGCGCCATCTTCGAGAAGGTCGACATATGGGCCGGCGAGGCGACCGCGTAGTCGACCGATATCCCCTGGTTCATGTAGGCGACGTAATCCTTCTCCAGGCCAAGCTCGGAGTTGAGATGCAATTCGAAGACGACCGGCTCATCCGTGTAGCAGGCCTGCACCAGCTCCTCGAACTTGCGCATGGTCTTGGTGAAGGCGTGGTTCTCGTCGAACTGGCTGGCGCCGACCAGCTTGATTTCGGCGCTGGCCGGGGTCGCCGCCCCCAGCAGCCCGGCAACGGCGAGCCCGGCGAGCGTCAGCCCGCCGCGAAGCGCGACTTTGCGCGTAAGGTCATGGCTTGGCATGCGTTTGTCTCCCTATATTATCGCTATTCTTATTGTTTGCTCTTCGACCTTATTGGCTTATGCCCCCCGCGAAAAGGCACAAACCACTTCCGATTGAGGGGCGGGGGATATCTGCCGCCCGGGCTGCGCGACCTCGCCATCGGCGCCCGGAAGTGTTACACGCTTGCGACCATGACCACCGGGTACAGGCGGCGTAAAGAGGTTCACCCGTGGCAACCCTTGATATTGCAGCAGAGCTCGACGGTACCGTTCTCTTCGGCGGCCTCGACCAGAGCGACCTTCGCAGGCTCGCCGGGATCGCCCGCGAGAGCAATCTCGCGGCGACCGAGACACTGTTCGACCAGGGCGACGAGTCGGACGGCCTCTATATCGTCGTCTCCGGCATCATCCGCATCTACCTGACCGCCGACGATACCCGGGAGGCGACGATCAACCTCCTCGAGGACGGGGAGGTGATCGGCGAAATGGCGCTGCTCGACGGTCTGCCGCGCAGCGCCGGCGCGGCGGCGCTGACCGACACGAAGCTGATCTTCATCCCGCGCGAGCCGTTCATGGAGACTGCTCGATTCCTCGCCGCGGCTCGCCCGCCAGATCATCCTGATGCTCTGCGAGCGGCTGCGGGCCGCCAACGCCCAGGTCGACCAGGCAATCTTCCACGACCTCCGCCATCGGCTGCTGGTGCTCCTGCGCCAGCTGGCGATGATCCATGGCCGCATCGAGGACGAAGTCGCCATCGTCGATCTCGAACTGACCCAGGGGACGCTGGCGCAGATGCTCGGTTCGAGCCGCGAAGCGGTCAACAAGCAGCTCCGGGCACTGGCCAAGGAGGACAAGATCAAGATGAACGGACCGCATATCGAGATCTACCGCTCGACCCGCGACTGACCCCTCGCGACCGCCCGCTGGCGATATCGCATGCGTGGGCTGGACAGGCGGCCTCGGGCCTTGGTAGAAGGGCCGCGATCTCTCTCGGGTGTATAGCTCAGTTGGTAGAGCAGCTGACTCTTAATCAGCGGGTCCACGGTTCGAGTCCGTGTACACCCACCAACATCTTCCTCAATAAAATCAATATGTTAGACGGCATATTTCTGCTGGCCTCGGTCCTCCGATCGAGGCCCAGAGGTATCCGTCGACATTGAATCGCGGTGTTCCCTCGCCGGGCGCGCGAAGCGTGACAGTTCGCGGTCGTATGATGTTCCCATGAGCAATCAAGGGAGTTCATCTGACGATGACCGATCGAGACAACAACGCGGCCGACAGGCTGCTGACGATGGGTGCTGATCCGTTCAGTGGCGCCGTCTACGTCTTCCGTGCCAAGCGGCGGACCGGATCAAGCTGATCTTCTGGGACGGCACCGGCGTCTGTCTCTATGCCAAGCGGCTGGAGGATGGCGCGTTCCGTTGGCCGAATGTGGATGACGGCGTGATACGGCTGACGGCCGCGCAGCTGTCGGCGCTGCTCGAAGGCCTCGACTGGTGGCGCGTCCATGAGGTGCGCCGGACCCGCGTTCCCAAAAGCTGAGGATCTTCTTCACGCAGTCGCGTGAAATCCCAAAATAGCGCGATGCCGCGGGCTCGCTCTTTCCGTCCTGACAGGCGAGCCGGACCTTCCGATACAAATCCACGGTGAAAATACTCCCGCCCTCCCTGTCGCCAGAAAGGGCCAAAGTGGCCGATTTTACGCCTTCCGCAGCGGGCTCATTCCGCCGCTACCGTGGAAGACTTTTGCACCGCCGTTCTCATTCGGTCCGGCGAACAGCGCGGCTGATCCGTCGCGCAGGCGATTGGCCACTCCGGCCGCGCGCGCGGTTGCGTCGACATGATCGGCGTGCCGTGCACAATGTCTTGCACTGGTGGGGGCGCTACCTGTCGCTTGGCGCCGCCGGGCTGCAAATCTCAGGAGCGGCGACCCTTCTTTTTCGGAAGGAGATCGTGAAGGCTGGCGCGCGTGGCGTCCAAGTGCAGCCTCATATACTCAGCTGCCTTCTGGGGCTCCTGGCTTTCGATCGCCGCGTAAATCGGCCGATGATGCTCGTTGGCCCGGTCCTCCAGATGACTAAACACTTTCCCCACCGGCAGGAACATCGCAGCCCGAGACTCCTCCACCGCCCGGAGAAAATACCGATTGGTGGAGGCCTCGGCGATAACGAGATGAAATTCCGAATCTGCGGAATTGAACCGCGCGATATTCGTGGCGATCGCTCGGCTCTCCGGGGTGGCGCAGATGGCATTCATGGTGTCCAGGGCTCGCCGGAGCCTGTCGAGGTGGGCCTGTGTGCGGCGCATGGCTGCAAACGATGCGGCAGCGCATTCGTTTGCGACGCGATAGTCGAACAGATTGTCGAGGATACCGAGTTGTGCCCTGATATAGGCCTCGATTTCGGAAGAACTCAAACGGTCTTGAGGAAGAACCGTAAGGCCCCCGGTCGCTCCCCGCTTCACGGAGACGAGACCTTCCCCCTCCAGAACGCGGATCGCCTCCCGCACGGTTGTGCGCGAAACCAGCATCTGGCTCGCCAGATCCCTTTCGGAGGGGAGCTTCTCCCCGGGCACGAACCGTCCCAGAAATATCGCCTTTCGCAACTGCTCGACGACGAGTTCGTAGGCCGCCGTCGATCTAACTGTGGCGATCGGGGCCATGGCAGTCTCACGCGGGGCCACGGCAATCTGTTGCGGCACCTGAATGTCTCCCTTGCCGTTTATGTCTTATGACACCCGATAGCACATCTTTGAGGCATTGGTCTAAACGCAGCTACAAATAGCATTGGTCTAATTTCAAGATGAATCGCCCTCATCGATTCACGCCCACGGCCGGAATGGGCGCCACCAACGCTGACCCAGACGGCAAGGCCAGGACGAGCCGTTGAAAAAGCGCGCCACGGCTTGGCGGGCAGTCTTCCCAACCGAACGCAAATCGCCTCGAAGCAAGAACCGCGCGCAAGCGTGGAAATGGATCGGCATGGCTTGACAACGGCACATAGGTCCATAAATTAGACCATAAGATAATTTGCGATGGTGCGATATGACGTCCATAGTCTCAGGTACAAGTACGGATACCGCACACGTTGCCATTATCGGTTCCGGGTTCAGCGGATTGGCCGCAGCGATTGCACTTGAGCAGCGTGGCATCCATGATTTCACCGTTTTTGAAAAAAACGCCGACTTGGGCGGCACTTGGTGGCACAACCGCTACCCGGGAGCGGAAGTCGACCTGGAGTCGCACATCTACTCTTTCTCTTATGAGCGCTATGACTGGTCGTCCGTCTATGTGGATTGGCGCGAATTGCTCGGATACCTCAACCACGTCGCGGCGAAATGGCGGTTGAGAAACAGAATCCGGTTCAAGGACAAGGTCGATCTCGTTTCGTGGAACGATTCGTCGAAAACCTATTCGTTGACCATGCAATCCGGAGAGAGGCATCATGGATTTAGCGCGGTCATCAGTGCGGTAGGTTTTCTGAACGTACCGCTGCTCCCGCCCTTTGCCCGGGGCGAGACCCCTTTCAAAGGCGTTCAATGCCACACCTCGGCCTGGCCGGAGGGGCTGGACCTCAAGGGCAAGCGGGTGGGCATCCTTGGAACGGGGTCGTCAGGCGTTCAGGTCATTTCGGCGGCGGCCGACGTTGCGAGCGACGTGAAGATCTTTCAACTCGAACCGAACTGGATCCTGCCCAAGGGCAGCCGTCGATTCTCCAAGCTGGAACGATGGCTGCACCGCTTTGCGCCGATCTATTGGTGGAAACGGTTTTACCTCTATGCCGTTTACGACATGCGCCAATACTGGTCGAGTCATGCGCGCAAGAACGGACGCGCCAACCAGGCGCGCGCGAGAACGGCGCTTGATTATCTGCAGACCTCGCTGGCGGACCGGCCGGACCTGCTCAAGCTCGCAACGCCGCAGTTCGCGTTCGAGGCCCGCCGCACGGTGCTTAGCGACGACTACTACGACGTGATCAAGAAGCCGCACGTCCATCTGCTCCCCCAGGGCGCGGCGGGGCTCAGCGAAAAAGGCGTGGTCGATGCCGCAGGCGTCGAGCATGAACTCGACGTCATCATCTACGCCACCGGCTTCGATGCGGCGAACTACCTCGCCAGCTTCAAGGTGACGGGCGAGAATGGCGTGGAGCTGCATGACAAGTGGGCCGGCGAGCCGGAAGCCTATCTGGGCATGATGGTTCCAGGCTTCCCGAATTTCTTCATGATGTATGGCCCCAACACCAATGGCGTGCCGCTAGTGACCTACTACGAGGCCCAGGCGGCGCTTGCCGCGTCCCTGATCGAGCGCATGCTGAGGACGGGCAAGCACAAGATCGAAGTTGATCCAGGCGTGTTTCAAAAGTTCAACGCCAAGGTGCAGGAGCGCCTCTCGAAGACGGTCTGGGCCACCACGAAGAACTATTTCCAGGCCGGCACCGGCAAAGTGGTCTCGCAATGGCCGTTCAGTCCAAGTGCCTATGTCTTGTCCACCAAGCTGGCGCGCCGGAAGGCGATCAAGATCAAATAGTCGCTCCCACCGGGCTGCGGCCGTTCACGTCAGCACCGGATGGGCGGAGGCGCAAAGGCAGGCCATGACCGACGACAGCCCCATGGTTTTGCACTCGGGAATGGACCAGAAGATTCGCAAGGGGTCGTGGCAGGATCACACAAGGTCGACCTACGACCTTTTTGCCGACTATGTTCGGGCCGGCCGATTGGCGGGGGCTGCCGAACTCGCGCGGTATACCCTGCAGGAGGCGCAGGAGGCGGTGGACCTCTATCTGGCATGGATTCCCCAGATTCGCGCTGTTGCGGCGGAGCGGGGCGTGAACGCCGATCTGGCCGCTAGGGACGAGGCGGCGCTTCTGGCCCAACTCGCCAATGTGGACGGTTCGCCCTTCAATCCGGTCGCCGGATGGGGGGATGTCTGCCGGCTTGCTCAGATGGCCGCGGCCTATTGCGCGGCGGGAGAAGGCGGGAATGCGATTGGCGCGCTGGAGGCGTCGCGCGTCGCCTGGCTCGATACCCACGACAGACTGTGCGACTGGGTTCAGGGCGTGATCGCGATCCTCGCCCGCAACGCCGGGGAAGAGGCCATAGGTCCGCTCTGGCAGCGCCTGATGGCCCCGATGTTCGAGACTTACGATCGATACGACGTGGACGTCGCGCCCTGGACGGTGTCGGCCGAACGCCTGCTGCAGGTGACGGCGGAAGCGCTTCGGGGACATCTGTCCGGCCCCGGTCGCCGTGGGACGCTGCACTTCGTCGAAGAAGCGGACCGGATCGGATTCCGCTTCGCGCCATGCGGCTCCGGCGGTCGAAATTTTTCGGACGAAACGCACAGCAGCTTTCCACTGACTGCCGAACGTCACGACTGGGCCTGGAACATGAAAGGCGTCTGCCTTTACTGCGCGCATTGCTGTGCGCTCAGCGAAATCAACCCCATCCGCAGGTTCGGCTATCCGGCGCGGGTGGTCGAGCCGCCCTTCGCAAACGAAAACGGGAAACGGGCCCATTGCACCTGGTGGATCTATCGGGATCCCTCCTTGGTGCCCGACGAGGTTTATCGCCGGACCGGCAACGTCAAGCCCGCCGCCATCGGCAGCGCGGCGGCGCGGGCTGGCGGCAGGCAAAAGGACACGGGCAATGACGCATGACTTTTCCGGCCGCCACGCTCTGGTGACCGGGGCCGGTGGCGGTATTGGTCTGGCGATCGCCACGGCGCTCGCGGCCACCGGTTGCGGCGTGATCGGCTTCGATCTCAAGCCGGCGCCGGACGAGCTAGGCCGGACCGGCGGAGACGTGCGCTATGTGCAGGGTGACATCAGGGACCAGGCGGCCCTTGAACGCGCCTTTGCCCTTTGCGACGAACCCGGGATCGATTTCATCGTCAACGCGGCGGGCGTGGCGATGATGGGGCGCGACGGCTCTGTGGTCGATGTCGATATGGACGTCTGGCGGACCACCATGGACGTCAATCTCAACGGAGCGGTACTGATTGCGCGGCTTGGCGTGCCGCGCCTCCTCAAAAAGGAGCGGTCGAGCATCGTGCATATCGCGAGCGTCGTAGGGCTGCGCAGCATGGACAACGCCCTCGCCGACTCGGTGCTCGATGCCTATCAGGTGTCCAAGGCCGCCCTGGTCTCGCTCTCGCGCGGCCTGGCGCTCGCCTATGGCCGCAACGGGCTGCGCTCGAACACGGTCTGCCCGGGTGCGATCTGGACGCCTATGACCAATCATATCTACCAGAACCCGGCCCGGATCACCGCGATGGAGGAGCGCACTCCGCTCAAGCGCCTGGGGCATCCCGAGAACGTCGCCGACGCCGCGCTCTTCCTGCTCTCGGACGCCGCCTCCTTCATCACCGGCATCGATCTCGTCGTCGATGGCGGGCTGATGGCGAAGGTCGCCTGAAGGAACCCCGGTCTATGGACCGAGAAGGGCCAGGACCTCGCGCGCGCAGTCCTGGAGCGCGGGGTCGGCTTCGGGCAGCAGGCCGCGCAGCAGCGTGAACCCGTGGATCATGTCGGGATAATGCAGGCGGCGGACCGGGACGCCGGCGGCCTCCAGGGCGTCGGCATAAGCGAGCGCCTCGTCGCGCAGCGGATCGAAGCCGGCGGTCAGAACCACAGCGGGCGGCAGGCTGGAAAGCGTCTCCGCGAAGATCGGAGAGGCGTAGGGCTCGGTCCGGCGGGTCGGATCGGGTAAATAGCTCTTGGTATAGAACGGCATGGAATTGAGCATGTAGCCGCTCGAATAGGCGGCCCGCGACGGCGTTTGTGCGGTGTGGTCGATCACCGGATAGATAAGAAGCTGGGCGGCGATGGCCGGACCGCCTTCGTCGCGGGCGCGCAAGGCGAGGACGGCGGCGAGGTTGCCGCCGGCGCTGTCACCCGCAACCACGAGCCGGTCCGCGGATGCGCGCCATTCGGCGGCGCGCGCCGCGATCTGGCGGCTCGCGGCCAGGGCATCCTCGAGCGCGGCGGGATAGGGGTGTTCGGGCGCCAGACGATAGGCGCAGAGCACGACCGGGAAGCCGCAAGCATTGGCCAGTACGCGCGCCGTCGAATTGTGGGTGTCGATACTTCCCCTGATATTGCCGCCGCCATGGAAATAGATCATCAGCGGCGCGCCCGGCGCGGCGGCGGAGAGGGGCAGATAAACCCGGGCGGCTAACGGTCCGGCGGCGCCCTGCAGGGTCAGCTCCGCCGTCGAGGCGACCTCGGGTTTTGCTCCGTCGACCGCGGCGATGTCGGCGGCGAACTCGGCCCGCGCCTCCGCTGGCGTTTGTTTCTCCACCGGCACGGCGTCGGGATTGCCCGGCTGGGAGAGGATGTCGCGCAGGGTCTGGTGCAACGCGGCCTGGTTCATGGTTTTGGCTCCAATCTTGGGTGGGGTTCCGCGCCGCTCAGATGCGCTCCAGATAGCGAACGCGTTCCCAATCGGTGACGGCGCGATAGCGGAAGTCCTCGTCCTCGGTGGCGAAGAAATTGCAGAGGTGCGCGTGTGCAGCCCCGCCGAACGCCTCGCGCGCGGTGTCGCTGGCCTTGAACAGCGCGACCGCTTCGCTCAGTGAGCGCGGAAACGTCTCCAGCCCCGTCTCATCATAGGCGTTCCCGGCAATCGGCGGCGCAAGCTCGAGCTCGCGCTCGATGCCGTGAAGCCCGCCCGCAATCAGCCCGGCCAGCGCGATATAAGGATGCGCGTCCGCGCCGCCGATCCGGTTCTCGAAGCGAAAGCTCAGGCCGCGGCCGACGACCCTGTGGCTGCAGGTGCGGTTGTCCATCCCGTAGCAGAGTGTGACCGGCGCGAAGGATTCCGGCTGGATGCGCTTGTAGGAATTGATGGTGGGAGCCAGGGTGACTGCGAAGTCGCGTGCCGAGGCGATCGAGCCGGCGAGAAACTGCGCCATCGTTTCCGACATGTGGTTCGGCCGCCCCTCGGACCAGCCGACCGGCTTGGTTCCCGAGGCGTCCCAGACGCTGGCGTGGATGTGGCAGGAGGAGCCCACGTCCTCGATGAACGGCTTGGCCATGAAGCTCGCGATCAGGCCGTGCTTGACCGCGATCTCTTTGATCCCCGACTTGAAGATGGTGTGGCGATCCGCCATCGTCATGGCATCGGCATAGCGGGTGGTGATCTCCTGCTGGCCAAATCCCCATTCGGGCTTGGAGGATTCCACCTCGAGGTCCGCTGCCGACAGGCTCTCGCGCGCTTCGCGGGTGAAGTCCTCGACAAGCGTGCCCTGGAAGACGTTATAGTCGGACCGGTAGCGCGAATTGGGGACCAGGCTGGCGTATTTTGTCGCCCAGGCCTCTTCGAGCGATCCCCTGAACAGGTAGAACTCGAGTTCGGTGGCGAATTTGGCGGACAATCCGCTCTTGGCGGCCCGTTCGATCTGGCGCCTCAGGATCGTTCGCGGGGCGGCCTCCACCAGTGTGTCGCTTTCCGGCAGGGCGGCGTCGCAGATGACGAGCGCGGTCTTGTGCTGCCAGGGGATCAGGCGCAGCGTCGTGAGGTCGGGGACGAAGCGGAAATCGGGAAACCCGTTCTGCCAGCCGGTCAGGGCATAGCCGTCCCGGGGTTCCATCTCCATGTCGACGCACAGCAGGAAGAGCGATCCGTTTATCCCTTCGCTGCCCAGCGCCACGTCGAAGAACACTTCGGTGCGCAGCCGTTTGCCAACCAACCGGCCCTGATGGTCGGGGATCGCGCAGATCACGGTGTCGACCTCGCCGCGTTTGTGCAGGTCCCTAAGCTCGTCAACGGTCAATAAGCCAGTCATCAAGAAAGTTCCCGTTGTTGTCGCCGGTCCCTGCGGGCCACGGTCAATGCATGTCGAAATAGCGCTTCAGTTCCCAGGGCGAGATCTGCCGGCGCTGCCAGTCCGCCCAGAGTTGGCATTCCAGCCGGTGGACCGCCACATATTGTGCGATCAGCTCCGGCCCAAGCAAAGCAGAGGCAATTGCCGAGCCTTCGAGCAGGTCGGTGGCTTCGGCGAGGGTGCGCGGCAGCATCACGAGGTCCGCGTGGGTGGCGGAATTGCCGACGATGGGCTCGGGCGCCTTCAGGCCTTGCTCGATACCCATGAGGCCGCCGGCGAGCATGGCGGCGATGGCCAGATACGGATTGATGTCGGCGCCGGGGCAGCGATGCTCGATCCGAAAGGCCTTGGGGCCCGGCTTGAGGACGGCGCGCAGGGCGCAGGTCCGGTTGTCGATGCCCCAGCTCACGCTTTCGGGGGCCCACGCCGCCGCGTCCATGCGGCGATAGGCGTTGACGGTGGGATAGAAGATCGCGGCGAAATCCCTCAGGGTCGCAAGCTGGCCGGCGACATAGGCACGCGCGGTGTCCGACAGGCCGCCGCTTGCGTCGGCGAAGGCAGGTGCGCCATTGGCCCACAGGCTTTGATGTACGTGGCCGCCGCAGCCGGATTCTTCGATGCGCCATTTGGGCATGAAGACCGGCGTCAGGCCGTGGCGCGCCAGATAATCCTTGAGATAGAGCTTGACGCGCGCCGCGGCGTCTGCCGCCTCCAGGGCAGGCAGATGAGCGATCGCGAGCTCGAACATGCCGCGCCCCAATTCGGCGTGAAAGGCTTCGATGCCGATGCCGATGGCACGCATCTCGGCAATGAACCCGGCGGCGATTTCGCGCAGTTCTCCGATACGGGTAAGGCTATACGCGTTGTGGATGCGTCCGCTCGGCTCCAGGTCGTAGTGCCCGCCGCCCAGAACGGCGGGGTCATCCACCTCGAGCACGCAGAATTCGAGTTCCACCGCGAAACGCGCGGCATAGCCCATCGCGTCGGCGCGCTCGATCGCCCGGCGAAGGGCGCCGCGCGGGGAGAGCGGATACGAGGCGCCGGTCGCCGGATCCTGCATGTCACAGATCACTGAGGCCACCCCATTGGCCCGGTCGAGGACGCGTAGGGTCGTCGGGTCTGGTATGGCGGCGACGTCGGGAAACCCGTTCGCGAACGAACTGAATTGGGTCTCGCAGATCTCATCGAACAGCGTGAAGCCGTAAAGGATGGTGCAGAAGGCGCTGCCGCCGGTCCCGGCGATCTTTTCGAGGCCGGTCAGCTTTCCGCGCAATGTGCCGTTGATGTCGGGAATTTCGATCTGGACGAGGCTGATCCCCTGATTGAGCAGGTCATCGGGGGAGGGAGATTTACCGCCGGGGGTGTCGCTTGCGCTGACGTCCATCACATCTCCTCGTTGTTGCGTCCGTTTCTATGTCTAATTTTTGGACCATTATACCTTTGAGGTAAAGTCGGACAAGCCCGCGGAAAAGTCGCGGATACCGCCGCGATCCGGTCCGTCTCGACGCCAGTCTCAGGGGCCGAGGACGGACCTGGGAATTGCTGTTCCGGTTGAGGCCAGGTGACCACACCGCGACCGATGCCCTGTCCGGGGCGATGGCCAGGATACCGCCGCCAATTCCACTCTTTTGGCGGGGTAGTCCCACACGGTAGGCGAAGGCGTTGTCCGTCATCACTCGACGGATGGTGACGCCGTTGGCAGCGAACCAGGTTGCGGCGCGGGCAAGGAAGCCGGCGCAGGCTTGCCTGTCTCTGCCAGAAGCAGTTCGGTCACCCCAAGTCCCGGGTGAACAACCTCCATAGCAACGACAGCTAGGCGGCCGTCACACCGCCATCGACCATCAGGACGTGGCCGGTGACATAGGATGCATCTTCCGACGCGAGGAAGAGGACAGGCCCTGCGATCTCGTCCGCGCGGCCCGCCCGCCGAGCGGGGTCTGGGCTTCGCACCACGCGAGAGCGTCCTGATCGTTATCGGCATGGGCGATGAAGCGCATGGAGGGGCTCATGGGCAGGACCGCGATGAAGCCGGGCGCAACCGCGTTGACGCGAATGCCCCTGGGGGCCAGCTCGATCGCCAGATAGCGCGTGAGCGCCTCGAGAGCGGCCTTGGAGGAGCCGTACATCGCCCCGCCGCGCATCCGCCCGATCCTGGCGGTCACGCTCGAAATGTTGATGATCGAGGCGCCCCGGGAGAGATGCGGGCTCGCCGCGCGGCAGACGCGGGCGGCGCCGGCGATGTTGACGTCCCAGACCGTGTTCAACGCGTCGTCGGTGATGTCCTCGACAAGGCCGTGGCGCAGCAGGCCGGCGCAATTGACGACGACGGTCAGCTCGCCCTGGGTGACGGCAAAGGCGACATAGGCATCGACGCTGGCGCTATCGCGGACGTCGACCTGAAAGGCGAATACGCCCTCGGGTTGTCCGACGGCCGCTTTGCCGGTTTCATCGATAGTCACGGACATGTCGCCGGCGACAACGAGGTATCCCGCCGCGACCAGCCGTTTATTGATCTCCCGTCCGATGCCGCCGACACCGCCGGTGACGATCGCCACTTTCCTGTGTTGTGTCATGATGCTCCCTTTTGCTGAACGGTCCGCCGGGTTCGCGGGCCCGTGTGTCGTCAAATCGCCGCGACGGCTTCGGCCGTCCCGGTGCGGGTTCGGTCGGGTCGGGCGGTCAAAGGTCCGGCGGCGTCAGAAAGGCACTCGTCAGGCCGCCATCGACCGGAAAGGCCTGCCCGGTGATGTAAGAGGCGTCGTCGGAGGCGAGAAACGCCGCCGTTGCGGCGATCTCGGCAGGGTCGCCCATCCGTCCCATCGGGATGTGCAGGCGCCTGAGGGCATATGCCGCCTCGTCCTTGACCAGGCCGCTCGCCATCGCGGTAGCGGTCAGGCCGGGGCAGATGGCGTTCACCCTGATCCCGCGCCGCGCAAGCCCTACCGCCATTTCCCGGCTCATGGCCAGCACCCCGCCCTTGCTGGCCGTGTAGGCGATCTGGGCCGGGTAGGATCCGACCAGGGCGACCACGGAGGCGATGTTGACGATCGCGCCGCCGCCACTCGCCTCGATGGCGGGAATGGCAAGCTTCGAGCACAGGAACACGCCCTTGAGATTGACCGCTATTGTGGCATCCCAAGCGGCCTCGCTGGTGTCCTCGACTTCGGTGTCCCCGGGATGGACGATGCCGGCATTGTTGACCAGGATGTCGAGCCCGCCGAATTCGACGAGGCAGGCGTCGATCATGCCACGTACCGATTCCGATGCGGCGACATCGACCGGGACCGCGATCGCGCTGGCCCCCTGCGCGCGCAGCCGCGCGGCTTCGGCCTCGGCGCCCTCGACATTGCGATCGGCGATGACGAGGCTCGCGCCGTCTGCCGCCAGGCGTTCCGCGATGGCGGCGCCGATGCCGGCTGCACCTCCGGTAACAACGGCGCGTTTTCCGTCCAATCTCATCTTCTGGCGGCTCCGATTGGGTTGGGATGCTGGTTTGATCAGGTCCGCGCAACCAAAATATGCGGCCTTATGGACTATTTAGTAGACCAATTGCAAGGCGTTTGAAAACGTTGTCGCCCACATGGTCGCGGCGGGTCTGCATACAGGTGTGGGTCAGTTTCGGGGCGCCCGCAATCCTTGACTTCGGTCTAAAGGTCTAATTATCATTCCAACGAGCCAGAGCCTGCCGAGAGAGTGCGGCGCGCCGACCGCAAATGGAGTGCCCCCCGGAATGAAAAATTCGATCGGTCCCCAGCGTCAACAAGCAAACAGGGATGCTTTCGAGCGCATGACAAGTGCCGATCCCGTGCTGGTCGACGTTCAGCCGGCCATCGACATCGTGCCCGGCCTCAAGCCGAACATGATCCTGACGTCCGGTCCCGGCCTGCCATGGGCGGACTATGTCGGCGGGCAGCGCGAGGGCATCATCGGCGGGGCCCTGTACGAGGGACTGGCGAGCACGCGCGAGGATGCGATTGCCAAGCTCGATTAGGGGCCATCGAGGTTCGCGCTTGCCAGGATTTCGCTTGCGTGGGGTCGCTGGCGGGCATCTACACGCCCTCGATGCCCGTCTTCGTCGTCGACGACCGGGCGCACGGCACCAGAGCCTTTTGCAACATGTATGAAGGCAAATCGCGCAAGAGGCTCAATTACGGCATCTACGACGAAGTCGTCGAGGCACAATTGCAGCTCATCGAGCAGGTGGTCGCCCCGGTCATCGGCGAGGCGGTACGGGCGGCGGGGGGCGTTCCGCTGAAGCCGATCATGGTCCGCGCGCTCAATATGGGCGACGAACTGCACAGCCGGAACACGGCGGCCTCGCTGCTTTTCGCCCGCGAGCTGTTCCCCGAATTCCTCAAGCTCTACGCCAAGCTGGGCGCGGACCTCGAACGAACCCTGGAGCTCTTGACGGAGGACAACTACTTTTTCCTCCGCCCCTCCATGGCGGCGGCCAAGGCGACGGCCGATGCCGCGCATGGCGTCGAGGGGTCGAGCCTGGTCACGGCCATGGCGTTCAACTGCAAGGAATTCGGCATACGCGTGTCGGGGCTCGACGGCTGGATCCGGGGGCCGCACGCCGCGGTCCAAGCCAAGCTCTTCGAAGGGCACGATGCCTCCGAAATCACTTGGATGGGAGGCGAGAGCCCCATCACTGAGACCATCGGGCTTGGCGGCTTCGCGCAGGCCGGCGCGCCGACACTGCAAGCCTATCAAGGCGGCTCTTACGAGGCGATGATGAAGCGGAACCTCGCCCTTTACGACATCACGCAGGGGGAGAACCCCGACTACAAGATTGCGGCCCTGGGGTATCGTGGCAGTCCCACCGGGATCGATATCTTCCGCGTGCTAGAGACCGGGATCCTTCCCGTCATGGACATCGGGATCGCGGGCGCCGGCGGCGGGCAGATTGGAGCGGGCGTGGTCAGCGCGCCGATCGAATGTTTCCATCAGGCCGCGGAGCTCTATGAGGAGCGGCATCGTGGCTAGCACCACCTGTGCGCTGCAACGTTTTTCTCGCATGTCGACCTTGCGGAGCCAATTCGTCGACCCTTCGGCACGTGTGCTCGGGCTCGCCCGGAGGGCGCGAATGGTCGGCCCGGACGCCTTGTCGCCGGGCCGCGCGGAGATCCGCGATCGAGACGCGCGCAGAACAACAGTCCGCATGAGACTTGACAAAAATATTCTTTTGGTCTGCCTTATAGACCAAGAGGTGGAACTTTGCGATGGGACACTGCATTGACCACGACACATCATGCCCCCTCGGTTGCCGCTGCGGTCGCACACACGACATCTGCGCAGCAGGCAGGGCTCTCGGTGAGCGGCGTCTCAAAGCATTTCGGCGGCGTCTATGCGGTTAGGAACGCCTCGCTCGATTGCGCGGTTGGGGAGATCGTCGGTCTCATCGGCCCGAACGGAGCCGGAAAGACGACCCTGATGAACCTGATCTCCGGCGCCCTCGTACCCGATGGCGGTAGCGTGATGCTGGGGGGATTGTCTCTCAACGACGCCGGCCTCGCGGCGCGGGCAATGGCGGGCATCGCCCGGACCTTTCAGAACATTCGCCTGTTCCATCGTCTCACCGTACGTCAGAACATCGAGGTCGCCCGCACGACTTATTTGCGCCATCGCGCCCGAAAGCGGCCATCGCGCGACATCGAGGCGATCATGCAGTTGCTTGGGTTTTCCGCCTATGCCGGGCGAAAGGCGGGCACGCTGCCCTATGGACAGCAAAGGCGGGTGGAGATCGCCCGCGCCCTGGCGCTGGCCCCCGACATTTTGCTTCTGGACGAACCCGCCGCCGGCATGAACGAGCAGGAATCCCTTGCGCTGATCGACTCCGTACAAGCCATCCGCGACCAGTTCGGCTGCGGCGTAATCGTCATAGATCACGACCTGAAATTCATCATGCGGGTCAGCGAGCGCATCTACGTGATGAACATGGGCGAGATGATCGCAACCGGCGCCCCGGACGCCGTCCGCCGGGATCCGCATGTCATCGAGGTCTATCTGGGAAGCAAGGCGGCGGTCAGCTAGGCGGATCGATGGAGAAACAAAGGATCATGGGCTGAGCGCCGACCGGATCGGCAAATTGCAACCCATGCAGTGAAGCATCTTGGCACTTGGCGATTTTATGAAAAGAAAGGGGAAATCTCAATGACCACCCATCTAGACCACATGCGGAAACGACTTTCCCAGGCCTGCGTGCTTGCCGGCGCGTTTGCCTTGGCGGGGGGCATTGTCCAGGCGCAGGCGGCGGACAACGATATCGTTATCGGCTACGCGGCGGCAGTCACCGGCGGCCTTGCACCGTATGACAGTCCCGACGGTGTCCAGTGCCGGATCGACCAGATCAATGAGGCGGGGGGGCTCCTCGGCGGTCGCAAGCTGAAGTTGGAGCTCCGCGACATGAAGAGCGATAGCGCGCTCGCGGCGACGGTCGGCCAGGAATTGCTGGACATGGAGGTTTCTGCCATTCTGTCCCCGCCCACCGATGACACCTCGATTCCCATTGCGACGCTGGCCGCGCCGTCCAACACCCCGGTGCTTTCAGTGGGCGGCACCCAGCCGGCCTTCCCGCTGGCGGTCCCGGACAACGGCTATCTGGTGCCCTACGGCGACAACGCTTCGGCGGCGGCGGCGGCCAAGCTGGCCACCGACAGCGGGTTGAAGACGGCCGTGCTGATGATCTCGCACGACGTGGGCAGCTATTCCCTGATGACGCCTGAATATTTCGGCGACGCCTTCGAGCATTACGGCGGCAAGGTGCTCGGCCGGATCAACTACAATTCCGGCCTGTCCGACTATAGCGCCCAGGTCGCCCAGATCCAGGCGATGGACCCCAAACCCGACGTGATATTTGGCGGCTTCATCGTGCCGGAAGCCGGCGTCTTTCCGCGCCAGCTCGAAGCGGCCGGTCTGGATATCCCAGTCTACAGCACCGATGGTATGGATGATCCCGGCGTGATCGAGATTGCCGGTACGGGCGCTAAGCTCATCCGGTTCACCACGCACGGTTTCCCTTCGGCGAGCTCCGATCTTGCCAAATATTACGCCGATTGCGAGAAGCGCGGCTACAAGGTGCAAAATATCTTCTTCGGTCTCGGCGGCGATGCCGTGACCGTGCTCGCCGATGCGATCACCAAGGCCAATTCGAGCGATCCGGCAGCGATCAACGCCGCGATCAAGGACCTTGACGGCATCAAGGGGATCACCACGGACTCGATCACCTACAAGGATCGCGGCGGGATTTCGTTGAAGCGGATGTCGATGATCGAGATAAAGGACGGTAAGTTCTCGCTGATCGAGACGATGCTTCCCGACTACGTGCCGGCCCCCTAGATGCTTCAGCTTGACGACGTATCGGTCAACTATGGAGCGATCCAGGCTGTCCGTAACGTCAGCGTGCGCGTCGAGCAAGGCGAAATCGTCGCCTTGCTCGGCCCCAACGGCGCCGGCAAGACGACCTTGGTGTCCTCTATCGTCGGCATCGTTCCGGTTTCCTCGGGCACCATCACCTTCAACGGGACGGACATCACGCGCGTTCCGGTGGAGATGATCGTCCGGATGGGGCTAACCCTGACCCCGGAGGGGCGGCGGGTGTTCGCGGGGCTGACGGTCGCCGAAAACCTCAGGTTGGGCTCCACCTCCCAGTCCAACCGGGCCGCCGTCGAAGAGGATCTGGAGCGCTACCTGACGATGTTCCCCATCCTCAAGGAGCGCTATCATCAAACGGCGACGACCTTGTCGGGGGAGAGCAACAGATGCTGGCCATCGCCCGTTCCCTGATGTCCCGGCCGCGCATGCTCATGCTCGACGAACCTTCACTGGGTCTGGCGCCACGGATCGTCGATCTGATCTTCAAGCATGTGGTCGAACTCAAGCAGTCGGGGCTGACGATGATCGTGGTCGAGCAGAACGTCAGCGAGGCGCTGGCCTTCGCAGACAGGGCCTATGTGCTGTCCAATGGAAACCTCGTCTTCGGGGGACCGGCGAGCGAACTCGCGGCGTCCGATGAACTGATGGAGGCGTATCTGGGCACTGGAGTCGACTGAGGTTCCCAGGGACCTCACCATCATGTCCCTGAACCCGGGCAAGTCATGGAATATATCACACAGCAAACAATCAATGCGCTCAGCGTGGGTGGCGAATACGCCTTGCTCGCTCTCGGTCTTGCCATCGTCTTCAGCATCATGAACCTGGTCAATTTCGCGCATGGCGAACTGATCACCATTGGCGGGTACGTGATGCTGTTCGCCGCCGGACGTTTGTGTCGGACCCGGTCTATTTGTTGCCGATCTGCGTCGCCGCCGCCACCCTGGCGGCGGTCGTCTTCGAGAGGGTGGCGTTCCGGCCGGTCCGCAACGCGCCGGAGACGACGGGTCTATTGACCGCGTTCGGGGTCAGCATCATGGTCCAGAACGCGCTCCTGATCTTCGTGGCGACCCGTCCGAAGCCCGTGCCGATACCCGGCTGGATGCAGGGCACCCTGCAGGTGGCGGGCTTGCATCTACCGGTGGTTCAGGTTCTCGAGACACTGACGACCCTGATGGCCGTCGGTGCGCTCATGCTGCTTTTGACGCGGACCACGCTCGGGCTCGCGATGCGGGCGGCGGCCAGGGATTTCACCGTCGTCCGGCTGATGGGCATCAAGGCGGACCGGGTCATCGTCGGCGCTTTTGCCGTCTCGGGCTTCCTTGCCGGACTTGCCGCGGTGTTCATTCTGGCCCGCCGCGGCGCGGTTGACCCGCTTATGGGGTTCAACCCGGTCCTCAAAGCCTTTGTCGCTTGCGTCCTCGGCGGGTTCGGCACTTTGCTCGGCGCCGCGGTGGGCGGGCTGTGCCTAGGCGCGTTCGAGGTCTTTCTGCAAGCCGCACTGCCGTCCGAATTTGCCGGATTCCGCGACGCTATCGTCTTTTCGCTGGTGGGTGCGGTCCTGATCTGGAAGCCGACCGGGCTCTTGGGCAAGCGCGTCGAATTGGGGGACAAGGAATAATGGATCTGGTTGGCGCAACCGCGCTGAGATCGCTCTTGCCGATCGTCCTGCTCATCGCCATCGCCTTGGTCGTGGTGGCGTTCGGCGAGCCCTATCAGGTGCGGGTAGCCTATATCTTCTTCATCAACCTTACGGCGGTGTTCGCGCTGCAGATCTATATGGGCAATACGGGCAATGCCAGCTTCGGGCACGCCGCCTTTCAGGGGATTGCCGCCTATGCGGTTGCGATTTTGGTGACACCGCTGGCGCTCAAGCACACCCTAATTCCGAACGCGCCGTTCAGTCTGGCCTCGGTTCACCTGGGCCCGGTACCCTCCATCCTCATTGCGCTCGCGATCACCGGCATCATCGCCTATGTGGCGGGACTGGCGATCAGCCGGCTGGGCGGCGTGGCCGCGGAAATCGCCACGCTCGCCTTCCTGGTGATCGTCTATGTCATCTTCACCAATTGGGTGGACCTCTTCCGCGGGCCCCGCGCCTTCTACGGCGTGCCGGTAATCTCCAACCTTTATTGGGGGCTGGGCGCTTCGATCATCGCGTTGGTCACGGCCAAGCTCTTCCGGGACTTGTCCTACGGCGTGCAATTGCGGGCGGCCAGCGACAATCTACTCGCCGCCCGGGCGATGGGGGTTCCAGTGGAACGCCTGCGCTTGATGGCCTGGACGCTGAGCGGGCTGGTCATGGGGATGGCGGGCATCTTGCTCGCGACCTATGTGGGCACCATCGCGCCCTCGAGCTTCTATTTCAACCAGACCTTTCTGGTGATGGCGATGCTGCTGCTGGGCGGCATGCGCAGCGTGAGCGGCGCCCTTTGCGGTACGCTGGTGGTATCCATCGGTTCAGAGATCACGCGCACGCTCGAAAGCGGTCCTGAGATCGCGGGCATCCACTTCCCGGAGATGTTCGGGTTGACCAGTTTCTTCCTTGGCGCCGTCATCGTCCTCGTGATGTCCTTCCGCCGCGATGGCCTATTGGCTGGTGAGGAGCTGGAGGATTTACTCTTTGCGCGGAGAAAATTGCGCGAGTCCGCGCAAAGATAGGATGTGGATTGCTCTGCCCGTCGCAAACTGGATCGATTTTGGTTTGAGCTTTCCGCCTAGGATTTCCTGGGCTGGGACGGAGCGGAGAGCTATGAAGGCATCGAAGTGTTCGCCGCACGGACGTTCGGTTCGGGCGCGCAGAAAGCGTCCATTCTGAAGCAGGGCGATGACAGTATCGCCCATCGCTGGGACGCTGTCTGGACTTGCCCGGAAAAAGTGGAGGGACTCTCTGGTAGGGCAGTGCGCGACAGGAGGACCCGATGGGCAAACGCGAGAGACGGACGTTTACGGAAGAGTTCAAACAGGAAGCCGTGCGGCTGACAGAAACCAGCGGACGTACGATTACCTAGGTAGCCGCGGACTTGGGACTTGGTCTTTCTGGCCTGCTGCCAGGCCTGTTGTTCTGCACTCGGATGGGTAGCGCCTCTGCACTCAACCCCCACGCCGCAATTCATTTCTGATGGCGGACCCGCGATCGGCATAGGCGGGTTGGGTGTCGCCGCGTGTCGTCTTGGGCGTCGGGTGGTCGATACGCCTGTCAGCGGGCTCCCCAGGAGGCTGGGAGTATTGACCGAATGGCTAAAATTCTGGACTCCCGAAGGGGGAGCGCTTGCGCGACTCGATCCACGCGTCGGCAGGTTTACCCGCCAGGGTGATTATCAGGGTCCAGACTCGATTACCGACCGGGAGGCCATTCCGCGTATGAGGGGCAATCAGGAGCCAACCATTCAACGTCGTGCGACATCCAAATGTGAAACTCTGGGCGTTGCCCTGGATCATCCTCTAGCGTGGCAACGCGCAAGATCACGTGCGGCTGACTTGGGCGGTCCGCGACGATATGCGTCCCGCAATGGCGGCAGAAGCGACGAAACTTTCCTGGGGAGGATTCAAAACTGTTCAGATCATCTGTGCCGAGCGTGATCCGGAAGTTCGATCTCAACACCCCTGCTGTCGTCGTATACGCACTTGCATGGGCCTTTCGGCATGTCACACAGTGGCAATGACTGATCGGCATGTCCAGTTGTTCGATTTCATATTGCACCCGCCCGCAAAGACAGCTTCCCTTTAATGGCATGCGCGATCTCCACCGTGTCGCCCATTTGGACCCTAGGACAAGCTGAAAAAGGGCGCCAATCGGTAGCAGCGCATCCGGTCATCCATCAAGCCTGCTAGACGATGGCGCGCCCTGAAGCGCTGTCGGCCTGGAGGATATGGGCCAGCGTCATCAGCGCTTCCTCGACCCGTCGCTCGTCCGGTTCGGCACACAGACACAGGCGGACGCCGCCCGGATCGTGACCGGGCATCAACGAGAAGACGTCGCCCGGCGTAACCGCGATGCCGTGGGCGAGGGCATCGGCGACGAAGGCGGCATTGCGGATGTCCGCCGGCAGCCGCAGCCAGAAGTGCATGGAGACCGGCGCGCCGCCCGGCTGGTTGAGGATCGACGATGCAAGCCGGTGGCGCCGGCCGGCCGCCGCGACCTGGATGGCGATCGCCTCGCGGCCCGCGCCGCTGCGGATCATCTCGGTTGCGAGCTCGAGCAGCACCGGCGAGACCATCGCGGTGGTCGCCCTGGTTGCCGCGCGCAGGGTCTTGTGCAGGCGTGGCGGTACGACCATGAATCCGACGCGGAGTGCCGGCGCGATCGATTTCGACAGGCTCGTCAAATACACGGTGATGTCGGGAGCGAGTTCGCGGTAGGTCGTCGGCCGCGGCTCGACGAGGAACCCGTAAGCGTCGTCCTCGGCGATGAGGACATTGTGGGCGCGGGCGATGCGGACGATTTCCTTGCGGCGGGCAAGGCTCGCCGTTGCCGTCGTCGGGTTGTGCAGCGTCGGCATCGTGTAGACGAATCGCGGCCGGTGGGCGAGGCAGGCCGCCTCGAAGGCCTCCGGCACCATGCCTTCGTCATCGAGGGTGACCGGCATCAGCCGGATGCCGGCGAGCCGCCCGACGGCAAGCGCGCCGGGCCAGGTCAATTCCTCGGCGAGCACCGTGTCGCCGGGGCGGGCGAGGCCGAGGAAGATCGTCATCAGCGCGGTCTGGCCGCCGGGCACCGCGTAGACATCGTCGGCCGAAACATCGAGATCGAACTCGCGCAGCCAGGTCGCCCCGGCGACACGGTATTCGAGCTGGCCCTGGGGCGGCTGGTAGTGCGCGAGGTTGTTGAGCTCGCCCTTGGCGGTCACCGCCTTGAGTGCCGTGCGCAGCCGCTCCTCGGTTCCGTCGGCGAGCGGCTCGTTGAGGCTGAGGTCGATGGCGTCCTCGCGCTGCATGAGCGGCAGGTAGAGTCGTTCGAGGGGTTTCAGTCCGTCGCGATCGGCGCCCGGATCGACGGCCGCGCCATTGGCGAGCACGAAGGTTCCGCGACCGACGGCGCCGCCGATCAGCCCCCGCTCGGTCGCCTCCCCATAGGCGCGGGAGACCGTACTGACGGCGACGCCAAGCCGCTTGGCAAAGTCACGGTGGGTCGGCAGCCGTGTCCCGGCCGGCAGCCGCCCGCTGCGGATCGCCTGCTCGATCGTATCGGCCAGCGAGCTGTAGACCTCACCGCGTCGCAGTCGCCAGTCGGCGTACCATTCATCCATTAGCCCCTCGTTCAATGTTCCTGCATCGGTACATGTTAAATCAGGCCTAGTCTTTGCGCAATCCTCGGTTAGAAATCAAGCAATCTCCTCAAATCTCGCGACCCCGCATTGACTCGCCCGACAACCGGTTCATAATTCTCTGAGGATTGTACTGCGAAGACGTACATCCTGCCTTCTGGGGTGATGCCCCTCGAAAGGGGCGGCGATTGGAGGATCGGACCATGACTCGGAATCTGCATCGTGAGACGCAAGCGCTCGCCGACGCATTCGCGGCGGGCAGGATGACACGCCGGGGCTTCGTCACCGGACTTCTTGGGCTCGGAATCTCCGCTTCGACGGTTGCTTCCCTCGTCGCCGAGATTGACCCGGCTGCGGCCGCGACGATGGACATGAAGGGGAATGTCCGCTTCCTCGTCGGCCCGTGGTCGCCGAACGAGATCGACGTCCAGAAGAAGATCGGCGATGGCTTCACCGCGCTTCATCCCGACGTCACCTTTGATTTCAAGCTCTACGACTGGGAGACCGCGGGCCAGGAGATCAACACCTCCGCCGCCTCGGCCGCCCACGATATCTACATGACGACGGAAAGCAGCTATCCGGACTACGAGGCGGGGGAGGCGTTCGTCGACCTGACGTCGCGGATCAACGATCCGTCCTTCGCCGACGAGAAGGCCAAATATTTCTACATGGATCGCACGCGAGAGCTATGGCCCGAAGATCCTCGGGCTGCCGATCAGCTTCCACGTCGAAAGCGCGCTCTTCGTCAACATGGATATGGTCAAGGCGGCCGGCTACGACGAGACCTTCGCCAACTCGTGGGAAACGTTCCAGGCTTGCCTGGCGAAGATGACCAAGCCGGGCGAAACCTACGGTATCGCCCTCGGCGTCCAGCCCTACGGCGAGTGGTACCAGGTGCTCCGCGCGGCCGGCGGCTCGTTCCTGACGCCCGATCTCAGCGCGCCGAACGTCAACAAGCCGGACGTGATCGACGCCACCGCCCGCATGGCGAGCCTGTTCAGCGACAAGATCGCGGCGCCACTCGGGACCTATAACTACGACGACGCGCCCAGCGCCTTCGCGGCCGGCAAGCTCGCGATCCTGTCGATCGATCTTGCCGCGACGACCGTCCTGCCGCTGCCGCTGTCCTTCAACTGGAAACTCATCCCCAATCCGCCGCAGGCGGCCGGCCGGATGAATTTCAACGACATCACCTACTACATGATCAATTCGCAGTCGCCCGATACCGACCTCATGTGGGAGGTGGTGAAATGGTGGACCGACGGCAAGAACGACGCCTACTGGGCCGATAACTCCGGGACCTACCCGGCGCGCACGGACGCGCTCGACGACGGCTATGGCACGAACGCGGCGCCGCAGCTTGCCGAAGCGCTGCCCGCCTACAAGAAATATGCGGTCGGCCTCGAGAACTTTGTCGGCTGGGCCGACGTCGAAAACCTCGCGGGAACCGAGGTCCAGAAGTGCTTCAGCGGTGACGCGACCGCCGAGGAAGCGATAGCCAATGTCGAGGAAATCGTTCGGCAGGAAACGGGTCTTTAGGAGGCCGGCCGCCGTGCGGCTGCGCCGCCACCAGCCTGACTGAACGGGGGAGGGGGAC
The DNA here is from genome assembly GCA_963812275.1 of uncultured Alphaproteobacteria bacterium. Taxonomy (GTDB): domain Bacteria; phylum Pseudomonadota; class Alphaproteobacteria; order Rhizobiales; family Kaistiaceae; genus Bauldia. The sequence continues at coordinate 412,398 of CAWEUQ010000004.1, read as the reverse complement.
GACATGGACGCGCCGCCCCGCCGCATGCGGATGTCGCGTGAGGAGCATGCGCGCCTGCGCCGCAAGATGCGACTGCGGCGGGAGGCGACCGGATGGATGTTCCTCGGTCCGATGTTCGTCTGCTTCGTCCTGTTCCTGGTCGTCCCGGTGTTTGGCACGGCGTGGTGGAGCACCCGCTTCGGCAGCCTGATCGGCGGCACCCGCTTCGTCGGCCTCGACAATTTCACGCGCCTGCCCGGCCTCGTCGGCGCGCCGCAGGCGATCCGCAATACGCTTGTCTTCGCCGGGGCGTCGGTGCCGCTTATCCTGGCCGGCGCGCTGGGCATCGCCCTGCTTCTCGCCGACCTCAAGCGCGGCGGCGCCGTGTACCGCTTTCTGGTCTACTTCCCGGTCCTGGTGCCGGGGGTGGTCGCGGCCCTGATCTGGCTGTTTCTCACCAATGCCGACTTCGGCCTCTTCAACGAGGTGCTCCGCGCGTTTGGCGGCGGGCCCGTCACCTGGCTCGGCGTCGACAACGCTCTCGGCGTTCTCATCGCCATCGATGTGTGGCGGAACGTCGGCTACTGGGCGATGTTCTTCGTCGCCGCGATCATAGGACTGCCGAAGGAACTCTATCAGGCCGCCGACCTCGACGGGGCGTCGGTCCTGGCGCGCTTCCGCTTCCTGACCCTGCCGATGCTGCGGCGGATCATCTTCTTCGCCGTGGTCGTCTCGACGATCTGGGCCTTCCAGGTCTTCGACACGGCGATCGTGCTGACCCGGGGCGGTCCCGCCGGCGCGACGACCACCGTCATCTATCGCGTCTGGCAATACGTCTTCGGCTCGAACAACAAGGTCGGCTTCGCCTCGGCGATCTCGCTGGTGATGATCGTCGCGATCCTGGCGCTGACGCTGTTGCAGATGCACCTGCTGCGCTCACGGCGGGGAGGCGACTGATGGCAATGGCGGCCGATCGTGCGGTGCCTGGCGACGCCCGTGGGCTGCAGCGGCTGGCCGTCGATCACGCCCGCCTCCGGCGGCGAAAGCGGCGGCTCTCCGCGTTCGCCCGGCATGCGGTGCTTGCTGTCGTCACCTTCCTGCTGGTGGCGCCTTTCTACTACGTCGTCCTCGCCTCGCTGAAGGACAGTCACGCGATCTTCTCGTATCCGCCGAAGCTCATTCCGTGGCCGCCGTATTGGGAGAATTACCGGCACCTCATCCAGGACACGAACTTCCTGCGCTGGATGTTCAACACGCTGTTCGTCGCCACCACCGTTACGCTCATCAAGGTGTTCCTCGATTCGATGGCCGGCTACGCGCTGGCCAGGATCGACTTCACCGGCAAGCGCGCGATCTTCCTCCTGATGCTCATCCTGCTGATGGTGCCGGGCGGCGCCCTGATCGTGCCGCTGTGGTCGCTGATGCATTCGTTCGGCCTGATCAATACCTATTTCGCGCTGATCCTGCCGCCGCTCGCCAGCCCGCTCGGGGCGGTCCTCATGCGCCAGTTCATCCTCGGCCTGCCGAAGGATCTCGAGAACGCGGCGCGGCTCGACGGCCTCAACGAGTTCCAGATCTACTGGCGCATCACCCTGCCGCTGATCAAGCCGGGCCTGGTGGTGCTGGCGGTGATCATCTTCACCGACCAGTTCATGAGCTTCATCTGGCCGCTCATCGCGACGACCAGCGACGACCTGCTTGTGCTCACCGTCGGCGTCGCGTCGCTTCGCGCTCACGGCGGCGTCGACTACGGGCTGTGGTCGGCGTCCGCGGTCATGTCGCTGGTGCCGATCGCCATCCTGTTCTTCATCCTGCAGCGTCAGTTCCTGGCGCGGTCGCTGGCGGGGGCGCTGAAGCAATGAAGGAGGCGGCGTCACAGAAAATGCAGGCCGATACCGGGCACACCATCGATCTGATCGAGGTCACCAAGCGCTACGGCAAGACCGTTGCGCTCAGTGCCGTCGACCTGTCGATCGAGGCGGGCGAGTTCGTCGCGTTGCTCGGTCCTTCCGGGTGCGGCAAGAGCACGCTGCTCAAGCTGATTGCCGGCCTCGAGGAGGTGACCGACGGCGAGATCTATGTTGGCGGCCAGCTCGCCAATTACCTCAAGCCGAGCGCCCGCAACGTCGCCATGGTCTTCCAGAACTATGCCCTCTACCCGCACATGACCGTGGCGGAGAATATCGGGTTTCCGCTGAAAATGGGCGGCATGCCGCGCGAGGAGGTGCGCAGGCGGGTCGAGGCGACCGCGGGCCTCCTGCAGCTCGCCGCCGAGCTCGACCGCTTTCCCGACGAACTCTCCGGCGGCCAGCGCCAGCGCGTCGCCCTTGGCCGGGCGATCGTCCGCGAGCCGCTCGCCTTCCTGATGGACGAGCCGCTGTCGAATCTCGATGCGCTCCTGCGCGTCGAGATGCGGACCGAGTTGCTGCGCCTCCACAAGCGCCTCGGCCGAACCACCATCTACGTCACCCACGACCAGGTCGAGGCGATGACCATGGCCAACCGGATCGTGCTCATGAACAAGGGCCGGATCCAGCAGGTCGGCAGCCCGAGCGAGATCTACGCCACGCCGGCCAACACCTTCGTCGCCCGCTTCGTCGGCAGCCCGCCGATGAATCTGCTGGAAGGGCGCATCGAGACCGGCGCCCAGGGAGCCGTCTTTCGCAGCACGTCCGGACTCCCCGCCGACCACGGCGCGCCGGCCGGGCTGGCCGTCGGTCCGGCAACCGTCGGCATTCGGCCGGAGCACATCGCGGTCGTCGATGCCGCGCACCCGGGTGCGGTGCCGGCAAAGGTCGATCTCATCGAGCGGGTCGGCGCGGATTCCAACGTCTTCCTGATCGCCAAAGGCGGGGCGTCATTCATTGCCAGCGTCGACGCCGGGACCCCGGTCCGCGAGGGCGACGACATCCACGTCCATTTCCCCGCCGAACATCTCCAGTTCTTCGACGCCGAAGGCAATCGCGTCGATCATCGGGCCGAAACCACATGAACATGCCTGCCGCATCGGACAATCCGCATCCCTATCACCGGCCGCATCGTCCGGAGCCGGTCCAACCGCCTGTCCCGCTGCCCGAGCCCGGTCCGCCGGCCCGCTACCCGCTGACGATCTCGGCGGATCGCCGCCGGCTCGTCGATGCCGAGGACAATCCGTTCCTGATCCAGGGCGACGCCGCCTGGTCGCTCATCGCCAACCTCACCTATGAAGATGCCGTCCGCTATCTCGACGACCGTCGGGCCAAGGGCTTCAACACCCTCATCGTCAGCCTCGTCGAGCACCTCTTCTCCCGCGACCCGCCGCGCGACCTCGCCGGCCGCGAGCCGTTCTCGACGCCGGGCGACATGAGCACGCCGAACGACGCCTATTTCGATGCGGCCGAACGCGTCCTCGACGCCTGCGCGGAGCGCGGCATCGCGGTGCTGCTGGCGCCCTGCTACGTCGGCTACCGCCACGACCGCGGCAACGGCCTCTCGCTCCGCCTCGATGGCTGGAACGACGAGATCGTCGCGACCGGCCCCGACGGCTGCCGCGCCTATGGCGAATACCTTGGCCGCCGCTTCGGCCGCTTCGCCAACATCATCTGGATGATCGGCGGCGACTGGCATCCGGACGAGGCACGCGCCGGCCTCGACGCGATCGCCGAGGGCATCCGCGGCGCGGGCGTGACGAACCTGTTCACGGCCCACCCGCATCCGGAATTCTCGCCGATCGAATCCTTCGCCGGATCGTCGTGGCTCGACGTCAACGTCACCTACACCTATGGCATCGTCCATCGCTCGCTGATCGCCGACTGGCAGCGCAATCCGCCGTGGCCGTTCTTCCTGATCGAGTCGACCTACGAGGGCGAGCACAATGCCAGCGACCAGCAGATCCGCCGGCAGGCCTACTGGTCGGTGCTGTGCGGCGGCAACGGCCACTGCATGGGCAATTATCCGATGTGGCTGTTCTGGGACGGCTGGCAGGCGGCGCTCGACCTGCCGGGCTCGGTGGCGATGGCCCGCTGGGGCGGCTTCTTCCGCGCGCTGCCGTGGAGCGAGCTGGTCCCCGACATCGGGCTCCGCCTCGTCACCAGCGGTCTCGGGGAGGCGCGCGGTCTCGACCGGGTGACGGCGGCGATGACAGGCGATGGCCGGCTCGGCGTCGCCTATCTGCCGGTGCGGCGGCCGGTTGGCGTCGACCTGACCGTGCTCGGCGGCCCGCGGGTCGCCGTCGTCTGGTTCGAGCCGGCAAGCGGGCAACGCCTGTCGGGCGGCACGCTCGCGGCGGAAGGATCTGTGATCCTGGCGCCGCCGTTCGAGGAGGATGCCGTGCTTCTGCTTCAGTCGGTTGCCTGAGCCGGGGAGGGGTGCCTGGTGCGCTCAGATCGAGGATTGGCCGCCATCGACCACCAGTGCGGTACCGATGCAGTAGCTTGCTTCGTCGGAGGCGAGCCAGAGGATCGCCGAGGCGCATTCCTCGGCGGTGCCCGTGCGACCGATCGGGATCTGGTTGCTCCAATAGGCAAGCTCCTTCGGATCCTTCATCACCGGGGCGTTCATCGGCGTATCGATGAAGCCGGGAATGACCATGTTCACCCGGATGTTGAGGCGGGCATAGTCGATCGCCATCACCTTCATCATGGCGAAGATGCCGCCCTTGCTGGCGCTGTAGGCCGGCTCGTTGGTCGCCATGCCGAGAGAGCCGGTGTTCGAGCCGAGGCAGACGATGGCGCCGCCGCCGGTGGCGAGCAGATGGCGCGCGCCGTGCTTGCAGGTCAGAAACTGGCCGGTGAGGTTGGTGGTCAGCAGCTTGTCCCAGACGGTGAGATCGAGCCGGTCGACGCGATCATCCTCGCCGAGGAGTTCGATGCCGGCATTGGAGACGACGATGTCGAGCCCGCCCCAGGCGGCCGCCGCCTTGTCGATGGCCGCGGCGACCTCGTCCTCGACGGCGCAATCGGCGGTGATGGCGAGCGCCTCGCCGCCGGCGTCGGCGATCTCTTTGGCGACGGCCGCGAGTGGCTCGGCGCGGCGGGCGATGAGCGCCACCTTGGCGCCCTCGGCGGCGAAGCGCAGCGCTGCCGCGTAGCCGATGCCGGCGCTCGCGCCGGTCACCACCGCCCGCTTGCCGCTGAACCGTCCGGGAATGATGGTCATCGCCGCCTCCTTGCTGTGTCGCCGGCCCGGCCGGGTCAATTGTCATCAGGTCGGTACATTCGACGCGATGACCACCTTCCGGCGAAAAACAGAGGCTTCCCGCCCGCACGGCGAACCCGCCTGTCCACGAAAAAGGATAGAATGACCTAATGTACCGCGCAACCGTACATAACCCGACAATCGCCCGTTTGATGCCGCTTTTCGGCGCCGTTGACGTGGCGAGGATCGGGACAGGGGGAAACGATGGCTGATACCGCGAAGAACCTCGGGCCGAACCAGCGCTTCATCGGCGTCAAAGGCAGCCGGACACAGCTCAACACACCGGCGCTTCTTCTCGACCTCGACGCGCTTGAGCACAACCTCGCGACCATGGCGAAGCTCACCAAGGCGGCCGGCGTCGCGCTCAGGCCGCACGCCAAGGGCGCCAAGTCGATCGAGATCGCCCGCCGGCAGATCGCGGAGGGCGCCATCGGTATCTGCTGTGCCACCCTCGGCGAAGCCGAAATCATGACCGACGGCGGCATCGACAACATCCTCGTCACCTCCGAGGCCGTGACCCCGGCGGCGATCGAGCGCGCCATCGCTCTCAATGCCCGCGCCAACGGCTTCATCCTCGCGGTCGAGGATCCGGCCAATATCGACTGGCTCGCCGAAGCGGCCGGGAAGGCCGGCAAGCCGCTGTCGCTGCTGGTCGAGTTCGACGTCGGCCAGGACCGGACGGGGATCGCCGCCGTCGACGGGGTGGTGGCGCTCGCCGGCAAGGTCAAGGCGTCGCCGCATCTCCGCTATCGCGGTTTCCACGCCTATTACGGCCACCTGCAGCACATCACCGATCCGGCCGGACGCAAGGCGGCCGCCGAGGAGCAGATTGCCCGCATCCGCGATCTGATCGCCACCCTCAAGGCCGCGGACCTGGCGCCGGAGATCGTCACCGGCGGCGGCACCGGCACCTTCGACACCGACGTCGCCGCCGGCGTCTTCACCGAGATCCAGCCCGGCTCCTATCCGTTCATGGACCGCGAATATTACGAGATCGAGCGGACCGGCGAGCGCCCGTTCGAGGCGGCCCTCTTCGTGCTTGCGACGGTGATCGCCTCGCGCGAGGGCCATGCCATCGTCAATGCCGGCTACAAGGCTTTCGCCACCGAGGGTGGCATGCCGCTGCTGATCGAGCCCAGGCTCACCGATGTCCGCTTCGTGTTCGAGGGCGACGAGCATGGCGACCTCAAATACGACCCGAAGGGCGGTGCGTTGAAGCTCGGCGAGCCGGCGGTGTTCCTGCCGCCGCACTGCGACCCGACCATCAATCTCTACAATCGCTATCACTGCGTGCGCGGCGACACGCTGGTCGACATCTGGCCGGTCGATGCGCGCGGCTATTGAGCGAAGCGGGGAGGGGCGATGAAGACGATCGTGCTCGGGGCCGGCGTGGTCGGCACGGCGACCGCCTATTTCCTCGCCAGGGCCGGCCACGAGGTCGAGGTGGTCGAGCGCCAGAAGGGCGCGGCGCTGGAGACCAGTTTCGGCAATGGCGGCGTGCTCCATGCCGCCGAGGTCGAGCCGTGGTCGCAGCCCGGCATGCCGAAGAAGATCCTGAAATGGCTCGGCCAGGAAGATGCGCCGCTGCTGGTCCGCTACGGCGCCATCCCGAAGATGTGGGGCTGGGGGCTGAAGTTCATCGCCAATTGCACGCCCGAGCGCTTCAGGCAGAACGCGCTGACCAACCTCCGGATCGCGCTGCACAGCATCGCGGTCGTCGACCAGATCCGCTCGGAGATCGCCGTCGACTACGACATGCGCACCAACGGGATGCTGAAGGTCTATATCAGCCCGGAATCCTTCGAGGCGAGCCGCAAGATGGCCGAGCTGTTCAGCCAGCACGGCCTGCCGTTCAAGGCGCTGACGCCGGAGGAGTGCGTCAAGCTCGAGCCGTCGCTGAAGCCGACGGTCTCCTCGCTGGTCGGCGGCCTCCATTTCCCCGGCGACGAGGCCGGCGACTGCCACAAATTCACCACCGCGCTTGCGGAAGCGGCGGCCGGTCTCGGCGTCAGGTTCCACTACGAAACCGAGATCAAGGGGCTGACCCGGGATGGCGGGCGCGTCGGCACGGTCGAGACCAGCCGCGGCCCGATCAAGGGAGACGCCTTTGTCGCGGCGCTGGCGAGCTTCACGCCGCTCGTGCTCAAGACCGTCGGCGTCAAGGTGCCGATCTATCCGGTCAAGGGCGTCACCATCACCGTCTCCGGCGAGCCGTGGGCCGACCGGCCGCAAATGCCGATCGCCGATGACGGCCGCATTTTTGGCCTGGTGCCGCTCGGCGACCGGCTTCGGGTGTCCGGCTCGGCGGAGGTCGCCGACTACGACACAACGCCGAGCCGGGCGCGCTGCCAGGCGATCGTCGATAACGTCATCAGCGTCTTTCCCGATTTCGCCAAATGCTACGACCCGGCGACCGCGAAGTTCTGGGCGGGCGTCAGGCCGGTAACGCCGAGCGGGACGCCGATCCTTGGCCGCTCGCCGCTTGAGAATCTCTTCATCGCTGCCGGCCACGGCCATCTCGGCTGGACGATGGGGTGCGGGTCGGGCCACGTCATGGCCGACCTCGTCGCGGGGAGGACTCCCGCGATCGACATGAACGGATTTGCGCTCGCCGACCACTAGGGGCAGGAGACAAGATGAAACAGGCCAAGCCGCAGAAGAAACCGGCATCCCGCAAAACTGCCACGGACAACGCTGCCGCGCGCAAGACTGGGACGGCGCAGCGCGCCGGGGCCGGGGCGGCGAAGCGCGCCACGCGCAAGGCCGCGAAGCCGGCGCTCCGCCAGTCCTTCGGCAGCGAGCCGGGATTCCCGATCTCGCTCGCCATGCGGGCCGGGGACTTCGTCTTCACCTCGGCCCAGGGCGACCACGCGTTCGATCCGGCCGATGTGGTCTATGACGAGAAGGGGCTCGTCGTCAGCGACGGCAACACGCTGCCGCCACGCAGTGTCGCCGACGAGACCCGCGCGAGCCTCAGGGCCGTCGAGGCCTCGCTGAGGCAAGCCGGCTGCACGCTGGACGACGTGGTCGACACGTCGGTCTGGCTGCGCGACCCCCGCGACTTCGCGGAGATGAACGAGGCCTATGCCGAGGTCTTCAAGCGGAACCGTCCGACCCGATCGATCTTCCGTGTCGACTTCATGTTCGACTGCCGGGTCGAGATCAAGGTGACCGCCTACAAGCCGCTGCGCGCCCGCGCGGTCCGGCGGGTCAAGGTCGCGGCTCCAGCGACCTGAATCCAACATGCCCGGATGTCGCCGACGCGCCACTTCCGGACAGCGGGCGCCGGTCGGTGCAATCCCGAGGTGGACCGGATCGTGCCGATGCCGTGGTTGGTGGATTTGTCGCAAATGGTCTACCATGCCTCCAATAACAAGCGAAAAGCGCCGGTCCGTCAGACCAAAGGGAGGAAAAATCCATGAAATTCAGAACGTTATTGGTTTCGACCGCGATCGTGCTTATGGCGGCCGCGCCGGCTGCCGCCGAGAAGACGCACCTGCGTATCCAGACCCACTACGGGCCGGAAACGATCTCCGGCAAGAACGCCGCGCAGTTTGTTGACGACGTCCAGACGATGTCGAACGGCGATATCACCATCGAGATGTTCTATTCCTCGTCGGTGGTCGCGTCGGTCGAGACATTCGATGCCGCGGCCAACGGCATCCTCGATTGCGACATGACCGGCGGCGCCTATCAGACCGGCAAGAATCCCGCCTTCCAGTTCGTCGGCGACATCATGGGCGGTTACGACACACCGTTCCAGCAGCTCGGCTGGCTCTATACCGGCGGGGGCCTCGAGGAGGCCCAGAAGCTCTACAACAAATATGGCATGCAGCTGATCGGCTGGTGGGTCGTCGGCCAGGAATCGCTGGCTTCCAGCAAGCCGATCCGGGGCGTGGCCGACCTCAAGGACTGGAAGTTCCGCTCCCCGCCGGGGATGGAGACCAAGATCTTCGAGAAGCTCGGCGCCAAGCCTGTGGTGATGGATTTCACCGAGGTCTTTACCGCCCTGCAATCCGGGATCATCGACGGCGCCGACGCCTCGATCCTTGCCAACAACAAGGGGATGGGCCTCTACGACGTCGCCAACAACGCCACCTATCCGGGCTTCCACTCGATGCCGTCCGACCACCTTGCCTGCAACAAGGCGGTGTGGGACGCGATGCCTGAGTATCAGAGGCGGATCATGACAGTTGCCATGGGGAATCTGGCGCTGCAGCAGGCGTTGACGTCGGCGAAGGCGAACGCCCAGGCGGCGCGTGACCTCGAAGCTGCCGGCGTGAAGATCTGGGACTGGTCGCCGGAGGACCGCGCCGCGTTCCGCGCGGCGGCGATCGAGACCTGGCCGGAATTCGCCACGACGCCGGAAGCCAAGTCGCTCGTCGCGAGCCACCAGGCCTATCTGAAGTCGATCGGCGTCCTGCCCGAATAAGACCGATGCCGTTTTGCGCGTAGCAGATCCGGGCGGGCCCCGCGGGCCCGCCCGGATGGTATCGGGAGGATAGCGGTGGACGGGCAAAGCCTTTGGCTGGGACCGCTACGGCGGCCCATTCGATTGCTGATGATCGGGCTGTTGGTCGCGACGGGGCTCGTCTGGCTCTGGCTGGTGATCGGCAGCCTGTTCCTCGGAAGCGATGTCAGCATGTCGACGCTCCTGAGGCCGGGCGACCACACGATCGTGCGCGTCTTGCTCTGGCTGCTGCTCGCGGCCTTCCTCGCCACGGCCCTTTATCTTTCCGACAGCCGCGGCGCGATCGAGGTGGAGCCGACGGGACCCTTCGACATCCTGTCGCTGATCCTCGGACGCTTCGCAATGATCGGCGTCGCGGTCGTGGTTGGCGTGATGTTCTACGAGGTCGTCGTCCGCTACGTCTTTTCCAAGCCGACGCTCTGGGCCAACGAACTGTCGCTGTGGATCGCCGGCTTTATCTTTCTGCTGGCCGGGCTCTACGCCATGCAGCAGCGCAGCCATATCCGCATCTATATCATCTACGACCTGATGCCGCGCTGGGCCCGGAAGCTGTCCGATACGGTGACCGTGGTGCTGATCTGGGTCTTCGTCATCTCGCTTGTCTGGGGCGGCTATAACGAGGTGCTGGCGAAACTGGAGCGGATGGAGACCTTCGGCACCGCATGGGATCCGCCGCTCCCGTCGACGGTCAAGGCGGCGATACTGGTCATCATCGGCCTTGTCGCGCTCCAGGCCACGTCGAACCTGATTGCCGACTGGAACAAGGCGCCCGAGCATCATGGCGCCGACGAGGTCGACGAGCACGAGATCGAGCAGATCCGCAAGGCGCTGGGGGCCGACAAGAATGGTTGATATCGGCACGCTCAGCCTGATCCTTCTCATTTCCATGTTCGTGCTGCTTGGCGATCGGCATGCCGCTCGGCCTCGCCTCGGCCGTCCTTGCCGTCCTGACGCTGGTGCTGAAGTTCGGCCCCGATCTGCTTTACGGCGATTTCGGCCGAGGGCCGCTGAACGTCCTCGGCCAGGCGATCTACCGGCAGATGACGAACTACGTCCTGATCTCGGTGCCCTTGTTCATCTTCATGGCCGCGCTGCTCGAGCGATCCGGCATCGCGCGCGACATGTATACCTCGCTGAACCTGTGGCTCTCGCGCACGCGGGGCGGGATTGCGCTGGTCACCTCGATCATGGCCGTCATCATGGCAGCGATGTCGGGGATCATCGGCGGCGAGGTCGTGCTGCTCGGTCTCATCGCGCTGCCGCAGATGCTGAGGCTTGGCTACAATCAGAAATTCGCCGTCGGCACGATCTGCGCCTCGGGCAGTCTCGGCACGATGATCCCGCCCTCGATCGTGCTGATCTTCTACGGGCTGATCACCGAGACCTCCATTCAGGCCCTCTTCACGGCGGCTTTCCTGCCCGGCTTCATGCTGGCCTCGTTCTACGTCATCTACATCCTGCTGCGCGCCAACCTGCGTCCCGAACAGGCCCCGCTGCCACCGCCCCAGCCGGACGATCCGACCGGCGCCGAGAAGCGGGCCCTGTTCCTCGCCTTCCTGGCGATCCTGGTTGTGATGGCCTCGGCGGTCCTCCTGGTGCGCAATCTCTTCTTCGTCGTGACCGGACAGAATCAGCTTACCGAAGGCATGGAAACGATCTCGCTCGGCATGCCCGCCGACCTGCCGTGGATCGTCGGCGCGCTGTTGGCGGCGCTGGCGGTTCTCGCCTTCTTCGGCCGCGAGCACACAGGCAAGGCCTGGCAGATCGGCAAGGGGCTGGTGGCGCCATTGATCGTGATCGGAGTGGTGCTCGGCTCGATCTATGGCGGCGTCACCGGGATCACCGAGGCTGCCGGCATGGGCGTGATCGCGGTTTTCGTGATCTCGCTGATCCGGCGCGAAATGACCTTCGAGATCGTCTGGGACAGCCTCATTCGCACTGCGAAGTCCACCGGCACGATCATCTGGGTGACGATCGGCGCGGCCGCGCTCGCGGCCTCCTATACGCTTGCCGGGGGACCGACCTATGTGGCGAACCTGATCATCGGCATGCAGCTCCCGGCGATGGGGATCATCCTTCTGATGATGGTGATCTTCCTGATCATGGGCATGTTCATGGACTGGGTCGGGATCGTGCTTCTGATCATGCCGGTCTTCCTGCCGATCGTCCTCAAGCTGCCCGCAGATCAGATCGGCTGGTTCGGCCATGTCACCCCGGAGCAGGTGGCGATCTGGTTCGGCGTCACCTTCTGCATGAACATGCAGGTCAGCTTCCTGTCGCCACCCTTCGGCCCGGCCGCCTTCTACCTGAAATCGGTCGCACCCGAGAACATCACGCTGACCGCGATCTTCGCCGGCTTCCTGCCGTTCATCGCCATTCAGGTGGTCGCGCTGGCCGTGATGCTGTGCTGGCCGCCGATCGTGGCCATCCTCCTCTAGGTCCGGGCTGCGCCCGGCGCCTCGCGGCCGGCGAAGGGGACACCGCATTCGGTGAGATATCGATGATCTCCGGCCACACGAAGGTGATCGCGCATATCGGCGTGCCGACCGGGATCTTCCGGGCGCCGATGATCTACAATCCGTGGTTCGAGTCCCGCGGCATCGACACGGTGGTCGTGCCGATGGGCTGCGAGGCCGTTGACTATCCGCCATTCCTGCGGCTGGTCCTGCGGTTGCGCAACATAGCCGGCGCGATCGTCACCATGCCGCACAAGGTCGCCACCGTATCCCTGCTCGACGCGGCGAGCACGACCGTCCAGGTGTGCGGCGCCTGCAACGCGGTGCGGCGCGATCCGGAAGGCCGGCTGATCGGCGACATGTTCGACGGCGAGGGATTCGTGCGTGGCGTCCTCCGCAAGGGCCGTCGGATCGCGGGTGCGAGCGCGCTGGTGGTCGGCAGTGGTGGCGTCGGTTCCGCCATCGCCGCCGCGCTGGCGCGCGAGGGCGCGGCACGCCTCGGCCTGTTCGACACCGATCCGGCGGCATCGAAAAAACTCGCCTCGGCGCTCGCCAGCCACTATCCGGACCTGGCGGTGGAGACCGGGTCCAACGATCCCGCGGGCTTCGACATCGTTGTCAACGGGACGCCGCTCGGCATGGATGACGGCGATCCGATGCCGATGGACGTTGCACGGATCGACCGGTCGTCCTTCGTCGGCGAGGTCGTGATGAAGCAGGCGGAGACGCCATTCCTTGCAGCCGCACGGGCACGCGGCTGCATGACCCAGATCGGCGAGGACATGCTGTATGAGCAGATCCCGGCCTATCTGGAATTCTTCGGATATCCCACCCCGACACCCGAAGAACTCCGCGGCGTCTCGCGACTAAGCTATCGGTGAACCGGCGCCGCAGCAGCCCGGAAGGAGGTGATCCCTCCGTCGCTTCGGTTCCAGCGGCGTCGAAGGATTGATCCAGGTCATGGCAGCCGGCGCCCGTGACTCGCCATCGTTGGACTTGCGGAGGTGCCACTCCCCTTCGGCATGAGGTGCGGAAGGGGAGGGATCTGGCGTGGAGCCGGTCGCCGGCAACAGGTAGCGAGAAGACCCATGCTCATTCACAGGCTCGGCGTCGCCGCCACCCTGATTTTCGTCCTGGTCGGTGCGACGGCCGTGGCGCAACCCGGTCCGATGGTCGGCGCTTGGGTCGGCCAGGGAACCGACCCGGCGACCGGCACGGTCGTCCGCGTTGAATATAGCTTCATGGCCACCGGCGAGTTCCAGAAGTCCTTCGCCATGCAGGTCGGCGTGTCGGGCGGCTACGACTGGATCGCGGGCCGCTGGTTCACCCAGGAGCAGTGGCTGCGGCTCGAGGTGCATCAGCACTATTCCACCTCCACAGGCAGCAACGGTCCACTGCCCCCGGGCGAGCTCTGGTACTACGAGATGCCCAACCAGAACACGCTAATCCTGACCCATTCGCTTTGCGTCCAGCACAATCTGAACCGGCCCGACTGCAAGCTGCAATTGTCGCGGGCCCAGTAGGGCTAATCCGTGGTGCGGGTCCGGGCTGCCGGCCGCCGGCGCTGCCGCGCTTGCGCCCGATCCCCGCTGCGGCTGTAGTAGGTTTGTCTTGCCGCCCGGACCATTTGCCGCCACCGGGGGCACCGGAGACGCGCGATGCTGATCGATTCATCCCGTTCGCTGCTGCTGATCGTCGATGTCCAGGCGCGACTCGCGCCGGTGTTGACCGACCGCGACGGCCTTGTCCGCAATTGCGCCATCCTGATGAAGGCGGCGGCGGAGCTCGACGTCCCGATCATCGTTTCCGAGCAGTATCCGGAGGGTCTGGGGCCGACCGTTCCGGAGCTGCGAGGCCTGTCGCGCGACGAGGATATCTACCGCAAGGTCGAGTTTTCCTGTGTGCGAAACGCAGCGCTCAGCGAGAGGTTCAAGGCCGAAGACCGCCCGCAGGTCGTCGTCGCCGGTAGTGAGTTGCATGTCTGCGTCCTGCAATCGGCATTCGATCTGCATCTCGCCGGGCGAGGGGCGGATGATCGCGTCTTCGTCGTCGCGGACGCGGTCGATTCCCGCCGCGCCGAGAGCAGGGCGGTCGCCCTCGATCGTCTTGGCGCCGCGGGCGTCTCCATCGTCACCACGGAAATGGTGGTGTTCGAATGGTTGCGGACGGCGTCCTCGCCGTCCTTCCGGAAACTGAGCAGACTGATCCGCTGATGCGGGTGGTCTCGCGGCGATTCGCACGCCGGCCGGATTCCGGGCAGGCGCTGCCGCGTTGAATGCTGGCCCGTCAGGCGCCAGTGCACTAACATCGCCGGCGAAAGAACCGACAGGGCCAATCTGAAACGATGTTTGGGTCGATCATCGGCGAAAGCCCGCTGTTTTCCGGGGTGATTGCGGCCGTCCTGACGATCTTCGTCTTCCTGGTGGCCTCGGCCCTGATATCGAGCTTGCGGAGCAGGCGAAAAACCGTGGTGACGGTTCGCCATGAGCCGGTCTTCGTCGGCGACCGCCCCCGGTCCTACGCGGAAGACCACCCGTACGAGCAGCCGCGCGAACACATCGGCGAACCTCGCCCGCGCGGACGATTCGGTTTTGGTGCGGTCGCCATCGCCTTCGTCGTCGGGCTGGTCGCCGGGGCGGCGGGGTTGGCGGTTTCCTCGACGGATCGGCTCGGTCCCGCCTTCGAGGCCATGGTCGAGATGATCAAGGCGGGATCGTCGGATGCCCTGAAGGCAGCCGGTCTGGAGAATTCCGGAGGCACGGCAACCGAAACAGCGCCGGATGTCACGGCCGCGGCGCCGACCCTTCCGGCACCATCGCCCGAGACTCTCGCCTCGGAGGCGCAATCGGGAGACGTCAGGGAGCGGCTCGCACTCTTTGCGGGAAAATTGCAGGAAACCCTGCCGCGCGATGCCGGACCGGAGATCGTCCTGAACAGCGTCGAGACGACGGGAATGACGCTGAACCTTGGTTATTCCGTCGGCAGGGCGATGCCGCAAGCGGAAATCCAGGATTTCGACGCCTACGTCATGAGGACTGTCAAATCGCTGTTTTGCGGTCAGGGTTCGCGGGAAATCCGCTTCCTGAACGACAATGGCGTCGCGTTCCACATGACCTATGTCGATCCGAAAGGCGCGACGATCGCGAAACTCACGGTGCCCGCGGACTTTTGTGCCTAAGAATTCGGCTTCCCTCCCCCTCGGTTATGCGTCAACAATGAATGGAGAAAGTATTAACGGCTGGCGCGTGTCTGCCGCTATGATATTTGTGTCTGACAAAGGTGCTGCGTTTGGGATTTCGGCCGGTGTCATTGTTGCGTCTCCTTGGCTGCGGGGTGTTGCTTTTTGCGTTCACGCCATCGCTGGCTTTGGGCGCCGCGACGGATTCTGCGACGCTGAAGAGCCAACTCGATGCCACTTACCAGCAGCTGCTGATCGATCCCTCTGATCGCGCACTGAACCGGCGTCTGATCGACCTCGCTGTGCAATTGCAGGATTACGACGCTGCGATCGGCGCGGTCGAACGGCTGATCTTCTACGATCCCGGCAACGCCGCCCTCCAACTGGAGGCCGCGCGCTACTACATGCAGATTCAGTCCTATGCCGCGGCGGCCGGCTACATCAAGGATGCCATGGCGCTGCCCAAACTGACCGCCGAGCAGCGCGCCGAAGGCGCTCGCCTTCTCCAGGTGGCCGATCGCGAAACCCGGCCGTCGCCATGGAGCGGTTTCGGCCAGGTCGGCGCGCGCTACCAGAGCAACGCCAACCATGGATCCGTTGCCCTTGGACTATCCGAGCCGCTTCCGTTCGAGAAGCCGGAGGCGGACTGGAACGCCTTCGCGCTGGGGACGCTCGGGCTGAGTGAACCGATCAATGACAACACCGTGTTCGAGGCGACGGTCTCCGGCTACTACGCGGATCAGGACAAGGTCGACCGCCTCGATCTCGGATTCGCGGAGGTCATGGCCGGCCCCCGGTTTGTCTCCGACAACGGCGCCCTGTCGCTGAAGCCCTACGGGCTGGCGCAAGCCATCTCGCTCGGCGGCCCGGTGTATCAGACGGCGGTCGGGGCGGGCGTCCTGACGCGATTGACCTTCGCCGACGGCTGGTGGGTCGAGCCGCAGTTCGAATACAAGAATCGCACCTACTACAATTCCGACAACTATCCGGACGCCACCAACCAGGACGGCGACCTCTTCACCTATGCCGTCAACATGAACGGCCAGATTTCGGAAAACGTCAGCTGGTTGTCGCGCTTCGCGATCAACGACAACAACGCCGCCGCGGCATATCAGAGCTACGATCAATATGTCGCGAGCCTGTCGATGCAGATCAACTTCGACATGTTTGGCGTGGAGAACTGGTCACTGGCGCCCTATGCGAGCTTCGCCTTCACGAACTTCAAGGGCATTGCGCCGCCCGAAACCTATGCGTCGCTCGACACGAAACGCCAGGATGATTTGTGGACCGTCGGCGCGAATCTTGAAATACCGATACGCGAGAAGATCGCCTTTGGCGTCGCCGTCGAGTATTCCAAGAACATCTCGAACCTCGATCGGGACGACTATGAGAACGTCAGTGTGATCTTCGGTCCGCAGGGCAGATTCTAGAGGTGGCCATGAAAACGCAACGTGCTTTCGCAGTCGCGTGCATCGGGTTCGCGACCGCCCTCATGCTGACGGCAGGTGCCGCCCGTTCCGAATCGGTCGGCGCGGCCGCGGCGGTTCGCCCGTCGTCGACCGGAACACCGCCGGGCGGCAGCGCCCGGACGCTCAAGATCGGCACCGAGATTCTCGCCCAGGAGCGGATCAAGACGACCGGCACCGGATCGCTCCAGGTCATGTTCAACGACAAGTCGACGATGACCATCGGCCCGAACAGCGATCTGGTCATCGACAAATTCGTTTACAATCCCAAGGCCAGCGGCGGCAACTTCGCCGCCAGCCTGACCAAGGGCGCGCTCCGCTTCGTCGGCGGACAGATCAGCCATGGCAGCGGCGCGACCATCAATACGCCGGTCGCGACACTGGTTATCCGCGGCGGTGCCGCTTATGTAACGCATGATGCCGCGTGCCAGACCAACAAGGTCAAGTCCGCCGCCCCGGGCAAGAGTTGCACCAAGGTCGTCTGTACCGGCGGGGTCTGTTCGGTCAAGTCGCGGATCGATGCGCGGGCCTTCCAGCTCAGGATCAACCAGGCCGTCGAGGTCGGGGCGCTCGGCGCGGTGGAGTTCAACGTCACGTCGGTGACGCTCAATGATGTGGCCAAGGGCGGCAGCGGTGGGATCACCGTTGGCAAGGGCGCCAGCGCCGTTGAAAAGTTCCACGGCAAGGAGACGATCGATCAGACCATCGTCGAGCAGAGTCCGGAACCGCCGCCTCCTGCTCCTCCGCAATAAGGATTTTCAAAAACGATATCGCTCGCGCTTGGCGACTGCGGCGAGTTCTGATGAACCGAGGCGTGTAGCGTGACAACACCTATTACTGCAAATTCGAACGACTTCAGCCGTCATTCCGGATCCGATCGATGGCACGGATTCCAACATCCTCACAGTCACCGTTGTCACCGGCGGCTGAACCTTCGATCTTTCGACGGCAGTCACCTTTTTCCAGGCTGGTGCCAGCGATGACGACGTCATCATCGTCGACGGGTCCGGCATCCTTGCCAGTTCCCTCAACATAACCGGCACCGGCTACGCGGACATCATCACCGGCGGCACCGGGATGACACGATCTATGGCGGGAGTGCCGACACGATCGAGGGCGGTCTCGGCGCGACACGATCTACGGCGGCGCGGGCGACGACACGATCGTCGGCGTTTGTCGGCGGTCGACACGGTCGATGGCGGCGACGACGGCGACACGATCACGCTCGTCGCGACGTCGGGCGACCTGAACGCGGCGACGGACCTCCAGATCGTCAACGTCGAGAAGATCGATGCGTCGTCGGCGACGGGACCTGGCGGGGTTGAGATCGACCTCGGCGTCCAGACCGAGTCGCGGCGGGCTTCACGATCACCGGCAGCGGCTTCGCGGACACGATCACCGGGTCGCAGGCGGCCGACACGATCTACGGCGGGATGGCCGACACGATCGAGGGCGGTCTCGGGGCGGACACGATCTATGCGGCGCGGGCAACGACACGTTGTCGGTTTTGTCGGCGGTGACACGGTCGATGGCGGCGACGACACCGACACGATCACGCTCGATGCGACGTCGGGCGACCTGAACGCGGCGACGGACCTCCAGATCGTCAACGTCGAGAAGATCGATGCGTCGTCGGCGACGGGTCCTGGCGGGGTTGTGATCGACCTCGGCGTCCAGACCGACGCGGCGGGCTTCACGATCACCGGCAGCGGCTTCGCGGACACGATCACCGGTTCGCAGGCGGCCGACACGATCTACGGCGGGATCGGGGCCGACACGATCGACGGGCGGTCTCGGGGCGGACACGATCTATGCCGGCGCGGGCAACGACACGATTGTCGGTTTTGTCGGCGGTGACACGGTCGATGGCGGCGACGACACCGACACGATCACGCTCGATGCGACGTCGGGCGACCTGAACGCGGCGACGGACCTCCAGATCGTCAACGTCGAGAAGATCGATGCGTCGTCGGCGACGGGACCTGGCGGGGTTGAGATCGACCTCGGCGTCCAGACCGACGCGGCGGGCTTCACGATCACCGGCAGCGGCTTCGCGGACACGATCACCGGGTCGCAGGCGGCCGATACGATCTACGGCGGGATCGGCGGCCGACACGATCGAGGGCGGTCTCGGGGCGGACACGATCTATGCCGGCGCGGGCAACGACACGATTGTCGGTTTTGTCGGCGGTGACACGGTCGATGGCGGCGACGACACCGACACGATCACGCTTGGTGCGACGTCGGGCGACCTGAACGCGGCGACGGACCTCCAGATCGTCAACGTCGAGAAGATCGATGCGTCGTCGGCGACGGGTCCTGGCGGGGTTGAGATCGACCTCGGCGTCCAGACCGACGCGGCGGGCTTCACGATCACCGGCAGCGGCTTCGCGGACACGATCACCGGGTCGCAGGCGGCGCGACACGATCTACGCCGGCGCGGGCAACGACACGATTGTCGGTTTTGTCGGCGGTGACACGGTCGATGGCGGCGACGACACCGACACGATCACGCTCGATGCGACGTCGGGCGACCTGAACGCGGCGACGGACCTCCAGATCGTCAACGTCGAGAAGATCGATGCGTCGTCGGCGACGGGACCTGGCGGGGTTGACGATCGACCTCGGCGTCCAGACCGACGCGGCGGGCTTCACGATCACCGGCAGCGGCTTCGCGGACACGATCACCGGGTCGCAGGCGGCGGACACGATCTACGCGCGGCGCGGGCAACGACACGATCGTCGGTTTTGTCGGCGGTGACACGGTCGATGGCGGCGACGACACCGACACGATCACGCTCGATGCGACGTCGAGCGACCTGAACGCGGCGACGGACCTCCAGATCGTCAACGTCGAGAAGATCGATGCGTCGTCGGCGACGGGTCCTGGCGGGGTTGAGATCGACCTCGGCGTCCAGACCGACGCGGCGGGCTTCACGATCACCGGCAGCGGCTTCGCGGACACGATCACCGGGTCGCGGCGGCCGACACGATCTACGGCGGCGACGGGCGACGACACGATTCGTCGACTTCGTCGGCGCGGACACGGTCGATCGGCGGCAACGGCACCGGCGACACGATCACGTCTCGATGCGACGTCGAGCGACCTGAACGCGGCGACGGACGCGCAGATCGTCAACGTCGAGAAGATCGACGCGTCGACGGTGGCGGGGCCGTCGGTGTGACGATCGACCTGAGCTGCAGAGCGACGGGTTCATCGTCACCGGCAGCGGCTCGGCCGACATCATCACCGGGTCGACTGGCGCCGACACGATCTATGGTGGCAACGGCGGCGATACGATCAAGGGTGGCAGCGGCCAGGACAGCATCTACGGCGGGCTCGGCAACGACTTTCTGGTGGTCGCCGGCGCCGACGCGGTTGCCGGCGAGACCTACGACGGCGGCGGCGGCAGCGACACCCTGGTCATAAGCGGCAGCGCCAACTTCACCGGTTCGGCGATCCTGTCGATCGAGAACCTGGCGCTCGGATCGAGTGCGACCTTCACCTCGGACCAGCTTGGCGCCGGTCTGTCGACGACGCTCGCGGTGAGCGGCACGGATACGCACACCGACACCGTGACGATCGACGTCCTGGCGGCGGCGACCGGCTCGGCGCTGACGGTTGACCTCTCCGGATGGACATTTTCGAGCTGGATGCCGCAGGCCTCCGACAACGACCGCATCGTGATCGACGGTTCGGCGGTGGTCAGTGCCGGCAAGGCCCAGAGCCTGATCGGCACCAGCCAGTGGGACATCATCACCGGCGGCGCCGGGAATGACACGCTGTCGGGCCTGGTCGGCAACGACACGCTTTCGGGCGGGGGCGGCGGGGATACGCTGACCGGCGGTACGGGCAACGACACTATCTATGGCGGGGCGGGCAACGACACCATCGTCGGCTTCGTCGGCGCTGACACGGTCGACGGCGGCGCCAACACCGACACGATCACGCTGGCGGCGACATCGACCGACCTCAATGCGGCGGCGAATGGCAAGATCGTCAACGTCGAGGCGGTTTCCGCCGCGCTTGCCGCGGCCGGCGTGACGATCGACCTCCACCAGCAGAGCGACGGCTTCACCATCACCGGCAGCGGCCATAGCGACACGCTGATCGGGTCGAGCGCCGCCGACATCGTCTATGGCGGGGCGGGCAACGACACCATCGTCGGCTTCGTCGGCGCCGACACGGTCGATGGCGGCGCCAACACCGATACGATGAAGCTGGCCGCCACATCGACCGACCTAAACGTCGCCGCGGACGCCAGGCTGGTCAATGTCGAGGCGGTCTCCGCGGCTCTTGCCGCGGTCGGGGTGACGATCGACCTCCATCTGCAGAGCGACGGCTTCGCCATCACCGGCGGCAGCTACGCCGACACGATCACCGGCTCGACCGGCGCCGATATCATCAACGCCGGGGCGGGCAACGACCTGGTGGTCGGCGGCGCGGGCGTCGACGCGGTCCATGCCGGAAGCGGCGATGACGTCATCGCCGCCCGGATCGGCGACGGCAACGACGTCTACGATGGTGGGGACGGCGGGGATACGGTCGACTACTCGGCGACGAAAGCCGGTGTGACGATCGACCTGACGCCGACGAATCATGCGTCGCAGTCGATCACCGGCGATCCGACAACCTATGCCGCCCTGCTGCTTCTCGGCGGCATTTCGGGCGCGACGACGCCCGTCGGGCTGGCCCACGGCTCGGATATCGGCGTCGATGTCCTCGTCAACATCGAGAATGTGATCGGCAGCGCCGGCGCCGACACGATCCTTGGCGATTCGCTTGCCAACGTCATCGAAGGCGGCGGCGGCGCCGACAAGATCTGGTCGCGCGGCGGCGATGACACGGTCCACGGCGGCGACGGAAACGACGTCATCGTCGGCGGTTTCGGCGGCACCTCCGGCTCATCCTCCGGCAAAGATGTTCTGTTCGGCGACGGCGGCAACGACCAGCTTTATGGCGAGGACGGCAAGGACGTTCTCTGGGGTGGCGCGGGCTCCGACCAGTATGCGGCAGGGGACGGCCGGGACACGTTGCATTTCGAGGGCGACGGCGCCAGCGACATCGCCTGGGGAGGGACCGGAAGAGACACCTTCGTGTTTCACCCCGGCTTCGGCACCGACACGATCAAGGATTTCCTGGCGGTCGGAGGGGGCAGCGACAAGATCGATCTCACGAATTTCGGATCGGCTTCCTTCAAGAGCCTTCATGTCGTCCAGGCGGGAGACAATGTCGAGATCACCGGGCTCGGCGCGGGCAACAAGATCATCCTCGAGGTCGTGCATGCCGGCGCCATCACCGAAGACGACTTCATCTTCACCAATCACGTCAACGGCTCGAGAAGAAGCGAGGTGCTTCGCGGCACCGCCCACGAGGACCGGATCAAGGGCTTCGGCGGCAACGACAAGATCAAGGGCAAGGGCGGCGACGACTTCCTCAAAGGCGGTGGTGGCCGCGACAAGGTATTTGGCGGCCCGGGTGACGACACGATCAAGGGCGGCGGTGGCAACGACAAGCTGCATGGTGGCGGCGGCGCCGACATCATCAAGGGCGGTGGCGGCTCCGACAAGATCGACGGTGGGCCAGGCCCCGATATATTGACCGGCGGTTCCGGCGCGGATTCCTTCATCTTCAAGTCCGCCGCCGATGGCCTCGATACCATCACCGACTATGTCTCCGGCAGCGACCGGTTCCTGATTTCCGCATCGGGCTTTGGTGGCGGCCTGGTCGCCGGCGGCGCCGCGGACCTCGTCACCCTCGCCGATATCGCCGGCTATTCGCACGCCGGAAGCAAGGGGGTGTTCCTCTTCGACAATTCCGGCGCCGACGTCGGGACGGTCTATTGGGACGCCAACGGCGGATCCAGCGCCGATGCGATCGCTTTCGCCAGGATCAATGGTTCGAGCCTGCTGCAATCGGACTTCCATATCGTCTAGGGGGCCGGGAAGGTTGCGATCCATGACCGTTCGCGGGGGAGCGCCGCGGTGATCGCCAGGGCCAACTGGGCATATGTCGTTCTTGTCGGGCTCGTCCTGATCGGAGCGACGGCGTTGCGGATCGCCGACCCCTTCTTCCTCCAGGCGCTCCGGCTGATCGCCTTCGATTCCTACCAGCGCATCGAGCCGCAAAGCTACGATCCCGAACTGCCGGTCCGGATCGTCGATATCGACGAGGAGTCGCTTGCCCGGATTGGCCAATGGCCCTGGGCGCGGACGACCGTTGCCGAGATGCTCCAGAAATTGTTCGCCGGCGGAGCGATCACCGTCGCCTTTGACGTTCTGTTCACCGAGCCCGATCAGACCTCGCCGGAGCAGGTGCTGAAGCGCCTTACGCCGGAGGAAGCGAAGCTGATGGCCCCGGTGTTGACGGACCGCCCCAGTCACGACGGCGAATTCGCGAAGGTCGTTGCCAGCGGTCCGACGGTTCTGGCGACGGTGCTCACCGATGGGCCCGCGAAACAGGCCGGACCGGGCAAGGCGGGATTCGCGGTCGCCGGCGACGATCCGCGCCCCTTCATCCCTGCCTTCACGGGCAGGGCGGTCAATCTGCCGGCGCTGGAGGAGGCGGCCACCGGCATCGGGTCGGTCAACTGGATCCCCGACCGCGATCAGGTGGTGCGGCGACTCCCTCTCATCTTCCGCGACGGCGACGAACTGATGCCGACCCTCGCCATCGAGACGCTTCGCGTCGCCCAGGGCGCCAGCACCTACATCCTCAAGGCGTCCAACGCCAGCGGCGAGACGGCGTTCGGTGCCGCGACCGGGCTCAACAACATCAAGGTCGGCGCCCTCGAGATTCCGACCAACGCCAACGGCGAGCTGCTGCTCCAGTTCCGCCCTTCCAATCCGTCCGCTTTCATTCCGGCCTGGAAGCTGCTCGCGGGTGACTATGACCCGAACGACGTCGCCGGAAAGATCATCCTCGTCGGTTCGAGCGCGGCGGGACTGAACGACCTGCAGGCGACGCCGCTCGATGCCGCGCTGCCCGGCGTCGAAATCCAGGCTCAGGCCGTCGAGCACCTGATCTCCGGTCGCAGCCTGACGCGGCCGGATCTCGCGCTGCCGCTGGAGATCCTGTTCGTGCTTGTCGCCGGAACGATCCTGGCGATCGTCCTGCCGCGCATCAACGCCGGAGGCGCGGCGCTGCTCGGGATCGTGGTCATCGTCGGCGTGTTCCTCGGCGGCTGGCTGGCGTATCGCTATGCCGGCCTGCTGCTTGATCCGACTTATCCGGCCCTGGCGATTTTCGCCCTGGTCGGGTCGGCGACGCTCTACATCTACCGCAGCGTCGAGCAGCAGCGGGCCGAGGTTCGCCGGGCCTTCGGTCACTACGTCTCGCCGGATGTGGTCGACGAACTCATCGCCAACCCGGATCGTCTCGAACTCGGTGGCGAGGTGCGCCAGCTGACGCTGCTGTTCTGCGACGTGCGCAACTTCACCTCGATCTCCGAGCGGATGACGGCGCATGAGTTGACCGCCTTCATCAACAGCCTGCTCAGCCCGCTCAGCGAAATCATCCTCAAGCATCGTGGCACGATCGACAAATACATGGGCGACGCCATCATGGCGTTCTGGAATGCGCCCCTCGAAGATCCGGCGCACGCCCGTAACGCCTCGCTCGCCGCGCTCGAAATGGCGGCGCGGATGAGCGAGCTCAACCGGGAATGGCGCACCGAGGCGGAGGCGGCGGGGCGACCGTTCAATCCGGTCGGCATCGGCATTGGCATCAATTCCGGCAACTGCTGCGTCGGCAACCTCGGTTCGACCGTCCGCTTCGACTATTCGGCGATCGGCGACGACGTCAATCTCGCATCCCGCGTCGAAGGCCTGTCGAAGGTCTACGGGCAGACCATCGTGCTCGGCGAATCGACCGTCGCCGGGATCAGCGATCCGGTGCTCGAACTCGACCTGATCCGGGTCAAGGGCCGCACGCAGCCGACCCGGCTCTACACGCTGCAGGGCTCGCTCGGCGCCTCGGCGGAACAGCTCGGCCAGATCGTGCCGAGCCATGAAGCGGTGCTGGCTGCCTACCGCGCCCGCGATTGGGACGCCGCCGAGGCGTCGATCGCGACGTGCCGCGCCGCCGGGATACCCACCCTCGACAAATACTATGCGTTGTACGAGTTGCGGATCGCACTTTGGCGCCAGAACCCGCCGCCGCCGGATTGGGACGGGGTCTTCACGGCGACCGAGAAATAAGCCGGCGACTCCGTTTACCAGCCTCCCGCGATATGGTTCAGTCGGTCCGCCGCGATCGGGCGGGACGCGTGTCCACCGGGCGACGGACGGCTGTCAAATCATCGGGACGGGAAAGCGAATGGCTCTGAAGAATCGGCTGGGCGGCCACACCAACAGCTACCACACCTACAGTGTCGAAGAGGCGCTGGAGGGCATCGCCGCGGCGGGCTACCGCTATGTCGAGCTCAGCGCGGTGCGCGGCTGGACGGAGCATGTTCCCCTCGACGCCGACGCGAAGGCGCTCGGCCGGATCCAGCGCATGCTGAATTCGCTCGGTCTGATCAGCCTCAGCCTCAGCGGCCATTCCGACCTGACGACCAAGGAAGGGCTGGCCGACGGGCTGCTCGCCGTCGATCTCTGCGACCGGATGGGGATCGGGATCATGAATACCGCGATCGGTGGCCACTACAGCGAGAACGAGGACGAGGCGGCCTTCATGGGCAATATCCATGAACTCGCCGACTATGCGGCGGCGCGCGATATCCTCCTCGGCATCGAGATCCACGGCGAGATCACCAGGTCGGGCGCGGCGTCGCTTCCGGTGCTGGAGCGCATCGGCCGGCCGAACGTGCTGATCAACTACGATACGGCGAATGTCGAATTCTATGGTGGGGTGAAAGCGGTCGACGACCTGCCGATCGCGTTGCCGAAAATGGTCCATTGCCACCTCAAGGACAAGCTCGGCGAGGGCCGTGTCTGGAATTTCCCGGCGATCGGTGAAGGCGATATCGACTTCAAGGCCATCCTCGGTATCCTCGACAAGGGCGGCTACACCGGTCCGATCAGCGTCGAGATCGAGTTCACCGGCGAGCCGTGGCCGCCGCTTGCCGAGGTCAATCGGTCGATGAAGGCGTCGTACGAGAAGCTCGCTTCGCTGGGCCTGTCGTGAGCATGCGGAGCGGGCGGCGGTGAAGATCGGAATCCTGGGTTCGGGCTTCATGGGCGGCACGCATGCGCGTGCCTATGCCAACATCCCCGGTGTCGAGGTGGCCGTGGTGTCGTCGCAGCAATCTCGACAAGGCGGAGAAGCTCGCCCAGGAAGTCGGGGCGCGGGCGACCACCGACGACCGCGCGATCATCGAGGATCCGACGATCGACGCGATCAGCAACACGCTGCCGACGCATCTTCACCCTGAATGGACGATTGCGGCGCTCGAGGCCGGCAAACACGTCCTGCTCGAGAAACCCTTCGCGCTGACGGCGCCGGACTGCGACGGCATGATCGCGGCGGCGAAGGCGAGCGGCAAGATCCTGATGGTGGCGCATGTCCTGCGCTTCTGGGGCGAGTATGTGTCGCTGGTCGAATTCGTGCGGAGCGGCCGGCTCGGCAAGCCGCTTTCGGCGATCGCGATGCGCTTGTCGCAGCTGCCGGCATGGGCCGACTGGTTCACCGATCCGTCGCTCAGCGGCGGCGCGGTGCTCGACCTCAGCGTCCATGATTTCGACGCTCTCAACTGGGTGCTCGGCACGCCGAAGTCGGTATATGGGCGGGGCCAGGAGTCGCGGCCCGGGCTATGGAACGACATCCACGCCAGCATCGACTATGGCGGCGCCAACGGCTTCGTCGAGGGCAGCGAGTTCATGCCGAAGGACTATCCCTTCACCTGCGGCCTCAAGGTGCTTTGCGAGGGGGGCGTGATCGAGTTCAGGTTCCAGGCCGGCGGCGCCAGCGTCGAAATGGGCGGCGGCAGTTCGCTCGTCGTCCATGAGCCGGGAAAGGCCTATCCGCTCAAGGCCAAGCCGGGCGACGCGTACCAGAACCAGGCCGATTATTTCGTCGAATGCGTTCGCGAAAGCCGCGCCCCCGAGCTCGGCACGCCCGAACAGGCTCGCCTTGCCGTGCGGACGGCGAACGCGGCAAAAGAGTCATTCGAAACCGGGCTGGTCGTCGCGATCTGAGGAGCGCGCCGGCGCGAGTGGCTTGGGGCGTCGGGCCCGCCGTCATCGCGAAAGGTCGGGCAACGCCACCCGCCAGTGCGCGGGTCTCGTCGCGCCTATCGCGTCCGCCAGGTGGTCGGGCAGGCGCGGCGGTTGAGCAGCGCATCGCGGCCGAGGTGGCCCTGGTCGACCTCCCGGCGTATGTCGCCCATGTCGAGTCGGGCTGCCCTGTCCAGTATCGCCCGGGTCGCTTCGGGCGATCGCGCGTGGAGCGGCTGGCAGTAGAGCACGACGCCGTCGCGCATGACGAGGAGTGTGGGCTCCTCCGCTTCGACCCGAAACATTGCCCCGATATCCGGCGCCGCGCCGACGTCGATGCGGGTCCAGGTATAGGGACTGTCGTCGACGTCCGCGCCGGCGGCCTTCTCCGCCGCTTCGTCGAAAGCGCCGTGATGGAGGATGCAGGCGACGGTCGGGTTGTCGGCCATGGCCCGGTGGAACGTATCGGCGGTGAGTTCGATCATTGTCCGTGCTCCCTTTCCCGTCTCAACATCCACCCTTTCGCTTCTCGATTCTAGATCGGACGGGAGGCTGCGGGTGCGCATGAGCAGGGGCGTCCCATCGCGAGCGCCGGCTGGTCTCAGCGCCGCCCCAGTTCCAGCGCCTGCGGGGTCTTGGACAGCGTCGGCCTGCGGTTGGAGATGCGCTGGGTGTTGACGCCGAACCAGCCGATCTCGCGGGAAAAGCGGCCGTATTCGATCTTGGCACAGCGGTTCATGACCACCTGGAGACCGGCCGCCTCGGCTTTGGCGGCGGCCTCGTCGTGGCGGACGCCGAGCTGCATCCAGATGACTTTCGGTTTCGGATCGAGGGTGAGCGCTTCGTCGACGATCGCCGGCACCGCATCGTGGCGGCGGAAGATCTCGACCATGTCGATCGGCTCCGGTACCTCGGCGAGGCTCGCATAGACGGTCTGGCCGGCAATGGTCTGGCCGGCGTAGATCGGGTTGACCGCATAGGCGCGATAGTCCTTCTGGAGGAGATACCGGAGGACGAAGTTGCTTGCCCGTACCGGATTGGGGCTGGCGCCGACCAGGGCAACGGTCTTCACCGTCGACAGGATCGAATGGATCGTGGCGTCGCTGTAGCGATCGTGGTTCATGCCGCGAGTACACCCTGCACGCTGCCGGCCGGCCCCGGCCGGCCATCGAGATACGATTGGAGATGCTCGGCGAGGTCCTGCGCGTCTGCGCCGGCGCCGTCGATCAGCGTCGACTTGCGGCGCCTGAGTAGCGGCAGGCCGAGGACATAGGCGCCGGGGGCGCCGGTGATGACGCCGCCGTCGTGGACGATCCGGCCCTTGCGGTCGAAGACCGGCAGACCCAGCCAGGAATAGTCGGGCCGGTAACCCGTCGCCCACAGGATCGTCCGGATTCCGCTGTCTGCGAGATCGAGGTCGAGGGGCGGCATCGCTTCGACCTCGGTGGGCGGGGGCCGGTGGACGGGATCGACCTCGGCGTCGATGCCGTTGGCGCTCGCCCAATCGTCGAAGGAGTCGAGCAGGCGATTCATCTTGAGGTCGGCAAGCTCGCATTTGTTGTGCAGCGAGCCTGAGAACAGGACCTTGCCGTCCCGGATGCCGGCAAGCCGACCGCGCAGGCTGACGCCGATCCCGCGAAGGGCATTGAGATCGAGGGTGGTGCGGTCCGTGGTGCCGACGAGCTGGAAGGACGGCACGCCGCGGGCGCGGACTATATCGTCGATCTGGTCGTAGCGCTCGTCGAGGACGCCGGTGCGGTCCATCCACCACTGGACGTCGCGGCCGCGATAGGTACGCGGCGCCCGCACGTGCTCGCCGACCGAGAGGGTGACGGAACGTCTGGAGCGGTGGATCTCGTCGGCAAGCTGCAGGCCGGTGGCGGACGCGCCGACCACCAGGACGCCGCCCTCGGCGAGCTGGTCCGGGTTGCGGTAGTCCATCGGCGTCAGCATGGCGACACTGGCCGGCACCGCCTCGGCGAATTTGGGGATGACAGGAATGTTGAACGCGCCGGTGGCGATCACCACCGCGCGGCAGCGCCAGTCGCCGCGGTCAGTCTCCACCCGGTAGCCACTCCCGTCGGCGCGGATCGCGGTGACGGCGGTGTGGGTCTCCACCGGCGCCGCGATCGCCGCGGCATAGCCGGCGATGAAGGAGACGACCTCGGGCATTGTGCGATAGCCGTCGGGGTCGTCGCCGTCATAAGTGTAGCCGGGGAGCCGGCTCTGCCAGTTGGGCGTCAGCAGCCGCAGCGAATCCCAGCGTTCGTTCCGCCAGGAATTCGCCACCTCGCCGCGCTCCAGCACGACGTGGTCGACGCCGCGCTCCGCCAGGCACCGGCTCATCGCCAGGCCGGCATGGCCGGCGCCGACGATGACGGCGGTGACGTGGCGGACGTTGCTCATCGGCCGGCTCCCGGGCTTCATGCGCGGATCAGTCGACCACCACCGACACGTTGGTCGGGTTGGTGATGATGTCGAACACGGCGGAGCGCTTCTGCGACTGGGCGACCAGCGCACGGATCTCCTCCTTGGTGGCGTCGGCGTCGATGGTGTAGCGGACCTTGATGCCGTGGAAGCCGTTGCGGACGTCGGCGTCGATGCCGAGGATACCCTGGAGATCCATGTCGCCCTCGATGGTCGCCTGCACCGAGCGCAGCTGGATGCCGCGATACTGGGCGATGGAGGCGATGCCGCCGGTGAGGCAGGAGGCGAGGCCGACGAGGACGTGCTCTACCGGCGTGGCACCCTTGTCCTCGGAGGCGAAGATCTCCGGGTGGTCGGCATCGAAGTGGAAGGTGGTCTTGCGCGCCTGCTCCTGGCCGAGGCCGAAGAAGCCCTCGACGGTCGAGTGGCTGTGGGTGCCGTTGACCCACGTGCAGGTGGCCCGCCAGGCGAACTGGGCGGCCTCGGGGGCCTGGCCCAGGGCCTCGCGGGCACCGACCAGCGCCTCGACATTGATACCGTTGTTGGGGGTGTTCTCGGAAACGTGCATGGTCTCTGCTCCTGGTTGGTTGTGTCTCGACAGCGGATGGACGGACCTTCAAATGCTCGGGCTCCGCCGAAAACCCGCTTGCCAATGGCGGCGAACCGGACGGTTGGCAGCCAAAGATTTCAAGATCGCGAGGGGGTCTACAGGGACAGCCGTGCGCTGTATGTGAACCTGGTCACAGGCGCACGATGGTTGGCCGCGTCAGCCCGCAGGGGGTGGTCCCCGCCGCCGCCGGCCGAGGGAGATCCTGACGCGGACTCCGCGTTTCTCAGGCGGTGAGCCGCAGGTAGAGCATCGGCAGCCGCTCCGGCAGGCGTTCGATACGGTCGAGCTGGGTGACGTTCCGCCCGAAGATGCGGCCGAGATAGGCGTCGCCGCCGGAATCGAGACCGACGCAGAAGACGTCGATGCCCTGGGCGCCGAGGGTTTGCACCGCCCGGCGCGCGTCTTCGACGAGATAGCGCGGATCGGGGCAATCGACGTCGGACGGCTCGCCGTCGGAGATCACCAGCACCAGGCGGCGATGGGTGTGTTGGGTCCGCAGGTCGGCGCCGGCATGGCGGAGCGCTGCGCCGAGGCGGGTCGAATAGCCCGGGTGAAGGCCGACCAGCGCCGACGCCGCCACCCCGTCATAGGGCTGGTCGAAATCCTTGACGCGCATGTAGCGGACGTCGTCGCGCTGGTTCGAACAGAAGGCGGCGATGGCGAAGGGATCGCCGATTTCCGACATCGCATAGGCGAGCAGCAGCGTCGCCTCGCGCTCGAGGTCGAGGACCGACATGACGTGGCCTTTGACCCGGTCGCGGGTCGATTGCGAGACGTCGAGCAGGACCAGGACCGAAAGAT
Source organism: uncultured Alphaproteobacteria bacterium (assembly GCA_963812275.1). Lineage (GTDB taxonomy): Bacteria > Pseudomonadota > Alphaproteobacteria > Rhizobiales > Kaistiaceae > Bauldia. The sequence continues at coordinate 381,680 of CAWEUQ010000004.1, read as the reverse complement.
CGCGGTAGCGGCGGGCCGTGGTCTGGTAGACGCGGGGGTCCGGCGTATCGCCGCCGTGCCGCGCCACCGCCGCGTCGATCACCGCGTCGATGTCGAGGGCTTCGCCGTCGATCTGGCGGCGCAGGCGCTGCGGGCGGCTGACCTTGGCCGAGCGGATCAGTCGGGAGAGCCGGTCGACCAGGGGCTGGTTGCGTTCGAGGATTTGCTGGGCGACGTCGATCGGGCCCGGTCGCGGACGATATTCGAGGACGGTCGTCCACTCGGCCCGTTCGCGGCCGGTGAGGTGGTCGTATTCGGGATAGCGGGCGACCGGTATGCCCTGTTCCTCGGGTTCGACGGCGAGGCGCGCGGTGCGTTGCCCCGTCCGGTCTTCGTCGGGGTCGAGGCGCTCGCGGTCGGGCGGCTGGCGCTCCGGGTCCTCGCTCCGCGTCAGCTTGACCGTCTCGTAGATCACCTCCGGCACGTCGGTCGGGGAGGGCTGTTCGTCGCCCATGTCCCACAGGCCGAGATTGTCGTCGCGATAGGCCGGCTCGACGACGTAGGTCTTGGAGTTGAACTGGATCCGCATCTGGCCGAGGTCGTTGCCGAGGAGGTTGCCGATCTCGCGCGAGATCGCCGGGTCATCGATGCGGTCGAGCCGTTCGGCGAACATCGCCCGGCCCTTGCCGACCCAGGTGTCGCCGTCCGTCGAAATCGGGATCGATCAGCGCCCGCGACAGGCGCGCGAAGAGCGCCTGGGCGACGAGGCCGCCCGAAGCCTGCGCGACGTGGAACGGCTTCCACAGGCGGGCCAGGCCGGGGAAGTCGCGCATCGCCAGGTGTTCGACCCGGGCATCCTCGACCAGCGACACCAGCGCCACCTGCATCGGCTTCAGCGTGCCGACTGGAAAGCGCCCGCCCGAATGTCGGTAATGCGCGCCGATATGGGCGAGCGCGGCCCGGAAGACGGTCTCCGCCTGGTCGCCGCGAAAGCCGGGGAAGGTCGGCGGCATGCGGATCAGGCCTTCGCTGAAGCTCGCCCGGCGGCGCGCCGCCTCCGGCGCTCCGGCTGCCGGCTCGCGGATCGGCACCCGCACGCCGAACAGCGCCCCGATATAGGATTTCATCCGTCGGTCGATGTCGGCGAAGACGATCTCGCCGGCTTCGCGCCGCAGCCAGCGCTCGGCCTCGGGATGGCCGATCAGAAAGAATTCGCGCCGCCGTTCGATCTCGTTGCCGGCGCTGCGGATACCGGCGAGCATCCACCCCTCCAGCGCGTCGAGCGACAGCCGCGCGAGAAGCGTGTCCATCCGTTCCAGCACGCTTGCCGCCGACTCCGGCGCCAGCCCGGCGAAGCGGGTGACGATGGCGAGCCAGTGGCGGAAGGCGGCCGCATCGCCGAAGCGGCGGGCGACCGCTTCGGCGGCGACCGACAGGCACTCCGCCGCGCGACGGCCGGAGCGGATCGCCAGCGTCGAGACGAGATCCGCCATCTCGATCGCCGGTTCCGGGCCGACCAGCAGCGCGACCCGCGGCGCGTGGAGCTCATAGGTCCCGACCACCGACTGGCCGTAGCCGGCGCCGCTGAGCTTGGCGACCGCCCGCAGCCACGCCGCGGTGAAGGGGTCGGGAAAAGCCTCCTTGATCAACGCGGCGGTTTCCGCCGGCGCCGGCGCCGCCTCGTCGACGAGTTTCAGGAAACTGGTCTCTCTGGCGGCCAACGGTTCCTCGGCTCAGATACAGGCGCTGATCGCCGCTTCGAGGGCGTCGCGCATGTCGGGATCGTCGGTGATCGGCAGGATCAGCGCGATCGTGCAGGCCTCGTCGAGGGGAATGCCGTTGCCGACCAGCTTGCCGGCATGGATCAGCATCCGGGTCGAGGCGCCTTCCTCGAGGCCGTGGCCCTTGAGGTTGCGCGACCGCTCGGCGATCTGCACGAGCTTCGCCGCCAGCTTCGGCTCGACCGCGGATTCGGTGGCGACGATCTCGGATTCGATCGCCGGCTCGGGGTAGCCGAAATCGATGGCGCAGAAGCGCTGCTTGGTCGATTCCTTGAGGTCCTTGAGCACCGACTGGTAGCCGGGATTGTAGGAGATCACGAGCTCGAAATCGGCGTCCGCGGCGACCAGCTCGTTCTTCTTCTCGAGCGGCAGGATGCGCCGGTCGTCGGTCAGCGAGTGGATGACGACGGTCGTGTCCTGGCGCGCCTCGACGATCTCGTCGAGGTAGCAGATGGCGCCCTCGCGCACGGCCCGGGTCAGCGGCCCGTCGTGCCACACCGTCGCATCGCCCTCGAGCAGGAAGCGGCCGACGAGATCGGACGCGGTCATGTCCTCGTGGCAGGAGACGGTGACCAGCGGCCGGCCGAGCCGCCAGGCCATGTAGCCGATGAAGCGGCTCTTGCCGCAACCGGTCGGCCCCTTGAGCATGACCGGCAGGCGGCTGGCATAGGCCGCCTCGAATTGTTCGATCTCGCGCCCGACCGGCCGGTAATAGGGCTCGGAGGTGATCCGATAGTCGTCGAGCGACATCGCGCCGTCCTTCCATTTCACGATCCGGACGCACCGAAGGGTGCGCGGCGCCCGCGCGGGACGCAAATCAATTCCGGCACGGCCGGGCGAGGGACCCGCCGCAGCGGGTCCCGTCCTCACGTTTCCGATCAGCGATGCGTCGCCGTCTTCTGGTTGGGAATCCCCTCGATCGGCGACTGGTCGGTGCCGACGGTCGGCCGGGTCAGCGCCTCGACCATTTCGCGGGTGCCTTCCGGGTCGGTCGCCCACTTCGTGTAGAAGTCATACGGGCAGGCGGCCACGCCCTTGTCGCCTTCGCCGGAGTTGATCATGCCGGTATAGCCGCGATGCAGCAGCTTGAAGAGGTGGTTCTGCGACTGGCCGGTCGAGCGGGCGTCGCGGATCGCGGAGACCGAGAGCTGGGCGTACTGGATGCCCATGTCCTCCTCGCCGCATTCGCCGAGGGTGCGGCCGTCGAAGCCGATGATCGCCGAGTGGCCGAAGTAGGAATAGACGCCGTCGAACCCGGAAGCGTTGGCCACCGCGACATAGACGTTGTTGGCCCATGCCATCGACTTCGAAATCTGCACCTGCTGCTCCTTGGCCGGATACATGTAGCCCTGGCAGCGGATGATCAGCTCGGCGCCCTTCATCGCGCAGTCGCGCCAGATCTCCGGGAAGTTGCCGTCGTCGCAGATGATCAGGCTGATCTTCATGCCCTTCGGGCCTTCGGAGACGTAGGTGCAGTTGCCGGGATACCAGCCCTCGATCGGCACCCAGGGCATGATCTTGCGGTACTTCTGGACGATCTCGCCCTTAGGGTTCATCAGGATCAGGGTGTTGTATGGCGCCTTGTTGGGATGCTCCTCGTGGCGCTCGCCGGTGATCGAGAAGACGCCCCAGACATTCGCCTCCTGGCAGGCCTTGGCGAAGATCGCGGTCTCCTCGCCCGGTATGGTGGAGGCGGTCTCGTACATCTCCTTCTCGTCATACATGATGCCGTGGGTCGAATATTCCGGGAAGATCACCAGGTCCATGCCCGGCAGCCCGGTCTTCATCCCCTTCAGCATCTCCGCGATATTGCGGGCGTTGGCCAGCACCTCTTCCTTGGTGTGGAGGCGCGGCATCTTGTAGTTGACGACTGCGACGCCAACCGTGTCGTTACTGCTCGATATGTCGCCGTGATACATGGTGTACTCCCTTTGGGCTCTGGGTTTTCAGGACGTTCTGACCGGGCGGCCGGAACGCATTTGGCGCAGCGATGACGGTCGCCGGGTCATGGCCGCGCGGAGTGGGCTGATCGTCAGCCCGGGATTCTGGTGTGGCTTCGGACGGGACATCCGCATCGTCAGGCTCCCGCCGCCTGGTAGGCATGGGCGACGCGCAGCACCGTCGCGTCGTCGAATTGCCGACCGGTCAGCATCAGCCCGACCGGCATGCCGGAGACGCCGTTGACCGGAACCGAGATCGACGGATGGCCGGTGAGGTCGAAGGCCGCCGTGTTGTGGACCATGTTGAGCGCCTGGGCGATGTGCTCGGTGCGGTCGACCTCGGGCATCGCCGGCATCCGGTGCGCGGTCTGCGGCGTCGTCGGCATGACCACCAGGTCCGCCTCGGCGAACACCGCGTCATAGGCGGCGGTCAGCGCCCGGCACATGTTCTGGGCTCGGGCGTAGAAGACCCCGTCGTAGGATTCTCCCGCATGTAGTGGCCGAGCAGGGCGCCGAGCTTCGCGGTCGGCGAGAAATCGCCGGCATGGGTCTTCACCGCCCGCATCATCGCGCTGATCAGGCGGGGGTTGTAGTAGCCCTTGTGCTGATAGGCGGTGTGGCCGTGATAGAAGGAATCGATGCCGCCCTCGATGGCGATGCAGTTCCACAGCGGCACGACGTGGCGGTGGAGCGGCACCGACACCTCGCTGACCTCGGCGCCCATCCCTTCGAGCTGGGCGATGGCGCCGCGCACCGTCGCATTGACCGCATCCATCGCCACTTCGGTCTCGAAGCCTTCGCGCACCACCGCGATCTTGACGCCGGTGATGTCGCCGCCGAGCAGCGACAGGTAGTCGGGCACCTCGACGACGCTCGGCTGGCGGGGATCGATCGCGGTTTCGTCGCGGCCGGCGATGACGCCGAGCAGCAGCGCGACCTCCTCGACCGTCTTCGCCATCGGGCCGATATGGTCGATCGTCTGGTCGAAGCCGACGATGCCGGTATAGGGGACGAGGCCGTGGGTCGGCTTGTGGCCGACGACGCCCGAAAACGACGCCGGGATGCGGATCGAGCCGCCCTGGTCGCCGCCAAGCGCGATGTCGACCTGGCCGGTCGCCGGCCCGGTCGCCGAGCCGTTGGAGGAGCCGCCCGGCAGATAGTCCGGATCGACCGGGTTGCGTCCCGGTCCGTAGATGCTGGTGTGGCCGCCGCCGGAAAAGGCGAAATCGTCGGTGTTCATCACCGCGGTGATGTGGCCGCCGGCTTCGATAATGCGTTTCACCACCGTGGCGTCGATGTCGGGGGTGTAGTCGTAGAGGAGCCGCGAGGCGCAGGTCATCGGAATGCCGGCGACCGCCACCGTATCCTTGACGCCGATGCGCAAGCCCGACAGCGGGCCCGTCGATTTCCGGCGCCGCCTTGACGCTGCAGCGGCGGACGATGCCGTTCAGCGGGTCGTCTTCCGGTGAAGGCCGCGCGCCGGGAATCCGCACCGCCGGGGTCACCGCCCGCAGCGGATCGGGATACTGGTCGAGCGCGTCATAGCCCTCCATCACGGCGCCGATCAGCGGGGCGAGATGCTCCATCTCCGCCTCGGTGATGTGCAGGCCATAGCGCTCGCTCAGGCTGTCGAGGTCGTCGAACGACGGGCGACGTAGGGTCATGGTGTTGAAATCCTTGATTTTTCGGCAACGATCCGATTTGAGACGATCATCCGATCCTCACTTCCGGCGTCGCGATGGATGGGGGGAGCCGCAGGCCCGGCGCGCGGCCGACCAGGCGGCCTCGAGGGCGGCGCTCAGCGTCGCGCCGTCGCCGCAGAGGAACCGCGCGCCGACGATGCCCTTCGCGGCGAGAGAATTGACGCCCCAATAGAACCAGCCGGGTGCGCCCGGCGGCGTGCCGGCACCGCCGAGCGTCGCGAGTTCCGCCGACAACGCCGCTGCAGCGGTCGCCGTGTCGAGGCCGATGCAATAGAGCGCGCCGTAGCAGAGCGCCTTCGCCCGAACCCCGTCGCCCTGGAGCAGACCGAAGGCGAGGGGATCGCCGAGGTCGAGGCGCTGCCGCTCGATCAGCCGCGGCAGCGGGTCGCCGTCGACGGAGATCGTGATCGTGTTGGCCCACCGGCCGGACGTCGGCACCCCGCCCAGCGGATCGTGAAGCAGGATCGCGTCGGCGACGATCGCCCGCGCGTCCGGCGCCATCGAGACGTCGAGGGTGGTCTCGGCATCGGCGCTGTCGAAAAGGATCAGCGGGTCGGGCACGTATTCGAGCGCCGCGCCCGCATCGCACCTGAGATGCACGCCGAGCCGCGCCGCGGCCGCCGAGCGACGCGGGGACCATGGTCGAAGCCTGCGAGGTGACATGGGCCCGCGCGTTGGCCTCGGCGACGATCCGCAAGTCGAGCGCGTCGTCGCCATAGAGCCCGCCGGAGGACGACTGGAGATAGAGGGTCGCCATGCCGGCCGGGTCGTCCGGCCGGTAGAAGGGCCGGGTGATGTGGAAGGGGTGAGGAGTCAGCTGGCTGCCGAGGAACGTCCGCCCGCCGCGCTGGCGGAAGGTCAGCGAAGCATCCACCGCCAGCGGCCGGCGCACGGCGGCAGCGACCGTTGCCGGCACAGGCGCGAAGGCGGTTCGCGGCTGCATCACCGTCATGGCGCCGCCTCCGCCTTGCGGAAGAGAACGTCCTCGCTGATCGCCGCGGCGACGGCCCGGACGCCGGCGTTTTCCGCGTCGCCGCGGCAGCGGCAGGCGATGGTCGGCCGGCCGCCGCGCACGGCGATCGCCTCGGCAAGGATCGACGCGGCGTCGACCCCGACATAGGGGGCGAGGTCGGTCTTGTTGATGACCAGCAGGTCGCACTGGAGGATGCCGGGGCCGCGCTTGCGCGGAATGTCGTCGCCTTGCGCGACATCGATCACGAACATCCACCAGTCGACGAGATCGAGCGAGAAGGTCGAGGCGAGATTGTCGCCGCCGCTCTCGATGATGATCAGGTCGAGGTCGGGAAACTTCGCCTCCAGCGCGTCGGCGGCGGCGATGTTGAGCGTCGGGTCCTCGCGGATCACCGTATGCGGACAGGCGCCGGCCTCGACCGCGGCGACCCGCTCCGGATCGATCAGTCCGCTCCGCTTCAGCCGCAGGGCGTCCTCCTTGGTGACGAGGTCGTTGGTCACCACTGCGACGCTGATCCCGGCATTCTGGAACAGCGGCACCAGCGCCTCGATGATCGCCGTCTTGCCGGAACCCACAGGACCGCCGATACCGATCCGCGCCGCCGACTGCGGCTTCGGCTGGCCGGGGTCGGTCGGGAAAGGCGCGGAGGGGCGGAGCGGCCGGTTCATCGCAGCATGTAGCGTTGGGCGAGCGGCAGCACCTCGGCTGGCTCGCAGGTCGCCAGTTCGCCGTCGACGAAGACGTCGAAGGTCGCCGGCTCGACGCGGATGTCGGGGCAGCGGGTGTTGTGCAGCATGTCCGCCTTGGTCAGCTTGCGCGTGCCGCGGGCCGGCAGCAGCGGCTTGGCGAGGTCGAGGGCGGCGGCGAGGCCGCGATCGATCGCGCGCGGGTTGACGAAGCAGGCCGAGAGCGCCTGTTTGGCGCGGCCGAAGGCGCCCCATTGCGGCCGCTGGATGATCGGCTCGCAGGTCATCAGGCTCGCCGCCGAGTCGCCCATCGCCCCCCAGGCGATGAAGCCGCCCTTGACCACCAGTTCCGGCTTGATGCCGAAGAAGGCCGGCCGCCACAGCACGACATCGGCCATCTTGCCGGCCTCGAGGCTGCCGATGTGCTCGGCGATGCCGAACGAGCGGGCGGCGTTGATCGTGTATTTGGCGATGAAGCGCTTGATCCGCTCGTTATCGCCGCCGGTGGTTTCCTCCGGCAGGCGGCCGCGCTGGACCTTCATCTTCGAGGCGAGCTGCCAGGTCCGGCAGATCACCTCGTTGATCCGGCCCATGCCCTGGCTGTCGGAGCCGAGCATCGAGATCGCGCCGATGTCGTGGAGCACGTCCTCAGCCGCGATCGTCTGGGCGCGGATCCGGCTCTCGGCGAAGGCGACGTCCTCGGGGATCGCCGGGTTGAGGTGATGGCACACCATGGTCATGTCGAGGTGCTCGTCGAAGGTGTTGACCGTGTAGGGATTGGTCGGATTGGTCGACGACGGCAGGCAGTTGGCGACGCCGGCGACGCGGATGATGTCCGGCGCATGGCCGCCGCCGGCGCCCTCGGTGTGATACATGTGGATGGTGCGGCCGCCGATCGCGGCCAGCGTATCCTCGACGAAGCCGCTCTCGTTCAGCGTGTCGGTATGGAGCTGGACCTGGAAGTCGAGGTCGTCGGCGACGCCGAGGCAGCAGTCGATCGTCGCCGGCATCGCCCCCCAGTCCTCGTGGATCTTGAGGCCGAGGCAGCCCGGTGTCGATCTGCTCGACCAGCGCCTCCGGCTTGTAGGAATTGCCGCGGCCGAGGAAGCCGAAATTCATCGGCCAGTGTTCGGCCGCCTGAAGCATCTTGCCGACGTTGAACGGCCCGCCGGAATCGATGCCGACGGTGATCGGGCCGAGCGAGCCGCCGAGCATCGTCGTGATGCCGGAGCCGATCGCGTGTTCGACGAGCTGGGCGGAATCGAAATGGACGTGGACGTCGATCGCCCCGGCGGTGGCGATCAGGCCTTCGGCGTCGCGGACCGTCGTCGCCGCGCCGACGATCAGGTCGGGATGGACGCCGTCCATCACCGCCGGGTTGCCGGCCTTGCCGAGACCGACGATCTTGCCGTCCTTGATGCCGAGGTCGCCCTTGACGATGCCGAGCACCGCATCGATGACGACGACATTGCAGATCAGCATGTCGAGCACGCCGTCCGTGCTCTTGGCGCCGGCGACCAGCCCCATGCCGTCGCGCAGCGTCTTGCCGCCGCCATGCAGGCACTCGTCGCCCGGCACCGCGTGGTCGTGCTCGATCTCGGCCCAGAGCTCGGTGTCGCCGAGACGGACGAGGTCGCCCTTGGTCGGGCCGTACATCGCCGCATAGTCGGCGCGGGACATCGTTGCCATGGCTCAGGCCCCCTTGAAGCCGGCGGCGCGGGCGCGTTCGAGCGCTGCCTGCTTGCCGGCCTCGTCGAGCGCCGATTCGTTGGTCAGCGCGTTGAGCCCGCCGATCGCCCCGCTGCCGCCGAAAGGAACCAGCGTCACGGCCTTCGATTGGCCGGGCTCGAAGCGGACGGCGGTGCCGGCCGGGATATCGAGCCGCTTGCCGAAGGCTTCGCCGCGGTCGAAGTCGAGCGCCTTGTTGACCTCGAAGAAATGGAAATGGCTGCCGATCTGGACCGGCCGGTCGCCGGTATTGAGCACGGTGAGCGCGGTCTTCGGGCGTCCGGCGTTGATCTCGATCTCGCCGGCCGCGGCGCGGATCGCGCCGGGCGGGTCGGCCTTGGCGATCGGCTCGTTGCCCGGCCGGATCGGCTCGTGCACCGTCACCAGCTTGGTGCCGTCGGGAAAGACGCCCTCGACCTGGATCATGTGCATCATCTCGGCGACGCCGGGCATCACGTCGTCGGTGGTCAGGATGGTCGAGCCGTAGCCGATCAGGTCGGCGACCCGGCGGCCCTCGCGGGCGCCTTCGAGGATCTCGTCGCAGATCAGCGCGATCGCCTCCGGATAGTTGAGCTTCAGCCCCTTGGCGCGATGCTTGCGGGCGAGGTCGGCCGCCGTATAGATCGTCAGGCGTTCGAGTTCGGTCGGGGTGAGCAACATCGCGGCCGGCTCCTAGGACGAGAAAAGACGGCCGGCATGACCGTCGCGGCGGGAGACCGCGATGTCCGCCAGCGGCGTGAAGGCCGAGGGGAGGAGGGGCGGCTCGTGGCCAAGGGCGGCGGCCATGGTGATGCCGAGCCCGGCAAGCAGCGTCTGCGCCTCCAGCGCCCCGATGACGCCGAGGCGGATGGCCGCGGTCGCGACACCGTTGACCGCGCCATAGAGCGCGCCGGCCTCGACCGCGTCGATCGGCAGCGCCAGCCCGGCGCCGATCAGCCCCTGGACGATCGGCGCGTGGCCGAGCGCCTCGCCGCCGGCGATGCGCGCCCGATAGGCGGCGGCACCCGGCGTTCCCATCCGGGCGTGGGTGGTCAGCGTCGCCAGACCGACCCGCCGCGAGGCCTCGCCGAGCGCGGCGACGGCGACATGCGCCTCGCAGAAGCGGTCGAGATCGGCCAGCACCTTTTCGTCCGGCGCGGCGTCATGCGCCTTGCGGATGAACCAGCGGTCCATGCCCGCCCACCGCGCGATCGCCTGGCCGCGGAGAAAATCGTCGAGCGTCGCCGCGTCGACGACCAGCCCGTCGCCGGCAAGCGTCTCGAGGCCGCCGGAAAAGGCGAAGCTGCCGCTCGGAAAGGCGCTGTCGCTGATCTGCAGGAGGCGCAGCATGGCAAGCGGTGCGTCGGTCATGCGTCGACGCCTTCCGTCACAGGTTCCGGCTCGACGATCCGGACCCTGCCATCCGCCACCATGTCGGCGAGGCGGTCGCGATACTGCTTCTCGTCGTGCTCGAGCGCGACCAGCAGGTCGCCGCCGTCGAAGCCGACGCGCCAGTGAAGATTGCCGGCGTGGTAGCCGACGGCGAGGGCGGCGGCACTGTCGGCGGGCCGGAGCCGCAGCCACGCCTCGGGCTCGACCCGGACCACCACGGCCCGCGCTTCCGCCAGCACCAGGATCGCGCCGTCGAACAGTCGCTGCGAGCGCGGCAGCGCGACCGCGATCGGGTTGCCCTTGTCGGTGATCGCCTTGAGCCGGCGGCGGGCGAGGTCGGCGCGCGGCAGGGTGACGGTCTCGAGGCCGCCGGCATGGTCGAGGCGGTGAAGCCGCCCGCCCATGCCCGGGTCGGTGATGTTGCCGACGATCTCGGTGGCGACATGCATGTCGTTGCCCATGTCAGATTGTCATGTGGCGGTGGACGACGTCGTCGGTCAGCCCGGCGATATCGCCCGCGGCGACGACCCGGCCGTTCTCGACCATGATGAAGGCGTGCCCGGCCGAGCGCGCGAAGGCGACATTCTGTTCGACGAGAATGATCGTCATCTTGAGGTCGCGGTTGAGACGGATGATCGCCTGCTCGATCAGCTCGACGATGTTGGGCTGGATGCCCTCGGTCGGTTCGTCCATCAGCAGCACCTTGGGCCGCGCCGCCAGTGCCCGCGCCACGGCCAGCTGCTGCTGCTGGCCGCCGGAAAGCACGCCGCCGGGCCGGTCGAGATTTTCCATCAGATAGGGAAACAGCTCCGGCACGATCTCCGGAATCTTGCGCCCCGACCCGTTGGCGGCGAAGCCGCCCATCAGGATGTTTTCGCGGATGGTGAAGTCGGGAATGATCTGCCGCCCCTGCGGCACGTAGCCGATGCCCGCCTTGGCCCGTTCGTGGGTCGCGGCATGCGTCAGGTCGACGCCGTTGAGGACGAGGGTGCCGGTCGCCTTGTCGGTGAGACCCATGATGGTGCGCAGCAGCGTCGTCTTGCCGACCCCGTTGCGACCCAGCACGGCGAGGATCTTCTCGGATTCCGCCGTCGCCGAGAGATCGTGGAGGACCTGGCTGCGGCCGTAGAAGCTGCTGACGTTTTCGAGGGCGAGCATCAGTGGATCCCGCCGCTGCCGAGATAGGCCTCGCGGACGGCCTGATTGGTCTCGATGTCGGTGATCGACCCTTCGGCGAGGAGCTTGCCGAGATGCATCACCGTGATCTTCTCGGCGATCTCGCGGACGAAGGCCATGTCATGCTCGACCACCAGGATGGTGTGTTTGCCCTTGAGTTCCTTGATGATCCGCGACGTCTTCTGGGTCTCGATCTGGGTCATGCCGGCGGTCGGCTCGTCGAGAAGGATGACCCGCGCGTCCTGGGCGATCAGCATGCCGAGCTCCAGCCATTGCATCTGTCCGTGGGAGAGGTCGCCGGCCCGCTTGCCGAGCACGTCGCCGAGACCGGTGAGCTCGACGATGCTGGCGACGCGGTCGAGCTTCGGCTTGCTCAGCCCGAAGCGGAGGTTGCGCAGGACCGATGGTTCGCCGGTCGCGGCAACCCCGAGATTCTCGCGAACGGTGAGGTCGCGGAACACCGCGGGGATCTGGAACTTGCGGCCGACCCCGGCCCGGGCGATCTCGTGTTCCTGGCGGTTGGTGATCTCCGCGTCGTAGAGGAAGACCCGGCCTTCGGTCGATTTCGTCTTGCCGCTGATCAGGTCCATCAGCGTCGTCTTGCCGGCGCCGTTGGCGCCGAGCAGGACCCGCAATTCTCCGTCCTCGATGATCATCGAGACGCCGTCGACGGCCTTGAAGCCGCTGAACGAGACGCCGATCTGGTCGATGGTGAGCGCGGCGGCTCTTGCCATGTCTCCGTCCCTCCTATTCCGCCGGCGCCGCGGGCGAGTTGGGTTCGCGCTGCTCGTCCTCGGCTTCCTCCACCGGCTCTTTCGAGCGGCCGAGCGGCAGCCAGTCGACGAGGTCGCGGGTCAGTCCGGCGAGGCCGCGCGGCAGGAACAGCACGACCAGCACGAAGGTCAGGCCGATGATCGCCTTCCACGATTCCTGGAGCATCTCGGTCTCGCTCGCCGTCGCCTCGATCGTGTTGATCAGGATCGCGCCGACGCAGGCGCCGAGCAGCGAATTGCGGCCGCCGACGGCCGCCCAGACCACCATCGAAATCGAAAAGGCGAGATCCATGAACGTCGGCGAGGCGAATTCGGCGGTGATGACGTAGAGCATGCCGGCAAGGCCGGCGATCGCGGCCGAGACGGTGAAGAAGAAGACCTGATAGGAGGCGACGTTGAAGCCGAGATACCGCGCCCGGTTGGTGTCGTCGCGGATCGCCTGCAGGATCAGACCCGCCCGGGTCGAGACCAGCCATCGCCCGGCGAGGAGGGCAAGCACCGCCGGAACGGCTATCAGGTAATAGGTCTCGACCAGATAGGGATCGAACTCGAAGCCGTTGATGGTTAGCCAGCCGAGATCGGTGAGGCCGTTGAAGCCGTTGGTGATCGGCTGGTAGTCGATGATCAGGAGCCGGACCAGCAGCACCATCGCCAGCATGATGATCGCCACATAGACGCCGGAAATGCGCAGCCGGAAGATGGCGAAGCCGACGCCGGCGGCGAGCAGCGTCGGCACCAGGATCGCCATCACCACGCCGAACCACTGGGCCTGGAAGGGTAGCCACAGGAACGAGGCGCCGTTGATGCAGCAGAGTTCCGTCGGCGCGCCCGGTTCGGCATTCCACAGCATGAAGTCGGGGACCGGTGTGTCCGACCCCTGCTGCAGCGACGTGGCGCTCTGCAGCTTGAGGGACATGGCGACCATGTAGGCGCCGAGCCCGAAGAACAGCCCCTGGCCGAGGTTGAGGATGCCGGCATAGCCCCAGCTCAGCGCGATGGCGACGCCGAGCATGCCGTAGACGAGATATTTGGCGAAGCGGTTCAGCCAGAATTCGTCCATCACAGCCGGGAGGACGACCAGCACGACGACGATGAAGACGGCGTAGGCGAGAACTTCCGCAATGCCTTGCCTGGTGAGCGCGTGGCGAAACATCGCTTACCGATCCTTGAACGAGAACAGCCCGCGTGGCCGCCACATGATGATGAGGATGACCAGGCCGAAGACCACGGCCCTGGCAAAGATGTCGTTGGTGTAGGTCGCGATGACGCCGTTGGTCTCGCCGAGGAATCCGGCCGAGGCGATCGCCCCGAACAGGCTGCCGACACCGCCGACCACCACCACCAGGAAGCCGTCGACGACGAGCGATGATCCCATGTCGGGTGCGACGGTCTTGAACCCGGCCATCATGACGCCGGCGACGCCGGCGAGCCCCGAGCCATAGGCGAAGGTCATCGCCGAAACCCGCTTGACGTTGATGCCGCAGGCGGCCGCCATCGACGGGTTGCGCATGATGGCGCGGACCTGGATGCCGATCGAGGTCCGGTACATCAGGAACCAGGTCAGCGCGGTCAGCGCCGCCGTCACCAGGATGATGAAGGTCCGGTACGGCTGGACGGTGAAGGTGCCGATTTCGAAGGCGTCATTGAGGAACGGAGGAATCGACAGGTTCTGCAGGCCCGGTCCGAGGCCCTCGAGATGGATGTCGAAATAGGACAATCCGAATTCGAGGCGGATCGCCTGCTGGAGGAGGATGGCAATGCCCCAGGTCGCCAGCAGCGTGTCGAGAATCCGGCCGTAGAGATGTCGGATGACGACGCGTTCGATCAAAAGGCCGAGCGCGGCCGAGACGATGAAGGCCAGCGGGATCGCCGCCAGCATGTTGATGTTGAGGTAGATGCCGGCGAGGACGGCGGTATAGGCGCCGATCATCACCAGTTCGCCATGCGCCATGTTGATCACGCCCATGGCGCCGTAGGTGATTGTCAGGCCGAGCGCGATCAGGAGGAGGATCGACGCAAGGGACAATCCGATGAAGATGATGTCGGCCATTGCAGGTCTCTGGGGCAGTCGCTCGGATGGGCGGCGGGGGAGGTGGCCGGGGCGAACCGCCCCGGCCAGGCATTCAGATCCGGATCAAAGTTTGGACGTGTCGAGTCCGTCGACGGTGCAGAACAGGTTGTCGTCGGTCTCGCCGTAGGCGACGTAGGGCAGCGGCTTGATCGGCTCGCCATAGTCGTCGACGATCTTGCCTTGGCCGTCCGCCTGCCACTCGGCGATGCGCGGCGTCAGGTAGGTGTGCAGGTTCTCCGGCTCGATCTTGACGTGGCCGTTCGGCGCATCGAATTCCTGCCCGCCAACGGCATCGCGGATGGCCATCGGTGTCGCATCGCCGGCGGCTTCGAGCGCCTGCTTGAACAGGAACACCTGGAAATAGCTGCTCTCCAGCGCATGGTGGGTCACGGCCTTCGGGTCGTTGACATACTTGCGATAGCGCTCGACGAACTTCTGATTGATGTCCGTGTCGATCGCCTGGAAATACGGGAACGAGGTGAAGCTGCCGACGGCGAATTCGGCGCCCATGGCGGCAATCTCGATTTCCGAGGTGACGGTCGCGCAGATCGGCAGTTTGTCGTGGCTGAGGCCCTGGTTCTTGAACTCGCGGTAGAAGGCGACGACCGAGTCGCCGACGACGTTGGAAAGCACCACGTCGCAGCCCGAGTCCTTGATCTTCTTGACCATCGCGCCCCATTCGGAATGGCCAAGTTCCAGATATTCGTCGGCCACCCACTCGGCGCCGTTCTGCTCGATCAGGATCTTGCAGACCTTGGCCATCTCGCGCGGATAGATGTAGTTGGACCCGACGATGAAGAACTTCTTCTTGCCGAGATTCTTGACGATCCAGGGAATGAAGTTCGAGAGCTGCTGGTTCGGAACGGCGCCGGTATAGACGACGTTCTTGGAGCACTCGAAGCCCTCGTAATAGGTCGGGTAGAAATAGAGGTTGTGGCGCTTTTCGAAGACCGGGAGCACCGCCTTGCGGCTCGCCGAGGTGTAGGAGCCGAAAACGGTCGGCACCTTGTCGCTGATCACCAGCTTGGACGCCTTCTCGTTATAGGTCTTCGGGTCCGACGCCCCGTCCTCGACGATCGGCTTGAGCATCTGGCCGTCCAGCACGCCGCCGGATGCGTTGATTTCGTCGATCGCCATCAGCGTCGCGTCGGCAAGCGATTTCTCGATGATCGACAGGCCGCCGGTCAGCGAGAAAAGCACGCCGACCTCGATGGCATCGGCGGCTTTGGCGCTGCGAGTGAAGAAATAGGGCGCTGCCAGCGCGCCCGTACCGAGCAGCGCGGACGACTGAATAAAGCGGCGGCGGGAAATGGTCATAACCGTAACTCCAGTTCTGGATCCGTGGGTTTGATGACAAGGTCGCCGAGGCGACGTTCATGTTCTTGCGGGAACAGACTTGCGCGTTGAGTTTTGTGGCTGTCCGGGCTCCCGGCTGGTCTCGCTCCCGCGGCGCGGTCGCGTCTGTCCAACTGCTTGCTCGGGAAATTCAGCGCACGGGCCAACCTTGCGCTCGCGAGCGATAAGCTCCGGCGCGCGGTATGCCTTTTTCGGCGACTTCGCCGGTGACCAATGCACGACCAAGCTGGGAGTTCGCGGCCAATCGTGGAGCGAACTACAGCGCCGACTCTCCATTGGCGGAGCGCCGTGTCGGCCCTCGGATCAACATCGATCCGGTCACAAAAAAACCCGCCCGCCGGCGAAAGCCGGGCCGAGCGGGCGTCCATTGCCCCGTGCCGTCAACATCATTGGTTCCGGCACGGAAATATTTATTCACGGTTCGGGCGGAAACTCAAGAGGTCATTTGCATTGATGATGGCGTTGGCGATTTCGACCATCGTCGTGCGCTTGGCCATCGCCTGGGCGCGGATCGATTCGTAGGCGGCGCGCTCCGCGAGGCCCTGTGTTTCCATCAGGATGGATTTGGCCTTGGCGACCTTCTGCTGGCCGGCGAGCTTCTGCTCGAGCTTGGTGACCTGCCGGCGCAGCGCCTGTCGTTGCAGCCAGACATTTCGCGCCATGACCAGATTGGCGAGCAGCCCGAACGGCCGGATCGGCTTGCCGATGACCGAGAGCGACTGGGTCTCGAGCACGAGTTGGAGCGTCGCCGGATTCTCGTAGTCGACGACCGCGATCACCGCCGGTCCGTCATTGGCGGCGCGGCGGAGCAGGTGCTTGACCTTGCGGTGGATGTCCCGGTCGATGGCGACGAAAAGGATGTCGACGAAGGGCGGAATATCCTCCGGCGGCGGCCAGTGGGCTTCGACCCGGCAGCCGATGCGGCGCAGATGCTCGACCAGCGCGGAACCGTCGCGATCCGGCGCGTGGATGACCATCACCGAAAGGTCTCGCAGGTCCTTGAGCAGGAACCCCGTCATCGCACCGGATTATCCTCCAGCCGTCCAGTGTGGACGATCAAACCGCGGCAACCTTGCTTCCCCAATCCGTCGTCATCGGCGTGATCAGATACGGGTCCGGTTTGACCGGCGCCCGGCTCGACGCCACGATTTCGAAGTGACCATCCGCCCTGACCCGGCCGATCCGCGGCGACAGATACGTATGGTGGTTGTCGGCGTCGATGCTGACCTGACCCTGCGGCGCGGCGAACGAGCACCCCGGCAGCGCCTGGCGAAGGTCATCGATGCGCGCCGAACCCGCCCGCTCGACCGCCTCGGCGAACAGGTAGACCTGGAAATAGGCGGCTTCCGTGCACGCCGAGATCGGCGAATCCGCGCCGAAACGCTGCCGGTAGCTGGTGACGAAGCGCCGGTTCTCGAGGCTGTCGATCGTGTCGAAATAGGGCGCCGAGGTGATATGCCCGACCGCCGCGTCGGCGCCCATGGCGGCGACCTCGGGCTCGCCGGTGGTCAGGCTGCCGATCGGCATCTTGCGGGAATCGAAGCCGGCGTCGCGGAAGGCGCGGTAGAACCACGTCGTCGTGTTGCCGACGATGGTCGAGAGGATCGCCGCCGGCGGCTCCCTGCGAATCTCCTCGATGATCCGGGCGATATCCTGCTCGGAGGCGGCGAGCGGCACGTAGCGCTCCTGCAGCACGCGGCCGCCGCTCGAGACGATGAAGTCGCGCATGATGCGGTTGGATTCGTAGGGGAAGACGTAGTTCGAGCCGACGAGGTAGAAGGTCTCGCCGAAATTCTCCATCAGGTATTGGGCGAGCCCGATGCTGTTCTGGTTGGGCGCGGCGCCGCCATAGTAGCAGCTCGCCGAGAACTCGAAGCCCTCGTAGAGCGTCGGATAGAAGAGCAGCGCCTGGTTTTCCTCGATGACCGGGAGCAGGGCCTTGCGCGTCGAGGACATGTAGCATCCGAAAAAGATGCGGACGCCCTCGCTTTCCATCATCTGCCGGGCCTGGTCGCGATAGCGGCGCGGCTCGGAGGCCGGGTCGTCGTAGGAGGCGACGATGCGGCGGCCGCCGGCGCCGCCGCGGGCGTTGATCTCGTCGATCGCCATTTCGACCGCGTTGCGCTGGGTGCGCTCGACGACAGCCGTCGTCCCGGTGGTCGAGAAGAGCACGCCGATTCGAATGTCTTCGGAAGTCATGCCGGTGGACACGTTACCAAGCACCTCATATCGACAGGATGGCCGAACGCACAAGCCGCGCCCGGCGCTATGAAGCGCAAGGTCCATTTCCGCAAGACAAAAATACTAGCCGTCCCGTCGCGGCTTGTCACCTGTTCCCCGCCGGCCCGAAAATCGGCGTTCCGACGGGCGACGTTGCGGCTTGCTTTCGCGCCAATCGCGTGCATGGCTTGTGGCGATGAGCACGATCAAGCAGGCCGAGGACGGCGACAGCCTCACCACCGGTTCGAACGCGCCGGCGCTGCTGCCGCCGTCGCTCGAGGCCGCGATCGGCCACAAGGTTCGCGGCCTGCGCCGCCGCCACCAGATCACCGCCGCCCATCTCGCCGCCCAGGCCGGGCTGTCGCCGGGCATGCTGTCGAAGATCGAGAATGGCAGCATCTCGCCGTCGCTGGCGACGCTCCAGGCCCTGTCCCAGGCCCTCAACGTGCCGCTCACCGCCTTCTTCGCCGATTTCGAGGAGCGCCGCGACTGTTCCTACGTGCCGGCCGGCACCGGTGTCGCGATCGAGCGCCGCGGCACCAAGGCCGGGCATCATTACCAGCTGCTCGGCCATTCGCTCTCCGGCGACATCGTCGTCGAGCCGTTTCTCATCACGCTCTCCGAAGACGCGGTTCCCTACACGCTGTTCCAGCACGAGGGCACCGAGTTCATCTACATGCTGACCGGGCAGGTCCGCTACCGCCATGCCGATCGCGCCTATCTGCTCAATCCCGGCGACACGCTGTTCTTCGACGCCGCCGCGCCGCACGGGCCCGAGGATCTGATCACGCTGCCGATGACCTATCTTTCGGTCATCGTTTATCCCCGGGGATGATTTCCTTTCAAGAAATATTGTTTCTTAGCAGTTGACGCCCGCATCGGCGACCCCTAGCATTGTGTCTCGATCCTCCGAAGGAGATGGACGCGGATGTGCGGCATCATTGGGCTGTTCCTGAAAGATTCACGACTCGAGCCTGATCTCGGCCGCCTTGCCGCCGGCATGCTCGGCACGATGTGCGATCGCGGCCCGGACAGCGCCGGCTTCGCCGTCTATACCGGCGGTCGGCAGGGCGTGGTCAAGCTGACCTTGCGGGCGCCGGCCGGCGTCGATATCGGCGACCTCGCCGGGCGGCTCTCCCGCACCGTCCCCGGCTCCAGCGTTACCGTCCACGACAGCCACGCGGTCCTGTCGGTGCCGGAAGCCGATCAGGCCGCCGTCGACGAATGGCTCGCCCGCGAGGCCCCCGATATTCACGTCATCGGCCGCGGCAGCCGCATGGAGCTCTACAAGGAGGTCGGCCGCCCCGACACCGTCGCCGGGCGTTTCGGCCTGCCGGCGATGACCGGCACTCACGCCATCGGCCACACCCGCATGGCGACCGAATCGGCGGTCACCGTCGACGGCGCCCATCCATTTTCGACCGGACCGGACATGTGCCTGGTCCATAACGGTTCGCTGTCCAACCACAACGGTCTCAGGCGCCAACTCGAACACGAGGGCATCGACTTCGAGACCGAGAACGATTCCGAGGTCGCTGCCGGCTATCTCACCTGGCGGATGGGGCAGGGCCTGTCGCTCGGTGAGGCGCTCGAGGCCGGCCTCAAGGATCTCGACGGTTTCTACACCTTCGTCGTTGGCACGGAGAGTGGCTTCGGCGTCCTGCGCGATCCGATCGCCTGCAAGCCGGCGGTGATGGCCGAGACCGACGACTATGTCGCCTTCGGCTCGGAATACCGGGCGCTGGCCGGCCTGCCGGGCATCGGCTCGGCGCGGCTGTGGGAGCCGGAACCGGCGACCGTCTATTTCTGGGAGCGCTGACGTGCCGGATATCGATCTCGGCGTGACGCCGCTGCGGGACCTCAACGCCGCGCTCCATCGCCTGCCGCCCGACACCAACGAAACGCAGTGGAGCGTCGCCAATCCGGCCGGCCGCCATGCCGTCGCGGTCGGCCTCGACGCCCCGGTCACCGTCGAGGTCAACGGCCCGGTCGGCTACTATTGCGCCGGCATGAACAAGCAGGCGACGGTGGTCGTCCATGGCAATGCCGGGGTCGGCGTCGCCGAGAACATGATGTCGGGTTTCGTCCATGTCACCGGCGACGTCAGCCAGGCCGCCGGCGCGACGGGATGCGGCGGCCTGTTGCGGGTCGATGGCAATGCCTCGGCGCGCTGCGGTATTTCGATGAAGGGCATCGATATCGTCGTCCAGGGCTCGGTCGGCCATATGAGCGCCTTCATGGCGCAGGCCGGCAACCTCGTCGTCTTCGGCGATGCCGGCGAAGCGCTGGGCGATTCCATCTACGAGGCGCGGCTCTTCGTCCGCGGCTCGGTCAAGAGCCTCGGCGCCGATTGCATCGAGAAGCCGATGCGCGACGAACACAAGCAGGTGCTCGCCGACATCCTCAGGCACGCCGGCCTCGAAGGCGCGGCCGATCCCGGCGAGTTCCGCCGTTTTGGCTCCGCCCGGCAGCTCTATAATTTCCACGTCGACAAGGCAGGAGCCTACTGATGGAGGCGACACCGCCGACCACCCCCCGGCCATCCGCGACCTTCGACGAATACACGCTCTCGGAAATCCGAAGGGCCGCGGCGACCGGCATCTACGATATCCGGGGCTTCGGCGCCAAGCGCAAGGTGCCGAATTTCGACGACCTCCTGTTCCTCGGCGCCTCGGTCAGCCGCTATCCGCTCGAAGGCTATCGCGAGAAATGCGGGACCGACGTGTGGCTCGGCACCCGCAACGCCTTGAAGCCGATCCATCTCCAGATTCCGGTGACGATCGCCGGCATGAGCTTCGGCGCCTTGTCCGGGCCGGCCAAGGAGGCGCTCGGCCGTGGCGCCTCGAAGCTTGGAACGTCGACGACAACCGGCGACGGCGGCATGACCCCGGAGGAGCGGGAACATTCCGACATCCTCGTCTATCAGGTCCTGCCCTCCCGCTATGGCATGAATCCGGACGACCTGCGCCGCGCCGACGCGATCGAGATCGTCATCGGCCAGGGCGCGAAACCCGGTGGCGGCGGCATGCTGCTCGGCCAGAAGATTTCCGAGCGTGTCGCCGGAATGCGCACGCTGCCAGCTGGCATCGATCAGCGTTCCGCCTGCCGTCATCCCGACTGGACCGGACCCGACGACCTTGAGATCAAGATCGGCGAACTTCGCGAAATCACCGATTGGGAGAAGCCGATCTACGTCAAGGTCGGTGCCTCGCGGCCTTACTATGATACGGCGCTGGCGGTGAAGTCCGGCGCCGACGTGATCGTCCTCGACGGGATGCAGGGTGGCACCGCCGCGACCCAGGAGGTCTTCATCGAGCATGTCGGCCTCCCGACGCTCTCCGCCATCCGCCCGGCGGTCAAGGCGCTGCAGGACCTTGGCCTCCACCGCAAGGTTCAGCTCGTCGTCTCGGGCGGCATCCGCAGCGGTGCCGACGTCGCCAAGGCGCTGGCGATGGGCGCGGACGCCGTCGCCATCGGCACCGCCGCGCTGATCGCGCTCGGCGACAACGATCCGGCCTTTGCCGCCGAATACGAGGCGCTCGGCTCGAAGCACGGCAGCTACGACGACTGGCACGAGGGGCGCGACCCGGCCGGCATCACCACGCAGGACCCCGAGCTCTCCGCCCGGTTCGATCCGGTTCTCGGTGGTCAGCGCCTCGCGAACTATCTGTCGGTGCTGACGCTGGAGACGCAGACCATCGCCCGCGCCTGCGGCAAGAGCCATGTCCATAATCTCGAACCCGAGGATCTCGTCGCGCTGACCGTGGAGTCTGCCGCGATGGCGGGCGTGCCGCTGGCCGGCACCGACTGGATTCCGGGGAAGTTCTGATCGGCGCGAATCGTATGAATCATTTTTGGTGGGGCAGGTGAGATGACCAAAGATTTGGAAAAGGCCGCGAAGGACCGCGGCATCAAGTACTTCCTGATCTCCTTCGTCGATCTGTTCGGCAACATGCGGGCCAAGCTGGTGCCGGCTTCGGCGATTGCCGGCATGCAGAAGGCCGGCGCCGGCTTTGCCGGCTTCGCCACCTGGCTCGACATGACGCCGGCCGATTCCGATCTCTTCGCCGTCCCCGATCCCGACAGCCTGATCCAGCTTCCGTGGAAGCCGGAAGTGGCTTGGGTCGCGTCCGATCTGGTCATGGACGGCAAGAGCGTCGAGCAGGCGCCGCGCTCGGTCCTGAAGCGCGTCCTGGCCGACGCCGCCGGTGACGGTTTCGAGATGAAGCACGGCGTCGAATGCGAATATTTCGTCATCCGGCCGGACGGCAGCGGCATCGCCGATGACGCTGATACCCAGACCAAGCCCTGCTACGACCAGGCGGCGCTGATGCGCCGCTACGATCTCATCGGCGAAATCTGCGATTCGATGCTGGCGCTGGGCTGGGGCGCCTACCAGAACGACCATGAAGACGCCAACGGCCAGTTCGAGATGAACTGGCAATACGACTCGGCGCTGAAGACCGCGGACCGCCACGCCTTCTTCAAATACATGGTGAAGTCGCTCGCGGAGAAGCACGGCCTGCGCGCCACCTTCATGCCGAAGCCCTTCACCAACCTGACCGGCAACGGCTGCCATGCCC
Source organism: uncultured Alphaproteobacteria bacterium (assembly GCA_963812275.1). Lineage (GTDB taxonomy): Bacteria > Pseudomonadota > Alphaproteobacteria > Rhizobiales > Kaistiaceae > Bauldia. The sequence continues at coordinate 359,340 of CAWEUQ010000004.1, read as the reverse complement.
ATGTCTCGCTGTGGGGCAGCGGCCGCAAGCAGGCCAACGCCTTCGCCGACCCGAAGGGCGAACTCGGCCTCGCCGACACCGCCTATGCCTTCATCGGCGGGCTGATCCACAATGGCGAGGGCTGGCGGCGATCACCAACCCGACCGTCAATTCCTACAAGCGCATCAACGCGCTGCCGACCCTTTCGGGCGCGACCTGGGCGCCGAACACCATCACCTATGCCGGCAACAACCGCACCCATATGATCCGCATTCCCGATCCCGGCCGGCTCGAATTCCGGCTCGCCGACGGCGCCGCCAACCCGTATCTGATGCCGGCCATCATCCTTGCCGCCGGGCTCGACGGCATCCGCAACAAACGCGATCCCGGCAAACGTCTCGACATCAACATGTATACCGAGGGCCACACCGTGAAGGGGGCCAGGAAGCTGCCGCTCAACCTGCTCGACGCGCTGCGGGCTTTCTCGGCCAACAAGGTGCTTCGCGCCGGGCTCGGCGAGCAATTCGCCGATGCCTACGTCAAGCTGAAGACCGCCGAGTGGAACGATTACGCCCGGCACCTGACCGAGTGGGAGCGTCAGATCACGCTCGACTGCTGAAAATGGCAAACCGGCTCCGTCACGATCGCGCGTGCGCTGGCGCGGTTCGCCAACCGCCTCTCGGCGGGGCGTGAGCGATGGTCCTTGCGCTCCTCAAATACGGTCTTCGAAAGAAGCACACGCCATGGCGCGTCATTCCGCCGACGCCGGAGCGGCTCAAGCCGTCCTATGACGTCGTCATCATCGGCGGCGGCGGCCACGGTCTCGCCGCCGCCTATTACCTCGCGCGCGACCACGGCATCACCAATGTCGCCGTGCTTGAGCGGGGCTGGCTCGCCGGTGGCAACACGGCGCGGAACACCGCGATCATCCGCTCCAACTACCTGACGCCGGAGGGCGTGCGTTTCTACGACGAGAGCGTCGGGCTGTTCCGCGACCTCTCGGCCGACCTCGGCATCAACGTGATGTATTCCGAGCGCGGCCACCTGACGCTTGCTCATACCGACGCCGCGGTCCGCACCATGCGCTGGCGGGCCGAGGTCAACAAGCATCTCGGCGTCCGCTCCGAGCTGGTCTTCCCCGACGAGATCGCGAAGCTCTGTCCGGAGCTCGATCTGTCGGAGAACGTCCGCTATCCGGTCCTGGCCGCGCTCTATCATGAGCCCGGCGCGATCGCCCGCCACGATGCGGTCGCCTGGGGCTACGCCATGGGCGCCGCGCGCCGGGGCGTCGAAATTCACCAGCAGACCGAGGTCACCGGTATCGAGGTCGAAGGCGGTCGCGTCACTGCGGTTGAGACCAACCGCGGCCGGGTCGCCGCCGGCCGGGTTCTCCAGGCGGTGGCGGGCAGTTCGTCGCGGGTCGCGGCGCTCGCCGGCATGCGGCTGCCGATCCGCACCATCCCGCTCCAGGCCTGCGTATCGGAGCCGCTGAAGCCGATCCTCGACAAGATCGTCGTCTCCGGCTCCCTGCATGTCTATATCAGCCAGTCGGCGCGCGGCGAGTTCGTCATGGGCGGCGCCACCGATCCCTACGCGCTCTATGCTTCGCGACCGACCCTCGACTTCAAGGAGTCGCTGATCGGCGATCTCCTCGAACTCTTTCCCTTCCTCGCCAAGGCGCGGCTGCTTCGCCAGTGGGCGGGCATCGCCGACATGACGCCGGACTTCTCGCCGGTCATGGGGCTGACGCCGGTCGAGAACTATTTCATCGACGCGGGCTGGGGGACCTGGGGCTTCAAGGCGACGCCGGTCTCCGGCCTGACCATGGCCGCGACCGTCGCCACCGGCCGGCCGCACAGCCTCATCGACGGCTTCCGCCTCGACCGCTTCTCGACCTTCGCGCAGGTCGGCGAGCGCGGCGCCGCCTCGGTCGGCCACTAGGCGAGGGCGGCGAGATGAAGATCATGCCTTGCCCGCTGAACGGCCCGCGCAACATCACCGAGTTCGCCTGCCATGGGCCGGTGAAGAAAATGCCGGCCGCCGACGCCTCGCCGGAGGCCTGGGCCGACTACGCCTTCCTCGAGGACAACATCGCCGGGCCGGTGGTCGAGTGGTGGTTCCACATCCCGACCGCCTACTGGTTCATCGCCGAGCGCGACACCCTGACCGACGAGATCATGCGGACCTGGACCCTCGACGCCTTTCGTGAGGAGGGGCGGCTGTGACCGGTCCGGCTCGGCCTCCGCGACTGCCTCTTCCCTTCGGTCGACTGATCGATCGGGAGCGGGGAATCGCATTTTCCTTCGAGGGAAAGAGCTATCTGGGACACCCCGGCGATACGCTGGCGTCCGCATTGGTGTCCGAGGGTGTCCGGACCCTCTCCCGCTCGTTCAAATACCACCGCCCGCGGGGTGTCCAGGCTGTCTCAGACCTCGGTAATCCCGCTCTCGTCCAGGTCGGTGACGAGCCCAATGTCCCCGCCGACCGACTTCTCCTGCGGGATGGACTTCCGCCGATAACCGCCCAGAATTGCAAGGGAAATGTCGATCGCGACCGGGGCGCCTGGGTCGGGCTTCTCGCCCGGTTCCTGCCCGTCGGCTTCTACTATCGCGCATTCTTCGACTGGCGGCGTTTCGAGCCGCTTTTCCGGCGCATGGCAGGGCTCGGAATCCTTGATCGGCAGTCCCATCACGAGCCGACCGACAAGCAGTATCTCTTTGCAGATATTGCGATAATCGGCGGCGGCCCGGCCGGCATCGCCGCCGCCCGCGCGGCCGCGGCGACCGGCGCGGAGGTCGTCCTGATCGAGGCCGGACCACGCCTCGGCGGCTTCTCGCTTGCCACCCCGGAAGGTGCGCCAGAACCTGATTTCCCGAGCAATGTCAGGGTGTTGACGGGGGCGCTGGCGCAGGGCCTGTTCGCCGATCTGTGGTTGTCGATCGAGACCGAAACCCGGCTCTACAAGCTGCGGGCCAAGGCCGTGGTGGTCGCGACCGGCGTCATCGAGCAGCCAATCGTCTTTCGGAACAACGACTTGCCCGGCGTGATGACCGCCTCCGCCGCATCCCGTCTCATCTGGCTCCACGGCGTCCGGCCGGGCGCCCGCGCGGTCGTCGCAACGGTCAACGACCACGGCCTCGAAACCGCCCGCGACCTCGCCGCCGCCGGTGTCGAGATCGCCGCCATTGCCGATGCGCGGCCGGAATCCGCGAGGAATCGTCACCACCAAGCCCTTGAGGAAAAAGGGATTCCGATCGCCTTTTCGTCGCTGCCTTACGAGGCGATGCCTGAGCCGGGCTCCTTCTATTTCGGCGCGCCGGTCGATGCGGTGCGCCTGGCGAGGATCGACAACGACGGAGCGGCGACACCTGCCGAGACCATCGCCTGCGATCTCGTGGTGATGGCTGGCGGCTATACGCCGGCGGCGGCCCTTGCCTGCCATGCCGGCGCGAAGCTGATCTATGATCCGTCGCTGAATGCCTTACAGCTCAAGGACTTGCCGGTCGGGGTCTTCGCCGCCGGCAGCGTCAATCACATCCACGATCCGTCGGCAGTGACGGCGGACGGGACCCGCGCCGGCATCCTTGCCGCCCGCCATGCCGGCTTCGATGTCGGCGATCCCGAGCCGGTCGCCGCCGCCGAGACCGGCTTCAATCACCCGTACCCGATCGTCCACCATCCGAAAGGCAAGGCTTTCGTGGACTTTGACGAGGACCTGACCCTTTCGGATATGGAGAACGCAATCGCCGACGGCTTCTCACACCCGGAACTGCTCAAGCGCTGGTCGACGGCTGGCATGGGGCCGAGCCAGGGCCGGCACAGCGCCGTCAATGTCCTGCGGATTGCCGCGAAGGCGCGAGGCGTGGATCCGGCGGCGCTCGGGCCGACGACACTGCGACCACCGTTGACCGGCGAGCGCTTCGATCGGCTGGCGGGACGCGGTTTTCATCCGTGGCGGGATTCGCCGATGCAACGCCGGCACGAGGCGCTCGGCGCCGAGATGATGATCGCGGGGCTCTGGCGGCGGCCGGCCCTCTACCGCGCGGCACTGGCGGCCGGCAGAAGGCGATCGCCGGCGAGGTCGAGGCGGTCCGCACCGCCGTCGGCCTGATCGATGTCTCGCCGCTCGGCAAGATCGAGCTGCGCGGCCCCGACGCGGCGGCGTTCCTCGACCGCATCTATCTGACGCCGCACGCGAAACAGCCGGTCGGGCGGAGCCGTTATGCGGTGCTTCTCGACGACGGCGGCTCGATCGTCGATGACGGCGTCGCCTGCCGTTTCGGCGAGGAGCAGTTCTACGTGACGGCGACGACCGGCCAGGCCGACGCGACCTATCGCCTGCTCACCTGGTTCAACGCCCAATGGCGGATGAATGTCGACATCACCAACGTGACCGGCGCCTTCGCCGCGGTGAACATTGCCGGGCCGCTCGCCCGGACAGTGCTGGCGCCGCTGGTCGGAGGGGATTGACATGTCACCGGACGGTTTCCCTTATCTCGCGGTGCGGACAGGGCGTGGTCGGCGGGATTCCGGCAAAGCTGCTGCGGGTCGGCTTTGTCGGCGAGCTCGGCTACGAGATTCACGTGCCGGCGATGCAGGGCGAGGCGCTGTGGGATATGCTGACCGAAGCGGGGAAACCGCATGGGCTCAGGCCGTTCGGCGTCGAGGCGCAGCGGCTGCTCCGTCTCGAGAAGGGCCATGTCATTATCGGTCAGGATACCGATGGGCTGACCACGCCGCACGAGGCGAACATGGCATGGGCGGTCAAGAAGACCAAGGAAGCCTATCGCGGCCGGGCCGCCGTCGATTTTCGGCAGGCGCGCGGTTGCGAACGAATTCTGACCGGCTTCCGGCTGACGCAGGCGGGGCCGCCGCCACCGGAAAACTGCCTGATCATCGACGGCGACCGTATCGCCGGGCGGGTCACCTCCGCGGCCGTCTCGGCAGCCTGTGGCGGCGTCATCGGCCTCGCCTTCGTGCCGCCGGACGCAAGTGCTCCCGGAACGCCGCTTTCCATCCGCATGCCGGGCGGCGAAATGGTGGCGGCGGAGGCAGCGGCGACGCCGTTCTATGACCCTTCGAACGAGAGGCAGGCATTATGAGCGCGGCGGGAAGCCTCGATCGCTCGCCGCTGGCGACGCTGCTGCCGGGTGGCGCGATTCACGGCGGATTGGTCTTCGAGGACCGCACGCTTTCCCCACGGGCGGGGGTCAAGGGGCCGGGCGCGCGTGATTTTCTGGTCGGCCGCGGTTTCGGTCCGCTGCCGCCACCGAACCAGGCGATCCGTTCGCCGTCGGGCGCGGTCGTCGCGATGCTGGGCGCCAGCGAGGCGCTGATTCTCGATCCGGGGGCGACGACGGCGTTGTGGTCTTTCGATACGGGAGCGCCGCTCGCGCCCGGCGCCTATCCGGTGCCGCGCGGCGAGGGGACGTTCTGGGTGACGGTTGCCGGTGAAAGCGCGCCTGCCATGTTCGCCATGGTCTGCGGGGTCGATCTGCGGCCACAGGTCTTTCCGGACCTGCAGGTCGCCCAGACGATCATCGCCAAGGCGAGCGCCATCGTCATCCGTGACACGTCGATCGCCGACGACGGCTTTCACGTGCTCGGCGACATTTCCCTCGCCGGGTACCTGGTGCGCCAGCTTCTGGACCGCGGCTGCGTCGTTCGGATCCCGTCAGTAGCCGAAGGCGAAGCCGTCCTTGCGCGGATCGGACCCGCCGATCAGGACCCCGCGCTCATGATCGATCCGGATTGCCTGGCAACCGCCGAGCGGCGCCTTCGGCGCGGCTGACGATGTGTCCACGGCGTTCGAGGTCGGCGGCCGTCTCGGCTGAAATCGTCGTTTCAAGCTGCAGGCTGTCGCCGTAGCCGAAGCTGCGGGGGGCGTCCGCCGCCGCTCTGCGGATCAAGCCCGCCGCTCCAGCACATGGGACAGGAAGTGGGCATGGCCGGTCGCCTGATAATGGCCGCCCATGACGCCGAACGGCATCACCGCGCGGCCGTCCTTGACCAGCATGCCGGGAATGATCGTGTGGAGCGGTCGCTTGCGTGGTCCGATCGCGTTCGGGTGTCCTTCGCGGACACGAAAGATCGAGCCCCGGCTGTGAAACAGGACGCCGCGTCTTTGGCGCCATCAATCCGCTGCCGAATTCCGCGAAGAGCGAATTGATGAAGGAGATCGCGTTGCCGTCGCGATCGACGACCGCGAGGTAGACGGTGTCCTTGTGTTCGGGCTCGTCCCAGGCGGGCCGCGCGCGAGGCACTGGTCCATCTCGAGGCAGGACCGGACTCCCGCGGCATAGCCGTCGGAGAGGAACGTATCGACGTCGAGAGGATGGGACGCGGGGTCGCAGAAATAGGCGTCCCGCGCCGAATAGGCGGCCTTGGTCGCCTCTGCCAGAATGTGGATGCGGTCGGCTTCGCTGGTGCCTTCGGCGAAGAGGTCATAGCCCGCAAGCGTCTTCAGGATCATCAGCGCGACGATTCCCTGTCCGTTCGGCGGGCATTCGAAGACCTGATGGTTGTCATAGTCGATGGAGATGGGCTCCTCGTAAACGGAGCGTTGTTCCGCGAAGTCGTCGAGCGTGTGCAAGCCGCCGGCGGCGTTGAGCCGCGCGACCATGTCCTCGGCGACTTCTCCTTCGTAGAAGGCGTCCCGGCCCCGCTCGGCGATCAGGCGAAGCGTCGCGGCAAGCAGCGGCTGGCGAACGCGATCGCCGAAACCGGGAGGCGCGCCATCGCGCAGGAAGGTTCCCGCGGCGGTCGGATCGCCGGCGATTTGTGGCCAGGCGATGCCGATGTCGCGGGCGACCCGCGGCGCGAGAAGGCAGCCCTCATCGGCAAGGCGGATCGCCGGCTGAAGGAGGTCGCCCATGTCGCGGGTGCCGTGGTCGGCCAGCAGGCGAAACCAGGCGTCGACGGCGCCCGGCACGGTAACGGCGTGGGCCGATCGCTCCGGGATGTCGGTGAAGCCGCGCTCGAGATACCAGTCGAGCGTCGCCGCCGCGGGCGTCCGGCCCGATCCGTTCAGGGCGATCGGCAGCGCGCCCTTGGCCGAATAGAGGACAAAGCAGTCGCCGCCGATGCCGGTCATGTGTGGCTCGGCAAGGCAGAGGACGGCCGAGGCGGCGATCGCCGCATCGACCGCATTGCCGCCGCTTCGCAACACGTCGATCGCCGTCATGGTCGCGAGGGGATGGGACGTCGCGGCCATGGCCTCGCCGCCGAGGGCTGCGGAGCGGGTCGGCTGTTGGAAGTCACGCATGGCGATTTCTCTGGTCCAAGGGGCAAGCGTGGCCGGCCGATGCGGCGGCGGCCGACGACGACTTACGGGTAACGGCGCTTCGGGATGACGGCTTCCGTCGTTCCGCCCCTCAAAGAGGGGGCGCGCTCTCAGGCGGGCGACGATGGCGCGTTGCCTGTTCGAAGGCGTAGCCGAGCCGGAAGAGGTCCGGTTCATGATAGGGAAGGACGACCATCTCCATGCCGACCGGAATGCCGCCGGCGGCAAAGCCCGCCGGCAGGCAGATCGACGGAAGCCAGGTCTGCGCGGCGATCAGCGTGTTGGTCGGGAAGGTCAGCACCGTCCAGCGGCCGTTGTTCAACGCCTCGCGGGTCGGAGGCAGGACCTGGACCGACGGGAAGCAGATGCCATCGAGCTTGTTCGCGGCGATGATGCCGACAACGGCGCGCTGGAAAGCATCGCGCGCGGCGAGCTTGCGGTAGTATTCCGGATCGTCCTCGGGCTTCTCCGGCCCGGTCATGATGTCCTCGATGAGGTCGAGATTCTTGTGGTACTTGCCGTCCTTGTGGATGGCGTCGAGCGAGGCATAGGCGAGGTCCGCCCGGGAGGCGAGGAACGCGTTGATGTCGTGGCGCGAGTGGGTGATGTAGAGCGACGTCTCGATGATGTAGTCCATCAGATTCGGCAGGCTGACCTCGACGATTTCGGCGCCGGCCGCCTTTGATCGCGTCGATGGCGGCGCGGACGACCGTGTTGACCGCGGCGCAATCGGGATCGTCGTCGCTGCCGAAGGCCTCCTTGAGGACGCCGATGCGCGCGCCTTCGAGGCCCTTGGCGTCGAGGCTGTCGGTGTAGCTCCCCTTGTGGTCGGCGATGGCGAAAGCGGTGGTATAGGGGTCCTTGGGGTCATAGCCGACCACGGCGTCAAGCAGTTTGGCGGTGTCGGTCACGGTCCGCCCCATCGGCCCGGCGGTATCCTGGAAGACGACCAGCGGCGACATGCCGCTACGGCTGATCAGGCCGGGGGTGACGCGGACGCCGACCAGATTGCAGAAGCTCGCCGGCAGGCGGATCGAGCCGCCCGTATCCTCGCCGATGCCGATTGTCGCCAGATTGGCGGAGATCGCGGCGGCGGTGCCGGCGCTGGAGCCGCCGGGATCGCGGGCGAGATCGTAAGGGTTCCTGGTTTCGCCGCTGGCCGAGGAATAGCCGAACCAGGACGTCGCGAAGTCGGGAAGCGTCGTCTTGCCGATGACGATCGCGCCAGCAGCCTTCAGCTTGGCGACGATCGTCGCGTCTTCGGTCGGGACATAGCCCTTGATGGCGATCGATCCGAAACTGGTCGGGAGACCCTTGGTCTCGGCCTGGTCCTTGACCGCGATCGGGATGCCATGGAGGGGGCCGGTCAGTTCGCCGGTCCCGGCAAAGGCCGCGTCGAGGCGCTCCGCTTCGGCAAGAGCGTCGGGGTTGACCGTGACGAAGGCGTTGAGCGCCGGCCCGGCCTGATCGTAGGCATCGATCCGGTCGAGATACATCCGGACCAGTTGGGCGCAGGTCAGCTCGCCAGAGAGATAGGCGGCATGAATGGTCTCGACCGTCGCCTCTTCCAATGAAAACATGCTGTCCCTTGCCACGTCGCTCTCCTGATTGTCCGATTCCGGCGCACCGGATCTCATGGTTCTTGCCGCGCGGGGATGGCCCGCACGAGGTCACTTGGCCCGGACCAGCCGGGTCAGCCCGGTGTCGAGGGCGAGGGCGGCGACGATGATCGAGCCCTTGATGATCGACTGGTAGTAGGGGCTGATGTCGAGCAGCACGAAGCCGTTCGAAATGGTGGCGATGATCCCGAGGCCGACCGCCGTGCGCCACATCGCGCCGGTGCCGCCGGAGAGCGACGTGCCGCCGACGACGACGATGGTCAGCACGTCGAAGATGATGCCGGGATCGAGATTGGCCTGGGCGGAACTCAGCTGGGAGGCGGCGATGCTGCCGGCCAGGCCGACGCAGCCGCCAAGCACGACATAGGTGCTCGCCACCACGGCGCGGACGCGCATGCCCGACAGGCGGCTGGCTTCGTAATTGCCGCCGACCGCGTAGATCGCCTCGCCGTAGATCGTGCGAGCCAGGATCAGGCCGAAGACCAGCAGGAACGCGATCAGCAGCATTCCGGAATAGGGAAAGCCGTGCCAGCGGCCGGCGCCGAGCGTCCCGAAGGCCGGGATCGTCGACGAGGAAGGCGGCGTTCTCGGTCAGCACAAGCGCCACGCCGTTGATCACGAAGCCGCTGCCGACGGTCGTGATGAAGGGATTGATGCGCACGACCGCGACCAGCAAGCCGTTGACGAGGCCGAAGATCGAGCCCGACGGCGATCGCCGCGGCGAAGGCGATCGACGGCGGATAGCCCTGGCCGACATAGGCCGCGACCACCGCGCAGAGCGAATAGCCGGAGGCGATCGAAAGATCGAAGCCGCCCGTCAGGATGACGAAGGTCATGCCGACCGCCATGATCCCGGCCGGCGCCCATTGCGACAGCATGTTGAAGACATTCTGCTGCGACAGGAATGCCGGATTGCCGATCGCCACCACGGCCAGAAGAATGACGAGCGTGGCGACGATGCCGTAGACGCGGATCAGCCCGGGAAGGCGCTCCTGCCAGGCCGCACTCGGGCGCTGTTCTGACGGTCATGGTGTTGGCCTCGTTCATCGGTTCGCTCCAGCGGCGGCCGGTCGGTCTTCGACGGCGAAAATCAGGTTGAGGACCCGCTCGACGGTGGCTTCGTGACCGTCGAGCAGCGCGATCTGCTTGCCGCGCGCCATCACGAGGACGCGGTCCGAATATTCGATGACCTCCTCGAGATCCGACGAGACGAGGATCGCGGCCATTCCCTTGTCGCTGAGGTCGCGGATCGTCTGGAAGATTTCCTGCTTGGCGCCGAGGTCGATGCCGCGCGTCGGCTCGTCGAGGAGAAGGACGCGCGGCTCGCGATTGAGCCACTTGCCGAGCACCAGCTTCTGCTGGTTGCCGCCGGAAAGATTGATGGCATCGGTGTCGAGCCGGGCGGGATCGAAGCCGAGCTGCCGGGCGAGGCCCGTCGCCTTCTCGCGCCGCTCGGCCTGCGCGATGACCGGTCCGACGCGCGGTTCCGCCGATATCGGCGAGCATCAGGTTGGAGAGCGCCGATCGCGACAGAACCAGTCCCTGGCGCTTGCGGTCCTCCGGGGCCAGCACGATGCCGCGCCGGATTGCGTCGCGAACGCTGGCCGGCCACGGGCAGTCGGCGCCGTCGATCAACATCCGGCCTTCGGCGGTGGCTTCGAGACCGGCGACGGAGCGGAGCACTTCGGTGCGGCCGGCGCCGACCAGGCCGGCGATACCGAGGATCTCGCCCTGGCCGAGACTGGAAGGAGATGCCCGACACCTTGCCGGGCAGGGACAGATTGTCGACCCGCAGGACTTCTTCGGTCGCCTCGCGCCGGCGCTCGCGGCGCGGAAGGACCTCGATGTCGCCGAGCATCGTCTGGACCAGGCTGTCCTTGTCCCAGTCCTCCGCCGGTCGCGTGGCGATGAGCTGACCGTCGCGCATTACCGAGACCCGGTCGCAAAGCCGCAGGACTTCGTCGAGGTCGTGAGAGATGAAGATGATCGAGACGTGATTGTCCTTGAGGCGGCCGATCAGGTCGTAGAGCCGCGAGCGCTCGAAGGGCCCAAGCGGCGCCGTCGGCTCGTCCATGATGATGACGTTATGCTCGGCCTGCACGGCGCGCATGATCTCGAGCATCTGCTGGTTGGCGACCGACAGCGTGCTCGCCTTGACCTGGGGTGAAATCTTCAAACCCATCCAGTCGGCCAGTTCGGTGAAGCGACGCTCCATGCGGCGTCGGTCGGTGAACAGCCAGCGGTGCGGCACGGCGCCCAGGAAGGCGTTCGACAGCGCCGTCATTTCCGGGATGATCGTCAGTTCCTGATAGATGGCGGCGATGCCGTTGCCGCGCTGGGCGCGCGGGTCCTCGAAGAAGATCGGGACGCCGTTGACTTCGATCTCGCCGGTATCGGGTGTGCTGGCGCCCGACAGCATCTTGATCAGCGTCGACTTGCCGGCGCCGTTGGCGCCGACCAGCCCGTGGACCTCGCCCGCCGCGAGCTCGAAGTTGACACCGCGCAACGCCTGGACGCCGGGGTAGGTCTTCGAGACGTTGCGAACCCGGATCGCGACCGTGGATTCGCCGTCGCGCCTGTGATCGATCGGTGATGCGATCATCGGATGCCCGTTTCGCTTGCCGGTTCCCGGGCCGTTGCGGCCCGGGAACCCGTTTGCGGGATGATGTGCGGTCACGACCCGCTCAGTAGTTCGGGCGTGTACTTGTCGACGTTGTCCTTGGTGATGAAGATCGTCCCCGTGGTGTCGACGATCTCCGGCAGCAGGGCTTCGTCGATGTAGGCGTTGATCGGGTTGCCCTCGAGCGCCATCATCAGCGCGGCCGCGCCGTAGTAGGCCTCCTGATAGGGGAGGTAGGCGGTGGTTCCGGCCCACAGCGCCGGCCTTGACCTTGGCGACGCCGACCTTGGTGGCTCCGCCGGAGAAGATCATGACGTCCTCGCCCGGGGTCTTGCCGGCGGCGATCACCGCCTGCTCGACGCCGCGGGACATGTCGTCCCAGGACGAGACGATCATGTTGATGTCGGGATGGGCGAGCAGCGCGTCCTGGATCTTCTTCAGCGCGATGCGCGGATCGAAGTTGGCCGGCTCGTCGACCACCACCTTGCACGTTCGGATGCTTCGCGGCCGCCTTCTTGATCGCCTCTTCCCAGTAGGTGAAGAGATCGGAGCCGACGAAGCCGCCGACCGCCGCGACCTCGCAGGTGTCCGTGCAGGACGCGAAGGCGTTCTCGAGGAATTCGTTGAAATGCGCCGGGCCCTGCATGGTCAGGGTCGCCGCCAGGCCCTCCGTGTAGTCGGGGTCGCCGCACATCGCGATGTCGATCGAGACGACCGGCTTGCCGGTCGGCTTCAGCAGGCGGTTGTAGAGGCCGCAGCCGGGCTGCGCCGCGGCGGGGCCGAAGAGATAGCCGTCGAAACCTTCGGTGACCGCGTTCTCCACGACCTTGGCCTGGGTGGCCGGGCTGAAATTGGCGTCGAAAATCTTGAAGTCGAAGCCGTATTTCTCCGCGGCCTCCTTGAGGCCGGCGAGGCGGGCGAGGCAATAGGGATTGTCGACGCATTCGGTCAGATAGGCGATGCGGTACTTGGTCTTCGGGACTTCGCCGGACTTGTCGTAGTCGACCACCGCCTTGACCGCGGGCGACATCTCGACCGCCGCCGCCTGATGCGCGCCGGCGACGGCGAATACCGTTCCGATCGACAATGCGGCGATCGTCGAAAGCGAGATGAAGTGGTGCTTCAGTCTTGTGAATCGGTTGGCCATGGTCTTGCCTTTCTGCTTGGGAGATTTCGGAATGCGCGGCGGAGGGGGATCAATGCGCTCCGCTCTTCGCGCGACCGCGACTTGCAGCCAGCTTGTCAAACACCGCCGCGGCGACGGCCGGGGCGTTCGGCGTGTCGGAATGGATGCAAAGGGTGCGGACCTGGATCGCGACATCGACGCCGTCGATCGAACGGACGAGACCGTCGTTGACGGCGCGATAGGCACGGTCAGCGGCGTCGCCCGGATCAACGGTCTCATGCGAGCGGGTGATGATGACGTGACCGAGCGAATCGTAGTCGAGGTCGACGAAGAACTCGGCAACGAAAGGCACGCCGCGCGTCGAATAAACCTCCTCGTGAAGCGTGTTGGGAAGACCGAAGAGAGGCACCTCGAATTGCAATGCGCCGTCAACGACGGCGTTGGCGATCCGTTCGTCGCGGGCCGCCATCCCTAAAGGGCGCCATGCGGTTTGATATGGCTGAGCGGAATCCCTTCCGCGTCGAGGAATGCCTTGAGCGCGCCGACCTGATAGACGATCGCGGCGGCGAGCTCCTCCGAACCGATCGCCATTTCCCGACGACCGAAGCCCTGGAGATCGGGGAGCGAGGGATGGGCGCCGACGCTGACGCCATATTCCTTGGCGAGCTGCACGGTCTGCCGCATGACCATCGGATCCGCGGCATGGAAGCCGCAAGCGACATTGGCAGCATCGATGAACGGCATCAGCGCTCGATCGTCGCCGATGCGGTAGAGGCCGAAGCCTTCGCCCATGTCACTGTTCACTTCGACAAAGTCCATCGTCACTTCCGATGCACGACCGCGCTATGTGTGCGAGCGCCCATGTTTTCCGGTTTTCGCGCCGGCAAGTCCTTGCGGGCTGCTTGAGCTAATCTTCGTTCAACTTGTAGGTGCGCCGCAGCATTTGCGTAGGGTGTTAGTTATCGTTCCTCATATGAGGACACTACGTTGTAGTTTTTCCATGCATCGGCGCTGAATTCTGAATGCCAGCCGCTATTCACGTTGCAATTCGTTCCGGATATTGTAAATTGGGAAATTCAGAATTGAGCATTCGGAAAAACCGAATGATTGGTGTCTAATAAATACGCACCGAAGCGGAAAAATGCACTTTGAATAGGCTTAAGACCTCGGCCAAGCGCGGGCAGGCAGTCGGGACCGAACGCTTTCTCTCGTCGGTGACCTTCAGACAGATCCGCTATTTCATCGCTGTGGCCGAAACCGGCAAAATCAGCGCCGCGGCATCGATGGTCGGGATATCGCCGTCGGTCGTCACGGACGCGGTCAGCGAGCTCGAAACCCTGTCGGGGATGAAGTTCTTCCTGCGTCAGCCGCGCGGCCTCGACCTGACCTATGACGGCCATCGCTTCCTCGCCCATTGCCGCAACATCCTGTCGGCAGTCGAAGGCGCCAATTACGCGCTGTCGCGGCCGGACAGCGAAATGGTCGGGGCGTTGACCCTGGCGACGAGCATCACGGTCGCCGGCTACTTTCTGGTGCCGCTTCTGGCGCGCTTCCGGAGCACCTTTCCCAACATCGAGGTCAACATCGTCGAGGGTAAAAGGATCGAGGTCGAAAACGGCTTGATGGCCGGCGAATACGATCTTGCGCTCATCCTGGTTTCCAATCTTGCAAACCGGAAGAGCCTCTTCAGCCACACCCTCGTTCATTCGATGCGCCGCCTGTGGCTGCCGCCAAAACATCCGCTGCTCGGCCAGGAAGTCGTGACCCTCGCCGATGTCGCGCAACAGCCGTATATCCAGCTTCTCATCGACGACGCGGAGACGACGACCAGTGCCTATTGGGGCGCTTACAAGCTCCAGCCCAACATCGTCTTTCGCACCGAATCCGTCGAGGCGGTGAGGAGCTTTATCGCCTTCGGCAACGGCGTGACCATCCTCTCGGACATGATGTACCGGCCGTGGTCGCTCGAAGGCGACCGCATCGAGGTGCGCGAAGTCGCCGCCAATATCCCGACCATGAATACCGGCATCGTCTGGTCGCGCGCCCATGAGCTTTCCGACGAAGCGCGGACGTTCATCGAGTTCTGTCGCATCGAATATGACAGTGGCCGACTCGAGGTCCGGCGCAACATGCCGATCGAACGCGAATAGGGCGCGCCATCACGCTCATCCTCCCGGCTGGCATATCGCTTGCAAACCGAGCGGCAAGGTCAAACGCGAGGAGAACTCAAATGGCGAACCTCAACGAAGCAATGCCCAGCATCGTCGGCGGGCGCGATGTCGATTTCAGCGACGCTCGGCGCCGGCGCCTATGCCTGGAAGGTCGGCCCGCCCCATGTCGACCTGTCGATGCCATCTGCCGAACCGGTCACCGCGACGATTGCAGCGGAACCCCAGAACATCACCGTCGACCTGAAACGCTCGGCGATGATCATCGTCGACATGCAGAACGACTTCTGCGCGCCGGGTGGATGGGTCGACTGGCTCGGCGCGGATCTCACGCCGGAACGCGCGCCGATCAAGCCATTGCAGGCCATCCTGCCGGCGCTGCGCGCGGTCGGCGTGCCGATCATCTGGCTCAACTGGGGCAATCGCCCGGATCGCATGAACCTGCCGCCGACGATCCTCTACGTCTTCAATCCGGACGGCAACGGCATCGGCATCGGCGGTGAATTGCCGGACAACGGCGCTCATCTCCTCGAGAAGGACAGCTGGTCCGCCGCCGTGGTTGACGAGCTTGAGCAACTGCCGGGCGACATCAAGGTCGACAAGTATCGGATCAGCGGTTTCTGGGATACGCCGCTCGACAGCGTGCTGCGGAATCTCGACGTCAAGACGGTGTTCTTCGGTGGCGTCAACACGGACCAGTGTGTCCTCCACTCGCTGACCGACGCCCACTTCCTCGGCTATAATTGCGTGCTGGTCGAGGATTGCTGCGGAACGACGTCGCCGGATTTCTGCGCCGAGGCATCGATCTGGAACGTCAAGAAATGCTTCGGCTTCGTCGCCCAGTCCGATAGCATCATCAAGGCGGTGGAGAAGAAGACCGCTCCGTAGCCGGGGAGCCGACGCGTCGGCGCAATCCGGCGTTCGGTCTCGCGGCGATGGGGTACCCAGTGATGACGTCACCGATTGCGCCTGTTGACTGGCGCAGACTCGACCGCGACGGCCTTGATGCCGCGTTCAACAATGCCGCCGCGGTCGCCGACAGCGCGGCAATCGTCGCGGACTGGGAGTCGAGGAGTGCCGCGCTCCGGCTTCTTCACGCCGAAGGGCTCGATCTTGCCTACGGTCCGCGTCCCCGCAATCGCATTGATTTCCTGCAGGCGGGGCCCGGCGCCCCGACGCTGGTCTTCCTGCACGGCGGCTACTGGCAGATGCGGTCGAAAGACTTATTCGCCTTCGTCGCGGCCGGCCCATTGGCGGCAGGGATCAATGTCGCCCTCGTCGGATACACGCTCGCACCGGAAGCGACGATCGACGAGATGGTCGGGGAGGTCCGGGCCGCCCTCGACTGGCTGACGGCCGAGCTGCCGGCCCGTGGTGGCGATCCCGAGCGGATAGTCCTCTCGGGCTGGTCGGCGGGCGCGCACCTTGCCGTCATGGCGCTCGACCATCCATCGGTTCGTGGATGCCTCGCCATCAGCGGCCTCTACGACCTCGAGCCGATCCGGTTCTGCTATGTCAACGACAAGCTTGGCCTCGACGCAGCGACGGCGCATCGCAACTCGCCTATCCACCACCTGCCAGCTCTTTCGCCACCCCTGACGGTCGTTGTCGGTGGCGACGAGTTGCCGCTCATGCGCCAGCAATCGTTGGACTATGCCGCCGCTTGCGCCGAACGACGGCTGCCGGTGGATTTGCTCGATATTCCTGGGGCCAACCATTTTACCGTGCTCGATGGCATGGCGTCGGCAACCGGCGATCTCACGCGAATCCTTCGCGATCTGACGTCGGCGGGCGGCGCGGATGCACCATCGGGGGACCCGGCCTGAGAACGATCGGTGTTTCCTGAGACACCGGTTCTGACGTTCGCCGCCATCGGGCCAACGGCGACCGTCGCTAACCGTCGCTTTGTTTTCTTTTTCCTTTTCGTTCGTGTCTCAGCGCCGCAATCGACATCTCGATGGCCGCATCGGTGATATCGTCCTCGGCCGGCGCTTCCTGAGCAGGGGTGGGCTCGGCGGACGGGGGATTGTCGAAAATCCGCCGACCGCCGAAAAACGTCGTCGAGATGGCGTCGATTTCATTGCCGAGTGCGGCGTAGAGTCTTTCGACCTGATCCGGGCTCAGCCTCTGGCCGGGACCAGCAAAATTTCTGGAGACGTATTGGCGGAAGAACCCGGGCCGCGGCTTCTTGATCGCGGCGAAATGCCGGTTGATCCGCAGAAGCAGCGCCTGGCCTGTCGGCGTTATCGACGTGTTGACCTGTCTTTCGCTGGGCGGCATCTCGATGTCGATATCCAGCACCGTCTTGAAGAAATCGCTGACGATGTCGCCGTGATGCAGCGATGGCCGGCTGAACTCGCGGACGACAAGCGAGTCGCGACCGAAGGCGTCCTGCCATAGTTTGAGCCGCGATCCGTAGGAAAGGACCCATTTCTGCTTTTGGGCGAACTCTCCGAGATCCTCGATGCCGCCCATCTTCAGATGCTGCGAGTAGAAGCTCTCGACGAAACTCTCGGGCGCGCGGAGGTAGACGACAATCCGGATCCTGTCGAAATACGGACGGAGGAAATCACCCAACTGCCTGATGTCGTGAGGCCTGGAAAGAAACGAGTACATGCCCTCGTCGGAGATGACGATTCGATTGGCCTTTGTCCGATGTAGTTCTGTCTCTAATTGTCGGGTGAAGGCCTGCTTGAATTCGACCTTATGCTCGCGCGTCGCGAGGCCGAAGATTCGGTCGAAGCCGGTCTCGGGACGGTCGACCGGCAGGACCGAAAGGGCCAGCCCCACCTGCCGCACCGTGGATTGCTCGCCATGCGTCCTCCCGGCAAGGGGGTAGAGCAAGCCATGCTCCGTCAGGAGCGTCCCGTTTTCCGCGAGGAATGTCTGGATCGATGAGGTGCCGGTCTTTGGTGTGCCGATGTGAAGGAACGCTTCCAACTTCGCCTCTTCGTCCTTATTGGGTGTCCGGACCCTGCGCGACCAGCTTCCCCGGATCTTCCAGTCAGAAGCCTACGAGGATGAGTGTCCATTCGCCAGACGCGCCGATCCTGCCGACGGAATTCCGCTGGTCGCGGGCTGTGCCGAAGGCCGTGCGGTCGGTCCGGAGCCAGCTCAGGAAGAGATCTGCATGATTCCTTGGTCCCAGCACGGCACAGCAAACATCCCCGGTGGGGGTGGGCAACTCCGCCTGATGCAGCGGGGCGCGGAGTTTTCGATCATGCTGGGCGATGTCGAACTGATGAACAGTCGCGTCAGCGGTTCCGAGGAGGCGCTGGCGACCCTGGCCTGCCGGAGGATCAAGGATCGGCGGCGGCCGGATGTGTTGATCGGCGGGCTGGGGATGGGCTTCACGCTCCGTGCCGCGCTCGCCGAACTTCATCCTGACGCGCGGGTCGTCGTTTCGGAACTGATTCCGGAGGTCGTGGCCTGGGCCCGAGGTCCGATGGCCGAAGTGTTCGGCCCGAGCCTCGCCGATCCGCGCGTGAGCATCCGTGAAGGCGACGTCGTCCCTCTGATCCGCTCGGCTCGCTCGGTCTATGACGCGATCCTGCTCGATGTCGACAACGGCCCCGAGGGGCTGACCCGCGAAGCCAATGACCGCCTCTACGATGCACAAGGCCTGAGCGCCGCGCGAACGGCGCTTCGTCCGGGTGGCGTATTGGCCGTCTGGTCATCGGCGCCGGACGGAAGCTTCGTCCGCCGCCTGCGCGAGGCGGGATTTGGAGTGGAGGAGGTCGGGGTGCGGGCCAACCGGGGGCGACGCGGCGCACGGCATGTCATATGGCTGGCGACCAAGCCGGCGAGTTGAGACCGTTGATTGAACCTCAGCCCAGCTGGATCAGGTCTCTCAGCGTCCAGCGGATTGTCTCGGCGCCGGAGGTATAGTCGGTGTGGGTCGTCCTGGTGAGAACGCCGATCAGCCCGGTATTGACCGGCCAGGATCCGCCGCGCGGGAATTCCCTGGCGAGGAAGCCGTCGATGGTCTCCGTCTCCGAAATCTGGAATCGAAATGTCGCGTAGGCCTCGTCCAGGCTGACCAGCCGGCCTTCGATGTCAACGTCCTCGATCAATTCGTCGCCTGCCGCCTCGATTGCCTGTTGCATCGCGCCAGCATCGCGCAACGAGATGACGGTGGTGGAACTGCGGTCCTTTGCCTTGACCCAGCCGATCGTCGCCCGCAGGTGCTGCGACGTGCTGTTCACCGCCCAGGCGTGGAGCTTCGAGATCGGGGAGATGCCGGTTCGCGTGGCGAAGTGGCGGAATTCGGCTGCCGAACGCAGGTGGAAAAGGGCGAAGACCAGTTCGAAGCTCAAGTCGAGATCGCTTCGAATTGCCAGAAGACGGTCATTGGGAATCGAGAGCGACATGGTCGGCGAATCCGTCGGCACGGCCGCGAAGTGCATCGCCGAGAGGGCAACATTTTCCGGCGGTCGGGGCATAGCGGCGCTTGGGACCATCGCGGACGGCGTCGAAGACTGCGGTCGTCACCTCCTGGAAAAGCACGATCGAGCGCGCCGCCGCAGCGGCCGGCGCCTCGTCCCCGCTTTCGCGTTCAATGCGATAGCGGATCAGGTCGAGTTGATCGATCCTCAACGCGGCGTCGAGTTGCCGCTCGAGGTCGCGGCGCCGCTTTGCGACCGCCTCGATATTCACCCGGACGATGTCGTCGCCGTTTCTGCCGTCGGCAAGATCGTGCAGATCATGGAGTGTCAGATCGGTATCGCGCAGGTCGATGAGGAGATCCGCCAGCGAGGTCATGATCGAGCCAGCGATGGCACCAGAATTTCGGCGACGCCCCGGCTTTGCCGGCCGCGGTCAAACCGGCATTGTCGCATCCAGTATTTCTGCAGGAGTTCGAAGTCGTCGCGATCGGCATCGATGATCATGCCGTAGTTGTCACAGCGATACTGCTCGAACAGGGACTGGGTGCGGAACCAGTTGAAGAACTCCCGCTGATCCGGCGAGAGCGCGCGAAAGACCGATTCGACGAGCACCAGGGTCGCCGAGAAATCGCCGGGATTGGGGTCCTCGGTCAGAAAGGCGCCGTTGATCCAGAGACGGGCCGGTATGCTGGCGCGATTGATCAGCGAGAGAACGGTGGTCACCGTGCTCATCAGGCGAGGGCGCGATGTGGAGGTGGGAAAATATTCGACACAAAGCCGGCTCAATCCGATCAGGTCCGTCTGGTGGAACCCTGCAGGCAACAGCGCGGGAAACAAATTATTTTGGGTCAAAGCAGTCACGGACACCTCTCCGGCGAAATACCGCCGGCACCCACGCACATTTCCCCTTCTTTAACGCGATTTCGCGTCGAAGTTAATACAAAGCCATGGAATGACGCGTCTGCGTTTTGATTATTGCCGCGTTTGGCCAGCACTGCTTTGGCAATATGTCATACAACCGTCGTAATACTCGCGGTCTGGTTGTCCGCGCCGATTGGATTGGCTGTTCGCTGCGACCAGGTTCGACGCGTCGGAGGTTGGCCTTATCCGTGGCGGGCGCTCATAATGGTCCGAGGGAAAACCGGGGATAGCCGACATGCCGAGAACGAAACCGCCCTTTCGCGCCGACATGGTGGGAAGCCTCCTGAGGCCGGAGGCGCTCAAGCAAGCCCGGGCCAGGCGCGCCGCCGGCGAGATTACCGGCGAAGCGCTTGCCGTCGTCGAAGACCGCGAGATCGAGAAGATTATCGCGAAACAGGAGGCAATCGGACTTCAGTCGGTAACCGACGGCGAGTTCCGTCGCTCGTGGTGGCACTTCGATTTTCTTGGTGGACTGGATGGCTGCGAACTGGTGCAGCTCGATCATGGCATCCAGTTCCACGGCGTCCAGACCAAGGCCGAGACGGTCGCGATCCGCGGCAAGATCGGCTGGCCTGCGGACCATCCGATGATCGCGCATTTCAAATTCCTCAAGGACCACACCAGGGTGGTTCCGAAGATGACGATCCCGAGCCCGAGCGTCCTTCATTTCCGTTCCGGCTACAACGCGATCAAGTCCGTCTATCCGGACATCGACACCTTCTTCGACGATGCCGCCACCGCCTATGGCGAAGCCATTCGCGGCTTCTATGACGCGGGCTGCCGCTACCTTCAGCTCGACGACACGGTGTGGGCGTACCTTTGCGACGAGGAGCAGTTGAAACAGGCGGCGGAGCGCGGCGACGACGTCGACAAGCTGCAGGAGCGCTATGCGCGCACCATCAACAAGGCGCTGGAATCGAAACCGGCGGATATGACAATGACCATGCATATCTGCCGGGGCAATTTCCGTTCGACCTGGATCGCGTCCGGCGGCTACGAGCCGGTGGCCGAAACGCTTCTCGCGAAGCTCAATATCGATGGCTATTTCCTCGAATACGACACCGAGCGGGCCGGCGGTTTCGAGCCGCTCCGTTTCCTGCCGAAGGGCGACAAGATGGCGGTCCTGGGCCTGATCACCTCCAAGAGCGGGACACTGGAGGACAAGGATGCGGTCAAGCGGCGGATCGAGGAGGCGACGAAATTCGTCGATCTCGACCAGCTCTGCCTCTCGCCGCAGTGCGGCTTCGCCTCGACCGAGGAGGGCAACATCCTGACCGAGGAGGCGCAATGGGCAAAACTCGCCGAAATCGTCGAGATCGCCCGTGAGGTGTGGGACTGAGCCGGGGCGCGGCGCGACCGGGGACCGGCCAGACATGACGCTGCCGCATCATGGCCGGTTTCCCTACCGGGCGATCCATCGCGAGCCGGGCCCGCCCTGGCCGAACGGGGCCAACCTCGCGGTCTATATCGGGCTGAATCTCGAACACTTCTCTTTTGGCGAAGGCCTCGGCGCGGAGCTTGCGCCCGGCGGGCCGCAGCCCGACGTTCTGAATTACGCCTGGCGGGAATACGGCAACCGCGTCGGTGTCTGGCGGATGCTCGAGATGTTCGACGCGCTGGCGCTGCCGACGACGGCGATTGTCAATTCGACCATCCTCGACCATTGCCCCGAGGTCGCCGAAGCGTTTGCCGCCCGCGGCGACGAGATCGCCGGGCACGGCCGGACCAATTCCGAACGCCAGTCGGTGATGAACGAGGACGAGGAGCGGGCGTTGATCGCGGAGGCGAGCGAACGCATAGCCGGGCATTTCGGCGCCCGGCCGGCCGGATGGCTCGGGCCGTGGATCGCGCAGAGCCACGCGACGCCGGACCTGCTGAAGGAAGCGGGCTACGCCTATCTCTTGGACTGGTGTCACGACGACCGCCCGACGTGGTTCGCCACCCGCGCCGGGCCGATCCTGTCGGTGCCCTATCCGCAGGAAATCAACGATATTCCGGCGATCGCCGTCCGCCGGACGAGCGCTTCGGACTTTGCCGACATGACCATCGACCAGTTCGACGAAATGCTTGAACAATCAAGGGCGATGCCGCTGGTGATGGGGATCGCGCTGCACCCCTATATCGTCGGGCAGCCCTTCCGGTTGAGACACCTCAGGCGGGCACTGGAACACATCGCGACACGCCGGGACGCCGTGTGGATCACCACCGCGGGCGCCGTCGCGACGCATTGGATCGCGACCCGCCCGTCCGCGTGATTCACGCCTCGAAAAAAACCGTCTCGTCGTCGCCCTGGAGGCGGATATCGAGGACGTAGCGGGGGAGGCCGTCCTCGCTTCCGTCGAGGCGCGCGATCAGCGTCGCGCGGCGATCGTCGGGGACGAGAGCGAGCACGGGGTCGGTCTGGTTGGCGGTCTCGTCCTCGAAGTAGATGCGGGTGAACAGCCGCCGGGTCACGCCGCGCGCGAAGACGCCGACATTGATGTGGGGCGCCTGATCGGTGCCGGTCGGGCCGGCCACGCGGCCAGGCTTGACCGTGGTGAAGCGGTAAATGCCTTCGTGCGTCTCCGACCGTCCGAAGCCCTTGAAGCGCGTATTGGCAAGAGCCTCCGAGACGCCGGGATAGCGGCCTTCGCCGTCGGCCTGCCAGATCTCGATCATCGCGTCGGGCACGGGATCGCCGCCACCGTCGATCACCCGTCCGGTAACGACGATCGGCGCGCCGGCGACGTCGTCGGTCCTCAGGTCGGGGCCGGCGAGACCGGCATAGTCGTAGGCCGTGGGGGTCAGCGCATAGGCGAAGAACGGGCCGACGGTCTGCGACGGCATCAGGCCATGATCGCTCATCACTCGGAATCCTCGAAGGGTGTCGCATCGCGGCCGCGCAGGACGATGTCAAAGCGATAGCCGAGCGCCCATTCCGGTTTCGTCGTGTCGAAGTCGAATTTCGAGATCATCCGCTGGCGCGCCTCTTCGTCGGGGACGGAATTGAAGATCGGGTCGAAGGGGAAAAGCGGATCGCCGGGGAAATACATCTGGGTGATCAGCCGGGAGAGAAAGCTCGGACCGAACAGGGAGAAATGGATATGGGCGGGGCGCCAGGCGTTGTGGTGGTTCTTCCACGGATAGGCGCCGGGCTTGACGCTGGTGAAGGTGTAGCGGCCTTCGGCGTCGGTGACGCAGCGGCCGGCGCCGGAGAAATTCGGATCGATCGGTGCCGGGTGGTGGTCGCGGACGTGGATATAGCGCCCGGCGGCGTTGGCCTGCCAGACCTCGATGAGGGTGTTCGGCAGTGGCCGGCCGTCCTCGTCGGTGACCCGGCCCGAGACGATGATCCGTTCGCCGAGCGGCTCGCCGGCGTGCTGGCGGGTGAGATCACTGTCGGTTTCGACCACGCTCTCGTGGCCGTAGACCGGACCGCTCAGCTCGGAGATCGTCGGGTCGAGGCCGATCAGCGGCCGGGTCGGGGCGCGGAGGACCGTCGACTTGTAATCGGGGTAGAGGGCGGGCGGCTCGGCCACCAGGCTTTCGCGCGGATATTGCGTTATCATCTCTGACGTCCTCCTAACGTCCGGCGATGGCTTCGAAGGCCATCGCCGCTCCCTGGCCGACCCCGACGCACATGGTGGCGAGGCCATAGCGGCCACCACGCTTCGGCAGTTGCTGCGCCACTTCGGCCGCGATCCGCGCCCCCGACATGCCGAGCGGGTGGCCGAAGGCGATGGCGCCGCCGTTCGGGTTCACGTGCTCGGAATCATCGGCGAAGCCGAGTTGCCGCAAACAGGCCAGGGACTGGCTGGCAAAGGCTTCGTTGAGTTCGACAAGATCGAGGTCGGTGGTCTTCAGTCCGAGGCGGTCGAGCAGCTTGCGGGTGGCCGGCACCGGGCCGATGCCCATGATCCGCGGCGGCACGCCGGCGGTGGCCATGCCGAGCACCCTGACCAGTGGGGTCAGGCCGTAGCGCTCCATCGCTTCCGTTGAGGCGACGATCAGTGCGGCGGCGCCATCGTTGACGCCCGAGGCGTTGCCGGCGGTGACGGTGCCGCCGTCGCGGACGATCGGCTTGAGCCTGGCAAGCGCTTCCATCGTCGTTTCGGGGCGCGGATGTTCGTCTTTCGAGACCATGGTCGATCCCTTGCGGCCCGGCACCTCGACGGCGACAACCGGGCCGTCAAAGGCGCCGGCGGCTTCCGCGGTCGCGGCGCGCTGCTGCGAGCGCCAGGCGAAGGCGTCCTGGTCGGCGCGGCTGACCTGGAAGTCCTCGGCGACATTCTCGCCGGTCTCCGGCATCGAATCGACGCCATATTGCGCTTTCATCAGCGGATTGACGAAGCGCCAGCCGATCGTCGTGTCGTGGATCTCGGCGGAACGCTGGAAGGCGGTCTCGGCCTTGGCCATGACCAGCGGCGCCCGCGACATCGACTCGACGCCGCCGGCGATGGCGAGATCCATTTCGCCGGCCTTGATGGCGCGGGCGGCGTAACCGACCGCATCAAGACCGGAGGCGCAGAGTCGGTTGATCGTGGTGCCGGGTACCGTTTCGGGCAGGCCGGCGAGCAGCAGCGCCATGCGGGCGACATTGCGGTTATCCTCGCCCGCCTGGTTGGCGCAGCCGAGCACGACCTCATCGACGGCCCCGGCGATTGCCGGATGGCGCTCAAGCAGGGCGCGGATCGGAACGGCGGCGAGATCGTCGGGACGCACCATCGCCAGCCCGCCGCCGTAGCGGCCGATCGGCGTGCGCGCCGTGTCGCAGATGAAAACGTCGCGGCTCATGCGTCTTCGCCTCCATGGGCGCGTCGGGTGCGGGCGTGCAGTCCGCGCAAGACGCCGAGCTCGTCGTCCTTGGGGGGAGGCGTTTCGTTCACCGTTTCGGCAATGCGCAGCGCCCAGCCGCAATTCTCCTGAAGCTGCTGCCGGCCGACGCCGGGGTGGAGGGAGACGACGGTCATCTCGCTGGTCTCCGGATCGGGCTCGAGCACGCAGAGATCGGTGATCAGCCGGGTCGGCCCCTTCGTCTTGACGCCGAGCGCCTCGCGGCTGCCCTTGCCGGCGCCGTGGCCGAGTGAAGTGACGAAGGGGAGCTTCTCGACGAAGCCGCGCTTCGACATCGCCATGGTGATGAAGATCTCGCCGCAATGGACGGCAATTTCCGGCGCGCCGCCACCACCGGGCAGCCGCACCTTCGGCTTGTCATAGTCGCCGACGACGGTGGTGTTGAGGTTGGCGAAGCGGTCGATCTGGGCGCCGCCGAGGAAGCCGACGGTAACGCGGCCGCCCTGCAGCCAATATCGAAACATCTCCGGAACGGAAACGGTGGTCAGCGCCGTCTCGCAAAGCTCGCCGTCGCCGATCGAAAGCGGCAGGACATCCGGTTTGGTGTCGATGGTTCCGGATTCATAGATCAGGGTGATATCCGGGGCATGGGTGAGGCGGGCGAGATTGCAGGCCGCCGACGGCGCGCCGATCCCAACGAAGCAGACATCCTCGTTACGCAGCGCCCGCGCCGCGACAACAGTCATGATCTCGGTCGGGGTGTAGGGTTCGGTCATGGTTCAGGCCGCCCGCGCCGCATGCTGCCGGAAAGCCTCGGGACCGCTCTTGAGCACGTGCTCGCGCATCCACGCCAGAAACGTGTCGCGGTCGCGAGCGATGGCGTCCCAGGCCTTGTAGAAGGCGTTGGCGCGCTTGTAGTAGCCGTGGGCGTAGGAGGGCCAGGCGCCGCCGGGGACGACGGCGATCGCCGTGACCGTCCAGGCCGGGAGGATGATGGCGTTGGGCGAGCGCGGGCCGAAGTCCTCGACGACTTCCTCGACGGTAACGATCGAGCGTTTCGCCGCAAGCACCGCCTCCTTCTGGACGCCGACGATGCCTTCGAGCAGGACGTTGCCGGCGCGATCGGCGCGCAGGGCGTGGATGATCGCGACATCGGGCCGGAGCGCCGGAACGGTGGCCAGCACCTCGCCGGTGTAGGGGCAGGTGACCGAGGCGATTTTCGGATTCACCTTCGGCAGGTCGACGCCGATGTAGCCGCGGAACATGGCGAAGGGCAGGTTGGCGGCGCCGGCCTCGTAGGCGTTGGCCATCGCCGCGTGGGAATGCTCCTCGAGCGCCAGCGGATGCGGCCAGTCATTCTCGACCGCGTCGCGCATCCGGTGCAGCGAGCCGACGCCGGGATTGCCGCCCCAGGAGAAGATCAGCTTGTCGACAACGCCCATGCCGATCATCTGGTCGTAGATCAGGTCCGGTGTCATGCGGCTGACCGTCAGGTGCTTGCGACCCTGGCGGATGACCTCATGGCCGGCAGCGAAAGGAATGAGATGGGTGAAGCCCTCCATCGCGACGGAATCGCCGTCGCCGAGATTGGCCGCGACCGCGTCCTGCAGGGATAGGAATTCCGCCAAGCGACGCTCCTTACTTCGATTGTTTTTCATAGGCGGCGATCTCGTCGCCAAGCTCTTCCCGCACCCAGCGGATAGCGGCGTTGCCGGCCGGAATGCCGGCGTAGATTCCGGTCTGGAGGATCATCGCCCGCAGCTCCTCGAGGCTGACGCCATTGCGCAGTGCCGGCTTGAGATGGATCTTGAACTCCTCCTCGCGGTGGAGGGCGACCATCATCGCCAGCGTCAGCAGCGAGCGGGTCTTGCGGGGAAGGGTCGGGTCGCTCCACACGTCGTCCCAGGCATGGCGGGTAATGAAGTCCTGCCACGGCATGGCAAAGGCTCCGGCCCTGTCGAGAGCCCGTTCGACATAGGCGTCGCCGAGAACGGCGCTGCGGGTGGCGAGGCCCCGCGCAAAGGAACTTGTCGGGGCGTCCGGCTCGTGGCGGGCGAGGAAGGCGGCAAGCTGGGCGGTCACCGCATCGGCCTGCTCGATGGCGATGAGGTGGGAGGCGTTCGGAATCACCACCAGTTCGGCGCCGGGAATGCGCTGGCGGAGATCCTCGGCCATCGCCGGCGGCGTAGCCGGGTCGTCGGCGCCAACGATGATCAGGCTCGGGGCACGGATCGCTCCGACGCGCTCGCGGAGATCCATCGTGGCGATGGCCTCGCAACACCGGGCGTAGCTGGCGGCGTCCGTCGCCTCGAAGCCCCTGCGGATGTCTGCGACGATCGCCGGCTGCCGGTCCGGGAATGATGGTGTGAACCACCGCGGGACAATGGCGTCGACGACCGCAGCGGTGCCGCCGGCGCGAACGGCAGCGGCACGGGCGTGCCAGAATTCCGGCGGCGGCATGTGGGGCGTGGTCGAGACCAGGGTCACGCTCTTGACGCGCTCGGCATGAGCGGCCGCGAAGGCCTGGGCAAGCATGCCGCCGATCGAAAGGCCGACGATATGGGCCGCGCCGATGTCGAGGGAGTCGAGCAGGCCGAGAAGGTCGGTGGCCAGATCGTCGATGGTGATTTCGACGTCGACCGGTTGCGAACCGCCATGGCCGCGAAGATCGTAGCTGATGCAGCGGTAGCGGTCGCTCAGGGCCGCGACCTGTGCGGCCCACATCTCGTTCGAGCAGCCGAGGGAATGAGCGAAGACGACCGCCGGCGCGCGGGCGGGGCCGGACGCTTCGTAATGGAGTTCGATGCCGTTGGCGAGAATGGTCGGCACGGGTCAGCGTTTCCTCTTTCGGGCGGCAAGGCGGGCGCGGACGGTCCTGGCTTCGGCGACGATCGGGGCAACGGCGGCCGAGGCGGCGTCGATGGCGGGATCGATGGCGAAGGCGTTTTCGATCGCCTGACGGGCCTTCGCCGGGCAATCAGCGAGGACGACGTCGCGGAACGGCTTGCCCGAGGCGCGCGCCGCGCCGGCCGCTTCCTCGACCAGTCGATGCGCCTGCTCGCGGCCGAGCGAGGGCGCGAGGGCGGCGGCAACCGCGCCGGCGAAGAGCATGCCACCGGTCATGTCGAGATTGGCCTTCATACGCGCCTTGTCGACGGTGAGACCGGCGGCAAGGCTCCGCGCCTCGCGCAGTGCGCCGGAGGCGAGGCCGAAGAGTTGCGGGAGGGCATGCCATTCGGCATGCCACAGGCCGACCGGGCGTTGATGCTCCGCCGCCATTGCATCAAGCAGGGTAACGACATGCCCCTTGGCCGCGGCATGGGCGGCGAGTATCACCGTGGCGGAGACGGGGTTCTGCTTGTGCGGCATGGCGGAGGAACCGCCGCGGCCGGGGGCATGGGGCTCCGACACCTCGCCGATCTCGGTGGCTGAGAGGCGGGCGACATCCTCGGCCATCTTCGCCAGCGCGCCGATCAGCAGCGCGAGCCACATGCCCGTTTCGACCATGCGGCCGCGCAGCACGTGCCAGGAGGCGACCGGCGCGGCGAGGCCGAGCTCCCGGCTGACGCCGGCGGCGACCTTGGCCGCCTTGTCGCCGAGACCTGAGAGGGTGCCGACCGGCCCGCCGAGCGAGACGGCGAGGACGCGCTCGCGGAGCGCGGGAAGGCCGGAGGCCGCGTCGGCGATGCCGGCAAGCCAGACGGCGGCGACATAGCCGAAGGTGACCGGGGCGGCATGCTGGCCGTAGGTCCGGCCGGCGCAGGGCGTTCCGCGGTGGCGGACGGCCAGCCGCGACAGCGCGGCGAGGATGTCGCGGAGATCGGCGGCGATCAGGTCGAAGGCTTGCGACATCTGGAGGACGAGGGCGGTATCGGCGATGTCCTGCGTCGTCGTGGCGAAGTGGAAGTCGTTGCGGAGTTTCGACGGGAGCTTCGCCTCGACCGCCTTGACGAAGGGGATGACCGGAACGCCGGCTTCCGCCGTGGCGCGTCCGAGTTCGTCGAGATCGAAATCGTCGGCGGATATGCCTTCGATCGCAGGGGCGAGGGCGGTTGCGACGAAACCATGCCTTGCCTCGACCCGCGCCAATGCCGCCTCGGTCCGCAGCATCGCCGCCAAGCGGGCGCGATCGGTGAAGACCGCGCGCATCGCGTTGGTGGCGAAGAGCGGCCCGAGAATCGCGGAATCGAGGGCGGAGAACGTCATCGCTTCAATTTACCCGCGTTTCGTCGAACGGCAGGCCGACATAGTTCTCGGCGAGCGTCCGCATTGCCGCCTCGGAGCTCGTGACGTAGTCGAGTTCGGCGATCTGGCGGCGGCGGTCGAAGGCCGAATCCTCAGGCGAAAGATGGAGCATCGTGGTCATCCACCAGGAAAAGCGCTGGGCTTTCCAGACCCGGCGCAGCGCCCGGGCCGAATAGGCGTCGAGGCCCGCGGTGTCGCCGGCGCGGTAGAAGGCCGCGAAGCCCTCGGTCAGAAAGCGGATGTCGGCGACGGCGAGATTCATGCCCTTGGCGCCGGTCGGCGGCACGATATGGGCGGCGTCGCCGGCGAGGAAGAGCCGGCCGTGACGCATCGGCTCGGCGACGAAGCTGCGCATCGGGGTGATGCCTTTCTGCACGATCGGGCCGGGCTCGATGGACCCTGGCCCATCCGTGGTGGCGGTGCGGAGCTGCAATTCCTCCCAGAACCGCTCGTCCGGCCAGTCCGCGATATCCTCGTCCGGCGCGACCTGGAGATAGAGGCGGCTGATCGTCGGCGACCGCAGCGACAGCAGCGCGAAGCCACGCTCACTGTGGCAGTAGGCGACCTCTTCCGCCAAGGGCGGCAAATCCGCAAGGACGCCGAGCCACGCATAGGGATAGACGCGCTCGTAGCCGATCAGCGCGCCTTCCGGGATGCTCGTCCGGCAGATGCCGTGGAAGCCGTCGCAGCCGGCGATGAAGTCGCAGGCGATCTCGTGCTCCGCGCCATCCTTGCGGTAGCGGATCGTCGGGGCGTCGCCGTCGATGCCGTGAACCGTGGTATCGGAGACCTCGAAGTGGATGGCACCGCCGGCCGCGAGGCGGGCGTCGATCAGGTCTGATACCACCTCGTTCTGGCCGTAGACCATGATCCGCTTGCCGCCGGTCAGCGACGGGAAGTCGATACGATGGATCGTGCCGCCGAAGCGGATCTCGACGCCGTTGTGGATCGAGGCCCACTTTCATCATGCGGTCGCCAACGCCGGCCTCGGCGAGGGTGTCGATGGTGCCCTGTTCGAGAACCCCGGCGCGAACGCGTTCCTGGACATGGTCGCGGCTGCGATCCTCGACGACCATCGAGTCGATACCCTGGCGGGCGAGCAGGTGGGAAAGCAGCAGGCCCGAGGGGCCCGCGCCGACAATTCCGACCTGGGTCCGCTGTTTCATCGTCGGTTCCCGCCGGCCTCGCTCAGAACGGGTAGTGCATCGGTTCGGTCTGGATGGTGATCCAGCGGAGTTCGGTGAATTCGTCGATCGCCGCCTTGCCGCCGAAACGGCCATAGCCGCTCGACTTGGTGCCGCCGAACGGCATCTGGGCCTCGTCGTGCACCGTCGGGCCGTTGATGTGGCAGATGCCGGATTCGATGCGGCTGGCGACCTTCATGCCGCGCGCGATGTCTTTCGTGTAAACCGCTGCGGATAAACCATATTCCGTGTCGTTGGCGATGCGGACCGCCTCGTCCTCACCGGCGACGCGGGTGATGCAGACGACCGGGCCGAAGGACTCTTCGTCGTAGATGCGCATCGCCGGGGTGACGTGGTCGAGCACCGTCGCGCCCATGATCGAGGTATCGCTGGGGCCGCCGGCGACGACCTTGGCGCCCTTCTTGACCGCGTCCGTGATCAACTCACCGACGCGGTGGACGGCGCCGGTGCTGACGCAGGAGCCAATCACGACATGGCCGCGCGGATCGCCAAAAGGGAGGGCCGCGGCACGGGCGGCGAATTTCTCGACGAAAGCGTCGGCGACCGCGTTGTCGACGACGATCTTTTCGGTCGACATGCAGATCTGGCCGGCATTGGCGAAGGCGCCGAAGACCGCGGCGTTGACCGCTTCGTCGATGTCGGCGTCGTCGAGGACGAGGAGCGGCGCCTTGCCGCCGAGTTCGAGCAGGACCGGCTTCAGGTAGCGGGCGCCGGTCTCGGCGATGATGCGGCCGACGCGGGTCGAGCCGGTGAAGTTGATCCGCCGGACCTTGGGATGGGCGATCAGCGTCTCGACGATCTTGGCGGCATCCTCCGGTGCGTTGGAAACCAGGTTGATGGTGCCCGCCGGCAGCCCCGCCTCGCGGAAGCATTCGACGATCAGGGCATGGGTGCGCGGGCAGTTCTCCGACGCCTTGAAGACGACGGTGTTGCCGCAGGCCAGCGGCATCGCCACGGAGCGGACTCCGAGGATGATCGGGGCGTTCCACGGCGCCATCGACAGGACGACACCCGCCGGCTGGCGGATCGCCATCGCGATCGATCCGGGGCGGTTGGCGGGTATGACCTCGCCGGCGATCTGCGTGGTCATCGAGGCGGCCTCGCGGATCATGTCGGCGGCGAGGCCGACGTTGAAATGAGCCCAGTGGGCGGGGCTGCCGGTTTCGGTGACCACGGCGGCGGCGAAATCCTCGATCTTGCCTTCGAGGATGTCGGCGGCCTTGAGCAGCAGCTTGCGGCGCTGGCCGGGCGGCATCTGCGACCATTCGGCGAAGGCGGCGGCGGCGGCGTCGGCCGCCTTCTGCGCGTCCGCGATCGAGGCGGCGGCCGAACGTGTGGCGACTTCGCCGGTGACCGGATCGAGGCGGTCGAAGGTCCGGGAATCGCCGGCGGCAAGATCGCGATCGGCGATGATCAGCTTGGTGTGGAACATGGATCGGATTCTCCGATTCTAGGTCCGGCGCGATGCGCGCCGGCAGGGCATTCTCGTATGGCGTCGAGTGCGACTCCAAACCTCCCCCTTGAAGGGGGAGGTCGGGCGTCGTGCCTATGGCTTGGTGGGTGTCGACATGATCGAGCACGTGGAGACTCGCATGGCCGGCGACGCCGAGATAGGCCTCGCGCACGGCCGGGTCGGCGGCAAGGCGCGCCGCCTCGCCCTGGCCGACGATGCGGCCGGTCTCGATGAGGTAGCCACGATCGGCGATCGCCAGGCTTTCCTTGGCATTCTGCTCGACAAGCAGCACGCCGACGCCGGTGTCGCGAATATGGGCCAGCGCCTGGAACAGTTCATGGGTCAGCATCGGCGACAGGCCGAGTGACGGCTCGTCGAGCAAGAGGACTTCGGGCGCCGACATCATTGCGCGGCCGATGGCAACCATCTGCTGTTCCCCGCCGCTCATGGTGCGGACGGGCTGCCGCATGCGCTCCTTGAGCCGGGGAAAGAGCTTGAGCACCGTCGCGAGATTCCCGGCCTCGCCGGTGCGGGCACGCTGCGGATAGGCGCCGAGCATCAGGTTCTCGTGCACCGTCAGGTCGGCGAAGATGCCGCGGCCTTCCGGAACCAGTGCCACCCCGGCTTCGACGATCTGGTGGGGCTCGAGGGCAGTCAGGTCACGGCCGGCGAGGGACACCTCGCCGCCGGGCGACAGGCGGACGATCCCGGCGACGACCTTGAGCAGGGTCGACTTGCCGGCGCCATTGGCCCCGAGGATGACGACGATCTCGCCCTCGTCGACGAAGAGGTCGATACCGGTCAGGGCGGTGTGCTTGCCGTAGGCGGCGCCGACCCGGGAGAGCTCAAGCATCGGCGCCTCCGAGATAGGCTGCGACGACCTCCGGCTCCGCCAGCACTGCGGACGGTGGCCCCTCGGCGATCCTGGCGCCGGCGTTCATGACGACGCAGCGGTCGCAGAGCGAGCGAATGGCGTCCATGACATGCTCGACCATGACGATGGTCAGTCCCTCGTCCCTCAGCGACTGGACCAGGTCGATGCCGATGACCAGTTCGCTCGGGTTGAGTCCGGCCAGCCATTCGTCGAGGAGCAGCAGTTCCGGATCGAGGGCCAGTGCCCGGGCGAGTTCCAGCCGCTTCTGGTCGATATAGGTCAGGTCGCCGGACGGAACATCCGCGCGCTCGCCGAGACCGACCCGTTCGAGCAGTTCGCGGCCGCGCTGCCGCGCCGGTTCGCCCCACAGCGGCTGGGGACGGAAGGCGAGGCCGGCGACGATATTGTCCAGGCAGCTCAGGTGTTCCAGCACGCGCACGATCTGGAAGGTGCGGGCGATGCCGAGCCGGGCGATGCGGTTGGCCGGCAGGCCGGCGATCGAGCGGCCTTTGTAGAGGATCGCGCCCGAGTCGGGTTTCAACGCGCCGGAGATCAGGTTGAGCGCCGTCGTCTTTCCGGAGCCGTTGGGGCCGATCAGGCCGAGGATTTCACCGGTCTCGACGTGGAAGCCGATATCGTTGACGGCGACCAGGCCGCCGAAGGCCTTCCGCAGATCGACGAGTTCGAGCATCGTCGATCCCGGCGCCGCATGGCCGCGAAGCGTCGCCACCGGCAGCCGGATCGCACCGCTGCGCCAGCGGTCGTAGAGGCCGGCGACCCCGCCCGGCAGAAAGTAGACGATGACGATGAAGACGACGCCGAGGACGATGGCGAAATGGTTCGGGAAGTTGGCGTTGATGACCTCGAAGAGAATGACCAGCGGCACGACACCGAGGAGGGGCCCGTATAGCCTGCCGGCGCCGCCGAGCAGCGCCATGATCACCACCTGGAAGGAGATCATCGGATTGAAGGCGATGGCCGGGTCGATATAAGTCCAGCGCGGCGCCATCACCGCTCCGGCGACGCTCATGAAGGCGGCGCTGACGGCGAAGAGGATCAGCTTGGCGCGGGTGGTGTCGATGGCAACGTGGCGGGCGACCGTCTCGTCGTCGCCGATCACCCGGAGCGCCAGCCCGAGGCGCGAGCGGCCGATCAGCCAGCCGACGACGAAGACGAGGACGGCGAGGGCGAGGAGCTGCCAGTAGATCTGCTCCTGGCCGATATCGAGAAAGATATAGCGGCCAACCGTCCTGGTGATCTTGACCTCGTACCAGGTGACGATCTGGCGGATCAGTTCGGCGAGGCCGAAGGTGAAGATGACGAAGAAGATGCCACGGAGCCGCAGGGTCGCGAGGCCGACGACGAGCGCGATCGCCACGCCGATAACGGCGGCGGCGGCGATGACGGCGGCGACAGGCATGGCCTCCGACAGGACCGCCATCGTATAGGCGCCGATGCCGAAAAAGGCAGCGGTGGCGAGCGAGATGTAGCGGGTCGGACCGGAGAACAGCGCCCAGGCGGTGGCGAGCACGATGTAGTTCAGCATGCCGACGCCGAGGGCGAGGTAGTAGCCGTTGGCGAAGAGCGGGAAGACGGCCAGCGCCGCGACCGCGAGCACCATGAGCGGCACCTGCCAGAGGCGCGCGGCCGTCACCGCGACGAACTCCCGAACAGACCGGTCGGCCGGACCAGAAGGATGCCGAGGAAGATCGCGAAGTTGACCGCCAGCGTCAGGCCGGGATCGATCAGGCGTGCGGTGGCAACCTCGGCGAGGCCGAGGAGGAGGCCGGCGACCAGCGTTCCGAGCAGGCTGCCGACGCCGCCCATGATGACGACGATCAGCGCCTTCATGGTGAAGAGGACGCCGCCAGAGGCGCTGAAGGTCAGGAACATCGAAATCAGGACGCCGGCAGCCGCGCAAAGTGCGCCGCCGAGAGCGAAGGCCATCGCCGACATCCGCGGCACGTCGATGCCGACCAGGCGCGCCGAGCGCGGGTCGACGGCGACGGCCCGCATCGCGGTCCCGGCGCGCGTGCGGGTCAGGATCAGATAGAGGCCGAGGCCGATGACGATGGCGAAGGCGAAGGCGATGAGGCGGTTCGCCGAAACCGTCGTTCCGGCGATGTCGAGAGGCACCAGGAGATAGGAATAGCTGTAGAGCTGGCCGCCGAAGACCGACAGCATGATGCCCTGCATGACGAAGAGCAGACCAAAGGTGAAGAGGATGGAATCGCCCTCCAGCACCTCGCGCGACTTCGCGCGCTTGACCAGCGGCATCAGCAGCAGGTGGTAGATCAGCCAGTTCGCCAGGAAGGCGATCGGCACGATGACGATCAGGCCGGCGAGCGGGCTGATCGCGTTGGCGGTAAACAGCCACCAGGCGCCGAAGGCGGCGGCAACGACGAACTCGCCGTAGGCGAGGTTCATGATGCGGGCGACGCCATACTGGAGCGTCAGTCCCAGGGCGACCATCGCATACAGGCCTCCGAGGATCAGCCCGGAGACGATGATGTCGACCGCGATCATGGTTTGGTGACTGTCCGTGACGGGGCCTGCAGGTCGGGACAAGCCCTTCTTTTCATCCAAATGCGAGCGAACAACGGGTCCGTGTCGAACCCTACGACAAACAACGCTCCCCCTCGCCCCTTGTGGGAGAGGGCCGTTTCGCTTTGCGAGCCGAAGGCGAGCTTAGCGAAACGGGGCGGGGCACCCCTCTCCCGGATTTCCAGTACCGATTTGCGAAGCGCAAATCGGGGAAATCCGACCTCCCCCACAAGGGGGGAGGTCGCGTTGTCGCGCATGGTGAAGATCTCCCGCGGGAGGAGCAGCAACATGGGCCGAATGCCGATTCTTATCCCGCCGGCTTCCAGGCGGGCTTCGGAGCGACCGGCTCCTTCGCGCCCTCCATGCTCGCAGGGGCGAGGCCATGGAAGTCGCCGTTCTGCCACTGGCCGGCCCACCAGACGTTGGTGTTGACGTTGCGGTCGAGCTTGATCTGGCCGGCGACGGTGTCGAAGGTTCCGGTCTGGATCTCCTTGATGATCGCCGGGCGGTCGATCTTTCCGACCCGCTCGATCGCCTGCTGGAGGATCTCGAGGCTGGCATAGGTCACCGGGCTCGCCCAGCGGTCGGGCTCCTGGCCGGTCACTTCGAGATGGCGCTTGCGGTATTCCTGGAACTTCGGATCGTCGATGTTGACGCCGCCGATGCCGAGCACGCCATCGACATTGTCGTGGAAGAGGGCGTCCTTGTAGATCGGGAAGGCGGTGCCGACCGCAGTGTAGAAGGCCGGCGGATTGTATTCGCCGGCGATCGCCGCGCCGGTCAGGCCGAAGGTGTCGGGCGGGTAGCTGAAGGCGACGAAGGTGTCGGCGTCGCTGCCCTTGGCTGAGTTGATCAGCTGCGAGAAGTCCTGGGTAGTGATTGGATAGCTCTCGTCCATCACCAGCTCGAAGCCGGCCTTCTCGAGCGCCGGACGGGCGGCAGCCGAAAGCTCGATGCCGAAGGCGTCGGCGACGCTGACCATCGCGACCTTGTTGTTGATCTTGCCCTGGCCCTCGAGCTTGGTGAGCACCTCGACGAGGGCATTGGCGCCCATGGTCGATGTGCCAAGCATCCAGAAGGAATTCGGCCAGCGCTTGGCCATCTCGTAGGCATGGTCGGTCGCGGCGGTGGCGGCCATCTGCGGATAGCCGTATTTGGCAAAGGTCGGGCCGACGGCGAGGTTCATGCCCGTCCCCCAGGGGGAGAGGAGGATGTCGACCTTGTCCTGGTTGACCAGCCGTTCGACGGCGCGGACCAGCTCCTCGGTATTCGACTGGTCGTCGTATTCGATCACCTCGATCGGCACCACCTTGTCGCCGAGCTTCAGTCCGCCGGCCTCGTTGATGTCGTGAATCCACAATTGATAGTTGGGGATCGTCGTGATGCCGGCCCCCGGCGCATTGGGCCCGGTCTTGGAGACCGCGTACCCGATCTTGATCTTGTCCTGGGCAATGGCACTGCCACCCAGCAACAGTGCCGCGGCGGTGGCGGCGGCGAGCGTTGCAGTGAGGTTCTTCATTTCGGTTCCTCCCGTTGAAGATCGAAACTATCGGCTTGCAAGGTGTGAGGGGTGCTTTCCGAGTGGCGCTCGAGCGCGTCGGGATGCTTTCTACCTCCGTCCCTTACCGTTGTCCCGTTCCCTGGGTCATCACCAAAACGATTGACCCAACTTGTTTTTCGTTCGAATATCGAACGTAAGTTCGTTATGCGACCATCATTGTTTGGGATGCGACTGGTGTCAACGGCCCAACAGTTCCTTGGCGGCAAGACCGCTCCGGCGACGCGCGTCGACATGGACAAGGAATTCATGACGACGCTGGCAAAGGGGCTCGCGGTGCTTGCCTCCTTTGGCGAACAGCGGCGGGCCATGACCCTTTCCGAGGCGGCGGTCGTGACCGGGCTTTCACGCGCCGCCGCGCGTCGTGTCCTGCTCACCCTTGCCGAGCTTGGTTATGTCACGCAGGAGGGGCGCCAGTTCTCCCTGGCTCCGCGCGTCCTCGAACTCGGCTTCGCCTATCTGACGACCCAGTCATGGATCGACCGGGCCGAGCCGCTGATGAAGGAGCTTAGCCACTCTCTCCAGGAGTCGTGCTCCGCCGCCATTCTTCAGGGTACCGAGATCGTCTATGTGGCGCGCATGCCGGCGCCGCATCGGATCATGTCGACGACGATCGCGGTCGGCACCCGGCTCCCGGCATTCTTCACGTCGCTGGGTCGAATCCAGTTGGGGTTCCTCAGCGAGGCCGCGCTGCGAGAGGCACTCGACGGACTCGACCTCAAGCCGCATACGCCCCAGACGATCACGGATCCCGAAGCCCTGATCGAGCGGGTCGCGGCCGACCACGCCCAGGGCTATTCGATCGTCGACGAGGAACTTGAGAAGGGTCTTCGCTCGCTGGCGGTGCCGATCGTCACCCGCAGCGGCGTCAACGTCGCCGCGATCAACCTTTCCGCCCATTCGAGCCGCGCCACCGGGGCCGATCTTCGCGACCGGTTCCTGCCCGAGTTGCGGGCCGTCGCGCATCAAATTTCGCGATCGCTGCCCTGAACGCTTCGCATTTCCGTCGGACTGCGCCATTGTTGCGGCCGGTCTACGAGCCGGGACAAGGGGCTTGTCGGGTCAGATCCACGATCTTGCGATCATCGGCGGCGGCATCAACGGGTGTGCGATCGCACGCGATGCGGCGGGCAGGGGCTTGTCGGTTTTCCTGTGCGAGCAGGGCGACCTGGCGACCGCGGGCTCTTCCGCCACGACCAAGCTCGTCGATGGCGGCCTGCATTATCTCGCCCGGTTTGCGGCGCGTCCCCTGAGGGAGGGGCTGAAGGAGCGCGAACTTCTGCTGCGCTCGGCGCCTCATGTCGTCCGTCCGCTCCGCTTCGTTCTCCCGTATCGCAAGGGCGTGGCGCGGAAGGCGCTGCTGAGCGTCGGTCTCTTCGCCTACGATCATCTGGCCGGCCGGCGCGGCCTTCCACCGAAACGTCTGCTCGACCGGTCGGACGCTTCGGTCGCCGGAATCCTGAAGGACGATATTGTCGGCGCTGTCGAATATTCCGACTGCCGGGTCGATGATGCGCGCCTCGTCGTCCTCAACGCGATGGACGCCCGCGCCCATGGTGCGAGGATCAATCCGCGCCTTCGCTGCGTCATCGCCGAACGGGAGCGAAGGGCGTGGCGCCTGTCGCTCGAATTGAGCGAAAGCGATGATCGGTTCGTGGTGACGGCAAGGACGCTGGTCAACGCCACCGGACCGTGGACAGCGGATGTCCTCAATCACGTGATCGACGCTGACCGGTCGGCGCGGGTCCGCCTGGTGAAGTCGAGCTGCATCCTTGTCCGCAGGCTCTTCGACCATGATCGCGCCTACGCCTTTCAGGCAATGGACAAGCGAATTGTCTTCGCCATGCCCTATGGCGGGAATTGCACCCTTGTCGGCACCGCCGAGGAGGACTTCCACGGCGATCCCGGCGACGTCGCCGCGGACAACGCCGAGACCGCCTATCTGATGGCGACCGTCGGTGCGTATCTTCGCCAGCCGATCTATGAGGATCAGATCATGTGGTCGTGGGCCGGGGTGCGCGCGATTCCGGACGAGGGACCGTCGGGATCGAAAGAGTCCGGCCGTGACGGCGTGATCGAGGCGGAAGACGGAGAAGGTCGGGCGCCTCTGGTCTCGGTCTACGGGGGGCGTATCACCACCAGCCGTAAACTTGCCGAGCAGGTCGTCGACCGTCTTGGCAAATCCGTGGCGGTCGGCAAGCCATGGACGGCCGGAGCGTCATTGCCTGGCGGGGCATTCGAGATCGACGGGCTGCCGTCGCTTGAAGCCGCGCTCCGCGCCGCATATCCGTTCGTCGAGCCGGCGCTGGCCCGACGTCTGGTCGGCTCTTACGGGACACTGGCCCAGTCGATCCTTTCCGGCGCGCGGTCCGTCGGCGACCTCGGTCGGGTGTTCGGCGGCGATCTCACCGAGGCGG
The DNA here is from genome assembly GCA_963812275.1 of uncultured Alphaproteobacteria bacterium. Lineage (GTDB taxonomy): Bacteria > Pseudomonadota > Alphaproteobacteria > Rhizobiales > Kaistiaceae > Bauldia. The sequence continues at coordinate 320,171 of CAWEUQ010000004.1, read as the reverse complement.
AAGCGCGGTATCTGGTGCGCGAGGAGTGGGCGCGGACGGCCGAGGACATCCTGTGGCGCCGCTCCAAGCTCGGCATGGATTTCACGCCCGCCGAAACCGTCGCCCTCGAAGACTGGCTCGGCGAGCAGGGCCTCGGCGCGATCGGGACGAGAATAGCCGGCGTGCGCTAGAGCCACGGCATCGGCAGGGGATGCTCAGGCAAATCCGGGAAAGAAGTCCGTCTTGATCCGCGAGCGGCGAACGCCCATCGAGCGCAGCATGTTTCGAAGCGTTCGTCACCATCGCCTGCGGGCCGGAAATATAGAAGGTCCGCTCGAGATAATCCGGGATCGCGGCGCGCACCAGCCGGGCGTCGATGAAGCCGGGATAGTGACCACGCCGCGCGCCTTTCGCCACCGCGTAGATGGTGCGGATTCCAAGTTCGCGCTCGGCGTCGTCGAGGACGTCGCGATAGGCAAGGTCCTGTTCGCTCGCGCCGCCGTAGAGAACGACGATCGGTCGTGCCTCGCCGCGATCGAGGAGGTGTTGCAGCATGCTGCGGAAGGGCGTGATGCCGATGCCGCCGGCGAGGAAGGCGAGTTTCGCATCGGGATTGGCCGGCAGCGTGAAACTTCCCGACACCTGCGCTGCATGGATCGTGTCGCCCGGCGCCATCTCAGCGAGAGCGCGTTTGAACGCGCTCCCTTCGGGATAGAATTTCACGCCAAGCCTGACCGCGTCCTCGCTCGGAGCCGAGGCGACCGTGAAGTAGCGGCGATTGCCGCGGTTGTCGGAGCGATCGAGACCCAACGTCCATTCGAGATACTGACCGGGGGCGAAAGCGAGCTTGCGGGGCGAACTGAAGATGAAGTCGTAGGTGTCGACGGCCGCCTGCTCGATACGTTCGAGCGTCAGGACGAAGCGGCCCTTCGGGCTGACCACATAGGCGAAGAGATTGCCGACGAGCAGCGCCAGTTCGGGGGTCAGGTAAAACGATCCGATATGGATGTTGGGGGCGAACAGGAAGCCGACGAGGCCGGCGAAGGCGATACGCGGCAGACGTCGGGTCGGCGCGGTCAGAGGCTCGGTCAGCATGACGAAGGCGAAGAAGAACAGCGGCGAGGAAAGCAGCGTCTCGTTGAGCGCCATGCCGAAGGCGGATGGGGGCGTCGTGGCGAGAACGGTGGCAAGCGCGAACAGGATGAATGTCGCGACCAGATCGAAGCGCCGCAGCTTGCGCACGATCAGCACGCCGCCGATCAGAACGATCGGCAGCAGCGGCAGATTGCCACCGACCCACCAGGTCGCCGGATGATCGAGGAGCAAGGCCGACAGCGCGACGCCGATCGCGGCCGGGTTGAACAGGTGCTTCTTGCCGATCGCGAAGATGAATTTGGATGCCATCGCCCAGACCGAGGCAAAGGCCAGCGCGCCGATTCCCCTGGCGTCGGCGAAGCTCACCGGGTCGAGAATGAGCACCAGGATCAGCGCGGTGATGTAGATCGATTTGCGATTGGCCGGGACATTGAAGACGCGGGCGAAGACCAGGTTGCTGATCCAGCAGACCGCGATGATGAGCGCCGTGGAGAAGGCGATCGCGGTCGGATCATAGGGAAGCGCGTGGAGAATGCTGAGGCCGAGGGCCGAGGCGACAAGCGCGACGAGGTACCACAGCACGAGCCGGTACATGGTGACGTGGTCGAGAAACCGGTCGAGGATCCTGGTCATGGCACGCAATATCCGTCGAAGCCGCTGGTCAGTGTTGCCCGGCCACGGTCATCGACCATGTAGCCTTCGAGGCCCGGCATTTCCTCGATGAAGGCGATCCCGAACCGGCCCATGGCGAAGGCGGCGGTGGCGAAGCGATCGGCCTCGAAGACGTCCGGACCAATTACCGTCAGGCCGACGATCTCGCCGGCCTCGCGCCCGGGGTCGTGCGGGTCGTAAATGTGCTGCCCCCGGGCATAGCTCCCGGATGTGGCGACGCCCCGGCAGTGGGGGTAGACCACCTTGATGATTTCGGTCTCGTTGAAGGGGCTGCGAATGCCGACGCTCCAAGCCTTGCCGGCGGCGTTGGTTCCGCAGGACTGGATGTCGCCGCCCGCGTCGATGAAGAAATCGCGGGCGCCCGATTCCTTGATTATCCGGGCGGCATTGCGGATCGCCCAGCCCTTGACGATGCCCGAGGGATCGAGCCCGCCGCCGGGTTTGCGGATATCGAAATACCCCAGGCTTTCGCGTTTGGTTTGCTCGGCCAGGGCGAACACTTCGCGCATCTCGTCGCTATAATCGGCTTCGTCGAGGCGGGCCTGATTGATCGCGCTGATCTCGCTGTCGTCCCGATAGGTGCTGAAGCGCCGGTCGACGGCCTCGAAATAGGAGAATGCGGTATCCAGGCGGGTCGTGTCGGTAGCGTCGACCACGTCGACGGTTATCGGCATTCCCATGAGGAGGCGGGTCTGGCGCATGGCTCAGGCACCCGTGGCCTGCTTCAGAGCGCCGCCGATCGAGCGGATGAAGGCCCGGCTGGTCAGCGTCGCGCCGGAGATGATGTCGACGTTGGCGCTCTGGGCTTGAACAACCTCGTCGCGCAGCATCGGCAGGGCCTGGCGGTTGATGTAGATGGAGGTGCGACGGTCGTTCGGGTATTGGAGAACCTTGATTCCGATCAGCTTTCCACCCTGGACGATCGCCTGGATCTGGATGAGACCGTAATAGGCGTCGACAACGGGACCGGTGTAGGCGCCGTCGGCATAGCCGCCGCCGGAAGTGACGCGCATGGCGACGGGGGTAACGAGCTTTCTGGCCGGCGGCTCGCTATAGGCGTGGGCCGGGCGGGGCCGGGGGATCGGAATGTCGATGAGAGCCGCCGGCTGGGCGGGCAGCACCGGCGCAGCCGGGGCTTCGGGCAATCCAGTGTCGGCTGTCACGACCGCGACCGGAGGCAGCGGCGGCTCCGGGCTTGGCGGGAGCGGCTGGGGTTCCGGCACCCGCGGGCTGGAGAAAGTCTCGGCAATGTCGGTCTTGCCTTCCCCGGTTGCCGAGGTCTCAAGCGCTTTTGGCGGGGTGACCGTGGCAGCGTCGAGGCTGGGAGCCGGGCTCGTGGTGTCCCGGGGGACGCCGCTGGTCAGAAGCGGGCCGGACTCAATCGCTTTTGGCGGGGTGACGGCGGCCGCGTCGAGGCTGGGAGCCGGGTTCGCGGTGTCCCGGGGGACGCCGCTGGTCAGAAGCGGGTCGGTCTCAAGCGCCGGACCGAGAATGTCGTCGCTCGTGGCGCCACCGGCCTGGCTGAACGCGTAGGCTCCGGAAGCGGCAATGACCAGTAACGAGAGCGCGATTTTCTTCATGGATCTCAAGCCTGCTGCGGGGGCGTCCGGCGTTACACCGGTCGAACAGGCCACACCATGGCAGGAACCGGCTTACAGGCCGCTGACAAGATCCATTACAAATCGTTAATGCGATCGGGGCCTTACGACGTCCGGCAGGACGTGTCTCGGCCTCTGGTTCCGGCGGTCCGGCTCAGGAAACCGCCTCGCCGCGATCGAGGCGCGGGCGGCCGACCGAGCGATAAGTGAAGCCGTGGGCGTGGACTTCGGCCGGCGGATAGATATTGCGGAAGTCGATGAGCAGCGGCTGCTTCATCACCGATTTGATCCGGGGGAAATCCAGGGCCCGGAACGACTCCCATTCGGTAACGATGACCAGCGCGTCCGCACCGGTGGCGCAATCGTAGGCGTCTTTCGCGAACATCACACCGGGCAGCAGTGGATCGGCGAAGGCCATGCCCTGCGGGTCATAGGCGCGGACGCGGGCGCCGGCCTCCTGCAAGGGCGGGATCAGGCTGAGCGACGGCGCCTCGCGCATGTCGTCGGTGTTGGGCTTGAAGGTCAGGCCGAGCACGGCGACGGTACGGCCTTCGACCGAGCCGCCCAACGCCTCGATGACGCGCTGGGCCATATTGGCCTTGCGGGTCTCGTTGATGGCGTTGACCGCCGAGACGATCCGGAGGCTGGCGCCGGCCTCCTCGGCAGTTCGGATCAGGGCGAGGGTGTCCTTGGGGAAGCAGGAGCCGCCGAAGCCGGGGCCGGGATGGAGGAATTTCGGACCGATCCGGTTGTCGAGGCCGATGCCGCGCGCGACGTCCTGGATGTCGGCGCCGACTTTCTCGCAAAGGTCGGCGATCTCGTTGATGAAGGTGATCTTGGTCGCGAGGAAGGCGTTCGACGCATACTTGACCAGCTCGGCGGTCCGTCGGTCGGTGAAAAGCAACGGGGCCTGGTTGAGGTAGAGCGGCCGGTAGACCTCCTGCATGACCTCTCGTCCACGCGGATCGGTGGTGCCGACGACGATGCGGTTTGGCCGCTTGAAATCGTCGATCGCGGCACCCTCGCGCAGGAATTCCGGATTGGAGACGACGGCAAAGTCGGCGTCCGGCCGCTCCTCGCGAATGATCGCCTCGATCTCGTCGCCGGTGCCGACCGGAACCGTCGATTTGGTGACGATGACGGTGAAGCCGTCGAGGGCCTTGGCGATCAGCCGGGCGGCGGCATGGACATAGGTGAGGTCGGCATGACCGTCGCCGCGCCGCGACGGCGTGCCGACGGCAATGAAAACCGCCTCGGCCTCGGCGACGGACGAGGCGAGGTCCGTGGTGAAGCGAAGCCGGTCGGCGCCAGCATTCGATTCGACGATCCGGTCGAGTCCGGGCTCGTAGATCGGCATCTTGCCGGCCTTGAGGGAACGGATCCGGTCTTCGTTATTGTCAACGCAGGTGACGACGTGGCCGAAATCGGCGAAACAGGCGCCGGAAACCAGACCAACATAACCCGCGCCGATCATTGTCAGGCGCATCTCGACTTTCCCCGTGGCAGCCGACGTTCGGAGCCGGTTGGCTAGCATGGGGGGCGCGACGACGCCAGCCGGTCACATTGCCCCGGAGCAGCCTTCTCCTCGCCGGATTCCCGTGTTACGAGGCGCGCATTCAATCATGGCAGGAATCAGTTACGGCCCCCATGAAGCGCATATTGCTTTTCGCCGCTCTGGCTTCGTATCTCGGCATCTTGCCGGCGAGCGCCGAGCGGATTTCCAATCCGGTCGCGGTCTTCTCGGGGCTCGACAAGATCACCGGGCGAATCATTTCGTTCGACGTCTATGTCAACGAGACGGTGCAGTTCGGCGCGCTGCAGGTGACTCCGCGCGTATGCTACACCCGGCCGCCGACCGAAGCACCGCAGACCGATGCTTTCGTCGAAGTCGACGAGATCACGCTCGACCGCAAGGTGCGACGGATATTCGGTGGATGGATGTTCGCGGCAAGTCCGGGCCTGCACGCGGTCGATCACGCGGTCTATGACGTGTGGCTCACCGACTGCAAGCAAACGTCCTCGGTCGCTCCCCCGTCCCAGCGATAGAAGTCGGCATCCATATCAATGGCCTCTTCGAGAAGCCGCTGATACCGGTGCCGGTCGATTTCGACTGCGCCGAACTGCTTCAGATGCTGGGTGATGAACTGGGTGTCGAGCAGGCGGAAGCCGCCGGCATTGAGCCGCGCGACGAGGTGGACCAGCGCGACCTTCGAGGCATCGCGCGCCCGGCTGAACATGCTTTCGCCGAAGAAGGCGGCGCCGAGGCGCACGCCATAGAGGCCACCGACGAGGCGGCCGTCCCGCCAGGTCTCGATAGTGTGGCAATGGCCCATGGCGAAGAGTTCGCCATAGAGCCGGCGAATGCGATCGTTGATCCAGGTCTTGGCGCGTCCCTCGGCGGAAGCCGCGCATCCTCCGATGACACCTTCGAAATCGGTGTCGATCCGGACATCGAACACCTTCTGCCGCACCGTCCGCGCGAGGCGGCGGGGGAGGTGAAAGCGGTCAAGCGGCAGGATGCCGCGGGCTTCCGGCTCGATCCAGTGGAGCCCGAGGTCTTCCGCGGATTCGGCCATCGGGAAGATACCGACGGCATAGGCCTTCAGCAGAACCTGAGGCGTGATTTCGAGAAGGATGTCATCCCGTCCGGTCATGGGTCGTGATGTCCGCCGAAAGCCTCTTCTCCAGCCAGTGGATGTCGTACCGGCCCGCGGCGATATCCTCATCGACAACGAGGTCGCGGAAAAGAGGGATTGTCGTCCGGATGCCGTCGATGACGAATTCGTCGAGCGCCCGGCGGAGCCGCATCATGCATTCCTGCCGGCTTCGGCCGTGGACGATAAGCTTGCCGATCAGGCTGTCGTAGAACGGCGGGATCCGGTAGCCCTGATAGACCGCCGAATTGACCCGCACCCCCAGTCCGCCGGGCGGATGGTAGTTGCTGATCCGGCCTGGCGAGGCGGCGAAAGTGCGGGGATCCTCGGCATTGATCCGGCACTCGATCGCGTGGCCGTCGAAGGTGACCTCGTCCTGCGTGAAAGAGAGCTTGTGTCCGGCGGCGATCCGGATCTGTTCGATGACGAGGTCGATGCCGGTAATCGCTTCGGTGACCGGATGCTCGACCTGCAGGCGGGTGTTCATCTCGATGAAGTGGAATTCGCCGTTTTCGAAGAGAAACTCGATGGTCCCGGCGCCGGAATAGCCGAGCGTCGCGATGGCATCGGCAACAATCCCGCCGATCCTGGCACGGGCCTCGGCGTCGATCACCGGGGAGGGCGCTTCCTCCCAGACCTTCTGGTGGCGTCGCTGGAGCGAGCAGTCACGCTCGCCGAGATGGACGCTGCCGCCGTGGCCGTCGCCGAGCACCTGAACCTCGATATGCCGCGGTTTTTCGAGATATTTCTCGATATAGACCTCGTCGTTGCCAAAGGACGATCGGGCCTCGGCCCGGGCGGTCGCCAGCGCTTCCGGCATTTCGTCGGGCGTCCGGGCGACCTTCATGCCCCGTCCGCCGCCGCCGGCTGCCGCCTTGATCAGGACCGGATAGCCTATTTCGGCCGCGACCTTGCGGGCGGTGATCTCGTTGGAGACGCCGCCATCCGATCCGGGCACGACCGGAATGCCGAGGCGCTCCGCGGTGCGCTTGGCCTCGATCTTGTCACCCATGATCCGGATATGCTCGGCGCTCGGACCGATGAAGGCGACGTTGTGGGCCTCGAGAATTTCCGCGAAACGGGCATTTTCGGAGAGGAAGCCGTATCCGGGATGAACGGCGTCGGCGCCGGTGATCTCGCAGGCGGCCAGGATCTGGGGAATGTTCAGGTAGGATTCGCGCGCCGAGGGCGGACCGATGCAGACGCTTTCGTCCGCGAGACGGACGTGCATCGCATCCTCGTCGGCCGTCGAATGGACGGCGACCGTGGCGATGCCGAGCTCCTTGCAGGCCCGCAGGACACGAAGGGCGATCTCACCGCGATTGGCGATGAGAATCTTGCCGAACAAGGGGGGCGCCTCGTTCATTCGATGATCATCAACGGCTCGCCATACTCGACCGGCTGGCCGTCCTCCACCAGGATGCGGGTGACCTTGCCGGAGCGCGTGGCCGGTATCTGGTTCATCGTCTTCATCGCCTCGACGATCAGGACCGTCTGTCCCTCGCGGACCGATTCGCCGACATCGACATAGGGCCGGGCGCCGGGCTCGGAGCTGAGATAGGCGGTGCCGACCATGGGCGACAGAAGCGCGCCGGGGTTGCTGGCCGGGTCATCGGACGGCGAAGGGGGCCGATTTGTCTTTTCCGAGTGGGCCGTCGCCGAAGCAGCAGGCACCATCTGGACGGCGGGAGCCGGGTTCCGGGCGACCCGAATCCGCATGTCGCCGTCCTCGAACTCGATCTCCGTCAGGTCGGTCTCCGTGAGGAGCTTTGACAGCTCACGGATGAGGTCGTGGTCGACGGTCTTTTTCTTGTCGCTCATGCGTCCCCTTTAGCTGCGCGCGGCGATCAGCTGTTTCAAGGCAGAAAGCGCCAGAAGATAGCCGGTCGGGCCGAGCCCGCAGATCACGCCTGTCGCCACCGGCGAAACATACGAATGGTGGCGAAAGGCCTCGCGGGCGAAGATATTCGAAAGGTGTACCTCGAGGACCGGCTTGCCGACCGCGCGAATTGCGTCGTGGATGGCGACCGAGGTGTGGCTGTAGGCGCCCGGATTGATCACGATCCCGTCCGCGGCCTCGCCAGCCTCCTGAATCCAGTCGACCAGCACGCCTTCGTGATTGCTCTGGCGGAAATCGACCTCGATCCCCGAATCGCGACCCGCCGCCCGGCACTCGTCGCCGATCTCGGCGAGACTCTTCCCGCCATAGATTCCCGGCTCGCGCTGGCCGAGCATGTTCAGGTTGGGTCCGTTGAGGACGAAGACGGTGACCGTCATCGAATTGACACTTCCGCCACGCGGGTGGCTGGTTGCCGCCCGAATTTGCGCCGTTATAGGGGGTCGTCGCGGCAAGGGAAAGGGCTTGCTGCGGCCAACAAGCCTGTTGTGGATTGCCCGGCGGAGGTCGCCGGTGGATCAACAGGCGGTCGAATTCGCGCAGTTCTCGCGGGCTGTGGCGATCTTGGACTTCAAGGCATCGTAGCCGACCGCGCCGATGACGACCTCGCTGTTGGTCACATAGGACGGCGTACCGGTCAGCGAGAGTTCGGAGGCGAGGGAATAGACCTCGGTGATCGTGCCCGTCACTTCGTCGCTGTCCAGTTTGGCTTTCACCGCGGCGGTGTCGATGCCGAGGTCCTCGGCAACTGCGAGAGCAACGTCGCCGTTGACCTGGCCGGGCTGGGCGAGCAGGGCATTGTGGAAAGCCTCGCTCTTGTCCGGCGCGACCATCTTCACCGCGATCGACACCCGCGAGGCTTCGACCGAGCCTTCGCCGAGAACCGGAAATTCCTTGAGGACCACGCGCAAATCGGGGTCGTTCTCGATGAGCTGCTTCATGTCGGCCTGGGCGCGACGGCAATAGCCGCAGTTGTAGTCGAAGAATTCGACCAGCGTCGTTTTGCCCTCGGGATTGCCGATAACGACCTGATGGTCCGAGGCGAACAGCAGATCCTTGTTGTTGGAAATGGCAGAGACCTGTGCCTGCGACGCGGCCTCGTCCTGCTTGCGCTGCCATTCATCTATCGCGTCGCGAACGATTTCCGGATTGGCGATCAGGTGGCTGCGGATGATGTCCTTGACCTCCGCGCGCTGGGTGTCGTTCAGCCCCGCGACGACGGTCGTCTCGGCCGGCGCGGGCGCCTGTACCAGATCGGGATGGCTGCCGAGATAGTCCTTGATCGCGGCCTCGGTGACCGCGGCGCTCGGACCGCGCCCCGCCACCTCGACACCGATAAGATAACCCACCGCTCCGATGACAATCGCTCCGATTGCGGCAATCGCGATATTTCTCTGGTTCATGCTCTGGCTCCGGAAGCGAGGCCGACCGTTGGTCAGCGAGTACGTGGCGGTTTATAGGATAGGATATCGTCTGCGCGAAGCCAGGCGGGCGACCCGGTCTTCAATCTTTCTTGAGCGCGATGGGCGTGGAGTTTCGCTTCGTCGAAATTGCCCTGGACGTAAAGTCCCTCTGCAGTCGCGAGTTCGGCCCTTGGTATATTGTCGACCAGGGCAAAGCCGCGCGCAAGCGTGCGCCAGCCGACCGGAACATCAGGGTCCCGCTGCAGTCCGACGGTGAGGTTCTTGATCGCGAGGTCGACATTTGCCCGCTGTTCGGTCGCGACCAGAGCCTGCCCGTAGAGAACCCGCAGGAGACCCGAGTCCGGCTTCAGAGCCACCGCCTTGGCCAGCGGCGCCACCGCGTCAGCGGGTTTGCCTCCTTCGAGCAGCGCCTGGCCCTTCAATTCCCAGAAGAAGGGATTGTCCGGCTCGGTCTGGATCAACTCGTCGATGCGTTTGATCGCCGGCGCGAGGGCCCCGGCCCGATAGGCGGCGATCGCCCGGGCATAGCGAGCCGGAAGACTGGTGTCGCTTTGCGGATAGCGGCGGCCGACCTGCTGGGGTGTCAAGGTGAAGCCCGCGAGCTTGGCGCGCACCAGATCCTGACGGTGCTGAAGTTCGGGCGGGTCCTTCCGTCCCCGATACTTGCTCTTCTTGACCAATGCCTCGACGGTTTGCAGGCGGTCGGCCGGAAGGGGATGCGACTGGACATAGGGGTCGGCGTCTCGCGACGAGAGCAGCACCTGGTTCGCAAGCCGGCGAAGCACGGCGACCATGCCCTGACCCGACTGACCGGTGGCGTTGAGAAAGTCGATCGCCGTGCGATCGGCCGAAGCTTCCTGCGCGCGCGCATAGGCCAGGATATTGCGCTGCGCGGCGTGCATCGAGCCGGCCATGATGGCGGGGCCGGCCTGACTCAGTCCGCTGAGTCCGGCCGCGGAACCGGCAATCGCCGCGCCCACGCCCAGAAGTGCGCCAATCAGCGCCGCGGTCGAGGAATTGGCAACGGTCTGGCGGATGCCGGCGAGGTCGCCGTGGGCAAGGTGGGCCGTTTCATGGGCAAGGACGCCGATCACCTCGCCGGGCGTTTCCGCGGTCATCATGGTGCCGGTATTGACGAAGATGCGCGAAGCGTCGGCGACGAAGGCGTTGAAGCGATCGTCCTGGATGAGGAAGATCTGGACCGTGCCGGCCTGGACTCCGGCGACCTTGAAGATCGGCGCGGCATAGTCCTGGATCAGGGCTTCGGTCTCGGCGTCGCGAACGACATTGACGCCGGCGGCCCATGCGGCATGCGGCGGCAGGGCGAAGGAGACAACGACGCAGGCCGCCAGGGCCCGGCCGGCCACCGTGCAGCGACGGCCAAGCCGGACTTTCCAAGCGAAGTCCGGGCTGCTAGGCACGCTGGTCGGTCGCATCGGCCGCATCAACTCCGTTCCGGTTGGCGCCAGGGTGAAGCGCTCGCGACGGTTGTCGATGCGCTATCGATCCGAAATGGCTGGAAAATGGGGCAACAGAAAGACCTTTCGGGGCTGAGGAGATACCGTTGAGCGGGCCGAAATTCCAGCCTTCGCGGCGAAGCGCGGTCGATCCGTTTCTGGCGATGGAGGTGCTACAGGCGGCGGTGGACCATGAGGCCGCGGGCCATCGCGTCGTCCATATGGAGGTCGGCCAGCCCGGTGCCCCGGCGCCGCGCCCGGTTCTGGAAGCCGCGCGCGCTGCACTCGAGGACGGGCGTTTCCGCTACACGGAAGCGCTTGGTGTTCGCCGCCTGCGGGAACGCATCGCGGACCATTATCGCGTTGCCTACGGGATCGAGGTGCCATTCGCGCGGATCGCGGTGACCACCGGCTCGTCGGCGGGATTCAACCTCGCCTTCCTCGCGGCTTTCGACCACGGCGACCGGATTGCGCTCGCGACCCCGGGCTATCCGGCCTATCGCAACCTCCTCGGCGCGCTCGGCCTCGAGGTCGCCAACATCGAGACAAGCGCCGACAGCGGCTATGTGATGACGCCGGAAATGCTGGTCGCCGCCCACGAGGAAAGTCCGCTGGCCGGCGTCCTGATCGCCAGCCCGGCCAATCCGACCGGTACGGTCATGCAGCCCGAGGCGCTGCGGGCGCTGATCGAGACCGCCGAAGGGCTCGGTATTCGCTTCATTTCGGACGAAATCTATCACGGCCTGGTCTATGCCGGGGTCGCCGAAACGGCGCTGAAGCACTCGCCTCACGCGATCGTCGTCAACTCCTTCTCCAAATACTACTGCATGACCGGCTGGCGGATCGGCTGGATGGTGTTGCCGGAAGAACTTGTCCGGCCGATCGAGCGGATCGCGCAGAATCTCTACATCTCGGCGCCGGATATCTCGCAACGCGCGGCGATTGCCGCCTTCGACGCCGCCGACGAACTGCAGGCGGTGAAGGCCGGCTATGCCGCAAACCGCAGGCTGTTGCTCGACCGGCTGCCGGCGATCGGCTTCGACGATTTCTATCCCGTCGACGGCGCTTTCTACGTCTATGCCTCGGTCCGGCGCTTCTCCAACGATTCCGTCGATTTCACCCGACGGATGCTGACCGAGGCCGGGGTCGCGGCGACGCCGGGTCCCGACTTCGACCCCGAACGCGGCCATGCCTGGTTGCGCTTCTCCTTCGCCGGCACCGAACCCGATATGGCCGAGGCGATGGAGCGGATCGGGAGGTGGTTGGCGTGAATCCCGGACGGCCGGTTGGTGCCATCCGTCGGTGGTTGTGATAGTCGGTTCTGGTATTCAGCCTAGAGCCTTGCCCGAGGAGGACCTGTCGTGAATTCCGCAATGATCCAGGCATTCGCAGCGCTCGAGGCGCATCGCTCGGTGGTCGCCCAGGCACCGATGAGGAAACGGTTCGAGGACGATCCGGAGCGCTTCAAGAAGTTCACCGCGTCCTTCCGCGACCTCCTCCTCGACTATTCGAAGAACCAGATCGACGACGCAACGATGCCGCTGCTTTTCGCGCTTGGCGAGGCCGCCGAGGTCGAAAAGCATAGGACGGCGATGTTCGCGGGCGAGGCGATCAACCGCACCGAAAACCGCTCGGTCCTGCATGTCGCGTTGCGATCGCTTCCCGACGAGGTCTACCGGTCGGAAGGGGTCAACGTCGTCCCCGAGGTCCATGCCGTGCTCAATCGCATGGCCGCCTTCGCGGACGGCGTCCGCTCGGGCTCGATCCGGGGCGCGGGCGGGCAGTTCACCGACGTCGTCAATATCGGCATCGGCGGGTCCGATCTCGGGCCGCGGATGGCGACGCGGGCACTGTCGCCCTATCACGACGGGCCGCGCACCCATTTCGTCTCCAACGTCGACGGCGCGGACATCCGCGACGTGCTGGCCGGCCTCCAGCCGGATCGCACGCTCTTCCTCGTCGCCTCGAAGACCTTCACCACCGTCGAGACCATGACCAATGCCGCGACCGCGCGGGCCTGGATCGTCGAACGGGTCGGCGAGGAACATGTCGGCGCCCATTTCGCGGCGATGTCGACCGCCACCGACAAGGTCAAGGCCTTCGGCATTTCCGAGGACCGGATGTTCGAATTCTGGGACTGGGTCGGCGGGCGTTACTCGGTCTGGTCGGCGATCGGCCTGTCGCTGATGATCGCCATCGGGCCGGCCGGCTTCAGCAGTTTCCTCAGCGGCGGCCGGGCGATGGACGATCATTTCCGCACCGAGCCGCTGACCCGTAACCTGCCGGCGATCCTGGCCCTCATCGGCATCTGGAACCGCAACATCCTCGGCTTTCCCGCGCTTGGCATCCTGCCCTATGAACAACGGCTGGAGCGGCTGCCGGCCTATTTCCAGCAGCTCGACATGGAATCGAACGGCAAGCGGGTGAAGGTGGTCGGCGGCGCAACCGTGATGGGGCATACCGGGCCGCTGGTCTTCGGCGAGCCGGGCACCAACGGACAACACGCCTTCTACCAGCTCATCCACCAGGGCACGGACATCATTCCGTGCGACTTCATGGTGGGCGCCTATTCGGACTCGGAAGAAGACTACATCCACCACGCGCTGCTCCTGTCGAATTGCTTCGCGCAGACCGAGGCGCTGATGCGTGGGCGCACCATCGCCGAGGCGCGGGCGGAGATGAAGGGCGAGGGCCTGGCCCCGGCCGACGTCGAGCGCCTGGCGCCGCACAAGGTCTTCCCCGGCAACCGTCCGACCAACACGCTGCTCTACAAGCGCCTCGACCCCGAGACGCTCGGCATGATCATCGCCCTCTACGAACACAAGATCTTCGTCCAGGGCGTGATCTGGGGGATCAATTCCTTCGATCAATGGGGCGTGGAGCTGGGCAAGACGCTCGCCAAGACGCTTCTGCCAATGGTCGAGGGCAAGGAATCGACCGAGGGCAAGGACTCCTCCACCGCCGGACTGATTGCGACCGCCCGGATGCTGCGGGGCGGGTGAGGGTGCCTGGCGAAATCACGCGGGAGGCATGACCATGACGCCCGAGAGTCTCGGCCGCATCAACAGCGTCGCCCAGATGCGTGCGCGGGCCCGGCGGACGCTGCCCACCGCGGTCTTCGACCTTGCCGACGGCGCTGCCGAGGACGAATGGACCCTCAGGCGGAACGAGTCGGCCTTCGACGACATCCAGCTCCTGCCGCGGCCGCTGCAAGGTGCTGGGGTGCGCGACCTCACGGTGAAGCTGTTCGGTCACAAATATTCGATGCCGCTGATGATCGGCCCGACCGGCCTTTCGGGGCTCTTCTGGCCGAAAGGCGAGCAATGCGCGGCGCGAGCCGCGGCGGCGGCCGGCACCGGCTTCGTCCTCAGCCACGGTTCGGTCTGCACGATCGAGGACCTCGCCGCGACCGGCGCATCGCCGCGCTTCATGCAGGTCTTCATCTACAAGGACCGCGGCTTCACCCGTGAACTTGCCGAGCGGGCGGCGGCCGCTGGCTATGACGGCCTTGTCCTGACCATCGACAACCAGCTCGGCGGCAATCGCGAACGCGACCTCAGGAACGGTTTCACCTTCCCGCCGAGAATGGGCCCGGTCGAGATCGGCGGCATGGCGATCAAGTTCGGCTGGCTGTGGCGGATGCGGCAGGAGCTGTCGAAGATCGGCTTCGGCAACTACGTGCGGGAAGGCGAACAGATCGACCTCGAGACCATGCGGATGATCGACATGCTCGATCCCGGCATGACGTGGAAGGACGTCGACGACCTTCGCAAAATCTGGAAGGGGCCGCTGATCCTCAAGGGCGTGATGCACCCGGACGAGGGGAAGGGAGCGACCGACCACGGCGTCGATGGCGTCATCGTCTCAAATCACGGCGGACGGCAGCTCGACGGCGCCGCCTCGAGCATCGAGGCATTGCCCGGTGTCGTTTCGGCGGTCGAGGGGAAAATCCCGGTCCTGGTCGATGGCGGTATCCGCCGTGGCGTCGACGTCGTCCGCGCCCTGATCCTCGGAGCGTCGGCCTGCCTGATCGGTCGGCCGCAGCTCTTCGCGCTGGCGGTGGCGGGAGAGGCGGGCGTCGCCCGCGTCCTCGATATCTATCGCAGCGAGATCGACCGGGTGATGGCCTTCTGCGGCGCGAAGTCGATCGCCGATCTCGGGCCGGATCTGCTGCTCAGGACGCCGTGGCGCTGAGCCAGCTGGCAGCGGAGATTCTGCAGCATGGCAAAGTTCGTCTTCGGAATGAACCTGTCGCTCGACGGCTATGTCGACCACCAGGAATTCGCGCCTGAACCCGCGCTCTTTCGCCACTGGATAGAGGTCGTGCGCGGCGTGACCGGCAGCCTGTATGGTCGCCGCCTGTACGAGATCATGCGCTATTGGGACGAGGACCGTCCGGAGTGGAGCGCGGAGGAATCGCGACTTCGCGACGGCATGGCGAAACCAACCGAAGTGGGTCGTGTCGCGCTCGCTGACGTCAGTCGGCCCCAATGCCACGCTTGTCGCGGATGACGTCGAGGTAGCGATACGCGATCTGAAGGCCCGGCTCGACGGGGAGATTGAAGTCGGCGGTCCGGACCTGGCGCAAAGCCTGACCGAGCTTGGTCTTGTCGATGAGTATCGACTCTACTTCCACCCCTTCGTGCTCGGCCGTGGCACGCCATTCTTCATGGGCCCGCGGCCGCCCCTCCGGCTGGTATCCACCGACCGCTTCGGAGAGGACGTGATCAGGCTGACTTACGTTCCTGCCTGATCGAGGGGGTGCATTTCTCACGCGGGGCGCGGGGTCGCGCGCGCCTCCGCCTCGAGCGCCGCTTCGTCCATCTCAGGCGTCTCGGCGCGGAGCACGGCGCGGGCCTCCAGCGCCTTGATGGTGAGCACGACCGCCTCGTTCTTCGGGCAGGGTATCCCGACCGACGCCGCCTCGCGGAGCAGCGCTCCGTTCAGCGCGTTGATTTCGGTCCGGCGACCGCCTTCGATGTGCTGGAGCATGGACGGCCGGTTGTAGCGTTCCCAGGCGTGGTCGAGGATTTCGGCGCGCGCGTCGGACGAGGGCAGACGGATGCCTTTTGCTTCCACCACAGCGAGGATCTCGTCGAGGAGGCCCTCCAGTAGACGCCGGGCAGGCTCGACGCGAACGATCTCACCGGGCCGGAGCCTGGTCACCGCGCAGACCGGGTTGATCGCGGCGTTGAGGACGAACTTCATCCAGATGTGGCCGATGACATTGTCGCTGACCTCGATCGGCAGGCCGCATGCCCGGAACAGGTCGGCGATCGCCGCGACGCGATCCGAGCGGCTGCCGTCGAGTTCACCGATGGTCGTCCCGCCGATGTTGGAATGCAGAACCTTGCCTGGCGCTTGCTTCGCGGCGCTGTTGTAGGTGCAGCCGGCGACCACCCGATCGTTGCCGAAAGCGGAGACCAGCGTCTCGATGTTGCCGATGCCGTTCTGCAGGGTGAGGATGAAGGCGTTCGCGTCGAGCACCGGGGCGAGCGCATTCGCGACCGCTTCCGTCGCGTTGGCGTCGACCATGATCACGGCGATATCGACGGGGCCGATCTCGCCGGGCGACGTGGTGGCGGCGAGGCGCGACACGGTCTCGCCCTCGGGATCGACGACCGAGAGCCCGTTCTCGGAAATCGCCGCGATATGATCGGCGTCGACGTCGTAGAGCACGACATCGGCGCCGGCCCTCGCGAAGCGTGCCCCGAACATTGCGCCCATGGCGCCGGCGCCGATCATCGCGATGCGCATGGCCGGTTCAGTCGATCTCGTTGAACAGGCCGGCGTCGATGCGGCTCTGGATGAAGTCGGGCATCTTCAGGCCGGCCTTCACCTTGGCTTCGAGATCGGCCTCGGCGACGAGGACGACGGCGAGGCGTTCGATCACCTCATCGATTCGGCCGTAGGGCACCACCACGACACCGTCCTCGTCGCCGAGGACGATGTCGCCGGGGCCGACCATCATGCCGCCGACCATGACCGGCAGGCCGACGGTGCCGGGACCGTTGCGGACAGGCGAATTCGGCGTCACGCCGGCAGCGTAGCAGGGCAGGCCGACACCCCGGAGGCCGATCACGTCGCGGACATAGCCGTCGGTGACGAAGGCGGCGCAACCGGTGTTCTTCATCATCCCGAGCAGCAGGTCGCCGATGACCGCGACGCCGGTGAACCCGCCGGAGGCGGAAACGATGACGTCACCCGGCTGGGCGATGCTGAGGGCGCCGAAGGTGGCGAGATTGTCGGCCGGGCCGTCGCCGGCGGGAACGGCGACACCGCAGAAGGGCTTCACGCCGCCGATCGACTTGATCCGGCCGTCGAGGGCGCCGCTGCCGCTCATCGCGTCGACGGCATGGCCGGTCTGGAGGCCCTTGAAAGCAGCGACCTGTTCGGCGCTCGGACGGGGAAAATTGCGGCGGACGGTAAGAAGCGGCGGATCGGTGATCATGTCTGAAATTGCCTTGTTTTTGATGTCGGGACGGGTGTCCGTCGCCCAACCTAGCAAAACCGCCGGCGGGTCGCGAATAATCGAATGGTCCCGCCCGCCGGCGGAGTTGCCTTTCTCGTCGCGATCTGGTCGGATATTGCTCTGACTGTCGGCGACTCCCGGTCGACAGGTTCCATCCATTTGTTCGACAAGAGGCGGCCGATGGGCCGATCGCGATCATGAATATTGCTGCCCCGCCCAAATACGGCATGGGTGCCCGCGCCAAGCGCACCGAGGACAGGGCGCTGGTTACGGGCGCCGGCCATTTCACCGACGATTACACGCCGGAAGGCACGCTCCGCGCCTATGTGCTGCGATCGTCGATGGCCCATGCGCGAATCTCCATTGGCGATCTGTCGGCAGTGCGCGCGATGCCCGGGGTGCGGGTGATCCTGACCCACGACGACCTCGACGGGATCAACGGCCTGCCGTGCAAGGGCAAGATCCGCCAGGTCGATGGAACCCACCCGAGAATGCCGGAGCACCCGCTCCTGTGCGGCGACACCGTGCGCCATGTCGGCGACCCCATCGCCTTCATCGTCGCCGACACCCTCGAGCAGGCCAAGATGGCGGCCGAGTTGATCGAGATCGACTATGATCCGCTGCCCGCGGTCACCGACATGCGCGAGGCCCTGGCGGAAGGTGCTCCGCTGGTCTGGCCCGAGTTCGGCACCAACGTCGCCTTCACCTGTTCACGCGGCGCCAAGGGCGCGACCGACGCGGCCATCCTGCGCGCGGCAAAGGTGTCCCGTATCGAGATCGTCAACAACCGCCTCGTCGCCAACTACATGGAGACGCGCGGCATTGTCGCCGAATACGACGCCGACAAGGATCGCTACACGCTGACGCTCGGCACCCAGGGCGGCCACGGCATGCGCGACCGCATCGCCAAGGACATCCTGGGAATTCCGAAAAACAAGATTCGGGTGATCACGCCGGATGTCGGTGGCGGCTTCGGCACCAAGTCCTTCGTCTACCAGGAGTATCCGCTGGCGGCGATCGCCGCCAAGCGGCTCGGCAAGCCGGTCAAGTGGATCGGAGATCGCAGCGAACACTTCCTGATCGACAGCCACGGGCGCGACAACATCGCGATCGCCGAAATGGCGATGGACGAAGACGGCAAGTTCCTCGCCATGCGCGTCGATCTCCTCGCCGGTATGGGCGCCTATCTCTCGCAATTCGCGCCGTTCATTCCCGAGGGCGGGCTGACCATGCTCACCGGCCTCTACGACATAGCCCACATGTACGCGCTCTGCCGCGGCATCTACACCAACACGGTTACGGTCGATGCCTATCGCGGGGCCGGGCGGCCCGAGGCCGCCTACCTGATCGAACGGCTGGTCGACCAATGCGGCCGCGACACCGGGCTCGGCCCCGTCGAGATTCGCCGTCGCAACTTCATCAAGCCCGAGGCGCTTCCCTACGAGACACAAGGCGGCCGCATCTACGACAGCGGCGAGTTCGATGGTCATCTCGAACAGGCGCTGACGGTTTCCGACTGGAAGGGATTCGACGATCGGGCCGCGGCTGCGAAGGCCGAAGGCAAGCTCCGCGGTTTCGGCATCGCCACTTATGTCGAGGCCTGCGCCTTCCCCGGGACCGAAGAGGCGACGGTGCGGCTCGAGCAGGATGGTACCGTGACCCTGCTGATCGGCACCCAGACCAACGGTCAGGGGCATGCGACCGCCTATTCACAGTTCATCGTCGGCCATCTCGGTATCGACTATGACAAGGTCAAGGTGATCCAGGGCGACACCGACCAGGTCCCGAACGGCGATGGGACCGGCGGGTCGCGGTCGATCCCGCTTGGTGCGGTCTCGGTGCACAACGCCGCGGTCAAGCTTGCCCGGCAGGTCAAGACGCTGGCATCCGAGCAACTCGAGGCGGCGGTCGAGGATCTCGAACTTGCCGACGGCATGGTCCGCGTCACCGGCACCAACCGCGGCGTGACGCTCGCCGATATCGCCAAGTCGGCCAAGGACCCGCAGGCGCTGACCGCGTTCGACGACGATTTCGAGCAGCCGGAGCCGACCTATCCGAACGGCAGCCACATCGCCGAGGTCGAGATCGATCCGGAGACCGGCGTGACCAAGATCGTCGGCTACTGGATCGTCGACGACTTCGGCGCGACGGTGAATCCGATCCTGCTCGAGGGCCAGGTCCATGGCGGCATCGTCCAGGGCATCGGCCAGGCGCTCTACGAGCACACGGTCTACGATGCGGACGGCCAACTTCTCTCGGCGTCCTTCCTCGACTACACGATGCCGCGGGCGGAAGGCGTCCCCGATTTCATCTTCGAAACGCGGAACGTGCCGTCGAAGACCAATGCCTTCGGCATCAAGGGGGCCGGCGAGGCGGGTTCGATCGGCTCATGTCCGGCGGTGATGAACGCCGTCGTCGACGCGCTGAACCGCGGTTACGGCATCACCCATATCGACATGCCGGCGACGCCGGAGCGGGTGTGGATGGCAATCCAGGACGCGCAGGGATAGGCGGGGGCGGGGCGACCGCCCCCTGAACAGCAGGTGGCGGCCGCCGATTTCGTGATCCGGCGACGCATTTTGTGATCTGGCGACCTGCCGATCGCACTTGCGACTCTGCTCGGTCTGTGGTCCGTTCGCAATCTCCATGGACCCGCCAGAACATGCGCGGCCGCTGGTCGGTATCGCGCTGAAGGTCGCCTCGACACTGTCGTTCACTGCGATGGCCACGCTGATCAAGCTGGGCAGCGCGCACTATCCGATTGGCGAGCTCGTCTTTTTCCGCAGTTTCTTCGCGCTGATCCCGGTCTTCGCCTGGGTCGCCTGGCGCGGCCAACTGCCGACGGTCTTCTACACCCAGCGGATCGGCCGCCATTTCGTCCGCTCGGTCACCGGCGCCACGACCATGTTTCTCGGTTTCACCGCCCTGTCGCTGTTGCCGATCGCCGACGCAACGGCCATTGGCTACGCGGCGCCGCTGATGACGGTGGTCCTTGCCGTGCTCTTCCTCGGCGAGCAGGTGCGCATCTATCGCTGGTCGGCGGTGGTGATCGGGTTGATCGGCGTCCTGGTCATCCTGTCGGACTATGTCGGGCCGGACGTCGGGGCCGGGTCAAGCCATCGCAGCGCGATCGGCGCCGTCATCGCGGTCAGCGGCGCCTTCCTCGGTGCGGTGACTTCGACCCAGGTCCGGGCGATGGTCCACTACGAGGGCGCGGCGACGATCGTCGTCTACTTCTCGTCGTTCACGTCGCTTTTTGCCCTGTTCAGCCTGCCGTTCGGCTGGGCGATGCCGGATGCCCTCGGGCTGCTGTCGCTGGTCGCGGCGGGCATATTCGGCGGTCTCGGGCAGGTGCTGATGACCCAGAGCTTCCGCTTCGGTGGGGCGTCGATGATCGCGCCCTTCGACTATACGTCGATGATCTGGGCGTTGATCGTCAGCCTGCTTATCTTCGATACCTGGCCAAGCCAGCGGATGTTGCTCGGCACCGGTATCGTCATCGGTGCCGGGCTGTTCGTGATCTTCCGCGAGCGGCGGCTCGGGATCGAGCGGGCGCGGTCGAAGCGCGCCCAGACCCCGACCACGCCGCTCACCTGACCTACTTCTTCTGCTTGACGACCTGCTGGGTCTGCTCGCCGAGGCCCTCGATGCCGAGGTGGACGGTCTCGCCACCCTTCAGGTAGCGGGGCTTCGGCTTCATGCCCATGCCGACGCCAGGAGGCGTACCGGTGGTGATGACGTCGCCGGCCTCGAGCAGCATGAACTGGCTGAGATAGCTGACCAGATGGGCGACCCCGAAGATCATCGTCGAGGTGCTGCCGGTCTGCATGCGTTTGCCGTTGACGTCGAGGAACATGTCGAGGCTCTGGACGTCCTTGATCTCGTCGCGGGTAACGAGCCATGGACCCAGCGGGCCGAAGGTCGGGCAGCCCTTGCCCTTGGTCCACTGGCCGCCGCGCTCGATCTGGTATTCGCGCTCCGACACGTCGTGGCAGACGGCATAGCCGGCGACATGCGACATCGCCTTCTTCTCGTCGATGTAGCTGCCGCCCTTGCCGATGATGACGGCGAGCTCGACTTCCCAGTCGGTTTTCTTCGAGCCCTTCGGCAGTACGACGTCGTCATTCGGGCCGACGATGCAGCTCGGCGCCTTGTTGAAGATGATCGGCTCCTTCGGAATCGGCGAACCGGTTTCCTTGGCGTGGTCGATGTAGTTGAGGCCGATGGCGATGAAATTGCGGACGCCGCCGACGCATGGGCCGATGCGGGTGCGGGGCGAGACCTTCGGCAGGCTGTCGAGCTTGGCCTTCTTCGCCTTGGCGATGGCGCCGGCGGCCAGCGTCGCGGGCGTGAAGTCGTCGATGACGCCGGACAGGTCGCGGATGACGCCGTCCTTGTCGAGGATGCCGGGCTTCTCGCGGCCCTTGGGACCGAAGCGGAGCAATTTCATGGCTTGTCTATTCTCCTTGGGAGTTCACGATGCAGGATGGTCTGACGGCGACGCCGCCATCAGTCGGGCCGACGCGGGACGGGCAGCGGCCCCGCGATGCGCGAGAGGCGGATCCAATTCCATCGGCATGACGGCATGGCGAGCCGGTCGATCGCGACCGCGCTCGTGCGCGACACGCAAGCTGGGGCCTCGCGGCCCGATATTCGCAGATGCAAGTTCCGCCCCTCGTTTCAGACGGAACTACCCCGTTCCCGTCGCCGGCTCAAGATGTCCGGCGCGGAATTCGGCCCGCCGCCCGCGGCCTTGCCTTGTCTCGGGCGTTGATTATGTCAGTATTATTGACCTAATATCCCGGCGTCATGGACATCGAAACGCTCCTGCCGCTTCTGGGTTTCGTCGTCGCCTTCACCGCGACGCCGGGGCCGAACAATCTCATGGTTCTGGTTTCCGGTGCCAACTGGGGGCTGGCGCGCACCATTCCGCATATCGTCGGGATCGCACTCGGCTTCCCGCTGATGATCGTCGCGGTCGGGCTCGGGCTCGGCGCCGTGTTCGATGCCTTTCCGCTATTGCATGACGTGTTGAAATATCTCGCCTTCGCCTATCTGCTCTTTCTTGCCTGGCGGATCGCCCATGCGGGCAAGCCGGAAACGACTTCGGTGCGGTCCCGGCCCTTGAACCTGTTCGAGGCGATGGCCTTCCAGTGGGTCAATCCCAAGGCCTGGGCGCTGGTGCTCGGAGCGACGGCGCTGTTCACGACGCCGGGCGGTGACCCCGCGTTCGAGATCGCGATCATGGCGCTGATGTTCGGCATCGTCTGCCTGCCGAACGGAATTGTCTGGTGCCTGTTCGGCACCGCGATCGCCCGCTTCCTCGCCGACGATCGACACCGGCGGATCTTCAACGTGACGATGGCCGTGGTGCTGATCGTCTCGGTCCTGCCGGCGCTTTTCTAGACAATTCGGCGCGATATGGCGGAATTCGGGCCGCCTGCCCCTCGACGACGGCGGCGCCGCATGCACATAAGCCGGTATCACGACCGGACCCACCTGAGCCCCGCCAAGGCCGGACGACAGGAGGCTGCAATGAGCGAACCCGACACCATTGACGTCGTCGAGGCCGAGGCCATGCCGAAGCTCTTCGATCCCGACGAGCCGTGGCTCTCGCTGCGCGAGGCGCTTGAGGCGGGGGACAACGAGCGTCTCGTCGCGATCTTCGAGGAGCTGAGCCTCAGCGACGGACTGCGGGCTCTGCTTCAGCTTGATGGCGAGGAGCGGTCCGGTGTGCTCTCGGCCCTGCCGCCGGAACTGGCCGCCGAACTGATCACCGAGGCGCCGAACGAACAGGCGGTCGACCTCGTCGAAAACCTCGATGCCGGTGACGCTGCCGATATCATCGAGGAGATGGACTCGGACATCCAGGCCGACGTCGTCGGCGAACTCGACAAGGAGGACGCCGAGGCGATCCTCGCCGAGATGGAGCCGGAAGAGGCCGCCGAGGTCATGCGGCTCGTCGAGTATGCCGACGACACCGCTGGCGGCCTGATGATCGGCGAGACCTTTTCCTTTCCGAGCACCGACACAGTGGGCGCGGTGCTCCGCCGGCTGACCAGCGAGGAGGAGGACTTCGAGCGCTATCGTGGCCAGCATCCCTACATCGTCGACGAGGAAAAGCGCCTGATCGGCGTCGTCTCGCTGCGCAACCTGCTCACCGCGAAGCGCTCGACGCCGCTCACCGAGATCATGGTGACGCCGGAATCGGTGACCACCGACGCTCCCCTCGAGGACCTTCAGGACCTGCTCGAGGAGAACGAGTATCTCGGCCTGCCGGTCGTCGATACGGCCGGGCGGCTGGTCGGTACGGTGTCGCGGTCGGCGGTTTCGGATGCGCTGCTTGAACGGTCCGAAAGCGAGAGCCTCAAGCGCCAGGGCGTTTTCGGCGACGAGCTTCGCTCGATGCCGCTGTTCCTGCGCTCGCGTCGCCGGCTCGCCTGGCTCAGCGCCAATATCGTCCTCAACGTCATCGCCGCCAGTGTCATCTCGGCCTATCAGGAGACGCTGGCCGCCGTCATCGCCATCGCGATCTTCCTGCCGATGGTCTCCGACATGAGCGGCTGTTCGGGCAACCAGGCCGTCGCCGTGACGCTGCGCGAACTGTCGCTCGGTCTCGCCAAGCCTGTCGATGTGTTCCGGGTGTGGTCGAAGGAGGTGAGCGTCGGGGTCATCAACGGCGTGGTCCTCGGCATCCTGATCGGTGTCGTCGCCTGGCTGTGGAAGGGCAATGGCTTCCTCGGCGTTGTCATCGGCCTGGCGCTGGCGATCAACACCGTCGTCGCGGTTTCGATCGGCGGCGTGGTGCCACTCCTCCTCAAGCGGTTCAACCAGGACCCTGCCGTCGCCTCCGGGCCGCTGTTGACGACGATCACCGACGTTGCCGGGTTCTTCCTCGTCCTCAGCCTGGCGACTCTGATGATGCCGCTTCTGATCTGATAGCGGGGTCACCCAGCGGCGTTGCATCGCCGGGAATGCTGTGGTGCTATATTTAAGAAACCGCCAGTAACCTGGAAAGGCGCGTCGGATGCGAAGACTGGCCATAGTGTTTTCCCTGGTTGTTCTCGCCTCCGCCGGATGGGCGCGGGCGGACGACGCCGCGACGGCCGCGGCGGTCAACGCCTCGTCAAACGCCCTCGACGCGGCGTTCGGGGATCGCGATATCGCGAAGATACGGGCCCTGATGACGCCGGACCATATCTCGGTCACGCCCTACTATGACGGCCCGCAGACGGTTGACGACCAGATTGCGTCGCTGGCGGAGCTGGACTACGGCGAGACCATCATTCGCGAGCCGTCGGTCGTGCTGCTGTCGCCGGACGTGGCGTTGCGGACATTCGTCGCCGACCTGAAAGGCAGTTTCCGGGGCAAGCCGCTTCCGGCGCGGGCCTTCGTCAACGAGACCCTGGTCAAGCGCGACGGCAACTGGATCGAAGCGTTCTTCCAGATCACGTCCCTGCCGCAATAGCGGCCTTCGCGCCGGCGGCCGGCGAACGCGCAATTCGCGTCGAGCATGGTGGGCGACCCTTCGCTGGTCCGTCACAGAACTGTCTTTCGAATCAGCTACATGCGGGGCAGCTTTCATAGAAGCGGAATGCTTCGCGATGCTCGCTCCATCGGCTCCCCGGCACTTCAGGACGTTGTTCATCTCCGACGTGCATCTTGGCTGCAAGGGCTGCCAGGCGGGGCTTCTCCTCGATTTCCTGCGTTACCACGACGCGGAGACGGTCTATCTGGTCGGCGATATCGTCGACGGCTGGCGACTGAAACGCGGCTGGTACTGGCCGCAGGAACATAACGACGTCGTTCAGAAGCTTCTGCGCAAGGGCCGCAAGGGCTCGCGCATCGTCTATATCCCCGGCAACCACGACGACTTCCTGCGTGGCTACATCGGCACCCATTTCGGCGGCGTCGAGGTCATGGACCGGGCGCTCCACGAGACCGCTGACGGACGCCGGCTTCTCGTCATCCACGGCGACGATTTCGACGTCGTCGTCCGGCACGCGCGCTGGCTCGCGCATCTCGGCGCTGGCGCCTATTCGACCGTCCTTGCCCTCAATACCGGGTTCAATCGCCTGCGGCGCCGCCTCGGCCTCGGCTACTGGTCGCTGTCGGCATGGCTGAAGCTGCGGGTCAAGAACGCGGTCAACTACATCGGCGCTTTCGAGGATGCCCTCGCCAAGGAGGCGCGCCGGGTTGGCGCCGATGGCGTGGTCTGCGGCCACATCCATCACGCCCGGATCGCCAATTCCGAGGGATTCCAATACGTCAACACCGGTGACTGGGTCGAAAGCTGCACGGCCGTGGCCGAGCATCACGACGGTCGGCTGGAGATCATCCGGTGGACGGAAATCCGGGCGGAAGCCGATGAAGGCGACGAGGCCGATGAGGAGCCGTTCGTGGTCGAGGCGGCCGAGTGAGGCTTCTGATCGCGACGGACGCCTGGCGGCCCCAGGTCAACGGTGTCGTTCGCACGCTCGAACGGGTCGCCGAGGAGCTGGTGGCAAGTGGCGTCGACGTGACGATGCTGACCCCCGGCGAGTTCCGCACCATGCCGATGCCGACCTATCCGGAGATCCGGCTGGCGCTGGCCTTGCCGCGGACCATTGGCGCGCGGGCGGCCGCGGCGAGGCCCGACGCGGTGCATATCGCCACCGAGGGACCGATCGGCTATGCCGTGCGCCGCTGGTGCCTGAGGACGGGTCGCCCGTTCACCACATCCTTCCACACACGGTTTCCGGAATACCTGGCGGCCCGGCTGCCGGTTCCGCCGAGGCTGAGCTACGCGGTGCTGCGCCGCTTTCACAATGCCGGTCGTGGCTGCATGGTCGCGACTGAAACGCTTGAGACCGAACTCGCCGCCCGTGGCTTCACCCATCTGCTGCGCTGGTCGCGGGGCGTCGACGCGACGTTGTTCCGTCCGAGGTCGGAGCTTGCGCCGTCCGGCCTGCCGAAACCGGTCTTCCTGTTTGTCGGCCGCGTCGCGGTCGAGAAGAACATCCGCGCCTTCCTCGATCTCGACCTGCCCGGAACCAAGCTGGTGGTCGGCGAGGGGCCGGCGCTGGCGGAGCTCAGGAAGGCCTTTCCGGCCGTCCGCTTCGCCGGCACGCTGACCGGCGAACCGCTGGCCGAGGCCTATGCCGGGGCCGACGTCTTCGTCTTTCCGAGCCGGACCGACACCTACGGCATCGTGCTGCTGGAGGCATTGGCCTCGGGCCTCCCGGTCGCGGCATTTCCGGTGCCGGGGCCGGCCGACGTGATCGGGACATCCGGCGTTGGCGCGCTCGACGAGGACCTCGGCAAGGCGGCGATGGCGGCGCTGACGATCTCGCGGGAGAGCTGCCGGCAATTCGCGCTCGCTCACAGCTGGCAGGCCTGCGCCCGCCAGTTCCTCGAGAATGTCGTGATGGCGCAGGGGTTGAACCATCGCCTGCCGGCCCTTGCGAAAGCCGCGACGCGCTGATACCCGGCGCGCATGAACACTCTTCAGCCGCCGACCATCGAGGATGTCCACGCCGCGGCCCGCCGCATCGCCGGCCGGGCCGTGGTCACGCCGCTGGTTTCGAGCCCGGCGCTCGACGACCGTCTCGGCGGGCGGATCCTGCTCAAATGCGAGACCCTGCAACGCACCGGCTCGTTCAAGTTTCGCGGCGCGTGCAATGCACTCGCGGCGCTTGACGATTCGGTCCGGGCGCGGGGCGTGGTCGCCGTCTCCTCCGGTAATCATGCGCAAGGTGTCGCGGAGGCAGCGCGGCTCTTCGGTGTCGAGGCGACGATCGTCATGCCCGCCGATGCCCCCGTCACCAAACTGGAACGCACGAAGCGGAGCGGTGCGGTCGTCGTCACCTATGATCGGGCCAGCGGTGATCGCGATGCGCATCGCGGCGGAGATCATCGAGCGGACCGGCGCGATCCTGATCCATCCTTTCAATGACGCCTATGTCATTGCGGGCCAGGGGACCGCGGGCCTCGAGATCGTCGATCAGGTCGACCGCGCTGGGACTTGTGCCCGACGCGGTGGTGGTTCCCTGCAGCGGCGGCGGGTTGTCGGCGGGCGTCGGCCTCGCCGTGCGCGACGGCTTCCCGGACTGCACCATGTTTCTCGTCGAGCCTCGCGACTTCGACGATTACGGCCGATCGCTCCGCGAGGGGCGGATCGTCGCCAACGCCGCGACATCCGGGTCGGTCTGCGACGCGCTGATGGCGCCGGCGCCCGGTGCGATCAGCTTCGCGATCAACCGGCGGAACGCGGCGGAGGCGGTCTCGGTCGATGATGCGACTGTGCTTGCCGCGGTCGCCTACGCGTTTCGCGAGTTGAAGCTGGTGGTCGAGCCCGGAGGGGCGGTGGCGCTGGCCGCGCTCCTCTCGGGCGCCATCGACTGCGGGGGAAAGACCGTCGTCGTTGTCCTTTCCGGAGGCAATATCGACGAGGCGATTCTCTCCCGCGCGCTTGGCGCAGGCTGAGGTCGCTGTCGCCACGGCGCGGATTCGGCGGTATCAATCGTCTCCCGGGCCGGGAAACGTCCTCCCAGCCGGCTCGCCTTCGTGATTGAATCCCATGACACCTGAACCGGACGCTTCCGCTGCGCCTCCGCATTTCGTCCTGCGGATGTCGGCTTTCTTCGGCGGCTTCTTCCTGATCAACGGCGTCGCGCTGCCGTGGTTTCCGGTGTGGCTGCACGGCCGCGGGCTGACCGATGTCGAAATCGCCAGCATCATTGCGATCCCGCTGGCCGTCCGCGTGTCGATGGCGCCGCTCGGCGGCTTCATTGCCGACCGGACGCCGACCCGCCGCTTCGCGGTCCGCCTGTTCCTCGTTCCCGCCGCGCTGGTTTTCCTGCTCGCGTCGACCGCCACGACCTACTGGCCGCTGCTGCTCTTCACTGGAGGCGCCTTCACGCTCTGGCAGATGGCCTTGCCGGCCGGCGAGGCGCTGGCGCTGACCGGCGTCCGCCGCTTCGGCTTCGACTACGGGCGGATGCGGCTCTGGGGGTCGGTGGCGTTCATCTCCGCCAATGTCGGCAGCGGCGTGCTGCTCGGCTTCCTGCCGGTCTCGGCGATCTTCTGGTTCATATTCGCCGCCTTCTCGATGGCGGCCCTGACCGGCTTCGTCCTGCCCAAGAACCCCCGGGTGGTGCGCGCGATCGACGACGCGACGCGCCCGGAAACCCGCCCCGCCTGGAAGGTCCTCGGTCATCCCGCCGTCTTCGCACCGATCCTGGCGGGCGGCCTGATCCAGGGCAGCCACGCCGATTTCTACAGCTTCGGCAGCATCTACTGGCAATCGCTCGGCTTCAGCCCGCTGCAGATCGGCGGCTTCTGGGCGATGAGCATCGCCTGCGAGGTTCTTCTCTTCGTCTGGTCGGGCGCGGTGGTCCGACGGATCGGTCCCTACGCGATGCTGGCGATCGGTGGGGTTGCCGCCATCGTCCGTTGGAGCTTGCTGCCCTTCGATCTTGGCGGCGCCGGCTTCATGGCGCTGCAATGCCTGCACGCCCTGACCTTCGGGGCCGTCTTCCTCGGCAATCAGTTCGCGGTGGTGCGGGCGGTTCCGGAGGAGATGGCGGCCTCGGCGCAGAGCATCGTCGTCCTGGTTGGCGGGCTGGTCATGGCCGGGATGACCGCGCTGTCGGGGCCGCTTTACGCGGCCTTCGGGCCCGAATTCGTTCCGGATCATGATCGTGCTGCCGCTGCTCGCACTCGGCGTGCTGGCCGTCCACCACGTCTTCCTGAGAGAAAAGGTATGACTCCCTAGCCCCAGAGGTCGGGCTCCGGCGGCGATACCATGCTGCCACGGTAGACGAGGCCCGGCTGGCGGTCGCCGGCGAGCAGCAGCGGGCCATCGAGATCGACGAAGTCGGCCCGCTGGGCAAGGAGCATCGCCGGCGCCATTGCCAGCGAGGTCGAGACCATGCAGCCGACCATCACCTTGAAACCGAGGTCGCGAGCCGCTTGCGCCGTCACCAGGGCCTCGGTCAGGCCCCCCGTTTTGTCGAGCTTGATGTTGACCGCGTCGTAGCGATCGCGGAGGCCTTCGAGATCTGCGGCGACGTGGAGGCTTTCGTCGGCACAGACGGGGACGGGGCGATCGGAACCGGCGAGGAGCGTGTCGCGTCCTGCCGGCAGGGGCTGTTCGACGAGTTCGACCCGTGCCGCGAGGCAGGCATCGATGTTTTCGGCGAAATTGGCCGGCGTCCAGCCCTCATTGGCGTCGACGATCAGTCGCGCCTCAGGCGCCGCTTCCCGAACGGCGGCGAGTCGCTCAGGGTCGCCGTCGGCGCCGAGCTTGATCTTCAGGAGAAGGCGGTCCTTCGCCGCAACAGCCGCTTCGGCCATGGTTTCCGGCGATCCGAGGCTCAAGGTGAAGGCGGTTTCGACCGCGCGCAGCACGCCCAGGCCGGCAATCGTCGCCGCAGGACGCCCGGCGAGCTTGGCCTCGAGGTCCCAAAGCGCGCAGTCGACCGCGTTTCGCGCCGCGCCCGGCGGCATCGCAACCGAAAGGGCCTGGCGATCGAGACCGGCCGCGACGGCATCCGCCATCGCTCCGACCGCCGCCGCTACCCCATCGACGGTTTCTCCATAGCGTGGATACGGAACCGATTCGCCACGGCCGATCGCGTTTTCTTGCCGGATGGTGGCAATGACGACGACGGCGTCGGTCCTGGCGCCCCGGGAAATGGCGAAACGGCCGGCAATCGGCCAGCGTTCCACGGTAACCTCAAGGGATCGTCGCATTTGGGACTTTTCGTCGGCTTGCCGCGCCCTGGCTTCACAGGCACACTCCGCCGCGGACAGTAGGGGCCGGGCGCGGAAGCCTCAAGAACCTCGCGCCAGGTATCAACACGCGGCTTCATGGCGGATTTTCAGACGGTTTCGCAAGCGACTCTGGATCGCGGCTCGGTCGGCAACGTGACGCGGGTCACGGCCGGCGGAATGTGGCTGATCGGCACGGTTTCGCGGATCGAACCGCGTATCGCCCAGGTGGTTGCCGAGACGCAGGGGCGGGTTGTGCTCGACCTCTCCGGCATCGAGCGGATCGACACGGCCGGCGCCTGGCTCATCACGCGAATCCAGATGGAACTGGAGGCCGCGGGCGATTCGGTCCAGGTCGAAGGCGCCTCGGCCAATACACACCGGCTTCTGGCGGCCGTGGAGCGGGCCAGGGATATCAAGGTCGAGGAGCCGGAGCGGCGCTCGATGCTTCTCCTGCTCCTCGAACAGTTCGGCCGCTCGACTGTCAACGCCGGAGCGGACATCGCCCAGGCGCTGTCGATCCTGGGCGGCGTCGTCGGTGGGCTGGTTCGCGGCCTCGCGCGTCCGAAGCGCTTCCGCTTCACCTCGATCGTCTTTCATCTCGACCGCACCGGTCTTGCAGGCGGTGCCGATCGTGGCGCTGATCTCGTTCCTGATCGGCGGGATCATCGCTCAGCAGGGCGTCTTCCAGTTGCGGTTTTTCGGCGCCGAGGACTTCGTCGTCGATCTCGTCGGCATCCTGGTGCTGCGCGAACTCGGTGTGCTGCTGACCGCGATCCTGCTCGCCGGCCGGTCGGGCAGCGCCTATACGGCCGAAATAGGCTCGATGAAGATGCGCGAGGAACTCGACGCCTTGAAGGTGATCGGCCTCGACCCCATCGAGGTCCTGATCATGCCGCGCCTGCTGGCGCTGATCATCGCGCTGCCGCTGCTCACCTTCGTCTCGGACATCTGCGGCCTGATCGGCGGCGCCTTCGTCACTTTCGTCTACGGCGACATGGCTTTCGAGCGATTCGTCCTGCTGCTGCGCGACGCCATCGACATGAGCACCCTGATGACCGGCCTGATCAAGGCTCCGTTCATGGGACTGATCGTCGGGTTGATCGCGGCCAATGAAGGCCTCAATGTCCAGGGCAGCGCCGAGTCCCTCGGCCGCCACACGACCTCGTCGGTGGTCAAGGCGATCTTCATGGTCATCGTCGCGGATGGCATTTTCGCCATCTTTTTCGCGGCTATCGACTATTGATGATGAACACAAACGGCACCAACCGGAGTGACAACGGAGCCGGCGCCCCCGACGACGTGGTCATTCGCGTCCGCGGGCTGACCGCGGGCTTCGACGACACGATCGTCCTGGAAAACCTCGACCTCGACGCCTTTCGCGGCGAGATTCTCGGCGTGGTCGGAGCGTCGGGCACCGGCAAGACCGTGCTTCTCCGTACGATTCTCGGGTTGATTCCGAAATTGGCCGGGACCATCGAGATTCTTGGTGTCGACCTCGAGACCGCCGATTCCGGCGAGCGCGAGGCGGTCGACAAGCGACTGGGGGTGCTTTTCCAGCAGGGCGCGCTGTTTTCGTCGCTGAACGTTCTTCAGAACGTTCAGGTACCGATGCGCGAGTATCTGCGGCTGTCTCCCCGGATGATGGACGAACTCGCGCGACTGAAGATCGAGTTGGTCGGCTTGCCGTCGGATGCGGCGCTGAAGTTCCCGTCGGAACTCTCCGGTGGCATGACCAAGCGCGCCGGGCTGGCGCGGGCGCTGGCGCTCGATCCCGATATCGTCTTCCTCGATGAGCCGACCTCGGGGCTCGACCCGATCGGGGCGGCGGATTTCGACGAACTGATCGGAACGCTCAGCGAGAGTTTGGGGCTGACGGTCTTTATGGTAACGCACGACCTCGATAGCCTGCACACGGTCTGCAACCGAATCGCCGTGCTGGCGGACAAGCGTGTCCTTATCGAAGGCGCATTCTCGGACATGCTGAAATTCGACCATCCGTGGGTGCGCAGCTACTTCCGCGGCACCAGGGCGCGCGGGATAACGGCCTAGGGCGATACTGGATGGAGACACGAGCAAGATACGTGATTATCGGTGCCTTCACCCTGGTGGTGATCGTGCTCGCGTTCGGCTTCATCTATTGGTTGAAACGTCTCGACGAGACCGGCATTCGCACGACCGTCTTCTTCGAATTTCACGGAACCGTTGGTGGCCTGGCGCCGGGGAGTGCCGTCTATTTCGCCGGAATCAAGGTCGGCAACGTCGCGACTCTCGCGTTCGACGCCGATGACCCGAATATCGTGCTGGTCACCGCCGATGTTCGCGTGGACACGCCGGCCAAGGTCGATTCGCGCGCCGAGGTCGGATCGAATCTCCTGACCGGGGTCGCCTATATCGAGATGTCCGGCGGCACCCCGACCGCTGCGAGCCTGTTCAAGGCGGACGCCGCCCAAGATCGTCGGCAGCAAGTCGGCGATCAGCGACGTGATCGGGTCCGCCAGCTCGACGATCGTCAAGATCGAGGGGATCGTCACCCGGATCGACGGTTTCCTGCAGAAAAACGAGGATGCCGTCACCAAGACCGCCGCGAATATCGAGCAATTCACCAGTGCGCTCGCCGAGAACACCGACGGTGTCCAGGGCTTTCTAGCGAATGTATCCAAGATGTCGGATACCGTGGCGGAACTCTCCGATCATCTGGTCAGCGTCGTCGACAAGGCCGACAAGATCATCTCGGCGGTCGATCCGGATCAAGTCGCGTCGGTTGTCGGGAACGCCGACCGCCTGGTCGCGGGAATTGCCGATTCGACGACCGATATCAAGGATATAACCGCGACCGTCAAAGGCGCGGCGAAGGATGTCGCCGACTTTTCGAAGGGCCTGAACAAGACGCTCGCCGACGTCCAGGACGTGGTCAACGGGATCGACCGGGATCGGATTGCGGCGGTCGTCGACAATGTCAGCGCCTTTACCGACAAGCTCAAGACGGTGGCGCCGGACATCGACGCGCTGGTCGCCGACGCGAAGTCGACGGTGGCAAGCGCCAAGGAGGTCGCGGCCAACGCCAGCGCCTTCACCACCAATCTCAACGCCCGCAACGAGGATCTGAACAAGATCATCGCCAACGCGAAGGACCTGAGCGAAAAGCTGAAGGGCACGTCGGAGAAGCTCGATACCGTGCTCGCCAAGGCGAACGATTTCCTTGGCGGGTCGGGCGATGAAGGCAAGAATTTCTTCGCCGAGGCGACCGCCGCCGCCAAGTCGATCCAGCAGATTGCCGCCAAATTTGACGCGCAGGCGGGGACGATTTTCGGCGGCATCGCGCAATTCTCGGACCGGGGGCTCAAGGACATTTCCGCGCTGGTGAAGGAACTGCGCGCCTCGGTGACGCGGATCGACCGCGCCGTGGCGGATTTCTCGAGCAATCCAACCGGCGCGGTCTTTGGTGGCAATTCCGGTGTGCGCGAGTACAATCGCCGATGACCAGAAGGGGCGGGCGCGAGACGGCGCATATGAGGGGGCCTGGTTGAGCGTACGGGGACGGTCCAAGAGTTGGTTCAAGGGGCTGCCGCCGCTGGCAATCGTGTTGCTGGTGGCCGGCTGCAGCCTGTTTCATGGGCCGCCGCCCGAGACTTTCGAACTCATGGGCCCGAACTCGATCCCGCGGCTGAACTCGGGAACCGCGGCGCAGATCCTGATTCCGGAGCCGAGCGCGCTGAAGACGCTCGACAGCGAACGAATCGTAGTCGCCACCGGCCCCCGGCTTTCCTATTACCCCGATGCGCAGTGGCCGGACCGGATGCCGAAGGTCTATCAGGCCAAGGCTATCGAAGCCTTCGAGAAATCGAAGCGGGCCAAGGCGGTGGGGCGGCCGGGCGAGGGGCTCAGCATCGATTATCAGCTCCTCACCAATATCCGTTCCTTTGAATACCGGACCGACGGTGCCGGTAGCGGCTTCGCCCATATCGAGGTCGCGGTGAAGATCATGGACGACCGCAATGGCCGGATTGTCGCGGTGAAGACGTTCACCGGCGACGCAACCGTGACCAAGGATACGGCCGAAGGCGTCGTCGCCGGCGTCGACGCGGCGCTGTCGAAGGTGCTGGTCGAACTTGTCCGCTGGACGCTGAGCGTCATCTAGCAGCGGTGTCAGGCCCGTGGCGGCCTGAGGCGAACCCTCATCATCCAAAAGAAAAAGGCGCCCCGCTCGTGCGGGACGCCTTTTTTCTGTCAGAGCGCCTGGCTCAGGCCGTCGTCAGTCGAACCGGCCGCTGGCATGGGCAAGCATTGTGTAGACCTTGCCGGTATCGGAGATCAGGTAGCTCTTGCTGGCATTCTTGTCGTTGTTGTTCTTGCGAGCGACTTCCGCGAGCAGCTTCTCGAAGTCCGACACATACCGATCGACGGCCGTGCGGAATTTCTCGTCGCGCTGATACTTCTTGCGGATCTCGTCGAAGGTCTGCTGTCCCTGCAGGGTGTAAAGCCGCCGGGTGAACAGGTTCTGTTCGCCACGGCTGTGGCGGGCCCACAGCTCGACCGACGCATCGTGGTCGATCGCACGGGCGATGTCGACCGACAGGGCGTTCAGAGGCTGGTCCGCGTCGACACTAGCGGCCTGCGACCCGCCGTTGACCTCCGACGGCGCGGCCGGCGGTGCCGAGGCTGCCGGGGACTCGCTGCCCGGCTCGTCGTCGCGCGAGGCGCGGCGAAGCAGGTCAGAGACCCAGCCGCCTTCACCGCGCGACTGCGCGGCGGGCGCCGGCGCGGCCGGACGAACCGGAACCGGGCGCGGCTGCTGGGCCTGGGGCTCCGGACGCGGGGCCGGGGCCGGCTCGGCGGCGGGAGCCGAAGCGTGCAGAGCTTCCGCATGGCCACTGCCGTTGGCGCCGCGGTGCGATTCGGCGGCAGGGGCCGGCGGAGGAGCCGCCGGCGGTGGATTTGCGCGTGCCGGGCCCGCGCCACCGGCGGAAGCGGCAACGGCCGCCGCCGGCATCTCGATCTGATGGATCGGCGCGGCCCGGGCTTCGCCGAGCGACGGGCTGTAGACATCGAGCGTCTTGCCGTGCCGGGCGATGATTTCGGACAGCTCGGAGAGCGCCTTGATCTGGTCGCCGACGACACGCCGCATGGCCTCGGTGCTTTCCCGGGTTTCCTCGGGCATTTCAAGCACGCCGCGCTTCAGTTCGGCGCGGGTCTGATCGAGGTCGCGCTGGACCTCCTGCATGGCGCCGCGCATCTCCTTGGTCGCCTCGCCGAAGCTCTTGGCGGCTTGCGAGACCGAGCCACTGATCTCCTCGAGCAGGGCTTCGTTGGCGGCGCGGATTGCGTCGGTTGCCTTGCGGCCCTCGGCGCTTGCGGTCCGCGACATGTTTTCGAAGTTGTCGATGACACCCTTGGTGGCAGTCGAGGTGTTTTCGGTAAGCATCCGGCTGACCGCCGTCGCGCGCTCTTCCGCCGTCTTCAGGGTCTCGGCGATGATGCGGGTGAAGGAACGCATGATGCCGTCGAGTTCCTCGCTGCGCGAGCGGAGCCCGGCCGCGAGATTCTCGAGCGCTGGCCGCCGTTCCTCGACCGTGGTCTCGATCTGCTTGTTGACCTCGGTGAGATGGCGGGTCGCCTCGGTCAGGGACTGGCTCTGCGCCTCGAAGCGCTTCACCACCGATGCCACACCCTCGAGGATGTCGTGCGAGACGGTGCTTAGCTTCTCGACCTGGCTGCCAAGCTCGCCGGTCGAAAGCTGGGTCGTCTCGACGGCGTGCTCGATCGACTTGGAGAATTCCGACGAGCGACTGGCGAGGGCCGTCTCGATCTTGGCGAGGTTCTGCTCGGTGCCGGAAAGCAGGCCGGTCAAGGTTTCGTTCGACCTCGACAGGCTGTCGACGATGTCGGCGACGTCGGTGCGCAGCTTCTCATTGGTGTTGGTGAAGGTCTCGGCGACCCGCTGGCCGCTTTCGATCAGCGTCCGGGCAGCCTGATCGCTGCGGCTGACGACCATCTCGACGATGTCGTTGCCACGCTCGTCCAGCGTCCGCAGAAGCACGTTGCCGCGACCGTCGAGCAGGGCGGCGAGTTCGCCGCTCCGCGCGCCGAGAACGTCGTTGAATTCCCGGGTGCGCAGTTCGATCGCTTCCGTGACGTTGGTTGCCCGCTCGCCGAGCGTTCCCTCGATCTCGTGGACAGCGCGACCGATGACCGTCGAGGCTTCCGAGGCCGAGGCCCGCAGGGCCTGCGCCGCGTCGCTCGATTCCGAGACAAGCTGCTGAGTGACCTCGCTGATCATCTGGCGAACTTCCTCCGCCACCTGATCGGACTTGGCCGCCAGTGCGGCGGTGATGGTGCCGGCCCGGTCGGACATGACCTCGGCGAGTTCGTTGGTCCGCGCCGCAAGCTGGCCGGTCACCTCGATGAGGCGGCCGTCGATCAGCGACGCGAATTCGGTCTGGCCGCCGGTGAAGGTTTCGGCGATTTCCCGCGTCCGTTCGATCAGGGTCTGATTGATCTGGCGGGAGCGGTGATCGAGCGCCTCGGAGATGCGGTGCGAGCTGCTCTCCAGCAATTCCGACACGGTGTCGATCTTGCCGCGCAGAGCCTCGCCGAAATCGGCCAGGCGTCCGGCAAGCGAGGTCTCCATCATCTGGGCCTGCTCGCCCAGCGAGGTGATCAGCGCCGGGCCTCGTTCGCCGATCAGCGCATTGATCCGATGGAAGCGCTGGTCGAGTCCGTCGCCAAGTTCGCGGCTGTGGACCGTGATGACCTCTTCGAAGCGGTTTCCGGATTCGACGATCTTGTCGAAGATCGAGGTGCCGCGATTCTCGATGGCGTCGGCGACTTCCGTGCCCGAACGAAGGATCTTTTCGTGCACCGAATTGCCGCGACCCTCGATGGCGTTCGCGACTTCGGTGCCGGAGCTGACGATCTTCTCGTAGATGGAGGTGCCGCTGGCCTCGATCACTTCCGTGATCTCGGTTCCGGAATTGACGATCTTTTCGAAGATCGAGCTGCCGCGGCCCTCGATGGCGTCCGCGACCTCGGTGCCGGAGTTGATGATCTTCTCGTGGATCGAAACGCCGCGCTGCTCGATGGCGTTGGCGACGTCGCGACCGGAAGACAGGATCTTCTGGTGGATCGAAACGCCGCGCGACTCGATCGCGTCGCCGACATGCTGGGTCGCCTCGACGATCGAATCGTAGATGGCGGTGCCGCGGCCCTCGATCGTCTCGGCGATTTCGCGGCTCGAGGAGAGGATCCGCTCGTGGATCGAGGCGCCACGGCCTTCGATCTCGTTGGCGATCTGGCCCCCGGATTCGACGATCCGCTGGTGGAGGGTATTGCCCTGCTCGACGATGCGATCGGCGATGCGCGTGCCGGAATCGACGATGCGCTCGTGGATCGCGCCGGCGCGCGAGGCGACGGTTTCGGCGATCTCGTTGCCCGAGGCAATGATCGTCTCGTTGATCTTCATGCCGCGCACGGCGATTGCCTTTGCGACTTCGCCACCGACGGAGGCGAGGCGCTGGGTGAGTTCGGCGCTGCGCTCGTCGAAGGTTTCGTAAACCGCGGTCGATGCCGCATCGATGGTTTCGCGGAGCGCGTTGGTGCGACCTTCGATGAGGTTGGCCATCGCTTCGCCGGTCGAAGCCAGGCGATCGTTGAGCTCGGTGCCGTTGACGGAAATCGCTTCGAAGATGCGGTCGCCGGTCCGGGACAGGCGATCGGCGAGTTCGCCGCCGCGAATGGTGATGGTCTCGGCGATGCGGGTGCCGGTGTCGTCGAGCTTGTCGTTGATCTCCTGGCCACGCAGGGCGAGGTCGACCAGCAGCGAGTCCGAATTGCTCTTCAGCGCTTCGTTGACTTCCGAGACATGGGTCGAGATCGTCTCGGCGGCGAGATTGCCGGTCTCGGAGATCGAGCGGGTGATTTCCTCGGTGCGGCGGTCGAAGCTTTCGACCAGTTCGGTACCGACGCGGGCGAGGGTGTCGTTCACTTCGGAGCCACGCTCGGCGATGGTATCGGCCATCGCGCGGCCGGTCGTCTCCAGCGTGTCGTTGATGTCGGCGCTGCGGGTCAGCAGGGCGTCGGTAACCTCGGCCCCGGTTGCGGCAAGCGATTCCGCGACGTCGCTGACGGTTTCGGCAAGGCGCGTGACCAGATCCTCGCCGCGGCTGGCCAACTGGTCGACCATCGTCTCGCCGGCCGAGGAAAGCGCCCCGGTGATGTGATCGCCGCGCTCGGTCAGAGCCACGGTGATGCGATTGCCGGCATGGGTGACGTTTTCGGCGATCGATTCGCTTGCCAGACGCAGATCCTTCGACAGCAACTCCTGGGCGCTGACGATGGACGTGCGAACGCGTTCGGAGTTGATGACGATGGCTTCGCGCTGACCGGCGAGATCGTCGATCAGCGAACGCATCCGGGTCTCGTTGTCCGAATAGGACCGCTCGAGCGCCGACACTTCGTTGTGGACGAGAAGTTCGAGTTCGCTGGCGCGGGCCAACGCGCGTTCGATGCCGTCGCCGACGGCCGCGACTTCGCGGCGGATCGCCTGGCTGACGCTGACCACCGCGTCGGTCGCGATGTTTTCCGGCTCGGAAAGGCGGATCGCGACGTCGGATATCTGACGGGCGACGATCTTCATTTCCTGCGAGCGCCAGATCATCGAGGCGATGGCCCAGAAGAATCCGATCGGAACCAGCAGGAAAAGCGCCACGTTCATCAGTTGCGGCGAATTGAAGAGATCGCCCTGGAAGAGGGTGCCGCTCGACAGGGCGATGCCGAGCACGAGGACCGCCCAGATGACCGAGAGCGTCATCGCGCTCGGATAGATCATCCGTGACGGGCGGCGAGGAAAGGTGCTGGCACCGCCGGGCTGGCGGCGGTCGTCGTTGGCGGCGAAACGGCTGCGTCCGGCCGCGCGCGGGCGAGCCTGAGGCTTCGGCTCCTCGACTTCAGGCTTGGGCTCGGGGCGGCGGGCGGTCTGCGGCCTCGGCTCCTCGGGCGGGCGGCGGGCCTCTTCCGCGGGCCGCGCGAGCTTCTTCGCGCCGCGGCGGGGGCTCATTGCGACGGGGCGGAGCAGGCATCCTGGGCGCTTCCGGCCGTCGCGCTCGCGCCACGTCGGTCCCTTCCGGCGCTCGAGGTTCCGGCGGCCGGCGGCCGGCGGGCCGCTCGCGCTCCGGCTCCTCGCCTGCGCTGAAATCCAGCCTCAGTGCCTCTTCGACCGCTGAAAGGGCAGCGTCGTTAGGGGTTTTTGCTCGCGGGTTCGTTGCCATTCTTTCGCCTCGCGTCCGTACTCAATACAATGCCGGCCGCCACGCCGGGCAAGAACGGCCCGACAAGCGCAGGTACACAGGGTCCGGGGGGACGACGCCTCGATAGTCGTTGCGTATTACTCGCTCCCCCGACGCAGCATAGGATCCGCGCCCAGGACCGGAACCCGGTCCAATTGGCCTCTTCTTACATGCCGCTAATCCATCCTAATGGCACATTGATGGCAGCGGAACAAGAAACTGAGCCGACCGCTCAGCTCTGTTAATTAAGTTCAACGACATGACGGAGGCCATTCGCGGCGCTGGATAAACCGACGCCTCGGCCTCTGCTGGCCGTCGTACCGCCGGCACGGCCGCGCGGCATGGCCCCGACGTCCGGTGTCGCAGTCGGCCCGCTTTGGTTCTTCATCACGCCGATATGCCGCATGTCGATGGCCCGCAATCGCCCGAAAATCCTCGAATTTTAACTATCTGGCCGGGTCTGTCGGGTCGGGCTTGTCCGGCGGCGAAATGGCCACATTGCCTGCCGCTGTCGGCCGTGCTTGTTCAGCCTCCGGCCGCGGTGGCCGGGTCCGGCGGTTTGCAGGTTGCGGGTGCCGCCGAAGCGTCGCCCGGCGGCGTTAACCATTTCTTAAGAATGTTTCGCCGGTCGGACATCCGGGCGGCGTTTACTCCCTGTTGGGCGCTCGGCGCTATGCTCGGCGGCCATCCATCCAATCAGCAAGGCGAGACGGAATGTCGTTGCGGGATCCCCAGTTGGCAACCTACAGGCGCAGGCTCGACGCGCATCGTCGTCCGCCGATCGACATGGACCATCTGCGCCGCCAGACCCTCGGGGATCCGGAGTTGCAGCGCAGGGTCCTCGCAATGTTTTCGCGAGAGGCGCTGCGGCTGGTCGAACGGCTGAAATCGGCCCAGGTCCTCGATGAGCGTCGCGAGGCGGCCCATGCGATCGTCGGCTCGGCGCGCAATGTCGGGGCTTTCTCGATGGCCGACATCGCCAGCCAGATCGAGTTGTCGACGGCTCCCGTCGCCGGAAGGCTGAAGGCGCTGGAGCAGGCGGTCCAGAAGACGCGCGAATTCATTGCCGTGACGCTGGCAGAGTGACGCGGGGTCCGCCTCGTCCTCCAGCCGGGCTGGCAGGAGCGACCGGAATCGCCTATATGGCGCCGGATTGTCCGACGCGGCTTGCGTCAATCTTCCCGAACAGACCGGTGTGATGGCAAAGATCACTTATATTGACGCTGAAGGCGCGCGCTACGAGGTCGAGGCCGAGAATGGTTCGACCGTCATGGAAAACGCCATCCGCAACGGCGTCCCCGGCATCGAGGCCGAATGCGGCGGCGCCTGTGCCTGCGCGACGTGCCATGTCTATGTCGACGAGGCGTTCAAGGACATCGTCGGCGAGCCCGAGCCGATGGAGGAGGACATGCTTGATTTCGCCTATGACGTGCGGCCGACGTCGCGTCTTTCCTGCCAGATCCGGGTTCGCGACGAACTCGACGGCCTGACCGTGACGGTGCCGGAACGCCAGGGCTGAGTGCGCCGCCGACTTGAGCCCGATCAACGCTCGACTGTCGATAATCGTTTTTGCTCGTCTTCACGGATTGCTCGCAACAATCTTTCTTTGTTTTGACCGGGCGAGCGGATATGTGTCCGCGACGACTTGAAGGCGCAGGAATCTGGCGGTTATGAACGATGTTTCGATGAATACGCTCGAGGCGACTGAAGTCATCGAGAAGGACGTGGTGATCATTGGCGCCGGTCCGGTCGGGCTGTTCGCCGTGTTCGAGCTCGGCCTTCTGGATATCGGCGCCGCCCTGATCGATATCCTCGACAAGCCGGGCGGCCAGTGCGCCGAGCTCTATCCGGAAAAGCCGATCTACGACATTCCGGGCTATCCGGAGATCACGGGCGAGGGGTTGGTCGAGAAGCTGATCGAGCAGATCAAGCCGTTCAATCCGACATTCCACCTCAACCGGATGGTCGAGACGTTGAGCCGCGAGGCCGACGGGCGCTTCCGCCTGACGACGGACATGGGCGACACCTTTATCGCCAAGGTCGTGGTCGTCGCCGCCGGCGGCGGCTCCTTCCAGCCGAAGCGCCCGCCGGTGCCCGGCATCGAGGCCTACGAGAACGCATCGGTCTTCTATTCCGTCCGGCGGATGGAAGAGTTCCGCGACCAGGACGTGCTGATCGTCGGCGGCGGCGACTCGGCACTCGACTGGACGCTCAATCTCCAGCCGATCGCAAAAAGCCTCACGCTTGTCCATCGCCGCGACGAATTCCGCGCCGCGCCCGACAGCGTCAAGAAGATGCATGCCCTCCTCGACGAGGGGAAGATCAATTTCCAGATGGGCCAGATCAGCGGCCTGAAGGGCGAGGGCGGCCAGCTCACGGCGGCCACCGTCAAGAGCAAGACGGGCGAGGCGGATGTCGCCTGCACCCGCATGCTTCCCTTCTTCGGACTGACCATGAAGCTCGGCCCGGTGGCGGATTGGGGGATCAATCTCCACGAGAACCTGATCCCGGTCGATACCGCGAAATTCGAGACATCGGAGCCCGGCATTTTCGCCATCGGCGACATCAACACCTATCCGGGCAAGCTCAAGCTGATCCTGTGTGGCTTCCACGAGGCGGCGCTGATGTCCCAGGCGGCGGCGCATATCGTCGATCCCGACAAGCGCATCGTCTTCCAGTACACGACGTCATCCTCGAGCCTACAGAAGAAGCTCGGGGTTATCTGAGGCTCGTGTCCAGGTAGGCGACGAGCCGGTCGGCGAGCTCGGCCGGCCGCGACAGCATGACCATGTGGCCGCCCGGCATCTCGTCGGGAACGATGCCGAGCCGGTCGCGAACCACCCGACGCATGAATGCCGCCGGAAAGAACAGGTCGTCGCGGCACAGCAGGAAACGCGTCGGCGTGTCCGGCCACGACGTGAGCGGCCAGGGTGCTTCCATCGGCGTGCCGGACTGCGGCCGGGAATGGCTTTCGCAATCGGCCGCCAGGCCCGGCAAGACGTCGTTGTAGAACAGATGTGTCGAAGTCCGCGTCGGTCGAAGGATATCCGGTGTTCGCCCACCAGTCGGCGGCGGGCTCGCCCGGTCGGGGGATCATCGCCGTGAGCAACACCAGCAGACGCACGGGCACGCGCTCGCACATCAACGGTCCGGTAAAGCCGCCGAGCGAATGCGCCACGACGACGAGGTCGGATCGGCCCCCCGCCGCGTCGACGGCGGCTGCGGCGTAGTCTTCGAAGTCCGCGGCGTCATCGTCGCACGGCAGGTCGACCGGCACGGCGTCGTGGCCCCTGCGCGTCAGTTCGGCGGTCAGATATGTCCAGTACCAGGGATCGCAGCCGGCGCCGGGGATGAGGACGAATGTCGCCATGTCTGGGCCCGTCCTCGCCTGGTTCGTCTCGCGGCCGGGCGCGCCGACGCCGCAAGCCTATCACTGTTTGGTGAAGACGATGTCGCTCGCGATGAATTCGGTCTTCGTCTTCGTGTCCAGCGTCTTCGAGACGGTGCGGTACTTGCCGTCGCCAACCACCGTCTGAATCGTCGCCTTGCCCGGCTTGTTGGTTTTCTTGTCGACGAAATCGGCGTTCATCGCGATCTGGTTGCCCGACGCCTGTCCTGCGAAGTTCACCGGCCCCTTGGTCGACAGCGATTGCAGCGAGCCCTTGTAGGCGCCCGAACCGCTCGCCTCGATGCTTCCCGTGATTCGCCCGGAATTGGTCGCCACCGCACAGCGCCCCTGTCTGGCGCAACACCGAGCCGCCGTTCGCAAGCGTATTGGTGATCTTGCAATAGACCATTTCCGGCTCGGCGCTGGGGCTCGATTTGAACGTTCCGCGACCGACCCAGTCGCCGGCCATGCGGGCAAGCAGCGGGTCATCCGCCGCCGACGCCGGGAGGATGGCTGCGCCGAGCATCAAGGCGGCCAGGATCAGGCCTGAACGGGCTCGTCCTGCTTTGCTGAATGGGGATCGGGCTTGGATTTCTGTCTTTCGAACCATGGGCTTGCTACTCCGGCCATCAGCGCCGGCAGGACCAGAAGGTCCGCGATAAGGGCGGCGGCGAGGGTAACTGCCGCCAGTCCACCGAACAATCTAATAGTCGGCATTTCGCTCATAAATGTGGTCGACAAACCGGCAATGATGATCGCCGTTGTTCCGACCAGGACCGGGCCGATATGGCGCGATGTATCGACCAGTCGAACAGGCAAGGTGAGCGCATGGCCGCTTATCCTGAAGCGACTGAGATAGTGAATCGTATCATCGACCGCAATACCGAAGGCAACCGTCAGCGACAGCACGCTGGTGAACTGCATGCCGGAGCCGCTGATGAACAGGATCGCGCCGGTCGAGAATATGGGAAGGGCGTTGGGAAGCATCGCGACCGCACCCATCC
This sequence comes from uncultured Alphaproteobacteria bacterium, assembly GCA_963812275.1. Taxonomy (GTDB): domain Bacteria; phylum Pseudomonadota; class Alphaproteobacteria; order Rhizobiales; family Kaistiaceae; genus Bauldia. The sequence goes on along the minus strand of CAWEUQ010000004.1, from coordinate 276,494 downwards.
GCCAGTCGCGGAAGGCGAGCATGATCGCGCCGACGCCGGCGACGACCGCCAGCGTCAGGCTCCAGAAGAGGTTGTTGATCGTCCGGGTGCTCTCGCGCGCGGTGAGCACGGTCACGCCGGTCACCGTGACGTCGGGGCCGCCCGCCTTCCGCGCCGCCGCCTCGATCTTGTCGATCAGCGGTTCCGCTTCCTGGGTCGTCATTTCGTGGACACTGACGGTGACCAGCGATCCGCCGTCGCTGCCGAAGAAGCGCGATGCGGTTTCGGGCGGCATCTCGGCGGCAAGCTCGGTGAGCCGGCGCGACGACTCCTGCAAGATCGCCGCCCAGCCACTGGGCGACGCTCCAGAGCGACAGCGGACGATCGACGCCCTTGATCGCGGCCACCGCTTCGTGGACGGCGCGGATCTTCTCCAAACCCTCCGGCGAGGTCGGCGAGACCTTGCCAAGCGGAACGACGATCTGGATCGGGTAGGCCCCGTCGAAGAGCTTGTCGATGCGGCCGAGGGCGGCATTGGCCGGATTGTTTGCCGGCAGGTGCTCGCGCAGCGAATGTTGCGGCGGCACGGAGAAATACATGACGCCCAGGACGACGACGAGAATCACGGACACGATCGTGATCTTGTTGGGGTAGCGGACGGCAAAGCGGCCGATCGCCGCGTTGGGCACGCTCAGCAGCGCAAGCAGGTTGCGGCCCGATGCCTTTGTCGGCTCCCAGAACCGGCCAAGGTAGATCGCGAGCAGCGTATGCGTGGCCAGCACCAGCATGCCGCCGATGATCGCGCCGAACGCCCCGATCCAGGCGAAACGGCTGACGATTTGGACGTCGGACAGGGTCAGCGACAGGAAGGCGATCGCCGTCGTGATCGCGGTCAGCATGCAGGCCGGCCCCACTTCGTGCTCGGCCAGTCGCGCAGCCTCCTTGGGGTCGGCGCCCTCGGCGCGGTATCGTCGCCAGGCATAGGTGAGGTGCATGGCGTCGGCATAGCCGAGCACCATGATCAGCGCCGGCACGACATTCGACATGACCGTGATCGAGGTGCCGATCAAACCGATGATGCCGAGAACCGCTCCGCCGGCGAGAATCGCCGGAATGGCCGTCATCGCCGCGGCGACGAACGATCGGAAAACGATCAGGCTCATGATTAGACCGACGAGGACGCCGGCGGCGTTGAGCACGATCTGGTCGTGGATCAGCACGTCGACAATGTCGAGGCGAAGCGTCGGAAAGCCGCTGACGGTCACCTTCAGGCCGGTGCCGGCGAGCAGGTCGCCGGCGATCTTTTCGATCGACTGCCGCATCACGCGGGCCGTCGACAATGGCGCCTTCGGTTCGGTCGGCGTCAGAATGAAATTCATCGCCTTGCCGTCGTTCGACAACAGCTTGTTGCCGAACAACGGGTGAGCGCGAATGCGCTGCAGAAGGTCAGGTGTCAGGCCTGCTTCCGCATTGTCGATGACGAGCGGGGCATCGCCATTGGCGTCGGGCGCTTGGCGGAGCGCAAAGGCCGAAACGACGCTCTGGACCCCGTCGATGAACTGGAGCTCGAACTGGAAGTCGCGCAACTTGGCGAAGACAGCCGGCTCGCCGAGCCTGTCGCCTTCGACCAGGATCAGGATCTCGTTTTCCGGGTCGACGAAATCCTCGACCGTCTTCATGTAGTCCTTGTAGGCGGCGGTGCCGCCGGCGAAGACGGCCCGCAGATTCTGATCGAAGGTGAGTTGCGTAACGCCGTAGGCCGCCAGGGCGATGAGGCAGAGAACCACAAAGGCCGACACGCGCGGCCACCGGAAGATCGGCGCAACCACACGTTCGAGGCCGAAGCCGAGAGAATTCATTCGCCAATCAATCCCGACCGGGCCCGATCGCGCCAGACGGCGCGACGGTGGCAGGATCGAAGGATGCTGGGGCGGTTGTAAGGCGGCGGCCCATTTCGGCGATCACGGCCTGTGCGACATCTTCGCCATGCCACCGCGATCGCTGGGGCCCATCGGCTTGCATCTGTTTTCCCGGCCCTTCAAATAGCACCATGTTCGGTGCCGGAGTTTTGACGGTCCGGCGGCGGACTGTCAAACTTTAGGCGTGTCTGGCCGCCGCTTTGTCGGGTTTGCCGGAAAGGTGCACGGATGAAAACGCAGTCGTTTGTCTTTGCCGATGATGGCGACATTCCGAACAATCGGGTTCCGCTGATCGTCTATGCCGGCGCGCTCGATCCGGCGAAGGGCGATCTCGCCGCGCGTTTCGAAGCGCTCTTTGCGGCAAACGGCTGGGGCGGAAGCTGGCGGAACGGCATCTTTCCCTTCCACCATTACCATTCCACCGCCCATGAGGTGCTCGGCATCGCGGGCGGGGAAGCCGAGGTCCGTTTCGGCGGCGAGCAAGGCGAAAGCCTCCGCGTGACGGCCGGGGACGCCGTGCTGATCCCGGCCGGCGTCGGCCACAAGCGCCTCTCGGCAACGCCCGATCTCCTGGTCATCGGCGCGTATCCCGGCGGGCAATGGGCCGACCTGATGCGCGAAGGCGCAGAGGACAAGCAGGCGATCCGGCGCCGAATCGCAGGTGTCGGGATGCCCGATGCCGACCCGGTCGGCGGCCGGGGCGGCCCAGTCGCCGAACTCTGGGGCGCTTGACGTCTACGTCTCGTCCGGCTTCGGCTCGACTTTCTTGCCGGTGCCGCCAAGACCGCGCAGTTCTGCCATCACGTCGGCGAGCCGCGGCGGACGCCCGTTGACGAAGGGGAGAGGCCGGCAGACCTCGATCGCGGCGATGCCGACCCGGGCGGTGAGCAGTCCGTTGACCACGCCTTCGCCGAGCCGGGCGGAGAGTTTCGCGGCGATGCCGTGCCCGAGGATCTGCTGGACCAGCGAATTGCCCGCCGCCATCCCGCCGGTCACCGCAAGGTGGGCGATGGCGGCGCGCGCCAGCCGCAGGAAGCCGAAGGTGCCGGGCCGTCCGTCGTAAAGGGACGCCAACTGCCGGATCAGCCGCAGGATCTGGGCAGCGACGAAAATGACGTCGACCAGGGCGCGCGGGGAAATCGCGGTGACCAGCGCCACCCGCTTGGCCGACGTCAGCACAAGCCGTCGCGCCGCTTCGTCGAAAGGCAACATCAGTTCGGTCTCGGCGAGGCCGACGAGGTCCCGGCCGTCGATGATCTCTTCGATATGGCGGGCAAGGGCCGACCGCCCGCGCGCGGTCTCGGGCCGGCCGTCGTAGAGGCGGATCAGCTCGCGGGAGAGGGTGCGCGCGGCAGTCCGGTCGTCGCTGTCGATCGCTTCGACCGCCCGGGCATGGATCTGGGTGATCTTGCGAATGCGCAACAGCGCGGTCATCTCGCGGATGGCGAGCGCCAGAAGGGCGAGGACCGCAATCCCCGCCAGGCCGACCGCGATCCAGCCCAGCGCGTCGTTCCGCGCGAAGAGGTCGCGAATCAGATTGTCGATCGCCAGGCCGATGCCGAGGGAGACGAGACCACCGACGGCGGCGAAAAAGAAGCGCGACCAGCGGATGCCGCGTCGTGGGATTGCCGCGGCGACGATCTCGGCGTCCGGATCCGGGGCGGCGAACGGGTCGGCGTCGGGCACCAGCACCGGTTGGGCGCCGACCCCTGGCACATAGTCGGCCTCGACGACGTTGAGGTCGTCGAGCTGGAACGCCGTCGGGCGCCGCCTCTCCTTCGTCATTTGAGGCGGTCTCCGATCAGGAATTCGAGTGCCCGGTCGAGGCGTATATGCGGCAGCGAAAGGGTGAGCCCCTCCGCCGTCCGTTCGAGCCGGGGCGGGCGGAAGCGGACATACTGGAGCGGCATCGATATCTCGCCGCAGTCTTCAAAGACCGATTCCGGATCGTCCGGCAAGTCGCCGGGAAACATGGCGATTTCGGTGCTGCCGTCGAAAACGCGGCCGTCGACGGTTTCGCCGGGGAGCGGTGTGCCGATGATCGAGGGCAGGCGCTGGCCGCGGTGGGTCACGGTGCCCTCGCGGGTGGCACGAACCGAGGCGAGGGCGATGACGTCGACGGTCGCCCCCGCGAAACGGGCGCGTTCGATGGCGCGACCGACGAGGCGGGACAGGATCGCCTCGAGACGATCGTGATCGCCATGGTGAAGGTGATCGGCCTTGGTGGCCGCAAACAGAATGCGGTCGATGCGGCGCGACACCAACGCGCTCAGCCAGCCGGTCCGGCCGAGGCGGAAAGCGGCGAGGATATCGGCGAGGGCGGTCTCCAGCCCGGTGACCGCCGCGGATCCGGCGTTCAGGGCCTCCAGCGCGTCGATCAGGACGATCTGCCGATCGAGTCGGGCGAAATGGTCACGGAAGAAGGGACGGACGACAGCCGTCTTGTAGCTTTCGTAGCGCCGCGCCATCATCGCCGCGATGGACCCCGGTTGAACCTCGTCGCTCGCCAGGTCGAGCGGCGAGAACGTCAGCGCCGGCGATCCATCGAGATCGCCCGGCATCAGGAAGCGGCCCGGCGGCAGCGTCGAGAGACTGCCGCTTTCCGCCCGGGTGGTGCGCAGGTAGTCGGTGAAGGTCTTCGCCAGTCGCCGGGCGAGCGGCTCGTCTTCCGGCGCCTTGGGATCGATCGCGGCGATCTCGCCCAGCCACGGCCTGGCGGCTCTTGTCCGATCGGGAGCGCGCGCGAAGGCCAGGGCCTCGTGCGACCATGTGACGAAGTCCTTCGACAGGAGGGGCAGGTCGAGGAGCCACTCGCCGGGATAGTCGACGATATCGATATGCATCCTGCCGCGGCCGAGCGTGCGCGTCAGCAGGGAGGCCGATTCATACTGGATCGTCAGCCGCAACTCGCTGATCTGGCGCGTCGAATTGGGCCATATCCGTTCGTCGACCAGAGCCTCGACATGGCGTTCATATTCGAAGCGGGGCACGGCGTCGTCTGGCTGGGGTTCGAGGCGCGCGCCGAGGACGCGGCCGCCGGAATAGGCACGGAAAAGCGGCAGCCGGCCGCCGTGGATCAGATTGTGAACGAGGGCGGAGATGAAGACCGTCTTGCCGGCCCGGGCGAGGCCGGTAACCCCGAGGCGGATCGCCGGGGCGGTGACTCCGATCGTGCGTTCGGCGAAGGTGGTGAGGGCAAGCCGGGTTTCGTCGGTGATCGTCGTCAATGGCAAGATCGCGCGCTCCCGGGAAGCCGACTCTAGGCTTCGATGTATGCATTGGCGCCCCGGGCCGAAAGCCCCGGCGCCATTCCCTGCTCAATCCCCGTCGTCGGCGGGACCATCGTTTTCGAGGTCGCGCGGCTTGATGAAGGCGGTGACCCGGCCATCTCCGGGCGAAATCGCCGACCAATCATCGGAATCGAAGTCGATGACGACGAGCGCGCCCGTCGGAAACTTGGCGGATATTTCGGCCACGAGGCGCGCCTCTCCGGCACCGCCGAGGACCAGGGCGGCACCCTGAACCGCGGGATTGTGGCCGATCACCATTAATATATCGGCGCCGTTTCCTTCGGCGGCGATCACCCGCAGGTAGTCGCCGGGCCTTGCCTCGTAGAGGCGATCGACGAATTCGACGTCATCCTCGTGTCTTGAGATAGGGGCGGAGCGCCGCCAGCGTTTCGCGCGTTCGCCTTGCCGGCGAGCAGAGGATGCGATCGGGCAGCATGCCGGCGGCCGAGATTGCCTTGGCCATGTCGGCGGCCGCGCGCTGGCCGCGAGGCGCCAGCGGCCGGTCGAAATCCTGAAGGCCTGCTTCGCCCCAATCCGATTTCGCGTGGCGCAAGAGAAGAAGCCGCGACATGGCGAATCCCCTGATCGACTCTGTTGACCGGAGTTTACCCGAGCCGCGACGGTTTTGGCGCTGCCCGCCGCAGCCGGCCCGTGAAACGCAGAACGCGCCCGCCGGGGAGCGGGCGCGTTCTCAAGAACGGATCGTCTCGATCAGCCTAGGGAATCTGGCACAAATGGTACTGGCCGTCATAGCCCTTGAAGTAGCCGGTGCTCGGGTTGAACGACCTGTACTTCCGCGAGCAGGCCTGCTGCCACTCGTAAGAGCCAACCGGCGGAGCGTAAGCCGGCGGCGGCGGCGCAGCATAGCGGGGCGGCTGGTTGATGCACTCGGCATAGGCGCGATCGTAGACGCGCTTGCGGTTCACGGCAGCAACGCCGCCGCCGCCAACCGCGCCGATCGCCGCGCCGGTAGCGGCCGAGCCCTTTTTGCCGCCGCCGAGGATACCGCCGAGCACCGCGCCGCCGATGCCGCCGACCACGGCGCCGCCGACGATGTTACCGCTGGTTTGCTGGCGGGATACGTCGAGGGCATACTGTTCGCAATAGGCGCGCGAATTCGCGGACGCGCTGGTCACGCTCAATCCCATGAAACCGGTCCCGATGAGGCCGGCGAGGGCTATCGCTGAAACAAGAGTCTTCATTCGTTGGCTCCTTCACGTATCAAAACGACGCCGACGGGCCGCCCAGCCCGGTGCATCGGATATTCAAGCCACCCTCATGGTCGGATAGATGCAGCATAGACTAAACATACGCAAGTGAAACAGGTCACGGCCGGTTTGGTTCCGAAACCGTGATGCCGATCCGTTTCCCGGCATCGACGATCAGTCGTCGCGGAAGACGCGTTCGCGCCGTTCGTGGCGCTCCTGCGCCTCGATCGACAGGGTTGCGATCGGACGCGCATCGAGACGCTTCAGGCTGATCGGCTCGCCGGTCTCCTCGCAATAGCCATAGGTGCCATCTTCGATTCGCTGCAGGGCGGCGTCGATTTTCGCGATCAGTTTCCGCTGGCGGTCGCGCGCCCTGAGTTCGATCGAGCGATCGGTTTCGGAGGATGCGCGGTCGGCGAGATCGGGGTGATTCTGGCTTTCGGCCTGCAGATATTGCAGCGTTTCGCGCGCTTCCTTGCGAATCTCCTCCTTCCAACCGAGCAGCTTCTCGCGGAAATACTCCCGTTGACGTTCGTTCATGAATGGCTCGGATTCGCTCGGTCGATAGTCCCGTGCCCTGGAACGAACAGCTGATTGCGGCATGGAATACCTCTGACTCGGGGTGCGTCGCGCGGCGGAATATAGCGATGGCATATTGCATCGACAACAACTGGTTGACGACGTTTCGATGACGCTTCGGCGAGCCGTTTTCCCGGCAATAATGGCGCGAGAATGGCGGCCGTCCGGGGAAAGGCCTCAACCCGGCCGACCGGTCGATATCTGGCCGAGCAGGCGGGCCATATCCTTTTCGAGATTGCCCACCGTATCCGCGTCGTCATCGTCTTCGCGGTCCGGCTCGCCAGGGGGCGGCCGCCTCGGTTCTTCCGTAGCGGCGACGTGCCGGGCATTTTCGCCACCCAGCCTCTCGCCGTGACGACCGGCACTGCTCGGCGGTGCGAAAGCGCTGGGATGATGATTTTCCGCCGCCTCAACGATCGGCAGGGCCAGTTTTTCCTCAACCGGCGCCAGCAGCACGTCCGGAGGGAATGCCGGGACAACCGGCAGGGCGAGAGGCTCGGGGCCTTTTCGCCTTTGGTCGAAGGGACTGCGCGTCCCGCGCCGGGGGGACGGTGGCCGATCTCGGTGTCTCGGGGATCGGTTCGGAACGGGCCTGCGCGGCCGGACGCGTGGCGGGCGTCGTGGGTTCAGGCGCGGCAACATTCGGCGGTTCTTCGCGGACCGGCTGTCGTTCGGTCTGTCGCGGCTGCAACCGTCGCGGAGGAAATGGAATCGGCTCTTCGGGGGGCGCCGGCGGCTCGGCGGCCGGCGGCCGCATCGCCCTGGCGCGAAGGGCCGCCTGCGCGGCGGTCCGCTGGGCGGGCGGCGCCGGTGGCGGTGGTGGGGCAGGCTGCGGTGCGTTGGTGGCCGGCAGGGCCTGAGGATGATTGGGCGCCGTCTGGCCAGGGCGCTGGGCGACACGGGTCCGGGTGATCGACGGCTCGACGACGATGTCGCTCGGGCCGCCGATGAGGAGGAGGTGTTCTACATTGTCGCGGCGAACGAGCACTAGCCGCCGGCGCTTGTCGACGGTGAGGGCGTCGATGACCGCCAGCCGCGGCAGCCGGCCGCGTCCGGCGACGTTGACGCTGCTGCCGGCATAGCGACGCCCCATCCATACGGCGACTCCCACCAGGGCGAGGATGACGACGAAGGTGATGATATATTGGACGACGACCGCGCCCTCTTGGCCGAAGATCGAAACCAGTGCCTCACGCATTTCGCGCCCCCTGACGCTCCCAACGATGGATGACCTTGCTCATTCCGGTTGTGATCGGCACATTCGTCCCTGGCGAATCATCGGATTTACCAGTCTTTTCAAGCTGGGGCGGCCAATGCAAGACCCGACGGTGTCGACAGAGGGCGGTTTTGCCCAAAGTCCAACCTCATCTCACCGAGTTGTGGCCGAACCGCGACGGGTCTGAAGCTGGCGAAAAGGGGCATTCGATCGGAAATGAACGAACGGGCAAAGGATACCGTTCGCGCTGATCCGGTCATCGATCGGTCCGGCGGTATTACCGGTGCCGGGCGGCTGATCATCCTTGCCTGCGGGCTGGTCGGGATCGCGATCGGCTTCGCGCTCGTCGAGCGCCAGCAGGCGGAACCCTTCGTCCTGGGGCTCCTCGGCATTCTGGCGGTGATCGGGGTGGTCAGCCTGTTTGCCGGTGCGATCGGGCTGCTGCGCTTTGGCGCCCGCGGCCAACGCATCGACATCACCCGCAATTTTCTCAATTCGATGAACGAGGGCGTGATCATCATCGATCAGCGCAATCGTATCCTGTATGCCAACCGGGCCTACGCCGATCTGATCGGCGCCGATAGCGCCCGCGACGTGTGGGCGGTCGACCGCATATTCGCGGGACAACCCGCCGCCGCCGAGGCCATCCATCGGATAACCCATAGACTGCGGGAAGGGCTGCCTGGCGACGAAGAGGTGCGCATGCCGGTGGCGCTATCCGGCGAGCGACTGGCCGCCGGTGAAGCCCGCTGGTACCGGATCGAGGCAAGGCCGCTGACGCCGGGCACCGGGAAGTCGCTGATTGCGTGGTCGGTCGCCGATATCTCCAGCGAACGGGCCCGGCAGGAATCCATCTTCCAGGAACTGCAGCACGCAATCGACTACCTCGACCACGCTCCCGCGGGCTTCTTCTCCGCCGAGCCGGACGGGCGGATCGTCTATATCAACGCGACGCTCGCCGAATGGCTGGGCATGGACATTGCCCGGTTCGAAGCCGGGTCGTTGACCCTTGGCGACATCGTCAAGCGGGACAACATCGCGCTCCTTACCGGGGTCATGACCGGACAGGGGCGTGACCGCACCGATATCGTCGACCTCGATCTCGTCAAGCGGGACGGACGCAGCCTGCCGGTCAGGCTGCTGCACCGGGTGCCGGTCACGGCCGACGGGGCGCCGGGGGCGACGCGCACCATCGTCCTCAACCGAAGCCCCGGCGAGGAGATTTCCGAGGCCTCGGAGGCGTTGCGCGCCTCGGAGGTTCGTTTCGCGCGCTTCTTCAATTCGACGCCGATCGCGATCGCGGCGATCGACCGCGACGGCTTCATCGGTCGCAGGAACGCGGAATTTCTCAAGCTGTTCGGCGGCGTCGTCGGCGACGCCGGCGCGAAGAAACGGAAACTGATCGAACTCGTGACCGACGCCGATCGGCCGTTGATCGCCGCGGCGCTGGAGTCGGTGAAGAACGGTTCGACCGAGATACCGACGATTGACGCCAGCATTGCCGGGGAGGGGGAACGCGGCGCCCGCTTCTATATCAATCCGGTGGCCGATGGCGGCGACGGCGAGGAAGCGATGATCGTCAACGCCATCGACATCACCCAGCAGCGGGTTCTCGAACAGCAATTCGCCCAGAGCCAGAAGATGGAGACGGTCGGCAAGCTCGCCGGCGGCATCGCCCACGACTTCAACAACGTCCTGACCGCGATCATCGGCTTCTCGGACCTGCTGCTCGCCAATCATCGCCCGAGCGATCCGTCCTTCCAGGACATCATGAACATCAAGCAGAACGCCAACCGGGCCGCCGGCCTCGTCCGGCAACTGCTGGCCTTCTCCCGGCGGCAGACGCTGCGGCCGCAGGTGCTCCAGCTCAGCGACCTCCTGTCCGACATCACCATCCTGCTCACCAGGCTGCTCGGCGAGAATGTCAAGCTGGAGGTCGTGCACGGTCGCGACGTCTGGCCGATCAAGGCCGACCTCAACCAGCTCGAACAGGTGATCATCAACCTCGCGGTCAACGGCCGCGATGCGATGCCGGGTGGCGGCACCATGACGATCCGGACGAGCAACCTGCCGGCCGCCGATGTCAGCCGCTACGCCTACCGGCCGCTGCCGGCGGCCGATTATGTCCTGCTCGAAGTCCAGGATACCGGGACCGGCATGTCGGCGGAGATCCAGGAGCGCATCTTCGAGCCCTTCTTCTCGACCAAGGAAGTCGGCAAGGGCACCGGACTGGGCCTGTCGACGGTCTACGGGATCGTCAAGCAGACCGGCGCCCATATCTTCCTCGACAGTCAGGAAGGGAAGGGGACCACGTTCCGGGTCTTCATCCCCCGGCATATTCCCGCCGAGGGTGAAATGCCGGCGGTCGCTGCCGCGCCGCAAGCCGAAATCGCCGACCTCACCGGGACCGCCAACATCCTGCTCGTCGAGGACGAGGAAGCGGTGCGGGCCTTCGCTGCGCGAGCGCTCGCCTCCCGCGGTTATCAGGTCTTCGAAGCCGCTTCCGGCGTCGAAGCGCTCGAGGTGATGGAAGAGGCCGGCGGCAAGATCGACCTGGTCGTTTCGGACGTGGTGATGCCGGAGCTCGACGGGCCGTCGCTGCTCCGCGAATTGCGCAAGACCCGGCCGGAACTCAAGATCATCTTCGTCTCCGGTTACGCCGAGGAGGCCTTCAGGAAGAACCTGCCCGAGGGCGAGACCTTCCGCTTCCTGCCGAAGCCCTTCTCGCTGAAGGAACTCGCCATCGCGGTGAAGGAGACGCTGGGGCGATAGCAGCCGGCGCCCTCGGGCTGATGCCTTGCGACTGTGGCATCGGCATACGGCCCATGCCATGTTTGGTGACGTTGGCGAGCCGGGCGCGGTCCCCTTGTTTCCGCCCCGGGGCGTATCGTCGCTTCCATGCGGGTCATCGGCGGCGAAGCGGTTCCGCGCAGACCAGTCCGGCAAGGAAAGCAATCATCCGTCAGTGAAAAACCCCTTCAGGATACAGCGGCACGGTGGCGTCAGCCCGTATGTCTGGTACGGCATGCGCTTCGGTACATGGGCGAATCTGCTGGCGTCGGGGCACTTCGACGTCACCCTGAATTGCGTGCCGCGCATCCTCGCGGTGTCGGCGCTGACGCCGGTCAATTCCGCGCTCGGCCTGGTCTCGGAAGCGATCTACGGCCGTCGCGTCGCTGAAACCGAAATCGCGCCACCGGTCTTCATCATCGGCCACTGGCGGACCGGAACGACGCTGCTTCACGAGCTTCTCGATTGCGATCCGCGGCTGGTGGCGCCGACGACCTTTCAATGCATGTTCCCGAGCACCTTCCGCCTCACCCAGGGCCTCGTCGATCGCGTGACGCGCGGCAGGCTTCCCGCCACCCGCCCGTTCGACAACATGAGCTTCGGGCCGGACCGGCCGCAGGAGGATGAATTCGCCCTGCTCAATTCCGGCGCCGGTTCGCCCTATGTCACCCTGGCCTTCCCGCGCCACGGTCCGGCGGGGACACGTTTCATCGACCTCGACGAGCTCACCGCGGCCGAGCATGCGCGCTGGGAGGAGACCTATGTCACCCTGCTCAGGCGCTACCAGTACGGCCATGACCGGCGGCTGGTTCTCAAGTCGCCGTTTCACGCCGCGCGGATTCCGACGCTGCTCAAGCTTTTTCCGGACGCGCGTTTTGTCTTCACCGCGCGCAATCCGATGGACGTCTTCGTCTCGCACGCCCGGACCCTGAAAGTGCTCGCCTCCAACCAGGGGCTCCACAATCCGATCCCGGACGATGACGAATGGGTGCGGGGCTATGTGCTCGACATGTTCGAGCGGCTGTTCGAGACCTACGAGCGGGATCGGACGCTCATTCCCGCCGGCCGGCTGGTGGAACTGCGCTATGAAGATCTGGTCGCGGATCCGGCTGGCGCGCCTGCGCGATCTCTATCGGCGGCTCGATCTCGGGGATTTTGCGCCGGCCGAGCCGGGCGTGACCGCCTATCTCGACGAACGCAAGGGATACCGGCGCAACGACAATCGCTTGGACGCCGCTGACCGCGAACTCGTCGCCCGACGCTGGCGCGCCTATCTCGAACGGTTCGGCTACGACGCCACGGTGCCCTGAGGTCAGGCGGAGAGGGCGGTGGCGATCTCCGCCGCCAGCCGCGCGTTGCTCTTCACCAGCGCGATGTTGGTCGTCAGGCTGCGGCCGTCGGTCCGCTTCCAGATCGCGTCGAGCAGGAACGGCGTCACCGCCTTGCCGGTGATGCCGGCGGCGAGGCTGTCGGCATGGGCGGCTTCGATATGCGCCGCCATCTCGTCGGTCGGGATCTCGTCCGCCACCGGCGCCGGGTTGGCGACCAGCACGCCGCCGCCAAGCACCAGGTCGGCGCGCGCCTTGACGAAGGCGGCGATCGCTTTCGCGTCGTCGAGGCGGATCGGGGCGGGGAGGGAACTCGACCGCGACCAGAAGGCGGGGAAGGTGTCGCTCCGGTAGCAGACCACCGGCACGCCAAGCGTCTCCAGCACCTCCAGCGTCTTCGGCAGGTCGAGCAGCGCCTTGGCCCCGGCGGCGACGACGATCACGTCGCTCCGCGCCAGTTCGCCGAGATCGGCGGAGATGTCGAAGCTCTGCTCGGCGCCGCGATGGACGCCGCCGATGCCGCCGGTGGCGAAGACCCTGATGCCGGCCCGCGCCGCGACGATCATGGTCGCGGCGACGGTGGTGGCGCCCGGCTTGCCGGAAGCGACGCCATAGGCGAGGTCGGCGCGGCTGAGCTTCAGGGTATCCTTCGCATGCGCCAGGCGTTCGAGCGCGGCGCGGTCGAGGCCGACCCGGATTTCTCCGTCGAGCACGGCGATTGCCGCCGGTACCGCGCCGCCCTCCCGCACGATGTCCTCGACCGCCAGCGCCGTTTCGAGATTCTGCGGCCATGGCATGCCGTGGCTGACGATGGTGGTTTCGAGCGCGACCACCGGTTTGCCGACGATCGAGGGCGGCCCGGACCTCGTCGCTGATCGCGATGGTCATGGAGTCTCCGTGTCGAGGCCGCCGCCGATTCGGGCGGCGAGCGCCGCGACATTCAGGCCGGGGGGGATTGTGCCCTCGTATTCCATGGTGATCGCTGAGGCGACGAGCCCCGAACGGATCGCCTCGAACAGGCTCCGTCCGCACGCCAGGCCGTGGATCGTGCCGGCGGCGAGGGCGTCGCCGGCACCGTTGACACTTCTGATATTCGCCTTCAGCGGTACGAAAGAGCGGATGTCGCCGGCACTCGCCACCGCAAGCGGTTCGGCCGCGTCCGTCACCACGACGTCGGGCCGGACGCTGCCGCAGAGACGCCGGGCGAGGTACGTCGCCGTCGGGTTCTCGTCCGGCAGGTCGAGAATCGCCGCCGCTTCCTTGCGATTGACGAAGAGCAGCGTGATGTCGTCGAGAAGGGCCGAAAGGCGCACTGATTTTGCCGGCGAGACCGCGAGCGCCGCGATCCTGCGGCCGGAGGCACGGGCCTGCCCGACCAGGAAGCCGAGGGTCTCCTCCGGCAGGTTGGCGTCGACGACCCAGAAATCGTCGTCCGGCGACCCGGTAATCGGCGCCGGCCACTGCCGCCGGCGACAATTCGTCGAAAATGCCCATGCCGGCGATCCCGATGATCAGGCTGCCGGTATGGTCGAGTGCCGCAAGATACGTCGCCGTCGGCGCGGTTTCCGAGACGCTGACATGGGCCGTGCCGATTCCGGCTGCGCCGGCTGCGGCGATGACCGCCTCGCCGTCGAGGTCGGCACCCACCCGTGTTACCAGACGCACCGGATGGCCAAGCCGCGCCAGGATCGATCGCGATATTGAAGCCGACGCCGCCCGGTGTGGTGTCGCGCCACCCCGGGGTTGGATGCGCCCATGACCGGTTCGTTCGCCGTCGCCGCGATATGGTCGATCGTGGCGCCGCCGAAGACGGTGACCGGTCCGGGCTGATCGATTCGCGTGTCCATCGCCATAGTCGTTCCAAATTTCTCGTCGGCGCAATCATCCGCCGGGGCGCGGGCGAGTGCAATCACCATGCGGGGCCGTGTCTCTCGGGCGGTCGTGCAGGCCCGGACGATTATCCTCTTGCCGGAAACCGGTCCGATAGCCCCCGCCGGCCAATCCCCGCAAATTCCCGCTTGTCCATGAGAACAAAACGTGTACAATAACGTCAGAGGTTATCAACCGCATTCGTTTGAACGTCCCCGTTTACTGTGGAATAAGGAGCGCACCAATGGCGGCCGGTTCTCTTCGTCTGATCGAGGGTCAAGCAATGGATAAGTCGAAAGCGCTCGATGCGGCGCTCGGCCAGATCGAGCGCGCTTTCGGCAAGGGCTCGATCATGCGTCTCGGCAAGAACGACACGGTGGTCGAGATCGCCACGGTGCCGACCGGGTCGCTCGGCCTCGACATCGCATTGGGCATCGGCGGCCTGCCGCGCGGCCGCGTCGTCGAGATTTACGGACCGGAATCGTCGGGCAAGACGACGCTCGCGCTCCACGCCATCGCCGAGGCCCAGAAGGCCGGCGGCATCTGCGCCTTCATCGATGCCGAACACGCGCTCGATGCCGGCTATGCCCGCAAGCTCGGCGTCGCGCTCGACGATCTCCTGATTTCGCAGCCGGATACCGGCGAGCAGGCGCTGGAGATTGCCGACACGCTGGTGCGGTCCGGCGCCGTCGACATCCTGGTCGTCGATTCGGTTGCGGCGTTGACGCCGCGCGCCGAAATCGAGGGCGAGATGGGCGATCAGCTGCCTGGGTTGCAGGCGCGGCTGATGAGCCAGGCGCTCCGCAAGCTGACCGCCTCGATCAACCGCTCCCACACCATGGTCATCTTCATCAACCAGATCCGGATGAAGATCGGCGTGATGTTCGGCAGCCCCGAAACGACGACCGGCGGCAATGCGCTGAAATTCTATGCCTCGGTGCGTCTCGATATCCGGCGCATCGGTTCGATCAAGGACCGCGACGAGGTGGTCGGCAACCAGACCCGGGTGAAGGTGGTCAAGAACAAGCTGGCGCCGCCTTTCAAGCAGGTCGAATTCGACATCATGTATGGCGAGGGAATCTCGAAGACCGGCGAACTGGTCGACCTCGGCGTCAAGGCCGGGATCGTCGAGAAATCCGGGGCCTGGTTCTCCTTCGACAGTCAGCGTCTCGGTCAGGGCCGGGAGAATGCCAAGCTCTTCCTCAAGGAAAATCCCGAGATCGCCCTCCAGATCGAACAGGCGGTGCGGCAGTCCGCGGGGCTGATCGCCGAGCAGTTCCTCGAGGATGCCTCGCCCGATGCCGAGGCCGACGACAGCGGGCCCGACGACGCATTGGAGGCGTAGTCCCCCGGCCGGGACGGCCGGAGGGCAGGGAGGCGTCTCTTGGAACAGCGGATCAGTCTCATCACGCTCGGCGTCGCCGATCTCGATCGTTCGCGGCGCTTCTATGAAGACGGCCTCGGCTGGAAGCGGAGCAACAAGGAGGCGGGCGTCGTCTTCTACCAGCTTCCCGGGATGGTTCTGGGCCTCTGGTCGCGCGAGGAACTGGCCGCGGACGCCGGCGTAAAAGACGGCGGCGCCACCTTCAGCGGGATGGCGATCGCCTATAACACGCGATCGCGCGAGGAGGTCGATGACCTCCTGGTCGAGGCGGAGGCGGCTGGCGGGCGCATCCTCAAGCCGGGGACCGAGGTCTTCTGGGGTGGCTATTCGGGCTATTTTGCCGATCCCGACGGCCATCTCTTCGAAGTCGCCTGGAACCCGTTCTGGACGCTCGATGGTGAAGGGCGGCTGACGCTTCCCTGATCGGTGATTTTCGGCGGCCTCTGGTGGCGCGGGGCGGGATTCGCCGCCCCCGTCGGGACGTGGTTCCGCGATTGCGGTTCCGGGCGGGGGCAGGCTCCCCGGGTTCGCGCTTCCGGCATTTTCTGGACATTGTCATCGCGGGGGCTGTAAAAACCGCCGGCGCGGCCATAGCTTGGTCCCGGTCGCCGGCAACGTGAAAGTGTCCATGCATTCCGTCAACGATATTCGTTCCCACTATCTCGGCTATTTCGAGAAGAACGGCCATACGCCCGTGGCGTCGAGCCCGCTCGTGCCGCGCAACGATCCGACGTTGATGTTCACCAACGCCGGCATGGTCCAGTTCAAGGACTATTTCATCGGCCGGGCCGAACCGCCGTATCCGCGCGCGGTGACGTCGCAGAAATGCGTGCGCGCCGGCGGCAAGCACAACGACCTCGACAATGTCGGCTACACCGCGCGGCATCTCACCTTCTTCGAGATGCTCGGCAATTTCTCGTTCGGCGACTATTTCAAGGAACGGGCGATCGAGCTCGCCTGGGACCTGGTGACGAAGGAATTCGGCCTGCCCGAGGACCGGCTGCTGGTCACCGTCTACGCGGAAGACGATCACGCCTTCGATCTGTGGAAGAAGATTGCGGGTCTGCCCGAAGACAAGATCATCCGGATTGCGACCAGCGACAATTTCTGGGCGATGGGCGACACCGGCCCGTGCGGGCCGTGCTCCGAGATCTTCTACGACCACGGCCCGGCGGTTGCCGGCGGGCCGCCGGGCAGCCCGGACGAGGACGGCGATCGTTTCGTCGAGATCTGGAACCTCGTCTTCATGCAGTTCGAACAGCTGGCGAAGGACAACCGGATTGCCCTGCCGAAGCCGTCGATCGATACCGGCATGGGCCTCGAGCGCATGGCGACGGTGCTCCAGGGGGTTCACAACGTCTATGACACCGACCTCTTCCGCTCGTTGATCGAGGCGGCCGAGGAGGTGATCGGTGTCAAGGCCGAGGGCGACCGGACGGCGAGCTTCCGGGTCATCGCCGACCACCTGCGCGCGACCAGCTTCCTGATCGCCGATGGTGTGCTGCCGTCGAACGAGGGGCGGGGCTATGTGCTCCGCCGGATCATGCGGCGCGCGATGCGCCATGCCCATCTCCTCGGGTCGGAGGATCCGATCATCTACCGGCTGGTGCCGGCGCTGGTCGCGGAGATGGGCCGGGCCTATCCGGAGCTGATCCGGGCCGAGGCGCTGGTCCGCGAGACGCTGCTTCTCGAGGAGACCCGCTTCCGGCGGACGCTGGCGCGCGGCCTGTCGCTGCTCGACGAGGCGACCGGGAGCCTCGGCAACGGCGATACGCTGGCCGGCGATGTCGCCTTCCGGCTTTACGACACCTATGGCTTTCCCCTCGACCTGACCGAGGATGCGCTTCGCCCGCGCGGCATCGGCGTCGACACCGCCGGCTTTGCGCTCGCCATGGAGCGGCAGAAGGAAGAGGCGCGGGCGAGCTGGGCCGGTTCCGGCGAATCCCAGACCGAGACGATCTGGTTCACGCTGCGCGAGCGTCTCGGCGGAACCGAGTTCCTTGGCTACGCGACCGAAAGCGCCGAGGGCGAGATCCTTGCGCTGGTCAGGGACGGCGCGGGCGTCGAGAGCGCGGCGGCCGGAGAGGCGGTCGCGGTTGTCGTCAACCAGACTCCCTTCTATGCCGAATCCGGCGGCCAGGTCGCCGATACCGGCACGATCGTGACCGATGACGGCAGCGTCATTGCCATCACCGACGTGCAGAAGCGCGCCAATGGCCTCTTTGCCCATTACGGGACGGTCGAAAGCGGCGCCGTGAAGGTCGGCGACGCGGTCCGCATGGCGGTCGACGGCGGGCGCCGGGCGACGATTCGCGCCAACCATTCGGCAACCCACCTTCTCCACGCCGCGCTCCGCGGCGTTCTCGGCGGCCATGTCGCCCAGAAGGGATCGCTCGTCGCGCCGGACCGGCTGCGGTTCGACTTCTCGCATCCGAAGCCGATGGACGCCGAGGAGATCGAGGAAGTCGAAGCGCTGGCCAACGCCGTGCTCATCCAGGATTCGCCTGTCGTCACCCGGCTGATGGACCGCGACGCGGCGATCGAATCCGGTGCGATGGCCCTGTTCGGCGAGAAATACGGCGACGAGGTGCGGGTCGTGTCGATGGGCACGGTTCCCGACGGTGTTGCCGATCGCCCCTATTCCGTCGAGCTCTGCGGTGGCACCCATGTCGGGCGCACCGGCGAGATCGGCCTGATCGCCATCGCCGGCGAGAGCGCGGTCGCTGCCGGCGTGCGGCGGCTCGAGGCGCTGACCGGAGCCGCGGCCCGCAAGCATCTGGCCGAGCAGGAACGCCGCCTCAAGGCCGTGGCGATGGCGCTCAAGGTGCGGCCGGAGGATGCGGCCGAGCGCGTGCAGGCGCTGGTCGAGGAGCGGCGCCGCCTCGAACGCGAACTGGCCGATGCACGGCGCAAGCTGGCGATGGGTAGCGGCCAGGTCAATGGTGTCGATCCCGGCATTCGCGACATCGGCGCGATCAGGTTTCTCGGTCGATCGGTTTCCGGCATCGCGCCCAAGGACCTCAAGGGCCTGGCGGATGACGGCAAGACCGCGGTCGGCTCCGGCGTCGTCGCGATCGTCGGCGTCAGTGACGACGGCAAGGCGGGCATCGTCGTCGGCGTCACCAAGGACCTGACCGAAAAGCTCAGCGCGGTCGATCTGGTCCGGCGCGGCGCGGAAGCGCTGGGCGGCAAGGGCGGCGGCGGCCGGCCGGACATGGCCCAGGCCGGTGGACCGGACGGCGCCAGGGCGGACGAGGCGATCGCGGCGATTGCCGCCGCCGTCGCCGAGACAATGGGCTAGCGGAACGCGCGAGTGGATCAGCCTTCCCTGCGGCGTTGGGTTTTCGAACTTGTCGAGGGCGGCTCGCGTCCGGCGATCCTGTCGCGGCTCTTTTCCGCCGCCCTGATCACGCTGATTCTGCTCAATGTCATCGCGGCGATCTTCGAGACCGTTCCGACGATGACGCAGAGCTATTTCCACTTTTTTACCTGGGTCGAGGCGATATCGCTCACGGTCTTCGCGATCGAATATGTCGTGCGCCTCTGGGTTTGCGTCGAACACCCGCGGGCGCGCGGCATGCCCGCGTGGCGGGCGCGCCTCAACTATGTCGTCACGCCGTCGGCGATCATCGATTTCATTGCCATCGTGCCGTTCTTCATCTTCAGTTTCGGCGGCGCCGACGTCCGGACGATGGTCCTCGTCCGGCTGATGCGGCTGTTCAAGCTCGGCCGTTATTCGACCGGCTTCCAGTCCCTGTTCGAGGCGATCCGCCGCGAGCGTCATGCGCTCCTGGCGAGCATCCTGATCCTGACCTCCATCGTCCTGGTGGCGGCGTCGCTTGCCTATATCGCGGAGCGCCACGTCCAGCCGGATGATTTCGGCAGCATCCCGCGCGCCATCTGGTGGGCGATCGAGACGGTGACCACGGTCGGTTACGGTGACGTCGTGCCGAAGACGCTTGCCGGTCACATCATCGGCGGCATCACGATGATCACCGGCATTCTGATGATCGCCCTGCCGATCGCGATCATCGGCAGCTCCTTCGCCGAGGTCATCCGTCAGCGGAGCTTCGTCGTCACCTTCGGCCTGGTGGTGCGGATGCCGATGTTCGCGAGCCTGAGCTCCGAAGTGTTACACGATCTCCTGCCGATCCTGCGGGCGATGACGGTCGAAGCCGGCACCGCGATCATCGAGCCGGGGGAAGGGGACGAATCGCTCTACGGGGTCGCCGAAGGCGTCGTCGAGCTCGACACCGCGGACGGGCGACGGCGGCTGACTATCGGCGATTCCTTCGGCGCCAGCGCCGACATCACCGACAAGTCGCGGCCGGATCCGGCACTCGCCCTGACGCGGGTCAAGCTCCTGGCGATCGACCGGATCGACCTCATTCATCTCGTTGCGCGCTACCCGGGGCTCGCCGGGCGGCTGAAGCCGGATGTCCAGGCGGGCGTCATGATGGATGACGGCGCGGAGCATGACGCGGGAGTCCTCGAAGCCCGCCTGAGATTTGTGCAGGTCGGCCGTGCCGCGCGGCAAGGCATGCTCTAGACTTGGAACGACCGGATTGGAGCGGCGGCCACACGATGTTCGAGCACGAATTGGCGCGGGAATTGCTCATCGTCCTCGGGACGGCCGGCGTCGTGGTGCCGCTCTTCGGCAAGATGCGGTTCGGCGTCGTCCCCGGCTTCCTGCTCGCGGGGCTGCTGCTCGGCCCCGGCGGGCTGGGCCGTTTCGTCGGGGAGGTGCCGTGGCTCTCCTACATCACCTTCTCCAGCCCGGAGCGGGTGCGGCCGATCGCCGAGCTCGGCGTCATCTTCCTGCTCTTTCTGATCGGGCTGGAATTCTCCTTCGACCGGCTGTGGGCGATGCGGCGCTACGTTCTCGGCGTCGGCTCGCTCCAGGTGGTGATCTCGGCGGCGGCGATCCTCGGCATCGCCCTGCTGATCGGGCTCGATCTGTCCGGAGCCGTCGTCCTCGGCCTGGCGCTCGCCCTGTCGTCGACGGCCATCGTCACCCAGGTGCTCATCGAGGCGCACCGCTTCGCCCTGCCGGTCGGGCGGCTGGTGCTCAGCGTCCTCGTCTTCCAGGACCTGATGGTGGTGCCGATCCTGATCGTCGTTGGCTTGTTGGGAGGCGCCGGGTCGGGCGAAGCCGAATTCTCCTTCGCCAGCGCGGCGCTCGCGGTCGCGGTGGTCGCCGGCATCGTCCTCGGCGGCCGCGTCCTGCAGCGGCCGCTGATGCGGCTGACCGCGGGAACCGGCAGCCGCGAGTTGGTGATCGCGATCGCGCTGTTCCTGGCGATCGGCGCGTCGGTCCTGACCGCCTATGTCGGCCTGTCGCCGGCGTTGGGCGCCTTCCTCGCCGGGCTGCTCCTCGGCGAGACCGAATACCGTCACCAGATCGAGGTCGACATCGAGCCGTTCAAGGGGCTGCTGCTCGGCCTCTTCTTCATGACCGTCGGCATGAGCCTCAACGTCGCGGCGATCACCATCGGCCCGCTGGCCTTCGTCGCGGCGGTGGTGACGCTGGTGTTGCTGAAGGGCGCGGTGATGATCGCCGTGGCGCGGGCCTTCGGCGTCGACCTCGCCGTTGCGGTCGAGGCAGGCTTCCTGCTCGCCGGCGCCGGTGAATTCGCTTTCGTGGTCTTCACGCTCGCCCGCGAGGAGGCGCTTGTCGCGCCCGGCCTGCTTCAGTTCCTCGTTTCGGTCTCCGCCCTGTCGATGTTCGTCGTTCCGTTTCTCGGCGGCCTCGGGCAGAGGCTGGCGAAGGTCCTGGCGGCGCGACGCGACGGTCGGGCTCATGGCGCCGGGCCCCGGGAGGCGCATGAACTCTCCGACCACGTGGTGATCGGCGGCTTCGGTCGGGTTGGCGAAATGGTTGCGCGCCTGCTGACCGAGGAGCGCATTCCCTGGGTGGCTGTGGACCTCGACGCCGGTTTCGTTGCGACCGCGCATGCTGCCGGCCGGCCGGTCTTCTATGGCGATGCCAGTCGCCGCGAGATCCTCGAGCGCGTTGGTGGCGCTCGCGCCCGTGCATTCGTCGTCACCACCGATGCGCCTGGTGCGACGGAGGGCATGGTCGCGGCGATCCGCAGGGCGTGGCCGAACGCGGCCATCCATGCCCGCGCCCGCGACTCAGCCCATGCCGAGCATCTGGTCAGCCTCGGTGTCACGGCCGTGACGCCGGAGACACTGGAGGCCAGCCTTCAGCTGGCGCGAGGCCTGCTGATGCGGATCGGTCTGCCCGAGGATGCTGCCGACAGCCGGATCGCGACCTTGCGGCAGCAGGAAATGCGCAAGATTGGCAAGGGGGAGGCGGAGTGAATCGCGCATCCCCCCGCCGCTCTGTCGTCGTGTCCGCGGCCGTCAGCGGACCACGCGGCTGGCGTTCTGGCGTTCGATCATCCAGCCGGGATATTCGGCCGGCAAGGCGCTGACCTTGTCGAGAGCCGCCAGTTCGTCGGCCGAGAGCGTCACGTCGACCGCGGCGATATTGTCGTCGAGCTGCTCGGTGTTGCGGGCGCCGATGATCACCGAGGTGACGTGCGGCTGGTGGAGCAGCCAGGCGAGGGCGATCCGGGCGACCGAGACGCCATGCGCCTCGGCGATCGGCCGCATCGCGTCGACGCAGTCGAAGGCGCGGTCCTTGTCGATCGGCGGGAAGTCGAAGGACACCCGGCGCGACCCCTCTGGTCCGTTGCCGTCCCGGTCGTACTTGCCGCTGAGCAACCCGCCGGCGAGCGGGCTCCACACCATCAGGCCGACCTGCTGGTCGAGGAGCAGCGGCGCGATCTCGCGCTCGAGGTCGCGGCCGCCGATGGTGTAATAGGCCTGCAGCGAGGCGAAGCGGGTCCAGCCGTGACGGTCGGCGATGCCGAGCGCCTTCATGATCTGCCAGGCCGACCAGTTCGAGCAGCCGACGTAGCGGACATGGCCCTGGGCGACGAGGTCTTCCAGCGCCCGCACCGTCTCCTCGAGGGGTGTCGTCAGGTCGAGGCCGTGGATCTGGTAGAGGTCGATATAGTCGGTGCCGAGCCGCTTGAGGCTGGCCTTGGCCGCGTTCATGATGTGGACGCGCGAGGCGCTGCGATCGTTGGGCCCCGTGCCCATCGCCCCGAAGCCCTTGGTGGCCAGGACGAAATCGCTGCGCGGGCGGCCGGAATTGACCATGGCGCGGCCGGTGATCTCTTCCGAAAGGCCCTCGGAATAGACGTCGGCCGTATCGATGAAATTGATGCCGGCGTCGAGGGCGCGGCCGAGGATGTCATCGGCGATCGTCTGGTCGACTTCGCCGATATTGGTCCAGAAGCCCTTGCCGCCGAACGTCATGGTGCCGAGGCATATTTCCGAGACGATGAGCCCGGTCCCGCCGAGTGTCTTGTATTGCATCTTGTTATCCATTCTCTCGTGAGGCCGGCCTGGCGAATGCAGGTGGTCGGTCGATCCGCTGGCCGGCGGTCAGGACGAAGCGGCCGGGTTCACCCATGTCACCTGGCCGTTACGGCAAACCCGGCCGCATGCGGGATATGGTTCGGGAGTGGCGGCGGCCCTAGTCAGATGCTATCGCCTTCTTGCCTGATCCTCTCAAACCCCGTCTTTCCGAACCGGATCGTCTTGCCCCTGAAGCTCCGCCATATCAATTGAGGCGCCATGGAACTCCGGAACGAGCTCAAGTCGCTGATCATCCGCCACTGCGTCGAGTGGCGCACGGTTACGCCCATACCGCGGGTGGCGCTTATCAATGCGCCGACCACGACGAAACCGGGCCCGGCGCTCTACAACCCGGTTTTCATCCTGGCGGTGCAAGGCAGGAAGCGGCTTCTGCTTGGCGACCGGGTCCTGGAATACGACGCCGACAATTGCCTGATGGTCTCGGTCGATCTGCCACTGACGGCGCAGATCTGCGAGGCGAGCGCCGAGGCGCCGTTTCTTGCGATCGCCCTGCGTCTCGATCGCGCGGCGATCGCGGCAATGCTGATGGAGATACCCGAACCGGCCGGCGGCGGCATCGCCGCGGTGGCGGTCGGTCCGGTGACCGAGTTCGTTGCTCGAGCCGATGGTGCGGCTCATCCGCCTGCTCGACCAGCCGGCGGATATTCCCATCCTGGCGCCACTGGCCGAGCGGGAGTTGCTGTACCGGCTGCTGCAGGGGCCGCAGGGGCCGGTCCTCAGGCAGATCGCGCTGCGGGACAGCCATCTTTCGCGGATCGGGCGGGCGATCGACTGGATCCGGCTCCATTACGACAAGTCGTGCCGGATCGAGGAACTGGCGGAGATCGCCGGCATGAGCCCGTCGACCTTCCATCGCCACTTCAAGGCGGCGACGGCGATGAGCCCGCTCCAGTACCAGAAGCAGGTCAGGCTCCAGGAGGCGCGGCACCTGCTGCTCGTCCAGTCGATCAGCGCGGGCGGCGCCGCCTTCGCGGTCGGCTACGAAAGCCCATCGCAGTTCAGCCGCGAATACACCCGGCAGTTCGGCCTGCCTCCGGCGCGCGACGCCGCGCGATTGCGCGGTATGCCGGTCGGAGAGGGGGATACCGGCGAGGCGGTCCTCTCCTAGGGCCAGGGAGCAGGGCCAAGCCCGAGACCGGCCCGGTGCCGGGTGGGTGGTGGGTACGCTGGGTTTCAGCCGGCCGGCTGCGCCGCCATTGCCTTCTGCAGGTTCTCGTCGACCTTGTCGAGGAAGCCGGTCGTCGACAGCCACTTCTGGTCCGGCCCGACGAGGAGAGCGAGGTCCTTGGTCATGTAGCCGGACTCGACGGTGTCGACGCAGACTTTTTCGAGGGTCGCGGCGAAGCGGGCGAGATCGTCGTTGCCGTCGAGCGTGGCGCGGTGCATCAGGCCACGGGTCCAGGCGAAGATCGAGGCGATCGCGTTGGTCGAGGTCTCGTTGCCCTTCTGGTGTTCGCGATAATGGCGGGTGACGGTGCCGTGCGCGGCCTCGGCCTCGACCGTCTTGCCGTCGGGGGTCATCAGCACCGAGGTCATCAGGCCGAGCGAGCCGAAGCCCTGGGCGACCGTGTCGGACTGGACGTCGCCGTCGTAGTTCTTGCAGGCCCAGACGTAGCCGCCCGACCATTTCAGCGCCGAGGCCACCATGTCGTCGATCAGGCGGTGCTCGTAGGTGATGCCGGCCGCCTTGAACTTGTCGGCGAATTCGGCCTCGTAAATCTCGGCGAAGATGTCCTTGAAGCGGCCGTCATAGGCCTTGAGGATGGTGTTCTTGGTCGAGAGATAGACCGGATAGGTGCGGTTGAGGCCGTAGTTCAGCGAAGCGCGGGCGAAGTCGCGAATCGAATTCGTCGAGGTTGTACATCGCCATCGCGACGCCGGAGCCCGGCGCGTCATACACCTCATGCTCGATCACCGCGCCGTCCTCGCCCTCGAACCGGATGGTCAGCTTGCCCTTGCCGGGGAAGCGGAAATCGGTGGCGCGATACTGGTCGCCGAAGGCGTGACGGCCGACGATGATCGGCTGGGTCCAGCCCGGCACGAGGCGCGGCACGTTCTTGCAGATGATCGGCTCGCGGAAGATGACGCCGCCGATGATGTTGCGGATGGTGCCGTTTGGCGACCGCCACATCTTCTTGAGGCCGAACTCCTCGACCCGGGCCTCGTCCGGCGTGATGGTCGCGCATTTGACGCCGACGCCGACCGCCTTGATCGCTTCCGCCGCCTCGACCGTCACCTTGTCCTCGGTGGCGTCGCGGTGCTCGATGCCGAGATCGAAATAGAGCAGCTCGACATCGAGATAGGGGTGGATCAGCTTTTCCTTGATGAGCTGCCAGATAATCCTCGTCATCTCATCGCCGTCCATTTCGACGACAGGATTGGCGACCTTGATTTTCGGCATAGCTGACGGCCTCGCTGGCATATCGATCGGGGAGGGCGCGGCCATGGGAGATGGCGGCGCGGGATGAATGACGCGCCCTATAACACCCGACCGTTCGCGAGAAAAGACGACCGTCCCGCCTTTGCCTGGCAATAGCGGCGGGACGGTCTGACGCTGGTGCGATTTACGACTCGAATACCACTTCGCCGGAAACCGGGTCCGTGACGCCGAGGCCGTTGCCGAGGTCGTCGAGCATGTCGCGCACCTTATCGAGGCTGGCGATCATCTTCGGCCTCGCGGCGGCGATGTCGTCCATGCTGTCCCATTCGCCTATCAGGCAATAGCTGCGTTCGCCGGTCTTGATCACGGCAAAACGGCGTGCGTTCTCCATGTCGTCGTCGTCCCTGAAGGACGCCAGGACCTTGTCCTCCAAACCCGGCTTAACGCGCATTCTGACGACGTTGTATGCGGTCATGGTCACCTCCCTGATTGAGCGGGGACCGGTCGCAGACCGACATGGCGGTCCACACGGTCCCGCGCGATTCCATCCTACTCTTGTTTGGCGGTTTCGCCGCCCAGATCCTGCTTGAACGTATCGAGATCGACCTGGAGCCCGTTGAAGATCGTGCTCCAGTGGCGTGTCAGCGCCGCCATTGCGACCGCTTCGGCGATCTCTTCGTCGGTGGCGCCGGCCTGTCTCGCCGAATTGGTATCCGCCCAGATGCAGTAGGTGCAGGGGATCTGGGCCGCGACGGCGAGCGAGATCAGGGCCTTCGTCTTCGGCGGCAGGGCGGTATCTTCGCTGAGCTCGAGATCCTTCAATTCCTGCCAGGCACCGGGAAGAGCTGCCGCAGGCATCTGCTTGACGAAAGTGGGGACGGCGCCGAACGTCTTCTCGATGTCCACATAAGTCTCCTGGACCTTCGCGGAATTGTCGGCGGCCAGAACAGGTCCGGCGACTGCTCCCGGCGCGGATATGGCGAGGGCAAGTGCGCCAGTCCGGATGCACATGCTAAGATTGTGCTTGTCGAACATTGACTTTCCTCCTGTCCTTGATCGCCTTACATCGTAAGGCTATGATCAAGACGATACACTTACGGTGTAAGGTGTCAAGCTTTATGGTGTAAGAATCATGTGGTCGGCCTGACCGGAGAAGGATTTGATATGGCAAGGAAACGCGCGGCGCTGTCGGCGGAACGTATCGAGACCGAAGCACTCGACCTGATCGAGCGCGAAGGGCTGGAGAAATTCAGCACGCGAAGGCTTGCCACCGCCCTCGGTTGCGAGGCTATGAGCATCTACCACTACTTTCCGAGCAAGGCGCACCTGATGGACGCGCTTCTCGACCGCATGCTGTCGACGATCGAATGGCCGGAGCCCGACCTGCCATGGCGGGAACGGCTCCGGCAGTCGCTGCTCGCATATCGTGCAATGGCGCACCGGTATCCGCGCTTCTTCCAGTTCGCGGCCCTGCACAGGCACAATACGCGGCGCGGCCTGTCGATGCTCGAGAGGCTTCTCGAGCAGATTCGTGAGGGCGGATTCGATTACGAGGCGACGGCGCGGATCTTTCGTGCGCTTGGCTATTACGTGGTGGGCGCAGCCCTTGACGAGACGTCCGGCTACGCCAAGGGCCCCTCTGCGGTCGAGCCCGCGAGCGACGCGGAAGTCACGCAGGATTTTCCGCTGGTTTCAGCGGTCAATCCATATTTCAAGCCGGATCAACTCCAGGCAACCTTCGACCTCGGTCTCGACATTCTGCTCGACGGGATCGAAGAAATGGCTCGGGCGGAGCGAATGCTCCGCAAGTTGACAGGCTGACGAGCCTCCGGTTCGCCAGCCCGTCGCCTTCCGCCGTGTCAGGCGTTTCGGGCCGCCATCGAGATCATGATGTAGCTCCAGCCGGTGAAGATCAGCGAGATCCCGGTCAGGGTGCCGATCGCCCAGGCGGTCGAAACCGGCCAGCTCGCCCAGATGATCAGGCCGACGATGATCGCCAGGATTCCGGCGGTCGCCATCCATCCCCAACCGCCGTGCGGCCGCATCTGGAAGCCGAGGATCAACTGGAAGATGCCCTTGGCGAGAAACACCGCCGCCAGCAGGATGGTCAGCGTCAGCGCTCCGACGACCGGCCGGAACCACATCGCGCCGCCGCCGATCAGGAGGACGAGGCCGATGATGAGCTGCCAGATGAAGCCGCCCCAGCTCTTGGTGCTGAACGCCTGGACGATCTGCATGATCCCCAGCCACACCAGCACGATGGCGAAGATCACAGTGACCGCAAGCCCGGCGATGAACGGCATCGCGATGGCGAAGATGCCGCCGATCACGAATATGATCCCGAGGGCAAGAAACCACCCCCAGTGCTTTCGGATGTTCTCGGCTGAATTGAGTGTCATGGCTGCGTCGGTCATGGGCCCCTCCTCATTCGCGACTCGCGAGAGCGGGAGATTACCCCAATCGGGCGTTACAAACACCTTCGAACGGCAAGCTGCCTTGTGGCATCGCCCTCGCCGATCGGCTAGGAACCCGCCATGACAGAGGCAATCGTCGATGAGGCCGGGCCCCCGGCCATCGTTTTGGTCGCGCCGCAACTCGGCGAAAACATCGGCACGGCCGCCCGGGCGATGGCCAATTTCGGGCTTGCCGACCTCCGGCTGGTCAATCCCCGGGACGGCTGGCCGAACGACAAGGCGCGGGCAGCCGCCAGCCGGGCCGATCACGTGATCGATGCGGCGCGCGTCTTCGGCTCGGTCGCCGAAGCGGTCGCCGACCTTGGCTTCGTCTACGCGACGACGGCCCGGGCGCGCGAGGTCGCCAAGCCGGTCGTCGGCCCGCGCGAGGCCGGGGCGCGGCTTCGCGCGTCCGCGGCCACGGGCATCCGGACCGGCATCCTGTTCGGGCCGGAGCGAACCGGCCTCAACAACGAGGACGTGTCGCTCGCCGACGAAATCCTCACCTTTCCGGTCGATCCGACCTTCTCGTCGATCAATGTCGCGCAGTCGGTCCTGCTCATCGCCTATGAATGGCGACTGTCCGGCCTTGACGGCGAAGACGCCGGCCTGCCTTTCGCGCTCGACCATGAGCCGGCGCGGAAGGACGATCTGTTCCGCCTGTTCGACCACCTAGAGACCGCGCTCGATGCGGCCGGCTTCTTTCGCCCGCCCGAGAAGAAGCCGCACATGGTCGAGGGCCTGCGGACGATCCTCAACAAGGCCAGTCTGTCGGACCAGGAAGTGAGGACGCTGCGCGGCGTGATCGCCGCCTTCCAGCGGCGCCCGACCCGGCCGCGAGTGGCCGCCGACGGCACGGTCACCGACGCACGGGGGGACGACGCGTGAGTCGATCGACGGTGGCGGCATGACCCGCCTGCTGGTCTTCGATTCCGGTATCGGCGGCCTTTCGGTCGCCGGCGAGATCCGTCTCGCCATGCCGGCGGCCGAGATGGTCTACGTCGCCGACGATGCCGGCTTTCCTTACGGCGAGCGGACCGACGACGACCTCACTGCCCACGTGGTCGAACTGATCGGCGCGCTGATCGGGCTGTTCGAGCCGGACGCCGTGGTCATCGCCTGCCACACGGCATCGACCCTGGTACTGCCGCCGCTGCGCGACCGTTTCCCGATACCCTTCGTCGGCACCGTGCCGGCGATCAAGCCTGCCGCCGAACGAACCCGCTCCGGCCTGATCAGCGTGCTGGCGACGCCCGGCACCATGCGGCGTGACTACACGCGGGCGCTGATCGAGAGCCATGCCAGCCATTGCGCGGTGCGGCTGGTCGGCTCGGCGAATCTCGCGCCGATCGCCGAAGCCTTCATGCGCGGCGAGCCGGTCGACGACGCGGCGATCAGCGCCGAGATCGCGTCCGGCCTTCGTCGAGGCGGAAGACGGCCGGCGCACCGATACCATCGTCCTTGCCTGCACCCACTATCCCTTCCTCAAGGCGGATTTCGACCGGCTTGCCCCGTGGCCGGTGGAGTGGATCGATCCGGCGCCGGCGATCGCACGGCGGGCGGCCAGCGTCGTCGGCCCGGGAGACGGCGCCGACAACCGAGGCGGGTTGGCCTATCTGACATCGGGCAAGGCCTGGTCGGAAAAGCTCGTTCCGGTTCTGCGGAAGCTCGGACTGGAGCCCATGGCGGAGCCGGAGTCAGGCTGATCGCTGCCCTTCGCCTTCACCCTCCGGGAGGAGGAGGACGATCAGGACGATCCCGGCAACGGTGATGAAGCGGAACGCCGTGGCCTGGCCGTTCCATTGTTCCGATTGCCACATCGCGAACCACTCGCTGCCGATCGCGACGAAACCGATGGCGTAGAGCAGGATCGCCATGGTCAGGCCCACCGCGGCCGTGGGCTTCGTCGCGCCAAACCGTTCGCTTGATGAAGCGGCCAACATTCGGGCGGCGCCGATCCACAACACGATCGCGGTCAGAACCTGCCAGGCGATGATCGACCAGTAGACGGCGGTCTGCAGCGTCGGGTCGGTCATCGCCCGCCAGTGCAGGGTCGAATCGGGAAAGATGGTGTCCATGCTCATGACATGCTGGACGAAGGCCCAGTTCGAGCCGTAATCGGTCAGGTTGCCGAAGGCGAACAGGGTGAAAAGCAGCGCCACCGACGCGACCAGGATCGTCTTGCAGAGACGGATGACGCGCATCGAATCGCCTTTCCCGACGGGCGAGCGTATCCCGTATTGCGCGATGCCGCACGCTCACGCAGCGTGGCGGTCTTCGGCGATCACTTGCGGCCGACGCCGGCAAATCCCGGCCTGCCCGGTACGGCCGCCGATTTGACAGGCCCGGGCGAGGGCAGTATGACCCACCCGCCTCGCCGGTCCATCAGGGCCGGCGTGGCTTTTCATGCGACCCGCGGAAGTCCGGAGGTGCTTGCCTTCTGATTCCTGTCGGCCGGTTCCCGCGAGGGACGGCAGAGGAGGGCGCCTAAACCCGATTGTGAAGGGATTACGCGATGACCAAGCGCGCACAGGCGAAGTACAAGATCGACCGCCGCCTCGGACAGAATATCTGGGGCCGTCCGAAAAGCCCTGTCAACCGCCGCGAATACGGCCCCGGCCAGCACGGCCAGCGGCGCAAGGGCAAGCTCTCCGATTTCGGCACGCAGCTTCGCGCCAAGCAGAAGCTGAAGGGCTACTACGGCAACATCTCTGAGAAGCAGTTCAACAATATCTATAAGGAAGCCGTCCGTCGTCCGGGCGACACCTCCGAGCAGCTTGTCGGACTTCTGGAGAGCCGCCTCGACGCGATCGTCTATCGCGCCAAGTTCGTTCCGACGGTCTTCGCCGCGCGCCAGTTCGTCAATCATGGCCATGTCCGGGTCAACGGCAAGCGCGTCAACATCCCGAGCTATCGCTGCTCGCCGGGCGACGTCGTGTCGGTCAAGGACTCGTCGCGGGAGATGATCATGGTGCTCGAGGCGACCCAGCTCGCCGAGCGCGACGTCCCGGATTACGTCGACGCGGATCACGGCAAGATGACCGCGACTTTCGTCCGTGTCCCGGGCCTCGCCGAGATTCCCTACGCCGTCCAGATGGAACCGAACCTCGTCGTCGAGTTCTATTCGCGCTGACGATTTCGGACACCGGAATCGAAAAGGCCGCCCTCGGGCGGCCTTTTGTTTGATCGCTGCGCGCGACTACGGAATGCGGCAATAGTAATGCTTGCCGCTATAGGCCGTGTAGGTTCCGGTGCGCGAATTGTACGACCGGTACTTGTGGTGGCAGTAGGCATCGCGGCTGGCATAGCCTCGCGGCGCCGGCCCATAGTAGCGGGGGGCGGGCGCGTAGTAGCGCGGCTGGGCGAGAAGAGTGCCGACGAAGAGCCCGGTGCCGAATCCGATGGCCGGGCCGACCCACGGGGCGTATCCGTATCCACCGTAATATCGGCCGCCGCAGTTCCGGCAGTAGTATCCGCCCTTGTTGCCGGAGCCGGTCCACTTGCCCTTCTTCCAGTTGTTGCCGCCGACATAATACACCGAGCCGCCGGTGTAGCCCGACCCCGCGTAAGCCGACGGGGGCGCAAGGGTACTCCCGGCAACGATCATCGCCATCACGATGCCGCTGAGCGCGGTCTTGGTTGTTTTTAACATGCCGATCTCCTGTTTTCCGATGTGTTGCCCACCTCTGTGACGCGTTAACGCCGCTGACGCTCAAGTTGTTCCGGTCCTCGGCCCGGGTCAACTCATGATTCGAGGCTTCTGGGCTTCGGCCGGTCCTCGATTGCGGCGAAGAGACAAGAAAAAGGCCGCCTCGAGGGCGGCCTTTTTCTTGTCGTGAAAAGAAGTCCGCGTCAGGCGGTCTTGGCGGGCTCCGCCACCGCAATGCCCTTGTCGGTGAGCAGCGTCTGCAATTCGCCGGCCTGGAACATCTCGCGGATGATGTCGCAGCCGCCGACGAATTCGCCCTTCACATAAAGCTGCGGGATCGTCGGCCAGTCGGAATAGGCCTTGATCCCCTCGCGGACATCCATGTTTTCCAGCACGTTGACGCCGCTGTAATCGACGCCGAGATAGTCGAGGATCTGGACCACCTGGCTCGAGAATCCGCATTGCGGGAATGTCGGCGTGCCCTTCATGAACAGGACCACGTCGTTGCTCTTCACCTGGTTTTCGATCCAGGGCCGAATTTCGCTCATCGCTTCAATCCTTATCCTGTCACCGGCCGTGAGCAGCCAACTCACTCCGGTACGCTTGTCTGCAGGGCGAGTGCATGCAGGGCGCCGCCCATGTTTCCCTTGAGCGCGTTATAGACCATCTGGTGCTGCTGCACACGGCTCTTGCCGCGGAAGGACTCCGATACGACCTCGGCGGCGTAATGGTCGCCATCGCCGGCGAGGTCGCGGATCACCACCTTGGCGTCCGGCAATTCGCTCTTGATCAGCGATTCGATCTCTCTGGCATTCATCGCCATTGGGGTGTTCCCATGTCGCAATCGTTCAGATTTCCGCACCCATGAAAGTCGGAAACCAATTCTCGTGAGCTTCTTTGAGCTTTGCAACAGATATGGAAACGACGCCACCCAGAATCAAACCGGTACCACCGGTGTTGCCGATCCATGGAGCAGAGATGCCCGATTCTTCGGCACGGGCCATGACCGCGTCGCGGTTTTCGGGGAGGGTGCTGATCAGGTAGCGGCCCTGGTCCTCACCGAACAGGACCGGCAGGGGTGACACGTCGTCAGGCAGGTTGACCGTCGCGCCGATTCCGGACGCCATCGCCATTTCGGCGAGCGCCACCGCCAGTCCGCCGTCGGAGAGATCGTGGCAGGCGGTGATCAGGCCGTCGCGGATCAGGCCGCGGACCAGGTCGCCGACCCGCTTCTCATGGTCGAGGTCGACCGGCGGCGGCGGGCCGTCCTCGCGGCCAAGGATCTCGCGGAGATAGATCGACTGGCCGAGGTGAGTGCCCCAAGCGTCCGGTGCGCCGGCGAGGAGGATCGCTTCGCCCTCGCTCTTGAAGCCGATCGTCGTTGCGGCTCCGGCGTCGTCGAGAAGCCCGACCCCGCCGATCGTCGGGGTCGGCGGGATCGCGGTGCCGTTGGTCTCGTTGTAGAGCGAGACGTTGCCGGAGACGATCGGGAAGGCGAGGGCGGTGCAGGCGGCGCCGATTCCCTTGATGGCGCCGACCAGTTCGCCCATGATCTCGGGCCGCTCAGGGTTGCCGAAATTGAGGTTGTCGGTCGCCGCCAGCGGCTCCGCGCCGACCGCGGTCAGGTTCCGCCAACATTCGGCGACGGCCTGCTTGCCGCCCTCGAAGGGATCGGCGGCGCAGTAGCGCGGGGTGACGTCGACCGAGAAGGCCAGTCCCTTGCCGCTCTCCCCGACGCGGATCACGGCGGCGTCGCCGCCTGGCTTCACCACGGTGTTGCCCTGGATCAGGTGGTCGTATTGCTCCCACACCCAGCGCCGCGAACACATGTCCGGCGAGCCGAGAATCTGAATCAGCGCCTCGGCGTAATCGTCTGGTTCCGGAATCGTTTCGGCGATCGGCCCGGGCGTCGGGCGCGCGACGTAGGGCCGGTCGTATTCCGGCGCCTGGTCGCCGAGCTCCTTGATCGGCAGGTCGGCCTCGACCTTGCCCTTGTGCAGCACCTTGAAACGAAGGTCGTCGGTCGTCCGGCCGACGATGGCGAAGTCGAGGCCCCATTTGCGGAATACCGCTTCCGCTGCCTCGCGCATCTCGGGGCGGAGCACCATCAGCATGCGCTCCTGGCTTTCCGACAGCATCATCTCGTAGGCCGTCATGCCGGTCTCGCGGCAGGGCACCTTGTCGAGGTCGAGCTCGATGCCGAGGTCGCCCTTGGCCCCCATCTCGACCGCGGAGGAGGTCAGCCCGGCCGCGCCCATGTCCTGGATGGCGACCACCGCGCCGGTCGCCATCAGCTCGAGGCAGGCCTCGAGCAGCAGTTTCTCCGAAAAGGGATCGCCGACCTGGACCGTCGGCCGCTTCTCGTGTGCCGCGTCGTCGAATTCGGCCGAGGCCATCGACGCGCCGTGGATGCCGTCGCGGCCGGTCTTCGAGCCGAGATAGACGACGGGCAATCCGACGCCCGAGGCTTTCGAGTAGAAGATCGCGTCGGTCGGGGCGATGCCGGCGGCGAAGGCGTTGACCAGGATGTTGCCGTCGTAGCCGCGGTGGAAATTGACCTCGCCGCCGATCGTCGGCACGCCGAAGGAGTTGCCGTAGCCGCCGATGCCGCTGACCACGCCCGACACCAGGTGCCGGGTCTTGGGATGGTCCGACGCACCGAAGCGGAGCGCGTTCAGCGCCGCCACCGGCCGCGCGCCCATCGTGAAGACGTCGCGCAGGATGCCGCCGACGCCGGTCGCCGCCCCCTGATATGGCTCGATGAAGGAGGGGTGGTTGTGGCTCTCCATCTTGAAGACCACCGCCAGCCCATCGCCGATGTCGACGACGCCGGCATTCTCGCCCGGCCCCTGGATCACCCGCGGTCCGGTCGTCGGCAGCGTCCGCAGCCACTTCTTCGATGATTTGTAGGAACAATGCTCGTTCCACATCGCCGAGAAGATGCCAAGCTCGGTCAGCGACGGCTCGCGCTCGATCAGCTTCAGGATGCGCTCGTATTCGTCCGGCTTGAGGCCGTGCGCGGCGATGATGTCGGGGGAGATGGCAGCGGGTGCGTTCATTCAGGAGAGACCGATCGGGGCGTGGCGGTTCCGTTGCATAGCGCGCCGGGCTGTCCCATGGAAGGATGCGATTTGACCCGCCGCGCTTGCGGGGGGACGGTGTAATTCATACGAACCGTCTTGCGCCTGCGGGAAGACAGGCGCCGTTGCGCGGGGAGGGACGTCGGTGTCATGAATTGGTTCAGCGGACGATCCCGACAAGAGACGTCGAATCCGTCGTCCAAGGCAGCCAGATCGAAGCGGGCGGGGATGGTCGCTGGCCTCAGGAAGCTGACTCGCACCACGCAAGCCGGCTCGAACGACCTCGCCGGCAGGATCGCGGCGGTCGAATTGGTGGTCACGGCGATCGGCAAGCGCCTCGATCCGCTCCAGGCCAATGCAACCCAGTTGCGGCGGCACGTGGCGCGCATCGATTCGAACGTGAACACCCAGAACAGCATCTTGCGGCTGGTCGCCGACGACCTGCTGGTCGCCTTTTCGCCCCGCCATGGCGAGGCGAAACGGCTGTTCGGAGCAAGCGCCCAAGTGTATTCCCAAAATTACGAAGACGCGATGATCGGCGAGATCTTCTCGCGAATCGGCTTCGGCTCACGACGCTTCGTCGAGATCGGTGTCGGGGACGGGCAGCAGAACTGTTCCCGGATGCTGCTTGAACATTGCGGGTTCAGCGGCGTCTGGGTCGAGATGGACCCCGAGGCCTGCGCCCGGATCCGGACGCTGTTCGCTGACTTCATCGAATCCGGTCGTCTCGTTCTCGTCGAGAGCATGGCGACGGCCGAAAACATCAACGACCTCATTCCTCCCGAATACCGTGATGTCGACCTGGTTTCGGTCGATGTCGACCAGAACACCTCCCATGTCTGGCGGACAATGGTCCTGCGCGCCCGTGTCGCTTGCGTCGAATACAATGCCGCGTTTCCACCGGCGCTCGATATCGAGACGCCGTATGACGCGGAGAGCGTCTGGGGCGGGGGACACATCTATGGCGGATCGCTGAAGGCGATCGAGCGGATCGGCGCCGGCAAGCAGATGAGCCTCGTCGGCTGCGACCTGCATGGCGTGAACGCGTTTCTGGTTGCCAACGACGAAGACCTGTCGAAGTTCTGCGCGCCGTTCACGGCCGAGAATCACTTCGAGCCCCTGCGGCTGCAGCAGGTCCATAACCGCGGACATCGTCGGGTCGAGCCGCCGTAGTGCTCCGGGCAGCCTGGTGTCCGTCGGACGATCCGATGCTCAGCCGCAGCTGTCGCTGCCGCCCATCCAGCGGCGCAGGTCCGCGGCGATCCGGGTGGACAGCGACGTCCCCGCCAGCGGACCGTAGACATTGAGGTGTGCCTTGCCGCCGGGGGCCGTGATCTCGACGACCAGGACCGGAAGTTCGTGCGGCGCGTTCCTCGGCACGACGAGGATGCGCGGGCCGCCGGCTGCGTTGGGCTCCGGCGAATAGACATACTGGGCGAAATCCGTCGGGTTCGGGCCGAACCAGCACTTTTCCATCGTCGTCACCAGGCGGCTGTAGAGCGCGTAGGCCGCCTGGCTCGGCTGGGCGGCGGCCGGAACGGCCGCACCGGGCGAGAAGGCGATCGCAGCCGCAAAGAGACAGGCGATCGTGCGAGGTTGCTTCATGTCCTGAGTTCCTGCGGTCCGGGCGAGGAAATCCTCGCCGCTTCTCGATGCGTTCACGGGCTTCCGATTGTTGGTGACGTTTGGCCTTCGCCGTTGCCGCCGTCAAGCCATACGCCCGGTCCCGCCTTCCATCTTCGGTCATTGTTTGCAGCGGTGTCGCTGGGGTAAACCCCGAGTCTTGGAATTGGGAGGAATGAAACATGACGGATTCGGTACGTGTGGCGCTGGTCGGCTGCGGGTTCTTCGCGCGGAACCATCTGTTCGCCTGGAAGGACCTCGCGGCCGAGGGCGCCGAGCTTGTCGCGGTCTGTGACATCGATCCGGCCAAGGCCGAAGCCGCGGCCAGGGAATTCAAGGTGCCGCGCTGGTACACCGATTTCGACGCGATGGTGGAAGCCGAGCAGATCGACCTTCTCGACATCGCGACGCGCATGGATACCCACCGCATGCTGGTCGAAAAGGCGGTCGGGCGCGGCATCGCCACCATCGTCCAGAAGCCCTTCGCGCCGAACTGGGACGACGCCGTTGCGATGACCGCTGCGGCCGAAAAGGCGGGGGTCTTCCTCGCCGTCCACGAGAATTTCCGCTTCCAGGCGCCCCTGATGCGTGTCGCCGAGACGCTCGCGACGGGGATGATCGGAACGCCGAGCTGGGGCCGGATCACGTTCCGCACGGGCTACGACATCTACGCCGGCCAGCCATACTTCTTCGACGAGGAGCGGCTCGTCATCCTCGATCTCGGCGTCCATACCCTCGATATCGCGCGTATCTTCATGGGCGAGGTCGAGCATGTCTATTGCGAGACCCAGAGGCGCAACCCGAAGGTTCGGGCCGAGGACACTGCCACGGTGATGCTGAAGCATGTTTCCGGCGCAGTCTCGGTGGTCGATTTCACCTATGAGAGCCGCAAGCTTCCCGATCCCTTCCCGGAGACGCTCGTCGAGATCGAGGGGCCGGCCGGAGCGATCATCGTCGATGCCGGCCTGACGATGCAGGTAACCAGGGATGGCGAGATGCGGACCGAGGATCTCGGCACGCCGCTGCTCCACTGGACGTCGCATCCGTGGCATGTCGCCCAGGAGAGCGTTCTGAGCACCTGCCGGCACATGCTGGAGAGCTTTCGTTCCGGGAAGGCTGCCTCCACGGCCGCCGTCGATAACCTCAGGACCTTCGCCATCTGCGAGGCGGCCTACGAATTGGCCGCCACAGGCAAGGCGGTCAGGCCGCGGGTCTATCCCTGAGCGCGGGTCTCTACCCCGGCATCAGCTGGCCGCCATTCACCTCGATGATCTGGCCGGTGACGTAGCCGGAGAGCGCTTCGGAGGCGAGAAACAGGTAGGCGCCGACGCAGTCTTCCGACGTGCCGGCGCGCGCCATCGGGATCGTCGAGACCATCTGCTTCATCTGCTCCTCGTTGCTGTAGCGCTCGTGGAACGGGGTGAGGATGACGCCCGGCGAGACCGCGTTGACCCGGATGCCGTCGCCCACCAGTTCCTTGGCGAGGCCCTTGGTGATGGTCGAGACGAAGCCCTTCGACGCCGCATAGAGGATCGCGCCGCCGCCGCCACCGTTGCGGGCGGCGATCGAGGTGGTGTTGATGACCACGCCGCGCGACTTCCTCAGCCAGGGCAGGGCGGCCCGGGTCATCCAGACCACGGAATGCGAATTGAGGTCGACGACGGCGCGATCATGCGCCTCGTCGGATTCCTCCATCGGAATCCGGCCGAGCATGCCGCCGGCGTTGTTGATCAAGCCATCGATCTTGCCAAAATGGTCGGCGGTCCTGGCGACGATGTCCGTATTGGCGTCGTACCGGGTCACGTCCCCCTTGACGAGGAAGGCGTCGCCGCCGTTTTTGCCGATTTCATCCGCTACCGCGCGCGCCTCTGCCTCGCTGGCATTGTAGTGCACGGCGACCGACGCGCCCTGCTCGCCAAGGGCTCTGGCGACGGCTGCTCCGATCCCGGTCGATCCGCCGGTGACCAGAAAGACCTTGCCGGCCAGGTCGGGGATTCTGAGATTGTTCACGGTCCTGTTCGCTCCCGAAATGCATTTGAGGAAAGGCGGACGCCGTCGGCAGGTGAGAAACTTGGCCCGCGAGGAGGGTACGATAGGCCCCGGAGCCGACAAAATAAATCTGCGGCTGGCGCGATTTGATAAAAATCATGGTGAATTGCGCCGATCTTGGGCAATTAGGACTTATGCTCCCTGCAAGCACCGACCAGATTCGCTTTCTCTGCCTTTTCAGGGACGTTGCGGAGGACCATTTCGCCGAGCTCGCCGCCGGGGCGGTTGCGAAGCGGGTGCCGCCCTACGAGTTGCTGATCGCGGAGGGCGATCGGCCGGCCAATCTGCATGTGGTGCTCGAAGGCGCGGTGCAGCTTTATTCCCGTCGTGGCCGGCGGGAGGCGTCGATCGGCGTGGTGCAGCCGCCCGTCACCTTTTTCCTGGCCTCGACGATCTACGATCTTCCGTGCCAGGCCTCGGCCCGGACCATCGAGCCGTCGCTGATCCTGATGATCCCGGCCGAAACCGTCCGGGCGTTCTTCGCGAAGGATGCCGGCTTCGCCCGCGCCGTGGTGGCGCAGATGTCGGCCTCCTTCCGGCGCATGACGATGGAACTGAAGGCGCAGCGGCTGTGCACCAGCATCGAGCGGCTGGCGAACTGGATTCTTGTCCAGGACAAGCGGCACGGCAGCAACGGCGGCTTCGTTCTGCCCTACGACAAGCGCACGCTGGCGGCTCATCTCGGGATGACGCCTGAGAACCTGTCGCGGAATTTCGCACTGTTGTCCGAGCACGGGATCGAGGTTCAGCGGCGGAACGTCATGGTCGCGGACCGTGAAAAGCTCGCCGCTTTCGCCGAACCGGCCATCAATATCGGCGACTGGGACTTTTGATCGGCCGCGCCCCGCCGGCAACTCACTTCGGCAGATAGCCGAAGCGGCGCATGGCCTTGCGGTGCGTGGAGACGATCGCGGCGATCTGCTCCTTGCTGAGCGTGTCCCGCCACTGGCCGGGGCGGCCTTCGCGAAAGAAGGGGGTGATCGAGGTGTCGGGCTTCTCGACGAAGCCCTCCGCCGCCTCCTTGGCGCGAAGGCGGTCGAAGCTGGCCATGGCAATCGCCTGGCGAAGCTGCTCCTTGCTGGGCTTGACACGGAGGTGTTGCGCCACCCGGGCGAAAATCCTGTCCGGCTTTTCGATCATATCCTCGTAGCGGACGACGAGGACGCTCTGATTGGCATAGTCGGTCCAGGTTGCGACATGCTCGCTCCACGAGCCCATAACGGACCGGACCTTCTGGGGCGTCGTTTCGAAACCCAAGCCTTTGGTCGCCATCGTCTTTATGATGCTGTCGATGGTTGTGCCGCTGAAATGGGCATAGGAAATGGCGACGTCGAGCGGATTGCGGACGATGTAGATGGCGCCGGCGGAGACGTCGGTGTTGATGAGCGGCGTGCCGTGGTCCAGCGCCTTGGCGTTGTGGGTCTTCATGTAGATCGGGCGCCCGGCGGCCTCGACCAGCGCCGCCTGCACCCACGGCCGCGCGGCCGCGATCTCCGCGGGCGTCGCCTTGAAGACGGGCTTCCCGAGGAAGCGCGGATAGAGGTCCGGGCCGTTGTCGGCGGCGGCGGCCTCCTCGAATCGGTTGATGTCGACTTCCGCGGATGCCGGATCGCGGATGACATTGGACAGGCTATTGAGGAAGGCGCGCATCCACGTGTTGCCGGAGCGAGGGTAGGAGGCGATCCAGATGATCCCCCTGGGTTTGCTACTGTCGAGATTGATCATGTTTCAACCTGAGGAGGCGTCACGCGCCGGGATTGTGGTTCGTTCTTTTCAGTCATCTCGACCGACGGTGCCGGCCTTTCGGCGCCCGATCAAGTCGCTGCCGGCGGTCGACCGATGCTGGCCGGTGTTCCTCGGGCAAATAATCGAAGCGTGCCATCATCCGGCCATGGGTAGCGATGATCGCGGCGATCTGTTCCGGGCTCAGTCTTTCCCGCCACTGACCGGCGCGGCCCTGACGGAAAAAGGATTCCGCGGTCTTGGGCTTCTCGGCGAAGCCGGCTGAGGCTTCTGCGGCGCGGAGACGATCGAAGCTGGTCATCGCGATAGCGCGCCGGATCTGCTCCCCGTCCGGCTTGAGACGGAGATGGCGGGCGATTCGGGTGAAGGTCTTGTCCGGTCGGTCGACCATGTCCTCGTAGCGGACGGCCAGAACCGCCGGATTCGACTGGTCGGTCCATGACGCCACGTTCTGGCTCCATGATCCGGAGATGACCCGGGCCTTGTCGGGGGTGGTCTCGATTCCCCAGCCCTCGGTCGCCATCGTCGTGATCGTCTCGTCGATCGAGGCATTGCTGAACTGCGCATAGGAGATCGCCACGTCGAGCGGATTGCGGACGATATAGATGGCGCCGGCGCTCGCCGCCTTGTTGATCAGCGGCACGCCGTGATCATTGCCGTTGGCATTGTGCGTCTTGACGAAGACGATACCTGGTGCCGTTGCGGCAATGCTCGCCTGGACTTTCGGCCGGACGGCGGCAATCTCGGCAGCTGTGGCGGCGCTCGCGGGCTTGCGGAGGAAGGGCGTGTAGCGTGTCAGCAGCCGCTCGGAAACCGACCAGTCGCCGACGCCGGAAAGTTCGATATCCTCTGCTTCGGGGTTCGCCATGATCCGCGTCAGGCCGTTGATAAAGGCGCGGGTCCAGGTGTTGCCCGAGCGCGGATAGGAGGCAATCCAGACGATTCCCCTGGGGTTGGCCTCGCTGAGGTTGATCATGGTTTTCCCGGCAGTCTCACACGAATGCGCCGACCGCGAAAAAATCGACGCCCGCAAGTTCCTCAATAGACGAGACGTCGGCCTCTTCGAAGCCTCTTTTTCATCGAATTGGCCGCAAGGCAGGTCGCTGAATGTCATTGTCACGACCGGGTGCGGCGGAGAAAAAGGGCCACGAAGAGGGCGTTCGGCAACGGGGCGGGCCCTATCCGGTCGGTGTTGCGATGGCTCGGTGACAGGAATGGCGGAGAGGATGGGATTCGAACCCACGATACGGTTTAACCCGTATACTCGCTTAGCAGGCGAGCGCCTTCGACCACTCGGCCACCTCTCCGGTCCAGTCGAGATAACGGTCCGCGGCGGCCCGATCAAGCGGCGATCGTGCGTTCGGGGCATATCGCGACGGATATCGAGTTGAATCGCGGGGTCGCTTGTGATCGGAGGCAAGTCGTGGGTGAGGTGGGTATCACGTCGTCCGGTGGCACCGGGCAGGGGCACCGCGCCCGCCTGTGGCGTTCGGATCACCCCGTCCGCGGGGGGCGATCCCGCCGGAAACCGGCCATTCCTGACCGAAAGGTTACCAACGGGGCCGCGTTCGTGCCAATTCTGCAACACGGGATTGGAAAACAATGGCGGGACGGGCTTGAGGGCCGTTTTGCCGTTGCAAGCTCCGGGGCCGTCGATAAGGTGCGACTCACGGATCGCGGATTTCTGTGGTTCGCGTTGTTCTGGCGGTCGCCTTGGGGCAAGGTCGTTC
The DNA here is from genome assembly GCA_963812275.1 of uncultured Alphaproteobacteria bacterium. GTDB lineage: Bacteria > Pseudomonadota > Alphaproteobacteria > Rhizobiales > Kaistiaceae > Bauldia. Next base: position 234,773 of record CAWEUQ010000004.1, on the reverse strand, counting down.
AGGATGGCTTAGCGGGGATTGGGAAAGACTTCGCAGAGGCTCATCACACCGAACCAAACGATGCGGTTCGGGAGCACTAGAAGAACCAACCTGCCCCTTGAACAAGCTTTGGAGGTCAGGATTATGAAATTGAAGACCCTCTTCCTCGGTACCGCGGCCGCGTTTGCGGTTGCCGGCGGTGCCCAGGCGGCAGATCTCGCTCTCGCTGTCGAGCCAGTCGACTACGTGAAAGTCTGTGACGCCTTCGGCACTGGCTACTACTACATCCCGGGCACCGATACCTGCTTGAAGATCGGTGGCTACGTCCAGATGGACGTGTGGTTCTACGATAACAGGCAGGTTGGCAACTACTTCAACGTCGCCAACACGTTGACCGGCACTTGACGACCGATCCGTCGAACCCTCTGTCCGACAATGCGGGCACGGTTGCCGGCGATCTCTATGCGCTGGACAGCTACAATCAGTCGTGGGGCTTCAACTCTGAGGCCGGCGCCAACTTCACTGCCAAGTCGATGGGCGATCTTGGTCCGGTTGTCACGGCCTTCAAGTTCGTGACGACTTCGGACAACAACGACGCTCCGAATGGAACCGACAAGTCGGTTCGTTGGGACGGTGGCTATGCCGCGATCGGTCCGATGATGGTTGGTTGGACAAACTCGACGTTCGATGTCGGCGGCGGTTACACGATGACCGATCCGAGCTTCTCGGACTACAAGACCGACCAGTTCCGTCTGTCCTACCTGATGGGCACCTGGGGCATCATGCTCGGCCTCGAAGATCCGCGTGATCGTTACGCCGGTGCGAAGAATGCTACCGGCGACTATCCGGATATCGTTCTTGCCCTGACCGGCGGTCTTGGTGGCTTCGACGTCAAGGCGTCGGTGGCCGTGACCGATCGCACAAGTGGCACGGGCTGGGGTGTTGACCTGGCCGCCGAAGGTCAGATCGGCTCGGGCTTCAAGCTCAAGGTTGCCGGCGCTTATTCGGACAACGCCAAGAGCTACGTCATCCAGGGTGGCAACTGCTCCGACACCTACTCGGGCGGCAAGTTCCGCGGCTGTAAGGATGGTCAGTGGTGGAGTGCCTTCATCTCCGGCAGCATTGCTCTGAGCGGCAACATGGAACTCGTTGGAACGGCCAGCTATGCTGACGGCACCAACACCAGCTACTCGAAGAACAATGCGAACGGGCTGTTCGTTGGCGCCCTCGGCCTCAACTATCATCCCACGTCCAACTCTCTGATCGGCGGTGAAGTTGTTTACACCGATCCGACCGGCAAGGGTGCCAAGGACGCTTGGGGCGGTCGGCTTCGCTGGAAGACTGAATTCTAAGCGATCCGCATAGCCTGAAATACGTGCCCGGCGGAGTGATCCGCCGGGCATTTTCTTTATGTGGTCGGCTTCGCGGGCGAACCGGCCACGTCCTGGAGGCTTCCGGGACATCGCGATGGCTTGCAGGCCGTTGTTTTCTTGGCGAAGATGGCGCGCGCCCATAGATTCGTCGCAATCCCGCGTTCGATCAGTCCATAAGATCGGTCTTGTTGCCGGCTGGGTATGTCGCGGTGGTGTTTCCCCCCGTGGTGCGCGGCCGGTGCGCGTTGAGAATTGAGGGTTTCGCGGTATGTCGAACTGGCGAAGATGGGTGCGTCCCGGACTCGCGGCGACAATCGTACTTGCTGTTCTGGCGGTGGTTCTGCGAACCGGCGCGGTTGAGCGCGACCTCGCGGCGAAAGTGTCCGAGCGGTTGCTCGCCGGCGGTTATGACTGGGCAACCGTGACTGTTTCCGGCCGTAGCGTCGAGATCGGCGGCGTCGCCCCGACACCGGAAGTTCAGGAAGAGGCGCTCGCGACGTCGGCCGCGGTCGGCGGCGTCGCCTCGGTGACCAACAACAGCGGGCTTCTGCCGGTTGCGTCGCCCTATGAATGGTCGGCGCGCCGGTCTGGCCGCAAGGTCACGCTGCTTGGCAGCGTGCCCTCCGAAGCGACCCGGAACGCGGTCCTGGCCGTGGCGCGTCGGGCTTTGCCCGATGCGGAAATCCTCGACGAAACCAGGCTGGCGCGCGGCGCATCGAAGACGTTCAATGCGGCGACGGCCTTTGCGCTCGAACGGCTCGCGAATCTGTCGGAAGGACAGGTGACGATGACGGATGGAACGCTGTCCGTTGCCGGGACCGCGGCGACCGCGGAGGGCTTTGCCGAGGCGCGCCTTGCCTTCAAGGAATCGATGCCGGGCGGCGTGACTCTCGGACCGGTGGATATTCTTCCCGCCCGCGTCGACCGGTTCGTCTGGTCGGCGAGCCTCGACGACGTATCGCTGACTCTGGCCGGCTATGTCCCGAACGAGGTAGCGAAATCGACCCTGGTCGCCGCGGCGGAAGCGCTGAATCCAGGCGTCCCGATCATAGACAATATGAACATCGCTTCCGGCGAACCCGAGGGTTTTACCGAGGCGGCGAGCTTCGCGATTCAGGCGCTCGGCAAGCTCGAGGAAGGCGGCGTCATGCTCGACGGCCTGACCCTCGATATCGCCGGCACGGCCCGCAGCGTCGATGACTACGAGTTGGTCGTCAGCGGGATCGGCGGAACCCTGCCGCCGGGTGTCGAGATCGTCGCCAATGCCATCACACCGGCGCCGGTTTCGGATTATGGTTGGACCGGGACGCGGGAAGGCGACACGGTTACCCTGTCGGGCTATGTGCCTTCGCTGGACGGCCGGGCCGAGGTCAAGGCCCTGGCCAGGAATCTCTTCGCCGGCGTTTCCGTCGTCGACGACGTGAAGATCGCGTCCGGCGAGCCGAAGATCGACTGGATCGGTGCGACGAAGTTTGCGATGGAGCAACTCGCCGAATTGAAATCGGGTGTCGCCAAGGTCGAGGGCGTGACCTATTCGATCCACGGCGAGGCGGCGAATTCCGATGCGTATCTGGCGCTGACCGAGGCCAATGCGCGTCGGCTTCCCGCCAGCCTTGCGCTGGCCGAATCGGATGTTTCTCCGCCCCTGGTTTCGCCCTATACGCTGTCCCTTTCCCACACCGCCGACGGCCTGGTCCTGGCCGGCTATGCCCCATCGGAGGACGACAGGCACGCTCTTGTCGAGGCTGCTCACGACCAGTTCGGGGCGGCCAGCATCAAGGACGAGATCGGATTTGCCGGCGGCGCCCCCGACGACCTCGTTGCCGGTGCGACGGGGGCCATGAAGGTGGCCGCGCGGCTGGCGGGGGGGCATTTCGCCATCATCGACAGCATCATCGAAATCGACGGCACGACATCGCACGACCGCGCCAGGCAGCGAATAGACGAAATTGCGGCCGAGTTGATTCCCGACACGTTCAAGACGAGGGTGAACATCGTTACCCGTCAAATCGGACAGCCGTTGGACGCGGCCGGATGCCGCGACCGGCTGAAATTGGCGCTGAGCGACGGCAATATTGAATTCGACAAGGGCGAAACCCAGATATCGGTCGACAGCTACCCGCTTCTCGATCGTGTGACCGGCATACTGATGCGCTGCCCGGGATCCGCCGTCGAAGTCGGCGGGCACAGCGATTCGGATGGTTCGGAGGAAAACAACCTCCAGCTCACCCAGGCGCGCGCCGAGGCGGTTGTGGATTATCTCGTCGATGCCGGCGTGAAATTCGAACGCCTGACGGCAAAGGGTTATGGTGAGAGCCAGCCCATTGCCGACAACACCACGGAGGAGGGCAAGGCCGCCAATCGCCGTATCGCGTTTACCATCGATCCGCCGGGCAACGGCTAGCCACGCGAGATGCTGTATCTGATCATCGCTTATTGGCCCTATCTCCTGGCCGCGCTGCTCGTCGGCGTGGTCGTCGGCTGGTGGTATCAGGACCCGCGCAGCGTCGATGACATGACCGCGTGGCTCGAGCGGGGGCCCGACGAGCGTTGATCTGGCATGTCATCGAAATCTGGCTTCTGCTTGTGCTGATGTTCGTTGCCGGGTGCGTCCTCGGGTCGCTTGTCTATCTGTTTGTCGCCGAGACGGCGCTCGCGCGGTCCCAGGAAGTCCTGGCGGACACCTTGGACGACACCATCGAGTGGATGAAGCACCGAGTTCGGCTTCACCTCGTCGTGGCGCCCGCAGCAGGGCCATGCCTCCGGCCATCCGCGGTCGGACTATCCGGATTATCTCGACACGGAACCCGTTCCTCGGGAAAGCCCACTCCGCCGCGAGGAGCCGCCGGTCTATGCCGGGGCCGCGGAGGAATTGGAGCCGCTCCATGCCGGCGGGGCGGTATTCGACGAGCATCTTCCCGAGGATGAACCCGTCGGCGATGACTGGCGGCAGGCGACTGTCGTCGCCGATCCCGACTGGCAGGTCGAAGAGGCCTGGGACGAGGACGACATGGATGTCGCGGCGATCCCGCCGCCCCCTGTCGCCCCGCCGCAGGAGCCGGTTCCCGAACCGCCCGTTGTCGAGGAATTGCCCGCGATGCGGCCGGCGGGCCTCTCCGCGCCGCGAAACGGCGTTCCGGACGATCTCCAGCGGATCAGGGGCATCGGCAAGAAGAATGAGGCGCTGCTTAACAGCCTCGGCATCTTCCATTTCGGCCAGATCGCGGCCTGGACCCCGGCGGAAATTCGCTGGGTCGGGCTGCAGATCAAATTTCCGGAACGGATCGAGCGGGACGACTGGATCGGTCAGGCGACGATTCTCGCCAGCGGTGGCCGCACCGGCTACATCAAGGCCGAGGACCGCAAGCGCGCCGAAGACGAGGACGACAACTACGGCCCCCCCGGCTGAATCACCCCCTAGGCCTCCGGCGCCGGCTCCGGCCGCGCGTCGAGATCGAATTCCTTCGGCTCGACAGGGATGACGGAATCGATCGGCGGCCCGGCGCCTTCGGTCTGGGTGATGAAGACCGAGATTCTTTGGAGGATAGGCGTGTCCAGCAAGAGGGGCGGATGGCCTTCGCCCTCGATTGTCACCGCGTCCAGCGCGCCATGGCGCTGGCCCATTTCGGCGAGGGTCTCGGCGCTCAGCAGGTCCGAATTGCCGCCGCGGATTGCCAGGACCGGGATCCTGGCAAAGGTCATGAATTCTTTCCAGAGTTCGGGGACCGGCCGATCGAATTCGACGCCGTCGAAGGTCTTGGCGAGGGCCGGATCGTAGTCGCCGACCGGGCGTCCGTCTTCGTCCCGGTAGGTCATCCGGGCGAAAGCCTTCCAGTCGGCATCGCTGAGAGCGGTGAATTGACCGCCGTGGAGGCGCTGGATGATATGGACGGCGTCGTCCCAGTCGTCCGGCGACGGCGTCCGGCCGACATAGGTCTTGATCCGCGCCAGCCCGACCGGCTCGATCACCGGGCCGATATCGTTGAGCACGACGCCGGCCAGCACGTTCGGCCGGGCAACACCCATCAGCATCGCGATGATCCCGCCACGGGACGTGCCGATGACGATCGCCCGGTTCACGCCAAGCGCGCTCATGCCGTCGAGCACGTCGGTCATTTCGGTCAACGGATTGTAGTTGGCGATATTCTCGTCCCGCTCCGACAGGCCGCGGCCGCGATAGTCGAAGGCGAGGACTCGGCGCGGGCGATGCCGGTGCGTCGAAAGGTGGACGGCGAGGGGATGGAAATCCCGGGCGCTCCGCGACAGCCCGGGCAGGCAGACGACCGGCAGCCAGGGCGAATTCGGATCGCCATATTCCGCGACGTGGAGCGAGAGCCCGTCGGCGCTCCTGTAGGTGCGATCGCGATAGGCGGACTGAGGATCCGCCGTCGACGATTCATCGACGCTTGCCAATGTCACTCTAACCCCGCTTCAGGTCGGTCTGGATGGTCAGGGCAGGACGGCCCAGCCGGGCGCGATAGACCTGAAGGTTCTCCATCACGCGCTGCACATAGTTGCGGGTTTCGGTGAAGGGTATGCGCTCGACCCAGTTGACCGCATCGACATTCGGATCACGCGGGTCGCCATATTTGTCGACCCAGGTGTGGACACGGTTGGGGCCCGCGTTATAGCCCGCGAATGTCATGATGAAGGAGCCGCCGAAGCTCGCCTTCAACTGGCCGAGGAAGGTCGCGCCGAGCGCGGCGTTATAGGCGGGGTCGCTGGTCAGGCGGTCTTGCGAATAGGGCAGGCCCGCCGACTTGGCCATCATCTTCGCTGTCGCCGGCATCAGCTGGAGCAGGCCCCGCGCGCCGGCGCCGCTGATCGCTTGCGGATTGAAGGCGCTTTCCTGCCGGGCGATCGCGTAGACCAGCGGCTTTTCGACATCGCCGGTTTTCGCCGAGCTCGGAATCGCCGAGACGGGAAACGCGGTCGCGTCGACCTGCAGGCCGCGATAGGCGGCGAGCTTGCCGATCTGCAACGCAAACTGATGGCCGCCGTGTTCCTCGGCCATTTCCGCCAGCAGCGCGATCTCGGCCGGATCGGTCAGTTCGTCGGCGAGCTTCCGGTAGAAGATGTCATTGCGGTCGCCGCGATTGGCTGCGTCGAGGTGGCGGATCACCTGCACCAGTTCGCGCGATTCGAACCGCGCCTTGGTGGCGGCGTCGGCGCGCGGCGGCGGCGCGATCGGAAGGGTCCTGACCCCGAGGCTGGCGAGGGCGAGCTGGCCGTAATAGGTGGTCGGATGCTGGCCCGCGCGCTTGTAATAGGTGATCGCTGCCGAGCGATTGCCCTGCTTCTCAGCCGCGCGGCCAAGCCAGTAGTCGGCGCGCGATACGCTCAGCGGCCGTGACGAGACATCGAGGATCCGGGCGAAATGCTTCTTCGCCGTCGCCGGGTCGTTGAGGTATTCGAGCGCGTACCAGCCGGCGTGGAACTCCGCCTCGGCGATGACCGCCGGGGTTTCCGCCGAGTGGGCGGCGGCGATGCGGTAGGCGGTCTTGGCGTCACCCTCGTCGAGCAGCGCGCGCGAGACGATCCGGCGTTCGATCCACCATGCGTCGCCGTCGATGAGGGCGGGATCGCGAGGCGCCGAGAGCAGCAGGTTCGCGGCCTCGTCGATCTTGTCGGCACGCCTCAGCGACTGCACCCGCGCGAAGGTATAGATCGGATCCTTGCGCAGGTTGGCCGGAACCGCGGCCAGCGCCTTGCTGATATCCTTGCTGGTCTCGGATGCCGCGACCGCTGCGGCCAGGGCCTGCTCGCCCTTGTCGAGGTATTTGGCGTTCCTGAGACCGGCGGAAATTTGTTCCTCGTAGAGCAGCCTGTCGGTCCGCACCTTGTAGTCGGCGCTGGTCAGCAACCCGCCGAGTTCCTTCCGCAACAGGTTTTCGGTGTCGACGTCGAATTGTTCTTCGCGCCAATAGGTGCGCACGACATTTGCAGCGTCGGTCTTTCGGTCGAGGGCGAGATACGACTTGGCGAGGAGGATCAGGCCCTTGTCGGTCTCGGGCTTGCGACCGCCGAGGGCGTGGACCACGACGTTGGCCGGCGGCTGTTCACGGACCAGTGCCTGCTCGAAGCGGATCTGCAGAAGCGCCTGGCCCGGCCAGTCCGACAGTTTCCGCCACACGTCGGCGATGTGGCTGGCGGGGACGTCGTCCCTGCCGCTGATCGCCACCAGCCAGTCGATCACCTTGGTGTCGACCGGATTGGGCATCGCATAGGCGGCGGCGGTCGCCGCGGCGGGATCGCCGTCGTCGAGGAATTTCAGCGCGTAGCGGAGGCCGATGTTGTTGAGGTCGGCCTTGGAGGCGGCGGGCAGGGGCTTGGCCGGCACGACCGGGGTAAAGGCCAAGGGCGCGTCACCATCCTCGACAACCCCGCGATCCTGGTCGTCCGTGGTGGCGATGAACTGGGCGATGGGATCGGCGGTCGCGGGCAGGGGGTCGGAATAGGTACGCTGGGGGTTGAGCCGTGGGGTCGGGACGTCGGCGACCTGGATCGAGCCGGTGGTGTCGTCCGCCATCACTGGAATCGCGGCCGAGGTCAGCAACGCGGGCGCGCAAAGGACCGGGAACAGCATGGCCCTGCCGCGCATGGCGACAGTTCTCCGCGATATCGTCTTTCCGTTGTCGAACGTCATGCTTGCCCTCTCCGGAGCGGGCTGCAGTGGCCTTGGCTGCCCGGACCGGCCCTGTCGAATGGACTCAGCCCTCGACATAGAGCCTATTCTGCCATAGTGAACGATTGCTTGACGAGCCCTTCTCCGGGCCGTCCTTGCCCGTCCGGTCGGCCCGGAATAAGGTCTCGGCCCCATAAAATAGCGAAAAATCCGGCGAGGTTGTGGCCGACATGTTCAAGGGATCAATCACGGCGCTTGTTACGCCGGTCAAGAATAACGCCCTCGACGAGGAGGCATTCCGCGCCTTCGTCGATTGGCAGGTCGAGGAAGGCAGCCACGGCCTCGTGCCGGTTGGCACCACCGGCGAGAGCCCGACGCTCTCCCATGCCGAGCACAAGCGGGTCGTCGAGATCTGCATCGAGGTCGCTGCCGGCCGCGTCCCGGTCATCGCCGGGGCGGGGTCCAACAACACCGCCGAGGCGATCGAACTCGCCCAGCATGCCGAGAAGGCCGGGGCCGACGGCGTGCTGATCGTCACGCCCTATTACAACAAGCCCAGCCAGGAAGGGCTCTATCAGCACTACAAGGCGATCAACGACGCGATCGGCATCCCGATCATTATCTACAACATCCCGCCACGCTCGGTGATCGACATGTCGGTCGAGACCATGGCGCGGCTGTTCGAGTTGAAGAACATCGCCGGCGTCAAGGACGCCACCGGCAAGATCGACCGGATCAGCATGCAGCGGCAGGCGATGGGGCCCGACTTCATCCAGCTCTCCGGCGACGACGGGACGGCGCTGGCGGTCATGGCCCATGGCGGCCGCGGCACCATCTCGGTCACCTCCAACGTCGCGCCGAAGATGGTGGCGGAGTTCCACGATGCCTGCCTCGACGGCGACTATGCCAAGGCGCTGACCTATCAGGACCGCCTGATGCCGCTCCACAAGGCGCTGTTCCTCGAGCCCAATCCGTCCGGCGCCAAGTATGCCCTGTCGATGCTCGGCAAGATGAGCGACGACATGCGGCTGCCGATGGTCAAGGTATCCAAGGCGACACAGGCGGAGATCCGCTCGGCCATGGTCCATGCCGGGTTGATCAATTGATCCACTGATGGCCGCGAAGAAAGCCAAGGCGCCGTCGCGCGTCGCGGCGGATAACCGCCGCGCCCGCTTCAATTATGAAATCGGACAGACATTCGAGGCCGGCCTGGCGCTGACCGGCACCGAGGTGAAGTCGCTGCGTGGCGGGCGCGCCAATATCGGCGACTCCTATGCCGGCGAGCGCGGCGGCGAGCTGTGGCTCTACAACGCCTATATCCCGGAATACCTCCAGGCCAACCGCTTCCAGCACGAGACCCGGCGGCCGCGGAAGCTGCTCCTGCACCGGACCGAAATCAACCGGCTGGCCGGCGCGGTCCAGCGCGATGGCATGACCGTCGTTCCGCTGAAGATCTATTTCAACGACAAGGGACGCGCCAAGGTCGAGCTGGCGCTGGCGCGCGGCAAGAAGCTCCACGACAAGCGCGAGACCGAGAAGAAGCGCGACTGGAGTCGCGAAAAGGGCCGGCTGCTCCGGGAAAAGGGGTGAGGCGTGGTCGATATTCTCACCATTCCCGATGACCTTCCCGTCCCGGTCGACGACGGCGGCGCCGACGGACTGATCGGAACCGCGCTTCCGCGCGTGCCGCTCACGGCGACGACCGGCGAAAGCGTCATCCTCGCGAATTTGCCGGGCCGGGTCGTGGTCTACGCCTATCCGAAGACCGGTCAGCCGGGGCGTCCCCTGCCGACGGCCGACTGGGACCTGATCCCCGGCGCGCGCGGCTGTACGCCGCAGTCCTGTGCCTTCCGGGATCATTTCGAAGACCTCAGGCGGGCAGGCGTCGCGGGCTTGTTCGGTCTGTCGACGCAGGCGACCGCTTATCAGCAGGAAGCCGCCCGGCGTCTCCATCTGCCGTTTCCGCTGCTTTCCGACGAGAGCCTCGCCTTTTCCGGTGCGCTCGGCCTGCCGACCTTCGCGGCCGGCGGGGAGACCCTGCTCATGCGGCTGACGATGATCGTCCGCGATGGCGTCGTCGAGCATGTCTTCTATCCGGTCTTCCCGCCGGATCGGAACGCCGCCGACGTGCTTCGCTGGATCTCGGCTCACACGGACTGAATCTCAACCAGGGGGAGCGATTCGCATGCCCAGGAGTTTCCTCAGCACGCTGACCGGCAGCTTCTCGACCGGTGCGGCGGAGAACCCGACCGTCGCGATGGTCGAGGCGGCCTATCGCCACCACGGCCTCGACGTCCGCTACGTCAATTGCGAGGTTCCGCCCGCGCTCCTCGGCGACGCCGTACGCGGTGCCCGGGCGATGGGCTGGGTCGGCTTCAACTGCTCGCTGCCGCACAAGGTGACGGTGATCGAGCACCTCGACGGACTCGGCGAGTTGGCCGAGATCATGGGCGCGGTCAATTGCGCGGTGCGGCGCGGCGACAAATTCATCGGCGAGAATACCGACGGCAAGGGCTTCCTCAAGTCGTTGATGGAGAAGGTCGACCCGAAGGCCAAGAGCGTCGTCATGTTCGGCGCCGGCGGCGCGGCGCGGGCGATCGGCGTCGAACTGGCGCTGGCCGGCGCGACGAAGATCGTCGTCGTCAATCGCGGTGTCGAGCGGGGGCAGACCCTCGTCGACCTCCTCAACGCGAAGACCGCCGCCAAAGCGACTTTCGTTCCCTGGGAGGGCGCCTTCGCCATCCCCGACGGCACCGACGTCGTCGTCAACGCGACCTCGATCGGCCTCTATCCCGATGTCGAGGGGCGGCTCGATATCGTCGCCGATACGCTGAAACCGGGGATGGTGATCGCCGACGTGATCGCCAATCCGCCGAAGACCCTGCTTCTGCGTGATGCCGAAGCGCGCGGCTGCACGGTCGTCGATGGCCTCGGCATGCTGATCAACCAGGGCGTCATCGGCATCAAATACTGGACCGGCGTCGACGCCGATCCGGCTGTGATGCGCGCGGCACTCACCGAAATCTTCGGGGCTTCGGTTTAGCTGCAATCCCTTCCCGGCGCGCTGCGGATCATCGGCTGATCGTCCGGGCTCGCGCCGGAACGATTGTCGCCGTCGTCTTGGCGACGAAGGGCGAGGTCATCGCGCGAGCCAGCGCGCTGTAGTTGACCTCGAACCGGATTTCGGTGCCGACCAGGGCGCTGGCCTTGCCCGGGTCGACGATCAGGTGATCGCTGCTGGCGCCGAGGATGCTGACTCTTTGGATTAACAGCGGGGCCGGCGACGGGATCGCGCCAGCCATATCGACCGCGAGCGGGTGGTACCGCGCCGGGCGTGCGCGACCGAAGCACGAACGCGCCCCTCGTGATCGTCCGCCGCCAACCGTTGATGTCGTTGGGTATTTGACCGAATCGCGCTGCGACTTGGAGCTCTATTGAGCGAACCAACGCTAGGTTTCGGCGAACATTCGAACAAAGCGTTTACCGTTTGAGCGCAATGATTGTCACGCTCCGCCGGCTGCAACGGCTGAGGGAGGAAATCCTCTGTGCCCAACAATTGGGAACGTGAATGGCAACCCGGCGGCATGTTCGATCTGATGCCCGACGCGGCTGTCGTTGTCGCGAAAGACGGGACGATCTCGCGGGTGAACGGTCACCTCGCGGCGATGTTCGGCTATAGCCGGGAGGAACTCGTCGGCGCAGCGGTCGAAATCCTGCTGCCTGAAGCGGCTCGCGCCGCCCATGTCGGTCAGCGCGCGGCCTACGATCGGCAGCCGCGCCACCGGCCGATCCGCAACAGTCTCGACCTTCTCGGGCGCCGCAAGGACGGCACGGACTTTCCGGTCAGCATCATGCTTGGGCCGATCACCGGGCGCGGCGATGATCGAACCATGGCCGTTGTCCGCGATCTGGCGGCCACGGAAGCCATGCGCCGTCTCCTCTACACCGACCAGCTCACCCGTTTGCCCAACCGCGCGGCGCTCTACCAGGATCTCGGCGAACGCTTTTCAGCCAGGAAGCCGTCTGCCGCCGACACCCTCGCCCTTGCGCTGTTCGACCTCGATGGCCTTCACGCCGTCAACAGCGCGCTCGGCTTCGCCGCCGGCGATGACGTGCTGAAATCGGTGGCGCGGCGCCTGGTCATGGCCGCGGCGGACTTCGGCAAGCCCTATCGTCTGAGTGGTGACAAGTTTGTCGTCCTGGTTTCCGGTGTGGGTGATCCGCTGGCACAGATCGCCAGCATTCGCGCCATGATCGACCACATTGTCGAGCCGCTTGAGGTGCAGGGAAAGTCGGTCGCGATCGGCGCCTGGGCGGGCATCGTGTCGGACGCCGGCACGCGCACCGATATCGACGAATTGCTGGCCGATGCCGATCTTGCGCTCTCCCGCGCCAGGGCGGAGGGCGCCAACCGAAGCGCGGTCTTTTCCCCCTTCATGAGGGCCGTCCTCAATGTCCAACGGGCGCTGGAGGGCGAGATCGAGGCGGCATTCAAGACCGGGCAGCTGGAGCTGTTCTTTCAGCCACAGGTGCGGTCGTCCGATTTGAGGGTATTGGGCGCCGAGGCGCTGTTGCGCTGGCGGCACCCGGCGCGCGGCATCGTTCCACCGGCTGACTTTTTCGATGTGCTGCTCGCCGGCCCGCTCGTTCCCGACGTCGGGCTCTGGGTGCTCCGCACGGCCTGCCGGGAGGCGGCCGAATGGCGCGCGTTGGGGTCGGAGGATACGTTCGTGGGGGTGAACCTCTTTCAGGTGCAAATCGCCGATCCGGCGCTGCTGCGCGACGTCGCGGCGGCGCTTGCCGAGGTCAACCTCCCCGCTCGGCTGCTCGAATTGGAGATTTCCGAGAACTTCACGCTCGAAAACGACGAAACGATCCTGCGATCGCTGGAGGCGCTGCGTGCCATCGGCGTCGGGCTGGCGCTTGACGACCTCGGAACCGGTCACGCCAGCCTTACTCAGATCGCCAAGCTGCCGGTGTCGTGCCTCAAGATCGACCAGAGTTTCGTACGCCAGATGGTTCCCGGCGGCCGCGAGGCGCTCCTGGTGGGAGCGCTGGTCAAGATGGCGCATGGCCTCGACATGCAAGTCGTCGCCGAGGGCGTCGAGACCGAGGAGCAGGCGAATATCCTGTCGGGCACGTCATGCGACCGCGCCCAGGGCTATTTCTTCGGACGGCCCATGCCGGCAAGCGACTTTCGCGCCATGATCGCCCGCGGGGTGGCGCCGATCCGCGTCGCCGCGGCCGGGTAAGGTTTCGTCGCCTGGCCGGCGGCCGGCGTGAACTCTTTGCTTTGACGCAATCCCGGACGGAAAAGCGGAATCCACGATCAAGCAATGTCAGCGCTCCGGCGTTGCGGCTTCCTTTTCATCCCTTCAGGGCGCCCGGCGCGCTGACGATACTGCCGACGCGGTCAAAGCCGCTGAGATGAGCCAGCGGTTTGGGGAGCGGGCGGTGGATTATCCCGGTTCGCTTTGCCGGGGCCTTTAACCGCGCGGTGGGCGTCAGAGGAGCGGGCGACCGCCGAATGGGCGTCCACCGCGCGGCGGAGCGCCAAGCCCGCGCCGGCCGCCGGGTGCGCCGGGCGCGAGACCGGTCCGGTTCCGCCGGCCGGGGGACCGCCGGCGACCCTGCGTTTGCCCTGTACCTGGACCGGCGTGCCGTGGAAGCAGCCGATCGTATAGGGATATTCCTGGGTGAAGTGGTAGTGGTAGATCTCGGTCGGCTGGCCGTCCCACATCACCTCGTGGACGTGTCCGTGGCAGGCGTCGAGATCGTCGTTGGTGATCACCTCGCCATCCTCGCCATAGAGGCCATAGATGCCAAATCCGTCGAGGGCGTAGCCGAGCAGATCGCTGTGACCGTTTGCTTCGCTGCGCGTATCGGACAGGCAGGCCGAGAGGTCGTGATAGTGATACTGGCCGCTGCGTTCGGGATGACCGTTGCAGGCGTCCTGGATCTCGTGGGCCGCCGCGTCGCGACCGAGCGCGTCGAGGGCGTTGTAGATGGCCGCGCCACTCGTGGCGAATCCGATCATCCCCATCGGGACGCATCCTTCCTCGCTCGCCGCTGTCGGATTGGCGGGGAGGGTCAGGAGGATGTCCTGGGCCCTGATCTGGTTGGGATTGCGGTCATAGGCATAGGCGTCGTCGCTCGGCTGGATACCGAAGACGCCGGTCGGATGGTCGGGCAGGTTGTTTGAGCGGACGATGCGGTTGTCGCCCTCCAGCGAGATGGATATTTCGCTCGGCCAGTCGACTGCGCCGTCGACGACCGGCTTCAGGTCGCTGTCCCACGTATCGCCGCCGATCCAGGCGCCGTCGCGGAATGCGCCGCCGCCGCCGAAACGGGTCTGGCACGCATAGACGTTGCCGACTTCCGGGGCGGTCGAGATGTTGCCGTCGCCGAGCGGCAGCTCATGCGCGCCGACGGCTGTCGCCGCGAACACGGACGAGGCCAGCAAGGCGAGGCGAAGGCCATGGAGCGTTTTCATATGCCGATTCCTCCTGTCGGTGTCGTGCTCCGGAGGACGAAACGCCCTCGCGATGGGCACAGACATAGGCGGAGACCGCCCGACGATGTCAGGTCGAAAAGTGTAACGAAATGTGCGCTTTGGCCGGAAACGGCCCATGTCGGTGCGCGAAATCGGCGAATTCGAGCCGATCGACGGTTGTGGCGGGCTGTTACACTTTTTTCGGGGACGGATGCCGATCGCGCGCCGATTCCCGCTGCGAGCGACGCCAGGAACCGGCCGTCCTGTCGACGACCGATTGAGCTCCGCCGAAGCGATGTTTTTCTTCAGGCGGCGAGAACGCCAATCGCTAGAATGTTGTTGATCTGGATCATGCGGTCCAGCACCGCCAGCGCGCTAGGTTGGGGCTCAGGCTTGGGGTTAACGGCGGACCGGATGGGGGGTTGAGGCGAAATCGCATGCTGCGGTGCCAACGCGATGCGTCGCGAGATACCGGGTTTGCTGGGCCGCGGGAGCATGACCGCATATGAACGATATCGCCGACAGCTTTCCGGCGGCCATGTTGGTCAGAAGGATCAATATATCGACGGACCGGCTCAACCGCGACAACGTCAGCCGCACGCGCGCGTACCAGGCCTTCTGGCGGCGGCATCCCGAAATCCATTGGGCCTTGCTCGCCGCCTTCGTCTCGCGGAACGCCGGATATTTCATGACGGACCTCAAGTCGGGACGGCATCCATGCCCGGTCAGCGTACGGCGGAAAGAATGCACCTTTGAAGCGCTGGAGCGATCCAACTGGCTCATCTTTCGCGACGCATTTCCGCAGTTGCTTCTCTACGACCTTTCTCTGAGACGGCGGCAGGATTGCTTCGGCCTAGTTCCGCAAGTCACCCGCAGCGCCCACATGACCGATTTTTGGCGCGATTTTGTCCGTAGCGGCAACAGCGACCGGCTGACGCGCTCGCTGATCGCCAACGAGCAGGCCTATGTGGAACGTCGCGTTGTTCGCAACGCCCGCTATCGCCATATCTTTCACGCACCCGGATATCGCGCCATGGAGATGTTCGGCCGCCTCCACATCCTCCTGCCGCCGCCCACGCGGCGCTGCGCTTTCCGGTCCGCCGGTTCGCCAGGCTTGAGGATCGGGTGAGGCTCGGTCGGGTTATCTATCGCGGACTCTTTCCCAATGGGCGGCTGCGACCGCAGATCGCCGAATGGCTGGCAACGGGCATCGTCCACACCGGCTCGCGAGCCGACTACGCACCGGAGCGCTTCGCCCCGGTGGCGATCGCAGGGCGCGCCTTCAGCCCGCCGCTACGGACCGCTTGGCCCGTGGTCCAACACGGCGCCGACCACGACGTTGAGGACGATTTTGCGGCGGCGCTGGCGGCAGCGGAGCTCGCGCCGATCGATTTCGGCGACGGAGATGGAGACGCCATCGCCGATCCCCCTGTTGAACGGTGGATCACCGATCCTGCGGGCGCCGGTTGATGCCCGATAGCGGTTATGCCTAGGATCGGCGCTCTGTCGCCTATGGGCGACGTCGCTCCGCTTCTGGTCCCGGCACACCGCAAAGTGGCTCTCCTCTCGGGTCTTTGCGCCGCGCCGCTCGGCCTTGGTGACGCGGTCTTCGTGCCCGAATACTGGGATCCACCTCACCTTTTTGGGGCGGCATTCAGCATCGAAGGCGTGCTCTTCTCCTTCGGCAACGGGGTTCTGGTCTGGCTGGTGGCAGTCCTGCCTTATTCAAAGCGGGTTCAGAGCCGGGTCGACTTGCGACAAATGACGGGGCGCTACCTTGCCTGCTGCGGCGTCGCCCTCGTCATCACCCTTCTGCTCTGGCGGGGCGGCGTCGGCTTTCTGTCCCTGCCGATCATGACGGCGGGCCTGTTTGCCATGGCGGCCATAGCTGCATTCGTCCTGATCCGGCGACCCGAGGCCTGGCCGTTCGCGCTGACCGGCGCCATCGGTTTCGCAATTGTCTATGGCTTCCAGCTCTTCGTCATCTCGCTGGTTGATCCCGACGCGCACCTCGCTTGGGCGCCGACGATCAGAGAAGGGATGACGGTCTTCGGGTTTCCCGTCGAGGAAATGGTGTGGGCGTTCATTTACGGTGCGGTCTGGCCGCTCGCGGTCGCCTACGGCAGCGACGTCAGCTTCCGGGCTCGCGGGAGCAGTGACGCTCCGCTTCGGAATGCGTGAAAGCTCCTCTTACGCCGCCGGCAGCCTTGCCCGGATCGCCGTGAAGACCGCGCGGAACATCTCCTCGGTCAGCCGGCCGGTATTCGTGTTGTAGCGCGAGCGGTGGTCGCTGCTGATCAGCGTCGGCTTCGGTCTCCTAGGCGAGCGCGGACATCGTCGGTGTCGACTTTGTCCGCGCCTCGGCCGCGCCGATCACACCATCAGAAAGTCGTGATGGTCGAGGTGCGTGCCCTTCTCGAATTTGGCGATCAGGACCTTGTGCGCACCGCCCTTTCCATCCTCATCCCAGAAGAGCTTCTTCTCGTTCTTGTAGATGAGGTGGTCGTTCTTGTCGTGGGCGTTCTTGCCCTCGTAGAACTCCTTCTTGCCAACCTTGGCGCCAAGCGCGCTGTAGTTGGCCATGTCGAGGTCGATCTTGTCGGTGCCGTGCTGATAGTCCTTGATGTCGGCATAGGTTCCGGCCGCGGGCGCAACATCGAAGAGGAACGCGTCTGCTCCGTCGCCGCCCCACATCGTTTTGATGCCGGTGCCAAGCAGCGACAGCAAGTCGTCTCCGTCGCCGCCCTTCATGGTGTCGTTGCCGTCACCGCCATGCATCTTGTCGTTACCGTCGCCGCCGCGGAGGTCGTCGTCACCGGCGCCGCCATAGAGCTCGTCGTCGCCATCGTCGCCGTGCAGGTTGTCGCCGCCGTCGCCGCCATACAGGCCGTCGTTGCCGAGTCGCCGTGCAGGCTATCGTTGCCGGTGATGCCGAACAGCTTGTCGTTGCCGGTCCCGCCATACATGTCGTCGTTGCCGGCCCCCCCATACATCTCGTCATTGCCCGCGTCGCCGCTGACGAGATCGTTGCCATCGTCACCGTTGAGGTTGTCGTCGCCCTCGCCGCCGTCGACAGTGTCGTCATCCGCGCCGCCATACATCTCATCGATGTCGCTACCGCCATACATCTTGTCATTGCCGGAGCCACCATACGCGAGGTCTATGCCACTGCCGCCGAACACAACATCGACGCCCGAACCTCCAAACAGGTTGTCGAACTCGTTGCCGCCGTAGAGAAAGTCGTTACCGTCCGAGCCGGAAAGGTTGTCGGCGCCGTCACCGCCATAGAGCGCATCATCGCCCGCGTCGCCATTTATCGTGTCGCTGCCGGTCCCGCCGTACATTAAATCGGCGGCATCACCGCCATAAGCGAAGTCGTTGCCACTGCCGCCGTACATTAAGTCGGCGCCATCATCGCCGAACGCAACATCGATCCCGGTGCCGCCATATATTTCGTCATCGCCGGCGCCGCCGTGCATCACGTCACTGCCCGTGCCACCATCAATGTAGTCGTTGCCGCCGCCGCCATAGAGGCCACCGGTCTTCGTGGTCCTGGAATTCGCAAAGGCCAGAGTCCCGGCGGTGACCGTGGCTGCGTTGTCATCGCCGTCACCGCCGTAAATCCGGTCGTCTCCGCTGCCGCCGTAGATCGCGTCCCGCGCGTCTCCGCCCTCCATCGTCGCACCACCACTGCCGACCTTTTCGAGGACGTCGCTGCCGTCGCCACCATACATCGCGCGTGCGGATCGCCGCGAACACCGCCCGGAACATCTCCTCGGTCAGCCGGCCGGTATTCGTGTTGTAGCGCGAGCAGTGGTAGCTGCTGATCAGCGTCGGTCCGCCGTCGATCGCATGCGCGGCGGCGTGGCCGAAGGGCATCGCCGAGCGCTTGAGCCCGAGCGTGGTGATGACGCTGTCATGGGCGATTTTGCCGAGGCAGAGGATCACCGCGAGGCGCGGCATGGCGGCGATGGTGTTGACCAGGAACGGCCGGCAGGTCCTGATTTCGGCGGTCGTCGGCTTGTTTTCCGGCGGCACGCAGCGCACGGCGTTGGTGATCGCGACGTCGACCAGGTGCAGGCCGTCGTCCGGCCGCGCCGCATAGGTGCCGGTCGCGAAGCCGAAATCGATCAGTGTCCGGTAGAGCAGGTCGCCGGCATAGTCGCCGGTGAAGGGCCGTCCGGTGCGGTTGGCGCCGCGCAGGCCCGGCGCCAGCCCGACGACGAGAAGCCGGGCGTCGAGCGACCCGAAGGTCGGCACCGGCGCGTTGTGCCAGTCGGGCTCCGCCGCCCGCCACTCCCGGCGAAACGCCACCAGCCGCGGGCAGAGCGGGCAGTCGCGGTCCGGTTCGCGCCCGGCCATCGGATTGTCGCCCCGGTCCGCGTATCGCTCAGGCGTCGTCGTCCTCGAATTCGTCCTCGAATCGCGCGTCGTCGCCCTGCTGGACCCGTTCGGGCCGTGGCGGCCGTTCGGACGGATCGCGTCCGAGCTTCTGCTTGAGGGTCACGAGATCGACGAAATGGTCGGCCTGGCGGCGCAATTCGTCGGCGATCATCGGCGGTTGGGTCGCCAGCGTCGAGACCACCGTCACCTTGCGGCCCTTGCGCTGGATCATCTCGACCAGCGAGCGGAAGTCGCCGTCGCCGGAGAACAGCACCAGGTGGTCGACCGTCTCGGTCATCTCCATTGCCGCGACCGCGAGCTCGATGTCCATGTTGCCCTTGATCTTGCGGCGTCCCGTCGCGTCGACGAATTCCTTCGTCGGCTTGGTCACGACGGTGTAGCCGTTATAGTCGAGCCAATCGATCAGGGGGCGGATGGAGGAGTATTCCTGGTCCTCGGCGAGCGCGGTGAAATAATAGGCACGCAGCATATAGCCCTTGCTCTGGAATTCGGCGAGCAAACGCCGGTAATCTATGTCGAAACCAAGGGATTTTGCCGCTGCGTAGAGGTTCGCGCCGTCGATGAAAAGGGCTATTTTTTCGCGTTCGTCAAACATAGGTTTCATGTCCAGCCTGATGAGTACATGGGTTGGAGAAACGCTCGAAGCACACAACGGGCCGTGTTCTGGCCCGGCCAAGGCCGCAAAAATCGCAACGTCTGTGCTTCCGGTGTGTGCGGTTTCAAATGGTCCGCCAAATAAAGGCCCCGGTATCGGAGCAGCATATATATCCAGTGCCATATAGCGCGCGGATCGCCACAGTCCAGAGCCGATCCGGCAAGGAGCCTTGCTTTTGTCGGGCAAGCGGCCTATTTCCACGCGTAACCCCCGATTTCCTCAGGAGACTGGCCTATGGCTCGCGTCACCGTCGAAGACTGCGTCGACAAGGTAGAAAACCGCTTTGAACTGGTGCTTCTGGCCAGTCATCGCGGCCGGATGATCTCCAGCGGCTCGCCGCTGACCATCGACCGGGACAACGACAAGAATCCCGTCGTCGCACTCCGGGAAATCGCCGAGGAGACCATTTCTCCCGACGACCTCAAGGAAGATTTGATCCATTCCCTGCAGAAATACGTCGAGGTTGACGAGCCCGAGCCCGAGGCCGTTCCGATGATCGCGGCGCCGAAGGCGGCCGGGGCCGCGGATGACGGCGAGGTGGCTTTTGACCGGATGTCCGAGGATGAGCTGCTGCGCGGCCTCGAAAGCATGGTGCCGCCCGACAAGACCGACGATTTCTGATCGCAGTCGGTTCCATAGCTTATAAACCTTCGGGTTCCTATATTACTGTTCAGGGGTCGAATGGACCCGGTCGCACTGCGCGGCCGGGCATTTAGCCGTCGGACGCGTGCGCCATGATGCGCCAGTATGAGTTGGTCGAGCGGGTTACGCGGTATAATCCGAACGCGGACGAGGCCCTGCTCAACAAGGCCTATGTCTACGCCATGCAGAAGCATGGGACCCAGCAGCGCGCCAACGGCGATCCCTATTTCTCCCATCCTCTCGAAGTCGCCGGCATCCTCACCGATCTGAGGCTCGATGATGCGACGATCGCCGCGGCGCTCCTGCACGACACCATCGAGGACACCGACGCCACCCGCGCCGAGATCGATTCGACCTTTGGCGAGGATATCGGCCGTCTTGTCGAGGGACTGACCAAGATCCAGAAGCTCGATCTGGTCTCGAAGAAGGCGGCGCAGGCTGAGAACCTCCGCAAGTTGCTCCTCGCGATTTCCGAGGATGTCCGCGTCCTCCTCGTCAAGCTCGCCGACCGTCTCCACAACATGCGCACCCTCCAGTTCATGCCGGAGGCGTCGCGCAAGCGGACGGCAGAGGAGACGCTGGAGATTTATGCGCCGCTGGCCGGTCGCATGGGCATGCATGACATGCGGGAGGAACTGGAGGAGCTGGCCTTCCGCGTCGTCAATCCCGAGGCCCATGCGACGATCGCCGAGCGCCTCGAGGAATTGCGCCGCCGCAACAGCAGCCTGATCGCCGGGATCGAAAAGGAGCTGACCGAGGGATTCGCCCGCAACGGCCTTTCCGCCGAGGTCCATGGGCGTGAAAAACGACCCTATTCGATCTTCCGCAAGATGGAGCGCAAGGCGGTCAGCTTCGAGCAGCTCTCCGACATTATCGGCTTTCGCGTCATCGTCGGTTCGGTTGCCGAATGCTACGCCGCGCTCGGCGTCGTCCACAGCACCTGGCCGGCCGTTCCCGGACGCTTCAAGGACTATATCTCGACACCGAAGCAGAACGACTACCGGTCGATCCATTCGACCGTGATCGGCCCGGGTCGCCAGCGGGTCGAGCTTCAGATCCGGACGGCGGAGATGGACCGGATCGCCGAATACGGTATCGCCGTGCACGCGCTCTACAAGGACGGGGTGCCGGTCAAGTCGAAGGGCAACGGTGCCACTGGTGCGAACGGCGCTAACGGCGTGTCGCATGGCAAGAGCGGATTCGATGCGGAGATCCGCGCCTATCAGTGGCTGCGCCATACCATCGAAATGCTGGCCGAGGGCGATACGCCGGAAGAGTTTCTCGAACACACCAAGCTCGAGCTGTTCCAGGACCAGGTCTTCTGTTTCACGCCGAAGGGACGGCTGATCGCGCTGCCGCGCGGCGCGACCCCGATCGATTTCGCCTACGCGGTTCACACCGATGTCGGCGACACCTGCGTCGGCGGCAAGATCAACGGCCGCACGATGCCGCTGATGACCGAACTCCATAACGGCGACGAGGTCGAGATCGTCTGTTCGAAGGCGCAGGTGCCGCCCGCCGCCTGGGAATCGATGGTGGTGACCGGCAAGGCGCGTTCGGCGATCCGGCGTGCGACCCGCACGGCGGTGCGGCGCCAGTATGCCGGTCTCGGTCGCCGCATCCTCGAGCGTGGCTTCGAGCGCGCCAAGCGCGTCTATTCGGACGAATTGATGAAGGCGATCCTGCCGCGCCTTGCCCAGTCGAATCTCGACGATGCGCTGGCCGCGGTCGGACGCGGCGAGATTCCGTTGGTCGATGTGCTCAAGGCCGCCTTTCCAGATCACAAGGAAGAGCGGCAGCCGCGCGGTCGCGCCCGCAACGAGGAGGGCTGGTTCGGCTCGTCGCGCGCCGCGGGTCTCAAATTCCGCGTGCCGGGTTTCGCCCGAAAGGCCGAAAGCGCCCCGAAGGCCGATCCGAAGAATGACCGGGCGATTCCGATCCGCGGCCTCGCCGGCGATATGCCGGTGCGCTTCGCCGAGGGCGGCGCGCTGCCGGGCGAACGGATCGTCGGGATCACGACGCCGGGCGAGGGCGTCACCATCTATCCGATCACCTCGCAGGCACTGAAGGCCTTCGACGACGAACCGGACCGCTGGTTGGATGTTCGCTGGGAAATGGACGAGGATGCCGCCGAGCGTTTTCCCGCCCGGATCGAAGTGACGGCGATGAACGAGCCGGGTACGCTTGCCCAGATTGCCCAGGTGATTGCTGACAATGACGGTAATATCTCCAATCTCAAGATCACGCAGGCCGCCCCGGATTTTTCGGTCATGTTGATCGATCTTGAGGTATTTGATTGGAAGCACCTTTCGCGCCTTATTGCGCAGCTTCGGGCGAGGCCGGTGGTCAGCTCGGCGGCGCGTGTGAATGCTTGAAGGAAAGTTGATGACTGAGGCTGAGGTTATTGAGGTTTTTCGCAGCGCCGGGGCCGTCCTCGAAGGCCATTTCATCCTGAGTTCGGGCCTGCGGAGCCCGGTCTTCCTGCAGAAGGCCCGGGTCTTCATGTACCCCGAGAAGACCGAACGGCTTTGCCGGGCGCTCGCCGAGAAAGTCCGCGCCGCCGGATTTGGCGATATCGATTTCGTCATTTCCCCCGCCGTCGGCGGAATCGTGCCCGGCTACGAGACCGCAAGGCAACTCGGTGTGCCGGCGATGTGGGTGGAGCGCGAGGACGGTGTATTCCGGCTTCGCCGCTTCGAAATCGCCAGGGGTGCGCGGGTCCTCATCGTCGAGGATATCGTGACCACCGGCCTTTCCATCCGCGAGACGATCGAGGCGGTGAGGGGGCTCGGGGCCGAGGTCGTGGCCTGTGCCTGCCTGATCGATCGTTCGGCCGGCGAGGCCGATGTCGGCGTGCCGCTGGTCGCTCTTGCCAACTACAAGGTGCCGGCCTATCCCGCCGACGCGGTTCCGCCGGAAATGGAGGCCATACCCGCGGTCAAACCCGGAAGCCGCGGATTGGCCCTTTGAACTGATGTTGTTTCGTCGTCGCACCCCGCCGAGCAGGGCCGAAAAGCTGAGAGTGGCCGCCTGGCCGCGCCAAAGCTGGCGCCGTTCGCTCAAATATTACGGCAAGCGCGTGCTGAGGCTCAGCGCGTCGCCGCACGCGATCGCGGCCGGCTTCGCCTGCGGCGTCCTGGTTTCGTGGACTCCGCTTTTCGGCTTCCATTTTCTGATGGCGATGATCGTCGCCTTCTTTATCGGCGGGAATGTCCTTGCCGCCCTTTTCGGTACCGTCGTCGGCAATCCCTTCACCTTTCCGATAATGTGGTGGTCCTCCTATACCGTCGGTCATTGGCTGCTCGGCCATGGCCTTGGCGGGCCGCCGCCGCCACCGCTTCACGCCGATCTCTTTCACGCGCCGTGGGAGGAGATTCTGCGCGTTCTCAGGCCGATGCTCATCGGCGCCCTTCCGCTCGGTCTCATCTCCGGCTTGATCGCCTATTTCATCGTTCGGACGGCGGTGAGGGCGTATCAGTCTGCCCGGCGCGAGCGGCTTGCCGCCCGGCGCCAGGTCGGCGTCCCGCCGGCGGCATCGGAGCTCCCCGGCGAATGATCATCGGCATCGGCAACGATCTGATCGACATCCGCCGCATCGAGAAGGTGCTGGAACGCCACGGCGACCGTTTCATCCAGCGCATCTTCACCGATATCGAGATCCGCAAGTCGGAACGTCGCCGGATGCGCGCGGCGTCCTACGCCAAGCGCTTCGCGGCCAAGGAGGCCTGCGCCAAGGCGCTCGGCACCGGAATGAGCGCCGGCGTCTTCTGGCGGGACATGGGGGTGGTCAACCTGCCGTCCGGCAAGCCGACGATGGCGCTGACCGGCGGCGCGTCGAAACGGCTCGCCGCCTTGCTTCCGGCGGGGCATCGCGGCGAGATCCATCTGACGATCACCGACGAGTTTCCCTTGGCGCAGGCCTTCGTCATCATCGAGGCCCGGCGGGAAGGCGCGCCGTAAATTGGCCTTGATTGACCCGCACGGCGTTGCGAAAGCTTGGCTGAGCCGGTATGACCGACCAGGCTTTCCTTTTCACGGAACCTCCCCCGACCGAGATTGAGACAATGAGCGTGGCCACCGAGAAGACTCGTGAAAAAAGCAGTGGTTTTGGCGAGACGGTCAAGATCGTTATTCAGGCCCTGCTCCTGGCACTGATTGTCCGGACTTTCCTGTTCCAGCCGTTCAACATTCCGTCAGGGTCGATGAAATCTACCCTGCTGATCGGCGATTACCTGTTCGTCTCGAAATACGCCTATGGCTACAGCCGCTATTCCTTCCCGTTCGGACCCGATCTCTTCGACGGACGGATTTGGGCGGCGACGCCGAAGCGCGGCGATGTCGTCGTGTTCAAGCTGCCGCGCGACAATTCCACCGACTATATCAAGCGGGTCATCGGCCTGCCGGGCGACCAGATCCAGATGATCGACGACGTCCTCTACATCAACGGCAAGGCCGTCGAGCACAAGAAGGTCGGTGACTGGGTCGATGACGATGGCGTCCGCTACGACCGGGTCCAGGAGACCCTGCCGAATGGGGTCAGCTATGTGACCCTCGATCGCGGCCCCAACAACAGCCTCGACAATACCCAGGTCTACGAAGTGCCGCCGAACCACTATTTCATGATGGGCGACAACCGCGACAACTCGACCGACAGCCGGGTTCTCAACGCCGTCGGCTACGTGCCCTACGAAAATCTGGTCGGCCGCGCGGAGGTCATCTTCTTCTCGGTCCAGGACGGCGCCAAGGCCTGGGAATTCTGGAGATGGCCGTGGACCGTTCGTTGGGATCGGTTGTTCACGACCGTGGGATGACGGGGCGCGACGACGCTGCCCTCGCGGCGCTGCAGAAGCGCCTCGGCCATGTCTTTTCAAATCGCGAATTGCTTGAGATCGCGCTGACGCATGCCAGCGCGGTCGAAGCCGGCGGCGCCACCTACCAGCGGCTCGAATTTCTCGGCGACCGGGTGCTCGGGCTGGTCATCGCCGAGATGCTGGTCGACCGGTTTCCGGATGCCGCCGAAGGCGAATTGTCCCGCCGCCTGACGGCGCTGGTCCGCAACGAGGCCTGCGCCGCGGTGGCGAGCGATCTCGATCTCGGCTCCGCGATCCGGCTTGGCACCGGCGAAGCCCAGTCGGGCGGACGCCGCAAGGCGGCGATTCTCGGCGACGTTTGCGAGGCGGTGATCGGCGCCCTTCATCTCGATGGCGGCATCGCGGCGGCGCGGCGGTTCATCGCCGACCAGTGGCGGGCCGCGGATGCTCGAATGGGAGGGCTCGCTCCGCGACGCCAAGACGACCCTGCAGGAATGGTCGCAGGGCAAGGCGCGCGGCACGCCCGTCTATGCGATCGTCGGCCGGTCGGGCCCCGACCATGCGCCGCAATTCGAGGTCGAGGTCCGGGTCGACCTGACCGACCCGATCCGCGGCGAGGGGCGGAGCCGTCGCGAGGCCGAGCAGAATGCCGCGGCGCGAATGCTCGTCCGCGAAGGTGTC
The DNA here is from genome assembly GCA_963812275.1 of uncultured Alphaproteobacteria bacterium. Taxonomy (GTDB): domain Bacteria; phylum Pseudomonadota; class Alphaproteobacteria; order Rhizobiales; family Kaistiaceae; genus Bauldia. The sequence continues at coordinate 209,110 of CAWEUQ010000004.1, read as the reverse complement.
TGGGAGAGTGTCGATGGAGCCTGACCCGACCCGCTGCGGATTCGTCGCCGTTCTCGGCGCGCCGAATGCCGGCAAGTCGACGCTGGTCAACCGGCTGGTCGGCACCAAGGTGTCGATCGTCAGCCGCAAGGTCCAGACCACCCGCTCGATCGTCCGCGGCATCGCCATGGTCGGCCGTTCGCAGATCATCTTCGTCGATACGCCGGGCATCTTCGCGCCCCGCCGCCGGCTCGACCGGGCGATGGTCGAGACCGCCTGGGGCGGCGCCCGAGACGCCGATCTCGTCGTCCTGATGGTCGACGCGTCGCGCGGTCTGGTCTCGGAGGTCACCGACCTGCTCAAGCGGCTGGCGGACGTCCCGCACCCGAAGATCCTGGTCCTCAACAAGGTCGATCTGGTCAAGCGCGAGGTGCTTGCTGGCGCTCGCCGCCGAGGCCAATGCCATGGTCGCCTTCACCGACACCTTCATGGTTTCGGCGACCACCGGCAACGGGCTCGACGCCTTCCTCGCCCATCTCGCGGCCGCCGTGCCGGCCGGTCCCTGGCTCTACCCGGAGGACGAGGTCACCGACGTGCCGCTCCGCCAGCTCGCCGCCGAGATCACCCGCGAGAAGCTGTTCGAGCGCATCCATCAGGAGCTGCCCTACCAGGCGACGGTCGAGACCGAGCAATGGACCGACCAGAAGGACGGCTCCGCCCGGGTCGAGCAGACGATCTACGTCACCCGCGACAGCCACAAGAAGATCGTCATCGGCAAGGGCGGCGCCGCGATCAAGTCGATCTCGATGGCGGCCCGCAAGGAGATCTCCGAGATCGCCGAGCGGCCGGTCCACCTCTTCCTCTTCGTCAAGGTCCGCGAGAAGTGGGGCGACGACCCCGAACGCTACCGGGCGATGGGGATCGAGTTCCCGAAGGACTGACGCCTCGCCGCCGTCCGACCCGGCTTGACCGGCTCGGTCGCCGCCTGCCAGAACGGTCTCCCCGATCCATCGGTTGAGCGGAGGTTCCGATGCATCTTGCCGAGATCAACGTCGCCCGGCTGCGTTATCCCCTCGAGGACCCGCGCGTCGCCGATTTCGTCGACAATCTCGACGCGATCAACGCGCTCGCCGAGCGCAGCCCCGGCTTCCTCTGGCGGCTGAAGGACGACACCGGCAACGCCACCCATATCAGCGCCTTCGACGACCCGCTGGTGATCGTCAACCTGTCGGTCTGGGACTCGGTCGAGGCGCTGCATGCCTTCGCCTACAAGACCGTCCACCGCCGCTTCGTCCAGCGCCGCAACGAATGGTTCGACCTCTTCGACGGCCCGTATCTGGCGCTGTGGTGGGTCGAGCCCGGCGCCTGGCCGGACGCGGCGGAAGGCCGCCGGCGGCTCGCCCATCTCGACGCGGTCGGCCCGACCGCCTGGGCCTTCACCTTCCGCAACCTGTTCGAGCCGGCGGCCGATGCCGCGCCGCTGGTCGATCCCGGCACCGCCATGCTGGGCGCCGGCCGCTATCGCTCCTGCGGCTGAGCGATGGCCGACACGATGCTCCACCTTTCGATTCGAGGCGGGGTCCATGGCGTCGGCTACCGCGCCTGGCTGAGCCACGAGGCGCGGGCGCACGGCCTCTCCGGCTGGGTGCGGAACCGCTCGGACGGCACGGTCGAGGCGGTGCTCTCCGGCTCCTCGCAAGCGGTCGACGCAGTTGTCGAACTATGCCGACGCGGGCCGCCGGCGGCGCGGGTTTCCGGAGTCGAAACAGTCCCCTGGGACGAGGTCCTGCCAAACGGATTCAACGCCCGGGCGACGGTCTAACCCGTCGTCTCGCCGAACAACGCCTCGAATTCGCGCCGCATCACCGCGTCGACCTCCGGCATCGTCACCGGGATGCCGAGATCGACGAGGCTGGTGACGCCATGGCCCTGAATGCCGCAGGGCACGATGCCGTCGAAATGCTCGAGCACCGGGTCGACGTTGAGGGCGATGCCGTGGAAGGTCACCCAGCGCCGGATGCGGATGCCGATCGCCGCGATCTTGTCCTCGCGGCCGATGCCCTTGTCGGGCCGCGCCACCCAGACGCCGATGCGGTCGGCCCGCCGTTCGCCGCGGATGTTGAAGGCGGCAAGCGTGCGGATCACCCATTCCTCCAGCGTCCGCACGTAGCGGCGGAGGTCCGGGTCGCGCCGGTTGAGGTCGACCATCACATAGGCAATGCGCTGGCCGGGACCGTGATAGGTGTATTGGCCGCCCCGCCCGGTCTGGAACACCGGAAACCGGTCGGGCGCCAGCAGGTCCTCGGGCCGGGCGCTGGTCCCGCCGGTATAGAGCGGCGGATGCTCGACCAGCCACACCCGCTCGCGCGCGCCGTCGTTCCGGATCGCCGCGACCTGATCCTCCATCGCGGCAACGGCTTCGGCATAGCCGACCGGCGCGTCGGCGATCCGCCATTCGACCGGCGAGGCGGGCGCCGTCGGTCGCATCCCGATGTCGATGGCGCTGGCTTGCTGGAGCATGGCTTTTACGGGTTTTCGCGCGTTTGTCCGGACGACGCGAACATAGGGAGTCGTTGATCGTGCCGCAAACCCGCCGATGGCCGGTTGCCATGCCGTGCCATGAGCGCCTAGGCTGCCAATCGCGTCGGTTCTCCGGTCGAACGACCGGAGAGTAAACGGGAATGCGGTGAGGGATGTTCGTCCCGACCCCGCAGCTGCCCCCGCAACTGTAAGCGGCGAGCTCCCCCGCATCATGCCACTGGGAAACCGGGAAGGCGTGGGGAGGGCTTCGACCCGCGAGCCAGGAGACCGGCCGGCGCGTCCTTGAAACCTCTCGACCGTCGGTGGGACGGAGAAAGAGACACGCCATGACGACCACGACCTCCCTGGCACCCGTACGCCTGTCCTCTCGCGTCGGGGCGGCCCTTGCCGCGCTGGTTTTCGGCCTCGGCCTGTTCCTCGCGACCGGCTTCGCCTGGCCGAGCGCGCTCCACAACGCCACCCACGACACGCGTCACGCCCTCGGGCTCCCCTGTCACTGATCCCGCGGGGGGCGACATGTTCCGGACAATCGTTTTCAGCGCCTTCGGCGCTGGCCTCGCCGTATGCGTCGTCGTCTCGGCGCTGCAATTCTTCACCACCGAGCCGCTGATCCTCCACGCCGAACAATTCGAGAGCGGAGAGGCGGATGCCGGCCATCATCACGACGCGGCGGCACCCGCCCATGATCACGGCGATGTCGGCGCGGCCGCGGAATGGGCGCCGGCCGACGGCTTCCAGCGCACCGCGTTCACCGCTCTTGCCAACCTGCTTGTCGGCGCGGCGGTGTCGCTCATCCTGCTCGCCGGGATGGTCCTCAAGGGCGATCGGATCGACGCCCGGCACGGACTGCTGTGGGGGGCCGCGGGCTTCGTCGCGGCGTCGCTGATGCCGGCTCTCGGCCTGCCGCCGGAATTGCCGGGCACACCGGCCGGCGCGCTGCTCGATCGGCAGATCTGGTGGCTCGCCACCGCTGCCGCCTCGGCCGGCGGCATCGCGCTGATCGCCTTCGGCCGCCACTGGCTGGTCAAGGCCGGCGGACTGGTGCTCTTCGTGCTGCCGCATGTCGTCGGCGCGCCGGTACCGCCCAGCCACGACGTCGCCTATCCCGGTGCGCTTGCCGGCGAGTTCGTCATCGCCTCGCTGGTGGTCAGCGCCGTCCTGTGGACGCTGGCCGGGCTCTCGGCCGGCTGGCTGCATCAGCGGTTGACGCGCCCGGCGCAGCCGTAATGGCGGCGCCCGCTCACCTGCTCGTCATCGGCGCCCGGCGGTCCGGCAAGAGCCGCTACGCCGAGGCCTGTGTCGCCGAATCCGGCCTGACGCCGGTCTATATCGCGACGGCGGAACCCGGCGACGACGAGATGGCCGAGCGCATCGCGATGCATCGGCGACAGCGTGGCGACGCCTGGCGGACGATCGAGGAACCCCTCGACCTGCCGGCGGCGCTCGTCGCGGCGGTCGGTCCCGACCGGATCGTTCTCGTCGATTGCCTGACCCTCTGGCTTTCCAACCTGATGCATGCCGGCCGCGATATCGACGCCTCGGTCGACGCCCTGCTTGCGGCGCTGGATGCTGCGAGCGGACCCGCGATCCTCGTTTCCAACGAGGTCGGTGCCGGCATCGTCCCGGCCAATGCGCTCTCCCGCCTCTACGCCGACGCGCAAGGCATCCTCAACCAGAAGGTCGCCGCCACCGTTTCCCGCGTGGTGCTGATGACCGCGGGCATCCCGCTGCAGATCAAGCCCGCCGCCTTCGGAGCACCCGCATGAGCCAGCCCCGCATCCCCGCGACCATCGTCACCGGCTTTCTCGGCGCCGGCAAGACGACGCTGATCCGCAACCTGATCGCCGGTGCGCGGGGCCGCCGCATCGCGGTCATCGTCAATGAATTCGGCGACATGGGCTTCGACGGCGGCCTGCTCGGCGATTGCGGCGACGCGGACTGCCGGCCGGATTCGATCGTCGAACTCACCAACGGCTGCATCTGCTGCACGGTCGCCGACGAATTCCTGCCGACGATGGAGGCGCTGCTGGCGCGCGATCCGGCGCCGGATCACATCATCGTCGAGACGTCGGGTCTGGCGCTGCCCCAGCCGCTGGTCCGCGCCTTCGCCTGGCCGACCGTCAGGCACCGGGTCACGGTCGATGGCGTCGTGGCGGTGGTCGATGCTCCGGCGGTCGACGAGGGGCGCTTCGCCGCCGCGGATGCCGGCCGACACCGATCCGGCGCGCGATCACGACGATCCGATCGAGGAGCTTTTCGAGGACCAGCTTCGCTGCGCCGATCTTGTCGTGGTCGGCAAGGCCGATCTCCTCGACGCCGATGCGCTCGGCCGCGTCGCGGCGATCATTCGCCACGAGGCCCGCGCCGGCACCCCGCAGGTCCACGGCTCGCTGAAGGGGCTTGCCGGCGGAGGTGCTGCTCGGCCTCGCGTCGAGCGCCGAGGGCGACATGGCAGGCCGCGAGAGCCACCATGAGCTCGAAGGCGAAGAGCACGATCACGACGATTTCGCCAGCTTCGTCGTCGCCGCGCCGGCCTTCGAGTCCGTCGCTGCCCTGCGCGCCCGGGTCGGGGCGGCGCTGGCGCTCCCCGGTGTCCTCCGGATCAAGGGCCGGGCCCGCATCGCCGGCAATCCGGCCGCCGTCGTCGTCCAGGGCGTCGGGCCCCGGGTCGAGACCTATTTCGATCCGGCGGGCGGCAGCGACCGCCTCGTCGTCATCGGCCTCCGCGATTGCGATGCTGCGTCCGTGTCGACGCATCTGACCGGCTGACCGATGCATCTGCTCGCCGGCGACATCGAACGGATCGACGACGGCGACACCGCCGTCGACCTCGAACAGTCGCCGGGCGATATCGCCTTTCTCTCCTCCGCCGACAGCGAGCTGGCGCTGCTGGCGCGGGTCGCCGCGTGCCGGGGCGAGGGGGCGCCGAGCCTGCGGCTCGCCAACCTCATGAAGCTCGCCCATCCGGCCTCGGTCGATCTCTACGTCGACAAGACGCTGCGGCACGTCAGGCTGATCGTCGTCCGCGTCATGGGCGGCGTCGGCTACTGGCCCTATGGCCTCGACCGTCTGCGCGAGATGGCGCGCGGCGGCGGCCCGCGACTTGCTGGTCGTTCCCGGCGAGGACCGCTGGGACGACGCCCTTGCCGCCTGGTCCGATATCCCGGAGGACGAGGGCCGGCGGCTGTGGCGATGTCTGGTCGCCGGTGGCGAGAGCAACGCCGCGACGGCGCTCGACCACATGGCGCATCTGGATCGGTCGCGGTGAGCGACCCGACGAAGCGGTCACGGTGGCGAATGCCGGCTGCTACTGGCCGGGCGTCGGCGTGCTCGGGCCGGAGGAAGCGAGGGCTCGTCTTGATCCGGCGTGTGCCGGTCGCGCCGATCGTCTTCTACCGCTCGATCCTGCAGGGCGGGGCGACCGCACCGGTCGATGCGCTGGTCGAAGCGCTGGCGCGGGAGGGCGTCGCCGGCCTGCCGGTCTTCGTCACCAGCCTCAAGGACCGCGAGAGCGAAGCCTTCCTCGACGGGCTTTTCGGCCTGATCCCGCCGGCGGTCGTTCTCAATGCGACCGCCTTTGCCGTCTCGAAGGTCGGCGCGGCCGGCCATGCGCACCGTGCTCGACCGGCCGGGGCGGCCGGTGCTTCAGGTCATCTTCGCCGGTTCCAGCGAGGAGGCCTGGCGGGACAGTGCGCGCGGGCTGCTGCCGCGCGACCTGACGATGAACATCGTCCTGCCCGAGGTCGACGGCCGGCTGACCACCCGGGCGGTGTCCTTCAAGGCCGAGACCTACGATCCCGCCACCGACAGCCGGACGACCACCTATCGGCCGGTCGCCGACCGGGTGGCGTTCGTGGCCGAGCAGGCGGCGCGCTGGGTGCGCCTCGCCGCGAAGCCGGCCGGGGAACGGCGGATCGCGCTGGTCCTGTCCAACTACCCCAACCGCGACGGCCGGATCGGCAACGGCGTCGGCCTCGACACGCCCGAAAGCACGGTCGGGATCGCCGCGATGATGCGCGACGCCGGCTACGCGCTGCCCGGCTTCCCGGAGACCGGCCGGGACCTGATGGCGCTGCTGCTGTCGGGGCCACGAACGAACTGCCGCCGCGAACCCCGCCAACGCCCAACCTCCCCCTTGAGGGGGAGCGTCGAAATCGCAAGCGATTTCGGGAGGGGGGCAACGCGGTCTGACATTGAATTGCCGATCGCCGACTACCTTGCCTTCTTCGCCGCGCTGCCCGAGGAGGTTCGCGATGACCTCACCGAACGTTGGGGACCGCCCGAGGACGACCCGCATTTTTCCGGCGGCGCCTTCCATCTCGCCATCCACCGCTTCGGCAATGTCGTCGTCGGCATCCAGCCGGCGCGCGGCTACAACATCGATCCCAAGGCGACCTATCACGATCCCGACCTCGTGCCGCCGCACCACTATCTCGCCTTCTATGCGTGGCTGCGGCGGAGCTTCGCGGCCGACGCGATGGTCCATGTCGGCAAGCACGGCAATCTCGAATGGCTGCCGGGCAAGGCGCTTGGCCTGTCGCAGACCTGCTGGCCGGAAGTCGCGCTCGGCACGACGCCGCTGGTCTATCCCTTCATCGTCAACGATCCGGGCGAGGGGGCGCAGGCCAAGCGCCGCGCCAGCGCCGTCATCGTCGACCACCTGATGCCGGCGATGACCCGGGCCGAGATCCATGGGCCGCTCGCCGAACTCGAAACCCTGATCGACGAATATTATCTCGCCGTCGGTGTCGATCCGCGCCGGCGCGACTGGCTCGCGAAGGAGATCGTCGCCACCGCCGAGCGCCATGGCCTCGACCGCGACCTCGGCCTCACTCGCGACTCCGGCGGCGAGGCGCTGCGAGCGCTCGACGCCCATCTCTGCGAGCTGAAGGAAATGCAGATCCGCGACGGTCTCCACATCCTCGGCACGTCGCCGCAAGGCCGTCAGCGGATCGACACGCTGGTCGCCATCGCCCGCGTGCCGCGCACCGGCAAGCGGCCCGCCGACGCCTCCCTCCATCGCGCCATCGCCGCCGACCTCGGCCTCGCCGGATTCGATCCGCTCGACTGCGATCTCGCGGCCGAGTGGCAGGGGCCGCGACCGGCGCCTCTTGCCGACCTCTCCGACGCTCCATGGCGGTCGGCCGGAGACACCGTGGAACGGATCGAGACGCTCGCGGCACGACTGGTGGCCGGAGACGATTGCGCGGGGATAACGCGCGAAGATATGCCCGCGACCTTCGCTGTCCTCGACTGGATCGCCGAAACGCTCGCTCCGGCGCTCGATTCTTCGGGACAGAATGAGACGGCAGCCGTCCGGGCCTGCTCTCGCCGGGCGTTTCGTCCCGCCCGGACCCTCCGGAGCCCCGACCAGAGGCCGCCCGGACGTGATTCCGACCGGCCGCAATTTCTACTCGGTCGACGTCCGCGCCGTCCCCACCGCCGCCGCCTGGGCGCTCGGCCGCGCCGCCGCCGACGCCATGGCGCTCCGCTATTTCCACGACCATGGCGCCTGGCCGAAGTCGATTGCGCTGTCGGCCTGGAGCACCTCCAACATGCGGACCGGCGGCGACGACATCGCCCAGGTGATGGCGCTGATCGGCGCGGAACCCCAATGGGAACAAGGCACTGGCCGGGTGACCGGGTTCCGGGTGATGGCGCTTTCCGAGCTCGGCCGGCCGCGTATCGACGTTACGCTGAAGATCTCCGGCATGTTCCGCGATGCCTTTCCCGACCAGATCGACCTGATCGATTCCGCCGTCCGCGCCATTGCCGCGCTGGCGGAGGACGCGACCGCCAACCCGATCGCCGCCGCCGTGCGCGAGGCCGAGGGCCGGATGGCCGGTGGAATGGTCGATGACAGGCTGGCGAAAAGGCTTGCGGCAACCCGGATTTTCGGTGCGAAACCAGGGGCTTACGGGGCCGGGATGCAGGCGCTGATCGACGAGGGACTGTGGCACGACCGGGCCGATTTCGCCGATGCTTTCCTCGCCTGGGGCGGCTTCGCCTACGGTGGTGGCAGCCACGGCGAAGCGAGCCGGGAGCTCTTCGCCGAGCGGCTGAAAGCCGCCGATGCGGTCCTCCACAATCAGGACAACCGCGAGCACGATCTCCTTGATTCCGATGACTATTATCAGTTCCAGGGCGGCATGGCGGCGACCGTCGAAACGCTGAAAGCATCGCCGCCGCCGGTCTATCACGGCGACCATTCCCGCCCGGAAAAGCCGGTCGTCCGGTCGCTCGCGCGAAGAGATCGCCCGGGTGGTCCGCGGGCGGGCTGCGAATCCCAAGTGGATCGCCGGTGTGATGCGCCATGGCTACAAGGGCGCCTTCGAAATGGCGGCAACGGTCGATTATCTCTTCGCCTATGCGGCGATGACCGACGCCGTCGGCGACCACCATTTCGACCAGCTTTTCGATGCCTATATCGCCGACGACGCCGTCCGCGCCTTCATCGCCGACGTCAATCGCGCCGGCGCTTGCCGAGATGGCGGCGCGGTTCCGCGAGGCGATCGACCGGGGCCTCTGGTCGCCGCGCTCGAACAGCGCCTATGATCGGCTTTCAGCATTGATCGACCAGCGCCGGGAGGCGGCCGAATGACGCGCGAGATGACCGAGGCGGAACTCGACGCCCGCCACGCCGAGAAGATGCGCAAGAAGAAGGCGGCCCGCGACAAGATCGTCGCCACCAAGACGATCGAGAAGGGGCTGCTGATCGTCCATACCGGCAAGGGAAAAGGCAAGTCCACAGCGGCTTTCGGCATGGTCTTCCGGGCGCTCGGCCACGGCATGCCGGTGGCGATCATCCAGTTCGTCAAGGGCAAGTGGCAGACCGGCGAGCGGGTGGCGCTGGAGAAATTCGGCGACCTCGTGTCGATCAACACGATGGGCGAGGGCTTCACCTGGGAGACCCAGGACCGGCAACGCGATCTCGCCGCCGCCCGCGCGGCATGGGATCGGGCGAAGGAGCTGATTTCAGGCGGTCAATTCAAGATCGTCCTGCTTGACGAACTCAACATCGTGCTCCGCTACGGCTATCTGCCGGTCGACGAAATCGTCGGCTTTCTGCGCGACGATAAGCCGGCCGACGTTCATGTCATCGTCACCGGTCGCAATGCCCCCGACGCCCTGATCGAAGCCGCGGACCTCGTCACCGAAATGGAAATGGTCAAGCATCCCTTCCGGTCGGGGGTGAAGGCGCAGGTCGGGATCGAGTTTTAGAGATGGCGCTGCTTTTGCGCCAACAGGAGGTCGTAGATGAAGTTACTTGTTTCAAGCCTTGTGTTGTCCTTTGCGGCCGTGCCGGCTCAGGCCGCCGTGATAAAGATCAGTGGCAAGGTGCCGTTGACGGTGGTCTACCACGACGAGACCAAGCTGCCCGATGGCAGCGTGGTGTCGCGCGATTACCTGAAGGGGACAATCGAGGCCGGCGATAGCTCGGCAACCTTCGACGGTGCTTTGCAGGATTGCTTCGGCGCCATCGTGTTCGCGCCGGGAGGCGAAGACATCGTCGAGGGCCACGGATATTGCGACGCGGTCGACGAGGACGGCGACGTGTGGTGGCTGAGCTGGACGTCCGACGAATCCGGGCAGAGCAGGTGGACGATCACCGGCGGAACCGGCAAATACGCGGGGATCGAAGGGACTGGCGAGACCATTTTCACAATGGAAGACTTCAACGTCGCCAACGACGCAACGCCGTCGGCCCTGGTCGGCAGGTACAACGCCGATATAGTGATCCCTGAGCGATAGCGACGCAGCCTTGAGCTCGGAGGCGAAACCCTCCCTGATGATCCAGGGAACCGGCAGCCATGTCGGCAAGTCGGTGATCGTCGCCGGGCTCTGTCGGGCGCTGCTGCGGCGCGGGCTGAAGGTCGCGCCGTTCAAGCCGCAGAACATGTCGAACAACGCCGCCGTCGCCATCGAGGGCGGCGAGATCGGCCGGGCGCAGGCGCTGCAGGCGCGGGCGGCGGGGCTCGCGCCGTCGATCCACATGAACCCGGTCCTGCTCAAGCCCGAGACCGACCAGGGCGCGCAGGTCGTCGTCCAGGGGCAGCGCTTCGGGACGCTGCGGGCGGCCGACTATGGCAGCCGCAAGGCGACCCTCATGCCCAAGGTCCTGGAGAGCTTCGCGAAGGTGGGTGAAAGCGCCGACATCGTCGTCGTCGAGGGGGCGGGGAGCCCGGCGGAAGTCAACCTCAGGGCCGGCGACATCGCCAACATGGGTTTCGCCGAGGCCGCCGACGTGCCGGTGGTGCTGCTCGGCGATATCGACCGGGGCGGCGTGATCGCCAGTCTCGTCGGAACCCATGCCGTCCTGCCGGAGGCCGATCGAACCCGGATCAAGGCGTTTCTGATCAACAAGTTCCGCGGCGACGCAGGCCTTTTCGCGGAAGGCGTCAGGTTCACCGAGGAGCGGACCGGCTGGCCGTCGCTCGGCGTCATTCCGTGGTTCGAGGCAGCGTGGCGGCTGCCCGCCGAGGACGCGCTGGGGCTGGAAAGTGAAGGCGCCGAAAAGGCAGGCGCGAAGATCGCCGTTCCGGTCTTGCCGCGGATAGCCAATTTCGACGACCTCGATCCGCTCCGGATGGAACCTGGCGTGTCGGTCGTCCTTGTCGGGCCGGGGGCGGTCCTCCCCGGCGACGCCGACCTCATTCTGATACCGGGCTCCAAGGCGACGATGGCCGACCTCGCCTTCATGCGAGAGCAGGGCTGGGACATCGACATTCGCGCCCATCATCGTCGCGGCGGGCGGGTGCTGGGACTCTGCGGCGGCTACCAGATGCTCGGACGGATGATCGCCGATCCCGACGGTGTCGAAGGAACGCCCGGGGCAATGGCCGGGCTGGGGCTGCTCGACATCGAGACGGTGCTCGGCGGCGACAAGGCAACGGTGTCGATCGCAGGACGCCACCTCGAGAGCGGCGAGACGGTGGCGGGCTACGAAATCCACCTTGGCCGATCGCACGGACCCGACTGCGAGCGGCCATTCCTCGATCTCGACGGGCGGCCGGACGGCGCCCGCTCGGCGGATGGCCTGGTCGCCGGCAGCTACGTCCACGGCATCTTCGCCGCGGACGGGTTCAGGCGTGCCTACCTTCGTGCCCTTGGCGCAGCGGCGTCAGATTTTCGCTACGAAGCGGTGATCGACGAGACGCTCGACCGACTGGCCGAGCATCTCGAACGGCATGTGGACATCGACCGGTTACTCAGAATCGCCGGTCGTCCAGTCTAGGGGTGTGGCTCCTTTCCGCGGATCCGGAGCCGTATAACCGCCAGCAGCGCGACTTAGGCCCACAAGGCAGCAAACGGCGCGGTATCGTTCATCACGAACGCCTCGCCTTGCGCTGGAGGAAAATGGCCGCACCGGCGATCGCGGCCAAAAGAGCCACGAAGAGAGCCGCAAGGCCGATCAATGCGAGATGCCGAAGCCGGGGACGAGTGCTCCGTCGCAAGACGCGCCGCGGAGCTGACCGGCACGGAGTCTGATTGGGAGGGCGGTGGCCCCGGCTCGGTTCTCCCAGCGGCCGGCTCTGGAGCAGCGGGGGCGGCGGCTACCCGGGCATCGACCGACGGCGGGTCGGCCGAAAGACCCGGTGATCCAGTGACCGGCGTGGGCGGAATCTCCGATGGCTCGAAGTCCGACGGGGTGAGGGTGCCGTGCGGTAAGTCGAGGGGCGAGAGCCGGGGCGTCGGGAGGGCGTCCGTCGCCTGCGCGACTATCGCTGCGGATTCCGAACAGTCGACCTTGACCAGATTGGCCAGCCTGACTGAGACCTTCAGCAGATCGGGAGGCAAGTCGTGCTGGTCGACCGGGATCGCCGCCAGCGCGGCCATGGTTTCGTCGTCGAGTTCGTGCGGCGGCTGGAAGGTCGCCTTGCAGCCGGCGGGCGCTCCCTGGAGGCTGACTGGATGGTCCTTGACGAAAGTGAAGGCGACGAAATACTCGGGATCGAAGATCTCGACCGTCGCGGTTCCGTCGACCGGCACCGGCTCCTTGAGAGGCAGGGTGAAGAACAAGGTGAGACGGTCGCCGTGGTATTCCAGCCGATATTTGGTCGGCGTGGCGAACACGTGCTTGGTCTGGCCGGCGAGAAGGTAAGTGAAGTAGTCGTATTCCTTCAGGGAATTGATGTTCACTTTGGCGAGCGGGGCGAGTTCCGCTGCGCCGAGCTTCCCATCACCGTTCTGGTCAAGACCCTCGACGGCGAAGGCGGTGAACGCCTCGTCGAATTCCCAGACATTGCTGACGGCGCTGATCCGCCCTTGCCCGTCGAAGACGATCGTCGCCATGGCGTCGACGAAGACGTGCGGATGGGCTGCTGCGTCCGTTGCAGCAACGACTGGCGCCGCTGCCAGAGCAAGACAGACCACGATCTGCTTCACGAGTGCATTCAAGGGCAAGGGCCCGATCCCCCTGAGCCGGGATTCAGCCGCGGAAGTACGGCCAGAATGGGGGCGTTTTGGCCGACGGGGACGCGACAGTGTGTCCCGTCCTTGCCGAGGCTTGGGGAAACGCATCAGCTGGCCTTGAAGTCTCCCCTCCGTCCGAGGGGGAAGGGAGAGCGGACCGCGTCGCGCGCGCCCTGATTCCGCCTTGCCGAATTACGCTGCCGGCGGGGCGAGTTGGGCGCTCGGTGTCGACTTCGAGATCGCCAATTCCTCTTCGTTCATGTCGGCTTCGATGTCGCCAAACAGTGGCGTGCTGAGATAGCGCTCGCCGGTGTCGGGCAGCATGCAGAGGATGTTGGCGCCCTTCTGTGCCTTTTCGGCGACCTTGAGCGCTCCGGCGAAGGTCGCGCCGGACGTGATGCCGACGAAGATTCCCTCCTTTTTGGCGAGGTCCTTGCTGCACTTCATCGCGTCGGCGTTGGGGATCTCGATCAGTTCGGCCATGAAGTCCATGTCGATGGCGTCGCCGGTCAGCTTCGGAATGAAGTCGGGGGTCCAGCCCTGCATCGGATGCGGCTTGAAGGCCGGATGCGGCGCCGCCGGCGTGCCGTCGGGGTTGCGCTGCTGCGGCTCGCCGCTGCCGATCAGCGGGGCTTCGGCAGGTTCGCAGACGATGATCTTGGTGTCGGGCCGCTCCTTGGCCAGGACCCGTCCGACGCCTTTCAGCGTGCCGCCGGTGCCATAGCCGGTGACCCAGTAGTCGAGCGGCTCGTCGGAGAAATCCTCGAGGATTTCGACCGCGGTGGTCTTCGAGTGAAAGTCGGGGTTCGCCTCGTTCTCGAACTGGCGGGTCATGAACCAGCCATGCTTTTCGGCGAGCTCTTCCATCTTGGTGATCATGGCGACCGCGCGCCCGGCTGCCGGCGTGATGATCACCTTGGCGCCGAGGAAACGCATCAACTTGCGCCGTTCGACGCTGAATGGCTCGGCCATGATCAGGACGAGGGGATAGCCCTTTGCCGCGCAAACCATCGCGAGGCCGATGCCGGTGTTGCCGCTGGTCGCCTCGATGACGGTCTGGCCGGGCTTCAGCGAGCCGTCCCGTTCCGCCGCCTCGATGACGCCGAGGGCGAGGCGGTCCTTGACCGAGCCGAGCGGATTGAAGGCCTCGACCTTGACGTAGAGGTTCACGTCAGGAGGTGCCAGGCGGTTGATCCTGACAACCGGCGTATGACCGACCGTTTCGAGAATGCTGCCGTATTTGTGGCCCATCAGGTTCCTCCCCAGTGCCCTGGCGTCAGTGCCGGTGATACCCTAGGACGATAAGCCGGAACCCTCAATGGAGCTGCGGTAGTGAGAAATCCGTGTCCTGCCAGGTCACACCCAGCACGATCCCGCCGGCCACCGCGGCAAAGACGAACACGATCGCCCAGGCGCCCAGATAGAGACGCAATCCACGGCGGATATCGGCCGGCGACGCCTGCCGCCTGCCGGCTGCGTTGATATACGGATCGTGACCCAGGACCCCGCGGTAACGTCGAGGTCCGGCAAGGGCGAGGCCGAGCGCGGCCGCGGCGGCAGCCTCCGGCCAACCAGCGTTGGGCGAGCGATGCTTGGGAGCCTCCGACCGCATGACACCCAGCGCCTTGCCGATCGATCCGCGCACGACAGGCGAGGCGAGAGCCATGCACAGACCCGCCAAGCCGGCTCGCCGGCAGGTTGACCAGATCGTCGAGACGAGCCGCGGCCCAGCCGAAATCCTCGTGACGCGGCGACAGATGACCGATCATCGAATCGGCCGTATTGATCGCCTTGTAGGCCGCGAGGCCAGCCAGCCCGAAAATTGCGAACCAGAAAGCCGGCGCCACGACCCCGTCCGAGAAATTCTCGGCAGTGGATTCGATCGCCGCCCGGCAGACGCCGGCCTCGTCGAGCGCGGCCGGTTCGCGGCCGACGATCCGTGCCACCGCCGTCCGGGCTTCCGTCAGGCCACCGGTCTCGAAGGCGCGGGCGACGGCGGCGACGTGGTCGTAGAGGCTGCGGCCGGCAAGCAGGATTGCCGCGATCAGAATCGTGCCGATCCAGCCATAGGGGATACGGGCAAGACCATATTCCAGACCGAAACCGACTGCTGCCGAGAGCGCCACGACGAGCAGGAGCGAAACGGCGCCGGCAATTCTGCGCAGGACCGGTCTGTCGCGCGAACGATTGAGCGTCCGGTCAAGCCAGTCGATCAGTCGGCCGATCAGCGCGACCGGGTGGGGGACCTTTCGCCAGATGAAGTCGGGGTCTCCAACCAGGGCGTCGACAGCCAGGGCCGCTGCCAGCATCCAGAGATGGTCGAAGCCGATCATCGTCCTTGCGTGACGCGTCGCGCTTCCGACGAAAGCCAGTCGAGCGCGTCGGGGAGTGATGGGCCGCCGCAGACGGTCAGCCTTTCCGGCAGAAGGATTCGCCTGCTCGCCGGATAGAGATCGGCAAGAGCGGGGTGGGCGAGAAGGGCTTCGCCCTGATCGGCGGGTGCGATCGTCGCCGTCGTGACGAGGAGGAAGTCGGGCGGCTCGGCGATCAGCCGTTCGAGGCGAACGAATCCGCCCCGGTCGCCGGCGAGTTCGCCGCCGGCATTTGCGAAGCCGACGGTGGTCATCAACTCGCCGGTGAGGGTGTCGCCTCCGGTGACGTAGCCGCGGCGCTGGTAGACGGCGGCGGTCGGCGGGCTGTCGGTGGACGCGGCCATCGCCCGGTCGCGCGCCGCTTCGATCCGGGTGACGAGAGCCTCCCCGCGTTCCGGATGGCCGACGAGGCTGGCGACTTGCCGGATCTGGGCGATCGACTCGTCGATATTGCGGGCCGGATCGAGCAGGTCTACCCGGTATCCGAGCGTCGACAGCATGTCGCGGGTCGCCCGTTTGGTATACCGGCCGGCCAGCACGAGATCGGGTTCGAGGTCGACAACCGTCTCGGCCTCGCCCGCGTCGTGGCGAAAGGTCTTTGCCCGGTCGGAGAAATAGGAAAGTTGGGGATCGGTGGCGTAGACCGACAGCGACGCGATCTGCTCGGGATCGGCGAGGGCGATCAGCAACTCGTCGGCGCAGAGGTTGATCGAAACGATTCTGCCGGGCTTTGCATCGGACGTTGCAGCGTGCGCCGTCGAGGCCAGCGCCGCGACCGCCAGGACCGCCAGAACTATAATATTTCCGGGCATTTCGTTCGTCTCGCGTTGCGCGGCCCCGGATGCTCGTTTACTCCTTCTTAACCCGGCGGTGAAGCCGGGTGGGCCCGGGACACATCCCGTGACGGGCGCCTTTTTGCCAGATCGATCGAAAACGAGGTCTGCCTGATGTGGGTGAATTCGCGCGGCGCTCGCGCCTGCGCTGCTATTCTTGTTTGTTTATTGTTCGCCGGCGTCGCTCCGGCATTCGCCCAGCCCACGGAAATCGTGATCACGCCGAACTACGTGCCGACCGCCCTCGGCGAAGTCGGCTCCTCGGTTTCCGTGATCACCGCGGCTGAAATCGAACGCCTGCCGACGGTCTCGGTCGCGCAATTGTTGCGGACGGTGCCCGGGGTGACCGTCACCGAAAGCGGCGGCGTCGGCAGCCAGGCGCTGGTCAGCATTCGCGGTACGGAATCGCAGCATACGCTGGTGCTGATCGACGGGGTCCGGGCCAACGACCCGTCGACGACCCGCGACGAGTTCGATTTCTCGATCCTGAATACCAACGACATCGAGCGGATCGAGGTGCTTCGCGGACCGCAGAGCGCGCTCTATGGCTCCGACGCGATTGGCGGCGTCATCAACATCATCACCAAGAAACCCGGCGGACCGCCACGACTGAACGCATCCGTGGAGGGAGGCAGCTACGGCACGCGGCAGGTCAACCTGTCCGGGGGAACGAGCGCCGGCGACCTCAGCCTCTTCAGCAGCGGTTCTTATTTCGCAACCGATGGATTTTCACGAGTCGGCAACCGGGACAAAGGCGAGCCGGACAGCACGGAGAAATTCTCCGGCTCGATCCGCGGTGCTTTCGATCCGGGTGACGGCACCCGTTTCGAATTCGGCGGCAACGGCTATCATCAGGATAGCGAGATCGACGCCGGTTCGACGATGGACCTGCCGGGCTACGAGGCGAATCGCGACCTGTTTTCCGGCTTTGCGAAATTCAGCTTTCCGACGTTCGGTGGTCGGGCGAGCGATTCGATCAACTTCTTCGTAACGAACAACAATCGGCAATATGTCGAACCGAAGACGACGTATGACTATGTCGGCAGCACCATTGGCGTCGAGTATCAGAAGCTCATCAACCTCGGCAATGCCGGATCCCTGCTGGGCGGGACGCGCGTCGAGGGCCAGACCGCGACGGGAAACCAAAGCGGCCTCACCGATCCGACTTTCGACAATTCCGCTCTCCTCTATGCCGGCTATCTGCTTTACCAGTTGCCGGTCGGGGAGCGACTGAGCCTGTCCTTCGCGGGGCGCTATGACGGAGCCGCCGACCAGGACGGCTTCACCACCGGCCGCGCCACCGCCCATTACGCACTGCCGGAGATCGGCGCGGCGATCCGCGGCAGCATCGGTACCGGCGCCAAGCGGCCGACGCCGTTTCAGCTCGGCTACAATCCCGACCTGCAGGCCGAAACCAGCGTCGGCGGTGACCTCGGCATCGAAAAGTCGCTTTTCGACGGACGATTCACGATTTCGGCGACCGGCTTCTGGAACAAGATCGATCACATGATCGACTGGGATTTTTCGCTGCCGCCCTGGGGCAACTATTCGAACATCGACAAGGTGCAGACATCGGGCGTCGAAATCGGCGCGACCGCCATGATCGTTCCGGGCGTTCTCAATGCCAAGGGCACCTACACCTATCTGGACGCGCGCAACTTGACGACCGACCTGCAGCTCGGTCGGCGGGCCCGCAACACCGGCTCGCTGTCGCTGGTCTACACCGGAATCCGCAATCTGGAGGCCTCGGTGATGGCCACCTATGTCGGCCCGCGATACGATGACGACGCCAATACGGTGAAGCTCGATCCCTATACGCGCGTCGACCTCTCGGCCAACTATCGGCTCAACAGCACGACCACGATCTATGGGCGGGTCGAGAACCTGCTGGATACGGCCTATCAGGACGCGCAGGGCTACAACAGCGCCGGGTTATCAGCCTATGCCGGGCTGAAGTGGAGCAACTGAAGGGGCTTCGATGACAGCCGCTGGCCGGGGGCGGAAGGACGCCCGCCTGATCGCCGCCCTGGTGCTGCTGGTCGCGGTGCTCTTCGTCGTTTCGCTTGGTGTCGGGCCGGTTTGGCTGCCGCCCGGGACGGTTGCCGGTGCGCTGATCGGGCCGGGGGGTGACGCGGCACGCATCATCGTGGTGGAGATCCGGCTGCCGCGCGCGCTGCTCGCCCTGATGATCGGCGGGACGTTGGGTCTCTCCGGCGCCGCTCTGCAGGGGCTGCTCCGCAATCCGCTGGCCTCGCCCTCCTTGTTCGGCGCGCCGTCGGCGGCCGCGTTCGGCGCGGTCGCGGTCATTTCACTGGGGATCGTCAACGTGCTGTCGATCGCGCTGCCGGTGGCGGCCATCGCCGGTGCGCTGCTTTCCGTCGGGCTCCTCCTGCTGGTCGCGGGGCCGCGCGCCAGCCTGCTGGTGCTGATCCTCGCGGGTCTCGCCGTCGCGAGCCTCGCCGGAGCAGGGACGGCGCTGGCGCTCAACCTCGCGCCCAACCCCTTCGCCGCGCTCGAAATCGCGTTCTGGCTCCTCGGCTCGCTCGAAGATCGCAGCATGCGTCATGTGTTGATTGCGTTGCCCTTCATGGTCGTCGGCGTGGTTCTGTTGCTGTGGGACCGGCGAGCCTTCCGGGCGTTGACGCTCGGCGAGGAAGCGGCGGAGAGCCTTGGCTTCGACCTGGCCGGAATTCGGCTCCGGGTGGTCGCCGGCGTCGCGGCGGCGGTCGGGGCCGGTGTGGCGGTGGCCGGCTCGATCGGCTTCGTCGGTCTGGTGGCGCCGCATCTGGTGCGACCACTGGTTGGTCACGATCCGGGACGTTTGGTGGTGCCAGCCGCGCTTTCGGGAGCGGCGCTGCTGCTCGCCGCCGACATCGCGGTGCGGCTTATCCCATCGACAAGCGAGATCAAGGTCGGCGTGCTGACGGCCCTGATCGGCGCGCCGTTCTTCATCGTTCTGATCCTCCACCGACGCGGTGAGCTGACCGGGGGTGCTGGATGAGCAAGGCTGTCCCGGTTCTCGAGACGAGCGGCCTGTCGGTCACCCTGGGAGGCCGCCAGATCCTGTCCGACGTCGCGATTGAAGCGCGGCGGGGCGAATTCCTGGCCGTCATTGGGCCGAACGGGGCGGGCAAGACCACCCTCCTCAAGGCGACGGCAGGTCTTGTGGCGGCAAGCGGCGCCATCATGTTGGGCGGGGCGCCGCTTGCCAGTCTTTCAAGAAAACAAAGGGCCTTGCGTCTCGGGTATCTGCCGCAGGGTCACGTCTTCCATTGGCCGCTTTCGGTGCTCGACGTGGTCGGGTTGGGCCGATTGCCGAGAGGGGCGGGCGCTGACCTTTCCGAAGACGATCGTCGTGCGGTGGAGCGTGCGATGGCGGAGACAGGTGTAACCGGCTTCGCCAGCCGGACGGTGATGACCTTGTCCGGTGGTGAGAGAGCACGCGTCGCGCTTGCGCGGGTCCTGGCGACCGAGGCCGATCTCATTCTTGCCGACGAGCCGACGGCATCGCTCGATCCGCGCTACCAACTCGTGGTGCTCGACATTCTGAAACGCCACGCGGCGAACGGCGCAGTCGTTGCCGTGCTGCACGATCTCAGCCTCGCCGCGGGCTATGCGGATCGGCTGGTGATCCTTGACGAGGGGCGGGTCGCGGCAGTCGGGTCGCCGCGGGAGGTGCTGACCGAAGCCCGGATCGCGGAAGTCTTTGGCGTGCGCGCCGAGATACTCGACCGCGACGGCGTCACCGTGGTGATCCCGCGTTCCGTTATCTGACGGCGTCGCCGACTGACGGCGGTCGATCAGGAGAAAACTGGAGGCCTCGCCCGGAATCGAACCGGGGTGCACGGATTTGCAGTCCGCTGCGTAACCACTCCGCCACGAGGCCGTCCGGTCCGCGCTGGTATAGTGAAATTGCAAGGCGGTGCAAGAGGGAGCTGCCGAAACGGTGGGCATCAGTTAATCTCCGCGGCGTTGCCATCTTGTCACCCGCTGTGAGCACGGGTAGGAACGAGCTTGCTTAGGGCTGTTTTCTCGAGAAATGACGCCATGACCGATTTCGCCAGCGCGCGGGCCACGATGGTCGACACGCAGATCCGCACCGAGGGCGTCACCGACCATGACGTGCTCCGGGCCATGGGCGAAATTCCACGCGAGTATTTCCTGCCGGCGGCGTCGCGTTCGTTCGCCTACATCGATGACGACATCCTTGTGAAGGAGGCCGCGGCCGGTAGCCCGGCCCGTTATCTCATCCGACCGGCGCCGCTGGCGCGCTTGCTGCAGGCGGCCGGAATCGCTGAGTCGGACTTCGCGCTGATCGTCGGATGCCCGACCGGATATGGCGCCGCGATTCTCGCCCACCTTGCCGGCTCGGTTGTCGCGCTTGAGTCGGACGAGGCGCTTGCCGCAAAAGCTTCGGAAACCCTGATCGAACAGGGCATCGACAATGTGGCGGTGGTAACCGGGCCACTGGAGGCCGGTTATCCGTCGGAAGGCCCCTATGACGTCATTCTGCTCGGTGGCGCGGTCGAGGTCGTCCCTCAACCGTTGTTCGAGCAATTGAGGGAAGGTGGGAGGCTGGTTGCCGTTGTCGGTTATGGACGGGCCGCACCGGCGATGGTTTTCACGCATACCGATGATGATTTCGGCGGGCGGCCGATTTTCGACGCCCATATCCCGCCGCTTCCCGGTTTCCAGAAGCCGAAATCCTTTGTTTTTTAGGAGGTTTTTCGAACGGCGGCTGTTGTATCTGCGCCGCAGGTCCGGGCTTTTCGCCGCGCCTGGGCATGGAATGTTTGACGGGGGGCTTCAGCCGGCTACAGTGCGTTCATTGGGCAGTGTACAAGCAGCGCCGGATGTCTTGCGCTGCCGCCAGTGTTGAGGGGGCCCGTCGTGTTGATTGGACGTGGTGTATGGGCCGCGACGGTCTTCTTGGTTGCCGCGTCGGTGAGTGTTGGGCCGGCCTCAGCAGAGTCCATGAAGGCCGCAATGGCATCGGCCTACACTAACAATCCGGACCTCAATTCGGCGCGCGCCCAATTGCGGGCGATCGATGAAGGCGTGCCGCTGGCCAAATCCGGTTATCGCCCGAGGGTCACCGCTTCAGGCGACTTCGGCTACAGCACGGGCCGATCGGTGGTGGCCAAGAGCTGGTCGACGGCAACCAACCCCCGTGGTGTGACGCTGTCGGTCGAGCAGCCGATCTTCCTTGGTTTCCGGACGAAGAATTCGGTCAACATGGCCGAGAGTTCGGTCAAGGCCGCGCGTGAACAGCTCAAGCTGATCGAACAACAGGTTCTCTACGATACCGTCACCGCTTTCATGGACGTCCTGAAGGCGCAGGTCGTCGTCAATCTGACGGCGCAGAACATCAAATTTCTGCGGGAGCAGGTCCGGGCCGCCCAGGACCGGCTCGATGTCGGCGAGGGAACGCGGACCGATGTCGCCCAGACGAATTCGCGGCTGGCCCAGGGCATGTCCGACTACGCGTCCGCGGTTTCC
Source organism: uncultured Alphaproteobacteria bacterium (assembly GCA_963812275.1). Classification (GTDB taxonomy): domain Bacteria; phylum Pseudomonadota; class Alphaproteobacteria; order Rhizobiales; family Kaistiaceae; genus Bauldia. Next base: position 187,473 of record CAWEUQ010000004.1, on the reverse strand, counting down.
GATCTCAATCGCGCTATCGCCGTCTATGTGCAGGTGGTTGGGCATATGCCCGAGAGTCTGGGAGCCGTCGACAACGTCGACAAGTTTATCCCCCGTACGCTCGACGAGGCGATAGCCATTGCCCAGAAGACCTACCCCTCGATCGTTGCCGGTCTCTACAACATCGACGTGGCCTCCTGGAACGTGCGGATAAGCGAAGGATCGCTTCTGCCGACGGTTTCCCTGAGCGGATCGGTCACACACCGCGACGACGCCTCTTTTGCCGGCAGTTGGAGTGACACGGCCGCGATTACCGGCCGGCTGAGCGTACCGATCTACCAGGGCGGTGAGGGCGCGGCCACGATTCGTCAGTTGAAGGAGACCCTTGGCCAGCGCCGTATCGAACTCGACTCGACGCGCGCTGACGTCCGACAAAAGTTGATTACAGCCTGGGGCTCCTTTGACGCGGCAAAGGCGGTTGTCCGATCGGCCGGACTCCAGGTTTCCGCCCAGCAACTCGTCCTCTCCGGCGTCATCGAGGAGCGTCGCGTTGGCCAGCGGACGACCCTTGACGTGCTGAACGCGCAGCAGGACCTCCTGTCGGCGCAGGTGGAAGAAGTGACCGCGAAGCGCGATCGCGTGGTTGCCTCCTACGCGCTCGTGGCGGCGGTCGGCAAACTCAACGCCCAGGCACTGGGCCTGCCGGTCACGGTCTATGACCCGATGGAGCACCTTGACGCGGTCAAGGACAAGTGGCTCGGTCTCAGGACGCCGGACGGCCGCTAATCTGCCTTCGTTCTTTCCGGCGTATCCGTCCGCGGGGTTTCCGACTCGTCGTCGATTCAGCTAGTCTTTGTCGGTGGTTGACGAATCACTTCACCGGCGGGACGTGGGGTCATGACCAAATCGGGTCAGGCACAGGACGAGGCAATGGATGCGATCCTCGCGTCCATCCGAAGCATGATGTCGGATGGCGAAGCGGGTAAGCCTTCGCCGTCGCCCGTGATGGAAGAATCCCGGCCGGTACCGGTGGCCGGCAATGTGAGCAAGCTTTTTTCGGCACCCCCCGCGGCACCGGTGGTCATTGCCCCGATGCCATCTGTTCGGCCCATCGACGCCCACCTTCCGGAGACTCCGGACGATCCCATCCCCGACGAGGCGCCTGCCATGCAGTCGGATCCCGCCGTCGAGCTGGCGATGGTGCGCGCCATGGAGGAAGCGCGGGCAGAAATCGAACGCGGCGGAGCCGAAGCCAAAGAGGAGGCGCCCGCGCGGGAAGAGCCTTCAAGGCCGGCGCCGGTTGCCTCGATTTCCGGGGACGACCGGCCGCAACCGCGGCCGGCGGTCAGCCAGGCGTCCAGAACGGCGACTTCGCAGCTTGTCCGAAGCGAACAAGATCAGAGTCCCGGACCGCTTCTGTCCCGCGACGCCGATGCCGCCGTTTCCAGTGCTTTCCAGGACCTCGCCACTTCGGTTCTGTCAGGAAGCGGGCGCACGATCGACGATGTCGTCGAGGACCTTCTGCGTCCGATGCTGAGGGACTGGCTGGACGATAACCTCCCGTCGATGGTCGAGCGGCTGGTCCGTGAGGAAATCGAGCGCGTCGCCCGCGGGCGACGTTAGCCTGCGCAATTACAGCGCCGATTGTTGACACCGGTAAATCCATCCGATTTACACGGGCACCGCCCATTTTACTGGATCGGACATGCTCGAAAAAACCTTTGATGCGGCCGCGGTCGAAACGCGAGTCAGCGCCCTTTGGGACGAAGCGGGGGCCTTCCAGGCCGGCGCGGGCGCGAAGCCGGGTGCCGAGCCCTATTCCATCGTGATCCCGCCGCCAAATGTCACGGGCTCGCTGCATATCGGGCATGCCCTCAACAATACCCTCCAGGATGTTCTGGTCCGCTTCGAGCGCATGCGGGGCAGGGACGTTCTCTGGCAGCCGGGCATGGATCACGCGGGCATCGCCACGCAGATGGTGGTCGAACGCCAGATGATGGAGCGGCAGGAGCCGGGCCGTCGTGAGATCGGCCGGGAGAAGTTCCTTGAAAAGGTCTGGGCCTGGAAGGCCGAATCCGGCGGGCTGATCATTAATCAGCTTAAGCGTCTCGGCTGTTCCTGCGACTGGAGCCGCGAGCGGTTCACGATGGACGAGGGCCTGTCGAAGGCCGTTACCAAGGTCTTTGTCGATCTTTATCGCGAAAAGCTGATCTACCGCGACAAGCGGCTGGTAAACTGGGACCCCACCCTGCAGACGGCGGTCTCCGACCTCGAGGTCGAGAATATCGAGACGCAGGGCCACCTCTGGCATTTCAAATATCCGATCGAGGATCAGGAAGGCCGGTTCATCGTTGTCGCGACCACGCGGCCCGAGACCATGCTCGGCGATACGGGCGTTGCCGTTCATCCCTGACGACGCGCGCTACAAGGACCTGATCGGCAAGAATGCCATCCTTCCGCTGGTCGGCCGCAAGCTGCGGATCGTCGCCGACGAGCATGCCGATCCCGAGACCGGTTCGGGTGCGGTCAAGATCACGCCCGCCCATGATTTCAACGACTTCGAGGTCGGCAAGCGCCAGAATCTGGCGATGGTCAATATCTTCGATACCGAAGCCAATGTCGTGCTTGAGGACAACGCCGAATTCCTCGACGGCGTGCCGGAATTGGACGAGCTGAAGGCGACGATCGCGGCGATCAACGGCCTCGACCGGTTCAACGCCCGCAAGCGCATCGTCGAGATGATGGATGTGAAAGGGCTGCTGGAGCAGGTCGAGGAAAAGCTCGTCATGGTGCCGCATGACGAGAAGTCCAAGACGACGATCATCGAGCCCTATCTCACCGACCAGTGGTACGCCGATGCGAAGACGCTCGCCCAGCCGGCGATCGCGTCGGTGCGGGAAGGGCGCACGGTGTTCGTCCCCAGGAACTGGGAAAAGACCTATTTCGACTGGATGGAAAACATCCGTCCGTGGTGCATCTCCCGCCAACTCTGGTGGGGTCACCAGATCCCCGCCTGGTACGGTCCGGACGGCACGGTTTTCGTCGCGTCCAGCGAGGACGAGGCCAGGGCGGCGGCCGAGGCGCACTATCACGAGCCGACCGAGCTGACCCGTGACGAGGATGTCCTCGATACGTGGTTTTCCTCGGCGCTGTGGCCGTTCTCGACGCTTGGCTGGCCCGACCAGACGCCCGAACTGGAGCGCTACTACCCCACGTCCGCGCTCGTCACCGGGTTCGATATCATCTTCTTCTGGGTCGCCCGGATGATGATGACCGGGCTTCATTTCATGGGGAAGGAGCCCTTCCGCGACGTCTATATCCATGCCCTCGTCCGCGACGAGAAGGGTGCCAAGATGTCGAAGACGAAGGGCAACGTCATCGACCCGATCGTATTGATCGACGAGTACGGCGCCGATGCGCTTCGCTTCACGCTCGCGGCGATGGCCGCCCAGGGCCGCGACATCAAGCTCTCGACCGGCCGCGTCGAGGGCTATCGCAACTTCGCGACCAAGCTTTGGAATGCGGCGCGGTTTGCCGAGCACTATGAATGCAAGCGCGTTGCGGATTTCGATCCGGCGAATGCCTCGGAGACCCTGAACCGCTGGATCGCGACCGAGACTACCCGGGCCTGTGCCGCGGTGACAACGGCAATCGAGGCCTACCGGTTCAACGATGCGGCGGCAGCGCTTTACCGGTTCACCTGGAACCTCTTCTGCGACTGGTATGTGGAGTTATCCAAGCCGGTCCTGAACGGCGAAGACGGGCCGGCCAAGGCGGAGACGCGGGCGACCGTCGCCTGGGTCCTCGATCGGATCGTCGCGTTGCTTCATCCCTTCATGCCCTTCCTGACCGAGGAGCTTTGGGCGCGGGAGGGAGACGGCAATGTCGACGCGACGCTGGCGCTCAGCGCGTGGCCCGACCTCGCATTCGAGGACGCCAGCGCGGCCGAGGAGATCAACTGGCTGATCGAGGCCATTTCCGCCGTTCGCTCGGTTCGCTCGGAGATGAACGTTCCGGCGGGGGCGATGGTCGAACTGTCGGTATCCGGTGCGGCTTTCGCGACGGCGGCGCGGCTCCAGGCGCACGATCTGGTGATCCGCAGGCTGGCCCGGGTCGAGTCGCTGACGCTTGCTCATGCGCCGCGCGCAGGCACGGTCCAGATCGTGGTGGGCGAAGCGACCTTCTCGATGCCTCTGGCCGGTATCGTCGATATCGAAGCCGAGCGTACGCGACTGTCGCGGGAGGTCGAGAAGATCACCAAGGAAATCGCCAAGATCGATGCGAAGCTGGCGAACGAGCAGTTCATTGCCAAGGCGCCCGAAGACGTCATCGAGGAGCAGCGCGAACGGCTGACCGAGGCTTCGGCGCTGAAGGCGAAGACCGAGGCGGCTCTCGCCCGACTGGAGCCGCAGCCATAGACGCTGCCCGAACGGCAAGGTCGATCGCAAACAAAGAAAGAGGGCGCCCTGGGGCGCCCTCTTTTGCGTTCTGCGAATTCCGGTCGTTCAGACCGAATAGTACATGTCGAATTCGACCGGATGCGGGGTCTGCTCGAAGCGGGTCACCTCCTCCATGCGAAGCTCGATATAGGCGTCGATCATGTCATCGGTGAAGACGCCGCCGGCCTTCAGGAAGTTGCGGTCCTTGTCGAGGCTGGACAGGGCCTCGCGCAGCGATCCGCAGACCGTCGGAATCTTCTTCAGTTCCTTCGGCGGCAGGTCGTAGAGGTTCTTGTCCATCGGCGCGCCGGGATCGATCTTGTTCTGGATGCCGTCAAGGCCGGCCATCAGCATCGATGCGAAGGCGAGATAGGGATTTGCCGCCGGATCCGGGAAGCGGACCTCGACCCGTTTTGCCTTCGGCGAACTCGCGACCGGAATACGGCAGGACGCCGAACGGTTGCGCGACGAATAGGCGAGCAGCACCGGTGCCTCGTAGCCCGGAACCAGCCGCTTGTAGGAGTTGGTGCTCGGGTTGGTGAAGGCGTTGAGAGCCTTGGCGTGCTTGATGATGCCGCCGATGTACCAGAGGCACTCCTGCGACAGGTCCGCGTAGAGCTTGCCGGCGAAAACCGGCTTGCCAGCCTTCCAGATCGACTGGTGGACGTGCATGCCCGATCCGTTGTCGCCGAAGATCGGCTTGGGCATGAAGGTGGCGGTCTTGCCGTAGGCGTTGGCCACGTTGTGGATGCAGTATTTGTAGATCTGCAGGTGGTCGGCGGTCAGGGTCATGTCGCCGAATTTCATGCCGAGTTCGTGCTGCGCCGCGCCGACTTCGTGATGGTGCTTCTCGGTCTTGACGCCCATCGCCGACATCGTCGAGAGCATCTCGGAGCGCATGTCCTGCAGGCTGTCCTGCGGCGCAACCGGGAAGTAGCCTCCCTTCGTGCGCATGCGGTGTCCGAGGTTGCCCATCTCATAGTCCCGGTCGGAGTTGATGGGCAGTTCGACGTCGTCGAGCTTGAAGCCGGTGTTGTACGGCGTGGTGGAATACTTGACGTCGTCAAAGACAAAGAATTCGGCTTCGGGGCCGACGACGATCGTGTCGCCGATCTTGGTCTGCTTGAGATAGGCCTCGGCCTTCTTGGAAATGCCCCGCGGATCGCGATCATAGGGCTCGTCGGTCAGCGGCTCGAGGATGTCGCAGACGACCGAAATCGTGGTCTGGGCGAAGAAGGGATCGATCGTCGCGGTGACCGGATCCGGCTTCAGCTTCATGTCGGATTCGTTGATCACCTTCCAGCCGGCTATCGACGAGCCATCGAACATCACGCCTTCGGTGAAAGTCTCTTCATCAACGATGGCGACGTCGAAGGTAACGTGCTGCCACTTCCCGCGAGGATCGGTGAAGCGCAGGTCAACGAACTTCACGTCGTTGTCCTTGATCATTTTCAGGACGTCTTTGGCGCCAGCCATGGTTTGTTCCTTCTTCCTGTCTTTCGATGGTTTGTCGGCGACTGTCGACGGTGGCAATACCCGGAACAGTCTCGGTCTTGATATTGGATTACGGTGAGCGGGACCTCGCGATCAGATGGCGTCCATGCCACTCTCGCCGGTCCGAATGCGCACGGCTTCTTCCACACTGGAGACGAAAATCTTCCCGTCACCAATGCGGCCGGTCTGCGCCGCCTTGCGGATCGCCTCGACCGCCCGGTCGACCATGTCGTCACCCAGGACGACCTCGACTTTCACCTTGGGGAGAAAATCGACGACATATTCGGCACCGCGATAGAGTTCGGTATGCCCCTTCTGGCGTCCGAAGCCCTTGGCTTCCGTCACGGTTATACCTTGCAGTCCGACCTCCTGAAGCGCTTCCTTCACCTCATCGAGCTTGAATGGTTTGATGATCGCCTCGATCTTCTTCATCTATTCCGATTCTCCGAAAGTATGCAGCGACCTGAGCCGACTGCCGGTCAGCGCCGTGTTTTGCAGACTCCATGCCACCTCGCAGGGCGGTGGAAGCCGCCGGGAAATTAAGCTAGTCGGTGGATTGCACCATGCTCGGCGTCGCGGAGACAGTCAATCGATGACCAAGGAATAAGCAATTGGCTAATAATTCATCGATTGGGGAGGAATGGGCCGAAAGGTTCGAGACCATGCTCGGCAATGCCAAGCAGGATCCGCCCGCAATCGAAACCGAAACCATTGAACTTCTGACCCCGGAGGAAATGGGCGATGCGGACCGCCGGGCGGTCGCTTCGGGTATCCGCAGCTCGCTGTTGATGGAGCGAGCCGGCGAAGCCGTCGCCGCGGCCGCGGTACAGATGGTGCCAGCCGGTGGACGCATCGCGGTGCTGGCTGGTCCCGGTAACAACGGGGGCGATGGATTTGTCGCGGCGCGCCTGCTGGCCGAGAGCGGCTATCGAGTCTCCGTCTTCCTTGTCGGCGACCGCGAGGCTCTGAAAGGCGACGCCAGTCTCGCGGCGAGGGCATGGCCAGGGCCGGTTGAGGCTCCGAACCGCGATTTCGCCTATGGCGCCGACCTTATCATTGATGCCTTGTTTGGCGCGGGGCTGGATCGACCGATCGAAGGGGCGGCCGCGGCCGCTATCGACGGGGCCAACGAAAGCGGGCTGCCGATTCTCGCGATCGATCTGCCGAGCGGCGTCGATGGCGCATCCGGCGCGATTCTTGGCCGCGCCATCCTGGCCAGGGAGACGGTTACCTTCTTTCGTCGCAAACCCGGCCATCTCCTCCTGCCAGGGCGCTTGCTCGCCGGTCCCGTCGCCCTTGCCGATATCGGTCACGACGCCGCCATCCTGTCGGCGATCCGGCCGATGGCCTTCCACAACAATCCGGCCCTGTGGATCGAGGATGTCCCGCGGCCGCGGCTCGACGGCCACAAATACGACCGCGGTCATACATTGGTCGTTTCCGGGCCGCTGACGGGAACCGGCGCCGCCCGGCTCGCCGCGCGCGGCGCCCTGCGGATTGGATCGGGGCTGGTGACGGTGGCGTCGCCGCCCGACGCCGTCGTTGCCAATGCCGCTCATCTGACCGCGATCATGCTGATGCGGATGTATGAAGCCGAGGGATTGGCCGAAATCCTCGCCGATCGCCGCAAGAACGCCGTGGTTATCGGCCCCGCGCTCGGGGTCGGAAACGGCTCAATTGCAATGGTTTCGACCGCTCTCGACTCGGCTGCGGCGGTGGTTGTCGATGCCGATGGGTTGACCTCTTTCGCCGAGGCGCCGGACGCCTTGTTCGTCCAGATCAGGAACCGCAGCGCGGCGGTGGTCCTGACCCCGCACGAAGGCGAATTCTCCAGACTTTTCCCGGACTTGAGCATCCTGGCCTCGAAGCTCGAACGGGCCCGCCAGGCAGCGGAGCGATCGGGTGCGGTGGTGGTTCTGAAGGGTCCGGACACCGTTGTGGCGGCTCCGGACGGGGTTGCGGCGATCGCGGACAACGCTCCGGCGTGGCTTGCGACGGCCGGGGCGGGCGATGTCCTGTCCGGGATGATCGGCGGGCTGATGGCGCAGGGCATGACCGGCTTCGAGGCCGCCGCCGTCGGGGTCTGGTTGCATGGCGAGGCGGCGGTCGGGGTGGGCCGCGGGCTGATTTCAGAGGACCTTCCCGAGGCCCTGCCGTCGCTCCTGTCGCGGCTCCTCGGTTCCTAGCCGTGGCGAATGCCGATTTGCGCGTGCAGCTTTCCCTTTGATCGGGGCGAGGTCAGTTGTTATAGAGGCGGCGCCTCGGCCGGGGCCGTCGCGGTCTGCGGGCGTGGCGGAACTGGTAGACGCGCGGGATTTAGGTTCCCGTGATGAAAGTCGTGGGGGTTCGAGTCCCTCCGCCCGCACCAGCGTCTCCGGTCACAGGATCGTTCAGGGTGAACGGATTGAACCGCGCGACACGAACGGCTTGGCGGTCGGTGCAGCCGACCGGATGGTTAGACTGAACGAGTGGATCAACGAAAGCGTGACAACATGCAGGTGACCGAGACATTGGCCGAAGGGCTGCGACGGGAATTCGAGGTCAAGGTTCCGGCTTCGGAACTGGATGACCGCCTGGTCAGCCGCCTCAGCGAAATGCAGGGCGAAGTAAGGATCAAGGGTTTCCGGCCGGGCAAGGTGCCGGTCAACCATCTGCGCCGACTGTTCGGCAAGTCGGCGATGGCGGAAATCGTCCAGAAGCTGATTTCGGACGTTGCCCGCGATACGCTTTCCGAGCGCGGCGAGCGCGCCGCCCAGCAGCCCGATTTCAAGTTGCCGGAGGAAGAGAGCGAAGCCGAGAAGGTTCTTCAGGGCCAGGCCGATCTGACCTATACGATGACCTACGAGATCCTGCCGGATGTCGTTCTCGGGGATTTCAAATCGATCAAGGTCGAGCGCCCGGTCGCCGATGTCAGCGACGAGGAAGTCGATACCGAACTGAAGCGCCTCGCGGAAAACGCCCGGAGCTTCTCGCCGAAGGACGGGAAGTCCGAAGACGGCGACCGAATGGTCATTTCCTATCTCGGCAAGATCGATGGTGAGCCCTTCGAAGGCGGCGCCGACGACAGCGCCACCGTGCAACTTGGCTCCGGCCAATTCATTCCGGGCTTCGCCGAGCAGCTCGAAGGCATGGCCGTCGGCGACGAGAAGACGATTACCGTCACGTTTCCCGAGGACTACGGGGCCAAGAATCTCGCCGGCAAGGAAGCGACCTTCGACGTCGCGGTCAAGGAGATCTCGTCGCCCGACCCGATCAAGATCGACGATGAACTGGCGACCCGGGTCGGTGTCGAATTGCTCGATCAGCTGCGCGACGCGATCCGCCAGCAACTGCAGAACCAGTACGGCATGGCGACGCGGCAGAAGGTCAAGCGCCAGATCCTCGATCAACTCGATGCACTTCACAAATTCGAATTGCCACCGAAGATGGTCGAGCAGGAATTCGACAACATCTGGCGCCAGGTAACCTCCGAACTCGGCGAATTGGGGCGCAGCTTCGAAGACGAGAACACGACCGAGGAAGCGGCGCGCACCGACTACCAGAAGATCGCAGAGCGCCGGGTCCGGCTCGGACTCGTGCTCTCCGAAATCGGCGAAAAGAACAATATCGAGGTCACCGAGGAGGAAGTGCAGCGGGCGCTTTCCGCGCAGCTTCGCCAGTTCCCCGGCCGCGAGAAGGAACTCGTCGAGTATTATCGGGCCAACCCCGATGCCATCGCCGGCCTGCGGGCGCCAATCTACGAGGAGAAAGTCGTCGACTTCCTGCTCGAGCTGGTCAACGTGACGGACAAGACCGTCTCCCGCGAGGAGCTGATGCGCGATGACGACGAAGAGGGTACCAAGGCCGGCTGATCGACCGCGCCCAGGCCGGCCCATTCCTTCACCGCCGCTTCAAGGGCGGCGGCAATCCCGTGACGTTATTTTCGGGGTTGTCGACGGGAAATTCCTTGCAGCGCATCGAGTCATCATCTTGACTGACCGTTAACATCTGGTCGGGCACCAATGGTGCGCCGGCGGCATTTGCGACACCACCGGAAATTCGGGGCGCGCGCCACGCGGAGGAAGACCCAATGGTCAAATTTGTAGCGGATGTTGCAGTCAATACCCAGAAATTGAGCGAACTCAGCCTTCTGTCTGATTTCACCGACATGAAGCTGATCAATCGAACGCACACAACCATCACGGCGATCGACCAGGATGCGGGCGTCACCTTCAGGATGGAGGGGACCGGCCTGCTCTACCACGGCAAGAAGCCCTACGCCGGAGTCATCACCGACATCGACGTGGTCATCTCGAAGGACGTCCACTACGAACTGAGCAAACTTGCGATCTCGGTCACGGACATGGACCACTATTTCAGCAAGAGCTTCCCCGGGCTGAGCAAGACGATCTTTGGCGGTGGCGACTCGATGAAAGGCTCCGCCGAGGGCGACGTTCTCTTCGGCTATAAGGGAAAAGACAAAATCAACGGTAATAATGGCGACGACGCCATCAATGGTGGCAAAGGCGCCGACACGGTCAAGGGCGGCGGGGGCAACGACAATATCAAGGGTTCGGGCGGCGCGGACAATCTGAGCGGTAACAACAATGACGATACCATTGCCGGCGGCGGTGGCGGGGACACGATCAATGGCGGCGCCGGGAACGACATCCTGACCGGCAACAAGGGTTTCAATACATTCGTCTTCAACACCGCGCTGAACGAGGCGACCAACGTCGACACGATCACCGACATGAAGCACGGCGGCGACGCGATCGACCTGGCGCTGTCGGTCTTCACCGCGCTCTCGACCAAAGGGGTGCTGCGGGCCAAGGAGTTCACGATCGGTTCGCATGCCACCGATGCGGATCAGCGGATCGTCTACGACGACCACACCGGCGCCCTCTACTACGACGCAGACGGCAATGGCAGCACCGCACAAGTGCACTTTGCGACGCTGGGCACGCACCTCGGGCTCTCGAACACGGACTTCTTCGTCATCTAAGCGCGATCAATTCACGGGCTGCAAAGGGTTGGCCCGCTCAATCGACTTGAACGGAGGCGGCGTTCCGCAGGCTGCGGGACGCCGCCTTTGTTTCCGTATCATCGCCGTAGCGGGTTGCCTCAGCTCCAGATTCCCTTAATCTCCGGTTAACCGGAAAAAGGGAGCGAACCGATGGTCAAAGTCGTCGCAAAGGACAAGTTCAAACCAAATTCCTTCAACAAGCTCAGCGACATCTTTAGCGGAAACATCGACAAGGTATCCGACACGAGCGCAAGCGGTTTCACAGCGAAGTCTGGAAAGGTCGAGGCGGACGTCAGCGGCAGCGGCTTCCATTACAGTGGCTTTTTCGGAACCAAGGTTCCGGATGCGGGAACAATCGAGAAGATCAACGTCTTCTTCAAGGGTGATCTCATCTTCAAGGTCTCCGATCTCCACCTTACGATCGCCGAGGCGGCCGCCCTCGGCAACTCAAGCCTCACGGATGCGCTGGAGCAAATTTTCAGCGGCGACGACATTTTCAAGGGATCGAAGGAGAACGACAAGCTCTTTGGTTTCGACGGCGATGACATCCTCAAGGGGCGGGACGGCAAGGACAAGCTGCAAGGCGACAAGGGTAGCGACATCCTCAACGGCGGCAAGGACAAGGATACCTATTTCTTCAAGGACGGTCCCGGCAACGGCATGGACACGATCACCAAGCTCGAGTCGCACGAGAAGATGAAGTTCGACCACAACATGTTCGCCGGCATCGGCTCGAAGGGCCACCTCGACGCGGATCTCCTCGTCGAAAATGGCGCGTTCACCAACGGCAATCAGCGGTTCAGCTTCGACACGAGCACGAAGATCCTTTCCTATGATGCGGACGGGAACGGTTCCGATCCCGCCCAAGCGGTTGTCCATATCGCCAACGGCAATTTCGATGCCGGCCATCTCTTCGTGATCTGAGAAGCGCAGGCACGAAAATTTCTTCGTGAAACTGAAAAGCGGCGCCATTCCGGCGCCGCTTTTTTCATGGATCGCCATGGGCCGTCGTGTGATGTACGGAGGTTGCCGTATCATGGATGCCGGCCGAGGGGATCGCTTTCATGTCCAGTCCGACAAGCAACAGCATCGGTACAAGCACCGTCGTCACGCAGGACGTTGCAAAGAAGACCGCTGCTCTTATCGCCGGGACCAAATGGGATGACGGCGGCGCCCCGGGCGTCGCATTGACCTACAGCTTTCCGGCGGGCAAGGCCTATTTCGAAAGTGGCTACGGCGACTATGCCTTCACCCGCAAGGATGGCTTCAGCGGTGACGGCGAGTTCCATGCGTTTTACGGCCTGACCCTGGCCGAGCAAAGCGGCGTGGCGGTGGCGCTTGCCGCGTGGTCGTCGGTTGCGGGCCTGAGCTTCACCGAGGTCTCCGACGGAAAGGACGTGGTCGGCGACCTGCGCTTCGCCACCACCGATGTCGCGAGCAAGAACGAGGCGGCCCACGCCTACTTCCCGTCAGACGAGCCGGTGGGCGGGGACGTGTGGCTCAAGGACGGCGAGTGGCATACATCGAGCACCAGCGCGGTGCGCAAGGGAAGCTACGACTACCTGGTTCTGCTCCACGAGATCGGCCACGCCCTCGGTCTCAAGCATCCGTTCGAGGGCAGCGTGAGGCTTCCCGCCGCCTACGACACTTACTCCTACTCGGTCATGTCCTACAGTGCCCACAAAGGCGGGGACAATTATGCAGACTATTATCCGACCACCCCGATGTGGTTCGATATTCTTGCCATTCAGAAATTATACGGCGCCGTCGACCATAATACCGGAGACGATACCTATCTATTTCGCGGTAACAAGCATTATTGGCAGACGATTTACGATACAGGCGGCACGGACACGATCAGGTACAAGGGCAAGTTCGACGTCACGATCGACCTCGTTACCGAACATTGGAGCGATCTTGGCCGGAGCATTCATTTCGGCGGTGGTTCCCCCCAATCGAATACCGTGATGATCGGGCCAGGCACGACGATCGAGCATGCCTGGGGCGGAAACGGCGACGATACGCTTCACGGGAACGCCATTGCCAACACGCTTACCGGGGGGAGGGGCAACGACGCGCTGTTCGGCGGCGCGGGCGACGACACCCTGAACGGCGGCCCTGGCCGGGACAAACTCCGGGGCGACGGCGGCAGCGATATCCTCAATGGCGGTGGTGGCAAGGACCACTACGTCTTCAAGACGGCGCCGGGCAGCGGCGTCGACACCATCACCGCGTTTCGGCCCGGCGAAACCATCGATCTCGACAATGCCGATTTCAGTGGCATCGGTCACCGCGGCGCTCTGCAGGCAAAGTATTTCGCGCAGGGCTCCGACGCGAAGGACGGCAACGACCATATCATCTATCAAAAGAGTACCGGCGATATCTATCATGACGCCGATGGCAGCGGCTCCGCCAGCAAGGTGCTGTTTGCCCATGTCGACGCCGGGACCAAAATGCACGCCAGCGATTTTTACGTCGTCTGAAGCCGCAAACGCGACCGGCCGTCCGGTGGTTGGTTCGTCCGAATCGCTCTGGTAATGTTTCGTTTTCAGTTTGCCTGCAATAGTTGTCGAGGCGATTTGTCCCGCACGCCACAGACGTGGCAGGGACTCCGAAATCAGCAGATGGAACGATGAATAAAGAGCTCGAATCCAGCCTCGATTGGGGAACGAAGCTCAACAACAACGACAGTTTCGTCTTCTATTATTTTTACGGAGTTGGGGAAACGACACCATTCGGCGAGGTTTCCGCCGGCTTCACGGACTATGAGCGAGCCCAGTTCCAGCAGGCTTTGGACGTCTACAGCTCGTACATAGACCTCCATTTCCACGAAGTCAGCCAGGACGCGCAGGCGGACTACAACCTCCTGACCTACGCCGATGGTGGCTCCATCCTTGGGCAGATGTATCCGCCCGGGTACACGGAGCATGCGGGATTCGGCTACTTCAACTATGCGGGATCCGGCTGGGACTGGACCAATCCAGGGACCGGCGGTCTGGAGCAGGGCGGCTTCGGCTTCGTCACCATCATTCACGAACTCGGCCACGGCTTCGGGCTCGCCCACCCCCAGGACAAGGGCGGCGACTCGACCATCTTTCCCGGCGTTTCGGCGACGTTCGGCGACTACGGCGATTACGACCTGAACCAGGGCATCTACACGACGATGTCCTACAATACGGGTTGGCAAACCAACCCGGACGGAAAGTCGCCGTCGCTGGACTACGGCTACCAGGGCACGCCGATGGCGCTGGATATTGCCATCCTGCAGAAGAAATACGGCGCCAACACTGCCTACCATACGGGGGACGATACGTATTCCCTGCCGACCGCGAACGGAACCGGGACCTTCTATTCGTGCATCTGGGATGCCGGGGGAACCGACACCATCGCCTATGCAGGCGGTGCCCCGGCGCTGATCGATCTCCGCGCGGCGACGCTGAAGCTCGCGCCCGGCGGCGGCGGCTATCTGTCCTTCGCGGACGGTATCTTTGGCGGCTTCACCATCGCGCATGGCGTCGTGATCGAAAACGCCAAGGGGGGAAGCGGCGACGACTATCTCTACGGCAACCGGGCCGGCAACCTGATCAAGGGCGGCGGCGGCGGCGACATCATCCACGGCGTTGCCGGCAGGGACACGTTGAAGGGCCAGGCGGGCGACGACGAGATCGCGGGAGGAAAGGGGAAGGACGACCTCATCGGCGGACGGAACGCCGACACGCTTTCGGGCGATCAGGGGCGCGACACATTGAACGGCGGCGCCGGCGACGACGAACTGACCGGCGGCGGCGGCCGCGACCATTTCGCGTTTGCCGGCCGGCTGAAGGCGGCGGGCATCGATACGATCGACGACTTCGCGCCGGGGACGGACGTGATCTGGCTTTCCAAGGGCATGTTCAAGGGCATCGGCGCCAAGGGCGGGCTCAAGGAGCGCTGCATTCACCGTCGGCGACGCCGCCAGCGATGGCAGCGACCGGATCATCTACAACAGCCACACGGGCGCCTTGAGCTACGACCGCAACGGCGATGCCAGCGGCGGCATGAAGCAGTTCGCGACGCTCGAGGCCGGGTTGTCGCTGCACAACGACGACTTTGTCGTGGTGGCCTGACCCGGCGCTCCGGAATCGGTCGAATCCGGCCGAAATGGGCTCGGATGCGTCGCCGACAGGCTTGACGGCTGCCAGTTGACAGGCCATACCCTCGCGCGGCTTTAAACCGGCCGAGGCGGGCGGCCCGGCCGATTCCCATGTTGACCAAGCGTCGCTGCCCATTTTTCCGGGTCGAACGACCTACGGACGAAGAGGAACTCCCGTGCTTTACGTCATCATTCTCTGCGGCCTCCTTGCCATTGCCTACGCAGTCTGGGCGGCGCAATCGGTGCTCGCGGCCGACGCCGGCAGCGCCCGCATGCAGGAAATCGCCAGCGCGATCCAGGAAGGCGCGACGGCCTATCTGCGTCGCCAGTATCTCACCATCGCCGTCGTCGGCGTGGTCGTGTTCATCGTCGTCACCTGGCTGCTGTCGATCACCGTCGCGATCGGCTTCCTGATCGGCGCGGTCCTGTCCGGCGCGGCCGGCTTCATCGGCATGATGGTCTCGGTGCGCGCCAATGTCCGCACCGCCCAGGCCGCAAGCCAGAGCCTCGCCGCCGGCCTCAGCATCGCCTTCCGGTCCGGCGCCATCACCGGCCTTCTGGTCGCCGGCCTGGCGCTGCTCGGCGTCACCGTCTACTTCCTCGTGCTGACGCAGTTCCTCGGTCATGCGCCCGGCGACCGGATCGTGGTCGACGCGCTGGTCGCCCTCGGCTTCGGCGCCTCGCTGATCTCGATCTTCGCCCGTCTCGGCGGCGGCATCTTCACCAAGGGCGCCGACGTTGGCGGCGATCTGGTCGGCAAGGTCGAAGCCGGCATTCCGGAAGACGATCCGCGCAACCCGGCGACGATCGCCGACAACGTCGGCGACAACGTCGGCGACTGCGCCGGCATGGCCGCCGACCTGTTCGAGACCTATGCGGTGACCGTTGTCGCCACCATGGTGCTCGCGTCGATCTTCTTCGCCGGCACGGCGATCGCGATCCCGGCGATGACCTATCCGCTGGCGATCGGCGGGGCCTGCGTCGTCACCTCGATCATCGGCACCTTCTTCGTCCGGCTCGGCGCCAACCAGTCGATCATGGGCGCCCTCTACAAAGGGTTCGTGGCGACCGCGGTGCTGTCGCTGATCGTGCTCTATCCGGTCACCATGCTGGTGTTCGGCGACATGACGACGCCGGTCGTCGGGCAGGCCTTCTCGCCGCTCGACCTTTACTTCTGCGGCATTGCCGGACTGGTGATCACCGGCCTGATCATCTGGATCACCGAATACTATACCGGCACCAACTACCGCCCCGTGCAGTCGATCGCCAAGGCCTCCGAGACCGGCCACGGCACCAACGTCATCCAGGGCCTGGCCATCTCGCTGGAGTCGACAGCCCTGCCGGCCATCGTCATCATCGCCGGCATCCTCGTCACCTATTCGCTGGCCGGCCTGTTCGGCATCGCGGTGGCGGTTACCACCATGCTGGCGGTCGCCGGCTTCGTGGTGGCGCTCGATGCCTTCGGTCCGGTGACCGACAATGCCGGCGGCATTGCCGAAATGGCGGGCCTGCCGGAAGAGGTGCGTCAGTCGACTGACACCCTCGATGCGGTCGGCAACACGACCAAGGCGGTGACCAAGGGCTACGCGATCGGTTCGGCCGGCCTCGGCGCGCTGGTGCTGTTCGCCGCCTATACCTCCGATCTTCAGCACTTCATTTCGGATCCGGCGGCTTTCCCGTATTTCGCCGGCGTCGACGTCAACTTCTCGCTGGCCAATCCCTATGTGGTGGTCGGTCTGCTGTTCGGCGGTCTGCTGCCCTACCTGTTCGGCGGCATTGCGATGACCGCGGTTGGCCGCGCCGCCGGCGCGATCGTCGAGGAGGTCCGGCGCCAGTTCAAGGCGAAGCCGGGCATCATGCAGGGCACCGAGAAGCCGGATTATGGCGCGGCGGTCGACCTTCTGACCAAGGCGGCGATCAAGGAGATGATCGTTCCCTCGTTGCTGCCGGTGCTTTCACCGATCGTCATCTTCTTCGTCATCAACTGGATCGGCGGCAAGTCGGCGGCGTTCTCGTCGCTGGGCGCGATGCTGCTCGGCGTCATCGTCACCGGCATGTTCGTCGCGATCTCGATGACCGCAGGCGGCGGCGCCTGGGACAACGCCAAGAAGTACATCGAGGACGGCAACTACGGCGGCAAGGGCTCCGAAGCCCACAAGGCCGCCGTCACCGGCGATACCGTTGGCGACCCCTACAAGGACACCGCCGGTCCCGCGGTCAACCCGATGATCAAGATCACCAACATCGTCGCGCTTCTTCTCCTCGCGGTCCTGGCCCACTAGGGCGCCGACCGCCGGGTCGAAAGACCGACCGGAATCATCAGGAGCCCGCCGTCAAGGCGGGCTCCTTTTTCGTTTCAGTGGAGCGTGACGCGCATCGGCATGCCGTTTTTCGGCACCAGGACGATGCGGGCGACCGGTGTCGCCGCGACGTCGCCGGCGAATTCAAAATCCGCCGCCCGCACCATCGTTGCCAGCGCCACCGTCGCCTCGACCATGGCGAAAGCCGCGCCGATACAGAGCCTCGGTCCGGCGCCGAAGGGCATGAACTGATTGCGCGGGTAAGTGCGCTCCCGTGCCGCCTCGAAGCGGGTCGGATCGAATTCGTCGGGCCGGTCCCACAGCAACCTGTGGCGATGGATGACGTAGACCGGCAGCACGACCAGCGTGCCGGCCGGAATCGGCTCTCCACCGAGTTCGGTATCGGCAGCCGCGACCCTGGTAATCGTCGGTACCGGGGGAAACAGGCGCATGGCCTCCTTGACGAATTGTCCGGTCAGCACGAGGCGAGCGACATCGTCGCGAGTTATCGGACGGTCACCGGCGACATCGAAGACTTCGGAACGCAAGCGCCTCGCCCATTCCGGAGCAAGGGCGACGAGATAGAGCGCCCAGGTGAGGGCCCGGGCGGTGGTATCGTGGCCGGCAAGCAGAAAAGTCAGCAGGTTGTCGACGAGCTGCTCATCCGACAGCCCCCGACCCGTTTCGGGATCCGTGGCTGCGAGCAGCCGGCTGAAGAGATCGTCGTCCAAGGAGTCGCCCTGACGACGTGAGGCAATCATTCCGGCGACAAGACGCCGGAGTTCCTCGGTCTGCCGCCGCATCGCACGCTTGCCGGGATGGGGTATCCACCGCGGCAGGTTCAGCGCGCTCATGGCGATCGCCCATGGCATTCCGGCGCCGAAGGCGGCGGCGCCGCGTTCGATCGCAGCGGTGACTTCGCCATGGTCGCTGGGGAGAATGGTGTGGGCGATGACATGATAGGTGGCGCGGATCATGTCGCGATCGACGGCATGAACCTCGCCCGACGTGGCCTGTCGCCAGCCGGCAAGCGCCGATTCGGCACCCGCGACCATCGCCGGGACATAGTGGAGAATATCGGAATGCCGGAACAGACCGGCGACCGTGCGCCGCTGCCACCGCCAATCCTCGCCGTCGGACGTCAGGATTCCGTTTCCGGTCAACGGGGACAGGATCCGCTTCTGAATCCGATCTTTCGGGAATTCCTCGCGCCGGTCGAGAAGAACCGCGGCAACCAGTTCCGGCGCACAGACATAGGCGACGCTGGGCGACCGTTTCGGTGGGACGATCGGCGTTTCATAAGCCGCTTCCGGTGTCGCCAGGAGCGGGTTCCTGGCGAGCAGAAGGAAACGACGAATCCGGCCCGCCGGCGCGTCGAGTGGAGGGACGCGCGGCATCTGAAGCGACTCAACCGGCAATTCGACCATCGTCTTCCGGACCTCGCTTCACGCCGTGAACGACGTTTCGGCGGCTCGATTGGCCGGTCCGAATCCCCGAGACCTTCGAGTTGTTCGTTCAGCCCGAGCGCTTACCCAGAACACCGCCAAGGACCTGGCCGATGAAGCTGTCGTCCGTGCCCGCCGTCGGTGTTGTTCGGGAGACGAAATCGAAGACCTTGCCGTCCTTCAGGCCATAGTCGGCGATGCGGGTGACCTGATCCTTGTCGTTGAAATAGACGGCGAGGACTCGCTGATCGACGACGCGCTCAGGCATGAAGGCGACCGGCTGTTTCCGCGTCTGGCTGATGTAGTAATAGGCTTCGCCGCCGAAATTGCCGGTTGTCGACGGTGAGCCGAGGGCGATGAGCACCTGATCCTTGCTCGATCCGACGGGAACCTGCTCGACCGCGATCTCGGAAGCGACATAGCCGTGCTGCTCGGTGGAGCCTATTCCCTGCACGCCGACGCAACCTGCCGTGCCGACCAACAAGCAAAGGCTCGCCGCCAATGCCGAGCGGCGGCGCACGGTTGAAGATATGTCACGCAAACCGTTGCTCATTCTGACATTTCCCCTACCGTACGCGCCTGCGGCATGCAACAGACTTTGGCCGCATCCATCGCCCGCTGGTTCCCGAAGGAGTCCCCTCGATGATTAGTCGTCTGTTCCGGCGTGGAGGCAACGATACGGACATTTCATCGATGCTTTACGGCGCCATCGTGGCGCAGGCACGCATTCCCGTGCTCTATCGCGACATCGGCATTGCCGACACCGTCGATGGACGCTTCGAATCCGTGGTTCTTCATACCGTCCTCGCGATGCGCCGGCTCGGCGCCGGGGATGAGGAGACGAGGGACCTGGGTCAAGCGATATTCGACCTGTTCTGTGGCGATATGGACCGATCCATGCGTGAGATGGGCATCGGCGACCTGGCCGTCCCGAAGCGGATGCGCAAGATCGGTGAAGTCTTCTACGGACGATCGGCCGCTTTCGATTCGGCCCTGTCGAGCGAAAACGTTGCCGAACTCGCCATTTCGCTCGAACGGAACATCCCGGCAGCTGATGGCCGGCAGGTGGCGGTCGCCGCCCTCGCAGCCTATATGGTAGCGTCCGATAAGGCGCTCGCGGCGGTTTCGAAGGCCCGCCTGCTTGGCGGTGAACTGACCTTTGCCGATCCGGCCGCGTTTCTTCAGGAAGAGCAGAACAATGTCGACCAAGCCGCTGAAGGCAAAATCGATTGACGTCGACTCGATCCCCACGACGGGCCATGTCGTGCGGATCGAAGCCGGGCCGGAGGAGAGGACGGCGATCGCCGAAGCATACGGGCTTGTCGAAGTCCGCTCATTCGTCGCAGACCTCGAAGCTCGCCGCGCGGCGGATCGGTCATTGGTGGTCGATGGCCGGGTTCGTGCGGAAATCGTGCAGAATTGCGTCGTCAGTCTCGAACCGGTGATGCAGTCGATCAACGAAGCGATCCAGGTCCGATTTGTCCCGGCGGACGCCCCGAACGCGCCGGCACCGCCGAGGCCCGGTGCCGAGATTCATGTCGATCCGGACGCGGAGCCGCCCGAAATCCTTGCCGACGGCAGATTCGATCCCGGCGACGTGGCGCTGGAGCACTTTGCCCTGGCCATCGACCCATATCCGAGGGCGCCCGGCGCGGAATTACCCGACGAAGTGACCGGATCGGCAGGAGCCGAACGCGAATCACCTTTCGCGGTGCTGGCGAAACTCGCCGGGACAGATTAGCCGGGCAACGGTATTAATGGTGAGAAGCGAGCGCCAAGCGTTTGTATCAGCGCTGCAAACGAGTATGTTTGCCCTCCCGTCGCGGCCCACGCGTTCGGCTCGGACCACGGGGCGCAGAGGCATGATCATACGTTGGTTGGAATGGCGGCAGACGTAACCGTATCACTCGACGTCATGGGCGGCGACGAAGGGGCAAACCTGGCCATTCCAGGCGCCGCTGAGGCGTTGATTCGGCGTCCCGATATTCGTTTCAAGTTGTTTGGCGATCAGGAAATCGTCGAGCCGATCCTCGCCCGCTATCCAAAGGTTCGCGATGCGTCGGAATTCGAGCATTGCGAGGTTTCGGTGCGGATGGACGACAAGCCGAGCCAGGCGCTTCGCCATGGTCGGCGCCGCTCCAGCATGTGGCGCGCAATCGAAGCCGTGAAGAAGGGCGAAGCCGATTTCGCCCTCTCGGCCGGCAATACCGGCGCCCTGACCGCGATGGCGAAATTCTGCCTCAGGACCACAGCCGATATCGATCGCCCGGCGATCGCGGCGCTGTGGCCGACATTGCGGGGCGAAAGCGTGGTTCTCGACTGCGGCGCCACGATTGGCGCCGATGCCCAGCAGCTTTTCGGCTTCGCGGTGATGGGCGGTGCGATGGCGCGGGCGCTTTTCGATCTCGAGCGACCGACCGTCGGGCTCCTCAATATCGGTGTCGAGGAGGTCAAGGGCCTCGAACAGATTCGTGAGGCCGGACTTCTTCTGCGCGAGGCCAATCTGCCGAATATCGAATACGCGGGTTTCGTCGAAGGTGACGACATCGGCAAGGGAACGGTCGACGTTGTCGTTACCGAGGGCTTTTCGGGAAATATCGCGCTCAAGACGGCCGAGGGCACGGCCAAGCAGATCGCGACCTACCTGCGTTCGGCCATGAGACGCACGCTTCTCGCACGGATCGGCTACGTCTTTGCCCGACACGCCTTCGACCGGCTGCGCGACAAGATGGACCCGCGACGTGGCAATGGCGGGGTTTTTCTCGGGCTGAACGGGATCGTCATCAAGAGCCACGGCGGCACCGACCCGCTGGGCTTTGCAACCGCCATCGAGCTTGGCTACAGCATGGTCCGCAGTCGGCTTCTCGAAAAAATCAACAACGACCTGAGCGTGTATTACCAATCTCTTGAGCCTGAACTTGCCGGTGAGGTCGTGGAAGCGGGTGCCGCGTGAGCGCCGTCCGTTCCGTCGTATTGGGCTGTGGCGGATATTTGCCTGAGAAGGTGATGACCAACGCCGAACTGTCGCGTCTGGTCGAAACCTCCGACGAATGGATCACCCAGCGGACCGGGATCCGGCAGCGGCACATCGCGGCCGATGGCGAATTGACGTCCGATCTCGGTACGCACGCGGCAAAGGCCGCGCTAGAGGCCGCGCATCTGACCGCAGCCGACATCGACCTGATCGTGATGGCGACGGCGACTCCGGACAACACGTTCCCGGCTTCCGCCGTCACGGTTCAGCAGGCGCTCGGCATGAATCACGGCGCGGCCTTCGACGTTCAGGCGGTCTGCTCGGGCTTCCTATTCGCGTTGACGACGACGGACGCGCTGATCCGCTCGGGCCAGGCGCGGCGCGCACTGGTGATCGGCGCGGAGACGTTTTCACGGATTCTCGACTGGACCGACCGCGGCACATGCGTGCTGTTCGGCGACGGCGCCGGAGCAGTGGTGCTCGGTGGCGAGTCGCAGCCCGGCTGGCGCAGCGATCGCGGCGTGCTGAGCGCGCATCTGCGCTCCGACGGCCGGTTCAAGGACAAGCTCTATGTCGATGGCGGCCCGTCTTCGACCGGCACCGTCGGCCACCTGCGCATGGAAGGCCGCGAGGTCTTTAAACATGCGGTGACCATGATCTCCGATGTGATCGAGGACGCCTTCGAGGCGACCGGCTTCACGGCCGCGGATATCGACTGGTTCGTTCCGCATCAGGCCAATATCCGGATCATCGACGCCACCGCCAAGAAGCTCGGAATCCCGATCGAGAAAGTCATCCGCACAGTCGATCGCCACGGCAATACCTCGGCCGCGTCGATTCCACTGGCCTTGTGGGAAGCAAGCATCGACGGGCGGATCAAAAGGGGCGATCTGCTTCTGCTGGAATCGATGGGCGGCGGTTTCACCTGGGGCGCGGTGCTGCTGCGGTGGTAACGCGGCATTCGACGATCCCTTTGCAAGATCAGTTGATTCCGGCGTGGCGAGGCAATACGGTGAGCCTAGTTTTTTGACGACCGAGAAATTTCTTCTCGAAGCGGCACCTTCCAAACGGGGCGTGGAGGCCATGGGCGGCAAAACGGTGACGCGTGCCGATCTTTGCGAGGCGGTGTATCGCAAGGTCGGACTGTCCCGGACGGAGTCGGCGCAACTCGTCGAGGTCGTGCTCGACGAGATCAGTGACTGCATCATTCGCGGCGAACCGGTCAAACTGTCTTCGTTCGGTTCGTTCATCGTGCGCGCGAAGAGCGAGCGCGTCGGCCGCAATCCGAAGACCGGCCAGGAGGTCCCGATCTCGCCGCGCCGGGTGATGGTCTTCAAGCCCAGCAATGTCCTCAAGGACAAGATCAACGAGGCGCTGCTCGACGGCAAGGCGAAAAGCCCTCCGGACGAGGACTAGCGCGGAACGGCTTCTGACGCGCGAGGACGATGGTGGCGAAAAGCCCTGACGCTTTCCGGACGATCAGCGAAGTCGCGGACGACCTCGACCTGCCGCAGCATGTGCTGCGCTTCTGGGAGACGCGGTTCACGCAGATCAAGCCGATGAAGCGCGGCGGCGGCCGCCGCTATTACCGACCCGACGATATCGACCTTCTGCGCGGCATCCGGTTTCTCCTCTATGGCGAGGGCTACACCATCCGCGGCGTGCAGCGCATCCTCAAGGAGCAGGGTCCGCGCTTCGTGATCGGAGCGGGACGCGGCGAGTTCACGGGCGAGGGGCCGCGCGACGACGACGCCATGCCGGACGATGGTCGCGAGGGCAGACGCGGCGAAGGCGAACGGGTCGAGCCGACATTCGTCAAGCCGGCGCCGCGGGCCGCCCCGAAAGCGCGCCCGACGCCGCCGCAGGCGGTCCGACAGGCTCCAGCCCCGACGCCGCGGGCGAGCGCCGGGTCCGAAACGCCGCCGGCGGGGTTGGCCGCTCACGACATCAAACAGCTGGAAGCGACGCTCGCCGAGCTCCTGGAGTGCAAAAGGCTGCTCGATCAGGCCGGATAATGCGCTTTCGAGGCATAAAAGCGCCTTCAATCCTGCGCAGGATCATCTATAGTCCCGCTCGGCCGGAGCGTGGCGCAGTCTGGTAGCGCACTTGACTGGGGGTCAAGGGGTCGTAGGTTCAAATCCTATCGCTCCGACCATTAAACCCCGTGGAAACTTTGCACGGATCTTCGATTGCGATCGCGGCAGGCGCGATTCGCAATGGATACGGTTCAGGAACGGGCCGCTCGTTACTTTGCGGTCGGTGCGCCATCCCCGCCGATCATAGTCTCCAGTCGCTCGCCAAGAACGGCCGCTGCGCTGGTGATGTCTTCCTCGACAAAGGCGCGGGTCGCCACCGCGTCACGACGTTCGAGCGCTTCGACCATCTTCTGATGCATGTCGTTCGCCCGCGGCACGTAGAACTCCGACTCCATCAGAAGCGTGAAATACGGCCCGACGCGCACCCACAGGTCCTTCACAATGTTCAGCAAGAGCGGTGCATTCGCCTGCGAGTAGATGGCGAAGTGAAACAACTCGTTCAGCGTCAGATACAGTTTGCCGTCACCGACCAAGATGGCACGCGCCATGCTGTTGAGCAGGCCCTTTACCTCGGACAGGGCGTGCACGGTAATGCGCTGCGCGGCCCTCTCCGCCGCAACGCCTTCCGTTGCAACGCGAATGGCGGTCAACTCCTCGAAAGCGGAAACGGTGAGGAGCGGAACGATGATGGATCGATTGCGGGCCACCTCCAGCACGCGCTCCGCGACGAGGCGCTGCAATGCCTCTCGTATCGGCGTCGTCGAAATGCCGTGCGTTTCCGCCAGCTTGCGAATGATCAGCGGTTCGCCGGGAGCAAACTTGCCGGAAATCAGCCCCTGCTTGAGCGTGGAATAGGCGCGATCGTTGAGCGTGAGATGCTCGAGCTTGGTCATGGGTATCCAGATCGCCTCGTTAGGCTGCGTTCAACGCGAGGTGCGATAATACAGCGGCCAGCGTATCCGCCAGTTGTTCTGCATTTGCACGGGAAAAATGTAGTGGCGGGCGAACCTTGAGGACGTTTCGGTGCGGTCCGCAGGAACTGATCAGCACCCCGCGCCTGCACATCTCGTTTGCCACGGCGGCGGCGGTCACCCGTGCGAGCTCCACCCCGATATAGAGTCCCTTTCCACGGACATCCGCTATCCCGGGATGGCGCCCCTGCAGCTCACCGATGAGGGAACGGGCGTGGGCGCCGACATCGTGCGCGTTGTGCTGGAGCTGCTCCTCGGCGAGGACGTCGAGAACAGCTAACGCGGCCGCCGCGGCGACCGGGTTGCCGGCATAGGTATTGAAGTACCCATACCTTTCGGCAAAGGGCGCGATCACCTCCGGCGTCACAACGACGCCGCCGATCGGATGGCCGGCGCCCATCGGCTTCCCAAGCGTCACGATGTCGGGGCGGATTCCGTAGGTTTCAAAGCCCCACATCGCCTCGCCGAGTCGGCCGAAGCCCGACTGCACCTCGTCGGCGACGATGATCGCGCCGGCGTCGCGCGCAGCCTCGACCGCGCTACGCATGACCTCCGGCGCGGGGAAATAGATCCCGTCGCTGGAAAACGCGGAGTCGAACAGGAAGGCGGCAGGTCTCGTACCGCGTGACATCATGTCGGCGAATGCCGCACGGACGGCTTCGGCGAATTGTGCGGCGTGACGACCGCTGTCCGCGAACGTGTCGGGCGGGCTGACCAGGCGATGATGGTCCGGCACCTCAATGCCCCGTTCTGCGGGCGACAGCTCAGCCGTCGCAAGCGTGGTGCCGTGATAGGCGAAGCGCGTGACCACGACTCCGCTGCCGCCGCTCGCCTCCCGCGCGATGCGGATTGCGAGATCGTTCGATTCGCTTCCCGTGCAGGTGAAGATCACCTGCCGCAGATGGCTCGGGAATGTCCCGAGCAACCGTTCGGCCAGATCGACCACCGGTTCCGACAGATAGCGCGTATGGGTGTTCAGCATCCGCGCCTGCTCCGCAATCGCAGCGACCACGCGCGGATGGGAGTGCCCGACCGAGGGCACGTTGTTGTAGGCATCGAGGTAGCGCTTTCCGTCTGTTCCGGTGAGCCACACGCCTTCTCCCGAGACGATATGCAACGGCTCGTCATAGAAGGCCGTGTAAGTCGGCGCGAGAAACCGTCTGCGGCGCTCGATCAGCTCGGCGTTGTCGTCTTGGTGGAGAGAGGGTGTTGGGGCCGACATCGCGGTCAACTCGCGGAAAGCAGAACATCTTGCGCTTCGGAGCGCGAAACCTCGGCGAGGCTGAGGAGAGAGTCGGCAATCTCGGTCTGCCACCGCATGACGTAGTCGCGCTTCTCCGGAAAGCGCTCCGCCTGCCAGTTCACGACGGCGCAGACGAGGGCGAGCCGCGCCTTGATGAGATCGAACAGCACTGCGATTTCCTCATCTTCCAGCGTCTGATTGGACCGGTAGCCGGCGACAAACCTGGCCGCGCCCGCCAGCGGATGCTCGCCGGGCGACCATCGATACGACGCGCCGACCGCGACATCGCAGATCAAAGGCGCGTGCATCATGTCGCCGAAATCGATGACCCCCGAGACGCGCCTGGGCTCCTGCTCGTCGAGCACGACGTTGCTGCGGCTCATGTCGTTGTGGACGACTTGCGCACGTAATTTGGGAAGCGCCGGCATCGCATAGAGATGATAGTCGTCGATGACGCGGTGTATCGCGGCGCGCGTGCCTGGATTGGCGACCGACTCAAGCAAGGATCCCGCCGCTGAAATCTTGCGGATGTCCCAAAGCAGATCCGTGCCCGCTGCCGGATGAAAGAACCCCCGCAACGCGCGGCCGAGTCGGGCAAGGAGAACGCCAAGAATACCATCGAGGGCAGGGTCCGGAGCGGCATCCTGCAAGAGCCGGCCTGGCATGAAGGTCAGAAGCCGGGCTATGCGCTCCGACGTAGTCCCGCCGCCGATCAGTGCGGTCGGGGTGCCACCGGTCGCGGGCACGACCCTGGGTACCGGGAGGTCCGGCGCAACGCGCGCAATGTGGTTGAGGCCGGATATCTGGAAATCCACGACGGCCGGGTCCTCGGCGGGATGGGAAATCTTGAGGACGAAGGACGGCCCGTCAGCGGTGCTGATGCGAAAATTGTGGTCCCGTTCGCTCGTCATCGGCGTGGCAATGCCGTCGACCCCGAAGTGCGCGCGGGCGATCTCGCTCGCTTGGGCGCGAGACACGGGCGGGGCCGCGGTCTCAAGCACCTCTCCGAGATCGACGTCAGAAGCGGCCGGAAGAAGCGCTGACCGGGTCATGCGCGGTCGCCTTCGGGTTTGTCGGCAGGTTCGAGGCCGCACCACTCGGCGATGAAAAGGGCGTAGGTCTGGGTGAGCTTCCGAACCGACTCCAGATCGACAGCCTCGTCGTATCCATGCGGCATGCGCGCGATCGGCCCGTAGACCAGCGCGGGTATCTTTGCGTAGAGTCCGAAGAAGCGCGCATCGGTCGCCGCCGAGGTGACGTGTTCCACCAGCGGCTCGCCCCACACGGCCTCGTGGCTGCGGCGCATGACGGCTTCGACGTCCTCGGAGTCTTCCAGCGCGTAGCCCTCCGCCATGAAGCCATGGTACGTCACCAACGGCGGGTTGTCCTTGAGAAACGGGTCGCCGGCGGCGGCGGCCGCAATGCACGCCTCGATTTCCGCACATGCCGTTTTCAGGCTTTCGCCCGGATAGACGGCAACCCGCATCTCGAAGGTGCAGCGGGCCGGGTCGCTCGACACCCATTCGCCGCCTTCGATCTTGCCGACGTTGAAGCGGATGGGGTGCGGATGGTCGTGGAAGGGCTTGGAATGGACCTTCTGCGCATTGCGGACCTTCTCGAAGTCCTTCAGCGCCTGGATGATCAGGATCGCCTTCTCGATCGCGTTCGATCCGAGCGAAAAAGCTCCAGAGGCATGTTGCGGATTGCCGTTGACCTCGACCTTGAACCAGATCGGACCGACCTGGGCCCTCAGGATTTTGGGCTCAAGCGGCTCCGGGATGAGCGCTGCCTCGGCACGGTAGCCGCGCTGAAGACAGGCGAGCGCGCCGTTGCCCGTGCACTCCTCCTCGACCACCGACTGCAGATGGACCGGCGCGGCCGGCTGAAGGCCCAATCCGCGGAGCGCCTTCAGCGCGAACAGACACGCCGACAGTCCCGCCTTCATGTCCCCCGATCCGCGGCCGTACATCCAGCCGTCGATGATCGCCGGATCGTAGGGATCGCGGCTCCATTTCTCCTCCGGCCCGGTTGGCACGACGTCGATATGGCCGTTGAGAATGAGCGAGCGCCCGGTCTGCCGGCGCGGCGTATGGGTGGCGACGACGTTGTAGGCATCGTCGTAGGAGATCGCCACCGGCGAGAAGCCCGGCATCCCGCAAATGTCCTCGACGTCGATCCGCACGACATGAAGGGCGCGCCGGAAATCACGCCACCGGCGGGCTTCAAGCTCAACTTCGTCCCGGCCTGTCCGCAGGCGGTGGCCGAAACCTACAGCAAGATCTGGAACAATCTGCTGAAATAGGTGCCATCATTCCCGGGGTCCGGATCCGTTCCGGGCCCCGGCCTTGGTCCTCTCATACACCTTGGGGAAACCCATCCCTTGCCCTGATGGCGTGCGCTTTCCGGTTTAGCCAGACCGGCCGTGCCGCCGGCCCAACGCCTCGGCGATCTCATCGAGAACGGCCGGATCGTCAATCGTCGCCGGTGTCCGATAGGTCTCGCCGTCTGCGATCTTGCTCATCGTGCCTCGGAGGATCTTGCCGGACCGGGTCTTGGGCAGCCGCGGGACGACCAGGACGGTCTTGAGCGCCGCGACGGGGCCGATCTGGTCGCGAACGAGGGCGACGATTTCCTTTTCGATCGCGTCTGGATCACTCGCGGCACCGGCCTTGAGAACGATGAAGGCAAGCGGAACCTGACCCTTGAGGGCTGTCGGCGACACCGAGCACCGCGCATTCGGCGACTTTCGGATGGCCGGCGACCACCTCCTCCATGCCGCCGGTCGAGAGCCGGTGTCCGGCGACATTGATGATGTCGTCGGTGCGCCCCATGATGAAGAGGTAGCCGTCGGCGTCGATATAGCCGGCGTCGGCCGTCTGGTAGTAGCCGGTGAATTCGGCGAGATAGTTGGTCCGGAAGCGTTCCTCGTTCTGCCAGAGCGTCGGCAGTGCTCCGGGCGGCAGCGGCAGCTTGATGACGATATTGCCGAGCTTGCCGTTTTCGACCGGATGGCCGGCGTCGTCGAGAACGCGAATATCGTAACCCGGCATCGCCACCGTCGGCGAGCCGCGCTTGACCGGCAGCGTCTCAAGTCCGACCGGGTTGGCGCCAATCGCCCACCCGGTTTCGGTCTGCCACCAGTGATCGATGACGGGTATGCCGAATTTGTCCTCCGCCCATCGGATCGTCTCCGGGTCGGCGCGCTCACCGGCGAGGAACAGGGTGCGCAGGCTCGACAGGTCGTATTTCCCGATCAGTGCGCCGTCGGGGTCTTCCTTCTTGATCGCCCGCAAGGCCGTGGGAGCAGTGAACAGCGCGACGACGCCGTGCTCCTCGACGACCCGCCAGAAGGCCCCCGCGTCGGGCGTGCCGACCGGCTTGCCTTCATAGAGGAGGGTGGTGCAACCGTGAATCAGGGGAGCGTAGACGATATAGGAATGGCCGACGACCCAGCCGATATCGGAAGCCGCCCAGAAGACCTCGCCGGGTTCGACGCCGTAGACGTTGGTCATCGACCAGTCGAGAGCGACCATGTGACCGCCGTTGTCGCGGACGATGCCCTTGGGCTGGCCGGTCGTGCCCGAGGTGTAAAGGATGTAGAGCGGATCGGTGGCGTCGACCGGCACGCAGTCGTGGGAATGGCTGGCCTTGCGCGCGGCCGCCATCAGTTCGGCATAGTCGTGATCGCGGCCGGGCTTGAGGTCGGCGGGATGTTGCTCGCGCTGGACGACGATCATCCCGTCGGGTTTGTGCCGGGCCTGATCGATGGCGGCGGCGGCCAGCGGCAGATAGGCGACGATCCGGTTGGGCTCGATGCCGCATGAGGCGGTGACGATCAGCTTCGGGGTCGCATCGTCGATGCGGGACGCCAGTTCGTGTGCGGCGAAGCCCCCGAACACCACTGAATGGACCGCTCCAAGGCGCGCCGTCGCGAGCATGGCGACGAGTGCCTCGGGGACCATCGGCATGTAGATAATGACCCGATCGCCCTTGACGATGCCCTGGTCGGCGAGGACGGCGGCGAAGGTGGCAACCTCATCGAGGAGTTCGAGATAGCTGATCCGGCGCTTCGTGCCGGTGATCGGGCTGTCATAGATGATCGCGGCCTGATCGCCCCGGCCCTCGGCAACGTGGCGGTCAAGCGCGTTGTAGCAGGTGTTGCAAAGCGCCCCGGG
Organism: uncultured Alphaproteobacteria bacterium; assembly: GCA_963812275.1. Taxonomy (GTDB): domain Bacteria; phylum Pseudomonadota; class Alphaproteobacteria; order Rhizobiales; family Kaistiaceae; genus Bauldia. The sequence goes on along the minus strand of CAWEUQ010000004.1, from coordinate 157,280 downwards.
GAACCAGCGTCCGTAGACCCCCATGTCGGGATTGAAGGCGGCGCGCCACGGCACCTCCCATTCGATGGATTCCGCGGCTTCGGCCCAAAAACCGATCGGATCGTCGCGCCACCGCGCGTAGGTCTCGGCATATTTGCCCATCAACAGGATCCCCCCTTCGCCCGTCGCGCATCCGCCAAATTCCTAGCGCGTTGCGGGCGCCTGGTTTTTGATCTCGCTCAGAAAATCTTCATTCCCGACATTCATTCGGCGGCCCCGGCCAATTGCGGTTTGCGTCGGCCGGACACAGGGCGCACGGAATCGAGGTGGACGCAGAAACGGGCGCCGCGGGTCGGGGGCGTATCGGTCCAAATCCGTCCACCGTGATGCTCGACGATATGACGGGAGATTGTCAGGCCAAGCCCGCTGCCGGAGGGGCGGCCGGTGTTGCGGTGGAGGGCCTTGGCGAATTTCTCGAAGATCAGCTCGCGGTCCTGCGGGCTGACGCCTTCGCCATTGTCGGTCACCGCGACGAGATAGCCGCCATCGTCCGGCCCGCCGACGACCATGACCCGGCCGTCCTCCGGTTCGGCGAATTTGGCGGCGTTGGAGAGGAGGTTGATGAAGACCTGCATCAGCCGGTCGCGATCGGCGCGGACCGGTCCGTCGGACGGGTGAATGGTGACCGTGAGCTCGCATTTCCTTTCGCGGAAGAGGCCGCCGGTCGCCGCGACCGCGTCTTCCAGCACCGCGCTCGGGTCGACATCGGCCATGCGCCATTCCGCCTGTCCCTGTTCGAGGCGGGTCAGGTCGAGAATGGTGTCGAGCAGCCGGGTCAGGCGCTGGGTCTCGCTCGAAATGATGTCGAGGAAGCGATCGGCCTGCTCTTCGGAGACATCGTGATCGCTGAGGATTTCGGAATAGGTGCGGATCGAGGTGAGCGGGGTCCGCAATTCATGACTGACGGTTGAAAGAAAGTCGTCCTTGAGGCGATCGAGTTCCTTCAACTGGGCGTTGGCGCGGGTGAGTTCGAGGGCGGTGGCCTCGAGCTCGCGGGACTTCTGCTCGATCTCGCGGCTGTGGGCGAGGACCTGATGGGTCTCTTCGAGGATCGCCATGACCTCGTCGAAGCCGAGGAGCTCGCCCTTGGCGATGGAGGCGACCATGCCGCGCGCCGAGGCGGCGCCGACGCTGCCGGCGAGGAGGCGCTCGACGAAGGCGATCAGATCGGCGTCGGCCTCGGGCATGTCGCCGATCCTCTGGCCATGTTCGGCGGCATAATCGCGAAAGGCGCGATCGGCGCGCTCGGTGCCGATGAAGCGCTGGAGGAGGGCATAGAGCTCTTCGACGGCGGCGGAGCGGCGCCAGACCTGGGCCTCGGCCGGCGGACGGCGGAAGACATCGACGAATATCGCCGCCTGGATGCGCTCCAGCGTATCCTGCTTCGAAAACAGCGAGACGATGACATAGCCGGAAATATTCGCGGCCATGCTCCAGAAGAGCGCGTGGGTGAGCGGCTCCCAGCCATCGAGGCCGAACAGGGCTTCCGGCCGCAGGGCGGCGATGCCCCAGGGACCGGGCTCGAGAATCGCTTCGCTGAACAACCCGCTGCGGGCAAGCAGGGGAACCAGCATCGTATAGGCCCATGTCAGAAAGCCGAGGATCAGGCCGGTCTGGGCGCCGGCGCGGGTTCCGTTCTTCCAGAACAGGGCGCCGAGGATGGCGGGAACGAACTGGGCGGCGACGGCAAAGGAGACGAGGCCGATCTGGGCCAAGGGGCCGGATTCGCCGGTCAGTCGATAGTAGGCATAACCAAGGAGGAGGACGACGAAGATGGCGATGCGGCGGATGGAGAGGAGGAGGGTGGCGAGATTTCCGCGGTCCTCAAGCCGCAGCCAGCGGATGCGCAGGAGCACCGGCATGACCAGATCGTTGCAGATCATCGTCGAAAGGGCGATCGCCGCGACGACGACCATCGCCGTCGCCGAAGACAGGCCGCCGATGAAGGCCAGCAGCGCCAGGCCGTTATGCCCTTGCGTCATCGGCACCGTCAGCACGTAGAAATCGGGATTGGCTTGGCCCGGCAGCAGCAGCACGCCGGCGGCCGCGATCGGCAGCACGAACAGGCTCATCAGGAAGAGGTAGGTCGGGAACAGCCACGAGGCGGTCGACAGGTGCCGCTCGTCGACATTCTCGACGATGGTGATGTGGAACTGCCGCGGCAGGCAGACGATCGCCGCCATCGACAGAAAGGTCATGGTCAGGAACCGCGCCGAGCCGCCTTCCGGGAACTGGGTGAGATTGGCCCAGCCCGCGGACATCGCGGCCTCGCCGGCGCCGGGCATGGCGCTGCCGCCCAGCGCGAAGATCGCGAAGAATCCGACCGCCAGAAAGGCGAAGAGCTTGACGCAGGAACTCGAAGGCGATGGCGGCGACCATGCCTTCGTGATGCTCGTTGGCGTCGATGTGGCGGGTGCCAAACAGGATGGCGAAGACCGCCATGCCGATGGCGGTCAGGAAGGCGGCATCGGTAAGGGTCACCGACGGCGGGCTGGTCAATGCGATGGCCAGATCGGGGGCGGTCTCATAGCTGACGAGGACGGCGAAGCTGGTCGACACCGCCTTCAAGCTGGAGCGCTATATAGGGCATGGTGCCGATCATCGCGATGACGGTGACGATCATGCCGAGGCTGGCGCTCTTGCCGTAGCGCGAGGCGATGAAATCGGCGATCGAGGTGATGCGCTGCGACTTGCTGATCCGCGCGATCTTGCGGAGCAGAAACCACCAGCCGAGGAAGACAATCGTCGGGCCGGTGTAGATGGTCAGGAACTCGATGCCGCGCCGCGCGGCGGTACCGACCGCGCCGTAAAAGGTCCACGACGTGCAGTAGACCGCCAGCGAGAAGGTGTAGACCACCGGTGAGCGGATGAGGCTTCGGCCGGCATCGGCGCGGCGGTCGCCATACCAGGCGATGGCGAATAACAGGCCGAGGTAGGCGAGGGCAACCGCGACGATTGTGGCGGTGTTCAGCATCGCTCAGCCGCGGTCTCTTCCGCTGGATCCCTGCTCGTCGACCGGTATCGTTCCACGCGCGGCGATGCGGGCGGACAAGATGCCGCCGACGATGATCGCCGCAAGCCACAGACCGAAACAATAGACGTGCAGAAGCGGGACGCCGAAAATGAAGATCGGTACGTCGAAGATCGTGATGATCGGTGGCGTCAGCAGGACGAGCGTCAGCAGGGCGAGAACGAAGGAGCGATCGGTCAGTCGGGCCCGGGAGGGGGAGGCGGGTGTCATTCGACCGCTCCCCTGGCGAGGAGCGCCTGAACGCGCTCGACCACGTCGCGATTGGAGAATGGCTTGGTCACATAGTCGTCGACGCCGAGTTCGAGCGCCTTGCGCTTGTCCTTCTCGTGCCCCTTGGCTGTCAGCATGATGATGCGCGGGATCGGACCGCTGCCCTGGCTCTTCAACGCCGCGACGACCTCGAAGCCGTCGAAGCCCGGCAGCATGATGTCGAGAACGATGATATCCGGCTTGATCCGCCGCGCGGTCTCGACCGTCGACGGTCCGTCGCGGGCAACGGTCACCGTCAGGCCGGCGCGCTGCATCAGAAACGACAGTGCCTCGGCGAGATTGCGCTCGTCTTCCGCGACGAGAACGGAGCCTGCTGTCACGGTTCCTCCCAATCCCGACCGCCTTCATCGGTGCGGTCTTGTCGTTGTTTCTGCAGGGATGGTAGCCTCGAAAGGCCGTCATGTCATGGTGGCAGCGCCGGGCACCGGCAGGCGGTCGAAGGCGCGCTGACCGCAGTCATCCCGCGGGCACTGCCGGCAGGTGACGCCGACCGGGACGGCATGCGCCAGATTCTCGAGGTCGAGACCGTCGGCATAGACAAACCGTCGCGCATTGGCGGCGGCGGTTCCGATCATCACCGCATGATGGCTGCCGACCAGATTCGGCGTCGATGACGGCGTGCAGGTCGAGGCGATGAACAGATAGGCGTCGTCGTCGGGAAGGCGGGCCACCTGGGTGACGACGCGACCGGGCGAGGCGAAGGCCTGGTGGATGATCCAGCGCGGGCAGGCGCCACCGTAGCGAGGCAGGCGCAGGCCCGAGGCGCTGAACCGTTTCGAGATGTTGCCGGCGATGTCGGTGCGCAGGAAATGGAGGGGCACGCCCTCAGTCCCGGGCCGCCGCAGGGTCGCCAGACGATGGCAGACCTGCTCGAAGCTGGCGTCGAAGCGCGTGCCGAGGCGATGAATGTCGTGGCGGGACTCGGTCGCGGCGGCCGCGAAAGGCGCGTAGGGCATGATCAGGGCGGCCGCAAAATAGTTGGCGAGGGCGCGCTTGAGCCGCGCCGCCGCGGCAGCCGAGGAGAGCCCGGCGCTGTCTGTGAGCGCGTCGAGGTCGTCGCCGTATTCGCGTTCGCCGATGAGGCGGGCAAGGCGGAAACGCACGCTGCCGTGGCCGAGCGTGTCGGCGAGAAGGAATTGCCGGCCGGGCGGCTCAAATCGCTCGTCGCTGGCTTCTCCCATCCGCTGGCGAAGGACGGTGACCCCGTGGCGGTCGTTCAGGTAGGCCGACAAGGCGACCGCATCGTCCGAGGTCAGCGCATGGCGGACCTGCTCGGCCGCCTTCTCAAGCGCGGGAAAGTGGTTGGCGTGGTCGGAGACGAAGTCCTCGATCTCCTCGCGCGGCGAGGGGCGGGGACGGCGGGCGCCGCGGCCGCCGAGGAAATCGAAGAGGTCGCCGGCCTGCGCGGCCAGGCGCTCGCTGTCGTCGACCAGCGTATGGACGAAGCGCCGCCGCTCGTCGTCGGTGAGATCGCCATGGTCCTTCAGGATCTCGGAATAGGAGCGGATGGTGGTGATCAGCGCCAGAATCTGCTGGCTGGCTTCGGCAAGGAAGGACTCCTCGCCGAGGCGCTCCCCCATCAGGTCGGACCGCATGCGGGCTTCGGTATAGGCGCGGAAGAGGGCGAGGATGACACGCGCCGATTTCGGATTGGCGGCGACGATGTCGCTGACTTCGCGCTGGTCCAACGCGATTCCGGCGAGCGCCGAGTTGGCGGCGACCTCGCCGAGCTCGGCGATGAGCCTCGCCTCTTCGGTGCCGGCGAGTGCGCGACTGTCGAGGTCGAGGGCCGTCGCGATGCGATTGAGGAGCGCTCCGCCGATGGCGCGCTTGTTGTGCTCGATCAGATTGAGGTAGCTCGGCGAGATGTCGACCCGCGCGGCGAGCGCCACCTGGGAGATGGCAACCTCCTGACGGCGCTTGCGAATTCTCTGGCCGATCGGTGCGCGCAAGAGGGTTGCTCCGGTGCAGGAGTCACAATTTTACAAAGTTAGCAATTACAATGCAACAGTTTTACTGAATTCTATAGATTAATCAATAGGTTGTTGACTGTTTGACAGGCAGCCCCGACCATTGGGCAATGGGAAACAATAAGAAGACCCAAGGGCCGCCCCACGGTCCGCTGATTTAACAGGAAACGCTGGAGGACTACATGACAGACCGCAAATCGGGGTTCCACATGCCCCTGTCGCGGCGTTCGCTGCTCAAGGGATCGCTCGCTTCCACCACCGCGCTCGGCGCTCTCAGCCTGACCGGTGTGGCACCGCTGCATTTCGTCAGCCAGGCCTGGGCCGACGAGCAGCCGATCGGCAACTTCCCGGCCAAGACGTCGGGATCGAGCATCACGCTCGGCTTCAACGTACCGCAGACCGGCGCCTATGCCGACGAGGGCGCTGACGAACTTCGCGCCTATCAGCTCGCCGTCAAGCACCTCAATGGCGAGGGCGACGGTGGCATGATGAGTACCTTCAAGCCGTCGAATCTCAAGGGGAACGGCATTCTCGGCAAGAAGGTCGAATACGTCACCGGCGATACCCAGACCAAGTCCGACGCCGCGCGCGCATCCGCCAAGCGGATGGTCGAGAAGGACGGCGCCATCATGATCACTGGCGGCTCCTCCTCGGGCGTCGCGGTCGCCGTGCAGTCGCTCTGCCAGGAGATGGGCATCATCTTCATGGCCGGCCTGACCCACTCCAACGACACGACCGGCAAGGACAAGCGGCGCTACGGTTTCCGCCACTTCTTCAATGCCTACATGTCGGGTGAGGCACTCGCGCCGGTGCTCGCGGAGGAATACGGCACGGACCGCGTCGCCTATCACCTCACCGCCGACTATACGTGGGGCTGGACGCAGGAAGAGTTGATCAAGAACGCCACCGAGGCCCTTGGCTGGAAGACCGCGGCCGCCGTCCGGACGCCGCTCGGTGCCGGCGACTTCTCGCAGTACATCACGCCGGTGCTGAACTCCGGCGCGGATGTGCTGATCCTGAACCACTACGGCAAGGACATGGTCAATTCATTGACCCAGGCCGTGCAGTTCGGGCTTCGCGACAAGCAGGCCAACGGCAAGACTTTCGAGATCGTGGTGCCGCTGTTCTCGCGCCTGATGGCGCAGGGCGCCGGCGATGCGATCAAGGGAATCCTCGGCACGACCAACTGGAACTGGTCGCTGACCGACGACGGCAGCAAGGCCTTCGTCAAGTCCTTCGGTCAGGAATACGGCAACCCGCCGTCGCAGGCGGCGCAGACCTGCTACGTGCAGACCCTGCTCTACGCCAATGCCGTGGAGACCGCCGGCACCTTCTATCCGCCGGAAGTCATCAAGGCGCTCGAAGGTTTCAACTTCGACGGCATGGGCAACGGGCCTACCCTTTATCGCGCAGCCGACCATCAGTGCTTCAAGGACGTGCTGGTGGTGCGCGGCAAGGAGAACCCGAGCAGCCAGTTCGATCTGCTCGAAGTGGTCAAGATCGTGCCGCGGGCGCAGGTCGAGTACGACCCGTCGATCTTCGGCGGCGAACTCGGCCCCTACATTCCGGCCGGATAGGCCGCATTCAAGACGTCGCTGGCCGCTCGCGGGTGGCCAGCGACTTCGCATGTAAGATTTCGCGACATGTCGCCGATGTGCTTATCTGGCGTTGGGCGGAATCGCGCGGGTCGGGACCATGCTGGATTCAATCGTTCTCCAATTTCTGAACGGCCTAGACAAGGGCGGCGCCTATGCGCTGATCGCGCTGGGGCTGACGCTCGTGTTCGGCACGCTGGGCGTGGTCAACTTCGCCCACGGCGCCCTGTTTATGCTCGGCGCCTTCTGCGCCGTCGGCATGCAGCAACTGCTGACGCTGTCGGTGCAAGTGAAGGACGAAACCGTTACGTTCTTCGATGCCTTCAAGGAAGTGCCGTATCTGGAGATGTGGTTCGGCGATTTCGGTACGACGATCATCGCCTGGTCGGTACCGCTATCGATATTGCTGGCGATTCCGATCATGCTTCTGATCGGTTGGGTCATGGAACGCGGATTGATCCGCTTCTTCTACAAGCGCTCGCATGCGGACCAGATCCTGGTAACCTTCGGCCTCGCCATCGTCCTCCAGGAAGTCATCCGGATCTGGTTCGGCGCCAATCCGATTCCGGTCTCTGCGCCGCCTCCGGTCGCCGGAAGCGCCGACATCGGCGCCTGGCTCGGCCTGGGGGCGGGGGTGGTCTATCCCTGGTGGCGGCTGATCTATTTCGTCTTCTCGGCGATCATTCTCGCCATCGTCTTCGGCTTCCTGCAGTTCACCACCTACGGCATGGTGGTGCGCGCGGGCATGCGGGATCGTGAAACGGTGGGCCTGCTTGGGATCAACATCCAGCGGCGCTTCACGGCCGTGTTCGGCCTCGCCGCTGTCGTCGCCGGTCTCGCCGGCGTGATGTATACGCCGATCGTCCCGCCGAACTACGCCATCGGCATGGACTTTCTGGTGCTGTCTTTCGTCGTGGTCGTGGTCGGCGGCATGGGGTCGCTTGGCGGCGCGGTGCTTGCGGGATTCCTGCTCGGCATCCTCCAGTCCTTCGCCTCGATGAACGAGATCACGTCGATCTTTCCCGGCATCGACCAGATCATCATCTATCTGGTTGCCGTCGTCGTCCTGCTGGTTCGTCCGCGTGGCCTGCTTGGCCGCACCGGCGTGATGGAGTCCTGAGGATGGATCGCTCTTCCGCCGTCAACGACCTGATCCTGATGGTGGTGTTCACCATCGCGGTGCTGACGATGCCGATCTGGCTGGCGCCGATCGGCGCGGGCTATCCCGATCTTCTCCAGAAGTTCGCAATCTTCGGCATCTTCGCGATTGGCTTCAACATCCTCTTCGGCCTGACCGGGTATCTCTCCTTCGGCCATGCCGTCTTCCTCGGCGTCGGCTCCTATGCGACCGTGTGGGCTTTCAAGCTGCTGTCGATGAATATCCTGCCGGCGATCGCATTCTCTATCCTGCTGGCGGGGGTTTTCGCTCTCGCGATCGGATATGTCAGCCTGCGTCGAACCGGCATCTATTTCTCGATCCTGACGCTCGCCTTTGCCCAGATGGCCTATAACCTGGCCTATTCGGTGCTGACACCGATCACCAACGGCGAGACCGGCCTGCGCGTGTTGCGGAACGATCCTCGGGTCCTGGACCACATGCTCGGGATCGAGGTCGGGGACGTTCTGCCGATCCCCGAACTCTTCGGACTGAAGACGATCGGCTATGAAGGATTCTATATCTGCGCCGTCTTCCTGATCATCGCCTTCTTCATCGCGATGAAGATCACACGCTCGCCCTTCGGACTGGCGCTGCGCGGCATCAAGTCGAACCAGACCCGGATGAACTACACGGGTTTCCATACCAGGCCCTATACGCTCGCCGCCTTCGTCATTTCCGGCATGTATGCCGGGCTCGCCGGCTCCCTGCTGGCGGTCACCGACCCGCTCGCAGGAGCGGAACGGATGCAGTGGACCGCATCCGGCGAGGTGGTGCTGATGACGATCCTCGGCGGCGCCGGTACGCTGATCGGACCGATCCTCGGTGCGGGGATCATCAAATATTCGGAGAACATCTTCTCCTCGTTCAACGAGCAGAGCCTCGCGCAGACCTTCAGCTTCCTGCCCGAGCCGCTGCAGAACGCGGCCGTGTCGGTGGCGTCGCTGTTCGTCGGCGAGGGGTGGCACCTCACTCTCGGCGTGACGTTCATGCTGATCGTGATTTTCCTTCCCGGCGGTGTCATGGAAGGTATCCGGCGGATCGTGCGGTGGGCGCGAAGACCGACATCGCCGCGGACGGCGCAAAAGATCCAGACGGCGGGGTAGGGCGCATGGACAACATCGTTCTTCACGTCGACGACGTCTTCAAGAGCTTCGGCGGCCTGCATGCGCTGAGCGACATCGATCTCCAGGTCGCCGAAGGCAAGACCCACGCGATCATCGGGCCGAACGGCGCCGGCAAGTCGACGCTGCTGAATGTCTGTGTCGGCCGGCTGAAGCCCGATTCCGGAGCGGTCGTGTTCGACGGCAAGATCCTGACCGGACGGCCACCCCACGAGATCAATCAACTGGGCGTCGCGCGGGTGTTTCAGACGCCGGAAATCTTTCCCGACCTCAGCGTTCTCGACAATGTGGTCATCCCGGCGCTCGCCAAGCGCGACGGGGCGTTTGCCATCGACGCATGGAAGGCGATGTATTCGGAGCGGGCGCTGAAGGAAAAGGCGACGACGGCGATCGAGGATGTCGGATTGCAGGACCATATCGGGCAGGAAGCGGCGAGCCTGTCACGCGGCGACAAGCGCCGGCTCGAGCTCGCCATGGGGCTCGTCCAGGACCCGCGTCTGCTGCTCCTCGACGAGCCGACCGCGGGGATGTCGCGCCTCGACACCAACCGGACGATCGAGCTTCTCCAGAAGTTCAAGGCGCGCGGCATGACCAAGGTCATCATCGAGCATGACATGCATGTCGTCTTCAGCCTCGCCGACAAGGTGACGGTGCTGGCGCAGGGACGTATCATCGCCGAGGGCACGCCGGACGAAGTCCGCGCAAATCCGGCGGTTCAGGAAGCCTATCTTGGAGGGGTACACGAGTGAGTGTGATGGCCGACATCGCTGCGCCGCTCGGCATGACCGAGCCGACGGCGTCGGAGACCACCGCGCCGGCCGCCGCCGTCGGTGAGACGTCCGACGCATTCTTTTCCTGCCGGAATATCGAGTCCTATTACGGCGAGAGCTACATCGTCCAGGGCGTGTCCTTCGATATCAAGGAAGGCGAGATCCTGGCCCTGCTCGGACGCAACGGCGCCGGCAAGACCTCGACGCTGCGCACCATCGCGCGGATGGACGATCCCGCGCTGAAGAGCGGCGAAATCTACCTCGGCGGCAAGGCGATGCATCCGCTGAAATCCTACGAGGCGGCCCAGGCCGGCATCCAGCTGGTGCCGGAGGACCGGCGGATCATCGGCGGGCTGACGGTCGAGGAGAACCTGATCCTGTCGCAGGTCGCGCCGCCGATCGGGTGGCCGCTCGAGCGTATCTACGAGCATTTTCCGAGGCTGGCCGAACGCCGCAAACAGGAAGGCACGACACTTTCGGGCGGCGAGCAGCAGATGCTGGCCGTCGCGCGCGCGCTGGCGCGCGATCTGAAGCTGTTGCTGCTCGATGAGCCCTATGAGGGCCTGGCGCCGGTGATCGTCCAGGAGATCGAACGGATCGTTGCCGGCATCAAGGCAGAGGGGATCACCACCATCATCGTCGAACAGAACGCGATCGCCGCGCTGCAACTGGCCGATCGGGCGGTGATCCTCGACATGGGCGAGGTGGTCTTCTCCGGTGGCGCCAACCACGTGCTCGACAACGCCGAGCTTCGGGCCAACTACCTGGCGGTGTGATGTCTTCCTGATTGCCGCGGTTCCGGGCGATCTGGACAGCGGTGTTGTGTCCTTCGAGGCTCCCCCGGCTCAAGGCCGGGGTCGCACCTCAGGATGGCGAGGTAGGCGTTTCCGGCTGGTTGATGGCAATTCAACACCCCTTGCCATCCTGAGGCGCTTCGCGAAGCGAAGCCTCGAAGGACGCGCCACGGGCTATTCGCCGAGCCCTTCCAGCGACGTCATAACCGCCATTGGCGCGAGGTCGGGATACTCGTCCGGCTGGCCGGCACGGTTGATCCAGACGGTGCGAAAGCCGTAGGCGGTGGCACCCGCGATATCCCAGCGGTTCGACGACTGGAACGAGACTTCGCTCGGCTCCACTCCGAGCCGCTCCCCGACCAGGTCATAGACGCGCGGGTCGGTCTTGTAGATGGCGATGCCGTCCACCGAGAGGAGATGATCGAGCAGGTCGTCGAGCCCGGCCGATTTGACTGCAGAATCAAGCATCTCGGGCGAACCGTTCGACAGAATCGCGAGCTGTGCGGTTGCCTTCAGCCGGGTCAGCACGCCCCGGACTTCCGGGTAGGCATCGAGCTCCCGGTAGGCATCGAGCAACTGCGGCCGCAGAGATGCGGCAGTCGGGGCGGCAACGGCGATCGCGTAGTCGAGCGCCTCCTCGGTGAGCGACCAGAAGTCGCGATAGCGGCCGGCCAGCGATCGAACCCAGGTATATTCGAGCTGCTTGATGCGCCAGATCTCCGACAGCCGCTGGCTGCCCGGGCCGATCGCATCCGCGTGGCGGCGGACGGCGGCATGGACGTCGAAGAGCGTGCCGTAGGCATCGAAGACATAGGCGCGGATCGTCATGCGGCGAGTGTAGCCGATTTCGATCCGCGCATAACCCGTCTTGTCAGGCTTCCTGCGCCTCGGCCGGTTTCGCGGTGGTGTATTTCGGTCCGCTGCGGAGCGCGATGTAGATCGCCGGGATGACCAGAATGGTCAGCGCCGTCGACGAGGCGAGGCCGAAGAGCAGCGAGATCGCAAGACCCTGGAAGATCGGATCGGTGAGGATGACGGCGGCGCCGATCATCGCGGCCAGCGCGGTGAGCAGGATCGGCTTGAAGCGGATGGCGCCGGCCTCGAGCAGGACATCGCGCAGCAGTCGATCCGGGGTGCGCGCCTGACGGATGAAATCGACGAGCAGGATCGAATTGCGGACGATGATGCCGGCGAGCGCGATGAAGCCGATCATCGACGTGGCGGTGAAGGGCGCATGAAACAGCCAGTGGCCGATCAGGATGCCGATAAAGGTGAGGGGAATCGGCGTCAGGATCACCAGCGGCAGCTTGAAGGAGCCGAACTGGGCGACCACGAGAATATAGATGCCAAGGATCGCGACCATGAAGGCGGCGCCCATGTCGCGGAACGTGACCCAGGTGACTTCCCATTCGCCGTCCCAGAGAAGAGTCGGCTTCGACTCGTCGTCGGGCTGGCCGTGGAGCGAGATTTCGGGCTTGGGCAGGTCGCCCCAGTCGGCCTCGTCGATGGCGCGGGCAACGGCCATCATGCCGTAGACCGGCGCCTCGAAGTCGCCGGCGAGCTCGCCGGTGACCATCTCCGCGGTCCGCCCGTTATGCCGGAAGATCGGATAGGACGCCTTGCTGCGAACGACGTGAACGACATCGCCAAGCTCGACGATGCTCCGCTCTCCGGGCAACGCGTTGGCCGGGACGGGAGTCGCAAGCGCCTTCTCGTCGAGGACGCGGTTTTCCTTCGACAGCCCGATCGTGATCGGGATCGGCCGGCGTTCGCCGCCACGGTGGGAATAGCCGACGGTCGAGTCGCCATAGAAAGACTGGATGGTCTGGTACACGTCGCTCTGCTCCACCCGGTAATATTCCAGATTGTCCTGGTCGATGACCATCCTCAGCCGTTCCGGCGGCGTGCCGTAGGAATCGTCGACATCAACGACGAAGGGGACGCTCTCGAAGGCTGCGCGGATCTTGGCGGCGACGGCGCGGCGGGTCTCGGCGTCCGGACCGTAGACCTCGGCGAGCAGCGTCGACAGGACCGGCGGACCGGGCGGCGGTTCGACCACCTTGATCGACGTGCCTTCCGGCATGTCGAGCCCGGCCAGTCGCTGGCGCATGTCGAGCGCCACCTGATGGCTGGTGCGGTCGCGTTCGCCCTTCGGCAGGAGATTGACCTGGGCGTCGCCCTGCCACGGCATGGCGCGCAGATAGTAGTGGCGGACGAGGCCGTTGAAATTGAAGGGCGCTGCGGTGCCGGCATAGGTCTGGAAGGAAACCACTTCCGGCACGTCGGCGAGACGATCGACGGCAGCCTGGAGAACGCGGTTGGTTTCCTCGACCGAGGAGCCCTCCGGCAGGTCGACGACCACCTGCAGGTCGGTCTTGTTGTCGAAGGGGAGGAGCTTGACGGTGACGTCCTGGGTATAGAACAGCGCCAGCGAGCCGACCGTCATCAAACCGACGATGGAGAGAAAGAGCCAGGCCCGGAAGCGCGACTTCAGGATTGGACTGGCGACCGCGATATAGACGCGGCCGAGGAAGCCGACCTTGCCGGGCCCCGCTTCGTGTTCGCCGCCATGGCCGAAGCGGACCATCAGCCACGGCGTCAGCATCACGGCAACGAAGAAGGAGAAGAGCATCGCCGCGGAGGCGATGGCCGGAATCGGACTCATGTAGGGACCCATGAGACCCGAGACGAAGAGCATCGGCAGGAGCGCGGCGACCACCGTCAGGGTCGCGACGATGGTCGGATTGCCGACCTCGGCGACGGCATCGATCGCGGCGCGCGCTCGCGAGCGGTCGTCCTCCATCGCCCAGTGGCGGGCGATATTCTCGATGACGACGATGGCGTCGTCGACGAGGATACCGATGGAGAAGATCAGGGCGAAGAGGCTGACCCGATTGAGCGTGTAGCCCATGATCCGGGCCGCGAAGAGGGTGAGCAGGATCGTTGTCGGGATAACCACCGCGACGACGATCGCCTCGCGCCAGCCGATCGCGAAGGCGACGAGGATGACGATCGAGATCGTGGCGAGGCCGAGGTGGAAGAGGAGTTCGTTGGCTTTTTCGTTGGCGGTCTCGCCGTAGTTGCGGGTGACCGTCATCTCGACGTCTTCGGGGAAGATCTGGCCGCTGATCGCCTCAAGGCGTTTGACGATCTCCTCGGCGATGACGACCGCATTGGTGCCCGGGCGTTTGGCGATGGCAAGCGAAACAGCGGGAATCCGATCGAGCCCCCCGGCGGTCGGGCGGACTTCGGCAACCCGGGTTTCGGCGGAGTTGGTGACCAGGCTGATATTGGCGACATCGCGGACATAAACCGGCCGGCCATCGCGGGCCGTCAGCAGGAGATTGCCGATCTCGGGCATGGTCTGCAGCGTTTCGCCGGCAACGAGATCGATCTGCTGTCCGCCCTCGCGAACATTGCCGGCGAGGAAGGAGCGGTTCGCGCCCTCGACCTTGGCGGTCAACTGCTCAAGGGTGATGCCGTAGAGCGACAGGCGCTCCGGATCGGGCTCGACCCTGATCTGTTCGGGCTGGGCGCCGACGATATAGGTGAGACCGATGTCCGGGAGCTTCGAGACCTCGAGCTGAAGTTCGCGCGCGAGGCGGGTCAGGCCGTTGGCGTCCCAGCGGCCGGCCGCCTCCGGCTTCGGCGTCAGGGTGACGACGACAATCGCGACGTCGTCGATGCCCCGGCCGACGATCAGCGGCTCGGGGATGCCGACCGGAATGCGGTCGATATTCGCCCGCACCTTGTCGTGAACGCGCAGAACCGCCGCATCGGAGCTGGTTCCGACGAGGAATCGCGCGGTGACCATGACCTGGTCATCGGAGGTCTGCGAATAGACGTGCTCGACCCCGTCAATGCTCTTGACGATAGTTTCCAGCGGCTCGGTGACCAGCTTGGCCGCGTCTTCGGCCTTCAGGCCGTCGGCGCGGACATGGATGTCGACCATCGGCACGGATATCTGCGGCTCCTCCTCACGCGGCAGCGTGACCAGGGCAACGAGGCCGAGAGCCAGCGATGCCAGGAGAAGGAGTGGCGTCAGCGGTGAATTGATGAAGGACGACGTGAGCCGCCCGGCGATGCCGAGCTTCATGGGAGAACGACCCGATCGTCGGGTTTCAATCCAGTCAATATTTCGACCCGATCTTCACCATTGTCCTTGAAAGCCGTGCCGACGATCACGGCGACTTCGATTTCGCCGTCCTGGCCGGCGACGCGCACATAATCGACGCCGTGGCGGGTCGCGATCGCCTCCGGCGGCACGGCGATGACAGAACGCTTGCCGACCGGGATCCAGACCAACGTCCGCTCGCCGACGAAATAATCACCGAGTCCATCAATCTCGACATCCGCCTGGACGCGTCCGTCCTCGATCTGCGGGTAGACCTTGACCAGTTTGCCGGTGGCCGCGGTTTCGATGGTCGCGCGTCCGGCCGAGAGGCCAGGGCGGTCACCGACTAGCACCGGCGCTCCGACGACGATTTCGGCGGCATGGCGCTCTGGCAGGGCGAGGCGGAGAAAATAGCCGCCGCCAGCCACCAGCGCGATCTCCTCGCCAGGCAGGATGACCGACCCCTGGGTTACCGGTACCCGGAGAATGCGCCCTGACGCTGGAGCGGCGACGTTACCCTCTGTCGCCTGGACGGCGATGACAGCACGATCCGCTTGAGCCGCGGCGAGCTGATTGGTCAGCACCTCGACCTGCGTGCGGGCCTGATCGACCCGGCTCTGGGTGGTCGAGCCACTCTTGAGCAACTGCTCGGCGCGGGCGAGATCGGTTTCGGCGTTTTTCAATTGCGATTCCAGCGCCTGGATCTTTGCGTCCGCCGCCTGCTGCTGGAGGGCGATCTTGTCGTCGACGATGACGGCGATCACATCGCCTTTGGTGACCTCGCTGCCTTCGTCGACCCTGATCTCCCTGATCGTGCCGCCGATCCGTGCCCGGGCGGGGACCGAGTCGCGGCTTTCGACCTTGCCGAAGACAGCCTTGGTCTCGTTGACGACAATCGGCGATATGACGAACTCGGCCGCGGTCGCGCCGACCGGCAGAAGCACGGCTGCGCAAAGCGCAGCGACGGCCGCTCTTTTCCCGGACATGCGATTGCTCCTGAAAGGGGGCGCCGCGACGCGGTCAACCAAAGGCCGGACCGGACTTCAATCCGGCCCGACGGAACACAATCGCCGCCGGACAGAAGCT
This sequence comes from uncultured Alphaproteobacteria bacterium, assembly GCA_963812275.1. GTDB lineage: Bacteria > Pseudomonadota > Alphaproteobacteria > Rhizobiales > Kaistiaceae > Bauldia. The sequence continues at coordinate 141,331 of CAWEUQ010000004.1, read as the reverse complement.
GGTGAAAGCCGCCTGGAGCAGGTTCAGGCCGACGAAGGCGGTGAACAGGTACCAGTAGGGCGACACGGCGTATCCGAGGGCGAGCGAGGCCAACACCATGACCCCGGCGAAAGCCATAACGGCACGATCGACATTCATTTTCGATATTCTCCAGTTCGAAGGATGACTATTCCGCCGGCTCGGTGCGAAGCTCTTTCAGCTTCTTGATGCCGAGGACGTCGAGAACGAGGTTTTCATAGAACGTGTCGGCCTTGCCCTGACGCACCTTGCGCAGGAAATATTTCTCGAAGCCGATCTTGGCGGTGTGGACCCACTTGCCCGACGACGACCAGTTGACGTTGCGTGGCGGGATCTGGGGCTGGGCGACGAAGGCGATGCCCTCGTCGCCGAAATCGGCGAGGCAGACGGCGTTCCATGTCGCCACGGCGCTCGGCTCTTCGCCATGCATGAGCGCGGCGATATTGAGCGCGGTGGCGGTGACCATCGACTCGATCATGAATCCGGTCTTAGGCACGCCGACCGGCAGCGGCGTTTTGCCGACCGGCGGGATGGCGACACCGACGCCGATGCCGAAGACGTTCGGGAAGGCGGCGTTGCGCTGATACTTGTCGATGGTGATGAAGCCACGCGGGTTGGTCAGGCCCTCGATGCCGGCGACGGCTGCAACACCGCGGAAGGCCGGCAGCATCATCGAATAGGCGAAGGGCAACTCATGCTGCGTCTTTGTGGCGCCGCGCTCGTCGAGTTCCTCGACGAACATGGTGCCGGCCTCGATCTTGTTGACCTTGGCGTTGGTGATCCACTTGATGTGCCGCTCGCGCATGGCACTTTCGAGCAGCCCCTTGGTGTCGCCGACCCCGTCGAGGCCGAGGTGGCCGACATAGGGCTCCGGCGTGACGAAGGTCATCGGCACCTGGTCGCGGATCTTGGCGCGCCGCAGCGCGGTCTCGAGGATGAAGGCAAATTCGTAGGCCGGGCCGAAACAGGATGCGCCCTGGACGGCTCCGATGACGACGGGCCCTGGCTTTTTCAGCAGGGCGTCGAAGGCCACCTTTGCCTTTTCGGCATGATCGATGTGGCAAACCGATTGGGTGTTGGCGTCGGGGCCGAGGCCCTCGATCTCGTCGAAGGCGAGTTCGGGCCCGGTCGCAACGATCAGGTAGTCATAGTCAATCGACGAGCCGTCGTTGAGTTCGATCCGGTTCTCCTCGGGATGAACCCGTTTCGCACCTTCGGGGCGCAGCTTGATGCCGCGCTTTTCGAAGACGGACGTGAGATCGACCGAGATGTCCTTCCGGTCGCGCCAGCCGACTGCGACCCATGGATTCGACGGGACGAAAGAATAGGAGTTGCCCAGATTGACGACGGTAAGCTCGTCCTCCGGGCCCATCTTCTCCTTCATCTCGTAAGCCATGATGACACCGCCCAGACCGGCGCCGAGAACCACGATATGCGACATGCCAACCTCCCGTTCCGTGCTGAAGGAGCGGGGCTCCTTCTTCGCTTTTGTCGCGCAATCCCGCAGGGGATGCATTGCGCGACCTCAAGAAATCTCGTCCTATCGCTAGGGTGGCTTGCACATAACATTCAAATATCCTAATTTCAAGAATATGAATGTAAAAGAAATGATCCCCGCGGCCGAAGGTGCCGCCGACCTGATGCGCAGCCTGTCGCATCCGCAGCGACTGCTGGCGCTTTGTGCATTGGGTACCGAAGAGAAGACGGTGGCCGAGCTCCGTTGCGAACTCGGCGGTGTCGATCAGGTGCCGATGTCGCAACAACTGATGCGCTTGCGGGCAGATGGCCTCGTCGAATCGCGCCGCGAGGGGACGAGCGTCTATTATCGAATCGCCCGGCCGGAGGTTCTGCTGATCATCGAGGCTCTGCAGGCAGCCTATTGCTAGTCCGTCGGCGTCCCCAGGCGACAGTGATCGAGGGGGCCAGACTCCTGTCGCCCAGATCGGCTACGCGGCGCGCTGTGCCGCATATTCGATGAGAGGTGGCTGAAAGGCCGCGGCAGCCCGTTGCCGATCGGTGCGCGCGGCGATCTTCTCCGCGGCGATTCCACCCCACAGCAGGCCGTAGAGCAAAAAGACATGGCGCCAGTGATCGTTGTCGATCACGTTGTGAATCAGCAGGTGCCCGACAAAGACGGCATAGACGCACTGGATCGTCGCCTGCCAGGGGCGCGGCTTGAATATCAGCGGCGTCGCCGCGGCGAGCGTCCATATCGCCAGAGCGATGTAGGCGAAGCCGCCGAGCCAGCCGTAGGTCGTGAAGCCCTTCAGCCACATGTTGTGCTCATCGCCGCCGAGTAGTTGCGCGAAGACGAGCGGGCCGAGGCCGAGGGGGTGTTGGAGGACGAGGAAGAGCCCCTGGATGTGGCGTCCGAATCGACCGAAGGGTCCCGCGTCATAGTCCTCAAGCAAGGTGGTTCCGCGGTCCGCGAAGAGTTGATTGATTGGCGGGACCGTCAGCGCGACCGTGACCATCACAGCGACGACCACGATGCCGACGGTGAAGAGCGAGACGATCCGCACCCGCGGCATGCCGCGGCCACTCGTGATGTAGCTTATCACTGTGACCAGAAGCACCGTGAAAACCGTCATGCCCCATGCAGCGCGTGAGAAGGCAATGAACACCGCGAAAAGCAGAACCAGAAGCATCGCCGCTTTCCAGAAGGACTGGCGGAGCGGTGTGGTCAGGATGTCGCGGTAGAGCAGGACGATCGGCAGCACAAGGAATGGGGCGAAGACATTGGGATCCTGAAAAGTGCCCTTCGCCCGGCCATAGAGCAGGAAGACATCGCTGCCGGGAACGAGGTGAAAATAGCCGACAATGGCGAGGAGGGAGGCGACAAGCGCGGACGCGATATAGGCGTTCTTGATGATCCGGAAGCGCCGCTCCGGCGCCTCGGAGACGACGGCGGCGAAGAAGACCGCCGAAAGCGCCAGGAAGAAGGTCACAACGACGTAGAGAAGCTGCGACGCCGGCTCCGGCAGCTGGGTCAGGGCGATGAACCCGCCGGCGATATAGATGAGGAGCAGGACGATCAGTGGCAGGATGTAGCGATTGAGCTTGAGGCCGAAGAAGGCCCAGGCGACGATGACCGGCGACAGGAACAGCTCATAGGGCGCCGGTTCGTCGATGACGAACGCACCGAGGAAGACGACCAGGGCCAGCGTCCAGTCGGCGATCTTGCGACCGAACGCCCAATCCCATTCGCCGGCGATGCCGCCGTGCGCCGCTTCGACGCTCAATACGCATTCTCCGTGCTGAACATGCGGAAAGGCGTGACCAGGACGATGTACAGATCAAACAGCACTGACCAGTTCTCGATGTAGTAGAGGTCGTGCTCGATGCGGTGCTGAAGCTTCTCCTCGGTATCGGTCTCGCCGCGCCAGCCATTGATCTGCGCCCAGCCGGTGATGCCCGGCTTGACCCGGTGACGGGCGAAATATCCGTCGACGACATCTCCGTAAAGACGGTCCGAAGCCTTGGCCTGCACAGCGTGCGGCCGCGGCCCGACCAGCGAGAGGTCACCCTTGAACACGACATTGAAGAGTTGGGGCAATTCGTCGAGGCTCGTCTTGCGGATGAAGCGACCGACGCGTGTCACCCGCGGATCGTTTCTGGTGACAAGCCTCGTGGCATTGGCGTCCGTCTTGTCGACATACATCGACCGGAACTTGTAGACCCCGATCAGCTCGTTGTTGAAGCCGTAGCGCTTCTGCCTGAAGAACACCGGGCCGCCGCTTTCGAGCCGGATGGCGATTGCGACGAGCAGCATGACCGGCGCCGCCAGCAGCAGGATCAGTCCGCCGACGACGTGATCGAAAAGCCACTTGGTGACGACGTCCCAGTCGGCGATCGGCTTGTCGGCGACATCGAGGAACGGGACCTTGCCGACGAATGAGTAGGTGCGCGGACGGAAGCGCAGCTTGTTGGTATGCGCCGACAGGCGAATGTCGACCGGCAGCACCCACAGCTTCTTGAGAAGCTGCAGGACGCGGCTCTCGGCGGTTATCGGCAAGGACACGATCAGCAGATCGATCTGGGCCTTGCGGCCGAAGGCGACGAGTTCGCTGATGGTGCCGAGCTTGCGGTATCCCGCGACGGATTGCGGCGACCGGTCGTCGCTGCGATCGTCGAAAATGCCGCAAATCCGGATATCGCCTTCTCCCTGCGCCTCGAGCTCGTGGATCAGGGCCTCGGCCCGCTCGCCGCCGCCGACGATGACGGCACGGCGCTCGAGCAGGCCTTTCCCGGCCCAGCGATTGACGAAGGACGATACCGCGATCCTGGCGACGATCAGGGCGCCGAGTCCGAGGACGAACCAGGAGGCGAACCATACGCGCGAAAACTCCTCGCCAAGCTTGGCGAGAAACACCACCGACGTCATCAGGCCGAATACGAGAATCCAGCAGGCCAGCAACCGGCCGGTCTGAAAGCCGACCCGTCGCATGGCGGGGATCGTGTAGGCGCCGACCACCTGCATCGCCGCAACGAAGACCACGGCCGTGCCAAGGATCGCGGCCATGTACCACCAGGCCAGAGCGGCCGCCTGTTCGACGTAGAGCAGATGGATGGCGAAGCCGGTGATGACGATGACAACGCAATCGACCAGTCGCGCAGTTCCGGCGACCACAACGCGTGAAATCGAACGACCCGCCAGCGCGGCGGCCGCGATCTCTGCCTCGCTATTCAGCGTCGGCTCCGCGAATTTGTCGTGAATGACCTGCGGCGGCATGACGACCGGGTCATGCGCAAGCTGTGTCTTGGATATTTGGTCGTTCATGATCTTGTTTTTCGACGCCTTCATAGCCGCCCATGATCATGTGGGTCCGGCCAAGGGATTTCTGCGCCGAATTGTGCGAATTTGAGGTAACCGCGCGGTCGAAAGCCAGATTATTTGTTGGGTATGGTTACCGCCCGATAGACCGCCGAAATGGCGCTGGCCATGGCTTCCGCCGAAAAGTCCCTGCGGATCGCCTGCCGGAGATTCGCGGCCTCCAGCCTGGCTTTTTCAGGATCGCTGAGAAGTTCGGCCATGGCCGCGGAAAGCGCCCTGGCGTCCCCCGGCGGAACCAGCCTGTTCGCTTCCGGGCCGAGGATCTCCGGAATGCCGCCGACGCGCGTCGCGACGAGCGGAACGCCCGCCGCGATGGTTTCAAGCACGATATACGGCATCGATTCGGCGCGCGACGGGACGACGACGGCGCGGGCGCAGGAAAAGGCCTGCCGCGCCGGCATCGGATCATGGAAGCCGACCCGACCGGACAGGCCGAGACTGTCGACCAGCCGCCGGTAACGCGGCGCGTCTTCCCCGTCTCCGACGATGAGGGCATCTGGCGGCGACGCGGCCGATCCGGCAAGGGCCGCCATCGCTTCGATGAAGACGTCCGGTCCCTTCAGGTCGCGAAGTGCGCCGATGAAGAGGAAATCGACCGCGTCCGGGGCCGCCGCTACGGGGTCGAACTCTTCCGGGCGCAGACCGTTGCGGATGACCGCGGCCGGTCGGCCGGGAGGGCCGACCTTCTCCGCATACGTGTCAGCCTCGAACTGGCTGACGAAGATGAAGGCATCGGTCATCCGCTTGAGGAACCGCTCGGCGGCCAGATAGGCCCGGCCGCCAAACGTGCGGCGATCGTAGTGGAGGCTGCCGCCGTGCGGCGAATAAATGCGGGCTACGCGCGTACCAGATGCCCGCAACAGTGTACCGATGACCCGCGCATAGACGCCGCCCTTGGCGCCGTGAGCATGCAGGATATCGGGATTCAGTTTCCGGACCTCGCGCATGGCGCGGTAGGTCGCGGCAATGTCGGTTGGCGTAATCTGACGCCGCATGGGAAGACGTTTGAGGCCGAGCGCGAGATAAGGCTCGGTCGCAGCGAGCGCCGTCTCCTCCATGGCGCTGCCGATCGTCGAATTGCAGATGATGCCGACCGCATGTCCGGCGTCGTGTTGCGCCTGGGCCAGGTCGCGGACATGACGGAAGAGTCCACCGACCGGTGCACGAAAACAGTGGACGATGCGCTGGGGCTCGTCGCTCATCGACCCGACTCCGGCTTCGTCCCTGGGATTTACGGCGCTGCCGTTTCTGAACGTTCAAGAACGGCACTCGCGCATATACGAAGTTTCATCGGAGGTTCGAGAGTCCGTCATCGCCCCGGCCGCGGTCCCGATGGTGTGACGGCGCGCAAAGCGGCCAGCCACGGGTATGATTCTGTGTGGGGATTGCATGTGCCAGGTAGGCCCTCACGGCGATCGGTCGCCATGATCATCCAGTCGTCATGGTTAATGTCACGTAAAGAGCTGGCGTCGTCGCGACAAGTATCCCGATGTGCAAACAAATATTAATCAACCTTAACAACAGGTTTTTTGGGCAACGTTTGACGTTAACGTTGTGATTACGATAAAGGCGGATAAACGGGGGTGTATGAAAGCCGCGAGCTTGGAAATATGAACGATCCCCGGATGCCCGTCGCAACCGATGTCGAGATCGACGTCCGGGCGCTGTTCATTTCCCTGCTCAAAGCGCTGCCCTTCATTCTGATTTTTACCATGTTGGCGGGCGCCGGGACCTTCTATCTCCTCTCCAACATAACCCCGACCTACAAGAGCCAGACCACCGTTCTCATCGAGAGCGGCGAATCCGACGTGACCCGCTCGTCCTCGACCGCCGAAACCGCGGCCGTCCTCGATCGGGAAGCCGTTGCCAGTCAGGTTCAGCTCATTCGTTCCGGGGATCTCGCCAAGATCGTGGCGAACAAACTCGATCTCGAGTCGCAGCCCGAATATCAGAAAGCGATCAAGGGCGACTCCTTCATCAACAATCTGCTTGTCGAATTCGGCCTCGCCAAGAGCCCGACAGAATCCTCGATCGAGGAGCGGGTGCTGACCGAGTATTACAAGAACCTGCAGGTCGTCGCGATCGCCGATTCCCGGGTCATCACCATTGCCTTCTCGTCGACCAGCCCGGAACTTGCGGCGCGTGGCGCCAATATGATCGCAGCCGAATACATCGCATTGCAGCGCACGGCGATGCGCGACACCAATGAGAATGCGACGCAGTGGCTCGAGTCCGAGATCAGCGATCTTCGCAAGAAAGTGGCTGCGTCGGAAGCCAGTGTCGCCGACTTCCGCAGCGCCAACGATCTCTTCACCAGCGGCGGCCAGACGCCGACCACGCTGAACCAGCAGACGCTGGCGGACCTCAACACCGAACGCGCCAAGATTCGCGCGACCAGGGCCGACGCAGAAACCAAGGCGGCGCAGATCAAGGCCAGCCTGAAGAGCGGGGCGGTGCCGAACATCCCGGAGGTCCTCAACTCGCAGCTGATCCAGCGGCTGATCGAACAGCAGGTGGGATTGCGCGCTCAAATCGCAGAGCTCTCGGCGACGTTGCTTCCCGGGCATCCGAGAATGCGTGAACTGAAGGCGCAACTCGCCGATCTCGATTCTCAAGTCACCGCCGAGGCCCAGAAGATCGTGGCGGCGCTCGACGCGGAAGTGGATTTATCGACGGCGCGCGAGGCGGATATCGACCGCCGGCTCGATCAGCTGAAGGCTACCGTCACCACTGCGGGCGATGCCGAGGTGCAGTTGCGGGCGCTGGAGCGGGAGGCGACGGCCCAGCGCGCGTTGCTCGATACCTATCTGCTTCGATATCGCGAGGCGATCGGCCGCCAGAACGGCGACTATCTGCCGGCGAATGCCCGGATCATTTCGAGCGCCATCGTTCCGATCGAGCCGGATTTCCCGAAGATCATTCCGATGACAGCGGCGGCCCTGGCGGCGGCGTTCCTGCTGGCGATCGCGTTCTTCCTGGTGCGCGAACTTTCGGGCGGCCGGCCGATGCGGCGGGTGGCCTATGGCGAGCCGCTGCCGATCGTACCCAATGCCATGCCGATCGGCGGACACGTGCGCTGGGCCGACGATCACGGCGTTCGCCGGATGATGCCGAGCGAACCGACACTCGCGCCGTTGATGGCGAGTGAGTCCGAAAAGTCGCTGTCGCGGATATCGGGCGACATCGTCTCCAGAGGACGGCACCGAATTCTGGTCACGCTCGCGGAAGGATCCGACGACAGCGGACGACCGCTTGCCGCCGCGGCGCTGGCCCGAGCGCTCGCTCGCGCCGACCGTCGAACGGTGCTGATCGATTTCCGCGGCGATGGTGCGAACGGCGCGGCCATGTGCGAAGGAACGAATCTTCCGGGATTCACCGATCTCTTCGCCGGCGAGGCCTCGTTCGCGCAGGTCGTCTTTCGCGACCGTCGTTCGCGGGCCCATTTCATTCCGCCGGGTCGCTCGCCGCTTTCGCCGAATATTCTCGATGGCGAGCGACTGGCGACGGTTCTCGGGGCCCTCGACCAGACCTACGACCATCTGGTCATGGACGCGAATGACGACATGATCGACGTCCTCGGGCCGTCGGTCGACGCGGCGATGGTGGTGAGCGAATTCGGCGCGGCCGATCCGCGGACAATCCAGGCCTTCGACAGGATCACCGCGGTGTCTTCGGCCAACATCATGCTTCTGATCGTCGATCCGCCGTCGAAGCGGAAGGAACTTGCCACGAAGGACTCGTCCGAAGAGTCGGGGGAAGAGGCGACGGCCGGCGAGGCAGCCTAGGCCGGTGGTCCGTTCTCGGGGCGTTGCATCCACCAGATGATCGCGCCGGCCGGAATCAGCCAGATCAAGCCGGCGACCAGGAAGAAGAAAGTCTGCGTCAACGTCGAGGTGCCGCCGAGCCGGGCGCTTGCGACCGACATCGCGACCAGCGCGTAGAAGGGGACGAAGACCATCAGCGTCACCGTCCCGATCAGTTTCCTTGTCCGCTGTCGCATGCACTAGTCCCTGAAATTGCCGCGACCCCGTGTCGCCGGTTGCCGCGTCGGTGCGAGGCCTATAACGAAGGCTTCGAGAGCACAAGCATGGCAAGTATCACCACCACGGCGGATATCGCTGAACAGCCACCAACGCGCAGCCTGGCGCCGGTGCGTTGGTGGCTGTACGGGATTGCCTTGCTGATCGTGTTGATGGTTCTGGTCGGCGGCGCGACCCGCCTGACCAATTCCGGGCTTTCGATCACCGAATGGCAGCCGATCCACGGCGTGATTCCGCCATTGAACGAGGCGGCCTGGCAGGAGGAATTCTCCAAATATCAGCAGATTCCCGAATACCAGTTGATCAACAAGGGCATGAGCCTGGCGGATTTCAAGTCGATCTTCTGGTGGGAATGGGCGCATCGCTTTCTCGGTCGCTTCATCGGCGTCGCTTTCCTCATCCCGCTGATCTGGTTCTGGGCGACAGGCCGGGTTGGCCGCAGCCTCGCGCCTCGGCTCGCGGGCATCTTCGTTCTCGGAGGGCTGCAGGGGGCCGTCGGCTGGTGGATGGTGGCGAGCGGCCTGACTGCGCGCACGGATGTCAGTCAGTATCGGCTGGCGGTCCATCTGACGCTTGCCTGCGCCATTCTTGCCTATGTGCTGTGGGTCGCGGCCGGCCTCCGGGACAGGCGGGAGGCGGCGTCGAAGGCCTTTCGCCTCGTCGGTGCGGTTCTGCTCGGCCTGGTCTTCCTGCAGATATTCCTTGGCGGGTTGGTGGCGGGCCTCGACGCAGGTCTGGTTTCGGATACCTGGCCATTGATGCGCGGGGCGCTGGTTCCGGATGGTCTTCTGTTCCAGGAGCCATGGTGGCGGAATCTTTTCGAAAACGCGCTGACGGTGCAGTTCGATCATCGGATCGTCGGCTATGTGCTGTTCGCTGCCGTCTGGAGCCATGTGTGGCAGACGCGCGGCACTCGGCTATTCCCGGCGCGCGGTATCGCTTGCGATCCTGGTTACGATTCAGGCCGCGCTCGGCATTTCCAACGTTCTCGCGGCGGTGCCGCTCTGGCTGGCGCTGGTTCATCAGTTCGGCGCGATCGCCGTTCTGGCGCACGCCGTCACCAACCTTCGGGCCATGCTGCCGGCGGGCGAAGGTGTATCGGCTGCCCGCGCGGCGAAGGCGTAGGGCGATGGAACGGACTGCAGCGGCTGCCGAACTCATTTCGGCGGCACGCGTGGAGCGGCGGCCCCTTGGCGTGTTGGACGAGGCGATCAGGCCACGTGACGAAGCCGAGGCCTACGGCGTCCAGGGAGCGGTGCACGATCGGTTGCGAGCGACACCATTCGGCCGGAGGATCGGCTGGAAGATCGGCTGCACGACGCCGGTGATGCAGGACTATCTCGGGATTCCCAATCCCTGCGCGGGTGGCGTCTTCGAGGGTGGCGTTCACCAAAGCGGTGTCCGGCTTTCCGCTGACGACTATTTGCGAATCGGCATCGAATGCGAGATCGCCGTGCGTCTCGCGCGCGATCTCGAACCCGGTGCGGCGCCATTCACCGCAGAGACCCTTTCCGACGCCGTCGCGGCCTTCATGCCGGCGATCGAACTCGTCGACGATCGCTACGCCGACTGGCGGACCACCGACACGCCGACACTGATCGCCGACGACTTCTTCGCTGCCGGATGTGTGCTGGGGCTTCCGGTCGAGGCGATCGGCGCAGCGGCCGAAATGATCGGCGTGACGACGATCAACGGGGTGGAGGCGGGCAGGGGGCGCGGCAGCGACGTGATGGGCGCCCCGCTCAATGCCCTTGCGTGGCTGGCGAACAGCCTCGCCGCCCGTGGCCAGCGTTTGAGGCGTGACGAGATCGTGCTGACCGGCAGTCTGGTCGAGACCAGATGGCTCGACCGCGGCGACCGGGCGACGGTATCAATTGCCGGCCTCGGCGCGGTCGAGCTCTCGGTGGTCTGAGATCTTCCGAAAATGAATCCGGATTGTGGTCCAAAGCCTTGAGATGGCGGCCCCTTTCCGACCTCAGGGAAACAGCGGCGACTGCATCAGGCCGGTCGTCTCCTCGATGCCGTACATCAAGTTGAAATTCTGAACCGCCTGACCGGCGGAACCCTTGACGAGGTTGTCGATCACCGAGATGACGATGGCGCGACCGGGGACTCGATCGGCGACAACACCGACCTGGCAATAATTGGAACCGCGGACGTTTTGGGTCTGCGGCAGGACACCGGCCGGTGCGACATGGACGAAGGGCTCGTCGCGATAGGCATCGACGAATGCCGCCCGCAGGTCGTCGACGGTGGCCGAACCGGTCATGCGGAGATAGGACGTGCAGAGTTCGCCCCGGCTCATCGGGATGAGATACGGTGTGAAACTGACGATGACGTCCTCCCTCGCCACTTTCGAAATCTCCTGCTCGATTTCCGGCGCGTGCCTGTGCTTACCGACGGAGTAGGGTGACAGGCCTTCGCCGGCCTCGCTGAACAGGATGTTCTGCTTCAGGGTGCGCCCGGCGCCGGTGACACCCGACTTGGCGTCGATGACGATGTCGGAGGCGTCGACCAGACCAGCGGCAACCAGGGGAATCAGGGAGAGCAGGGCCGCCGTCGGGTAGCAGCCGGGGCACGCGACCAGCCGCGCGTCGCGGATGGCGGTGCGGTAGTGCTCGGTGAGCCCGTAGACCGCCTCGGCCTGAAGGTCCATCGCAAGATGTTCATGGCCGTACCAGGCCTTGTAGACGGCCGGGTCGCGCAATCGGAAATCGGCCGACATGTCGATGAACTTGATGCCGGAATGATCAGTCAGCACCGTCCTGGCGATTTCCTGGGTGGTGCCGTGCGGCAACCCGCAAAAGACGACGTCGATGGATGACCAGTCGGCCTCCTCGACGGTGGTCAGGCCGGGCAGATCGACGAAGGCGAATTGCGGAAAGACGTCGGCCATGGGTTTGCCCGCCTGGCTGTTGGCGGTCAGCGCGGCGATCTCCATTGACGGGTGGGCGAGGGCAAGCCGAACGAGGTCGGCGCCGGTATAGCCCGACGCGCCGAGCACGCCGATTTTGATTCCTTTCGACATAACAATCTCCTTGGTTCGGAAGCTGAAGCGTTCTGGTCAGCGTTCAGCTTCGTCGCCGTTCCGCCAGCAGGCCGAGGTAGAACATGGCGACGGTCGCTCCGGCAATCGCGGTGATATCGGCGTGATCATAGGGCGGCGCCACCTCGACCACGTCGGCACCAACGATATCGATGTCAACGGTACCAAGACCGCGCAGAAGCGCCAGTGCCTCGCGGCTCGACAAGCCGCCGGCGACGGGCGTGCCGGTGCCCGGCGCGAAAGCCGGGTCGAGGCAATCGATATCGAAAGTGCAATACGCCGGGCAATCGCCGATTCGCTCCCGAATCCGCTCCAGAACGCCGGCGACGCCGAAACTGTCGAGGGATTCGGGGGTGACGATCTCGATGCCGCAATCCTCCGGCGCTATGGTGCGGATGCCGATCTGGATCGAGCTCGACGGGTCGATCAGGCCTTCGCGGACCGCTCGGCCGACGAAGGTCCCATGATCGACCCGGCCGCCGTCGTCGGGCCAGGTATCCTGGTGGGCGTCGAACTGGATCAGGGCCAGGCGGCCATGGCGCGCGGCATGCGCCTTGAGCAGGGGGTAGGTGACGAAATGGTCGCCGCCGAGGCTGATGAGCTGCGCGCCGCTTGTGACGATCGCGGCGGCCTGTGCCTCGATCGCGGCCGGGATCTCGGCCGGCCGGCCATAGTCGAAGGCGCAGTCGCCATAGTCGATCACGGCGAGCGTCTCGAAGGGATCGAAACCGAAGGGATATTGCGGGTCGCCGTCGAAGATCGCCGAGGCGCGGCGGATCGCCTGCGGTCCGAACCGGCAGCCGGGCCGGTTCGAGGTCGCGGTGTCGAAGGGAATCCCCCAGACCACAGCGTCGGTGCCGGTCAGGTCACGGGAATAGCGCCGCCGCATGAAGGACAGCGCGCCGCCATAGGTCGGTTCGTGACTGCCGCCCTTGAGATCGCCGAGAAAGGCGTTGTCGGTCGGCCGGGGATGGATCGGATCGGTCATGACAATTCAGGCATTCTGCTGATCGTTGGCGGTCGATTTCGGTGACGCCGCCGGCGGCTTGCGCCAGTCGGAGCAGTCCCAGCCCAGTTCCTTCTCCACGGCGTCGATATCGGCGCTGAGGTACTCATAGGCCGCGTTCCAGTCGTCAAGATCGATCGGCGGCACGACGCCGACATTGTCGTGGATCGGAGCAGGGCGGGTGAAGTCCGACAGCGGCGCTACCCCGAGAAACCGGCAAACCTGATCGGTTACGCCGAGCTGGTCCGCGAAGAACGCTTCGGACTTGACGAAGAGCAGCTGCTCCGCCGGAAACAGGGCCTTCACCCGGCGAATTTGGTCGGCATAGAGGCTTCGTCCGATCTGCGAGCGCCGCACATTCTGGTAGTCGGGATCGCGCTGCATGGCTTCCGTCTCCTGTTGAACGCGCTTCTGGAACGGACCGATATTGAGGTTGCGGAACTTCGGCCGCCGGCTCTTGCGGACATAGTGTCCCCATTGGGAATAGGCCCGCTTCACCGGGCTCCGAAGGAGGATGAAGAGCCTGATGTCGGGATTGTAGGCCTGGATCCTTTCGACCGCGTGACGCCAGTAGATGTAGACCGGCGTGATCTCGCCGGTGATCTGGCGATCGAAATAGAAGTGACGGTGCAGGTCGTCGTAGTTGCCGCTGCGTGGCCGATGGTCGGCGCCGAAGCGGTTGTCCTTTTCGAAATAGTGGAGCTCCTTCCGCCGGAACATCTCGATCTGCGGATGCAGGGCGAGCAGGCGATGGAGGGTGGTCGTGCCGGTCTTCTGGGCGCCGATACCAATGAAATCGAGCTTGCGGGCGGCCCGGCGCTGCCGTGCGCCGATCGCCCGCAATCCAAGTAATTCCTTGATTTTCAGAGTCATATCCATCGCGGTGAAGTCATCCGCTCGCGACAACCGATGCGACAATAGAAAAAGGGGCGCGCCAGCCGGCCCGCCCCTTGGTTCCGATCCTGCGCGGGAATGTCAGCGCTTGGAGAACTGGAACGACCGGCGGGCCTTGGCCTTGCCGTACTTCTTTCGCTCGACGACGCGCGAGTCGCGGGTCAGGAAGCCGGCCTTCTTGAGCTGGCCGCGAAGCCCCGGCTCATAGTAGGTGAGCGCCTTCGAGATGCCGTGGCGCAGGGCGCCGGCCTGGCCGGACAGACCGCCACCCGAGACGGTCGCCTTGATGTCGAACTGGCCGCCGCGATCGGCATGAACGATCGGCTGCTGAACGATCATCTGAAGAACCGGCCGGGCGAAGAACTCGGTGAAGTCCTTGTTGTTGACGATGATGCGACCGGCGCCGGGGCTCAGCCAGACACGAGCGACCGCGTCCTTGCGCTTGCCGGTGGCGTAGGCGCGGCCGTAACCGTCGAGCTTCTGGACATGAACCGGAGCCGCGGGCTCTTCCTGCGGAGCGAGGTCCTGAAGGGACTGAAGATCGGCTGCCATGTTCAGGCTGTCCTTACGTTCTTGGCGCTCATCGCGCCGATGTCGATTTTCTCCGGCTGCTGGGCTTCGTGCGGATGCGCCGCGCCCGCATAAACGCGGAGGTTTTTTAATTGACGCCGGGCAAGCGGTCCTTCCGGCATCATCCGCTGTACCGCTTTCTCGACGACCCGCTCGGGGAACTTGCCCTCGAGGATCTGCCGAGCGGTGCGCTGCTTGATGCCGCCGATATGGCCGGTGTGCCAGTAGTAGGTCTTGTCCTGGCGCTTGCGCCCCGTCAGTACGATGCGATCGGCGTTGATGATGATGACGTTGTCGCCACAATCAACATGGGGCGTGTAGATCGGCAGATGCTTGCCGCGAAGCCGCCGGGCGACGATCGCGGCGAGGCGGCCAACCACGGCGTTCTCGGCGTCGATCAGCACCCATTTCTTCTCGACTTCCGCGGGTTTGGCGGAAAAGGTCTTCATGGATCGTATCCGTGCAAAGAGAAATGTCGCGCCGACGGCGCGCGTTCGGTGGAGCTTCTAGTCCTCGGGCTTGCGCGCGTCAAGGCCTTTGATCGCGCAAAAACGCAATCATTTCAGATCGATATATATACGGTATCATGGTACCGCAAGAAGACGTCAGGATAAACTATACCCGGCCGTCCCGCGATCGAACGCCCTCTTGCGGGAAGGGTCGCCCCCAACCCAGTTTATCGAATATGGATTCGACACTTCCGGCCCTGACCTATCCAGACGAACTGATTTCGGGGATCCTGCGCTCGGTCAAAACGATCGCGATGGTGGGGGCCACTCCGAATACGGCTCGCCCCGCACACTTGGTGATGAAATATCTGCTCAACCAGGGTTTCCGTGTCATCCCGGTAAATCCCGGCCAGGCGGGGAAGGAGCTGCTTGGCCAGAAGGTCTATGGCCGGCTTGCCGATATTCCCGAACCGATCGACATGGTCGACATCTTCCGCCGCTCGGATGCCGCCTCCGGCATCGTCGACGAAGCCTTGGCGCTCGAGCCGCGGCCGCGCGTGATCTGGATGCAGCTTGGTGTTCGCAACGACGCCGCCGCGGCGAAAGCGGAGGCGGCGGGTCTGACGGTGATCATGAACCGGTGTCCGAAGATCGAATTCGGCCGGCTTTGCGGCGAAATCGGATGGTTCGGCGTCAATTCCGGACGCCTCAGTTCCCGCGCGCGGAAGGCTCCGGCCCAATTTCAGCGGATGCGGATACAGACGAAGGAATGATTGCGTCGAGCCGCTTCGGCTGAGAACGAATTTTCGCTTTGCACTCTTCCGGCGACCGCGGCGGGTTTGGTTTTCTTCGTGTTCCCCGCTACGGATATGCCGCAATCGCAAGGGCCATCGAGCGCCCGTTGACGGAGGGAAACGACGATGAGTGAAGACCGCGTACCTGGATTTGCCACTCTGGCTGTTCACGCAGGCGCCCAGCCTGACCCGACTACCGGTGCCCGGATCACGCCGATCTATCAGACGACCGGCTACGTCTTTAACGACGCGGAGCACGCCGCATCGCTGTTTGGCCTGCAGGCCTTCGGCAACATCTATACGCGGATCATGAGCCCGACCAGCGGCGTGATCGAAGAGCGCATGGCTGCCCTCGAAGGGGGCACCGCCGGCCTCGCGGTCGCCTCCGGTCACGCCGCGCAGCTGGTGACGCTGCACGCCATGATGTCCCCGGGCGACGAATTCATCGCCGCCGGCCAGCTTTATGGCGGCTCGATCAACCAGTTCAACCATTCGTTCAAGAGCTTCGGCTGGAACGTCAAATGGGCCGACATCGACGATATCGAAAGCTTCGAGCGCGCCGTTTCGCCGAAGACCAAGGCGATCTTCGTCGAGTCGATCGCCAACCCGGGCGGCGTCATCACCGACATCGAGGCGGTCGCGGCCGTCGCCAAGCGTGCCGGCGTGCCGCTGATCGTCGATAACACCCTGGCGACGCCATACCTTTGCAAGCCGCTCGATTACGGCGCCGACATCGTGCTGCATTCGATGACGAAATTCATCGGCGGGCACGGCAATTCGATCGGCGGCATGATCGTCGACGGCGGCAAGTTCAACTGGATGGCGTCCGACCGCTATCCGATGCTGTCGCAGCCGCGGCCGGAATATAACGGCATGGTGCTCGGCGAGACCTTCGGCAATTTCGCATTTGCCATCGCCTGCCGCGTGCTTGGCCTCCGCGATCTCGGCCCGGCGATCTCGCCGTTCAACTCGTTCCTGATCCTGACCGGTTCCGAGACCCTGCCGCTGCGCATGCAGAGGCATTCCGACAATGCCAAGGCGGTTGCCGAATATCTGGTCGGGCACCCGAAAGTGACGTGGGTGAGCTATGCCGGTCTTGCCGGCGATCGCTACAACAAGCTTGCCCAGAAATACTGCCCGAAGGGCGCTGGCGCGGTGCTGACCTTCGGCGTCGAGGGCGGCGCCGAGGCCGGCATCAAGGTCGTCGCCGAAGTCGAGCTCTTCTCGCATCTTGCCAACCTCGGCGACACGCGAAGCCTGATCATCCACCCCTGGTCGACGACCCATAGCCAGCTCACCGAAGAGCAGCGCAAGGCCGCCGGCGCCGGGCCGGAGATGATCCGCCTGTCGGTCGGCATCGAGGATGTCGCCGACATCATCGCGGATCTGGACCAGGCGCTGGCTAAGGCCTAGACTCCTAGTTCGGGCGCGCGACCCGGGACCAGTCCCGGGTCCGCGCGCGTCGAGTGCGTGATCGCAACATTTCCCGCCGGTCGAGCAGGTAGCAATGGACGCCCTTGAACTTCTGAAGACCCGCCGGTCCATCACCGCGCCGTTTCTCGGGCCGCCGGGACCGGATGCCGCGCAACTGGCGGATATCCTGACAATCGCGTCGCGCGTGCCCGACCATGGCAAGCTCGCCCCGTGGCGGTTCATCGTCATTCAGGGGGAGGCGCGCGTCGCCGCAAGCGAGGCCCTGGCGGCGCTCTTCGCCCGGCAGAATCCGGAAGCCGACGCCAAGCGGATCGACGAGGAGCGGGTGCGCCTCGCCCGGGCGCCGCTTGTCATCGGCGTCGTCAGCACGCGCCGCGCCCCATCCGAAGATACCCGAATTCGAGCAGCTTCTTTCGGCCGGCAATGCCGCGATGCTGACGGTGATGGCGGCGCATGCGCTCGGCTTCGCCGCCCACTGGGTGACCGAGTGGGTTTCCTATGACGAGGAGGCGGGCCGCATTCTCGGGCTGCGATCCGGCGAGCGGTTCGTCGGCTTCGTTCACATCGGCACGCCGACGGTGCCGCCCGCCGACCGGCCGAGACCGGCCCTCGACGACATCGTCGAATACTGGCAACCGCCTGAAACCAAGCCCGACTAATTATCCTGCGCGAAAATTTCGTTGATGACCGCGATCTGATCGGGGCGAGCGGCGAGCTTGCCGGCGAAGCCGAGATCGATAGCCTCTCTTGTTTCGTCGGCGAAAGCTGGTCCGTCGGAAGGGGGATCGAAAGCGGTATCGAAGGCGGGGATGCCAATGGCCGCCGCGGCGAACAGACAGAGCGAACGCGCCGTCCGGCACGGTTCGACCAGATGGCCGTTCCGGTCCCGGGCCGCCTTCGCGCCGACGCCAGCCGCCAGCGCCGTCGCATCCCAGGCGAGGCCGTGGAGCCGGGTGCTGACGCCGGGCGACGAGGCGACCGCGAGAAGACCGGACGCGGTGTCGAGGACCGGCAGGATGGCGATCGATCCGTCCGCCACGCCGGCGAGCGCTTCGCGGGCCGCCAGCATGGCCGAGAGTCGCAGGATATCGGCGCCCGTGGTGGCTCCTCGCAGCACGACGCCATCCGGCCCGGTGCCGACGATCCGGTCGAGTTCCCTGTCGATCCGTGCCCAGTCCGGCAGATCGACCGCGACAAAGACCGCCGGTCGATCGCCCCCCGACCGAATTCTCTCGAGATGTGCGCTTGCGCCCTCGACGCCGGGCAGGATCACGGCGTCCGCCCCGGCGGGATCGCCGGCCTCGGCGGACAGAACGAGCAGCGATCGCATATCAAGGATCATCCCAGTCGGCGGCGGGTGGAACAGCACCTCGCGAATGACATATCGCATGCGGGCCGACCGCGGAAATGCCCGAATGTTATGGTGAACCGATCGTTAATCTCTTTGGGTGCAGCATGAATGGCATTCGCTCCGAGAGACATCCATGATCGTCCAGCAATTCCTCCACTGGATGGAGACAGCCCCACCGTCCCGGCGGGCGGCCGCAGCGCATTGGCTCGCTCGCGCGTATCTGTTTTCCGATATCGACGACGAAATGCGCTGCGAGATGGAAGCGGCGATGACCGTCGTTCTCGACGACCCGTCGGCCGAGGTCCGCTTTGCGCTTGCCGATGCGCTGGCGGCGGGTCTGGAGGCGCCGCGACACATCATGCTCGCGCTCGCCACCGATCTGACGGAGATCGCCGTGGCGGTGCTGTCCCGCTCGCCGGTATTCATCGACGGCGAACTGGTCGATCATTGTCGCCGGCGCCGAGGAAGCCCTTCAGACGGCCATCGCCTCCCGTCCCCGGCTGTCCAGCGCCGTGTCGGCGGCCATCGCCGAAGTCGGCGAACGGGAGACCTGCCTGAGACTGGTCCACAATGATGGGGCCGCCATCGCGCGGATCAGCCTGAGGCGGATGGCGGAACGGTTTGGCGACGATGCGGAGATCCGGGAAACCCTGCTGCAAAGGCCGGGCCTTCCGGCCGATGTCCGGCAGATGCTGATCCAGCAACTGAGCAGCGCGCTCGGCGAACTCGTGGCCCACAAATCGTGGGTCGCCGAGGATCGGGCGCGAACCCTGACCCGCGATGCGTGCGACCGGGCAACCGTGGCCTTGGCCGCCGAAACGGAGACCGAGGAACTGGTCGCGCTGGTCGAGCATTTGCGGGTGACCGGCCAATTGACCACCGCGCTCCTGTTGCGCGCCGTTTGCGCCGGCAATGTCGCGATGTTCGAAACCGCGCTTTCCGTCCTGGCGCATGTGCCGGAAGCCCGCGTCACCAACCTGATCCGCTCCGGGCGAAAACAGGGATTTCGCGCGATCTACGACAAGGCCGGGTTGCCGCCCATGGCTTTCGAGGCATTCGCCGCAGCGCTCGATACCTGCCGCGAAATCGCGGAGCGCGGAGGCCCGCGCGACCGGTATCGCTTCACGCTGCACATGGTCGAGTCGGTGATTGCCCGCTACCGCGACATCACCGACGGCGAGGTCAACGAACTGACCGCGATGTTGAGGCGCTTCGCCGCCGACCAGGCGCGCGAGGCGGCGCGCGACTACGGGCGGATCGCGACCGCGGCCTGAGGCGCTTTCCCGGCAAGATGACCTAGTAGCGGAATTGCTCCGACAGGATCCGCTCGTCCCAGGAATGGTCGGGGTCGAACATGATCAGGCTCTCGGTCTTGAGGTCCTGCTTGATGGTGACTTCCACCACCGATTTGAACTCGACGTTATCGGCGACCGCATTGACCGGCCGCTTCTTCGCTTCGAGCATCTCGATCCGGATCTCGACCCGGTCGGGCACGAGCGCGCCACGCCATGTGCGCGGCCGAAAGGCGCTGATCGGGGTGATCGCCAGGAGCGGCGCGTAGATCGGCAGGATCGGTCCGTGGGCGGAGAGATTGTAAGCGGTGCTGCCGGCCGGGGTGGCAACGAGAATGCCGTCACAGATCAACTCTTCCATCCGCACCTTGCCGTCGATGGCGATGCGCAATTTCGCGGCCTGATAGGATTGCCGCAGCAGAGAAACCTCGTTGATCGCGAAAGCGGTATGCTGCCTGCCGCTTTTGTCCTTCGCCACCATCGCCAGCGGTCGGACGGTGGTGGACAGCGCGGCATCGATCCGGCCGCGCAGACCGGTCGCCCTGAATTCGTTCATCAGGAAGCCGACGGAACCGCAATTCATGCCGTAGATCGGCTTTCCGGTGTTCATGAACCGGTGCAGGGTCTGGAGCATGAAGCCGTCGCCGCCGAGTGCGACGACGACATCGGCCTTGCCCGGCGAAACCCCGCCGTAGCGGGCGGTGAGCCGGTCGCGCGCCGCGCGCGCCTCCGCGGTGTCGGCCGCGATGAAGGCGATCGCCTTCCGTTTTCTTGCCTTTGGCTTGGCGGCCATGGTCTCCCCCGGGAGTCACGGCGAGGAGGTAGCATGGCGAAGCATGATTTCCAAAGCGTCCGCGTTGTCGCGGTTTTCGCAATGGTCAGTCAGTGCGACGGTGGTTTCGCGGATGGCCTCCGCCGGACCATGAAGGCGGAGCCGTTGGTCGATTCGAGCCGCCGGGATTCGACGCTCTTCAGATCGGCGAAGAGGTCGCTCAGTTTCTTGTAGCCGTAGTTGCGCGGGTCGAAGTCCGGCATGCGCTTGATCAGCACCTGGCCGACGGTGCCAAGTCGCGCCCAGCCGTCATCGCCGGAGGCATCTTCAAGCGCATCAAAGATTTCCGTCGTCGGCAGAGCGGGTCGCGTCGGCTTGGCGACTTTCCGGGCCTTCTCCGGCTTCTCGGTCTTCTCCGCCTTTTCCTGTTCGAGCAGCAGATCGCAATAGAAGAAGCGGTCGCAGGCGGCGACGTAGGGAGCGGTCGTCTTCTTCTCGCCGAAGCCGATGACCTCCAGCCCGTCCTCGCGGATGCGACTGGCGAGCGAGGTGAAGTCGCTGTCGCTCGACGCGATGCAGATGCCCTGCAGGTTCTTCTGGTGAAGCAGGTCCATCGCCTCGATGGCCAGCCGCATGTCGGAGGCGTTCTTGCCGCGCGAGGCCGGCGGCACATGGACCGGGGTGAGGGCGTATTCGTGGAGGAGCCTTCTGCCACGACGCCATCGTGGCGCTGGCAAAATGGCCATAGACCCGCCGGACCACGATGGTGCCGATCGCCGAGGCCTCGCGGATGATGATCGGGAGGAAGGTTGCGCGGACGTTGTCCGCGTCGATGAGAAGGGCGAGCTTCTTGTTGCTGGTCTGGTCGATGTCGGACATGGGTCTGGCTTTCGGAAATCCGCATTTTACCGGCCTACATGATTTCAGACCCTTGTGCAGGAGTTTTGGTTGTCCGGACCCGACGACGCGCCTCCCGTCGTTCCCTTCCCCAGCGTCATCTGGTCGCTGCCTGGCCCAATTCCGCGCGGCGACACTGCTGCCGGTTGCCTGTCGCGCGGCAGGGCGGTAGTGGTTCCTTCCCTGGTCCTTCCACCGATCGAGAAGCTCACCAATGCCCGCAGAAGCCGCGCGGTTCGTGCTCACTCTTTCCTGTCACGACCGGCGGGGAATCGTTGCCGCGGTCGCCAACAGCATCGCCTCGCAGGGCTGCAACATCGTCGAGAGCGCACAATACGGCGATCCCGAGACCGAACGCTTCTTCATGCGCGTGTCGTTTTCCGCGCCGGAGCAAGTGACGGCCGAGAGCTTTTCCAGCGGCTTCGGGCCGGTCGCCACCGGCTACGGCTTCGACTGGCAGGTCCATGATCTCGCGGTCAAGCCGCGGGTGCTGATCCTCGTTTCGAAATTCGGGCATTGCCTCAACGACCTGCTGTATCGCAATTCGATCGGCCACCTGCCGATGGAGCTGGTGGCGGTCGCCTCCAACCACGAGACGATGCGGCGCCGGGTCGAGGCCGAAGGCGTGTCCTACCTCCACCTTCCGGTGACCCGCGACACCAAGGCGGAACAGGAGGCCGAGCTGTCGGCCCTGATCGCGGCGGAGCGGATCGATCTCGTCGTGCTCGCCCGCTACATGCAGATCCTGTCGGAGGATTTCGCGGCGGCGCTGGCGGGCCGGGCGATCAACATCCATCACTCCTTCCTGCCGAGCTTCGTCGGGGCGAAGCCGTATCACCAGGCGCATGCCCGCGGTGTCAAGCTGATCGGAGCGACCGCGCATTACGTGACGCCGGTGCTCGACGCCGGGCCGATCATCGAGCAGGACGTCGGCCGGGTCGACCATTCGATGTCGCCGGAGGAGTTCCTGGCGATCGGCGGCGACATCGAGGCGACCGTGCTGGCGCGGGCGATCAAATTCCATCTCGAGCACAGGGTGCTGATCAATGGCGAACGCACAGTCGTCTTCCGCTGACGGTAAGGCAGCGATCATCGACGGGCGCGCCGTCGCGGCGCGGGTGACCGAACGCGTCGCCGAAGAAACGCGTCGGCTGAAGGCTGAGACCGGCGTCGCGCCGGGACTTGCCGTCGTGCTGGTCGGGGACGATCCTGCAAGCCGGGTTTATGTCGGCGCCAAGGGCAGGAAGGCGGAGGAACTGGGCTTCCATTCGGTCCAGCAAAGTCTGCCCGCGGAGACCGACGAGGCGACGCTCATGGCGCTGATCGACGAACTCAACGCCGATCCGGCGATCCACGGTATCCTGGTCCAACTGCCGCTGCCGGAGCATATCGACGAGACCCGCGTCATCGAGGCGGTGCGCCCGGAAAAGGATGTCGACGGCCTGACCCCGGTGAATGCCGGCCGGCTGATGGCGGGTATCGCCGGCGCGATTGCACCCTGCACGCCCGCCGGCTGCATGATCCTGCTCCGTGAAACGCTGGCGGGAGACCTGGCGGGGCGGGATGCCGTCGTCATCGGCCGCTCTCTCCTTGTCGGCAAGCCGGTGGCCCAACTCCTCCTCAACGCAAATTGCACGGTGACCATCGCCCATTCGAAGACCCGCAATCTCGCGGATATCGTCCGCCGGGCCGATATCGTGGTGGCGGCGGTTGGCCGGCCGGAAATCGTTCGCGGCGACTGGATCAAGCCCGGCGCGACGGTGATCGATGTCGGCGTCAATCGCATTCCGGCGCCCGAGCGAGGCGAGGGCAAGACGCGACTCGTGGGCGACGTCGCCTTTGAAGAGGCGGCCGCGGTCGCCGCCGCGATTACCCCGGTCCCGGGCGGCGTCGGCCCGATGACCATCGCCATGCTGATGGCGAACACGCTGACGGCCGCCTGCCGGAGCCTGGGGTGGCCGGCCCCGGATTTGTGAACTGAGCCGGAGGCAGCCAGACGTCGCCTTCCAGGATATGGCGGCGTTCACGTTTCGGCTTGGCGCCCGACAGCGCGTTCTCACCGAACCGACGAATCACTGGCTTCGACGGTAGCTGACGTTTCACGCGAACTTTGTTGGACCGTGATCGACCGCGCCCCCAGGATCGGCGAAAGCTGGCAAGGGAGGTTGATGGTGCGCTGGTCCCGACTGGGCTGCGGCCTGTTCATTTGTTTCGTTCTCGGAATCGTCTCGCCCGTCGCGGCGACGGAGCAGCGCGAGGAAGTGAAACAGGGATTTGCCTTGTTCACCGGCTCGGAGGCCCAGCGAACCGCGGCAATTTCCTACTTCGTCGAGCGCGGTACTCCCGATGCGGCGTCCGCGTTGATTCTTGCCA
This sequence comes from uncultured Alphaproteobacteria bacterium, assembly GCA_963812275.1. Taxonomy (GTDB): domain Bacteria; phylum Pseudomonadota; class Alphaproteobacteria; order Rhizobiales; family Kaistiaceae; genus Bauldia. The sequence goes on along the minus strand of CAWEUQ010000004.1, from coordinate 117,561 downwards.
TGCGCTTCGTCCGGGACGATCGGCTGGCGGATGCCTTGAAGCAGATCACAGGAGAGAATGGCGCGACGACCTGGGCCGAGTGGATGCTGTGGCAGGAGGCCCATCCCGATATCGAGCCCTTCGCCGGTTTCGATCTTCTGCACGCCTGGGTGCACAGCCAGATCGATCCGAACTTCCAGCTCTTCCTCGGCGCGGGCAAGAAGCACGAGATCCGGACCGAGGAGATCGTCTGGGGCGGGGTGGTGAAGGACGGCATCCCGGCGCTGAACCATCCCCGGATGATCGATGCCGTCGAAGCGGACTATCTCGCCGACGAGGACCTGGTCTTCGGCATCTCGATCAATGGCGACGCCCGCGCCTATCCGCTGCGCATCCTCGATTGGCATGAAATGCTCAACGATACGATCGGTGGGGTGCCGGTCGCGCTGGCCTATTGCACGCTCTGCGGCTCGGGCATTCTGTTCGAGACCAAGATCGATCGCTTCGATCGCGAGCTGGTCTTCGGGTCGTCGGGCTTCCTCTACCGTTCCAACAAGCTGATGTACGACAGCCAGACCAACTCGCTGTGGAACCAGTTCACCGGTCGGCCCGTGGTCGGTCCGCTGACCGGCTCGGGCATCGAACTGAAGACCCGGCCGGTGGTGATCGCCCGCTGGGCGGACTGGCGCCGCGACAATCCCGATACCCGCGTCGTCGATATCGATACCGGCTACGCGCGGGACTATTCGCCGGGCGCCGCCTATGCCGAATATTTCGCCAGTCCCGACCTGATGTTTCCGACTCGCGTCGATGAGTCCCGGCTGAAGCAGAAGGACTATGTCTTCGCGCTTCGTGCCGCTCCGGTCGAGAAAGCATGGCCGCTCAAGCTGTTCGAAGGCGGAGCGGTCATCAACGATACGGCCGGCATTGTCGATCTCGTCCTGATAGGCGACGCGGCGAGCCGAACGGTTCGGGCGTTTCGGTCCGACGGGCTGATCTTCACCAAGGGCGACAGGCCGTCGGACGTGATTCAGGACGGTGCGGTTTGGCGGGTGACCGAGGATGCCCTGATCGGGCCCGACGGCCGCACGCTGTCCCGGCTGCCGGGCCACGTCGCATACTGGTTCGCCTGGGACGGATACTTCGGCGCCGACGGTCAGGTGGGAGGGGAATAGGCTCGCCCGCCCACCCGCGCTACCCCGACTTGAAGCCGATCCGGGCGTGCGTGTTGTCGCAGAAGGGCTTTGTCCGCGAACCGCCGCAGCGGCAAAGACGCGCCCGCTTGACCCTGTCGATCGTGCGGCCCGTGCCCGAACAGATTTCGAGGTTGCCGGAAACCACCAGCGGGCCGTCCGTCTGCGGCTCGATGACGAGTTCGCCATCGCGGGCCTCGAGGGGCTGCGAATCCCGGGTGTCGGGTTCGCCGGTCGCCACGAAGCCAATCGTCTTGTGTGATCCGTCGCAGAAAGGCTTTGTCTTCGAGGCTCCGCAGCGACACAACGTGGCCCGGAAGCCGACCTCCGCTCCGCCGACGCTGAGCGGAGCCCGGAAGGCGTAGGGTCCATTCTCGCGGAGATTGACGAGATTGACCGGCGGTGCTTGCTCCGGCGCTCCGCTGTCTTTCCGGCGATAGCTGATCGCGCCCGACGGGCAGAGATTGGCGACCCGCACCAGCGCCTCGGTCTCCATCGTGTCGGGAAAAATCCACGTTCCCGGCGTATTCGCCTTGAACACGGTCGGCGCACCGAGCACGCAGAAACGGGCGTGGATACAGCGGCCACCATCGAAATTTATCACCAGTTCGCGGCCCTCGGCGGTCTCGACGGACTTGTCGCCGAGCAACGGATCCTCCTCCGCTTGCTGTTGGACGTCCTTGGCGTGGCGGCCGCCGTGGACGGTGCCGAGCGCCACGACGCCGAAGCGCTCGGCCATGGTTTCGACTGAGCCGGCGAGGCTGTCGAGTTCATGGCCCGGCGGAAAGATCTTGCGGGCGAGGTGGCCGATCTCAAGGAGCCGCTCCGCCATGACCCGCCGCTCGCCCGGACCCGGCGGCAGCCGCGCCACGTCACGCAGCATGGTGAAGGTGACGCCGGCGTTGACGCCCGGGTGCCTGTGACCGGCGGGGAGTGTCGCGAGATGGGTTCCGACCGATGCGAGGAGTTCCATGAGGTCGATGGCCGAATCGACGAACAGTCGCTTGTCCGTTGCCCCGTCGCCTGGCCGACCCCATGCCTGGACCAGGCATCGGAGGGCGTGCCCGTAGATCGAATTCGCGACGTCAAGGACCTTTGCCGCTTCCGGCGACTGGATGTGGACGCGATGCGCGGGATCGAGGGGCGGGTGCATGGTCGGGTTGTGGGCGCAGGGAAAGGCAGGATCGAAGGATGGATCGGTGGTCTGGAAGGCTTCGAATTTCTCGCGCATCCGGAGGAAGCGGTTGTAGTGGCTCTCCTCGCTGTGGTCCGGCGCGCCTTCACCCTGCTCGATGATGGTGCCAATCGCCTGGGTTGCCGTTGCCAGGTCGCTGACGAGCATGAGCCCTGGCAGCGACACTTCCGACGGGCCGACCTGGCTGGCCGTATCGCCGCAGAACAGGGCGTCTTCACCGAGATGGTGCGCGAGGACGTCGAAACCGTGCCGGATGCCGCGGTACAGGCCGCCGACGGTCTCGAAATCCTGGGCGCTCGGCATCAGCCGTCCCTTCGGCTGGGTACGGTGATAATCATGCGGGTGGACGAAGTCGGCGCTGTCGTGAAGGGGCTTGCCTTCCGGCCGTTCAAGAAAAATGAAATGGTCGAGCGTCGCGGCCGAAAAGCGCGCGAGCTCCGCCACCACACCGGAGGGATGGTAGCCGGGCTCGATCGGGAAATTCGGACGTGAGAGGTGCGGCCCGGCCCCGATCGAGCACGCGAGGTTCGCGACAAGGGTGAGGTGCGTCATCTCCTCGATCGCCACCGAGGTGATTGCCCTCCGCCATTCACGGACCGCTGCCGTCTGGTCCGGCGTCAGCCCGTCACGTTCGTCCCGCTTGAGGCTCCACGCCGCATAGAGATAGCAGCACATGAGGTTATGCTCGATCGCGGCCGCCTCGGCGAGAAGGAAGATCAGCTCCTCGCGTGTCTCGACCCGGATTTTCGGCTGCTGATGCGACATTGGAGCCTCCCGATCCCAGCGTCGATTCCTGTGTCCGGCACGGCCTCGGCGCGAGACGTGCCAGGTGGCCGGTCTTTCTCAGTGATTTACTAGGATAAATTCGTGTTCGGCAATGTAGAACGGGTTGTGGAGGCCCAGCTCCTGCGCCCTGGCGCTGTCATCGATCTCCACGAAGGGGACGACGAGACTGTCCTTCACACCGAAGACCGCGTCCGAATCGAGATACGGGTCATTCGCCACGAACATGTGGGTGGTGACCGGCTCGAAGCCCGGTGCGCCGACGATGAAATGGATATGGGCGGGGCGCATGGGATGGCGCCCGAGGGCGGTCAGCATCCTGCCGACCGGACCATCGGTCGGAACCGGATAGGACGACGGCTTGACGGTGCGGAAGAAGAAACGACCGTCCGCCCCGGTGGTGAACAGACCGCGGAGATTCATCTCCGGCTGCTCCGGGTCCTGTGAATTGTAGGCGCCGTCGGACGAAGCCTGCCAGACGTCGAGCAACGCACCTTCGATCGGATTGCCTTCGAGATCGAGAACGCGGCCGGAAACCCATGCCGGATCACCCTTGCCGTCGAGGCAGATCGTGTCTCCCATCGCCTTGGCCGGCGCTCCGGCGATGTGGAACGGACCGAGGACGGTCGACTCCGTCGCTCCGGAGGGTTTGCGGTTGTTGATCGCGTCGGTCAGCATCGAAACGCCCAGCGTATCGGAAAGCAGGATGAACTCCTGCCGCCTGCCGTCGCACATCTGGCCGGTCTCGGTCAGAAAGCGGATCGCCGTTTGCCACTCGTCCGGGGTCGGCTCGACTTCACGGATCACGGCATGGAGATGCGTGACGACGGAGGTCATGATCTCCTTCAGACGCGGATTGTCGCATTGGGCCATCTGAGCGAGAACGGCGTCGGTGGCGGTATTCTCGTTGAAGTCACGCATGTCCTTCCTCCTGGAACAGTTACGCGGCTGGCCTTCTTCCGTGCCAGGCGTCGTCGAGCAGTGCGCGGATGGCGTCCCGTTCAATGGGACGCGGATTGGGATAGGGATTGGCCGCTGCTATATCGGCGGCGCGGTCGAGATCGCCTTCGGCCATGCCGATCTCGCGCAGCGTCGTCGGCGCGCCGGCATTCCGCGCCAGATCGAAGAGGGCCGAAGGGGCGTGGTCGGCGCCGAGGGCGCGGGCGATGCGGGCCATCGCTTCCTCTGCTTCCGCCGCGTTATAGGCGGCGGCATGCGGCAGGATGACGGTATGGGTTTCGGCGTGGGGCAGGTTGAAGCTACCGCCGAGCACGTGACAGAGCTTGTGATGCAGTGCCATCGAGGTGCTGCCGAGCACCGTCCCGCAAAGCCAGGCCCCGTAGAGTGCGTCGCTCCGCGCGGTTTCGTCGTCGGGCTTGGTGACGATGCCGGGAATGGCCGTGGCGAGGGCGCGGATGCCGTCCTCCGCCATCAGCGACAGGATGGGGTTTCCGTCCGGCGCGTATAGGCCTTCGACGGCGTGAGCGATGGCATTCATCGCCGAAGTGACCGACAGGCGGACCGGTAGCGCGAGAGTCAGCGCGACCTCGTAGACCACCGTCTCCGGGACGATCCGGCTGTCACGGACGGTGATCTTCTCGCCGCCCAAGGTCTCACCGAGAATGTCCGTCATCTCGGAGCCGGCATAGGTTGTCGGTACGACCAGTTGCGGCAGGTCGGTCCGGTAGGCAATCGCCTTGCCGAGTCCGGTCGTCGAGCCGCCGCCGATAGCAATCGTGCCGTCGACCCGCTCGGCCTCGACGATCGCCATCGCCCCGTCCGTGATTTCGATCGGTGTGTGCATGCGCGCTTTGGCCAGGACCGCCGCACAACGATCGCCGAGCAGGCGGGCGACCTCGTCGGCGAGCCCGGCCTGTCCGGGGGTGGAGAGGACGAGGGCGCGGCCGATGCCGAGCCGTTCGGCCTCTTCCCGGACCTGGCCGAGCGTGCCGAACCCAAAGACCACCCGCTGGCGTGAGGGCTGATAGACGAAAGCGGGAACCGGCATGGCCTTTTCCCGGTGCTCAGATCGCGAGCCAGCCGCCGTCGATGGCAAGGACGTGACCGGTGACCATGCTCGAGGCGCGGCTGGCGAGATAGAGAATGCCGCCGGCCATCTCCTCCGGCTCGGCGAAGCGGCCCATCGGGGTCCGTCCCTCGATCGCCGCGACCATCGCGGTGTCCTCGCGAAGCTTCGCGGTGAGGCCGGTGCGGACGAAAGTCGGCGCGATGGCGTTGACGCGGACGCCGCGCGAGCCCCATTCGGCGGCGAGACCGCGGGTGAAGTTCACCACCGCACCCTTGGTCGAGTAGTAGCCGATGCTCGGAAACAGTCCGCCGCCGGACAGGCCCATGATCGAGGAGACATTGACGATCCGACCACCGCCGGCGGCCAGCATGTGCCGTCCGGCCTCGCGACAGGCGACGAAGACGGAGGTGAGGTTGACCGCGAGGATGTCGTGCCAGTCCTTGGAAGGGAACTCCTCAGTCGGCAGGCGCCGGGTGATGCCGGCGTTGTTGACGAGGATGTCGAGCCGGCCGAAGGCAGCATGGGTTTCGGCGACGACGGTGGCGATCGCCGCCTCGTCGGCGACATCGAGCGTGAAGGCCGTTGCCTCGCCGCCTGCCTGCCTGATTTCATCGGCGACGGTTTCCGCCGCGCCCCCGTCGATATCCGTGACCGCCACGCGGGCTCCCGCCGAGGCGAGAGTGGTCGCGGCGATCCTGCCGATGCCGGCGCCGGCGCCGGTCACCAGCGCTGCGTCGCCGTCGACGCGAAAGAGATCGAAGACATTGAAGGGGTCGGCCATAACTTTCACCAGAATTCGGGTAGCGGTGTCTCTGCACCGCGGGTGGGTTGCAGGGCGGCATAGTATCCGTCGTAATAAAGCAATGGCGGCTTGTCTTCGGCTTCCATGCTGACGATGTGGCCGATGAAGATGGTGTGATCGCCGCAGTCGTGGGTTGCCACGAGCTCGGTCGTGATTCGGGCCGATGCGTCGGCAAGCGCCGGGATGCCGTCGATTTCGACGAAGGGGGTTTCGAGACCGGGGATAAGTCGGCCGGCGAAGTGGGTGGCGTAGTCCGCCTGTCCGGCCGCCAGGATGTTTACGGCAAAACGCTTCGCCTCGCAGAGATGGGCGTGCATATGCGCGCGCTTGGCGACGGAGACGATGCAAAGCGGTGGATCGAGCGAGCCCGACATGAAGGCATTGGCGGTCATGCCGTGGGAGTCGCCGCCGGTGGCGGCGGTTATCACCGTGACGCCGGTGGCGAACCGCCCCATGACCTTGCGGAAATGAAGCGGGTCGATTTCATGCGGGCGCTCGATTGGGTTCATTTCATCCAGTCTAATTGCTTCGATACCTTGCGTGGTAGCCGAATTCGTCCAGATCGGTAAGGTGCCGACGGCGCGGTTCCGGACAAGCAGCCTGCGGGCGGGCCATAGGGACGAGATCCGGCGGCGATGCTCGCCAATGGCGTATGACCGGGTTGAGACAGGACGGGACGTGACTTCAGGGACCATTTCAGGAGACCGCGATCGCCGGCCACCGGACGGCGAGGCGGTGTGGGCGGAGCCGACAGACGAGGTTCTGGCGCGACTTGCAACCGGAAGGGGCGGCCTCGCCGCTGTCGAAGCGGCCGCCCGGCTCGAGTTGATCGGTCCCAATCGGTTGCCCGAGACGCGAGGGCGCAGCGCACTGGCGCGTTTCCTTGCCCAGTTCACCAACGTCCTCATCTATGTGCTTCTCGCTTCTGCGATCGTGGCAGCCCTGCTTGGCGAATTGGTCGACGCCGCGGTCATCCTCGCCGTGGTGATCGCCAACGCCGTCATCGGATTTGTCCAGGAGGGACGGGCGGAGCGTGCTCTCGACGCAATCCGGGCGATGATCACCCCGAGCGCCTCGGTCATTCGCGACGGCCATCGGGTGACCGTCGATGTCGAGTCGCTGGTTCCCGGCGACGTCGTCCTGCTCGAGGCCGGCGACCGGACGCCGGCCGATGTCCGCCTGATCAAGTCTCGCAACCTGAAGGTCGAGGAAGCCATTCTTACCGGCGAGTCGGTCCCCGCCGACAAGGGAACCGATCCGGTTCGCGCCTCGGCGGTGTTGGGTGATCGCACGTCGATGGCCTATTCGGGAACGCTGGTCGTTGCCGGTCAGGCAGCCGCCGTCGTGGTCGCGACCGGCGGCTCCACGGAACTCGGAAAGATCAGCAAGCTTTTGAGTACGGTCGTCTCGCTGACAACACCCCTGGTCAGGCAGATGGACCGGTTTGCCAAGCAGCTCACGGCCGCCATTCTCGCCGTCGCCGTGGTCGGCTTCGCTTTCGCAGTTCTCGGCCGTGGCTACTCGATTACTGATGCGATGATGGCAATGGTCGGGCTGATCGTTGCCGCGATCCCCGAAGGGCTGCCTGCGGTCATGACGATCACACTGGCGATCGGCGTCCAGCGGATGGCGAAGCGCAACGCGATCGTGCGGCAGTTGCCGGCGGTCGAGACGCTTGGCGCGGTGTCGGTCATCTGTTCCGACAAGACAGGCACGCTGACCCGCAACGAAATGACGGTCCGCAGCGTCGTGACCGCGGCGGGCGAGGTGGCCGTGACCGGTGTCGGCTACGAACCGACCGGCGATTTCAATGGCGAGGATGGTCGGGTCGACGCATCAGGTGACGAGCTCCTGCGACAGGTGACGGTAGCCGCATTGCTCTGCAACGATGCGCGGCTGCGTTCGACCGACGCGGGCTGGTTCGTCGAAGGCGATCCGATGGAGGGGGCGCTGGTCTCGCTGGCGATCAAGGCGGGCCGCGAATCCGACCAAACCCATGAGCGTTTCCGGCGGATCGACGAAATTCCCTTCGACGCCCGGCACCGCTACATGGCGACGCTGCATGATGCCGAGGGGAATGGAAGGGTCGCCTATATCAAGGGCGCGCCGGAGCGCGTCCTGTCTCTTTGTGACGAGCAGCTTGGGCGCGACGGACTGGAGCCGGTCGACCGGGATCGGTGGCATGCGGAGATCCATCGACTCGCTTCGGACGGCCAGCGCATTCTCGGCCTCGGAATGAAGCGCATGCCGGCCGACGTCGACGATCTGTCGATGGCCCATCTCGAAAGCGGTATCGTCTTTCTCGGTATTCTCGGCATGATCGACCCGCCGCGCGCCGATGCCATCGACGCGGTGAAGGAGTGTCGGGCGGCCGGAATCAACGTCAAGATGATCACCGGCGATCACGCCTCTACCGCTTCCGCGATCGGCCGGCAGCTTGGTATTCTCGATCATGACAAGGTGGTGACCGGCGATCAGCTCGACCGGCTGGACCCGGCCGGCCTTCGCGAAGCGGCGGAGCACACGGCGGTCTTCGCTCGAACCAGCCCGGAGCACAAACTCAGGATCGTCGAGGCCCTCCAGGCGGGGCGCGCAGTCGTTGCCATGACCGGCGACGGGGTCAACGACGCACCGGCGCTCAAGCGGGCCGATGTCGGGGTCGCGATGGGCAGGAAAGGGACGGAGGCTGCGAAAGAGGCCGCCGAGATGGTCCTGCTCGACGATAATTTCGCGTCGATCGTCGCGGCGGTGCGCGAAGGGCGTACGGTCTACGACAACCTCAAGAAGGTGATCGGCTGGACGTTGCCGACCAGCGGCGGCGAGGCGCTGGTGATTCTCGCCGCCATTCTTGCAGGGACCGCGCTTCCAGTGACGCCGGTCCAGATCCTGTGGATCAACATGATCACGGTCGTCGCGCTCGGGTTGACGCTCGCTTTCGAGCCGACCGAGCCGGGCGCGATGGCGCGACCACCACGATCACCGTCGGAGCCGCTGCTTTCCGGATTCCTGATGTGGCGGGTGCTGTTCGTTTCGGTCCTGTTCGTCATCGGCGCCTTCGGCATGTTCTTCTGGGCGCTGGAGCGCGGGCTGGAACTCGCCGAGGCCCGGACGATCGTCGTCAACACGATCGTCGTGATGGAGATTTTCTACCTGTTCAGTATCCGCTATCTGCACATGACCTCGCTGACTCTTCGAGGCCTGTTCGGGACGCCTGCCGTGCTGATCGGGGTCGCGACCATCGTCGTCGGCCAACTGGTCTTCACCTACGCGCCCTTCATGCAGGCGCTGTTCGCAACCCGGGCGCTTTCCATCAGCGACGGCGTTGCCGTGGTCGGCGTCGGCGTGTTGCTGCTCGTGGTGCTTGAGGTCGAAAAGCTGATCCGCAGGGTGCTTCGACTCGGCGGCGAGTGAATGCGGGGAGGGCTTGGCTCCGCCACGGTGGCGACATAGTCTCACAATCTGATGGGATTCGTTGTGAATCCGCACTTTCGGAGTTTGACCGCTGTGATTTAAAGCCGGGTGCGAAAGCACCATTTTTCAGCTGCGTTCATCGCCTTTTCCTGTCTGGTCCTGACGGCCGCCGGGAGCATGAGGGCGGCGGACGCATCGACGATTGACGACGTGCGCAGCCGTGGCCGCCTGATCTGCGGAATCAGCGAAGGCCTGCCGGGATTTTCCGACCGGGATGCTTCGGGTCGTTGGTACGGATTCGATGTCGACTTCTGCCGCGCGGTGGCGTCCGCGGTGCTCGGTGATCCGGACAAGGTCGATTATGTGCAGCTCTCGGCAACGGACCGGTTCACCGCGCTGACCGACGGCAAGATCGATCTGCTCTCGCGCAACAGCACCTGGACGATGTCTCGCGACCTTGACCTCGGGGTCGACTTCGCCGGTATCGCCTACTACGACGGGCAGGGGTTCCTGGCGCACGCAGTCGACGGGATGACCAGCGCGCTGGAATTGACCGGTGCCCGGATTTGCGTGGTGAGCGGCACGACGACCGAAGCCAACGCCGCCGAATATTTCGCCAATAACGGCATGGAGGTCACCTTCCTGCGATTTACCGATCGGGGGGAAGCCCGGAAGGCCTATGCCAATGATGAATGCGATGTCTACACGGCGGACAGTTCGGCGCTGGCGGCGGAGCGGTCGCTTCTCGCGGTCCCCGACGACCATGTGATCTTGCGCGAGGTGATCTCCAAGGAGCCTCTTGGACCGGTAACCCGGGAGGACGACCGGGGATGGACCGAACTGGTGCGCTGGACCCTGTATGGCCTGATCAACGCCGAAGAGGCCGATCTGACCGCCGCCTCCGTCGACGCCAAGACGGGGGATCCCGCCAAGCGCCAGAAAGCCATCCTGTTCGGTCAAGCGGCGGTCAAGGAATTCGGCCTCGCCGACGACTGGCTCGCCGTCGTTATCGCTTCCGTCGGGAATTACGGAGAAATCTTCGACCGAAATCTCGGCGAGAATACTCCGCTCGCCCTCCGCCGGGGGGTCAATGCGCTGTGGACCCAGGGCGGCATTCTCTATGCCCCGCCCATGCACTAGATACCGATCCGAGAACCAACCACGGAGCCCGTCTTGAACAGGTCTTTGGCGTCTTTTTCAGGTCTGCGCGCGCTGGTGCTGGCGGTGGTCATGGCTTCGGCTTCGCCGGTGCTTGCCCAGAACCAGCTTTCCGCGGAGGACCTTGCCACCGTCAGGGTCGATATCGTCGACCTGCTGGCGAGCGAGCCGAACCTTCCCCTGCCGGTGCGCCAGCGCAAGGACGCCTTGGCCGCCTATTACGCCGGCCAGAATGGCCAACTTCTCTGGCTCGGTCAGAAACGGGCGCAGGCATTTATCGACTGGCTTAGTTCGGCCGCGGATGACGGCCTCGACCCGGCCTCATACCCGATCGAACAGCTTGTCAGGCTGAACGAGGCGGTGCCGGTGACCGACAATCGCGGTCGGGCCATCATCGAGTTGCATTTTTCGGCGGCCTTCCTCGAATATGCTTCGGACCTCAAGGTCGGGCGCTTCCTGCCACGCAAGGTCGACCCGAACTTCTTCGTGCAGAAGCGTGAGATCGACCAGGTCGCGGCGTTGAACGAACTCGCGGCGGCCAGCGATCTCGATCATTTCTTCATCAGCTGGCAGCCGAGTGCTCCGCAATATGCCGCGCTGCGGGCCGCCCTCGGCGACTATCGGGCGCTTGCCGCGAATGGTGGCTGGCCGACTGTGCTGATGGGCGAGACGCTGAAGCCGGGCATGAGCGATCCGCGCGTGCCGGCGCTGCGCGCCCGGCTCGCCGTCACGGATGGCGCCTCGCCGCAAGCGCCGCCCGGCGCGGAAGACGTCTATGACGACGAACTGGTGGCGGTCGTGAAGAGTTTTCAGGCCCGCCATGGGCTCGACGTCGACGGCGTGGCGGGGAGGGCGACGATCGTCGCTCTCAATGTGCCCGTCGAGGATCGCATCCAGGAGATTGTCGTCGCGATGGAGCGCTGGCGATGGATGCCGGAATCGCTCGGCAGCAAATACGTGATTGTCAATATCGCCGGATTTGAGCTGAAACGCGTCAACAACGGCAAGGTCGAAGAGAAGATGGCGGTGGTGGTCGGCAAGCCGTATCACCGGACGCCGGTCTTCAGCGACGAAATCCGGTACATCGAATTCAATCCCTACTGGAACGTGCCATCCAGCATCGCCCTGAAGGAGGAATTGCCGAAGCTCAGGAAGAATCCCGGGGCACGCGCCGCGGCGGGCTTCGAGGCAGTGCGCGGCGACAAGGTCTATTCCCTGACGTCGATCAACTGGAACCAGTACGGTCCCGGCAACTTTCCGTTCCAGCTTCGACAAAAGCCGGGGCCGAATAATGCCCTGGGCCGCGTCAAGTATATGTTCCCCAACCAGTTCAACGTGTATCTTCATGACACGCCGGCGAAGAGCCTGTTCAGCCGGTCGGACCGCGCCTTCAGCCACGGCTGTGTACGGTTGTCGCGACCGCTGGAACTGGCGCCGCCGGTTCTCGCGGCCGGCGGTGTGTCGGGCTGGGATATGGCCAAGGTCCAAAGAGTCGTCGACAGCCGCCAACGGACCGTGGTCAATCTCGACAAACCGCTGCCGATCCACATCACCTATTTCACCGCCTGGGTCGATCACGGCGTTCCCAACTTCCGCGCGGACGTCTACGAGCAGGACGAGAAGCTGATCGCCGCGCTCGGCGGCCAGGCGATCGCCTGGTAGCGGCCTTCGCGACGGTCGCGGATGAACCTGGCGGTCCCGAAAGATCATAGAAGGCCAAGTGCCGCGCTGCCGCCCGTCAGCGCTGGCAGCTGATGTTGGTCATGTGGGTGTTGCCCTTGAACTGCATGTAGAGGTTTCGGTTGTCGGCCGGGGTGACGACGAACTGGAACGGCTGCCAGCCCGAGTCCTGCCGAAAGAGCTGGCCATTGACCGAAATCGCGATGCCGCGCGGGCCTTGATTGGTCAGGGCCCAGGCGCCTTCGCCCTGCACGGGAATCTGAACACCGAGCGAAGGGCTATAATAGAATCCCTGCATCGCATAGTGACCGTTGGGCTGAAGGACCAGACCGAATTCCCAATAATGAGTGTCGATCGGATTCTTGTTGAAGGGCTCCATGCTGAAGCGGCAACTCCATTGGCCGGCGTATTGACCGGCACCTTGATCCTGGGAAAGGGCGGGCTGAATCTGGAGAAACGCGCCGGCTGCAGCGACGAGGCAGAGTCGTGAAACGTAGTGCCAGAATTTCATCCTTGAACGTCTCCTTGCGTTGACGGGTGCAAGACAACCCGCCTTTGCCGCACCTATTCTCAGGCAATCATGAGAGAACGGCAATTCTCTGCATGGTTGCGATCGACCGACGAAGAACCTCGGGGCGAGGCGTTCGTGACGAGGGCGAAATCGACACTTCCGGCACAGAATGCGGCCGGCGACGCGAGCTTGCCGCAAGAATCCCGCTCGGCGATGATCGAGCTTGCCAACGTTGCTTCATGGCGGCAATCTCGGGTTGACAAGCCGTTGATGTCGGCCAAGCGCGCCCCGGTCTCGGGCTTTGAGGTATCGGTCCACGGAGGTGCCGCCTTGCGTCGATGGCTCTTGCTGCCTCTTGCCTGTGTGATCGCACTCGCGTTTCAGCATACCGCCGGCGCCCAGGGTTCGGCGGCGCCGATTGGCCTGTGGCAGGGTCAGAACAGTGGTGACTATCTTTGGGTTCAGTCGAACGGCACCTGCTCCGCCCAGGGGACGGTGAACGTTTCCGGCACCTGCACCTGGAACGCCACGGCGACCGGTGGCGTGCTGACGATGACCTATCCATGGACGATTGCGCCGGGGCACATCCTGTGGAGCATCCGCTGGGTCAACCGCAACGTCATTTTCGTCAATAACGTCGAGCAGTTCGTCAGGCGCGGTTGACAGAGGCTGCCCGTCGCGGCCGGGTGGGGACCTTCCACGGCTCACTGCCGGCACAGGTACCGAACGGCCCGGCGTCCCGGCAGGAAGAAGTATGCTCCGCCCTTCACCGTCACGAAGTCCCGGAGCCCTCTGACGCGAACCGGGCCTGCCGTGGTGGGTATCGTGAAGCAGTCGAGCCTCGAGCCGGAGCCGACGAAGGCGTCAACTTCGGATTCCAGGCCATGGAAGCTTGGGGCGAGGGCCCATGTCTGCTGGATGAAGCCGAATTGACGATCGATGTCGGTATTGAGGCACATGAACAACAGGCCTTGCTTGCCGTCGGTTTTGTAGGATCGCCCGACCCGCAGGATGCGATGGCGATTGGAGATGGCGAGCTGGTCCCGCGATCCGGGGGCGAAGGTCTCGCGGGGGTTGGTTCGACGGACATGGGCGCCAAGCGGGCATTTCTGTCCCGACGGATCCTCCTCGTAGAGAAAGCCGTTGTCCTGGCGCGCGGTCCCCGAACTCGAGGATTCGACCGACGGGACCAGCGGGTTGCGGACCAGCGATGACCCGTCCTTCCAGCGGCCGACGATTTTCGCGGCGATCCAGTCTTCGAGCGGGATGTGGCCGGTGTCTGGAGCCATGCCGCCGCTTTTCAGGCGATCCGCGGCTTCCCGAATGATGGTCTCGAAACCCTCCAGGTCTTGCTCAAGCTGGCGCACGACAAGGAACGAACCGTTGCGGCCGAGGTCGCGACGGGCATCGGGCGCCGTCGGAACGAAGCGCGGCCGCTGGCGAAACGGATCGGCGCCAAGGGCGGGGAGGACATTGTCCGCATCCGCATCGGAGGCGACCGACGGCGAGGGAGGAAGGAAGCCGAGATTGTCGGGATAACCGAAAATGAACTCGCCGGGTTCGACGCCGTGGATCTCCTGGCCATCCCTGGCCCGGCGTCCGGCGCCCCGGATGATGGGCTGCGAAATACCATCGGCAAATCCGAACGGCTCCTTGACGCGAATGCCGGAAGCATCCGCTTTCGGCACCGGCGCCAGCGGCAGCTCGTAGGTGATTTCCGAACCGTGGGCGCGGGCCGATTTCTTCTGCGCCGCCGTCATTGCGTCGAGCGCTTTTTTCGTTTTGGCGTAAAGGACGAGGATCGCGTCCACCGCGTCGTCCGGTCCCCCCCACGCCCATCCGGCGGGATCATTGCGGCCGATGTCGCCGAGCGCGCTGGCCCGCCACGGCGCCGTGCTGCCATGCTGGAAGGCGAGGGGAAAGGTTTCGAGGTCGGTTCCGGTGAGGCCGAGCCTGGTCAGGCCTGAGGTCGAGAGACCGGCAACCACGGCCTGGCGAGCGCCGCGGGTATCGCCATAGGCAAGCTCCGGTTCGAGTTCGCCGAGCCAAGCGCGTGCTTCGTCCTGGTCTTCCGACAGGCGGACGAGCAGGCTTCGCGAATAGGGAAGCCAGCCGAGCCCGCCGAACAACAGGGTCGGGATTTCTTCGGCCTCGAGCGTGCCGGGCAGGGTGGGCTCAGAGCCGAAGCAGGACAGCCAGTCGCGCGCGTCGGCTTCACTTCTGGCCTGCGATATGCCCTGACGGATCGCCCCATTGAGGCGGATGCGGTTGAGCGTCAGGTCGGGATAGGCCGTGTACCAGAACCAGCTCGTCCGCTGCTGGCGTCTGGTCCAGCGCCGGAGACGATCGCCGTCCTTGGCGCCCTTGAAAATCAACTTCTCCGATTTCGGAAAGCCGGCGGTGTTACTCCAGATTCCGGTGACCCCTTCGCTGGCCCGCTCGATGAAATCCTCGAGATAGCTCTCCCACACGCCGTCATAGTTCGACACGAACATGAGCTTGTTGCTGTGCGGAAGGAGGATCCAGCGGGCGAAATGGATGACGCCGGTCGAGCCGAGGAAGCCGGGTCTGGAAAAATGCGCGGCAAGGATGCCCGCGAACCATAAGCCGAAGCGGAGGGTGAGATAGCGCAGCGGGCCGGGTTTCAGGATGGAGATCGCCGCCAGATGGCTCTGCGCCGCATGCCCCTCGCGTTTCATGTATTCCGCGACTCGATCCGGTGACGGCGGCAGGTCCTCCGGGATATCGGCTTCCTCGGCCCGCCGGAGCGCTGAATAGAGGGCGAAAAGGACGCCGATTCCGGCGACGAAGACAAGAAAGGTCACCCATGCCGCGACGGCGAATCCGCCCTTGATCCACACGCCGACGAGCACGATGGTCGCGAGCAGCAGAAACGGCCAGAAGAAGCTGGCGGTGATCGACGCGAGGATCGGCATGATCGCGCGTGACGCCGATGGGGCCGGGTCGAGCGAAGGCGCCGGCGCCGGGACGAATGCCCACTTCCTGGCTTCGTCGTCCCACAGCCGGTTCCGAACCATCTCCAGGGTGTCGAGGGCGGTGGGGCCACGCATCGTGTCGAGCATGCCGGCGACGTGGTGGGCGAGTTCCGCCTCCCGCCGGATCTGTCCGACGGACAGTTGCGGCGTTCCGTCAAAATTGACTCCGGGGGTGGAGAACCATCCCTGTCCGACCCCGTGATGGTGATTCTCCAAAAATTGGCCGAGGCTTTCCTGCCCGCGTTCGATACCGGCCTTGGCAAGGAGTCCTGAAATTTCCGGTTCAATCGTCTCGGCCAGCTTCCTTGTGACCTCTTCGACGGTTCCGTCGGCGTTGACCTCGATGATGATGGTGGCGGGTTCTGCCCCGTCATCCCTCACCACCCACATGCTCATGAAATGGACGAAGGCCGTGTCGTCGAGCTTCTGTCGGATCGCCGCCGTGGGCGGGTTTCCGAGTTGGTCGAGATAGGCCTCGACGGCGTCGGCGCGGTCGGCCGGGAACGGTATCGCGACGGTGACGAAGGCATGGGTCATTGCGCCCCCCTTGTGCTCCATGTCGAACGATGCGGTGTCCGCTTCAGGGATCGAACTCCACCGTGAGATGCTGCGGAAATGATCCGAGATGCCGCAGCTTTCCGTCTGCTCCGGCTACGCGGCGGAGGTTCTTGCGCAGAAGGAGCTGCTTCAGCGTCTGCGTGATGTGCGCCTCCGCAATGAACGCACCGAGGCACCAGTGGAGCCCGTGCCCGAACAGCATGTAGTCGGTCGGCGGACGGTCCGGGTCGAAGGCCCAGGGCTTCGATACCCGGCGCTCGTCAAACATCGCCGACTGGGTGCTGACCAGCAGGACGTCACCTTTTTGAAAGCGCTTCGCCCGTCGCGTGCCGAGTGCCACGGTGTAGTCGGTGCCGCAGACTCGGAACGGGCCGGGATTGATCGGCTTGAAGCGGGACGCCTCGAACAGGCACCGGCGGAGGCGTTCGTCATCATCGGACAGTGCGGCGTCCCGGGCACTGGCGAAAAAGGCCGGCTTGCTCAGGATGACGTCGAGAATGTTGCCGGCCGCCATCGTGTCGGTCGGCACAAAGCCGGCGATCATGCCCAGCACATATGTCCGGATGATCTCGTCGCTCGGGGCGTCCGGCCCCTTGGCCTGCAGATCGAGCAGCCGGCGCAGCACGGTATCGCCGGCCGCCGGCTCGGCCCGGGTGGCGGCGATCGACGCGTCGACGACTTCCCGAACCGCGCGCCCGCCTGCGAGCGCCTGCGGCTTGAGCCTGGGATCGTCGAACGGATCGGCAAACATGTACATGCTCATAGCGAAGGTCCACTGAGAGAAGGGAACCCGTTGCTCCGGCGGCAAGCGAATGCCGTAATAGTCCTCGCATATCCGCGTCGAGACGAGGGTGATCAGACCTTCGATCGCATCGAGCCGGCCATTGGAATCGTCAACGATCTCCCTGGCAAGGCGCTCGGCCATCGGGGTGACGATGGTCGCGATATCGTCGCGGCGGAAGGTCTGCATGACCTGGCGCTGATACAGCCAGTATTCGGGGCCGGCCGGCATCCCCAGCACGAAATTGGGTCCGTCGTTGAGCTCCTGCACCTTCTTGCCGAAAGGGACCGGAAAGGCTTCGTCCTTGGCGAGGACCTCCTGGACGTCGTCGTAGCGGGTGACGAAGGTCAGACCGGTGAAGGGGACGCGGGCAATCGGCCATACCCGACGCATGATGCGCAAAATCGTCGGAAGGTTCCGGATGACCCAGGAGGCAATGGTCGACTTGAGGCCGGGGACCGGCCGAAGATCCTCCGGGTTGAAATCGCTGCCGACCGGATGGGCCGCGACGGCCGCCGGTTCCGCATGGACGGCCGGGACTGGCTTGCTTGCGGACATTTCGCGCCTCCTCTCAGCGTTCGTCCTCTCACTGCCCTCACTTTGTCGCTTACGCCAGATCGTCAAGGATCTCCCGTGCTTGCTTCAGGTCTGGCGCGTCAAATCCTTCGGCGAACCAGCCATAGGTCTCGCCCAGAATCGCCCGCGCCCGTGCCACCTCACCGCGACCGGCGAGGAGGAGCGCAAGTCCGCTCGCCGCGCGCAGTTCCCATTGCCTGGCCTGCCGCCGCCGCGATGCCTCGAGCGCGGCATCGTAGCTTCGTTCCGCGCCGTCGCCGTCGCCGAGGGCGAGAAGGAGCTCGGCGCGGACGCGATGGATTTCTCCTTCGTCGCCATAGGCTTCCGACTCGACCGCAATGCGTTGCGCTTCGTCGAGCTCCCGCAGGCCATCGTCGTAACTTCCTGCCCGCCGGTGCGCCGAGGCCAGCCACCGGTGGAAGGTGGTGGTGTAGAGGTGCGCGCCTGCACCGCGATAGGCCGCCATGCCACCCTGGATCATCCTGATACCCTTGTCGGCCTCGCCAAGGTCGGCAAGGGCCAATCCGCGGAATATGTTAACAAAGGGACGGTAGTAGGCGAGCCCGTGCTCCTGGTTGAGATGCTCGAGATCTTCGATGGAGTGGAGCGCGGCCCGCGGCTCGCCGAGCATCAGCTGTGTGAAGGCGAGACCGTTCAGCGCATGGGCCATGCTGTAGGCCTGATTGAGCTCACGCGCTTCGTTGACGGCCCTGTCGCGCATCCTGCGGCCCTGGTCGAAGTAGCCAAGATAGATCAGGACCCACGATAGATATGTCGTCACCACAACGCGGGCGTCCTGAACGCCGAGGGCGGAATACGCCGCCTGATCGGTGGGCTGGAAGATGCGTCGCGCTTCCTCGAGATTGGCGCGGGCCTCGACAAAGCGACCGCGGGCGAATTCCGTTACCCCGCTCGAGCGATGGCCGAGAAAGGTCCAGATCCGGTCCTGGCGCGCCCGGCCACGATCGAGAAGTTCCGCCGACAATCGGCTGGCGGTCGGCAGGTTGTTGCTGATCAGCGAGTAGGCCCACTGGCCACTCAGAACTGCCGCGAGTTGCGGCGGCTCGCCGAGCCGGTCGCAGGCACGGCGCGCTCGCTCGACCGCTTCGAATGTCGCCTTCGAGGTGTATCCGGTCGTCGCGATCAACGCATGGGCAAGGTAAAGGCAGAAGTCGAGCTCCAGCCGGAACCGGTGCTCGTCCTCGGGAAGTGTGGATGCCAGGGCGAGCCCCTTCTTCAGCCTCCCGATCGCTTCGACAATCGCCGAACGCGCCAGCGCGCTGTGCCCGGCCTTCAGCCAGTAGCCGGTGGCCTTCTCGACCATGCCGGCCTCGGCACAGTGATAGGCGAGGAGTTCCGGTTGCCGCTCGACGGCCTCCGGAAAGTCCGATTCAAGGGCGCCTGCGATCTCGGCATGAAGCGCGCGCCGCGTGGCTCGCAGCATCGAGCGGTAAGCGGCTTCGTGAATAAGGGCGTGACGGAACTGATAGGTGGCTTCGGGGGGCACGCCCCGCTGCTGGACGAGCCCCGCCGCGACCAGTTCGTCAAGCGAAAGCCGGACCACCGCTTCCGGTCGCTGCGCCAGCCCGGACACGAGCTCGTAGCTGAACTCCCGGCCGATCGCAGCGCCGATCAGGGCGATTTCCCTGGCTTCTCCGAGGCGGTCGAGGCGCGACATCAGGGAAGCATGCAGCGTCGTCGGCACCGTCGGCGGCTCACCCTCCGCGTTGCCATCGACGGCGGCGGCGGAGCGGTCGAGGCGGTCGACCGTCGTGCGCGTAAGCTCCTCGACGAAAAGCGGGATTCCGTCGGCGCGCTCGATGATCGCAGCGACCACCGAGGATGGGAGCGGCGAGTTCCCGGCACTCGCCCTGACGAGGGCGGCGCTATCTTCGCCGGACAGGGGCCCAAGCGGCAGCGAGACGACATTCTTCTCCGACCATGGCGGGTCGAATTCGGGTCGAAAGGTGACGATCAACAGGATCCTCAGGCTTGCAATCCGGCGGATCGCCAGCGTGAGGAGGTCGAGCGAGCTCGGATCGATCCAGTGGGCATCCTCGAACACGATCAGTACCGGCTTGCTGGCGGCCAGCAAGTCGGCCTGGCGCAGCAGGGCCTCCATCGTTCTATCGCGCACCTGGCGTGGGGTCATCTGTGCTCGCGGCCCGGGCTCTTCCACCGGTATCGACAGGAGATCGGCCAAGAGAAGCAGGTCGTCGGCGTGCGCCGCCGGACCGAGAAGGCGCGTCAGCTTCTCCAGCCTGGAGGCAGGACTATCGCCGCGGCCAAAACGCATCGCCCGTTCCAGCTGGTTTATGAAGGGCTGGAACGGCGACGCCTGCTGATGGCGCGAGCAGTAATAGCGGATGCGTGTATGGGGTTCGCCCGCGATCCGCTCCGAGAGCATCGCTGTGAGGCGCGACTTCCCGATTCCGGGTTCGCCGGAAATCAGGATGACCCGGCCCTGGCCTCCGCAAGCGTCGCGCCAACATCCAAACAGCGCATCGAGTTCCAAATCGCGGCCAATGAGCGGGGTGTTATCCCTCTCGCGCAAGGCCTCGAACCTGTTCTCGGCGCCGGTGGTTCCGAGCACTTCATAAGCCCGCACCGGTTCGGCAAACCCCTTGAGGGTCACGCCGCCGAGATCCCGATAGGAAAAAAGCCCGCCGGCGAGTTGTTGTGTGCCGTGCGAAATGACCACGGCGCCGGGCTCGGCCAGTGTCTGGAGGCGGGCAGCGAGATGAGGTGTCTCGCCTGCTACGTCTCGCTCGCCGGTTGCCCCAGCGCGCACGATGTCGCCAACCACGACGAGGCCGGTGGCGATGCCGACCCGAAATTGTGGCTTGAGACCGCCGAGCAGTGTCAGGGACGATGCTTCCTCGTTGATCTGCAGGCCGGCCAGGATTGCCCGTTCCGCATCGTCTTCCTGGGCGTGCGGATAGCCGAAATAGACAAGGGCGCCATCACCGACATAGCGGGCGATGTATCCACCGTGGCGCTTGACGACGTCAGTGACCATGCGGAGGGAGGCGCCGATCACCTCCCGCGTATCCTCGGGATCGAGTCTCGAGGCGAATGTCGTCGAGCCGACGAGGTCGCAGAACATGATGGTCAACTGCCGCCGCTCGCCGGACGCCTCTGGCCGGGCCTCCGGCCGGACGGCCTCGCGGTCTCGCGTCAATGGCCCGGTCGCAAGCGCGGTCAGTGCAGTGCCGCATTCGGAGCAGAACTTGGCTGCGACCGGATTTCTTCTCCCGCAAGACGGACACGCGGTGAGCATCGCGGGCATTCCCTGGCTTGTCACAGACGCATACCGAGCTGACGCGACCCCAAAGTTCCGATCCGATCGGAATGTTAGTGCATTGATGATCGCGGAGCGAGCGGGGGCAGAGCTGCCTCCGAACGACGAAAATATTTGCCGACCCACACTGCTTTCAGGAGAGGTGCCCCGTCATTGCCTGACCTCCCACACTGACCGGAATCAGGGATTCGGGACCGATCATGCGCGTTACCGCCGACGTCAGCCGAGCGGATCTTCAAAATTTCCTGTTCGAGCTGAGTACTGGTGCCGGCAACAGGATTCGAACCCGTGACCCCCTGATTACAAATCAGGTGCTCTACCAGCTGAGCTATGCCGGCCTGCCAGACTCCGTAGCAGTGCAACCGTGGTGCCGCAAGTCGGTGGGTCGCCGCCGTGATCGCCAGCGGCGAGGTACTTCAAAAGAGCGCCTCAGTGTACCGTGTCGAGGTGGCGGCGGGCGACATAGAGGGCGAGCACGGCGGCATTCGAGACATTGAGGCTGGCGAGGGGGCCGCTGGTCGGCAGGCACGCCATGCGGTCGCATTTTTCGCGGGTGAGGCGGCGGAGACCCTTGCCTTCCGCGCCCAGAACGAGGGCGACTCTTTCGCCGGTGATCGCGGATTCGATCGGCGTGTCGGCCGCCTCGTCGAATCCAATGCGGACAAAGCCATTGTAGCCGAGTTCGTCCAGTGCCCTGGCGAGATTGCCGACAGCGACCAGCGGTATCAGGTCGAGCGCTCCGGAGGCGGCCTTGGCCAGGACGCCGGTCTCGGTCGGCGCGTGCCGCGCGGTCGAAAGCACCGCATCGGCGCCGAATGCCGCGGCCGAGCGCAGGATGGCGCCGACATTATGCGGATCGCTCACCTGATCGAGGCAGACGACAAGCCGCTTGTCGCGAAGGTCCTCGATCGGCACCGGATCGAGCGGCGCGACTTCCAGTGCGACGCCTTGATGCACGGCGTCGCCGCCGAGCAGGCGATCGAGATCGCGCGGGTGGACTTCTTCGGGGGGAAGTGGAAGCGAGGCGCCGGCGGCCTCGAGGCGGGTGAGCGCGTTTGCGGTGGCGATCACCCGTTTCACCGACCTTGCCGGGTTGGCGAGCGCGGCGAGGACCGGGTGCATGCCATAAAGAAGGAGCGTGTCGGGCCGCCGTTCCGCCGGCGTTCGCGGGCCATGAGGAGGGCGGTGGGCGCCGGTCGGGCGAGGGGGGCGATTTCGGGAGGACATTCTCCCGGCTTATAGGCGTCTACCGCGGCCGTCTCAATCGTCATCGACGTCGGTGGCGCCGGTTCGCAAAAGCGGTCCGGCCGTCGTTGACAGGGCAGACCGTCGTCGCCATAACACGCGCCGCGGGTCATCGCGGCAAGCCGCCCAGGCGGCTGTCTCGATTCACGCGACCGGACGGGGGAGTGTCCCGAGTGGCAAAGGGGGCGGACTGTAAATCCGCTGGCGTACGCCTTCGTAGGTTCGAGTCCTACCTCCCCCACCATCCTTCGCCGTGCTACCGTCCTTCCGGCACGCACACGAAGCTGCGGGTGTAGCTCAATGGTAGAGCAACAGCCTTCCAAGCTGATGACGAGGGTTCGATTCCCTTCACCCGCTCCACCCGGTTTTCAAGAAATTCGGACAAATCACTCAGTTCTATATTGGCTCGCCCAAATCCAAATCGCTCTCGCCGCTCTGATGATGGCTGCGACCGGCGCTTCGGCCGGGAGCAATTCACTCGGGTTGTCGGTGACGTCGGACCGCGAGGCGGGCGATTTCGCAAAGCCCAAGGACCTCAAGTACGAGCTGGAAGCAGGGCATATATTCAACAATGGCATGACGATCGGCAGTTCGATCACCTACACGAACGACGCCTTCAGTGATGTCGACAACGAGAATGTCGAAGGCACAGTGGGCTATCGCGCGCGCTTCGAAGGCGCGTTCTCCATCACAGCAAGCGCGGGGATCGGAGAACGGTTCCAAGCCGCAAAGCAAGGCGGCGACTTCCCCTACTACGTTTTCCGCATTGCCACGAATATCGACGTCGGTCAGCGCGTAAGCTGGACGCCGATTGCCTATCGCTTCCGCGATGCGTTTGACACCAGCAACGAATACCGGACGCCACAGATCGAAACGGGTATCGCCTACCGGCTTGATGATCACAGTTCGATATCGGCGAAAGTTGCCTGGAACTGGAGCAACGGCGAATTCTCGAGCACCGGGGTTTCGCTCGGCTACAAGCTCGGATTCTGAGCGGGAGCCTGCCGCGGAAGCGCCAACCGCCGAGTCTGGGCGCTGTTGCATTTGCCGCTGCCGGGGCGGGGAGTTGGGAGGATGCACGCCAACCCGATGCAAATCAGATTTCCGGGTCGATGGTGCGGCTCTGATTCCCATCACCCGCTCCAACGCAGTCGCGACCGCGACGCCCCAAAACCGGATTCGCACAGGACGCGACAAAGGTACTGGCATTCCGGTCCGGAAGTCTGATATCTGATCGCGGAAATCGTTTAGGGGTATAGCTCAGTTGGTAGAGCGACGGTCTCCAAAACCGTAGGTCGTGGGTTCGAGTCCCTCTGCCCCTGCCAAAAAACCAAAACCAGCTAAGGCTTGAGTCTCGCGCGGCAAAGCCTTATGTAACCGGTCCCAAGCGCGGCGGGCGAGCCGGGACGGTTCGCGCGCCTATAGCTATGTGAGATTCTATGGCCGAAAGAACAAATCCCTTCACGTTCCTCCAGCAGGTGCGAACGGAAGCCGCCAAGGTCGTTTGGCCGAGCCGGCGCGAGACCGCGATTTCGACGGTCATGGTGCTGGTCATGGCGATTCTGGCGAGCCTCTTCTTCCTGCTCGCGGACCAGGTGTTGAGCTTCGGGGTCAGTTTTCTCCTCGGCGCCGGCGGTTGAGGCGGAGCGATGTCGGCGGTTCAGGCAGCGAATACGATGGAAAAGAAGTGGTACATCGTCCACGCCTATTCGAATTTCGAGCGCAAGGTCGCCGAATCGATCACCGAAAAGGCGCATGCCGCCGGGCTGGATGATCTTTTCGAAGAGGTTCTGGTTCCCACCGAAAAGGTGGTCGAGGTTCGTCGCGGGCGCAAGGTCGACGCCGAGCGCAAGTTCTTCCCCGGCTATGTCCTGGTGAAGATGGCGATGACCGACGAGGCTTACCACCTCATCAAGAATACGCCGAAGGTCACCGGCTTCCTCGGCGCCGACAAGAAGCCGATTCCGATTTCTGAAGCGGAGGCGCATCGCATCCTGCAGCAGGTGCAGGAAGGCGTCGAGCGGCCGAAGCCGTCGATCAGTTTCGAGGTCGGCGAGCAGGTCCGCGTTGCCGACGGCCCCTTCGCGTCCTTCAACGGCCAGATCGAGGAAGTCGACGAGGTCCGGGCCCGGCTCAAGGTTGCGGTGTCCATTTTCGGCCGGGCCACCCCGGTCGAGCTCGAATACGGGCAAGTCGAAAAGATTTGACCGTTTGCGGGTGTGGGAGGTGAGGGCGCTTCGCCAAGGCGCCGGATCCGCACCACGCCCATTCCTGCCGGCCTTGCCGGCGTAGTAGCAGGAACAGACAATGGCAAAGAAAGTCGCAGGTTTCTTAAAACTGCAGGTGCCGGCAGGCGCTGCCAACCCGTCGCCGCCGATCGGCCCGGCGCTTGGCCAGCGCGGCATCAACATCATGGAATTCTGCAAGGCGTTCAACGCCCGCAGCCAGGAGATGGAGAAGGGGTCGCCGGTCCCCGTCGTTATCACCTACTACCAGGACAAGTCCTTCACCTTCGAGATGAAGACGCCGCCGGTCAGCTTCTTCCTGAAGAAGGCCGCCAACGCCAAGAAGGGTTCGGCGACAGCCGGGCGAGGTGTCGCCGGTCGGGTGACGCGCGATCAGGTCCGCGAGATCGCCACGCAGAAGATGGCTGACCTCAACGCGGTCGATATCGACGGCGCGATGAAGATGGTTGAAGGCTCGGCCCGCTCGATGGGTCTGCAGGTGGTGGACTGAGATCATGACACAGCATGGAAAACGAGTCAGGGCTTCCCGCGAAGGTATCGAGCCGCTCAAGCTTTATCCGCTCGACGAGGCCGTGAAGCTGGTCAAGTCCCGCGCCGGCGCGAAGTTCGACGAGACGGTGGAAGTGGCGATGAATCTCGGCGTCGATCCGCGCCACGCCGACCAGATGGTCCGCGGCGTGTGCCAGTTGCCGAACGGCTCGGGCCGGACGCTGCGGGTCGGTGTCTTCGCCAAGGGCGCCAAGGCGGACGAAGCCAGGGCGGCCGGCGCCGATGTTGTCGGCGCCGAGGATCTGGTCGAACTGGTCCAGAAAGGCACCATCGAATTTGATCGCTGCATCGCAACGCCGGACATGATGCCGCTGGTCGGACGTCTCGGGAAGATCCTCGGACCGCGCGGCATGATGCCGAATCCGAAGGTGGGCACCGTGACCCAGGACGTGGCGGCGGCAGTCGCGGCGGCCAAGGGCGGCGCCGTGGAGTTCCGGGTCGAGAAGGCCGGCATCATCCATGCCGGCATCGGCAAGGCGAGCTTCGCCGATGACCAGCTGGTCGAGAACATCAAGGCGTTCACCGATGCCGTCCAGAAGGCGCGCCCCCCGGGGGCGAAGGGAACCTTCGTCCAGCGAGTTGCGATCTCTTCGACGATGGGGCCGGGCGTGAAGGTCGATCCGGCCACGTTGAACGCCTGATTGCGTCGGGCCCGGCGGGCGGTTTCCGCCGGGTTCCTAACAAACGCTAAAAAGAGACTTGGCAACGGGCTTGCGAGTCTCTAAATAGCGTCTCTGGGCGCGTCGGCCCTTTGTACGGCGCGTCTTTGTGCGTCCCTCTAAATCACGGTGGTGAGACCCTCTCTTGGACATCCGAACGGATTATTTCAAGAGAGACAATGACTTACACAGCGTTTTGTCGAGTGCGCACCGTCAATCCGGCCACATGTCGGGTTGGCGATCCTGTCCGAGACTGCAGGTGCCGGGTCGCCGGCTTAATCGAAGTCGACCTGCAATAGACGGGAGGGAGCCGGATTTTCCGGTTCGAACCTCTTCGCGGCTCAGTCCGGCGTGGCGACACGGCGGCTGGGGGACAGGTCGGGATGTCGTGTCGGCTCAGGCCGGGGCGACAGGTGAAACCGGCGGTCCCCAAATGGCCGCCAAGTGGAGTGAGGCAAGTGGATAGAGCGGAAAAAAGCCAGCTCGTGGAAGACCTTGGGTCGGTATTCAAAGATACCGGCGTCGTGGTCGTCGCCCACTATGCCGGCCTTACAGTCGCGGAGATGACGACCCTCAGGGCTCGGATGCGCGACGTTGGGGCCGGTGTGCGAGTTGCCAAGAATCGTCTTGTCAAACTCGCCCTCAAAGGCACGGACGTTGAGCATGTATCGGATCTTTTTCAAGGTCCGACAGTGGTCGCTTATTCGAACGACCCGGTTGCCGCGCCCAAGATCGCCGTCGAATTCGCCAAGGGAAACGAGAAACTCGTGATCCTCGGCGGTGCGATGGGTGCGACCAGTCTCGACCCGGAGGGCGTCAAGGCGCTCGCCGCGTTGCCGTCGCTCGACGAACTCAGGGGCAAGCTGGTGGGGCTCATGGCCGCGCCGGCGACGCAGATCGCCCGGGTTCTCTCGGCGCCGGCCGGACAGGTCGCGCGGGTTATCAGTGCCTATGCGGAAAAGAGCGAGGCGGCCTAGGCCGATTCTTGGAAATCCAAAGGTTCGAATTGTAAAGGAATCAATACAATGGCTGAACTTTCGAAAATCGTGGATGAACTTTCGCAGCTGACGGTGCTCGAGGCCGCCGAGCTGTCGAAGATGCTGGAAGAGAAGTGGGGCGTCTCCGCCGCGGCTCCGGTTGCGGTCGCAGCGGCTGGTGGCGCCGCGGTGGCCGAGGTCGAGGAGAAGACGGATTTCGACGTCGTGCTCGCCGAAATCGGCCCGAACAAGATCAACGTCATCAAGGAAGTCCGGGCGATCACCGCGCTCGGTCTGAAAGAGGCGAAGGATCTGGTCGAAGCCGCTCCGAAGGCCGTCAAGGAAGGCGTGACCAAGGACGAGGCCGACAAGCTCAAGGCCCAGCTCGAAGCGGCTGGCGCCAAAGTCGAGCTGAAGTAGTCGCGGGCTTCGGCTCGCGATCTTCCGCGGACGACCTCCGGATCTGATCCTGAGGACCCTGCGGCGACAATCATGGAGGGCGCCGATCCGTCGGCGCTTCTCCGGACAGGTGAAACACGACGACCGCTATCCCGAAGGCCGTGTCCCCGACCTTCCGGACAGCCGTTTACATCGAACCAGGAGTGGACATGACTCAGACGTTCACCGGCCGCAGGCGAGTGCGCAAATTTTTCGGCTCCATTCGGGAGGTGGCCGAGATGCCGAACCTCATCGAGGTTCAGAAGGCGTCCTACGACCAGTTTCTGCTTGTTGAGGAGCCGGAAGGCGGCCGGGGCGACGAGGGCCTGCAGGCGGTGT
Organism: uncultured Alphaproteobacteria bacterium; assembly: GCA_963812275.1. Taxonomy (GTDB): domain Bacteria; phylum Pseudomonadota; class Alphaproteobacteria; order Rhizobiales; family Kaistiaceae; genus Bauldia. The sequence goes on along the minus strand of CAWEUQ010000004.1, from coordinate 90,155 downwards.
TCAAGTCCGTCTTCCCGATTTCCGATTTCTCCAATACCGCGCTGCTCGAATTCGTTCGCTACGATTTCGAGCCGCCGAAATATGACGTCGACGAGTGCCGCCAGCGCGGCATGACCTATTCGGCTCCGCTCAAGGTGACGCTCCGACTCATCGTGTTCGATATCGACCAGGAGACCGGCGCCAAGTCCGTCAAGGACATCAAGGAGCAGGAAGTCTACATGGGCGAAATGCCGTTGATGACCAACAACGGCACCTTCATCGTCAACGGCACCGAGCGCGTCATCGTCTCCCAGATGCATCGCTCGCCGGGCGTGTTCTTCGACCACGACAAGGGCAAGACCCATTCCTCGGGCAAGCTGCTGTTTGCCGCGCGGATCATTCCGTATCGCGGTTCCTGGCTCGATATCGAATTCGACGCCAAGGACATCGTCCATGCCCGCATCGATCGTCGCCGGAAGATTCCGATCACCTCGCTGCTTTACGCGCTTGGGCTCGACGGCGAAGAGATTCTCAGCACCTTCTACGAGAGCATCACCTACACCCGGATGAAGGACGGCTGGCGGCTGCCTTTCGACGCCAACCGGATGCGCGGCTTCAAGCCGGTCAACGATCTGATCGACGCCGATTCCGGCGAAGTCATCGTCGAGGCGGGCCAGAAGATCACGGCGCGCGGCGCGCGGCAGCTGGCGGAGAAGAACGTCAAGGCACTCAAGGTCGCCGACGAGGACCTCTACGGCCACTATTTCGCCGAGGAGATGGTCAACGCCGAGACCGGCGAGATCTATTCCGAGGCGGGTGAGGAAATCACCGAGAAGCTGCTGGCCACGCTGCTCGAGGCTGGTTACGAGGAGTTCAAGGTCCTCGACATCGACCACATCAATACCGGCGCCTATATCCGCAACACGCTCGCCGCCGACAAGAACGAGTCGCGCGAGGATGCGCTGTTCGACATCTACCGGGTGATGCGCCCCGGCGAGCCGCCGACGATCGATACGGCGGAGGCGATGTTCACCTCGCTGTTCTTCGATCCCGAGCGCTACGACCTTTCCGCGGTCGGCCGGGTCAAGATGAACATGCGGCTCGATCTCGATACCGACGACACCGTCCGCGTGCTGCGCAAGGAGGACATCCTCGCCGTCATCAAGACCCTGCTCGAACTGCGCGACGGCAAGGGCGAAATCGACGATATCGACAACCTCGGCAACCGGCGTGTCCGTTCGGTCGGCGAGTTGATGGAGAACCAGTACCGGATCGGCCTCCTCCGCATGGAGCGGGCGATCAAGGAACGCATGTCGTCGGTCGAGATCGGCAATGTCATGCCGCAGGACCTGATCAACGCCAAGCCGGCGGCGGCCGCGGTTCGCGAGTTCTTCGGTTCCTCGCAGCTCTCCCAGTTCATGGATCAGACCAATCCGCTGTCGGAGATCACCCACAAGCGGCGCCTCTCGGCGCTTGGCCCGGGCGGTCTGACCCGCGAGCGGGCCGGTTTCGAGGTGCGCGACGTGCATCCGACCCACTACGGCCGCATCTGTCCGATCGAGACGCCGGAAGGTCCGAATATCGGCCTGATCAACTCGCTCGCGACCTTTGCCCGCGTCAACAAATACGGCTTCATCGAAAGCCCGTATCGTCGCGTCAAGGACAGCCGCGTGACCGAGGAGGTCGTCTACCTCTCGGCCATGGAAGAGGCGAAATACACCGTCGCCCAGGCGAACGCGATCCTCGACGACAATGGGTCGTTCACCGAGGACATGATCGTTTGTCGCCACGCCGGCGATAACGTCGTGATCCCGGCCGACCGGGTCGACTTCATGGACGTGTCGCCGAAGCAGTTGGTCTCGGTTGCCGCCGCTCTGATTCCGTTCCTCGAAAACGATGATGCCAACCGCGCCCTGATGGGTTCGAACATGCAGCGCCAGGCGGTGCCGCTGGTTCGCTCCGAAGCGCCGCTGGTCGGGACCGGGATGGAGCCGATCGTCGCTCGCGATTCCGGTGCCGCCGTTCCGGCGCGTCGTGCCGGCGTGGTCGATCAGGTCGACGCCACGCGTATCGTCATCCGGGCGACGGAGGATCTCGATCCGTCGCGCTCGGGCGTCGATATCTATCGGCTGATGAAGTTCCAGCGGTCGAACCAGAATACCTGCATCAACCAGCGTCCGCTGGTGCGGGTCGGCGATATCGTCGACAAGGGCGGCGTTATTGCCGACGGTCCGTCGACGGATCTCGGCGACCTGGCGCTTGGCCGCAACGTCCTCGTCGCCTTCATGCCGTGGAACGGCTACAACTTCGAGGACTCGATCCTGTTGTCGGAGCGCATCGTCCGTGATGACGTCTTCACCTCGATCCATATCGAGGAATTCGAGGTTATGGCCCGCGACACCAAGCTCGGGCCGGAGGAAATCACCCGCGATATTCCGAACGTCTCCGAAGAGGCGCTGAAGAGCCTCGACGAAGCGGGCATCGTCTATATCGGTGCCGAGGTCGCGGCGGGCGATATCCTGGTCGGCAAGATCACGCCGAAGGGCGAAAGCCCGATGACGCCGGAGGAGAAGCTGCTTCGCGCCATCTTCGGCGAGAAGGCTTCGGACGTTCGCGATACGTCGCTCCGCGTGCCGCCGGGCGTCACCGGCACCGTCGTCGAGGTCAGGGTGTTCAACCGCCATGGCATCGAGAAGGACGAGCGCGCCATGGCGATCGAGCGCGAGGAGATCGAGCGTCTCGCCAAGGACCGCGACGACGAGCAGGCGATCCTCGACCGCAACGTCTATGGCCGTCTGACCGACATGCTGGTCAACAAGATGGGCCTGTCGGGACCCAAGGGCTTCAAGAAGGGTGGCAAGATCACCAAGGAGTTGCTGGCCGAGTTCCCGCGCAGCCAGTGGTGGCAGTTCGCCGTGTCGAACGAAAAGCTGATGGCGGAGATCGAGGCGCTTCGCAATCAGTATGACGAGAGCCGCAAGGGTCTCGAGAAGCGGTTCATCGACAAGGTCGAGAAGCTGCAGCGCGGCGACGAATTGCCGCCCGGCGTGATGAAGATGGTCAAGGTCTTCGTCGCGGTGAAGCGGAAGATCCAGTCGGGCGACAAGATGGCCGGCCGTCACGGCAACAAGGGTGTCGTGTCGCGGATCGTGCCGATCGAGGACATGCCCTATCTCGAGGACGGTACCCATGTCGACATCGTCCTCAATCCGCTCGGCGTGCCGAGCCGGATGAACGTCGGCCAGATTCTCGAGACGCATCTCGGCTGGGCCTGCGCCGGCATGGGACTGAAGATCGGCAAGATGGTCGAGACCTACAAGAAGGACAACGAAGTCCAGCCGCTGCGTGACGTGCTGAAGCAGGTCTATGGCGGCAACAGCAAGAACGAGAATGTCGCCGACTTCGACGACGCGGGTGTGGTCGAGCTTGCTTCCCAGCTCAGCCACGGCGTGCCGATCGCAACACCGGTCTTCGATGGTGCCCGCGAGCCGGATATCGTCGAGCTTCTGAAGGAAGCGGGCCTCGATCCCTCGGGTCAGTCGCAGCTCTACGACGGGCGGACCGGCGAGCCCTTCGATCGTCGCGTCACGGTCGGCTACATCTACATGCTGAAGCTGCACCATCTGGTCGACGACAAGATCCACGCCCGCTCGATCGGCCCGTACAGCCTCGTCACCCAGCAGCCGCTCGGCGGCAAGGCGCAGTTCGGCGGACAGCGGTTCGGCGAGATGGAGGTCTGGGCGCTCGAAGCCTATGGGGCGGCCTATACCTTGCAGGAAATGCTGACGGTGAAGTCGGACGATGTCGCCGGCCGCACCAAGGTCTACGAATTGATCGTCCGCGGCGACGATACCTTCGAGGCCGGTATTCCGGAGAGCTTCAACGTTCTGGTGAAGGAGATGCGTTCGCTCGGCCTCGACGTCGAGCTCGACAACTCGAAGGCCCGTCAGGCCGCGGCCGGCTCGACGCCGACCGCCGACGCGGCGGAGTGAGTCGTAGAAACGTGAATCCGGACGTTATTGCCAACATTCACATGCGTGCCGAGCCGGGAGTCTCCCGCCCGGCCGGCCGCATTGCAGGAGACAGTCGATGAATCAAGAGATCACAAACATCTTCGGTCCGGCTCAGCCCCCGGCGCAGATCTTCGACCAGATCCGTATCTCCATCGCGAGCCCGGAAAAGATCCTCTCGTGGTCGTTCGGCGAGATCAAGAAGCCCGAGACCATCAACTACCGCACCTTCAAGCCGGAGCGGGACGGGCTGTTCTGCGCCCGCATCTTCGGCCCGATCAAGGACTATGAGTGCCTGTGCGGCAAGTACAAGCGGATGAAATACAAGGGTATCATCTGCGAGAAGTGCGGTGTCGAAGTGACGCTTGCCCGGGTTCGGCGCGAGCGCATGGGTCATATCGAGCTGGCCGCTCCGGTCGCCCATATCTGGTTCCTGAAGTCGCTGCCGTCGCGGATCGGCATGCTGCTCGACATGACGCTCAAGGATCTTGAGCGCATCCTCTATTTCGAGAACTACATCGTCATCGAGCCCGGCCTGACGCCCCTGAAGGAGCGGCAGCTGCTGAGCGAGGACGAGTATCTCAAGGCCCAGGACGAGTACGGCGAGGATTCCTTCACCGCCGATATCGGTGCCGAGGCGATCCGCAAGATGCTGATCGCCCTCGACCTCAAGAAGCTGACGGTCGATCTGCGCCAGGAGATCGCCGAGTTGACCACCGAGCTGAAGCCCAAGAAGCTTGCCAAGCGGCTGAAGCTGGTCGAGGCCTTCATCGAATCCGGCAACAAGCCGGAGTGGATGATCCTCAAGGTCGTCCCGGTGATTCCGCCGGACCTGCGTCCGCTGGTGCCGCTGGATGGCGGCCGTTTCGCGACGTCGGATCTCAACGATCTCTATCGCCGCGTCATCAACCGGAACAACCGGCTGAAGCGCCTGATCGAGCTGCGTGCGCCAGACATCATCATCCGCAACGAGAAGCGGATGCTGCAGGAGGCGGTCGATGCGCTGTTCGACAACGGTCGTCGCGGCCGGGTCATCACCGGCGCCAACAAGCGGCCGCTGAAGTCGCTGTCCGACATGCTGAAGGGCAAGCAGGGCCGTTTCCGGCAGAACCTGCTCGGCAAGCGCGTCGACTATTCCGGTCGTTCGGTGATCGTCGTCGGCCCGGAGCTGAAGCTTCACCAGTGCGGCCTGCCGAAGAAGATGGCGCTCGAGCTGTTCAAGCCGTTCATCTATTCGCGGCTCGACGCCAAGGGCTATTCGTCGACGGTCAAGCAGGCGAAGAAGCTGGTCGAGAAGGAGAAGCCGGAAGTCTGGGATATCCTCGACGAGGTGATCCGCGAGCATCCTGTTCTGCTCAACCGGGCACCGACGCTCCATCGCCTCGGCATCCAGGCCTTCGAGCCGGTGCTGATCGAGGGCAAGGCGATTCAGCTTCACCCGCTGGTCTGCGCAGCCTTCAACGCCGACTTCGACGGCGATCAGATGGCGGTCCACGTGCCTCTGTCGCTCGAGGCGCAGCTCGAGGCCCGCGTTCTGATGATGTCGACCAACAACATCCTGCACCCGGCCAATGGTCAGCCGATCATCGTGCCGTCGCAGGATATCGTTCTCGGCCTCTACTATCTTTCGATCATGGCCGACGGCGAGCCCGGCGAAGGTTCCGCCTATAGCGATATCGGCGAGATCGAGCATGCGCTGGCGGCCGGCGCCACGACGCTTCATGCCAAGGTGAGGGGGCGGTACCGGACCGTCGACCATGACGGCAACGAGGTCTCGAAGATCTACGAGACGACTCCGGGCCGGCTGATGCTCGGCGCGCTGCTGCCGAAGAACCCGAACCTCTCCTTCGATCTCATCAACAAGCTGATGACCAAGAAGGAGATCTCCAACATGATCGATGCCGTCTACCGGCATTGCGGTCAGAAGGAGACGGTCATCTTCTGCGACCGCGTCATGCAGCTCGGTTTCACTCGGGCGTTCAAGGCCGGCATTTCCTTCGGCAAGGACGACATGGTGATCCCGGACACCAAGGCCAAGCTCGTCGAGGAGACCCAGCAGCTCGCCAAGGAATACGAGCAGCAGTACAACGACGGTCTCATCACCCAGGGCGAGAAATACAACAAGGTCGTCGACGCCTGGGCGAAGTGCACCGATCGTGTCGCCGACGAGATGATGAAGCGCATTCAGGCGGTGGAGAAGGACGAGAACGGCCGCCAGAAGCAGATGAACTCGATCTACATGATGTCGCATTCCGGTGCTCGCGGCTCGCCGCAGCAGATGAAGCAGCTCGCCGGGATGCGCGGCCTGATGGCGAAGCCGTCGGGCGAAATCATCGAGACGCCGATCATCTCGAACTTCAAGGAAGGCCTCTCGGTGCTCGAGTACTTCAACTCGACCCATGGCGCCCGTAAGGGCCTCGCCGACACGGCGTTGAAGACCGCCAACTCCGGCTACCTGACGCGCCGTCTCGTCGACGTCGCCCAGGACTGCATCATCACCGAGCAGGATTGCGGCACGACCGCGGGCCTCAAGATGCAGGCGGTCATCGACTCCGGCCAGATCGTGGCGACGCTCGGCATGCGCGTCCTCGGCCGCACGGCCGCGGAGGACGTCATTGCCCCCGCGACCGGCGAAGTGGTCATTCCGGCCGGCACGCTGATCGAGGAACGGCATGTCGAGGCGATCGAAAACGCCAAGGTCCAGGCCTTCCGTATTCGGTCCGTCCTGACCTGCGAGACCAAGAACGGGGTTTGCGGCAAGTGCTACGGCCGCGACCTCGCGCGCGGGACGCCGGTCAACATGGGTGAGGCGGTCGGCGTCATCGCCGCCCAGTCGATCGGCGAGCCCGGCACCCAGCTCACCATGCGCACCTTCCACATTGGCGGGACGGCGCAGGTGGTCGACCAGTCGACGATGGAGTCCAACTTCGAGGGCACGGTCCATATCCGCAACCGCAACCTCGTTCGCGACTCCGACGGGCGTCTGGTGGCCATGGGCCGGACGATGCAGATCGCGATCGTCGACAGCGACGGTACCGAACGGTCGGTCAATCGCATCACCTACGGATCGCGGTTGCATGTCGACGAAGGCGATACCGTCAAGCGCGGCCAGCGTCTGGCGGAATGGGACCCCTATACCCGCCCGGTGCTGACGGAAGTCGGCGGCATCGTCGCCTTCGAGGATCTGGTCGACCGTATTTCGGTATCCGAGACCGCCGACGAGTCGACCGGCATCACCAAGCGTGTCGTCACCGACTGGCGGGCCAATCCGCGGGGCGGCGACCTCAAGCCTGCGATCGTGATCAAGGGCAAGGACGGCAAGATCAAGAAGACCGCTCGCGGCACCGACGCACGGTACCTGCTTTCGGTCGATGCGATCCTCTCGGTCGATGCCAGCACCGAGGTCCATGCCGGCGATGTGCTCTCGCGTATTCCGATGGAAAGCGCCAAGACCCGCGACATCACGGGCGGTCTGCCGCGCGTCGCCGAGCTCTTCGAGGCGCGTCGTCCCAAGGACCACGCGATCATCGCCGAGATCGACGGCACCATCAAATTCGGCCGCGACTACAAGAACAAGCGGCGGATCATCCTCGAACCCGAGGAGGAGGGGGCCGAACCGGTCGAGTACCTGATCGCCAAGGGCAAGCCCTTCCATCTTCAGGAAGGCGATACGGTCGAAAAGGGCGACTATATCGTCGAGGGCAATCCGGCGCCGCACGACATCCTGGCGATCAAGGGGATCGAGGCTCTCGCCGCGTATCTCGTCAACGAGATCCAGGAGGTCTACCGGCTCCAGGGCGTGACGATCAACGACAAGCATATCGAGGTGATCGTCCGGCAGATGCTGCAGAAGGTCGAGATCATGGAGTCGGGTGACACGGACATGTTCCCCGGCGAGCAGATCGACACGCTCGAATACGAGATCGCCAATGATCGGGCGGTCGCGGAAGGCAAGCAGCCGGCGGTCGGCGTTCCGGTTCTGCTCGGCATCACCAAGGCGAGCCTGCAGACCCGCTCCTTCTTCTCGGCGGCGTCCTTCCAGGAAACCACGCGCGTTCTCACCGAGGCGGCGGTCAATGGCAAGGTCGATCCGCTCGAGGGCCTGAAGGAGAACATCATTGTCGGTCGTCTGATCCCGGCCGGCACCGGTGGAACCATCAGCCGGGTTCGCCAGGTGGCGACCCACCGCGACGAACTGATCGTCGAGGAGCGGCGCCGCGCGGCGGCTCTGGCGGGTTCGGAAGAGGCGGAGGACCTCGCCGAACTGAGTGGCGCGGCCGAGTAGCCACCGATCGTTTGGAAACTGCTGAGGGCCGCCTTCGGGCGGCCCTTTTTTTCGGACAAATCGCCGGACGCGTGCTCCGGCGGGCGCGAGGATTCCCCTCGCTAAAGCTGCCGGTAGCTCAGCCAGGCGATCGCCAGTCCCATGAGGACGACGAGGCCGAGGGAGGCTGAAAGGCCGTATTCGTGGCCGATGAAGCCGAGGATGGGCGGGGCGAAGAGAAAGCCGAAGTAGCCCATGGTCGCGACCGACGCCACGCCGACGCCCGCCGATACGCCGGGTGCCCGTGCCCCGGCGCTGAAGACGACCGGGACGACATTGGCGACGCCCATCCCGACAAGGCCGAAGCCGACAGCCCCCAGCAGGGGCCACGGGGCGACGAGGGCGATACCGAGACCCGCAGCCGCGAGGAGGGCGCCTCCGGTCAAAACCCGGCGGCCGCCGAACCTGGCGACGATGGGATCCCCGAAAAGGCGGAAACCGGCCATGGAGAGCGAAAACAGGGCGAAGCCGATGGCGGCCGTCGCCGGCGGCGCATCCTTGACGCTGGTCAGGAAGAGCGCGCTCCAGTCGGTAATCGCGCCCTCGAGGGCATAGCCGAGAAGAATGATGACCCCGAGGCCGACGACGGCCTTGCTCGGCAAGGCGAAGCGTGGACCCTCGCGGACGGCGCGCTCGCCCGGAAAGAGATTCCTCACGGCGAAGGCCGCCGGTCCCAGGCACAGGATCGCCGCCGCCGTCGCCCCGCGGCCGTCACCCCACCCCTGCGAGATGACGAATGCTCCGGCCAACGCCGCCGTCAGGGCTCCGATCGAATAGAAGGCATGGAAGGAAGACATGGTCGGTCGCTGCCGCGCGGTTTCGACCTCGGAGGCCTGGACGTTGGCGACCACGTCGAGGCCTCCCAGCAACAGGCCAAAGGCAAACAAGGTGGCAAAGAAGAGGGGAACATTGCCCGCCAGGATGGGCATGGGGATGATGAAGAGATAGATGATCAGGGCGACGATTGTGGGCATTCGCGATCCGGTGTGCCCGACGATCCACCCGGCGAGAGGCATTGAAGCCATCGCCCCGACGGCCATGGTCAGCAGCGCCAGGCCGAGGACGGCCGGATCGATCGTCAGGCGTTCCTGGATCAGGGGGATATGGACCGCCCAGATTCCCGGACCGACCCCCATCAGGAAGAAGACCACCGACACGGCGATTCGGGCCCGGAAGAGGTCAGGCTTGGTGACAGGCCGCGCTTGCATTGTGTCCATTGCCGATTGCTGCGACGCTTTGTGGTATAGGGAGGAGGGTGGGGCGCTCGACCACGAACCTTCCGGGATCGCAGCTTCGTTGCGTTTCATACTGCCCGGCCGGCGTAATTGCATCCTTTGCCCGGCATTTTCTTTGCAATTCGGTCGCCGCGGGCTGCCGCCAAAGAATTTTTCCCGCTCAGGGTTGACGGGGGTAGGCGGAAAGCATAGGTTCCGCGCGCTTTCGAGCAGGTAGTAGGGCTTTTGTTCCAGCGGCGTCCAGTCGTGGAAATACAAGCGCTAAACACTGCACGGAAACAGAAGAACGACGCTCGTACGGGACGACATGATCGCGGCACCCGCCGTGATCCTCTGTTTTTCGTGGCGCCTCCCACTCAGGTGGGACCGGGCGCTTGTTGCGTCATGCAATTTGGAACGAAACGGGCCAGCCGACCGGCCCCGAAAATCAAGGCCGACAATGCCGACGATCAATCAGCTCATTCGCAATCCGCGCCGCGCGCCGGTCAAGCGTAACAAAGTGCCAGCGATGGAGCAGAGCCCGCAGAAGCGCGGCGTCTGCACGCGCGTCTATACGACGACGCCCAAGAAGCCGAACTCGGCGCTGCGCAAGGTTGCCAAGGTGCGCCTGACCAATCAGTTCGAGGTGATCGGCTATATTCCGGGCGAGGGCCACAATCTGCAGGAGCATTCGGTTGTAATGATCCGCGGTGGCCGCGTGAAAGACCTTCCGGGTGTCCGCTACCACATCATTCGTGGCGTGCTCGATACCCAGGGGGTCAAAGACCGCCGGCAGAGACGTTCGAAATACGGTGCAAAGCGACCCAAATAGTTCCGGGTCGTTTTTTTGTCGCTAAGGCTAGAGAAACAAGCAGGCAGTTCCTATGTCCCGTCGTCACCGCGCTGAAAAACGCGAGATCATTCCGGACCCCAAATACCACAACGAAGTTGTGACCAAGTTCATGAACTCGGTCATGATTCAGGGGAAGAAGTCGGTTGCCGAGCGCATCGTCTACGGCGCGTTCGAGACGATCGAGGACAAGACCAAGCAGGATCCGGTCGGCATTTTCCGCCAGGCGCTGGACAATGTCATGCCGTCCATCGAGGTCCGTTCGCGTCGTGTCGGCGGCGCGACCTATCAGGTGCCGGTGGAAGTCCGGCTCGACCGCCGCCAGGCACTCGCCATTCGCTGGCTGCTGACGGCGGCCCGCGGGCGCAATGAAAAGACGATGACCGAGAAGCTTTCGGGGGAACTGCTCGACGCCGCGAACAATCGCGGCAACGCGGTGAAGAAGCGCGAAGACACACACCGGATGGCGGAAGCCAACCGGGCCTTCTCGCACTACCGCTGGTAACCCATTCCGCTTAGAGGCCGCAGGCAATGTCGCGCACCCACAAGATCGAGGACTACCGCAACTTCGGCATCATGGCCCACATCGATGCGGGCAAGACGACGACGACCGAGCGGATTCTCTATTACACCGGCAAGAGCCACAAAATGGGCGAGGTGCACGAAGGCGCCGCGACCATGGACTGGATGGAGCAGGAGCAGGAGCGCGGCATCACCATCACGTCGGCCGCGACGACCGCCTATTGGCGCGAGAAGCGCCTGAACATCATCGACACCCCCGGCCACGTTGACTTCACCATCGAGGTCGAACGGTCGCTGCGTGTTCTCGACGGCGCCGTTGCGCTCCTCGATGCGAATGCCGGTGTCGAGCCGCAGACCGAAACCGTCTGGCGCCAGGCGGACAAGTACAAAGTCCCGCGGATGATCTTCGTCAACAAGATGGACAAGATCGGCGCTGACTTCTATCGCAGCGTCGAGATGATCCGTGACCGCCTCGGTGCGCGCCCGCTGGTGATCCAGCTCCCGCTTGGCGCCGAGTCCGATTTCAAGGGCCTCATCGATCTCGTCCGGATGAAAGCCGTGGTCTGGCACGATGAAACCCTCGGCGCCGACTACGATTACGTCGATATTCCCGCCGACCTTCAGGCGAAGGCGGAGGAGTATCGCGAGCAGATGATCGAAACCGCCGTCGAAGTCGACGAAGCGGTCATGGAGCAGTATCTCGAAGGCAATTCGCCCGACGAAGAGACGCTCAAGCGGATGATCCGCAAGGGCACCTGCGACAACCTCTTCGTTCCGATCCTTTGTGGTTCTGCCTTCAAGAACAAGGGCGTACAGCCGCTTCTTGATGCGGTCGTCGATTTCCTTCCTTCGCCATTGGAAGTGCCACCGATCAGGGGCATCGATCCGAAGACGGAGCAGGAGGTCACGCGCAAAACGTCGGATGAGGCGCCGCTCGCCATGCTCGCTTTCAAGGTCATGAACGATCCCTTCGTCGGATCGCTGACCTTCTGCCGCATCTATTCGGGCAAGCTCGAGACCGGAACCGGCGTGCTCAACACGGTCAAGGAAAAGCGCGAGCGTATCGGTCGCATGCTGCAGATGCATTCGAACCATCGCGAGGACATCAAGGAAGCCTTCGCCGGCGACATCGTCGCCATGGCGGGCCTCAAGGAAGTGACGACCGGCGACACGCTCTGCGATCCGGCCAACCCGGTGATCCTCGAGCGCATGGAGTTCCCTGAGCCGGTCATCGAGATCGCGATCGAGCCGAATACGAAGGGTGATCAGGAGAAGATGGGCGTGGCGCTCAATCGCCTTGCCCAGGAAGACCCGTCGTTCCGCGTCAAGACCGATCAGGAATCCGGCCAGACGATCATTGCCGGTATGGGCGAGTTGCATCTCGACATCATCGTCGATCGCATGCGCCGCGAGTTCAAGGTCGAGGCGAATGTCGGTGCGCCGCAGGTCGCCTATCGTGAAACCATCACCAAGTCGACCATCAAGGATTACACCCACAAGAAGCAGACCGGCGGTTCCGGCCAATTCGCCCGCATCAAGATCGAGGTTTCGCCCGGCGAGCCGGGAACCGGCTTCGTGTTCGAGGCCAAGATCGTCGGCGGCAACGTCCCGAAGGAATACATCCCCGGTGTCGAGAAGGGTGTCGCAAGCGTCATGACGACGGGCGTCCTGGCCGGATTCCCGCTGGTCGATGTCCACGTCGCGCTTATCGATGGTGCCTATCACGACGTCGAATTCGAGCGTCATGGCCTTCGAGATCGCGGGTCGCGCTGCGATGCGCGAGGCCTGTCAGCAGGCCGGTCCGAAACTCCTCGAGCCGATCATGAAGGTCGAGGTCGTCACACCTGAGGATTATCTCGGGTCGGTGATTGGCGACATCAACTCGCGGCGTGGCCAGGTGTCGGGCACCGATACCCGTGGCAATGCGCAGGTCATCGACGCGATGGTGCCGCTGGCAAACATGTTCGGCTACGTCAATACGCTTCGCTCCATGAGTCAGGGGCGGGCGCAGTACACCATGCAGTTCGATCACTATGAGCAAGTCCCCCAGGCAGTAGCCCAGGAAGTTCAAGCCAAGTTCGCCTGAACGTTCTGAGCAGCAAAGAAGACTTAGGAAAGACGGAGAGCCCCCGATGGCGAAAGAAAAGTTTCAGCGGAACAAGCCGCATTTGAACATTGGGACGATTGGCCATGTCGATCATGGCAAGACGTCGCTGACCGCTGCGATCACCAAGATCCTGGCGGAGTCCGGTGGAGCAACCTTTAAGGACTACGCGTCGATCGACGCCGCGCCCGAGGAAAAGGCCCGCGGCATCACGATCAACACGGCTCACGTCGAATACGAGACCGCCAATCGGCACTATGCCCACGTCGATTGCCCCGGCCACGCGGACTATGTGAAGAACATGATCACCGGCGCGGCGCAGATGGATGGCGGGATTCTCGTCGTCAGTGCCGCCGACGGCCCGATGCCGCAGACGCGCGAGCACATCCTGCTCGCCCGTCAGGTCGGTGTTCCGGCGCTGGTCGTCTACCTCAACAAGTGCGACATGGTCGATGACCCCGAGCTTCTCGATCTGGTCGAGCTCGAGGTTCGCGAGCTGCTCTCCAGCTACGAATTCCCGGGTGACGATATCCCGATGATCCGTGGTTCGGCACTTGCCGCTCTCGAGGACAGCAACGAAGAGCTCGGCCGGCAGTCGATCCTGAAGCTGATGGAAGCGGTTGACGAGTACATTCCGTTGCCGGAGCGTCCGGTCGACCTGCCCTTCCTGATGCCGATCGAGGACGTCTTCTCGATCTCCGGCCGCGGCACCGTCGTGACCGGCCGTGTCGAGCGCGGCGTCGTCAATGTCGGCGACGAAGTCGAGATCGTCGGCATCCGCGACACCTCGAAGACGGTGGTGACCGGCGTCGAGATGTTCCGCAAGCTTCTCGATCGTGGTCAGGCCGGCGACAACATCGGTGCGCTGCTCCGCGGTATCGACCGCGAGGGCGTCGAGCGTGGCCAGGTGCTGTGCAAGCCCGGTTCGGTGACGCCGCACACCAACTTCAAGGCTGAGGCCTACATCCTCACCAAGGAAGAAGGTGGCCGTCATACGCCGTTCTTCACCAACTACCGGCCGCAGTTCTACTTCCGGACGACCGACGTGACCGGCGTGGTGACGCTTCCCGAAGGCACCGAGATGGTGATGCCCGGCGACAATGTGTCGATCGAGGTCGAGCTGATCGTGCCGATCGCCATGGAAGAGCGCCTTCGTTTCGCTATCCGCGAAGGTGGTCGCACCGTTGGCTCGGGCGTCGTCGCCGAGATCGTAAAATAACGTCGCCGACCGGCAAGCAGCAGAGATAAAGAGGAGAGAGGGACAGGATAAAGGTTACGGAAATCAGCCGTTTGTCGGCATCCGTTGTCTTTCTGTCTTCTGAAAATCCATGAACGGCCAGAACATCCGCATTCGGCTCAAGGCGTTCGACCATCGTATCCTCGATGCGTCGACCCGCGAGATCGTCAACACTGCCAAACGAACCGGCGCGCGCGTGCGCGGGCCGGTTCCGCTGCCGACACGGATCGAGAAGTTCACGGTCAACCGGTCGCCACATATCGACAAGAAGAGCCGCGAGCAGTTCGAGATGCGGACTCACAAGCGGCTCCTCGACATCGTCGATCCGACACCGCAGACGGTTGATGCTTTGATGAAGCTCGACCTGGCTGCCGGTGTCGACGTCGAGATCAAGCTCTGAAGGGCGAAGCCATGCGTTCGGGAGTTATTGCGCAGAAGGTCGGCATGACCCGTGTCTTTACGGACGCGGGCGAGCAGGTACCGGTGACGGTGCTGAAGCTCGACAATTGCCAGGTCGTCGCGCAGAGAACTGAAGAAGAGAACGGCTACACCGCGCTTCAGCTCGGTGTTGGCCTTCGCAAGGTCAAGAACACGCCGAAGGCGCTTCGCGGTCATTTCGCGAAGGCCTCGGTCGAGCCGAAGCGGAAGATGGCGGAATTCCGGGTCAGTCCGGAAAACCTGATCGAGGTCGGCGCCGAGCTGACCGCCGATCATTTCATCGCCGGGCAGTTCGTCGATGTCACGGGAACGTCCCACGGCAAGGGCTTCCAGGGCGTCATGAAGCGCTACAACTTCGCCGGCGGTCGCGCGACGCACGGTAACTCGGTCAGCCATCGTGCGCATGGTTCGACCGGCCAGCGCCAGGACCCCGGCAAGGTGTTCAAGGGCAAGAAGATGGCCGGCCACATGGGCGACGTCCGGGTGACGACCCAGAACCTCAAGATCGTGACCACCGATGTCGAGCGTGGCCTGATCCTGGTCGAGGGCGCCGTTCCGGGCGCCAAGGGCGGCTGGATCCTGATCAGCGACGCGGTCAAGCGGCCGCTGCCGGAAGGCGTGCCGATGCCGGGTGCGTTCAAGTCGAACGCGGCGCCGGTCGAAGCTGCTCCGGCGGAGATGCCCGAAGCGCCCGTCGCCGCGGAAGCGGCGGCTGCGCCGGAAGTTGAGACGAAGGAAGCCGAGTGATGGATATCAAGGTAACCACGCTCGACGGCAAGGCTGGCGAGTCGCTCGCGCTGCCGGAGGAGATTTTCGGTCTCGAGCCGCGCGCGGACATTCTGCAGCGGATCGTCCGCTGGCAGCTTTCGAAGCGCCAGGCCGGAACCCACAAGACCAAGAAGCGCGGCGAAATCCGGATGACTTCGGCCAAGGCCTACAAGCAGAAGGGCACCGGCCGGGCGCGTCACGGCAACAAGGCGGCGCCGCAGTTCCGCGGTGGCGGCAAGGCGTTCGGCCCCGAGCCGCGCAGCCATGCCCATGGTCTGCCGAAGAAGGTGCGGGCACTGGCGCTGAAGCATGCGCTTTCGGACAAGGTTCGCGACGAGAAGCTGATCGTGCTCTCCGAGGCGAGCCTGTCGGAGCCGAAGACCAAGGCCCTGGCGGCGCAGCTCGCCGGCCTCGGCCTGTCGAACGCGCTGATCGTCGACGGCGCGGCTCTGGAGGACAACTTCCGCCTTGCGGCCCGTAACATTCCGCAAATCGACGTGCTGCCCATCCAGGGCATCAACGTCTACGACATCATGCGACGCGACACGCTTGTGCTGACCAAGGCTGCCGTCGAAGCCCTGACGGAGCGATTCAAATGAGCGCGCTCGGCCACTACGACATTATCCGCAGTCCGGTCATCACCGAGAAGTCGACCGCTGCCTCGGAGCACAACAAGCTGGTGTTCCAGGTCGCGCGGACCGCGACCAAGCCGCAGATCAAGGCGGCCGTCGAGACCCTGTTCAAGGTCAAGGTCACGTCGGTGAATACCCTGGTCCGCAAGGGAAAGACCAAACGGTTCCGGGGTATTGCCGGCCGTCAGAGCGACATCAAGCGCGCGATTGTGACCCTCGCCGAGGGTAACTCCATCGACGTAACCACCGGTTTGTGAGGCGAGTCCGATGGCACTGAAGAAATACAACCCGACCTCGCCGAGCCAGCGCCAGCTCGTCCTGGTCGACCGTTCCGAGCTCTACAAGGGCAAGCCGGTCAAGGGGCTGGTCGAGGGCAAGCATTCGACCGGCGGTCGCAACAACGCCGGCCGGATTACGGTTCGCTGGCGGGGCGGCGGACACAAGCGCGCCTATCGCCGGGTTGACTTCAAGCGGCGGAAGCTCGATGTGCAGGGGACCGTCGAGCGGATCGAATATGATCCGAACCGGACAGCGTTCATCGCGCTGATCCGCTACGACGACGGCGAGCTGAACTATATCCTGGCGCCGCAGCGCCTCGGCCCGGGCGACAAGGTGATCGCCTCGCGCCAGGCCGACGTGAAGCCGGGCAACGCGATGCCGCTCGCCGCGATGCCGGTCGGCACGATCGTCCACAATGTCGAGATGAAGCTCGGCGCCGGCGGCCAGATCGCGCGTTCGGCCGGGACCTATGCCCAGTATGTCGGCCGCGACCAGGGATACGCGATCCTGCGGCTCAATTCGGGCGAGCAGCGGCTCGTCAACCAGAACTGCTTTGCCACGGTCGGCGCCGTTTCCAATCCCGACCACGGCAACATCAATATCGGCAAGGCCGGCCGCAACCGCTGGCTCGGCAAGAAGCCGGGCGTCCGCGGCGTGGTCATGAACCCGGTCGACCATCCGCATGGCGGTGGTGAAGGCCGGTCCTCGGGCGGCCGCCATCCGGTGACGCCATGGGGCGTGCCGACCAAGGGCAAGAAGACGCGCAACAACAAGCGCACCGACAAATTCATCGCGCGCAGCCGTCACGCGCGTAAAGGCAGATAGGAAGAGGCTCCCAGTGGCTCGTTCAGTTTGGAAAGGCCCGTTCGTCGATGGCTTTCTCTTGAAGAAAGCCGACAAGGCGCGCCAAGGCGAGATCATCAAGATCTGGAGCCGGCGTTCGACGATCCTGCCGCAATTCGTCGGTCTGACGTTTGGTGTCCACAATGGCAACAAGCACATCCCGGTGCTCGTCAGCGAGGACATGGTGGGACATAAGTTCGGCGAGTTCTCGCCGACCCGCACCTATCACGGCCATTCCTCCGACCGGAAGGCGAGGAGGTCCTGATGGGCAAGGCGAAGCGCGAGCGCGTCCTCCCTGACAACGAGGCGCTTGCCAAGGCTCGGATGATGCGCGTCTCCGCGCAGAAGCTGAACCTCGTCGCGGCGCTGATCCGCGGCAAGAAGGTCTCGGCGGCGCTTGCCGACCTGACCTTCAGCCGCAAGCGGATCGCCGTGGACGTCAAGAAAACCCTGGAATCGGCGATTGCCAATGCCGAGAACAATCATCAGCTCGACGTCGACTCGCTGGTCGTCTCCGAGGCCTATGTCGGGCCGGCGCTGATGATGAAGCGCTGGACGCCGCGCGGACGCGGTCGCGTCGGGCGGATTCAGAAGAAGTTCTCGAACCTTACAATCGTCGTCCGTGAAGTCGAGGAGTCTGCCTGATGGGTCACAAGGTCAATCCGATCGGGCTGCGTCTCGGCATCAACCGCACGTGGGATTCGCGCTGGTTCGCCAACAAGGGCGAATATGGCGAGCTCCTTCATGAGGACATGCAGATCCGCAAGGCGCTGATGAAAGAGCTGAAGCAGGCGGCGGTGTCGAAGATCGTCATCGAGCGTCCGCACAAGAAGTGCCGGGTCACGGTCCATTCCGCCCGCCCCGGTATCGTCATCGGCAAAAAGGGCGCCGATATCGAGCGGTTGCGCAGGAAGGTCGCCGCGATCACGGACTCCGAAGTCCACATCAACATCGTCGAAGTGCGCAAGCCCGAGGTCGATGCAACTCTGGTCGCCCAGTCGATCGCCCAGCAGCTCGAGCGTCGTGTCGCGTTCAGGCGGGCAATGAAGCGCGCCGTCCAGTCGGCGATGCGGCTCGGCGCCGAAGGTATCCGGATTTCGTGCGGTGGTCGCCTCGGCGGCGCCGAGATCGCGCGGACCGAGTGGTATCGCGAGGGACGGGTGCCCCTGCACACGCTTCGCGCCGACATCGACTACGGCACCGCGACCGCGAACACCGCCTACGGCACTTGTGGCGTCATGGTCTGGATCTTCAAGGGCGAGATCATGGAACACGACCCGATGGCGTCCGAGCGCAAGCAGGTCGAAGGCGTCGAGCCGACCAGTCGCCGCCGCGAAGCCGTCGCGTAATTCGTAAGGTAACCGTCAGATGCTTCAGCCAAAACGCACCAAGTTTCGCAAACAGCACAAGGGCCGTATTCACGGCAAGGCGACGTCTGGCGCCGACTTGACCTTTGGTTCCTTCGGGATCAAGGCGCTCGAGCCGGAACGGGTGACGGCGCGCCAGATCGAAGCCGCCCGCCGCGCGATCACGCGTCACATGAAGCGTGCCGGGCGTATCTGGATCCGGATCTTCCCGGACGTGCCGGTTTCCAAGAAGCCGACCGAAGTCCGGATGGGCAAGGGCAAGGGAACGCCGGAACTCTGGGTGTGCCGGGTGAAGCCCGGTCGCATCATGTTCGAGGTTGACGGCGTTGCGCCGGAACTCGCCAAGGAAGCGCTCCGTCTGGGTGCGGCCAAGTTGCCGATCCGCACCCGGTTCGTGCAGCGCGTGGCCGAGTGACGAAAGGGATATGGCGATGAAGGCGTCCGAAGTGCGGTTGCTGACCGAAGACCAGATTGCCGATGAGCTGACGAAGCTCAAGAAGGAACAGTTCAACCTGCGCTTCCAGCGGGCGACGGGTCAGCTCGAGAACACGTCCCGGGTCCGCCAGGTGCGCCGCGACATCGCGCGGCTGAAGACCATCGGCTCCGAAGCTGCCGCGAAGAAAAAAGGCTAGAGAAGCAAACCATGCCCAAACGTGTCCTCCAAGGCACCGTCGTCAGCGACAAGAACGACAAGACCGTGGTCGTGCGCGTCGAGCGCCGCTTCACGCATCCGCTGTTCAAGAAGACCGTGCGGCGGTCGAAGCGCTACCAGGCGCATGACGCGGATAACACGCACAAGGTCGGCGACTTCGTGATGATCGAGGAAGCCGCACCGATATCGAAGAACAAGCGCTGGGTGGTGCTGCAAGGCACCGTGGCGAAATCGGAATAACGGATTAGAGGACGGCCTGCGCCGGTAAGACAATGATTCAGATGCAGACCAACCTTGATGTGGCAGACAACTCCGGCGCCCGCCGGGTGATGTGCATCAAGGTGCTCGGTGGCTCGAAGCGGAAATACGCTTCGGTCGGCGACATCATTGTCGTCTCGGTGAAAGAGGCGACGCCCCGCGGCCGGGTCAAGAAGGGCGACGTGATGAAGGCCGTTGTCGTGCGGACCGCCAAGGATATCCGGCGGATCGACGGCAGCGTCATTCGCTTCGACCGCAATGCCGCGGTGCTGATCAACAATCAGTCGGAGCCGGTCGGCACGCGTATCTTCGGCCCGGTGCCGCGCGAATTGCGGGCCAAGAATCACATGAAGATCATTTCGCTGGCACCGGAGGTGTTGTGATGGCTGCCAGGATCAAGAAGGGCGACAAGGTCGTCGTGATTACCGGCAAGGACAAGGGCAGGACCGGAGAGGTCGTGCGGGTCTTTCCGGACAAGGATCGCGCGGTCGTGCGCGGCGTCAATGTTGCGCGGCGCCATCAGCGCCAGACCGCAAGTGTGCAGGGCGGCATCATCGCCAAGGAGATGCCGATCCATATGTCCAATATAGCGCTCGCCGGTCCCGGTGACGGCAAGCCGACCAAGGTCGGCTTCCGGCTCAACAAGGACGGCATCAAGGAGCGTTTCGCCAGGCGGACCGGAGAAGTGATCGATGGCTGAGGCACAGTACGAGCCGCGGCTCAAGTCAGAGTACCGGGATTCGATCCGGGCAACTCTGGTCGAGGAGTTCGGCTACAAGAATATGATGCAGGTGCCGCGGGTCGATAAGGTCGTCCTCAACATGGGCGTCGGCGAAGCGGTGGCGGATTCCAAGAAGATCCAGTCCGCCCTCGGCGATCTGGCGATGATTGCCGGACAGAAGCCGGCGGTGACCACGTCACGGAAATCGATCGCCACCTTCAAGCTCCGCGAGGGGATGCCGATCGGCGGCAAGGTGACGCTGCGGCAGAACCGGATGTACGAGTTCCTCGACCGGCTGGTGACGGTGGCGTTGCCGCGGGTCCGCGATTTTCGCGGCCTCAACCCGAAGAGTTTCGACGGGCGAGGCAACTACGCCATGGGGATCAAGGAGCACATCGTGTTTCCCGAGATCAACTACGACGAGGTCGATCAGATCTGGGGAATGGATGTGATCGTCTGCACCACTGCAAAGACCGACGACGAAGCGAGAGCCCTGCTGAAGGCCCTCAATTTTCCGTTCCGGCAACAGGGATAAGCCAAGATGGCAAAGACCAGCGCGATCGAGAGGAACAAGAAGCGGCGCAGCATGGCGGCCCGCTTCGCCGAGAAGCGGACAGAGCTGAAGCGCGTCGCGCGCGACGAGAGCCTGACGCTCGAGGAGCGGTTCCAGGCCCGTCATGAAGCTCGCCGAGCTTCCGCGGAACTCGTCGCCCGTGCGCATTCGCAACCGTTGTGAAGTTTCCGGCAGGCCGCGCGGCTTCTATCGCAAGCTCAAGATGTCGCGCATTGCGCTTCGTGAGCTGGGCTCGCAGGGCTTGGTCCCCGGCCTGGTCAAGTCGAGCTGGTAAAGAGAGCGAAACGCGATGACGATATCCGATCCGATCGGCGATATGTTGACCCGCATCCGCAACGCGCAGATGCGGAAGAAGTCGACGGTTTCGACCCCTGCTTCAAAGCTCCGCGAGAGTGTTCTCGAAGTCTTGAAGTCGGAGGGTTACATCCGTGGCTATTCGGCGGTCGAGGAAGACGGCCGCTCGGAACTCCAGATCGAGCTGAAATACTACGACGGTGTGCCGGTTATCCGCGAGATCCAGCGCGTGTCCCGGCCGGGCCGCCGCGTCTATTCGTCGGTTCGCGCGATCCCGCGGGTTGCCAGCGGCCTGGGCGTGTCGATCCTTTCCACGCCGAAGGGTGTTCTGTCGGACTCGGATGCTCGCGAACAGAATGTCGGGGGCGAGGTCCTCTGCCGCGTCTTCTGATGAAGGCCGGAAACGGGAAATAGTGAAATGTCTCGAATTGGAAAAAAGCCGGTTGAAGTCCCCCAGGGGGTAACCGCCACGATCGACGGCCGGAAGGTGTCGGTGAAGGGGCCGAAGGGCGAACTCGCTTTTTTGGCGACGGATGACGTCGACCTGACGCTTGACGACGGGCTGATTTCGATCCGTCCGCGCGATGCGTCCAATCGGGCGCGCGCCGCGTGGGGCCTGTCGCGGACCATGGTGGCGAACCTCGTCGAGGGCGTGACCAAGGGCTTCGAGCGCAAGCTCGAAATCAATGGCGTCGGCTATCGCGCCGCGGTCCAGGGGTCGAACCTGCAGATCAGCGTCGGCTACAGCCACGAGGTGCTCTATCCGATTCCGCAGGGAATCAAGATCGAGACGCCGAAGCCGACGGAGATCGTCATATCGGGCACCGACAAGCAACGGGTCGGGCAGGTAGCCGCTGAAATCCGGCAGTTTCGCAAACCCGAGCCTTACAAGGGCAAGGGTATCAAATAC
Organism: uncultured Alphaproteobacteria bacterium; assembly: GCA_963812275.1. GTDB lineage: Bacteria > Pseudomonadota > Alphaproteobacteria > Rhizobiales > Kaistiaceae > Bauldia. The sequence goes on along the minus strand of CAWEUQ010000004.1, from coordinate 68,179 downwards.
GCGGAGGAGACGATCCACCGCAAGGAAGGCAAGAAGAAGTAGCGACACGCCATGGCAAAGAACACAACCCAGCGGCGGGCTGCCCGCGTCAGACGTTCGATCCGCACCGCGGCCAATGGCCGTTCGCGGCTGTCCGTGTTTCGTTCGTCGAAGCACATATACGCTCAGGTCATCGATGATCTCGGCGGGCGTACGCTCGCCGCGGCTTCCTCGCTCGACAAGGATCTGCGCGAGAAACTGAAAACCGGCGCCGACGTCGCCGCGGCGGCCGAGGTTGGCAAGCTCATTGCCGAGCGTGCCGTCGCTGCCGGTGTCAAGGACGTGGTGTTCGACCGCGGGCGCTATCTCTTTCACGGTCGCGTGAAGGCGCTGGCCGACGGTGCCCGTGAGGGCGGACTGAATTTCTGAAGACGGCTTGAACCGCCGGACCTCGACAACAATATCGGACCAACGGAACGCATATGGCACGAGAGCGCGAACGAAGCCGGGACAGGCGTGGTGGCAGGGACGAACGCGACAGCGAATTCGTCGACAAGCTTGTCCACATCAACCGAGTTGCCAAGGTCGTCAAGGGTGGGCGGCGCTTCGGCTTCGCGGCGCTTGTCGTCGTCGGCGACCAGAAGGGCCGGGTCGGCTTCGGCCATGGCAAGGCGAGGGAAGTTCCCGAGGCCATCCGCAAGGCGACGGAATCGGCGAAGCGCACGATGTTGCGGGTGCCGCTGCGCGAAGGCCGGACCCTTCACCATGATGTGATCGGCCGTCATGGCGCGGGCAAGGTCATCTGCCGCGCGGCGCCGGCCGGTACCGGTATTATCGCCGGCGGTCCGATGCGCGCCGTTTTCGAGACGCTCGGCGTTCAGGACGTGGTCGCCAAGTCGTTCGGGTCTTCCAATCCGTACAACATGGTTCGCGCCACCTTCGAGGCGCTGAAGAAGGAAGACAGCCCGCGAGGCGTTGCCGCCCGTCGTGGAATCAAGGTGTCGGCGCTTCAGGCAAGGCGCGCCGACGTCGATCCGGAACCGGTGGAAGCCTGAGACTTATCAAGGACATGGACATGGCCGACAAAACCGTCACCGTCGAGCAGATCGGCAGCCCGCTGCGCCGTCCCAAGGATCAGCGCGCGACCTTGGTCGGCCTCGGCCTGAACAAGATGCATCGGCGCAGGGTCCTCGAGGATACGCCGGCAGTGCGGGGCATGATCGCAAAGGTCAGCCACCTCGTCCGCGTCGTCGACCAGGGAAAGTAGACAATGAAGCTCAACGAGATCAGCGACGTCGCCGGAGCCACCAAGAACCGGATGCGCGTCGGCCGGGGTATCGGCTCGGGCAAGGGCAAGACCGGCGGTCGTGGCGTCAAGGGCCAGAAGTCGCGCTCGGGCGTGGCGATCAAGGGTTTCGAGGGTGGCCAGATGCCGCTCCATCGTCGCCTGCCGAAACGCGGCTTCACCAATATTTTCGCCAAGGATTTCAGCGAAGTCGGTCTCGGTCGCGTCCAGGAGGCGATCGACGCTGGCAGGCTCGATGCCAAGGCCCCGGTCACGGTCGAGGCGCTGAAGGCGGCGGGTCTCGTGCGTCGGGTCAAGGATGGTGTCCGACTGCTGGGCAACGGCGAATTGAAGGCAGCGGTTTCGTTCGAGATCGCCGGGGCATCCAAGCCTGCGATCGCGGCCGTCGAGAAGGCCGGCGGTTCGGTGAAGATCCTCGGGGCGGAAGCCAAGTCGGCCGAGTAAGGCCGAAAGGACAGGACCTATGGCATCGGCGGCAGAACAACTCGCAGCCAATTTGAACTTCGGTGCTTTTGCCAAGGCGGAAGCGCTGAAGAAGCGCATCTGGTTCACCCTCGGCGCGCTGCTGATCTATCGCCTCGGGACCTATATCCCTCTGCCGGGGATCAACCCGGAAGCGCTTGCCCAGGCGTTCAACGCCAATTCGAGCGGCCTCCTCGGCATGTTCAACATGTTCGCCGGTGGCGCGGTCGGACGCATGGCGATCTTCGCGCTCGGCATCATGCCGTATATCTCCGCCTCCATCATCATCCAGCTTCTGACTTCGATCGTGCCGACGCTCGAAGCCCTGAAGAAGGAAGGCGAGCAGGGCCGGAAGGTCATCAACCAGTATACCCGTTACGGCACGGTGATCCTGGCTGTGCTTCAATCCTACGGGATCGCGGTCGGCCTCGAGGGCGGTACCAATATCGTCATCGATCCGGGGATGTTCTTCAAGCTGACGACCGTCGTCACGCTGACCGGCGGAACGATGTTCCTGATGTGGCTCGGCGAGCAGATCACCAGCCGCGGCATCGGCAACGGCATTTCGCTGATCATCTTCTCGGGCATCGTCGCCAACCTGCCGCGGGCCTTTGCCGGAACGCTCGAACTCGGCCGTGAAGGGGCGTTGTCCACCATCGTCATCCTCGGCGTCGGCGTCATGGCGGTTCTCGTGATCGCCTTCATCGTCTTCGTCGAACGCGCCCAGCGCCGGTTGTTGATCCAGTATCCGAAGCGCCAGGTCGGTAACCGGATGTTCCAGGGCGATTCCTCGCACCTGCCGTTGAAGCTCAACACCGCAGGCGTGATTCCGCCGATTTTCGCGTCTTCGCTTCTCTTGCTGCCGGTCACGCTTGCCAGCTTCTCGGCCGGGCAGGGACCCGGTTGGCTGACGACCGTGACGGCGCTCCTCGGCCACGGCCAGCCGCTCTACATGCTGTTCTACGCCGGCATGATCGGCTTCTTCGCCTTCTTCTATACCGCTGTCGTCTTCAACCCGACCGATACGGCCGACAATCTGAAGAAGCACGGCGGTTTCATCCCGGGCATTCGTCCTGGCGCCAAGACGGCGGAATATATCGATTACGTGCTGACCCGCATCACGGTGCTCGGCGCGCTCTACTTGATCGCGGTGTGTCTGTTGCCCGAATTCCTGATCAGCTACGCTGGCGTGCCGTTCTACTTCGGCGGTACCTCGCTGCTGATCGTGGTCAGCGTGACGATGGACACCGTGGCGCAGGTCCAGGGGCATCTCCTCGCGCACCAATATGAGGGCCTGGTCAAGAAATCGAAGCTGAGGGGGCGGTCGCGATGAGGCTGATTCTGCTGGGGCCGCCCGGCGCCGGCAAGGGGACCCAGGCCCAGCGTCTGGTCGAGAAATACGGCATCGTCCAGCTTTCGACCGGCGATATGTTGCGCGCCGCCGCGGCCGAGGGAACGTCCGTCGGCAGCAAGGCGAAGGCGATCATGGATCGCGGCGAGCTGGTGCCGGACGATGTGATGATCGAGATCATCGCCGACCGGGTCGGTCATTCGGACACCGCCAAGGGGTTCATTCTTGACGGTTTCCCGAGGACCGTTGCCCAGGCGGAAGCGCTTGATGTGCTTCTGGACAAACGCGGCCTAAGCCTCGACGCGATCATCGAGATCGCGGTGGATGAACAGATGCTGATCGATCGCATCGCCGGCCGCGCCAAGGAGACCGGGGGCACCCGGGGCGACGACCAGTCGACAGCGACGCGACTTGAGGTCTATCGGAAGCTGACGGCTCCGGTCGCCGACTACTATCGCGGCAAGGGAACGCTGATCACGGTCGACGGCATGGGAACGATGGATGAGGTCGCCGCGCTGATCGACGGTCATCTCAAGGCATTGGTCGAGGCGTGAGAAATACGGCTTGGAGTTGACGTTGAGCCGCTGAATGGCTATCTACCGGCACGAATTCTGAATTTTTCAGAGCAACGGTGCCGGTTGACCAGAATAGGTGAACCGGGGCCGTCTTCTGCGTTTCCCGGTTGGTTTGGTGAAGTGATTGGTTTTTCGGCTGTTTCGAGAAACGGTCGGCAAGAGGAGAAGCGAGCGTGGCCCGTATCGCAGGTGTCAATATTCCAACGAACAAGCGAGTCGTGATCGCGCTTCAGTACATCCACGGAATCGGCCAGACCAAGGCCAGGGAGGTCATTGAAAAGTGCAATGTCCCCGAAAGCCGTCGGGTCAATGAACTGACCGACTCCGAAGTCATGCAGATTCGCGAGACGATCGACCGCGATTACATGGTCGAAGGCGATCTGCGCCGCGATGTGGCGATGAATATCAAGCGGCTGATGGATCTCGGTTGCTACCGGGGTCTTCGGCATCGCCGCGGCTTGCCGGTTCGCGGCCAGAGGACCCATACCAACGCGCGGACCCGCAAGGGGCCGGCCAAGCCGATCGCAGGCAAGAAGAAGTAGGAACGCTGGCTCGCTGCGACTGCTGCGTGGGAAGGGATTCCCTCGGCACGGCGGGCAGTGTGCCGAAGTGACGCAACGACGCCGCAAGGCGCCATGGATCAACACCCGCCCGGCGGGTGGAGCTCGAAAGGTCGAAGATGGCTAAGGAAGCAACCCGCGTGCGCCGCCGTGAGCGGAAGAACATCATCTCGGGTGTGGCGCATGTGAATTCCAGCTTCAACAACACCATGATCACCATCACGGATGCCCAGGGCAACGCGATTTCGTGGTCGTCGGCGGGGTTGATGGGGTTCAAGGGCTCGCGCAAGTCGACACCCTACGCCGCCCAGATGGCCGCGGAAGATGCCGGCAAGAAGGCGGCCGAGCATGGCGTCAAGACGCTTGAGGTCGAGGTTTCCGGCCCCGGCTCCGGTCGCGAGTCGGCGCTGCGGGCGCTTCAGTCGGGCGGCTTCACGATTACGTCGATCCGCGACGTCACGCCGATAGCCCACAATGGCTGCCGGCCACGGAAGCGTCGTCGCGTCTAGTTCTCCGTTCGGGGGACCGCCGACCTTACCGCATCAAACTGCTCCAGCGCGGCCCGCGCTACCAGGGCCGCTGCTCCGCCTCGCTCCCGAGGCGGCAACAAGTGAAAGGACGAGGCTCGTGATCCAAAAAAACTGGCAAGAGCTTATCAAACCGAACAAGCTCGACATCACCGCCGGCCCCGATGCCAAGCGCTTCGCCACGGTCGTCGCCGAGCCGCTCGAGCGCGGTTTCGGCCTGACGCTCGGCAATGCGCTCCGCCGTGTGCTGCTTTCCTCGCTCCAGGGCGCCGCCGTCAAGGCCGTCCAGATCGACGGCGTGCTGCATGAATTCTCCTCGATCGGCGGCGTGCGCGAGGACGTCACCGATATCGTGCTCAACATCAAGGAAATCGCGATCAGGATGCAGGGCGAAGGCCCGAAGCGGATGGTCGTGCGCAAGCAAGGTCCGGGCGTGGTCACCGCCGGCGACATCCAGACGGTTTCGGACATCGAAGTGCTCAATCCCGATCTCGTGCTTTGCACCCTCGACGAGGGCACCGAGATCCGCATGGAGTTCACCGTTGATATCGGCAAGGGTTATGTCACGGCGGATCGCAATCGGCCGGAAGACGCGCCGATCGGCCTGATCCCGGTCGACAGCCTGTATTCGCCGGTCAAGAAGGTTTCCTACCGGATCGAGAACACCCGCGAGGGCCAGGTTCTCGACTACGACAAGCTGACCCTCACGGTCGAGACCGACGGTTCGGTCCGTGCCGATGACGCGGTTGCCCTGGCTGCCCGCATTCTCCAGGACCAGCTTTCGATCTTCGTCAACTTCGAGGAGCCGGAGAAGGAGACCACCGAGGTCACGATCCCCGAGCTCGCCTTCAATCCGGCGCTGCTCAAGAAGGTCGACGAACTCGAACTCTCGGTCCGTTCGGCAAACTGCCTGAAGAACGACAATATCGTCTACATCGGCGACCTCATCCAGAAGACCGAGGGCGAGATGTTGCGGACGCCGAATTTCGGTCGTAAGTCACTGAATGAAATCAAGGAAGTCCTTGCCCAGATGGGTCTCCATCTCGGCATGGAAGTCGCCAACTGGCCGCCGGAGAATATCGACGAGCTGGCCAAGCGTTACGAAGAGCATTATTGAGCACGGCATCTCGCCGCGTCGTATTGGGAGAGCGCCATGCGCCACCGTAAATCAGGCCGAAAGCTGAATCGGTCATCCAGTCACCGGATGGCGATGTTCTCCAATATGGCGGCATCGCTTATTCAGCACGAGCAGATCGTCACCACACTGCCCAAGGCCAAAGACCTCAGGCCGGTGGTCGAGAAGCTGGTGACCCTCGCCAAGCGTGGCGATCTTCACGCCCGTCGTCAGGCGATCGCCCAGCTGCGTGATCTCGGCACGGTCAAGAAACTCTTCGACACCATCGGGCCGCGCTACAAGGAACGGGCCGGCGGCTATACCCGGGTCCTCAAGGCCGGCTTTCGCTACGGCGACAGCGCGCCGGTCGCGGTCATCGAGTTCGTCGACCGCGATCCAGACGCCAAGGGTGCGGAGGATCGTGCACGCCATGCCGCGAGCGAGGCTGGCGCCGAGGCCGTGGCCTGATCCACGGCCCGCCAGCACAATTGCATTCTTGAAAAGGGCGGCCCTGGCCGCCCTTTTTCTTATCCGTAGATCGCTTCGGCGATATCAGCCGGAAATCGCCCCATACAGCCCTCTACGGCCGTGTTGGTGAGGAGAACCGCCGAAAGCCCCGCCTGCCGGTCGATGAACCAGTTGTGCCCGTAGACGCCGCCCCAGCGCGCCGTTCCGGCGGAATAGGGGACGGCGGCACGGGCAGGATCGGTGACGATCGCTGACAGGTAGCCGAAGCCGGTGCCGGCTGCTTCACCTTCCCGGAGGTCGCCGACCTGGTTCCGCAATGCTTCCTCGACCGTCTCGGGTTTCAGGATCGGCCCGCCGCCGGTGCGGATCGCTTCGAGGAAGCGCAGGAAATCAGGCGCCGTCCCGGCCATGCCGCTGCCACCCGACTGGAACGAGGTGGTCTGGAATATCCGCGACGGCGAAAATATCAGACCCTTGCCGGGGCCGGATGCGACGATATGGGGATCGCCCATCAGAACCGGTCCTGTCGGACTATCCGCATAGGCGGCGGCAAGACGGGCGGCATCGGTCACGGCAAATCCGCTGTCGGGCATCCCGACAGGGATCGTCACCAGGGCGGCGACCGCTTCGCTGAGCGTGTCGCCATACGCCTTTGAGATGATGGCGCCGAGCACGTCGAGGGCGACCGAATAGCGCCAACCGGTTCCCGGCTCGAAGAAGAGCGGCACGGAGGCGATCCGCCGCAGATTTTCCTCCATGCCGAGACCGGGCTCCCCCAATCCGCCGGAGATGCCCGCTTCCCGATATGGGTCGTCCGGTGCGGACGTCGCGTAGCCCAGCCCGGCGGTGTGGGTCAGCAGGTGGCGGATCGTGATGTCCGGGGTATAGCCGTCGAGCAGGCGCGGACGGAAGTCGGGAAGCCAGTCGACGGCCAGATGATCGAGGCCGAGCGTTCCCCGCTCGACCAATGCCAGCGCGGTCGCGGCGACCATTGGCTTCGACAGTGAGGCGAGGCGGAAGATCGTGTTCTCGGCCATCGCGCGGCCGGCCTCCCTGTCCGCCATGCCGGCGGTTCGGCGATAGGCCGGCTCGCCGTAACGGGCAACCAGAATAACCGTGCCGACGATCCGGTTTCCGGCGATCGCGCCGTCGATGGCCTCGTCGAGCCGGGATTTCATGCTGGTCATGCTCCCTCCGTCATCTTTCGGATCACGCGTCACGTACTTGCCCTTTTGATGTAGCATTCTTCGCTAAGCGACGCGTGCTGAGGAGAGAACCCAGACGATGAAAGGACGGGTAAGTTGGGCCGCCGCCGTGATGGGGGCGGTTTTGCTGGTTGGAAGCATGCTTGGACCTGTTCACGCCGAGAAGCGGCAGGTTCCTGAAAATCCTGGGGAAATTAAGCTTTCCTTTGCTCCGATCGTGAAGCGGGTCGCGCCCGCGGTGGTCAATGTCTACGCGTCGCGGGTGGTGCAGCAGTCGCCATTCCTGGCTGACCCGTTTTTCCAGCGCTTTTTCGGCGGTCGTGATTTCGGGGCGCCCGCCCAGCGGGTGCAGCGTTCGCTCGGTTCCGGCGTGATCATCGATCCCTCCGGCCTCATCGTCACCAACCATCACGTCATCGCCAATGCCAGCGAGATCAAGGTGGCTCTGTCCGACCGTCGCGAATTCGACTGCGACGTCATCCTGGCGGATGAACGAACTGATCTTGCGGTGCTGAAGATCAAGGGTGGCGAGGGAAAATTCCCGTTTCTCGACTTCGCCAATTCGGACGATCTCGAAGTTGGCGACCTCGTTCTTGCCATCGGCGATCCCTTCGGAGTCGGCCAGACGGTGACCAGCGGCATCGTCTCGGCGCTTGCCCGCACCAAGGTCGGGATCTCGGACTATCAGTTCTTCATCCAGACCGATGCGGCGATCAATCCCGGCAATTCCGGTGGCGCCTTGATCGACATGAATGGCGGGCTTGTCGGCATCAACACCGCGATCTTCTCGCGGACGGGTGATTCCAGCGGTATCGGCTTCGCCATCCCCTCGAACATGGTGCGCGTGGTCGCCCATTCGGCGGAGACCGGCGGGCGTGTCCGGATGCCATGGATCGGCGTGCGGCTCCAGGCGGTGACCCCGGATATCGCCGAAGGGCTCGGGTTGTCGCGGCCGCGCGGTGCGCTGGTGGTCGACGTCAGGAAGGGCAGCCCTGGCGCGCAGGCCGGTCTTGCCGCAGGTGATCTGGTCCTGTCCATCGACGACGTCCCCGTCGACGATCCCTCGGCGTTCAACTACCGGCTGGCGACCAAGGGGATCGGTTCGTCGGTACGGATCGCCGTCCTGCGCGACGGCAAGCAATATGCGGCCACGCTTCCGCTCGAAGGCGCGCCGGAAACGGTGCCGCGCGACGAGATCGATATTGGCGGGGGGTCCCCACTCGCCGGGGCGCGCGTCGCCAATCTGTCGCCTGCGGTCGCCGAAGAACTGTCCTATGATGGCAATCCGGAGGGCGTGATCGTCGAAGTCGTCACCCCCGGTTCGGCCGCCGACGAGGCGGGTCTTGCTCCCGGTGATGTCGTGCTTGAAGTGAATGGGACAACCATCGATGCGACCCGGACGCTCGCGGACGCGTGTGCGACGCGGCTGAGAACCTGGGATATTGCGATCGAACGCGACGGGCGGGTCATCCGCACCCGGTTCCGGGGATAGGGCGCAGGCATGGGGGCGGCAGGGCAATGACCGCGTCGACGCTGTTTCAGGCGGCGGGTCTTGAGAGGGCGGCGCCGCGGCCGTTGGCGGACCGGTTGCGGCCGGAGCGGCTGGCGGATGTGGTGGGGCAGGATCATCTCCTCGGTCCCGACGGCGCGCTGTCGCGGATGCTGCGGACTAACTCCCTGGGATCGCTCGTCTTTTGGGGGCCGCCCGGAACCGGAAAGACGACCGTTGCCCGGCTCCTGGCGCGGGAAACGGAGCTCCATTTCGAGCAGATTTCCGCGGTCTTTTCCGGTGTGGGCGACCTCAAGAAGGTGTTCGAGACGGCCCGGGCGCGGCATGAGACGGGCACGGGCACCCTTCTGTTCGTCGATGAGATACACCGTTTCAACCGCGCCCAGCAGGATTCCTTCCTGCCGGTGATGGAGGACGGCACGGTGACGCTGGTCGGCGCCACGACCGAGAATCCATCCTTCGAACTCAACGCTGCGTTGTTGTCGCGATCGCTGGTGCTGGTCTTCAAGCCGCTCGACGAGGAGGCGCTGACGAAGCTCCTCGACCGGGCCGAGGCGGTGGAGGGCAAGCCGCTGCCGGTCGATGCCGACGCGCGGGCGATGCTGATCGGCATGGCCGACCGCGACGGCAGGGCGCTGCTGACGCTCGCCGAGGAGGTCTGGCGCGCGGCCCGGCCGGACGAGGTCTTCGACCCGGCGGCGCTGCAGGGGGTGGTCCAGCGGCGGGCGCCGCTCTACGACAAGAGCCAGGACGGCCACTACAACCTGATCTCGGCGCTGCACAAATCGGTGCGCGGCTCCGACCCGGATGCCAGCCTCTACTATCTGGCGCGGATGCTGGATGCCGGCGAACAGCCGCTCTATATCGGCCGCCGGCTGGTGCGGATGGCGATGGAGGATATCGGCCTCGCCGACCCCCAGGCGCTGGTCGTCGCGCTCGCCGCCAAGGACGCCTACGACTACCTGGGCTCGCCGGAAGGCGAACTGGCGCTCGCCGAGGCGACCGTCTATCTCGCCACCGCGCCGAAATCGAACGCCGTCTATACCGCCTTCAAGGAAGCGACCCGGGTCGCCAAGGAGCGCGGCTCGCTGGTGCCGCCGAAGGTCATCCTCAACGCGCCGACCAAGCTGATGAAGGGCGAGGGCTACGGCTCCGGCTACCGCTACGACCACGACGAGCCGGACGCCTTTTCCGGCCAGGACTATTTTCCGGAGCAACTCGGCCGCCAGACCTTCTACGACCCGCCGGAGCGCGGCTTCGAGCGCGAGGTCCGCAAGCGCCTCGACTACTGGGCGAAGCTCCGGAGGGAGCGGGGCGGGTGAGCGGTGCGCTCCGGCTGACAGGCATCAAGGTCGAAGGCTATCGTTCCATCCGCAAGCTCGCCTGCCTGTCCGGCACCTCTCGGTCCTGGTCGGCAGGAACGGGGTCGGCAAGACCAACCTCTAACGGGCGCTCGAGCTGACCGCGGCCGCCTAACCATTTGAATCCCCCATCACACGAAGAGGAAATCACCGGCATCAGCGTGTGGGTGTCCCTTGAGTTTGGCGATTGTCACGGGATCAAGACCGCCCGGACCGTCAATATCGACAGTCACCATTCCGGTTCCCTTGTGATAAATAGCCTCGGCCTCGGGATTGAGCCCTTCGACGCTGATCAAGATCATGTCCTTGCCGGACTTGAAGTCCTTGATCTTGTCCACTCCGAAGGCGTTGCCATCGGCGGTGATTGAAAAGTGGAAGATGTCGGCACCCTTGCCGCCCCGGAGCTCATCGTTACCGTGCCCGCCGTCGAGAACGTCCTTGCCCCTGCCGCCCTTGAGCACGTCTTCGTTCGATCCGCCGTAGAGAACGTCCTTGTCCTTGCCGCCCCTGAGCTTGTCCTCGCCGGTGCCGCCGATGATCGTGTCGTTGCCGGAGGCGCCCACGACGATGTCGTTGCCTCTGCCCGCGTAGACCGTGTCGTCGCCGTTGCCCCCGTGGATGGTGTCGCTGCCGCCGCGGCCGATCAGAGTGTCATGACCGCCAGCTCCGTAGATCGTGTCGCCGCCGCCGCCCCCGTCGATGCCGTCATTGTTCGCGGTGCCGACCATCTTGTTGGATTTGCTGTTGCCGAGATCGGTCGACAGCCTTTCCACCTTCACCGAGTCCACGTCGAAAAAGAAGGTCTGGTTCGCGCCGGCGCTGGTCGCAGGCTTGAAATTGGGGTCGCCGACCGCAGGACCGTTGGGGTCGCCGGGAGACGGGCCCCAACTGCCGGGCACGCCCCAGAGATTCATGTGGAGTTGCTGCGGCATCGTCGGGACATGCTTGGTTTCCGTCCGGATGAGGGTGCCGTCGACGAACCAGCGGACCATGCCCGGCAGCCACTCCATGCGATAGGTATGCCAGTCCGCGAAGCTGCCGGTCATGTCGATGGAGAGGGGATGGGCCGTCTTGTCTCCCGGCTCGTGGGCAAAGACGTTGGTCGAGACCTTCTTGAGATTGGTGGTCAGGATCTCGTAGTCGATCTCGTCATGAACGTTGCGATCGACGTTGGGCGGGAAGTCCTGGTACGAGAAGAACCCGGCGATCATGCCGCCCTGGGTTCCCTCGTATCGGAATCGCCCTTCGAAGGCGATGCCTCCGGCGCTCACGTCCCAGGCCTGTTTGGTGATCGCCTCCGATCCGCTGAACGCCTTGCCGTCGAGCCAGGTGTCGAGGCGGATGCGGGCCATGCCGTTTTCCGCCTGCGGCAATGACTGGCGCATCTGGGTCAGGCCCAGGAAGGAGGGATTGTTCTGCGCGGACCAGTGGTTGTAGTCCCAATTCGCCGAATTAAGCGATCCGTTCTTCGAGAAATCATCCTGAAACAGGATCTTCGTACCAGTCAATTGTGATGTCATCAGCCCCTCGCGCAAGCTCCAGCCCCTGATGTATTATAATACTACGCACTATAATAGCAGGTTGATCGCGGTCCAGCCCGGGCCGAAGGTAAAGTAAAAAATTGCAGAATCGCGATTATCCGAGACCGATGTAAATGCGACATCGCTTTGAAATCTAAGATTGCATCGATGATCTACTTCGCTTACGGGCCCAATCTCGATCCTGTCCAATGGGCGCTCCGGCGTCCAGGGTCGCCGCATGCCGCGCCCATTGGCGGCGGCGGAACTCTCCGATGGGGCGCTCGCCTATCTCTGTCTCGTCGCGGCCCTGGCGAGCTATCGACTGCCCGGCTTCATCGCGCTGAACGAACCGGAGACGAGCCTGCATCCCGACCTCGTCGGACCGCTCGCCCGGCTGATCGGCCGGGCGTCGGAGCGGACGCCGGGAAGTTCGAAAAGGCGATTTCGAACGTTCCGGATCCTGTATCCGGGCTACCTCCCTGGCCGAATCCCTCTTGATGCAGCTTGCCGTCCCGTGCGGCAGCTCGAACAAATGTGCATCAAAGGACTGAGCCATGACGATCCGTAGCAAACCGATCTTCCGCCAAACCGCCCTCGTCGTATTGCTTCTCGCATCGGGGTCGGCCAGCGCCGAAAAAACAGAACCAAACGTGAGTTGGCCGCTGAGCTCTCCCGTCCAAACCGCCACCGGCCAGCAAATTCCTGCAGGCGCCTTGGGCGTGGTTCTCATCGATGCCCCGCGCGAGGCGACACTTCTGCAGCTGAGGGGCATGGCAGGGTCTGGAATCGTGATCTTGCGAAGCGAAGACAGCCGCGATTGTCTGACGCTCCCTCTCCGGTTTGTCGCCGGCGATTTTGGCGGCGACTCCATTTCGGCGCATCCGGCACGACCGATCCGCTTGATCATACGGAGTGCGCGTGTCGCCCAGGCGCTGGCGCGCGGCGATGATGTCGTCAGCGACATGTATCGCGTCAGCACCGCAGATGACGACCAGGATGAGGATATCATCGTCAAAAGCGGACTGAGCGAAGGCCATGGCTTCGTCCTGAACCCCGGAAGTTCGATCCTCGCAGACATCGTGGGCGTGAACGCGAGCCGCGTCCCTTGCTCTGAATTCTGATGCCATCGAAGACGGGCAGACGCGACTACGCGTCTGCCTTTTTCGCGCGATACTGCGACGGGGTTAGTCCCACGATGCGACGAAATTCGGTGTTGAAGCTGGATTTGCTGACAAAGCCCGCGTCGAACATCACCTCGGTGATCGGTAGTTCCGTGTCGTGCAAGGCACGCTGCGCATGCCGAATACGAAAGCCATTGACGTAGCGCGAGAAGTTTTCACCAGTCAGTCTGTTCGTCGCGTTCGAGACGTCGCGAACCGGGACGGACAACCGCCGCGCCACTCGTGCAAGCGTCAGGTTGTTGTCCGTGTAGAGGCTCTTTTCGGTCATCAGCGCATCGAGTGCCGCCATCAGCGCACGGTCACGGTCGGTCGGTTCTTCAGACTTGGCCTCACCGCTCTTCGCGCCATGCAGCACCATCGGCGCACCGACAAGAGCGATAATGCAGACAAACGCGGTGAAAACGCCGGAAACGCCGGTCAGGAACCTCAGGATGAAGGCATCGCCCGCAAACAGGCCAGCCGCGACGATCAGGCCATCCGTCGCCGCCATCATTCCGAGCAGGAGGATCGTGGCGTATATCGCCGACCGCACGAGGCGCAGGGCGTGCGCCGGCACATGCACGAATTCATCCGTGCCATAGCGCAGGAGCGTTGCGGTTCGAAAGAGGTAGACGCTGGTGATCCCCAGCACGAACACATCCTCCGAAATCGGAATTGGCGCCAGGATTGCAGCTTGTGCCAAAACGACCGGCACGGCGTTCCATCGCAAAGCCTGCTGCCATGACGATGTCGCGTGCTGCGTCAATGCGCGGAATCCCAGATAGGCAGAAGGCGCGACGATCACCGCGAACAATGGTTGGAGCCGCGCTGCCCAATCGGACCCGAAGGACAGCCGAAACCCCAACAGCAAGCCGATTGCCGCGAGAGTGAGAAGGAAAATGCAGAGGAAAAGACGCGCGGAAAACGGCGTGCGCGTACTTTGCGCCAGGGCATAGGCGGCGATTGTCGTCAAGACACTAACGAGCCATGCCAGGGGGAGAGTGACCATTGCCTAAGCTACAATTCGGTGCGGCGCGACCCTTACCGCCCGGTTTTGGCAAGCGATCCTGCTTCCTAGCCTGACGGCGTCGAGAAGGGTTTGCAGGATAGGCTAAGCCGTCGGAATCGCGAAACCATCAAGAAGGCCCGGTCCGGGTCAGGAGCCGTCACTCACAGCATAGTGGTCCAACGGCGGCTTTGGGCCGAGAGCTGACCTCGCGCCTGCGTCAGCCCTTGGCGCTTCTCTGCGATGCGGACACAACCCGGGAACGTCTGGAACACCGCCAAGAAGAGGATATTGCAGCGGATCAGCCCGCGCGGAGATTCATGAGTACGCGGCCTGGTGTTCGCGTGTTGCTCGAATTGTGATTTCCGGATTCGCAATGAGAGTCGTCGAAGGCAAATCAGAAAGCGTGTTGGTTCGTGGTCACCGCATAGAGATTGTGCGCCGCAGCGTCGGCCAATTCACCCCACTGGCTATCGACGGACACGGCAACGCGGACACAGGGCCGTTGCCCAGGATCTCATAGCGTGGCAATCCCGGTGACAGCGAATGCGCACCCCTTCCGCCGACGGATCCCGTCATGATCTATTTCGCCTATGGCTCCAATCTCGATCCGGTCCAGTGGGCGGCGCGGTGTCCGGCCTCGCCTCCTGTCGCGGTGGCGCGGCTCGATCACCATCGCCTGCATTTTCCACGACGCTCGCCAGTCCGGCTCTGTGCGGTCGCCAGCATCGAGCCGGCGCATGGCGAGACGGTCTGGGGCGCGCTCTATCGCATGTCGGCGGAGGATCTTGCCGGGCTCGACGCCCGCGAGGGGCATTTTCCGGACCGGGAGCATGAAAGCCGCTACCTGCGGACGACAATCACCGTCTCGAGGGTGGATGAAGGGACGGTCGAAGCGCTAACCTATGTGGCGATTCCCGCGGCCGATCCCGGTCTGCCGTCCAAGGACTATGTGAGACATTTGATCGACGGCGCCATCCATCACGGCTTTCCGGAGACTTACGTTGCCATGCTGAAAACGCTGCGGACGGCGGCCGCGTGAATTCGCTCGCGCCCTGGCTGCTTGTCTTCCTCGGCGGGGGCCTCGGCGCCGCATCGCGGCACGGGGTCAACATCGCCGCGGCGCGGGTCATCGGCCTCAATTTTCCGTGGGGGACGCTGATCGTCAATGTCGTCGGATCGTGCCTGATGGGTCTGATCGCCGGCTGGCTGGCCTTCCGGGCCGGCGTCAACTGGACGCAGCATGCGCGGCTGTTCCTGACCACCGGTTTCCTCGGCGGCTTCACGACCTTCTCGGCCTTTTCGCTCGATTCGGCGCTGATCTGGGAGCGCGGTGAGCCGGGACTGGCCGCCGCCTACATCCTCGCCAATGTCGTCCTGTCGATCGCCGGGCTGTTTCTCGGGCTGTGGATCGTCCGCTCGCTAGGCTGAGCCGGCCTCGACCGGGCCCTCGCGCAGCTTCTTCCGCACCGCCAGCAGGCCGGCCAGCGCGATCGCCGTGAACACCGCGCCGGCGAGGAATGTCGCGTCCGGGCCGATCCACTCCCAGAGGCCGCCGGCGATGACGCTCGCGGCGAGCAGCGCCAGCCCGCCGGCGAGGTTGAACATGCCGAATGCCGTGCCGCGCAACTCGGCCGGCGCCGTGTCGGCGATCAGCGTCGCGAGCAGCCCCTGCGTCAGGCCCATATGCAGGCCCCAGAGCGCGACGCCGATGCCGACCCCGGCGATGGTGCCGGTCAGGCCGAGGACGAGATCGGCGGCGACGAGGCAAACCAGGCCGGCGATGAGGATGACGAAACGGTCGACCTTGTCCGACAGGATGCCGGCCGGATAGGCGGCGAGGGCGTAGACGACATTCATCACCACCATGACCGCCGGGGCGAGGGCGGGGGGAAGCCCGACCGAAACGGCCCTGAGGATCAGGAAGGCCTCGCTGAAGCGGGCGAGGGTGAAGACCGTGGCGACGGCGACGACCAGCCAATAGGTGCGCCCGAGCCGGCCGAGCTCGGCCCGCGACAGCGGCGCGCGCACCTTGCGCAATGTCGGCGGCCGTTCCGGTTCCTGGACGACGGTGGCGATCAGCCCGAAGGACAGGAAGGCCGGAATCACCGCGACCCAGAAGACCAGCGTATAGTCGTCGGCGGTGAGCCACATCAGGGCAATGGCGGCCAGCGGCCCGAGGAAGGCGCCGACGGTATCGAGCGACTGGCGGAGGCCGAAGCTCGCGCCGCGGAGTTCCGGCGGCGCGATGTCGGCGATCAGCGCGTCGCGCGGGGCGCCGCGAATGCCCTTGCCGATGCGATCGATGAATCGCGCGGCGAACAGCCAGCCGATCGACTGGGCGAGGGGAAAGACCGGCTTGGTGAAGGCCGCGAGGCCATAGCCGAAGGCGGCGAGGACCTTGCGCTTGCCGAGCCAGTCGGAGAGCGCCCCGGAAAAGATCTTGGTGATCGCGGCCGTCGCCTCCGCCACCCCTTCGATCACGCCGACGGTCAGCGCCGAAGCGCCGAGAACGGTGACCAGATAGACCGGGAAGAGGGCGTGGATCATCTCCGAGGAGACATCCATCAGCAGCGAGACGAAGCCGAGGACCCAGATGCCCACGGGAATGGCGCTGGCGCGCCCGGGATGCTTGTCGGTCACGGCAACGGCTTACCACCTCCCGGCTCGTATCGCTCGCAAGTTGATGCTATGACGCGGGCCAACCCCTCACATCCTTGTCAACCATGCCAGCAGTCGAAACCCGTACCGTCGAAGCCGACGAGGCCGAAATGCGCCTCGATCGCTGGTTTCGCGCGCATTTTCCCGACCTCGCCTTCGGCCGCCTGCAAAAGCTGATCCGCTCCGGCCAGGTGCGAGTCGACGGCGGGCGGGTCAAGACCAACACGCGGCTGGCGCCGGGGCAAGTGGTCCGTATTCCGCCGCTTCGCGAGGGCGAGGGCGAGGAGCGTGGCGGCGCCCGTTCCGACACGGGCGATACCGGCGCCGAGACCGCCGACCGCCGGGATGGCGGGCAAGCGGCGGCGAGGCCGGTCTCCGCCTTCGAGGATGCAAAGCGAACCGGCGGCGCCAAGGGCGATATCGACCTGCTTCGGTCGATGCTCCTCCATGAGGACCCCGAGGTCTTCGTCTTCAACAAGCCGTCGGGCCTCGCGGTCCAGGGCGGTTCCGGCCTGACCCGGCATCTCGACGGCATGCTCGAGGCCCTGCGGGACCGCAAGGGGCAGAAGCCGCGCCTCGTCCATCGACTCGACCGCGATACCTCCGGCGTCATCGTCGTCGCCCGGACCCGGCTGGCCGCCCAGCATCTCGCCGCCGCCTTCCGCCGGCGCACGACCCGCAAGATCTACTGGGCGCTGGTCAGGGGCGTTCCCAAGCCGCACCAGGGCCGGGTCTCGACCTGGCTCGCCAAGGGCGAGGGCGAGGAAAGCGAAAAGATGCGGGTGGCCAAGCATGGCAGCGACGAGGCGAGCCACGCGGTCTCGCTCTATTCGGTGGTCGACCAGGCGGGGCAGAAACTCGCCTGGCTGAGCATGCGGCCGGTGACCGGCCGGACCCATCAACTCCGCGCCCACGCCGCCCATATCGGCCATCCGATCATCGGCGACGCCAAGTATTTCGAGGCGGAGGACGAATGGGACTTTCCCGGCGGCCTCCAGAACAAGCTTCACCTCCACGCCCGGCGGATCGTCATGCCGCACCCGGCGGGCGGCACCCTCGACGTCACCGCGCCGCTGTCGCCGCACATGCAGCAGAGCTGGAACCTGCTCGGCTTCGACGCCACGATGGGCGACCGCGATCCCAACGAGGAGTAACCGATGACCGAACCGTCCGGAAACGTCGCCCGGGTCAGACTGCACAAGGACGGACCGGAGTTTTCCGCCGTCATCTGGGGATCGATGCGATCCGAGGAGCAGTTCACCTCGCCGCACGAACTGGCGGAGTTCCTGCGCTTCCTGCTCGACCGCGGGGTGACGACGCTCGACACCGCCAACACCTACGGATTTCCCGATCCCTATACGGTGGAGGAATTTCTCGGCAAGGCGCTGAAGGAGACCGGTCTCCGCGACCGTTTCGAGATCGTCACCAAATGCGGCATCCAGCGGGTTTCGCCGCACCGGACGGTGAACCGGATCCGCCATTACGATTTCACCGAGACGGAGATCCGCCGCTCGATCGACCGGTCGCTGAACAAGCTCGGGGTCGACCATGTCGACCTCGTCCTTCTGCACCGGCCCGACTACCTGATGGACCCGGAAGAAACCGCCGGTGCGCTCGATGCGCTGATCGCGGAAGGCAAGACCCGCCATGTCGGCGTCTCGAACATGTCGCCATCGCGCTATCACCTGCTGGCCTCGAAGCTGAAGGCGCCGATCGTCACCAACCAGGTCGAATTTTCGCCGATCCACCTCGACCCGATCTCCGACGGCACCTTCGACACCGCGCTGATCGAAGGCCACCGGCCGATGATCTGGTCGCCGATCGGCGGCGGCCGGCTGATGACCGGCGACGATCCCTATGTCGCCACGATCCGGGATATCCTGACGGCGATCGCCGAGCGGAACGGGCTGGCCGGTCCCGCCGAGGCCGCGATCGCCTTCGTCGTGCGGCATCCGGCCGGCGGCATTCCGATCATCGGCTCGGGCAAGCGCGAACGCCTCGAGGCGGCGATAAAGGCGGTCAACAATCCGCTCGACCGGCAGGACTGGTACGAGGTGGTGACGGCGACCAGCGCGATGCTTGAATTGTGAAGGCTGATATCGGGTGAACGACAAGCGTCCCTCCGATCCGGAAGCGGTGTCGCGACGTCTGACGCGACCGCAACTGCCGCGGCGGTTCTACAAGGTGGTGTCGATCGGCGCCGACGGGGGCGGCCATGCGCTGCTTCTCGACGGACGGACCGCACGAACGCCGGCGAAGAAGCTGCTCGCGATCCCCGACGAAGCGGTGGCGCTGGCGCTCGCCGCTGAATGGGAGGCGCAGACCGAGCATATCGATCCCGCCCGGATGCCGCTCACCCGGCTGGTCAACACCGCGCTCGACCGGGTAACCGAGGCCATCGAGGCGGTGCGGGCTGATCTGGTGGCGCACGCCGGCGCCGACCTGATCTGCTACCGCGCCGAAGGGCCGGCTGGGCTGGTGGCCGCCGAGGGCGCCGCCTGGAACCCGCTGGTCACCTGGGCGCGGAAGGAGCTCGGGGCGCGGCTGGTGCTGGCGGAGGGGATCATCCACGTCGCGCAGACCGACGCCGCCATGGCGGCGATCGCCCGGGCCGTGGAGCCGTTCGACGCGCTCGGCCTCGCGGCACTCCATACGGCGACGACGCTGACCGGCTCGGCGATCATCGCGCTGGCGCTGGCGCGGGGACGGCTGACGGCGGAGGAGGCGTGGCAGGCGGCCCATGTCGACGAGGACTGGCAGATGCGCCACTGGGGCCGCGACGAGGCGGCGCTCACCCGCCGGGCGGCACGCTACGAAGAGCTGAAAGCGGCGGCGCTGGTGCTGGAGCGGGCGCGCAATTAACGCCGGATTCGCTCATATTGAGTCCGCTTCTTGCGCCAGCTTGTTGAGTTGGTTGATCTTTTAAGGGAAAGGCGACCAGCGTCTCTCCCTCGGGGCTCAATAGCCGTCGAGCTTGCGATAGGGGTCGGGCAGGCGGCCGAAATGGGCCGACAGGGCGCCGGCCGAGGCGGCGAGCTTGCGGATGGCGACCGCGACGGTGGTCTCGAAGCGCTTGAAGCCGAAGACCAGCATCAGCGGCGACAGGATGATGGTGACGATCATCCGGATGATCCGGAAGATCAGCTGGCCGGGCTTGCGTCGCCTCAGACGGCCCGGAACGTCGAGCGTCCTTTCCGAGCGCGCCATGCCGGCGCCGACCCGGTATTCGCGCCGGAGCTGCCATTTGAGATTGAGGCGCTCGGGGACCTGGGTTTCGCGGACGACCGATTTCTCGGTCGCGACGATCCTGGCGCCGAGCTTGCGGGCGCGGCGGAAGAAGTGGGAGTTGCTGCCGCCGGCGAAACGCAGCCTTTCGTCGAAGCGGAGCCCGCCCTTGTCCGGATCGACCAGCCAGCGGGCGAAGGCGACGTTGTGGGTATAGGCGACCTCCAGTTCCTCGCCCTCGCGGCGCGGCGGGTAGTTGGTCGGCAGGACGAAGAGCGGCAGCCGCTCGGGATAGACCTTGACCAGCTTGCCCATCACCACGTCGCCCTTGTAGGCGATGCCGGCCTCGATCAGGTTGGCGAGCCAGCGCGGATCGGCGATCTCGTCGTCATCGATGCAGACGATCCAGTCGGCGCCGCGGGCGAGCGCCTCGTCGAGGCCGCGGTTGCGGGCGTGCGGGATGCCCGGCTCCGGCTCATGGACCAGCGTGACGGGGAGGCGCGCGCCGGCGGCGATCGCATCGACGATCGCGCCGGCCTGGGGGCTGGGGTTGTTGTCGATCAGGATCAGTTCGACCGTGCAGCCTGCCGGCGGGTCCTGGGCGACGACCGAGCGCAGGCATTCGGACAGCATGCCCGGCCGTCCCGCGGTGCAGATGGTGATGCAAACCCTGGTCATTTCGTCGCGATTTAGTCCGGGCGGCCATGTTGCGCGCCGCGGAGCCATGACTAGAGGCGCGTTCAGGCGGAATCAAGCCGCCCGGACGTCACGGGGACGGGGGCAAAACGGCGCGGCGCGAGCCGGATTTTCGGCAGCAGCGTGGCGGAATCCGTTTTGCCGGGATAGTTTCGGCCCGGACAGGGCCGAGACAGGTTGAGGGCATCATGAAGGAAGTACTCGAAGAGCTTGAGATTCGCCGGAAAGCGGCGCGCGCCGGTGGCGGCGCGGCGCGGGTTGCGGCGCAGCACAAGCTCGGCAAGCTGACGGCGCGCGAGCGGATCGAGGTGCTGCTCGACGAAGGCTCGTTCGAGGAATTCGGCATGTATGTCGAGCATCGCGCCAGCGATTTCGGCATGGCCGACAAGAAGATCGCCGGCGACGGGGTGGTGACCGGCTGGGGCACGGTCAACGGCCGGCCGATCTTCGTCTTCGCCAAGGATTTCACGGTCTTCGGCGGTTCGCTGTCGGAAGCCCATGCCGAGAAGATCCAGAAGCTCCAGGACATGGCGCTGAAGAACGGCGCGCCGATCATCGGCCTCTACGATGCCGGCGGCGCCCGTATCCAGGAGGGCGTGGCGGCGCTCGGCGGCTATGCCGAGGTGTTCCAGCGGAATGTGCTGGCGTCCGGCGTCATCCCGCAGATCTCGGTGATCATGGGGCCGTGCGCCGGCGGCGACGTCTATTCGCCGGCGATGACCGACTTCATCTTCATGGTGCGCGGCCGCAGCTACATGTTCGTCACCGGGCCGGACGTGGTGAAGACGGTGACCAACGAGACCGTCACTCCGGAAGAGCTCGGCGGCGCGTCGGTCCACACCACCCGCTCGTCGATCGCCGACGGCGCCTATGACAACGACGTCGAGGCGCTGACCGAGATGCGGCGGCTGATCGACTACCTGCCGCTGTCGAACCGCGCCGCGCCGCCCGAGATCGAGACCGCCGATCCGCCGGGCCGCGAGGAGATTTCGCTCGACCGGCTGATCCCCGACAGCGCCAACAAGCCCTACGACATCAAGGAACTGATCCTGAAGGTCGTCGACGAGGGCGATTTCTTCGAAATCCAGGAGGCCTTCGCCCGGAACATCGTCACCGGCTTCGGCCGGATCGAGGGGCGGACGATCGGCTTCGTCGCCAACCAGCCGATGGTGCTGGCCGGCGTCCTCGACTCCGACGCCTCGCGCAAGGCCGCCCGGTTCGTGCGCTTCTGCGACTGTTTCTCGATCCCGATCGTCACCTTCGTCGACGTGCCGGGCTTCCTGCCGGGGACGGCGCAGGAATATGGCGGGCTGATCAAGCACGGCGCCAAGCTGCTCGTTCGCCTATTCGGAGGCGACGGTGCCGAAGGTCACCGTCATCACCCGCAAGGCCTATGGCGGGGCCTATGACGTGATGGCGTCGAAGCATCTGCGCGGCGACGTCAACTACGCCTGGCCGACCGCCGAGATCGCGGTGATGGGGGCCAAGGGAGCGGTCGAGATCATCTACCGCAAGGAGGCCGGCGATCCGGAGAAAATCGCTGCGCGAACAAAGGAATACGAGGCGCGCTTCATGTCGCCCTTCGTCGCCGCCGAGCGCGGCTATATCGACGAGGTGATCATGCCCCACGCAACTCGACGCAGGGTTGCGCGGGCGCTACGGCTGCTGCGCGGCAAGGTGCTGGAGAACCCGTGGAAGAAGCACGACAACATTCCGTTGTGAGGGCGTTTCTTGAAAATCCGCATCTGATGCACTAACATCTGATGCATGCGCACCACACTCGATATTGACGATGACGTGCTCCAGATGGCGAAGGAGCTTGCCCGGGCGGAGAAGAAGACGGCTGGCGCGGTGATTTCCGATCTGGCTCGCAAGGCGCTGACAACGCCGGCGGCGCCGCTGGACGTGAGCAGACTGGAAATCGTCGATGGCATCCCTGTGCTGCCGTCGCGGGGCGGGGTGGTTACGAACGAGCTGGTAGACCGGCTGCTTGAGGAAGCGGATCTGGAGGACGCGGGGCTGCTCAATCGCGACGTAATGCATGCGCGCCCTTTTCGACGTCAACGCACTTCTGGCAATTTTCGATCGGATCATGCGTCCCACCTGCCGGCGCGCGGCTGGTGGGCCGCGAACGCAGAAGGCGGCTGGGCAACATGTCCACTCACGCAAAACGGCTTTACCCGGATCATGTCGCAGAGCGAATTATCCGGGCCATCGTCCGCTTCGAGATGCTTTGGCAGTTGCTGCCGATCGGCGTGGACCGAGCCTGGTCACGAATTCTGGCCGGATGACGTTTCCATTGTCGATCCGGGACTCTTCGATCACACGCGCATCCTCGGTCCGAAGCAACTGACCGACATCTACCTTCTGGCGCTGGCGGTGAAACATGGCGGGCGACTGGTCACATTCGACCGGACGGTGCCGCTGGCGGCGGTGCGGCAGGCGACGCCTGACAACCTCGTCATCTTGTGATCCGAGTCCTGGCGGCGCCGGGACCTGGCGGCATTCGGGGAAAAGCCCGGTAATCCGCGGTGGGGAGTCGGAGTGAATGCAGCGCTAAATCACCATCTCCACCGCCACGCCGGCGCGCTTCGCGAGCGCCGACAGTCGCTTGTCGGCGGTAATCAGCGGGACGCCGTCGCGGCGGGCCAGTGCGACATAGCAGCAGTCGTAAATCGGATGGTCATGCTCCATCGCAATCCGGAGCGCCGGGGCGGCCAGATCGTCGATGGGCTCCAGCATGACGATCGTAACCGCCAGTTGGAGGGCCAATTCGGCCTGGTCCGGCGTCAGGACGCCGGCGCGGACATTCTGCCAAACGGCCTTGCCGACTTCGATGGCGAGAAGCGAGGGTGCTGTGCGCACAACCTCCCGGCTGACGGCGTTCCTTGCGCTGTCGGACCAGGGCAGGTCGACGATCAAGGCTGCCAGCACATTGGCGTCAAAGACGGCCATAGCCCGTGTCCCGATCCCGGCGGATGCTCTCCACAGGATCGGCAACAGCCTTGTCCCTTGTCGTTTCGCGCACCGCGTCGAGATCGCGGAGAACGTCGGCGATGTCCGGCTGCGCGGCGTTTTCGACCAGCTCACGGAGGAGCTGCTCGGCCGATTTTCCGGCCGCACGGGCTTTGGCTTTGAAGCGGTCGGCGATCGCATCGTCGAGATTGCGGACGATCATCTGCGCCACGACGGTATCTCCTTGCAGCGGGGATGCTATCACTATGATAGCATAGCATTGCGTGTACGATTCCGCAATCGCCGCAATCGCTGACAAGACGATGGTGTGCACGGTCGGTTAGACTGACCATAGCGCCCGATTCGATGGCCATGTGCCGCGGCGCCGAGCCCATCGCGGAGGCCCGTGAACAATGATCGATATCGTCGTTGTCGCGGTCTATCTGGCCTTTGTCCTCGGGATCGGACTCCTGTCCGGCCGCAAGCTGACCAGTCTCTCCGACTACGCAGTGGCGGGCCGCGCGTTCGGGCCGTGGATCATCTTTGCGACGATGGCCGCGTCCTTCATCGGCGGCGGCTTTTCCACCGGCAACGCGGCGAATGTCTTTCTCTTCGGCATCGCCAATATCATCGGGCTATGGGGCTTCAGCCTGAAGGAGATCCTGGTCGCCCGCTACATCGCGCCGAAGATGGACCGATTTCCGACCGCCATCTCGGTCGGCGATATCATGGCGACCGCCTACGGCAAGGTCGGGCGCATCGTCACCGGGCTTTGCGCGCTGTTCCTGTGCGCCGGAATCGTCGGCGCCCAGGTCGGCGCAATGGGCATCGTCTTCAACGTCTTCTACGGTATCGACCGGATCTGGGGCATCGGTATCGGCTGCGGCATCGTCATCCTCTACACCACCTTCGGCGGAATGCGGGCGGTGGTGGTCACCGACATTTTCCAGTTCGCCATCCTCGCGATCGGCATGCCGCTGGTCCTGATCTTCGGCATCGCCTATGTCGGCGGCGTCGATGCGCTGATCGCCGCGGTTCCTGCCGACCGGATCCAGCTACCGGGCGCCCACTATCAATGGCTTGGGCTGGTTGCGCTGATCCTGGTCTTCATGTTCGGCGAGACGCTGGTGCCGCCTTACGTGCAGCGGCTGTGCAGCGGCAAGTCCGCGAAGTCCGCGGCGCGCGGCACACTCTATTCCGGGCTCTTCTCGATCCCCTTCTTCGCCATCACCGGCCTTATCGGCCTGGTGGCGCTGGCCATGGATCCGGCGCTCGATTCCAACCTGGCGATGCCCCATGTCGTCGTCACGGTGATGCCGCCGGTGCTCAAGGGACTGGTCATCGCCGCCGTCATCTCGATCGTCATGTCCTCGGCGGATTCCTTCCTTAATTCCGCGTCGATCGCCTTTATCAACGATGTGCTGCAGCCGCTGCGCGCCGAACCGCTTCCGGCCCGGCGGGCGCTGATGCTGGCCAAGGCCGTGACCTTCGTCGTCGGTGTGCTCTCGGTGATCTTCGCGCTCACCATCGAGAGCATTCTCGGCATTCTGATCTATGCCTATACCTATTGGGCGCCGATCGTTCTGGTGCCCCTGGTCGCCACGATCTATGGGGTTCGCAAGGAGGTCTACGGCTTCGTCGCCGGCGCCCTGTCCGGCCTTATCGTTGCAACCGTGTGGGACAATGTTTTTGACCAGCCCTTCCATGTCGCCGGGCTGGTGGTCGGTGTCTTCGCCAACCTGCTGGTCTTTTCGCTGATGCCGGTTGCCCGGTCTGCGGTCGCGGAGCCGGTCGTGTAGGTTTGTCCGAAGACCGGCGCCGAAGAACTTTCCATATTTCCCTGAAGGGAGACCGCTTCATGCTGCGCTGCATCCGCCTCGCCACGAAACTTTCCGCTGCCGGGTTCGTATTTGCCGCCTTTGCCGGGCAGCCGGCATTCGCCGGTTGTTTCGAACTGCTCGGCTGCACCGACAACCAGACCCTGCTCGAACGCGGACTGCGAAAGCTTTCCTGCGACTCGCTGTGGACGGTCCGCAATACGATCTATTACGAGAACGGCTATTGCTTCCAGACCGCCAAGGGCAAGGCGGCCTTCTCGAATGTCGGCTGTGTGTACAAGTCGGCGGCGGAGGTCCCGCTCAACCGCTACGAAAAGGCGAATGTCGACACGGTTCGCAAGATCGAGCGCGAGAAGGGCTGCAGCTAGCCAACGACGAAATGCGCGAGGAGCGGCACGATCAGCGCGGTCAGGATGCCGTTCAGACCCATCGCCAGCCCGGCGAAGGTGCCGGCAAGCTCGTTGACCTGGAAGGCGCGGGCGGTGCCGATGCCATGGGCGGCGACGCCGGCGGCGAAGCCACGCGCCGCATAGTCGTGGATCCGCAACAGGTTCATCATCGGCGTCACCATCACCGCGCCGAGCACGCCGGTGAAGATGACCAGCACGGCGGTCAATGTCGGAATGCCGCCGAGCTGCTCGGCGATGGCCATGGCGATCGGCGTCGTCACCGACTTGCCGGCGAGTGAGGCGAGGATCGGTGGCGAGGCGCCGAGAAGCGCGCCGATGCCGACGGCGCTGCCGACCGCGGTTACCGATCCGGCGAGAAGGGCGATGAGGATCGGCAGGGCCGAGCGCTTCACCCTTTTCCAGTTCTCGACCAGCGGAATGGCCAGCGCCACCGTCGCCGGGCCGAGCAGGAAATGGACGAATTGCGCGCCCTCGAAATAGGTCTCGAACGGGGTCGACGTCACCTGCAGCGCGACGATGACGAGCGCGACGGCGATGATCACCGGGTTGGCGAGGGGATGGCGGTTCAACCGTTTGGCGATCCGATCGGCGACGACATAGGCGGCCAGCGTCAAGGCCAGCCAGGAGAGCGGGCTGGTGGAAAGGTAGACCCAGAGGTCGACGGCCGGATTCATTCCGATGTCTCGCTTTCGGCCGTCCCGAATCGCTTGTGCGCCCAACGGAAGGCGAGCGCCGTCACCGCCAGCGTCGCCAGCGTCGAGACGACCAGGGCCAGCGAAAGCGCGAGCCAGTTCTCGGCCAGCACGTCGGCCTGACGGATGACGCCGACGCCGGCCGGGACGAAGAGCAGCGACAGGTTGCGGAGCAGACCGAGGGCGGTTTCGTGGAGCGCCGGCGGGATGCCGCGCCACGCCATGATCAGGGCCAGCAGGATCAGGCCGATGACCGGGCCGGGGACCGGCAGGCCGAGGGCCCGGACGATGACCTCGCCGGCGAGCTGGGCGAGGAGCAGGAAGGTGAGGGATTCGATCATGCGCCTGCCTTCGCGCGACGGACGAGCCGGTCCATTTCGCCAAGAAAGCGCGAACGGTCAGCCTTGGTGAAACCACGATTATAGCCGGGACTCTCGCCGGTTTCGCGCAGGTGCTGCTTGAGATTGCGCATCGCGACCGCCATGCCGATCGAGTCCGGCGTGAAGGGTCGCCCGTCCGGACCGATCACCTGCACGCCGCGCTCGACGCAGCGCGCGGCGAGCAGGATGTCGGCGGTCACGACAATATCCTGCGCCGCGGCATTCTCGACGATCCAGTCGTCGGCGGCGTCGGGGGTGCGCGGCACCACGACATGGCGGACCAGCGGATCGCGCGACGGGCGGAGCCCGCCATTCGAGACGATGACGACGCCGAGCCCGTAGCGCGCGGCGACGCGCAGGGCCTCGTCCTTGACCGGACAGGCGTCGGCGTCGATCAGGATGCGGGGTGTTTCGGGCACGGTTCGCTTCGCCGGCAGGGATGTCCGTCGCTATACCATCCGGGAAGGCAAGGCGTCCAAGCCGCAGGAGCGTCGATTTGGGCGCCCGGCGGCCAGAAGGGTGCTTTTGCCGTGGATCAAACGGATCCGGGGGGCGTATGCTCCAATTCCCCCGAATGAGGAGATCGTCGCCATGCCTTCGTATCCCTTGCGCTCGGCCACCAAATTCACCGCCGCCTGCTTCGGCCTCGCGTTGTTCGGCGCGCAGCCGGGATTTGCTGCCTGCTTTGAGCTGATCGGCTGCACCGACAGCCATTATTTTTCGACGACGCAGCTGAAGAAGCTCTCCTGCGATTCGCTGTGGACCGTGCGGAACACGATTTTCGACGAGAACGGCTACTGCTTCCAGACGGCCAAGGGTAAGGCGGTCTTCTCAAATGCCGGATGCATGTATACCAACTCGGGGTCGGTGCCGCTCAACAAATACGAGCGGAGCAACATCGCGAAGGTGAAGTCGGTCGAGGCGCAGAAGGGCTGCTACTGATCCGACCGGTCCCGATCGCTGGATCGTCCGTCCGCGCGGCGTGCCTCCCGGCCGTCGATAACGGCCACCTCAAGCGCACTTGATTGGCATGACATCGGCGGAGCCGCGACAATCGGTTCCGGACTTCAGGGATCGATTCAAGGGAGGCCGCCATGGCACTGATGCCGATACAGGAACAGCTTTGCGCCGACAGCCCGTTCGACTTTTCCGGGCTCAAGGCGGTCTTCATCAACTGCACCTTGAAGCCATCGCCGGAAACGTCGAATACCGACGCACTGATGGAGGTTTCGCGGGAGATCATGCGCAGGAACGGCATCGCCGTGACCTCGATCCGCGCGGTCGATCACGACATCGCCTACGGGGTCTATCCGGACATGCGCGAGCATGGCTTCAAGACCGATGCGTTTCCGGAGCTGTGGCCGACGATCCTCGCCGCGGACATTCTGGTCATCGGTTCGCCGATCTGGCTCGGCCAGTATTCGGCGGTCTGCAAGCTGGTCATCGAGCGGCTCTACGGCATGTCGGCCGAGCTCAACGACAAGGGGCAGTGGATCTACTACGGCAAGACCGGCGGCTGCGTGATCACCGGCAACGAGGACGGCGTCAAGCATTGCGCCATGGAGATCCTCTATTCGCTCCAGCATCTCGGCTACGTCGTCCCGCCACAGGCCGACTGCGGCTGGATCGGCCCGATCGGGCCGGGACCGTCGTATCTCGACGAGGGTTCGGGCGGGCCCGAGAGCGATTTCACCCAGCGCAACACCACCTTCATGACCTGGAACCTGATGCACATGGCGCGCCTGTTGCGCGATGCCGGCGGCTATCCCGTCCATGGCAACCAGAGGAAGCTCTGGGACGCCGGCTGCCGCTTCGACAATCCCAATCCGGACTACAGGTGATGCGATCCACCGCCTCCGCGGCCAGGTCCCAGGCGCGATGTTCAGGTTGTTCAGTCGGCCGCGAAGATATGCCGGTTGACGAAGTCGTTCCGGAATTTGCCGCCGGGATCATGTTTTTCCAGAAGGTCCCTGAACGCATCGAGCTTCTTGTGGCGAGCCTGCACGGTGCCCGGCTGCATCGTGAACAGCTTTCCCCAGTGCGGGAGCGGATCGAAAGGTTCGAGCACCGCCTCCAGTTCCGGCAGCAGGGCCTTCAAGGCAGGCCAGTCGGGCTTGAAGGAAAAATGAAACGCGACGCGCGGTTCTTCGTAGCAGGGACTCATCCACAGGTCGTCGGCGGCGATCGCGCGGACTTCCGACATCATCAGGTGCGGCGCCATCCGGTCGCCGAACGCCTGAAGGGCCGACACCGCACCGATCGCGTCTTCCCTGGCAACAAAGTACTCGGCCTGATAGTCCCCGCCGCCGGCCGGGATCGAGCCGATCGGGAAGTGGGGAAGCCGATCGTAGGCGGGGCCCGGGACACCCATCTGCGGCGTGCAGTTGACGGGATCCCCGCCCACGGGGTGGACGTTCCGCGTTGCCGGTCGTGCGCCGTGGAAGGATTGGCGCCCGCCAAGGTCGGGGCTCGCGCCGACAACGCTCTTGATCCAAACCTGGTTGATCGTGTCTCCGCGCCAGTCGGTGAACAGGCTGACACTGTAGCCGCTCGACATGATCTCATCGAAATGCGCATCGAGAGCGTTCACGGGCAGGTCGAGGAAAACGTGCTGGGCCACGTCGAAGTCCGGCTGGATATCGAGCGTCAGCCTGGTGACGACGCCGAGCGCGCCGAGGTTGACGACGGCGCCGGGAAACGTATCGGGGTTATCCGTGCGCGACAGGGTGACGAGAGTCCCGGAGGCGTCGATGAATTCCATGGCGGCGACCTGTGTCGCCAGATTTCCCAAGCCTACGCCCGATCCGTGTGTGGCCGTCGCGCATGCGCCGGCGATCGTGATATGCGGCAGCGATGCGAGGTTGTGCAGCGCGAAGCCCTGTTCGTGGAGGTAAGGCGCCAGGTCGCTGTAGCGAATTCCGGCTTCGACGGTGACCTGGCCAGCGGCCCTGTCCAGCGACACCACGCGCCTGAACCGCTCCAGGGATAAGTGGGTACCGGTCGTGTCGGCAATGTCGTTGAAGCAATGACGCGAACCGAGGACGCGGAGCCTCGCGGCGGCGCGCACGCACTCCTGGGCCTCGTCGCGTGTGACAGGCACCCGCAATGCGTCGGCGTGGTAAGTGAGATTCCCCGCCCAGTTCTTTCCGGGCGGGTTCGATGCGCCGGCGACATTCGTTGTCATGGGTCCTGCCTCGAGCAAGTGCTGCCGTCCGGTGCAATTCGCCTGGCCAACCCTCATTGCTCCTGGCGAGCAGGAGACGGGGGCCTGGTCGCGCCGCGGCAGCGTCGTTATCGCCTCTTTCATACCGTTGGCCGTGATGCGGGTCGAGCATGCAACCCATGTACGAATTGCTACCTGCTGCGGTCGGTGCGATCCTGGCCGCGCACCGCCGATGGGGTGGCACGCCGCATGACCCACTCCAAGCGACGCTCGATCGCCCTTCTGATCTTCGCCGAGATGGCCGGTATGAGCCTTTGGTTCACCTCCGCCGCGGTTCTCCCCGACATGGTCCGCGAGATCGGCGATCTCGTCCGGATCGGCAGGCGCTGCTGTCGAGCGCGGTGCAGGCCGGTTTCGTCGTCGGGGCGCTCTTCTTCTCGATCAGCGGGATTCCGGATCGCTTCGATCCGCGTCGGGTTTTCGCGATTTCGGCGGTGCTCGCCGCCCTTGCCAATGCCGCCCTGCTGGTGGCGCCGATTGGCGGCGATGTGGCGATCACCGCCCGTTTCGCCACCGGCGCGCTGCTGGCCGGGGTTTATCCGGTCGGCATGAAGATCGCGGTCGGATGGGGAACGCGCGATCGCGGCCTTCTCGTCGGCCTGCTGGTCGGCGCGCTGACCCTCGGCAACGCCATGCCTTATCTCGCCGCGTTTCTCGGCGGCGCTGCCTGGCGGCCGACCGTCGTCGCCGTGTCCTCTCTGGCCGTGGTTGGCGGGCTGCTGGCGCTCGCGGCCGGCCTCGGACCGCATCACGCGCGGTCGCCGCGCTTCGATCCGGGCGTGGTCCGGCTTGCCTGGACTGACCGGCGGATTCGCGACGCCTATCTCGGCTATCTCGGCCATATGTGGGAGCTTTACGTGATGTGGTCGTGGGTGGCGGTGTTCGCGGCGGCGTCGTTTCAGGCGACGATGGCGGCTGACGACGCCGTGAGCCTCGCCAAGCTGACGACCTTCCTGGCGATCGCTGCCGGCGGCCTGGCCTGCGTCGTCGGCGGGGTCTTCGCCGACAGGATCGGCAAGGCGGAGACCACCATCGTTATCCTGGCGATCAGCGGCACGGCGGCGCTGCTGACCGCCGTCACCTTCGGCGGATCGGTGTGGCTGACGGTCGTCCTGATCATCGTCTGGGGCGCGGCGGTCATTCCTGACTCGCCGCAGTTCTCGGCGCTGGTCGCCGACGCGGCGCCACCGGAACTGGCCGGCAGCCTGATGACCTTCCAGACCGCGCTCGGCTTCGCGCTGACCTTCGTCACGGTGCAACTCGCGCCGGCGGTTGCCGCGCTCGTCGGATGGCAATGGGTGATCGCCGGGTTGGCCCTCGGGCCTGGCTTCGGGATTATCGCCATGTTGCCGCTCAGGCGATCGGCGCAAGCGAAAAGATGAAAAGCGCCGGAGGGGCGCCGGCGCTTTTCACCAGACCGCCCGTCACCGGGCGGCGACAGGAGCGATCAGCGATGGTTGCGATCGCCCTTGTTGTTGTCCTTCCCCTTGTCGTTCTTGTCACCGTTGTGCTTGTCGCCGTGGTTCTTGTCACCGTGGTTCTTGTCACCATGGTTCTTGTCACCGTGGTTCTTGTCCTGGTGGCCGCTCTTGTCGGCCGACCCGCTGTGCGAGTGATCCTTGGCGAAGGCGACCGACGAGACGGCCGGGGCGATTGTGGCGGCGGCGAACGTGAGGCCGGCCGCGATGGCGATGGTGCGAAGCAGCATTGTCGTTTCTCCTATCCTGGCGGCAGGTCTATTCCGCGCCGCTGTGGACAGTTATCGATCAGAGCCCCCCTCACTGCGCTGACGGCCCCGGTCAGCGGAATGACAGGTTCGATGCGGGCGGATAATCCGGCGATTTCACGATTCCGTCGCAGCGAAGCCGGATTCTGCGGGCAGGACTCTGTCGAGGGCGGCCAATCTGCGGATATGATCGGCCAATGGCGGAAATCCTTGAGAGTGGAGGCGACGACTCCGGCGTGGCGGCGACGACCGCCGGCGGCACGGCCGCAGCCGTCTACGACGCCTTCATTTCGTACAGCCAGCACGCGGACAAGGGGATTGCCCGGGCGCTCCGATCGGTCATCCAGACCATCGGCAAGCCGTGGTGGAAGGTGCGCGGCCTCAACGTCTTTCTCGATGCGACCAGCCTGTCGGCGGCGCCCGGACTGTGGCAGTCGATCGAGGACAAGCTCGACCAGTCGCGCTACCTGATCCTGCTGGCCTCGCCGGCGGCCGCCGCCTCGAAATGGGTCGACAAGGAGGTCGGGCATTTCATCGGCCCCGAGAGGTGAGGGACTCGGCCGCGTTCTGATCGCCCTGACCGAAGGCGATCTCGCCTGGGACGACGGGGCAGGCGACTTCGCCTCGGACGAGGCGTCGCCGCTGCCGCCGACGCTGCGCGGACGTTTCGCCGAGGAGCCGCTGTGGGTCGATCTCCGGCCGTTTCGCGACGATCCGGCGGCGGCAACCCGCAGCAACCAGTCCTTCTTCCACGCCGCGCTCGATCTTGCCGCGACCATCAAGGGCGCTGAGAAGGCCGACCTCTATTCGGAGGAATTGAAGCGCCAGAGGCGGAGTCTGCGCCTTGCCTACAGCATCGCCGTGGTCGTCGCGGGGCTCGGCATCGGCGCGGCGGTCGCCGCCTGGTTCGCGGTCGAGAACGCCAAACGCGCGACGGCGGAGGCGGAGCGGGCGATCCGCAACTTCGGCATCGCGAAGAATACCGCGGACGAAGTCGTCTTCGATCTCGCCCAGGGTCTTCGCGATGTCGAGGGGATGCGGGTCGACAGTGTCCGCACCATCCTCACCCGCGCCGAAGACGCGATGAAGCGGCTGGCGGAGGCGGCGCCGGACGACGCCAGCGTGCAGCGGAGCGAGTCCGCGATGCTGCATGAATTCGGGACCACCTATCTCGCCGCCGGCGACACGGCTTCGGCGCTGGCTTCCTTCGAGGAAGGCCTCACCATTTCCCGCCGACTCGCGGCATCCAACCCGGACAACGCCTTCTGGCGGCGCGACATTCCGGTCAGGCTCGGCGGGGTTGGCGACGCGAAGCTGCGGACCGGCGACACCGAAGGGGCGATGGCCGCCTATCAGGAGATGCTCGCCGCGGCGCGGACCCTTGCCAAGACCGATCCCGGCAACAAGGCGCTGCAGCGCGACGTTTCGGTCAGCCTCAACAAGATCGGTGACGTGAAGCTGAAGACCGGGGACGTTGCCGGCGCGCTCGAGGCCTATCAGCAGGGCCTCGCCATCCGTCGCGCGGCTGAAGACCCGCAAAATCCGATCTGGCAGCGTGACGTCGCGGTCAGCCTCGAAAAGATAGCGGATGTGAAGCAGCGCGCCGGCAATACCGACGCCGCGCTTGCCGCCTATCAGGAGAGTCTCGCCATTCACCGCAGCCTTGCAGCGCGTGATCCCGGCAATACCGAATGGCAACGCGACGTTTCGGTGGCGCTCAACACCATCGGCGATATCAAGCGCGAGGCGGGCGACATGGCCGGAGCGCTTGCGGCCTATCAGGAGATGGCCGGCGGAAACCGTCGGCTGGCCGAGGTCGATCCCGGCAATGCGATCTGGAAGCGCGACGTGGCGGTCGCGCTGGAAAAGATCGGCGACATGAAGCTCGCAGCCGGCGACGACGCCGGCGCGCGCGACGCTTTCGACGAGCGGCTTGCCATCGTCAGGACGCTTGCCGCGAGCGATCCGGCCAACGCCGGATGGCAGCGAGACGTTGCCGCCGGGCTCGAACGGATCGGCAATCTCGCCCTCAAGGCGGGCGGGGTCTCCGAGGCGTTGGCGGCCTATGAGGAGAGTGGCGATATCCTCGGCAAGCTGGCCGATGCGGACCACGGCAATATCGGCAGGCAGCGTGATTTCGGCGCGATCTGGAACAAGATAGGGGCTCTCAAGCGGAAATCGGGCGACGCTGCCGGCGCGCTGGCCGCTTACGAGAAGAGCCTCGCCGCTCGCCGCCGGCTGGTGCAGGCCGATCCGGAAGACCTGTCCGGGCGTCGTGACGTCTCCGTCGACCTCGAATTGATCGGCGACCTCCAGCTCAAGACGGACGACGCGGCCGGCGCGCTCGTCGGCTACGAGGAAGCCCTGGCCATCCGTCGCCAACTCGTTGATGCGGACCCTGACAATGTCCTGTGGCAGCGCGATGTCTCCGTCGCGCTCAGCAAGATCGGCGAAGTCAAGCAGAAGCAGGGAGACATCGCCGGCGCCCGTGTGGCCTTCAGGGAATTGCTGACGGCGGCGCGCCGTCTCGCCGAAGGCGAGCCCGACAACGCGCGCTGGCAGACCGACCTCGTCGTCGGCTATGCGAAGCTGCAGGGGGTGACCGAGGATCCGGCGAAACGGCGGGCCTTGCTCAGTGATGCGCTGGCGATCCTCAAGCGGCTCGACAGCCAGGGGCAGCTTTCCGCCGACCAGAATGGCTGGATCGACTGGGCCGAGGCCGAACTCGCCGACATCGAGTGACGCGCGACGAAAAGCGCCGGCGGAGTTTCCTCCGCCGACGCTTCGCGGGTCGGGCTACCCAAAGCGGCGGTCAGGTATGGCCCGGCCCGTCGTCGTGACCACCGTGGTGCTCATGCTTGTCCTTCTGGTGGTCTTCGTTGTGCTTTTCACGGTGCCCGCCGCCATGCCTGCGACCATGGTCGTCACCGGGCGAATCGTCGGCGCCCCGACGCGCAACAATGATGGGATCGCCGCCAATATCGGCCGGGCTCGCGGCGATCGTCGCCGCAGGCGGGAGCCGGAAACTGTCCTGATCGTTGTCGGAGGGGATCGATGCCTGACCGGCTGCGGTGCCGAGGAAGAGCAGTCCGGTGGCTAGACCGAATGAACCGATCTTGATTGTCATTGTCGTCTCCATCCTTGAGGTGGGGCGGCTGGGTGCCACCCGATGCCTCAACCTCACCCAACGGCCACACGTCAGGCTGATCCCGTCTGTCAGCTAAATCTCATCCGAAATGGCATAATCTGACCGGCTGGAGGGCTGCCAACAGATGCGTCGCCGGTTCGCCTTTGTCTTTCTCGCCTTGCTGCTCGCGCTTGGCGCGTCGGTTTCGCTTGCCGCGGGCGCGATGGCAAAGGATGGGGGAAGCGACGGCGGATCGGGCGGCGGCGGAGGTCACGGGCATGGTGGTGGTGGCGACGACGGTGGAAAAGGCGACCACGGCGGTGGCGGTGGCGGCAACAGCGGGTCCGGCGGTGGCGGCAATGATGATGGCCATCGCGGGCGCGGCGGCGGCAACGGCCCCTATGACAGCGGATGGGACCGAAGCGGCTCACGCGAGGCGCGCGGCGCGGTCGAGGGTGGGACGGCCCTGTCTCTGCGCAGCGTGCTGCCGACCGTGAGGAAGGCGGTCCCCGGCAAGGTGCTCGATGTGGACCTGCAAAGGCTGAAGGCCGGCGGCTGGGTGTACAAGTTTCGGGTGCTCACCGGCGCCGGGGTCTATGTGGAGGTCTTCGTCGATGCGCTCCGCAACGAGGTCCTGCAGGTCAGGAGGCGGTGATGCGGCTGTTGGTCGTCGAGGACGAATCCGGGATCGCGGAAGATATTGCCGATGCGTTCGGGGCGATCGGCTATGTCGTCGAGATTGCCACGAATGGTGAGGAGGGCTGGTTCCGCGGCGGCACCGAGGAATTTGACGCCGTCATCCTCGACCTCAGTCTGCCGAAGCTTGATGGCCTTTCAGTGCTGCGACGCTTGAGGGCGGAGGCGGTGACTTGTCCGATCCTGATCCTGACAGCGCGCAGCGCCTGGCTGCAGCGGGTGGAGGGGATCGACGCCGGCGCCGACGACTATCTCGTCAAGCCGTTCCATATGGAGGAACTGATCGCCCGGATCGGCGGGCTGCTCCGCCGCATCGGCGGGCATACGACACCAATGCTCGAGGTCGGAGACCTCCATATCGATACCCGGCGGCTGCGCGTTCTCCGCAAGTCCCGCCAGATCGACCTGACGCCGCTGGAGTTCCGACTCCTGCGCTTCCTTGCGCATAACAAGGGTCGGGTCGTATCCCATTTTGAAATCGCCGAGCATGTCTACCAGCGGGACCGTGAGCCGGACAGCAACGCAATCGAGGCGCTGGTCGCCCGACTCCGGCGCAAAATCGGCAGTGACGTGATCTCCACCCGGCGCGGCCACGGCTATTTGATGGAGGCTTGATATGCCATCCCGACGTCCATCGATCCGCCTGAGGCTCCTGGCGGTCGCGCTTTTCTCGATCGTTGCGACGTTGGCGGTGGCCGAGGTGTCACTGGTCGCCGTTTTCGAGCGACAGATCCTCAATCGCGTCGAGCAGGAACTCGAAGTGCGCTTCACCGAGCTTGCTGCGGCCTTCCGCCTCGACGCTCACGGCGAACCGACGCTGATCCGGCAACTGACCGATCCGCGCTATCACCAGCCCTATGGCGGCGTCTATTGGCAGGTCGAAGAGGACGGCACGAGCGTGATGACGTCGCGCTCGCTGTGGGATGACAACATCGACATCAGCGACAAGTCGGATGACCATTCCGAGGATGGCGCATTCGAAACGATCGGACCGGGCGGCGGGGCGCTTTATGTGATCGCGCGGCGGGTATCGCTCGGCGATCGGCGTGAATTCGAGCTTGCCGTGGCGATCGACCATGCCGAGGTTGAGGATCTGCGTGGCGCGTTCGAGCGCGATGTCCTGTGGATTCTCGGACCAATTGCACTGGTTCTGGCGCTCGCCGCCTGGTTCCAGCTTCGCCACAGCCTGAACCCATGGCGGAATCTCGATCGCGAGTTGAAGGCGGTCCACGACGGCCGGCAGCCGCGGCTCGGCTCCGACGTGCCGCGTGAGGTCGCGCCCGTGGTGACCGACCTCAACCGGCTGCTCGACCGGCAGGAACAGCTGATCGGGAAGGCACGCGACCGCGCCGGCGCGCTCGCCCATGGCCTCAAGACCCCGCTCACCATCATCGGCGCCGAAGTGCGCAGGCTGGAACGGCAGGGCATGACAGAGCCCGCGTCACGAATTGGCGGCCAGATCGAGACGATCCGACGCCATGTCGATCGCGAACTGAGCAGGGCGCGTACGGCGGGGGCCTCCGCCGCAGCCGGGACCTACACCAATGTCGGCGCGACGATCGATCGGCTGCTGCGGCTGATGCAGTACCTGCCGCGAGGAGATGCGATCAGCTGGGAGGAGGAGATTCCCGACGGATTGTCGGTCCGCATCGACCCGGGCGACTTTGGTGAAGTGGTCGGCAATCTGCTGGACAACGCGCGCAAATGGGCGCGCTCGTTGGTGGTTGTTCGCGCTGAAATCGTGGAGGGGAATGTCGTAATCGCGATTGAGGACGACGGCCCGGGATTTGACCCCGATACGGTTGGTTCAGCGACAGAGGCCGTTCCCGTCCACCGGGACGGCGAAGATTCTTCCGGGCTCGGTCTCGGCATCGTCCGCGACATCCTTTCGGAATACGAGATTGAGCTCACCGTCGGTCAGGCCGGGGGACACTGCCGGATCGCATTTGTCGTGCCGCTCGGTCCCGAGGATGCCATCGCCTCGTTCGATGGGGATCTGGTCGGCGCATCGGAGACGGTGGTCGAACGCGCCTAGGGTCTTGCGGACCGAATCACAACGCCGGCGGAGTTTCCTCCGCCGACGCTGGTTTTTCCCGCATATTCCGGGCGGAACGCCCAGACTCTTCCTGAAGAAGCGCTAGCGGATACCCGCGTCGATCAGGTCGACAAGGCTGTCGATGGTCTGGGACGTGACGGCGCCGGCGCCGGTGTTGATCGACAGGCCGGGCATCTTGTACTTCGCGGTCATGACGCATTGCAGGACCGGCAGGAAGCCCTGCAGGTAGAGCAACTGGTCGAGGGTCGCGGAGATGTAGCCCGACTTCAGGCCGTCGATGGTGGCGGGCGCGAGGTCGATACCGCCGACGATGATCTCGCCCGGCTTCTTGCCGGCCTTCTTCAACGTCTCGGCAAGGACGCTGGTGACGCCGCCATGCTGGGTGCCGATCGCCTTGAGGTCCGGATGGGCCTGGATGTAGGCGGCGAGGACCGGAACGGCGAGCGAGGCGTCGCTGTTGGCTTCCTGGGTGATCTCCAGCCGGTCGACCTTGAGGCCGGCCTTCTCGAGGGTGTCGGCGAGGCCCTTCTCGGAGAGGCCACGCTCGGCCTGGCTGAAGACGCCATACACCATCGCCTCGTCGCCGGACTTCAGTCCCTGGGCGATCATGTAGTTGGCGGTGATCTGGCCGCCGACATAGAGGTCGACGCCGGCATAGCCGAAGCCCTTTGAGCCGAACTCGGCCTGCAGATCGGTCATCGGCGAGTTGCCGCTGGTGACGACGATGCCCTGGTCGACCGCGCCCTTGACGAGATCCTCGAAGGCGGCGCTGCCGGGATGGCCCATGATCTCGATGCAGTCCGGCTTGGCGGCGACCGCCTCCTTGAACTGGTTGATCATGGTCTCCGGCGCCCAGGCGGAGAACTGCGCCTTGAGGTCGACGCCGAAGGCTTCCGCCGCCTGCGCCGCGCCGGTCTGACGGGCGAGGGTGGCGCCGTCGCCGGGATTGCCGCCCATCTGCATGTACATCGTCAGGCCGTCGCCGATCATCTCGGCCGAGGCGGTGCCGGCATTGGCCAGCATGGCAATCGCGGCTGCGCCGGCGAGCAGTGTTGTGGTCAGTCTCATATCCGTTTTCTCCCTTTTTTGGTCTTCACTTCACTTGCCTGTCACGCCCGCGCCAGGCTGCGCGGGTTCGCTTGGAGTGCCGGCGGCCGGGCGGCCGCCGCTCATGCCCGGGAAGCCGAGGCGCACGAAAAAGGCGGCGCGACGCTGC
This sequence comes from uncultured Alphaproteobacteria bacterium, assembly GCA_963812275.1. Taxonomy (GTDB): domain Bacteria; phylum Pseudomonadota; class Alphaproteobacteria; order Rhizobiales; family Kaistiaceae; genus Bauldia. The sequence continues at coordinate 29,174 of CAWEUQ010000004.1, read as the reverse complement.
GGCTCGTCGGCATAGAGGTAGAAGATGATGGAGATCAGGAAGACGAGGCCCTGAACGGTCCGCACCCAGGCCCCCGTGAGGCCGGCGGCAACCAGGGCGGGCTCGATCATCAGGATGATCATCGAACCGAAGACGGTGCCGATGATCGTGGCGCGGCCGCCGAAGATCGAAGTGCCGCCAATCAGGACCGAGGCAATGGCGGTCAGCAGGTAGCCCTGTCCCTGGTTGCCGAAGAAGTTCTTGTTCTCCAGCGTCAACATGATCGCAGCGATCGCCGCCAGGCCGCCCATGAGGGTGAAGATCTTGATCTTCTCGCGGTCGACATTGATGCCGAGAACCCGCGACACATCGTTGGAGTCGCCGATGAACAGCACATGCTCGCCGAAGCGGTGGCGGCGCAGGATGGACCACAGGAAGATGACGATGATCGCGGTCCAGAAAGCCTGCAAGGGGAGTTGCGCCACCCAGGCGGTTTCGGACTCGGCAAAGGGCCGGCCGACGATCCATTGCCACACCGAGGAGTCCTCGACGCCGCGCAGTGCATAGGATTTGCCGCCGGACAGCACCGTCGCCATCCCGAACCAGAAGAACTGGGTGCCCAGTGTCGCGATGAAGGACGGGATGCCGATCTTGGCGATGATGATGCCGTTGATGAAGCCGACAAAGATGCCCGAGGCCAGGGCCGCGATTACCGCCAGCCAGCCGAGCTCGTATTCCTTGAACAGGACTGCGAAGACGAAGCCGGAGAAGGAGATGATCGCGGGGAAGGAGAGATCGATCTCGCCCGCGCCGATGACGAAGGTCAGCCCGACCGCGAGGATGAGAAGCGGCGGCAGGGTCGACAGGAAGGTCGTGTAGATGAACGGCTGGAGGAAGACCTGCGGCGCCATGTACATGAACAGCGCAAGCAGCGCGAAGAAGACGATGATGATCGGGAGCCCTTCGAAGCGCTCGACCAGGGACGGGCCACGCTGCTTTGCCATCTGCCGCACTAGCTCTTTTTCTTATGCTGGAGTTCGATGAGGAACTCGGTCAGCTCGGAGACGTTCATGTCCTTCGGCAGGATTTCGGCAACGATCTGTCCGCGGTCGAGGACGATGAGCCGGTCGGCGACTTCGTGGACGTGGGCAAGATTGTGCTCGATGTAGATGCAGGCCCGCCCGGATTCCTTTATTCGTCTTACGAAATCGAGAACCTTCCGGACTTCGGCGACAGCCAGCGCCACCGTTGGTTCGTCGAGAATGATGAGGTCGGCGTCGTAGTGCATGGCACGGCCGATGGCGATGCCCTGGCGCTCCCCGCCGGACAGGTTGGCAACCGTGGAATCCACCGTGATCCCTTCGCCACGAAAGCCGATCGCCTCCTTCAGGATTTTGTCGGCGATCTCCTTCTGCTTCTTGATATTGATGTAGCCGAAACGGTTGGTGATCTGCCGGCCGACGAAGAAATTGCGCCACAGCGGCTGCTTGTCGGCAAGCGAGCGGTCCTGATAGACGGTCTCGATCGACAGATCGTGAGCCATGCGAACCGAATGGTCTCCGGCGCGGATCTCCTTGTCGCGGATGAACATACGGCCGGAGGTCGGTGGCATCACTCCGGTCATCACCTTGATCAGGGTCGACTTGCCGGCGCCGTTGTCGCCAATCAGGCCGACGATCTCGTTGCGTCCGATCTCAAGGGAAATGTCCTGCAGCGCCTGGATCGGCCCGAAGAACTTCTGGACATTCTCCATCCTGACGATCGAGGAGAAATCGGTGCGCCCGTCGACTTCGGCATTTGCGACATCAGCCATGGGTCGACCGACCGTCGGCGCCGCGGACGGAGCGACGTCTGCGCCAGACCGTTGCAATGGTGTTCAAATCCGTTCCTCCCCTTTTCATCCTACTAAAGAGCGCGCGCCGGTCAATGGAGCTCGAAGCCGATTGAGGCGCTGCGAAACGAGGGTTGTGCGGTCGACGGGGTAAATGCGGAGGTATCGGCGCTGACGGTTCGCGCGCAAGGCCGCTGCATCGACGGCGCGATCAGTTTCCTCCCCTTGGCGATTAGTCCTTGTACGACGCGATTGAACGCGCTTGGCTTTGATTAATCAGACGATTTGAGGGGGCGGTCAAGCGCAACCCGCCATCCTCGGTTGGGCGGGCCGAGGAAGGGGACGATTCGCCTGTCGCCGGCCCCGGATCGGGGCGGGATCAGTCGCGCTTGCCCTTTGGTCCGCGTCGCCGCGATTTCGCCGAAGACCAGGCCGGTTTCGACGGCGGGATTGCCGAAGCGGTCGCGAATCCGGTCGATGGCGGCCTCAGCGGCGGCGCGCTTGGCGCTTGCCGGGTCGACGAGATCGTCCGGATCGGCGAGGCGTGGATCGACGAAATCGGACACCCCGATGCCGATCAGCCGATAGCGGGTTCCGTCGGTCTCGCGCTCCAGCAAATGGGATCCCGCCTGGAAGATGCGGTCGGCGAGGCGGGTCGGGTCGGCCAGCTGGCGGCTGCGGGTGCGCGTGCGGAAGTCGCCGGTCTTGAGCTTCAGCGTGACGGTGACGCCGGCGAGTTCGGCTTTCTTCAGGCGTTGCGAGACCCGTTCGGAGAGCCTGCGCAGGATCGCCTTCAGCGTATGCGGATCGGAGACGTCGGTCTCGAGCGTCGTCTCGGCGCTGACACTCTTGGCGCTGTCGCGCGGATTGACGGGCCGGGTGTCGTCGGCGCGGGCGAGGCGGGCGATGCGCAGGCCGATCGAGCCGTAGCGGCGGGCGAGATCGGCTTCGCTCATCCGCTGGAGAGTACCGATGGTGCCGATTCCGTCGGCCGCCAGCCGTTCCCGGGTCTTGGCGCCGACGCCCCAGATCAGCCCGACCGGCTGGTCGCGGAGGAAATCGACGGCCTCGGCCTTGCCGATGACCGAGAAGCCGCGCGGCTTGTTCTGGTCGGACGCGATCTTGGCGAGGAACTTGTTGAAGGAGAGGCCGATCGAAACCGTGATGCCGATCTCACGCTCGATGCGCAGCGCAAGGCCGGCGAGCGATTGCGCCGGCGTGGCGTGATGGAGCTTGCTCGGTGCCGGACAGGTCGAGGAAGGCCTCGTCGATCGAGATCGGCTCGACCAGCGGCGTGAGCTCCAGCATCAGCGCCCGGACCTCACGGCCGACGGCGGCGTATTTCTCCATCGACGGCGGGATCACCACCGCATCGGGGCAGAGCTTCAGCGCCTTGAACATCGGCATCGCCGAGTGAATTCCGTGGATGCGGGCGATGTAGCAGGCGGTCGAAACGACGCCGCGCCGGCCGCCGCCGACGATCACCGGCTTGTCGGCCAGCGATGGATCGTCGCGCTTCTCGATCGCGGCGTAGAAGGCGTCGCAGTCGAGATGGGCGATGGTCAGCTGGTCGAGCTCGGGATGGGCGAGGAGGCGAGGGCTGCCGCAGGCGGGGCAGCGCCGTGCCGCCGGCGGCACCCGGGAAAGGCAGTCGCGGCAAAGGCTCGGCTGCTGATCGGGAGCGGCTGTCATCGCTTGGGTCCCCGCGCCGGAGGCCTCGTCCCGGGCATCGGCGCGACGGCGTATCATAGCCGCGATTCCCGCCTTTCGCCTATGGCCGATCAAGGCCACTTGCTCCGGCAAATCCGGCTCTGCTATAGGCCCGGGTACCCTCCCAGGAAACAATCACTCATGTCGGTCGACAAGGACATCGTCAAGCGCGTCGCACGTCTGGCCCGGATCGCGGTCAGCGACGAGGAGGCGGAGGCGCTGAAAGGCGAATTGAACGCCATTCTCGGCTTCGTCGAGCAGTTGAATGAGGTCGACGTCACCGGCGTCGAGCCGATGACGTCGGTGGTCGCCGTGGAGATGAAGAAGCGGCAGGACGTGGTCACCGAGCGTGATCAGGCGGAGAAGATCGTCGCCAATGCGCCGGCCCGCGAGGACCATTTCTTCGTCGTGCCGAAGGTGGTCGAGTAATGGCCGCCGGAGCCAGCGCATGAGCGACCTGACCGCCCTGACGATCGCCGAAATCCGTGACGGGCTGGCGGCCGGCCGGTTCTCCGCGACGGAGCTGACGCGCGCCTATCTCGCCACGATGGAGGCCGCCCGCGAACTCAACGCCTATATCGTCGAGACACCCGACAAGGCGCTGGCGATGGCGGCGGTGTCCGACGCCCGGATCGCCGGGGGAGAGGCGCGTGCGCTCGAAGGGGTGCCGCTCGGCATCAAGGACCTGTTCTGCACCGAGGGCGTCCACGCCCAGGCGGCGAGCCATATCCTCGACGGCTTCAAGCCGGTCTATGAATCGACGGTGACGGCGAATCTGTGGGCCGACGGCGCGGTGATGCTCGGCAAGCTCAACATGGACGAGTTCGCCATGGGCTCGTCGAACGAGACATCCTATTACGGGCCGGTGGTCAATCCGTGGCGCTCGGAAGGTTCGAACGCGCCGATGGTGCCGGGCGGCTCCTCGGGCGGTTCGGCGACGGCGGTGGCGGCGCGGCTCTGCGCCGCGGCCACCGGCACCGATACCGGCGGCTCGATCCGCCAGCCGGCGGCCTTCACCGCGACGGTCGGCATCAAGCCGACCTATGGGCGCTGCTCGCGCTGGGGGATCATCGCCTTCGCCTCGTCGCTCGACCAGGCCGGACCGCTGGCGCGCACCATCCGCGACGCTGCGATCATGCTGCGCTCGATGGCGAGCGTCGATCCCAGGGACACGACCTCGGTCGATCTGCCGGTGCCGGACTACGAGAAGGCGGTCGGCCAGAGCGTCAAGGGCCTCCGGATCGGGGTTCCGCGGGAATACCGGATCGACGGCATGCCGCCCGCTGTCGAGGCGCTGTGGGAGCAGGGCAAGGCGTGGCTGACCGAGGCCGGCGCTGAAATCGTCGACATCTCCCTGCCGCATACGAAATACGCTTTGCCGGCTTATTATATCGTCGCGCCGGCCGAGGCGTCGTCGAATCTCGCGCGCTATGACGGTGTCCGCTACGGACTGCGCGTCCCCGGCGAAGACATTGCGGCGATGTATGAGAACAGCCGCGCCGCCGGTTTCGGCAAGGAGGTCAAGCGGCGGGTGATGATCGGCACCTACGTGCTCTCCGCCGGCTATTACGACGCTTATTACCTGCGGGCGCAGAAGGTCCGGGCGCTGATCAAGCGCGACTTCGAGACGGCGTTCGCGGCGGGCGTCGACGCGATCCTGACGCCGGCGACGCCGAGCGCCGCATTCGGCCTCGAATCCATGTCGACGGCTTCGCCGATCGAGATGTATCTCAACGACGTCTTCACCGTCACGGTCAACATGGCCGGGCTGCCGGGGATCGCCGTGCCGGCCGGGCTCGACGACAGGGGCTTGCCGCTCGCGCTGCAACTGATCGGCCGGCCCTTCGACGAGGAGATGCTGTTTCGCACCGGCCAGGTGATCGAGGATGCGGCCGGTCATTTTGTCCCGGAGCGATGGTGGTGACCCGGTGGCCGGTGTAGCCTCGGCCCCGATCGGCGGCCGTCGGGGAGGATCGGGGCGATCGCCGCCGGTATGCTGCCGCAGGTCCGACGGCGTTCGATTCTCGAGGAGCAAAGACAATGGATCATGAGGAGTTCAAGGCTTCGACCGGAGCGGATGAGCCGCCGTCGGATCTGGCGGGTCCGCCGCGGGCGCTGTGGCACGCGGCAAAGGGCGACTGGGATCGCGCCCACGAGATCGTCCAGGACGATGACAGTGAGGATGCCGCCTGGGTGCATGCCCATCTCCACCGGGCCGAAGGCGACATGCCCAACGCCCGCTACTGGTACGAGAAGGCGGGCAAGCCGTTCACCGACATTTCGCTCGACGAGGAGTTCGAGAGCATCGCCTCGGTGCTGATCGGCAAGAGCTAGGCGGTCGGTTCGCGGTCGATCCCGGCCGGTGACGGGTCGAGATACGGCATGACGAGGTAGCTGCCGGCGATCAGCATCGCGCCGACCGACAGCACCAGGCCGGTGACCTGCTGAAGGAAGGTGCCGGCCGCTTCGATGTTATTGCCGATGACATAGCCGAGGCCGAGATAGGCGGCGGTCCACAGCACCCGCCCGAGAATGGCGAAGCCGAGAAACGCTGCAAAGTTGTAGCGACTGATGCCGGCGAGCAGGCTGGCGAGGGAGCTGAGGTGCGAGACGAGCGTGCGGGTCATCAGGATCGTCAGGCCGCCCCAGCGCGCGAAAATCTGGTGCATGCGCTCCTTGCGGCGACCTGAATAGCCGATCCAGCGACCGCCCCGGGCAAGGAAGCTCTCGTCGGCAAGCCGGCCGATCGCATAGCCGATGACGTCGCCGCTGACGGACGCCCCGATGGCGACGGCGGCCGCCAGCGGCCAGGTCATCTCGCCGATGGCGACCATCGATCCGGCCAGCAGCGTCGAAAATCCGGTCGGGACCGGCAGGCCGATCGCCCCGACGAGCAGGAGAAGCGCGAGGGCCGGATAGCGATAGGCGAGAAGCACGGACAGATAGTCGTCGGACTTCGCCTTGTTCGCCCTGATCTGGTCGGCGTCCGGAGGGACATGCGCCGGGGCAATCGCGGCTACGGCCGCCTGAACCTGCTTGATGAAGGAAAGCGGAGAAACCTGGCGGCTTTCGGCGATCGAACCGAGGGTCGTCGTCTCCGGCGTGTCGGGGGCAGGGAAAGGCCTTGCTCAAGCCGCGCCAGCGTCGCGTCGTAGGTCGTGGCGACGTAGCCCAGCGTCATCCAGCCACGGATACTGGCGACCGACGGCAGGCCGATCTCGGTGGCGGAGCGGAGCAGGTCGTAGGATCGCAGGGCGCGATCTCCGAAGTACCAGGTCGCGAACAGCGACGCGACGAGGACGACGCCCGCCGTCCATCGCAGCCAAACCGACCGTCCGCTCCTGGCCATATTCGAAAGAACGCTCCCGTGGCGACGCTACAGCCGTTCAGGATGCCGGAGCGGACCCCTCGCTGGCAATGGGGACAGCGAAGGGGGCTGGCGTGCCGGAGGCGGGAGTGGTTTGAGTCGAGCCGCTCGATCAGGACCGGCTAGAACAGGAAGTCCGACTCGTCCAGATGGCCTTTGAGGTCCTTGAAATGGATTTCGCCTTCGGAACTGGTCAGTAACGCGCCATGCTTGGTCTCGACGATCGTGAGATCGTCAAAGTGCAGTCCCGTGTCGCGGAAGTCGAGAATCTCCTTCGCGGCATCGAACTTGATGACGACGTCGGAGCCGAACTCCTTGCCGAAGATGAACTTGTCCTTTGCGCCGCCGCCCTTCAGGACGTCGTCGCCGTGACCTCCGTCGAGCTTGTCCTTGCCGCCGCCACCCTTGAGCAGGTCGTTGCCATCGCCGCCGTCGAGCTTGTCCTTGCCGCTGCCGCCCTTGAGCAGGTCGTCGCCGAGGTCACCGTTCAGGTCGTCGTCGCCGCCGTGGCCCTTGAGGACGTCGTCGCCATCGCCAGCCGACAGGGAGTCGTCGTGTCCGCCGCCATCGAGATGGTTATCGTCGTCGCTGCCGACGAGGTCTTTTCCGCCGTCGTCATCGTCGTCGGCTTGGTGAACGGGGTCACCATGGTCGTCATCCCCGCTATCGTCGGCGAAGTCCACTTCGTCGGCGAAGTCCGATACCGCGAGAGACAAGCCGTTGACCTCAGTGGTATCGCCACCCGAATCAACAACGACAACGCCGGTAATCGTTCCGCCTGCGTCGGGGAAGTTACCGCTGTCGCCGAGGTCGGCGCCTTTTAGCGTGACCGCATATCCGGCGTAATCGCCGGAGGTTGCCGAGAAGGTCCATTCCGTCGGCGAAGCGGAATCGACGGCATAGTTGCCCTCGAAGAAATTTTCGATGTCTTCAAGATCGACGATCTGGTCAGGCATGATGAGATATTCCTTTCGTGGCACTGCGCCGTCGGACACCCGCTATCGAGGCCCGTAGCAAACGTGACTACGTGACATCGCATGACAAGAACCTGACAGAGATCGGTAGAATTGAAACGAATTCGCGAGCGACCGAGGCGATGGACAAGCGTTCGGTGACGGATGTCGTGGCTCGGCCTTGCCTCCCGACGAGGTTCCGGCGCACGATGGCGCCTGCAAACTTTTTTTGGGGGGAATCGGGCGTGAGTGACGTGAATTCCATCGAGAGAACCAAACTCGGCCAGACCGGCCTTGTCGTATCGCGAATCTGCTTCGGCACCGCCCCGATCGGCGGCATGCCCGAGGTCTATGGACGCGACATGACGGTGGAGGCTGCCAAGGAGACCGTGCGGGCGATCGTCGCGAGCCCGGTCAATTTCATCGACACCTCGCGCAACTACGGCGCCGGCCGCTCCGAGGAGCGGATGGGGATGGCCTTTCGTGAGATGGGGACGCTGCCCAAGGATTTCGTCGTGGCAACGAAGCTCGACCGCGACCCGCAGACCAACCGGTTCGACGCGGCGTCGATCCGGCGCTCCTTCGAGCAGAGCCTCGAGGCGCTCGGCCTCGACCGGGTGAATGTCCTCTACTTCCACGACCCGGAATATGCGGCCGACCTCGACGAAGTGACGAAGCCCGGCGGCGGCCTGTCGGAGCTCTACAAGATCCGGGACGAGGGGCTATGCGACGCCGTCGGCCTGGCGGCCGGCAAGATCAGCGTGATGATGCCGATCCTCGAGCGCTTCGACTTCGATGCGATGATCACCCACAACCGCTTCACGCTGGTCAATCGCAGCGCCGAAGCGATGATCGACTTCGCCCATGGCAAGGGCATCGCCGTGGTCAATGCGGCGCCTTTCGCCGGTGGCGTACTGGCGGCCGGCAGCGCATCGAATGCGCGCTACGTCTATCAGGAAACAAACGACGCGATGCTGGCGCCGGTGCGGGCGGTGGAGGCCGTATGCGAACGCTACGGCATTCCGCTCGGAGCGGCGGCCCTGCAATCCTCGATGCGCGACCCGCGGATCACGTCGACCATCTGTGGTGTGAGCAGCCCGAAGGAGATCGACGAGATCATCGCCTGGGCGAATACGCCGATTCCCGACGCGGCCTGGGACGAATTCGGCGCGTTGCCGGTCAGTCACGAGGATCCGGAAGCGACGCGCAACTATGTCGCGCCAAGCTAGGTGGGTGCGGTGGCGGCCCTAGCGGCCTGACCGCACGACGCGATCGATAATCCGGGCCGGCTTGCCGGACATCTCGGCGATCTTCTGTTCCTGGCCGGTCAGATAGGTGAGGGCGGGATCGTCGCCGTCGAGACCGCCGATCTCGGTGGCCGGCACCTTGCGATTCGAAGCGCGGCCGCCGTCCTCATAGAAGACGTCGAAGAGGACGACACTGCTCTCGCTTCGCGATTTCATCTTGGCCATGTCATGAATTCCCTGCGGTATCGGCGTCGGGCGCGGCCGGATCGACGGCGGACGGCGCGTCTGTGCCGGTGGTCGCGGGCGTCTCGGCGGTTTCCGGCGCTTCGCCGCGCTCGGTCTTGCGCTGGGCGGCGTCTTCCTCGCGGCGGCGAAGCTTCTCCTGCTTCTTCTGCTGCTTGGCACGGTCGCGATCGCCACGCGCCTGATTGTAGTTGGGCCTGAAAGCCATCGGTTCATCCCCTTGGGTTTCGGCGAAAAAAAGCCCGGCGCAGAGCGCCGGGCTCGCAAAATCGCAGCGAATGCCGCGGATTATGCGTCCTGGAGATTCGACGCGGCATCCTTGCCGCGCTCGCTCACCACGTCGTAGCTGACCTTCTGGCCCTCATTGAGGGTCTGCATGCCAGCGCGCTCGACGGCGGAGATATGGACGAAGACGTCCTTCGATCCGTCGGTCGGGGTGATGAAGCCAAAGCCCTTCTGGGTATTGAAGAATTTGACGGTACCTGTAGCCATATCGGGTAGTCCTTGTTGAGAACGCGAAGCGCGTCACTTCATGGCCGGCGACCATTCGCCGGCCGTCGTATCCGAGTTCGCGTTGTCTTGAGGTAGGCCCCGAAGGGGTAGCTGCAGCAAGGCAGAGCAAAATCTGGAACGGGCTTCATATAGGGGAGTGCGCAGCAAAGGACAATGAGGGGCGGAACGTCCTGACGTTCAATACGCTCTTTCGCGTGGAGGATTCCGAACAAGGAGGCGGAGCGGTGTCGGCGGGGATGGCGGTGGCGGCGGCGCAATCTCCGCGCGCTTCGGCCCCAGCAGCAACCAGATGCCCTGGGACAGCGGCGCGGACAGCAGGACACCCACGAGGATCACGATCGGAATCCACATCGCCGCGACATCGCTGAGATCGGGGACCGACAAGACGACGGCCAAACCGATACAGAACAAAACGACGTCGACGCCAACGCAAATACCGCACGGAACGGCTCCCTGATCGCTCAAGGATTTCACCCGGCCTCCCTCTCTGGTCGCGGCAACACGTCCGTAAACGTCTATCCGCTGGAGAAGTTCCCGCGTCGGTGGTGAATGCGTCGCCTATCGTCTTTGTGCCTCGCGAAGGGTAGTGTGCCGGCATTGGGGACGGAGGAAGCAATGGGACTTGCAGTCATCGGAGCCGGCTTTGGCCGGACGGGAACGATGTCGCTCAAGCTGGCGCTGGAACAGCTGGGTTTCGACCCCTGCTTCCACATGGCCGAGTTCTTCTGGCGCGAGGACGGCGAGACGCTGAAGGAGAAATGGGCGCAGGCGGTCTGCGGGGCCGGTGCGCCGGACTGGGACGACCTCTTCGACGGCTATCGTGCGACCGTCGACTGGCCGTCGACGGCCTACTGGCGCGAACTTGCGGACCACTTTCCCGACGCCAAGGTGATCCTCACCGTGCGCGACGCCGAGCGCTGGTATGCCTCGACGCAGGAGACGATCTTCAAGCCGGATCCGGACAAGCCGCTGGCCGAGCGCACCGACAACTGGGGGCGCATGGTCTACAAGGTGATCAACCAGGATACCTTCGGCTGCGACACCGCCGGCCACGACCACTGCATCGACATCTACAACCGGCACAACGCGACGGTGCAGGCGACGATCCCGCCGGAGCGGCTACTGGTCTACCGGGTCGGCGAAGGCTGGGAGCCGCTCGGCGCCTTCCTCGAAGTGCCGGTCCCCGATACGCCGTTCCCCCGCGAGAATACCACCGAGGCCTTCAAGACTCGCGTGTCAGAGCGGGCGGCGGAAGCCGAGAAGGCCGCGGCGGCACAGTCCGCCGGCGAGGCGGGTCAGGGGGCCTGAACAGGCTCCGCTGTTTCCGGTCTGCCGGTCTCGGATGAAGCGGCATTCATCGACGGGTCCCAGACGACGACTCTGTCGCGTCCGTTCTCTTTCGCGGCGTAGAGGGCGCGATCGGCTCTATCGATCGTTTCTTCGACGGACAAAGCAGGATCGAGCTGGCTCAACCCGAAGGAGACACTCACATGAAAGTTGTCGGCGCCATCGGCGTGGTGTGACAGCGAGCCCAATTCCTCGCGCAAACGATCAAGAATATCGCGACCCGCCCCGGCGTCTGTATCGGGCAGGCAAAGAAGGAATTCCTCGCCGCCATAGCGAAAGATCTTGTCGTATGGCCGCAGGTGCGCAACGAGGAACCGCGCAAACGCCTTGAGGACCGTGTCGCCCGCCGGATGTCCGAACCGGTCGTTCACCGTCTTGAAGTGATCCAGGTCCATCATCGCGACGGCGCATTGATGGACGCTGCGCTTCACCAGATGATGCTCCTCGCGCAGTTTCGTCAGCATCCCCATACGGCTTGGGGTTCCGGTCAGCGGGTCGAGGCTGAACAGCGAGTCCTCGAGTTCACGCTGGACCGTTGTGATCTCGAGGCGCATGCGTTTCAGGGAGGAGACGAACCGCTCGTAGTCCCTGATCGAGATTGGCGTTTCATCCTGCGTCAATCGCAACAGGCTCTGCGCATACTGGTGCATACGCTCGTGCTCCAGCCCGATTTGTTCAAATCCCGGGTGGCGTTTGATTCCGGCCGATCTTTCCGAGTGGTACCATTGACCAAATCTGCAAAGCCGGTGCGCGTCCGAACTGAGATCGCGCTGGTCGGGTGTCAGGCGGCAGATCATGGTCCCGTACAGCATTTCGGCCCACTGATCGTGGCTGAAGGTGGCCTGTTCCAGTTCCTTCAGTGCTGTGCGGATTTCCTCGCCAGCCAGACTGGGAATAGCCATTCTCGGACCTCATCGGCTAGGGCTTGCTTCGACCCACGGTCGGCCGGACAGTGTGAGGGAGCTTGTGAAACAAATGGTTTACGCCTGGATGGCTGCGGCACGCCCGGCCATGCCGGTGTGAAATCGAGCTCCCCCGAGAGATTGACGCCGGCCTCCTTGAAATCGTGGCACTGGCGATGGGTGACGCCGTCCGAGGCAGGGCCGGGAGGGGTTGGAAGTTCCGGCAGCATTTTCCCAGTTACCGGGCGTTCGGCGCTGGATTATGATGGCGGCGGGCGCCGGGGGGCGTTCGGAGCAACCAAACATGAGATTGATTGTGTTCGTCGCCACGCTGGTGGCGTCCGCTGGCGCGGCCAATGCCGACGTTCCCTTCTTCAGCGCGATATGTCCCGGCGACATCGAGGTCCAAGCCGACGAAGGCGGCCCGGTCTATGTCAACGGCGACGAGGCGAAGCTGACGACATTCAACGACAACTACTACGAGGCCAAGTCCGGCGCCGTGACCATTTCCCTCAGCGTCAATCCCGACGGGACTTTCGAGGTCTCCTATACGGGCAAGGGCGGCGCGAACGGCGTCTGCGAAGTGGCTGACAACTACGACTGATCGAGGGCCGTCGCCCGGAACACCTGTTGGATGCCCGGCCCGCCGGGCATCCAACAAACAAGGTCGCGACATCGCTCGGCACGGGCGTTCCTCCCAGGGCATCGCCCGTGCAGGGGATGACCCGGGAGAGAGGCGAACGCGCCGCGCCTCGAGCCGCCGATCAGCGCTGCCGCTTGACCTCGGTGCAACTGACGACGCTGGAATTGCTTGGCCCGCCGGCCTGCGCATAGCAGAAGGAGAAGGTGTCGTCCTTGATCGGGCCGTCCCAGTAGCCGTCGGTGTCGGCGATGACGACGCGCTTGCCGCCCGGCGCGAACGCGCCGATGAAGGGTTCGTCGGTGGATTCGCCGTCGCCGGAAATCGTGGTAACGCCCCAGAAGCGGCGGCCCTCCTGGTTGGTGATATTCAAGGTCATGTCCTTCTCGTAAAGGCCTGGCTTCTCGAAGGTGCCGGCGCTTGACGGCCAGTGGCCGCCCTTGCCGGCGACGATCGAGAAGGTCTTGCCGACCCACTTGCCGGTGATGTCGGGAACGTCATCGGCGGCGAGCGCGAGGGCCGGGAACAGGCCGATCGCGGCGGCCGCCGCCGCGGCGCGAAACATGGACGATGTCATCGATGGATTCTCCTCGGGGCGGCCACGATGCCGCCAGGGAGCGACGATCCGCGGCGCGACGCCCGGCGTCAAGCGATGAGGGGCGGCGTGGTTGAGGATGTATTGGGGGCGCTACTTCCGGATCTGCGGAGAACGCCCCCGGTGAACAGCGATCCGCGCCAGTGGATTCGGCCCGTGCGGTGGATTAGGCTCGGCGGCGAAACGCGGTCAGCCGGCATCTTGCCGGGCCGCCGCACGAGGAGGATGACGATGAAGAGATTACTTGCTGCTGCCGTGCTGATCGCTCCGCTGTTCGTCGCCGGCCAGGCGCTCGCCCACAGCAAGGACTACTGCAAGAAGCACGCGGAGGCCTATGCCGACCAGAACTCCCATCCGGTTGGTTCGGCCGCGGTCGGCGGCGTGCTCGGCGCGGTCGGCGGCGCGGTGGTCGGCGGGGTCCTCGGCGGCTCGAAGGGCGCCGGGACCGGAGCGTTGATCGGCGGCGCCGGCGGGGCCGTCGTCGGTACGGTGCGCGGCAGCAAGCTATGGAAGGACAACTACAACAAGTATTACACAAAGTGCCTCAAGCAGTAGGGCGAGGGGCCGGCCGGGGTACGGTCGCGGCGTCGAGCTGCCGCTATTCCCGCTTTGCCGCATGCTCCCAGGTCGAGCCGTCGATCGCCTCCAGGACGAGGGTGAGTGCCACCGCGTCGGGATGAAGGCCGCCGGCCGGCGGCGGAAGGGCGATTGTGGCGCGGGCGCCGGTCGCGCCGCCGAAGCCGATCGTTTCCGCCTTGAAGTGTGACGCCCAGGCATAGGGCCAGACATTCTCGATCGACGCGGTCTTGAGCGCCGCGCCATCCCACGACGCGACGACGGCGCCCGAGGCATCGACCAGGCGCGCCGCGACGACGTAGACCGCGCCGGTATCCGGCCCGGCATCGACGGCGGCGGCGAAGCGGACCCCGCCGTCCGGCGCGACCGCGACATCGGAAAGCGCGATGGCGTGGTTGTGGAAATTGACCCGGGCATGGAGGGGCGAGACCACGGCGCCGAAGAAGATCTGGTAGGTGCCGACCGTGAAGACCACCGCGACCGCCGCGAAGAACAGGCCGAGCGCCCGGACGGTGCCGGCCGACAGAGCGCCGCTGAAGGTCCAGCGCGTCCAGCCATGCCGCGTGGCGAAGGCGGTGCGGCCGACCAGGGCATCGAGCGACCAGCCGCCACCGCCGGCGATGAAGACGGCGCTGCTCATCGCCACGCCCGAGACCGCCATCGTCCATTCGTCGAGGCAGGTCGAGCCCATCCAGCCGAAGACCAGCATCAGCACGACATTGATGGCGAGGCTGCCCGCCGCGGCGAGGCGGGTGAAGAGCCCGAAGATCAGGCCGAGGCCGACGGCGAGCTCGGCCAGCGTCCACAGCCACACCGAGGCGTCGATCAGGTCCGGGTGGCGAAGCGTCCATTCGACCGGCGCCTGGATCAGCGCGCCGGGCAGCGCATGGACGAGCTTGGCGGCAACGAAGCCGGGCGCGTCGAAATCGAGCTTCACCGCCAGGTCGACGCCGGCGGTATCCTTGAAATCGTAGAACAGCCGGCGGCTGGCGCCGCCCCAGAAGATGAAGCCCTGGACGAAGCGGGTGCCGAGGAGAACGAGGGGGAGAAGGGCTGCCCAGGCGGCCGGCGATCCATCGCTCCGCGCCGTCGCGGCGGCGGACGAGGCGGCGTGGGACGATGCAGTGGACATGCGAGGCGCCCTCCTTTGGAATTGGACGGCAGCATGATCCGGCGCAATGCGGGAGGCAATGGGAGGGGGGCGGCGCGGCTCGTCACCGGCCCGCGCTCGCCGCAGGCGCCGCTCCCCGCTCCGCAATCATGACGCTTCTGGAATGCGCCCCTCTAACCGAGCGAGGCTGGCCGGCATTACGAGGGCAGGGCGGGCGAGGGGCATAAACAATTTGTTGTCTCCTTGGTGTTCGGATGGTCGGCTCCGGAGGAGCGGATAGAGGAGGTTCCGATGAGAGGATTGTTTGTGACAGCGGCGGCGGTGCTGGTCGCGTCGGGCGCGGGCGCGTGGGCCGACTGCAAGCCGATGCAGCTTGAATCGATTCCCGGCTCGCGCGAGGCCTATTTCAACGACCTCGACGGGAGCGGAGGGCCGAGCGTCGGCGACAAGCGCGGCGGCACGCGCCAGCTTCACGCCGGCGACGGCACGCCGGTCGGGACGCAGTACTGGGTGAACACGGTGAGCAAGATCGGCGCCGACGGGACGCCGGAAGCCTTTGCGGTCGACATAATCTTCACCTTCGACGACGGCGCCCTGTTCGTTGCCGAGACGCACCCGCCCTCGGGCGAAAAGGTGGAGACGCCGGAGTCGGTGGTGATCCCCCGCTCGACGACCTGGACGGTCCACGGCGGCACCGGCGCCTACGCCGGCGCCAGCGGGACGCTCGACCTCACCATCGCCGACGGCGAGGCGGAGTATCGGTTCGATATCGGGTGCGAGTGAGGGGCGACGACGGCATACAGGAGACCAGACCCATGTGCCAGCACTGCAATGAGAACCGGATCGACAGACGCGAGGTCCTGAAGTTCGGCGCCGCCGGGCTCCTGGCAATCGGCACCGGCACCGCGTCGGGCCGCGCACTCGCCGCCGAGGCGCCAGCGGCCAGGGCCAGCTCGCCGAAGGAGGCGCTGGCCCTGCTCGAAGAGGGCAACGCGCGCTACGCCGCCAACCCGGAGGTATGCGCGATCGATCTCGCCGCCCAGCGCCAGGCGGTTGCCACAGGCCAGGCGCCGTGGGCGACCATCATCGGCTGCGCCGACAGCCGGGTGCCGCCCGAGCTGATCTTCGGCGGCACGGTCTCGGCGGGTTGTCCGTCGGGCGCAACGCCGGTAACTGGTCGACACCGCGCCTCGGCACGGATCGGATAGGCGAGGTGGATGACGCGCCGCTGATCGTCGCCCTCGCCCACACCAGTGCGGCGCCGTCTCGGCCGCCTGCAAGGTGGTCACCGACAACGCGACCTATCCCGGGGCGATCGGCCCGATGATCGAACCGATCGTGCCGGCGGCGCTGGCCGTGCGGGACATGCCCGGCGACTTCGTCACCAATACCGCCGAGGAGAGCGCCCGGCGCACCGCAGCGCGGCTCAACGCGCGGAGCACGATCCTTTCCGACCGGGTGACGGCCGGCACACTCAAGATCGTCGCAGCAATCTACAGCGTGGAGACGGGCAAGGTCACCTGGCTGGCGTGACCCGTCGATCGCTTTGCCCACCTACGCTTGCCGGATGCCGCGCGCCACGACCATTCGCCGTGACAGCTTCGGCCGCAGGCGGATTCCGAAAGTCGCGTCCGGCGGTAGCTTCGCCGCACCCGTCAGCACGAGGAACGAGCCCGCCATGACGCCGTCGATGCCGTTCCGCTCCGCCGATCAGACCGTGATGATGATCGGCGCTTGCCTGCTGTTTTTCGGCGGTCTCGCGATCGGGGTTCCGGTCACAGCACCCGGCGCGCCGATCATCGGGCTGGCCCATACGCTCGGCCTGCTCGAGGCGGTGTTCATGTTCGCCTTCGTCGTCCTGCGGCCGCACCTCAGGCTCAGCCCGTTCAACGCCTGGCTGTTCTGCGCTGTGACCTTCGTCGCCTTCTACACAAATTTCGCGGGCGTCTGTGTGACCGTGCTGACCGGCGCCGGGGCCGGCATGTACCTGCCGCCCTGGGGCGCCTATCTCGACAACGCGCCGTCGCCGACCAACACGCTGGTCGCCTGGCTGCTCAACGCCAGCGCGCTCGCCCTGGTCCTGCCGCTCATGCTGGCCGCCGGCTGGATCGACCGCACCCGCCAGAGCGACCGGCTGCAGACGGCATTGGCCGTCGTCGCGGTGCTGGCGACGATCGGGCTGGTGGTGCTGACGGCGATGACGTCGTGAGGGGGGCTTCGACCGAGGCGGGGGCGGCGGCAGGATGCGCGTGACGGTGTCGGATGGACGCCGATTTCCTCTCCCGCACGGGGAGAGAGCCTGCCCCCGACTTGATCGGGGGATACGGAGCCTTGATCGCCGCAGGCGAGCTTAGGCGACGTGGTGAGGGGCTATGGGAGGGATGAGGAAAGGGCGCGCGGGGCAGCGTCCCCTGTGGCAGCGCTCTAACCCCTCACCAAGCTCGCCTACGCTTCGCTGGCGCGAAGCCAGTCGCGCTATCCTCTCCCTCTCAGGGAGAGGAGGGCGTCTTCTGCGTTCCGGCCGTAGGGTGGGCAAAGCGGCGAAGCCGCGTGCCCACGTCGGGCCGCGGAAACCGCGTGGGCACGCTTCGCTTTGCCCACCCTACGCTTACTGGTTCCCCTTCCCTCGCGCCCTTCGGGCCCTCGCCGGGGATTGTTCGTCTGATTTGGCTATTGTGTTGGGGACCTCCCCGGGCCTTTACCCGACCGGGGAGGCTGCGGCAGGCGACCGAGCGGGGATCGGGTTTCACACCCGTTGTCATCAAGGCTCCCTGCCGTCCCTTTCAATCGCTTGGAGAGTTGATGGGGCCGCTGGCCTCTTGGCTACGCCCGCGAACAATCCGAAGCGTTCAAAGGATAGCACATCCATGCCCGTCCTGAAGACCGCGCCCAGCCGGATCCTGGGCTTCGACATTGCCAAGGACACCATCGCCGTCTTCGATAGCCATACGCAGCGGCCTTGCGTGATCGACAATCGGCGCGCCGCAATCGGCCGGTTCATTGCCGGTCTCCATCCGCAATGCCTTGCCGTTTGCGAACCGACCGGCGGCCATGAGAGCCTGCTCCTGCAGATGCTCACCGAGACTGGCATCGCCTGTCACCGCGCCGACGCCGTCAAGGTCAAGGCCTTCATCCGCTCCTTCGGGATCCTCGCCAAGACCGACATGATCGACGCCCGCGGCCTGGCGCTTTACGGGCAGGAACGCTGGAACACCCTGGCGTTGTTTGCGCCGCCGCAGGCCGACCAGCATGCCCTTCGCCAACTGGTGACCCGCCGGCAGGAACTCGTCGCACTGAAGGTCGCCGAGCAGAACCGCGCCAGGGCGCCGGGACGCGCCGCCGTCAAGGCATCATGCAAGGCCATGCTGCGGGCCATCGAACGCCAGATCGCCCACATCCAGCAGGAGATCGACATGCTGCTGCGCGCCAGCCAGCTACTGCGCCGCCGCGTCGTGCTGTTCCAGACCCTGCCGGGCGTCGGACCGCGCACCGCTGCCGCCCTCGCCGCGTTCATGCCCGAACTCGGTCATCTGTCGCGGCGACAGGCCGCTGCCCTGGCCGGCGTCGCACCCCACCCTCGTGACAGCGGAACCCGCAAAGGCTACCGCGCCATGCGCGGCGGACGGCCGGGCGTCCGCGCCATCCTGTTCATGGCAGCCCTTGCCGCTGCCCGCGCCAAAGGCCCGCTCAAGCCCGTCTACCAACGCCTCGTCGACAACGGCAAAAAACCAATCGTCGCCATCGCCGCACTCATGCGAAAGATCATCGTCATCCTGAACGCCAGGCTCAGAGACGATCTGGCAAACAGAGTTGATGACAGGTAGGGACGGGGGGCGCGCGCTACTGCCGCTTCAGGACGTAGCAGCCGACGACCCGGCCCTCGGGCTTCATGTGGGTGTAGCAGGCGTTCAGCGTGTCGGCGTCGACCACCATCAGGTCGAAGCGGCCGTCATCGTCGAGCATGATGCCCCACTGGTTGCGGGGCTGATCGAGCCGACCAGCGTCTCGCTGCGGCCGCCGCCGTCGACGTGCCGGAGAAGCGGTTGTCGACCTGCTTGTCGATCACGTAGGTGAATTCGATGGTGTTGCCGGGGAAGCTCGGGTCGTCGCTTTCCGCCTCGCGTAGGGCGTGCCGGCCGGAGAAGACGACGATGCCGTCGCCCTTCCACGTGCCGAGCATCTGGAACGGCTCGGCCGACCAGGCGGGCGCCGCAAGCCCGACGAGGGCCGCCGCCGCGATGAGTGCCGCAGTTCGGTTCATGGGTGTTTCCTTTGCTTGTGGGTGTGCGAGCAACTCGCTGCCGCCGACGGGAGCGGATTTTACGGCGTCGGGGAAGGGCTGGCGACTTGCCAAGGTTAATGGCGTAGGGCGGGTTAGCCGCAGGCGTAACCCGCCGTGTTGTTTGCCGCTGACAGTCGCAACGAAGGAAGGCGGATTACGCTTCGCTCATCCGCCCTACGGGCTCGCTTTGGTTGTGTCGTGCCGCTAGTGTGCCAGCGACGCGATCAAAGTTGAGGGCCATATGATAACCGATAACTTGGCCGCCTTGGTCTTGGTCGCGACTCGTATGCGTGTTGCCGGTCCTGTGGGGCGTCAGTACTCATCTCTGGCTCCGCGCTCGAAGTCGAGCAAGTATTGCCGAAGGCACCGTTGCTCGCCTCTCCAAGAAGGTTTCAGCGTTCGGGGAAGCATTGGCCGATGCAGATCGACGAGCGAGCTCGGCGGAAGGTGCTCTTTCTTCGATTAGACAGAGGTTTGCGCCGGTTATCGATTTGGACGACGAACTAAGATCGATCAAGTCGAAGATTTCCTCTGCGGCCGCGGACCTGCGCGAGCTTCGAGCCGCGTATTCTGAGAAAAAGGTGGTGTATGATCGGTTCGCCTCCGAAGTCGCGCTTTTCGACGAGCGCTTGGCTTTCGCCGAGCTGGGTGTTTACGAACCGCATTTCGACTTTTCGGACAGCGAGCAATACAAGAGCGCGATCAATACCGTCCGAGATATGCAAAAGGCGATGATCTCAAACAAGACAGCGGTCTTCTGTCCCAAGGATTGGATCGGTGGACGGAAGCAAATCGAAAGGCCAAACGATGGTCAATCGAGTATTCGGTTGACGCTCCGCGCTTTCAACAACGAATGCGAAGCCGCGATCGCTAATACTCGATGGAGCAATGTCAATGCGATGGAGAAGAGAATTATCAGAGCGTACGAACAAATCGAAAAAATGAATGCGTCTCTTCACGTCAAATAAATAGACAATTCTGAAGTCCAAGCTCGAGAGCTCCATTTCACGCATGAATACCGTGAAAAACTCAAGCTGAAAGGAAGAGCGAGCCGAAGCAGCCAGGCTAGCACGCGAGGAGCAACGACTGCATTCGTGATTTGAAAAAGGCTGAGGAGGATGAAGAGCGCTACGCAAAATTTCTCCAGAGAGCGAAGGCCGAAGCAGCCAGTATAGTCGGCGAACGTCTGGACGCCTTCAGAACCAAATACAGATATTAGAGCGCGACCTTGCAGAAGCACATGCCAAGTCGGAGCGTGCAAAAGCTCTCGCTGAGCGCACTCGAACGGGTTGGGTCTATATCATCTCGAATATCGGGTCGTTCGGCGATGGCGTCGTGAAGATAGGTCTCACTCGGCGTCTCGATCCGATGGATCGCATTCGCGAACTCGGCGATGCCAGTGTTCCCTTCAGGTTTGACGTTCATGCAATCATCTACAGCGATGACGCACCGGCGTTAGAAAGCGCTCTTCACGATGTCTTCGAGCCGACCGCATCAACACTCAAAATCTTCGCAAAGAGTTCTTCCAAGCCGCATTATCTGACGTCGAGCGCGCCGTACGCCAACTCGCGCCAGAAGCTTCCTTCTTTAGAGATGTCGAGGCGCAAGAATATCGAACACTGCCCCGAGCAGCCGACAAACGAATACGCGGAGGTGGCGAGGAAGATCTTCAGTGCAGATTTGAGGGGCAAAGCGGCTCGCTGCAGCCTAAAATCAACCCCACCTACAACGTGTCTCGTCTACTTCGGCCCCGTCGCGACGTTCCTAGACATGGCATGGCTGGGTCAAGCCCGGCCATGACGGCGAACAGGTGGCTCCGGCTAAGGGAATCTCGCCCATGTCCACCTCGATACCCCGCTTTCACGGCGATGACCGGTGGAGTGGGCTTCAGCGCCGTGACGCTACTCCGCCGCTTTCGCCCGCCGACCGGCTGAGCCGCCGCGTTCCGCGGTGCGGCGCGGGCGAGGACCGGCTTGAGGAAGGCGCCGGCGTACCCCTGGGTCAAGCGCGGGGGCTGAAGGCCGAACCGGCCATGACGACGGGGGAGATGTCGGCCACGCGCTGGGCACGCGGCTTCGCCGCTTTGCCCACCCTACAGTCTACGCGGATACGGGCAGGAGCTCGAAGACCCGCGCCTCGCGCGAGGCAGCGCCGATGTCCTGCCGCTCGAGGGCCGCCTGCACCCGCTCGAGTTTCAACGCATCGTCCATCGACAGATAGGGGCCCCATGCCTCGTCGTCCGGGATCAGTTCGATCGGACACTTCGGCCGCGTATCGGCCAGCGTGAACGAAGCGGGTGGTCTTTCGGGTCATTTCGGCAGCCTTCTCAAGTAATCAGCCGACCAGCGAGCCGGATCGGGTCGATAGGCGGTGATCAAAGTGGCTTCGTCTGGACTGCGTCTTCGAAGTTCCCCAAAGGACATGCATCGGCACGTCCCGCAGCATCGCGTTGCAGTACAAGAATGCACGGCCCTTTGTAATAGTCCGGATATTCCTCCACCACTTGTCGCCGTTGGCAAGCCCTGCAGTATGATCCGCCAGGGTCATGCCGTCCTCTTTGAGCTCCCGGAGTTCGCGTGATCTGAAACCCGCGATCGCGGCCGCTGGCGACTAGTGGCCGAGTGCGGCCAAGGACATCACTCCGCCGCCTCCGCGCCCGCCGCCCGCTGAACCGCCCCGCGCCCGGGCGTCCTTCGCCCGCGCCAGCACCGGCTTGAGGAAGGCGCCGGTGTAGCTGCGCTTTTCCTTGACGATGTCCTCCGGCGTGCCGGCGGCGACGATCTCGCCGCCGCCGTCGCCGCCTTCGGGGCCGAGGTCGATGATCCAGTCGGCGGTCTTGATGACCTCGAGATTGTGCTCGATGACGACCACGGTGTTGCCCTGGTCGACCAGCTCGTGGAGGACCTCGAGC
Source organism: uncultured Alphaproteobacteria bacterium (assembly GCA_963812275.1). Classification (GTDB taxonomy): domain Bacteria; phylum Pseudomonadota; class Alphaproteobacteria; order Rhizobiales; family Kaistiaceae; genus Bauldia. The sequence continues at coordinate 6,967 of CAWEUQ010000004.1, read as the reverse complement.
AGCTTCTCGACATCGGCGAAATGGAGGCCGGTGGTCGGCTCGTCGAGGATGTAGAGGGTGCGGCCGGTGGCGCGCTTCGACAGCTCCTTCGACAGCTTGACGCGCTGGGCCTCGCCGCCGGACAGCGTCGTCGCCTGCTGGCCGACATGGATGTAGGAGAGGCCGACGCGATCGAGCGTCTCCATCTTGTCGCGGATCGAGGGGACGGCGGCGAAGAAGCCCTTGGCCTCCTCGACCGTCATGTCGAGGATGTCGGCGATCGACTTGCCCTTGAAGGTGACCTCCAGCGTCTCGCGATTGTAGCGCTTGCCCTTGCAGACGTCGCAGGTGACGTAGACGTCGGGCAGGAAGTGCATCTCGATCTTGATGACGCCGTCGCCCTGGCACTTCTCGCAGCGGCCGCCCTTGACGTTGAAGGAGAAGCGGCCGGGGCCGTAGCCGCGCGCCTTGGCCTCGGGCAGGCCGGCGAACCACTCGCGGATCGGGGTGAAGGCGCCGGTATAGGTCGCCGGGTTCGAGCGCGGGGTGCGGCCGATCGGCGACTGGTCGATGTCGATGACCTTGTCGAGATATTCGAGGCCCTCGATCCGCTCATGCGGGGCGGGGGCGTCGCGGGCGCCGTTCAGCCGGCGGGCGACGGCCTTGTAGAGCGTGTCGATCAGCAGCGTCGACTTGCCGCCGCCGGAGACGCCGGTGATGGCGGTGAAGAGGCCCAGCGGAATCTCGGCGGTGACGTTCTTGAGATTGTTGCCGGTGGCGCCGGTGACCTTCAGCGCCTTGCCCTTCTTCGGCGTGCGGCGGAAGGCCGGGGTCTCGATGAAGCGGGTGCCGGAGAGGTACTGGCCGGTCAGCGAGCGCGGGTTGGCCATGATCTCGGCCGGCGTGCCCTGCGGCGATGACCTGGCCGCCATGGATGCCGGCGGCCGGGCCGATGTCGACGACATAATCGGCGTCGCGGATCGCGTCCTCGTCATGCTCGACGACGATGACGGTGTTGCCGAGGTCGCGGAGGTGCTTCAGCGTTTCGAGCAGGCGGGCGTTGTCGCGCTGGTGGAGGCCGATCGACGGCTCGTCGAGGACGTAGAGCACGCCGGTGAGGCCGGAGCCGATCTGCGAGGCGAGGCGGATGCGCTGGCTCTCGCCGCCGGACAGCGTGCCGGAGGCGCGGGACAGCGTCAGGTAGTCGAGCCCGACATCGACGAGGAACTGCAGCCGCTCGCGGATTTCCTTGAGGATGCGGCCGGCGATCTCGTTCTGCTGGGCGGTGAGCGTTTCGGGCAGGTGCTCGAACCAGGCATTGGCCTTGCGAATGGCGAAATCGCCGACCTCGGCGATGTGGAGCCGGTCGAGCTTGACGGCCAGCGCCTCGGGCTTGAGGCGGTAGCCGTGGCAGGCGGCGCAGGGCACCGACGACTGGTAGCGCTCGATCTCCTCGCGCATCCAGGCGGAATCGGTCTCCTTCCAGCGGCGCTCGAGATTGGGGATGACGCCCTCGAAGGTCTTGGTGGTGTCGTATTTCCGCAGGCCGTCGTCGTAGGTGAACTTCACCTTGTCCTTGCCGGTGCCGTAGAGGATCGCCTGTTGCGCGGTCTCCGGCAGCTTCGCCCAGGGGGTGTCGAGCGAGAACCTGTAGTGCCTGGCGAGGGAGTCGAGCGTCTGCAGGTAATAGGGCGACTGCGACTTGCCCCAGGGGGCGATGGCGTTCTTGCGCAGCGTCAGGGAATCGTCCGGGACGACGAGGGCGGCGTCGACCGTGCGCTCGGAGCCGAGGCCGTCGCAGACCGGGCAGGCGCCGTAGGGGTTGTTGAAGGAGAACAGCCGCGGCTCGATCTCGGCGATGGTGAAGCCGGAGACCGGGACAGGCGAATTTCTCGGAAAACAGATCAGTTCCGTTCTTCGCTCACGCGATCGCCTTGTTCGCCCTCCGCGGGGGCGGCCTGACCGGCCGGCGGCCGTCGGCCTTGCCTCGCTTCGCTCGGGGAGTCTCTGTCCCGGTCGCGCCTGCGGCGCTCCTCGCCTCTTTGCTTTCTTCCCTTTGACGCCCTCGGCGTCTTCCGCGGCTGCGACGGACGCCGGCACGTCCGCGAACTCGGCGATGGCGAGGCCGTCGGCGAGGTCGAGGGCGGTCTGGAAGGAATCGGCGAGGCGGGTGGCGATGTCGCCGCGCACGACGATGCGGTCGACCACCACCTCGATGTCGTGCTTGAACTTCTTGTCGAGCGCCGGCGCCTCGGCGATCTCGTGGAATTCGCCGTCGATCCGGACGCGCTGGAAGCCGCGCTTCATCAGCTCGGCCAGCTCCTTGCGGTACTCGCCCTTGCGGCCGCGGGCGATCGGGGCGAGCAGGTAGAGCCGCGTGCCCTCGGGCAGCGCCATCACCCGGTCGACCATCTGGCTGACCGTCTGGCTCTCGATCGGCAGGCCGGTCGCCGGCGAATAGGGGATGCCGACCCGGGCGAAGAGGAGCCGCATGTAGTCGTAGATCTCGGTGACCGTGCCGACGGTCGAGCGCGGGTTGCGGCTGGTGGTCTTCTGCTCGATCGAGATCGCCGGCGACAGGCCGTCGATCTGGTCGACATCCGGCTTCTGCATCATCTCGAGGAACTGGCGGGCATAGGCCGACAGGCTCTCGACGTAGCGGCGCTGGCCCTCGGCATAGATGGTGTCGAAGGCGAGCGACGACTTGCCGGAGCCCGACAAGCCGGTCAGCACGATCAGGCTGTCGCGCGGCAGGTCGAGGTCGACATTCTTGAGATTGTGCTCGCGCGCCCCGCGGATCGAGATGAACTTGCCCGGGGCGGGCTTCGGTCTTGGCCATGGTGCGTTTTTGTCCGGACGGGGAGGGCGGCGGGCGACCGCCCCCCAAACTTATGCTCTTGGCGGCCGCGAGACAAGCGCCGGGGGCCGATTGTCCCCACGGTTCGGGCGGGTTGCTGACAGGGCGGGGCCGCGGGGGCGAGTCAGGCGTGGGGATGTTGCACGGGCCCGGTGGCCGTTGTAAAGAACAAAATAGGAACGAACGGGCGGAGACCGGCCGCGATCGCGGGGCCGCAACCGTCAACGGGGCCAAAGATGAAGCTGCTGTTCAGCCGCAATCCCAACCCGCGCCTGGCTGTCGCCACGGCGCGCTACCTGGAAGCGCCGGTCGCTTTCGAATTCGCCGCGCCCTTCGCGCCCGGGCAGGCCGAGCGCTACCGGCCGCTCAATCCCAACCTGTCGATCCCGATCCTCGTCGGGCCGGATGGCGCGCTGTGGGAGGCGGACGCGATCGCCTGCCGGCTGTCGCGCGACGCGGGCTCGGATTTCTGGCGCGGCGGCGACGACGAGCCGGACATGATCCGCTGGCTCTCCTGGGGCAAGGAGACTTTCGTCAGGGCCTGCGACATGGTCCATTTCGAGCGCGGCACCAAGCAGCGCTACGGCCACGGGCCGATCGACCAGGCCAAGGTCGAGGAGGGGCTCGACCGGTTCCGCACGGCGGCGGCGATCCTCGAGGCGGAACTTGCCGGCCGCCCGTGGCTGACCGGAGACCGCGTCTCCTATGCCGACTTCCGCATGGCGACGTTCCTGCCCTTCAACGACGTCGCGGGCCTGCCGCTCGGCGATTTTCCGGCCGTCGCGCGCTGGTACCGCCGGCTGGAGGCGATCGAGGCATGGCGGGACCCGTTCGCGGGGCTGGACGCGCCGGCCCTGCCGCCGGTTCCGGAGCGGGGGTAGCCGGACGATGTCCTCGGCCGGACAGGCCGGTCAGCACGACCAGGCTGTCACGCGGCAGGTCGAGGTCGACAGTCTTCAGATTGTGCTCGCGCGCGCCCGCGGATCGAGATGAACGTGCCGGGGGCGGGCTTCGGCTTGGCCATGGTGCGTTTTTGTCCGACGGGGAGGGCGGCGGGCGCCGCCCCCCAAACTTATGCTCTTAGCGGCGCGAGACAAGCGCCGGGGGCGGATTGTCCCCACGGTTCGGGTGGGTTGCTGACAGGGGCGGGGTCGCGGGGGCGAGTCGCGCGCGTGGAGATTGCACGGACGGCGTGACGATTGTAAAGAACAAAATGGGAACGATGGGCAAGCCTTAGTGGAGGATTGCTCGGGTGAAAATGCGCTCCTGCCGGGAGGACGAAGCCGACGCCCTCGCCGCTGGTTCAAGGCATACGCGAGGGCCGACATGGAACTGAAAAGCGTCCGCATCCAGAATTTTCGCTCGGTGGAAAACTCGGGCGAGTTTACTGTTGAGCACCTCACCTGCTTGGTCGGTCAGAACGAAGCTGGGAAGACTGCGGTTCTCCAGGCGCTCGCGGGGCTCAACCCCCACCCTGCGACACCGTTCTCCTATGAGTTAGAGCGCGACTATCCGAAGCGCTATCTGGCCCGCTACGAACGGCACGGGGACGAGGAAGCCGAAGTCATCCGCACGGTGTGGGAGCTTGACAAGTCGGAGGTGGAGAAACTCAAGAGTGAGTTGGGGCCCGATGCCGTAACCGGCAAGACCATATCGGTCTCTCGCTCCTACAACAGTAGCGGCACACATTGGACTGTTCCAATCGACGGGGCGAAGGCTATCGCCTACCTCATCTCGCAGTCCGGCTTCTCTGCACCGGAGAAGAGCCAAGTGGGAAATCCCAAAATGACCAAGGAGCTGGTCGCGAAGCTTACGGAGCTTGCGGCAAACCCCAAGCATAAGGCGCTTCTTGATGTCGTCAGCGCGTTTCCTCACAAGTCCGTCTACGGCAAGGCGCGGGCGATCCTCGAACCGCATTTTCCGCAGTTCATGTACTTTTCAAACTACGACCGCATGAACGCGATGGTCCACCTCCCTACGCTCAACGAACCGGGCCCACGACAAGACGCTCTTCCAGAACGACGAGCTGCGAGGTGATCGGCTATTTTGGGAGTTCCTTGAGTACTCGGGAGGTGCCGCTCTCTGAGATACTCGCGACCACGACTTTTGGAGAGCTTCAACGCGAAGCTTCAGGCGGCATCAAATGTTCTCACAGAGGAAATCCTTGAATACTAGACTCAGAACCAGGACATCGAGATACGTGTCAGCGTGGCGGAGGGCCTCCCCGGCGACCCTGCCCCGTTCAACTCTGGAGCGGTAGGCCGACTCGCATTTACAACCAACTCCATAGAGCCGACACGTCGTTCTCAGAGCGCAGCGCGGGCTTCACGTGGTTCTTTTCATTCCTCATCAAGTTCGATCGAGTGAAGAAAGATGCCAACGGCACGGTCTTTCTGCTTCTCGACGAACCCGGGCCTTACGCTCCACGGCCTCGCGCAAGCTGATCTCCTCCGCTACTTCACGGAGAAGCTGGAGCCGCACCACCAGATCATCTACTCGACGCACTCTCCCTTTATGGTGCCGCACGAGAACATCATGGCTTCGCGTATCGTCGAGTCCTTGTGCCAGTTGACAGTCGTGGGCGGCGAACCCCGACAGGTACGCTCGTCCGTGAGGATGTGCTCAAAGCCGATAAGGATTCTGTGTTCCCACTTCAGGGTGCCCTTGGCTATTCGCTGACGCAGTCGCTCTTTATCGGGAAGCACACCGATCCTCGTCGAAGGGCCCGGCGACATCCTGTACCTGCAGGCTCTCTCCGCCGAGCTGGTCCGGCGCGGCCGGGTCGGCCTCGATCCTAAGTGGGTGATGTGTCCTGCAGGGGGGGTGGATAAAATACTCAGTCGTTCGTCTCGCTTTTCGCGGGCAACGCCTGGATGTGATCGCACTTTCTGACTACACGAAAAAGGACAAGAACAAGCTTGAGAACCTGCAGAAGTCTCAGATTATCAAGCACGGCGGCGTGCTCTCTATTGCTGACTTTGTCGGTCAGGAGGAGGCCGATATCGAGGACCTCTTTGATCCGGTCCTTTATTGCCAAATTGTCAACGGAGCTTACGACTTTAAAGGCGATCAAGAGATCGATCCCGGCCAAGCTCATGGCAGCGGACACGAACACCGAACGCCAGGTGAAGAAGGCCGAAGCGTACTTTAGAGTGCTTGGCGAGCCTTTACCGCTTTACAGCCATTTCACGCCTCCTCCTGGCTTCTTATGAACCCTGACGCGCTTTCGGGTGACGGCGATCCCATCACCAGGACGCTCGACCGCGCGGAGACACTCTTCAAGACACTCAACGACCTCAAAAGCCAATAGACTATGGACCCAACAAGAGGGAGCCATTGTTCTTCGTGGGAGAAGAAACGCTCAAGGATTCTGATCGCTGGAAAGACTTTAAAGACCTGCCCAAGGCGCGACGGTGCTCGGCGAAATTATTCAATGAGATCGATGCGTCATTCTTGAATACTTCTGAATGTGGGTAGCGCTCTGAAAGGAATATGTAGTTGGCATTATCGCTTACTCTCGTAGATGAACTCATCGCGGCACGGCGCGATCTGCATGGCGGCAGTCCTGGTGCGCCTCAGCGATTGGTCGACGGAAGTCATGAAGGGAGAGCTTTGAACCGCGCCTGTGTGGTGATGCTTTCCTCAACACTACAAGCGTACGTGGGCGACGTGTTTCTTGCCTGCTCTGAAAAGGCATTCGGCAGGGTGCTGAGCGATGACGAGCGCAAAGGATACGTCGCCACTTGGTCGCGTTGGGGCAATCCCAGTGATCAAAACATAATCACGCTCTTTCGAAGGCTCGGGGTACACGACGTGTTCGACGGTCTGTCATGGCAAGGGCAGGCCACCGATACTTTGAAATTAAATCTCAACCGCATCAACCAAGTGAGAAATCGCATCGCGCATGGTGCGGAGATCACGATAGATGGAGAACCCTTCGCCTTGCGGCTCACAAACATCACGAGATGGCGTAACATAGCCAACACATTCGGCGCCTATTTCGAGGCGCATGCGCTTGGAAAGATTAGATAGAATATGGTGGTCACTGGACCCCGTCGCAGCAATCGCAGACGCGGTCGGCTTCGGATGCGCTTCTGCGGTCGATCGCGCCGGCGGTGGCGGCAGAGGAAC
>CAWEUQ010000003.1:0-27423 GCA_963812275.1 uncultured Alphaproteobacteria bacterium | reverse complement strand
CCAGTCCAGAACCTCATGGGCCATTCGTCGATCACGATGACGATGGACACCTACGGGCATTTGTTCCCGAGCGCGGATGACCGCGAAGCGCTGGCGGCCGCAGAGCGCGATTTGTTGGCCGCTGCTTGACTATAGTTTCTCTACAATTTTGTCGTATATGATCTTCGCTTGAAAGCGTTTTTCAATTCTACCTTCAACGAAAGACCTAAAGCGATATCCGTTATCTCAAGTCTTGCCATCAGCCAAGCCTACATATCGGTCAATTCCCTCCGCATAAACTCGAATAAGCTTGAATGACTTTCCTGCGATCGAGCCAACGGCCACCTTTTCTCCATTCGAAAGATCTTTGACTGTCAGGCTGTGTCCCGCGAGGAGCTTGCCAGCTTGAGGCCCGAGCCACCCCAAATAGTCCGCCGTTGTCAAGGGTTCTGAGTAATCTGCAGCACGCAAGAGTTCGGGAGAGGTTTTGCCGATTTGATAGAGAAGTCGAGATTTTGTCTTCGTTTGCAAAAGCGCTTCGAATAAAGGACAAAAAATCAAGATCAGATGTCAGGATTGTAGCTTCGTCTATGTTGTTCCTTACTGCGTGTAGAAGGCATTCAATGGCCAGGAGAACATCAACTCCTTTTTGTTGTTGCCGCCTTCCGCCCTTTGTCAGGGCTGGTCGCACGCTGAAGTTATCTAATCTAGATATTCGATCGAAATTTTCCTCTGTTTCAGTAGTCAATTTTTCGAATTCGGCCGCTGTTTGGTTAGATTTCTTTTCCGGGAATGCGTCGTAGTAGAAAATTCGATCGTAATCGCGACCTAAGATTTGAAAATTTATGTCAAAGGAATAGAATTCGGGCTCAAGTTTGTCCCGCGTTTCTGAAAGGAATCGTTGGAGAAAAGCACCGTCAATGAAGAGATATCGTCGCGGCAATTCGTCCTCGTCAGCATTGTGGCCCTTGGAAACGATGCTTGTTGAACCTAGCCCTAAACCCAACCCCAAGCCAATTCCCATGTCCCGCTCGCGGTCCTCTAGCGATTGTCGATGCGACATAAACGCGACATGGCGCCAATTCCCGAACGCCGCTACCCCGCTAAGTCTTTGAAAAGGTTTGGCTGCCCTTCCTGAACACATACCGAACCATGTGTATCGCGGCTGAATTGGAGTTTCGTCAGCTTTTCGAAGAGGCCCGCGAAGTACACGTTGCTGCCTAGCCGCCCTTATTCATGAGCGTCGGGATTTCGGTAGTCGGTTGGCGGCGGCGTGAAGGCGGTCGCGGTTCTGCGCTGCGCGTTTTTCAGCGCGGCGTGGACTGGACTTTGGGAAGCGCGTTGGAGGGAAGGAGGGGGTTTGGCGAGGGGCCTGAGGCGCCGCGGCTCAGGGCAGGCCAGATCTGATCGAGCCGGCCAGGTGGCGGAAGAGGACGGCATCCGGGCAGGCGCTGGCGAAGGCGATGCGCACCCGGCTGGCGGTTTCGGTGACGCGGGCGGCGACCTTGAGGAGCCGGAGCCGGATCGTGTTGAACTCGGCCTTTGCGAGGGCATGGGCCTTGGGGATGGCGTCGCGCACGGCAAGGACCAGCCAGTAGGCGGCGGTGTGAAGGACGAGCCGCATCTGGTTGGCGGTCGCGGCCCGGCAGCTGGTGCGGTCGGAGGCGAGTTGGGCCTTGTGCAGCTTGATCAGGTTCTCGGCCTGGCCGCGTGCGCAATAGAGGTCGGCATAGAGCCATTCGGCGGTGCCGGTCGCGATGTTGGTGACGACGTAGCGGATGTCGAGACCGAGCCGCGTCGCTTCGATGCGGGCGGCGACGCGGCGCTGTCGCTTCCAGGACTTGGCGGCGTGGGTGGTCTCGGCGAAGCCGCGCACGGCGTCCTTGTCCTCGATTGCGCGCTCGACGCGGATGTCGTCGGCGACCGCCTCGACCTTGGCAGCCAGCGCCTTGGTGCCGGTGAGGCCGAAGACGTAATCGACGCCGTGCGCCTCGCACCAGTCCATCACCTCCGGCCGGCAATAGTGGCCATCGCCGCGGATGGTGATGCGGGTTGTCGGCCAATGCCGGCGGATCGCCCGGACGAGACGGCGGACGTGACCGCGCACCTCGACGCCGGAGGGCGTCTTGCCCGGCCGCAGGATCATGGCCACCGGACGACCGGTGGCGGTATCGTAGACGTGGATCGGCAGGAAGCAGCGCTCATCGTAGTGGGCATTGAAGAGCGATAGCTGCTGGTGACCGTGGACCACGTCGACCGTGTCGTCGATGTCGAGAACGACCGCCTCGGGCGGCGTGGCGTAACTGGCGCAGTAGAGGTCGACCATCACCCGGCCGAGCCTGACGAGGTCGCGCAAAGTCGGCGCGTTCTCCCAACGCGACACGGTCGGCTGGCTCATCAGGTCCGCCCCGCTCTCCGGCAGACGCCCGCAGGCGAGCTTGAAGGCGGGGTCGGTGCGCAGGCATCGAGATCGTCGGCGTCCTCGTAGCCGCAGGCGATGGCGAGGATGCGCGCCAGCAGAATCTCGGGGAGCGGGTGAACCACCCGCGTCGGATCGCGCCGATCGGGGATCACGGCGGCAAGCTTCCCGGCGATCCCCATCCGTCGCGCTGCTTCGGCGAGCAGCATCACGCCACCGTCCGACGACAGGCGCCCGCCGTCGAAGGCGGCGGTGAGCTTCTTGCCACGGACGGCTGGAAACCAGAACGGCAGAGTCGTATCGTCGGTCATGGCGGGTGTGGCCGGCTCGATGCGGTGGACAGGGTTGGCTTCAGCAACCGAATCCTACGCCACATCAATCGCTTAGGCTACATCCGCCAGACCCTCACACGCCCCTTCATGAATAAGACGGGCTAAATCGGACGGACCGCATCCAACGAGCATGGCTCAACCGCACAACCGTTGTCTGCGCCGATGCGCAACAAAATAACCAATGTGAGCAGATGGTTGGCTGCCCTTCCTGAACACATACCGAACCATGTGTATCGCGCCTGAATTGGAGTTTCGTCAGCTTTTCGAAGAGGCCCGCGAAGTACACGTTGCTGCCTAGGTTCACCGGCTCAGGCTTCACCTCCGGCGTTGACACTTGCGGCAGATCTCAGCCACAGGCACGCGGTCATCGCCCTGCTCCAGAATGAACACTATCTGCGAGTCCGAAAACCTCTGTGCTTTCATCGTTCTCCGCCCATGCCAGCCCGGGGACGCACATGCTCGAAATTCTAGCAAAAACGATCCAGGTATCGGGAGCAGTAGCAATCAGTAGCGCCCATTCTCACGCATGAGTCGGTCACAGCGCGCCTGCGCGTCCCGGATGGCTGCGGGCGGCTTCTTGTTTCGAAGCAGCATAATGTGAATCTCGTCGCCGAGAATGCGCACGACATCATTCAATTCAGCCACGGCCGGCCTCGGCCAAGCCTGGAGCTGGCCCTTTCTCGCCATCTGGTCGACGATCGGGATAATCGGCCTGTTGTGGGCTACGTCGGGGTCGTTGCATACGCTGAATTGCGAGCTGACCAAGCTGCCGTTTTCGATGTAGAGCTTCGTTGCGGCGGCAGAAGTTAGCGTGCGCACGGCCTGAAGCGTGTGCTCGAACCGGTCTTTGCGAAGGTTAGAGGGGACGCAAAGGTGCCAGCCGCCGAGCGGGGCGATTTGCGGTCGCCCATGCCCTGATGGATGAGGGCAGAAGCCCGTATTGCGATGGGCCGGCGAGGTCGGATCGCTCTCGAACATCGGCATAATTTGCGTATAGCAATATGCCATTGCCGCCTCGCCTTTGGCGTAGCAGCGGGCTCGTTCGAACCAGGACATCTGCAGGACGTTCGGCGGCGACCAGTCCATGAGTTCCAAGAGGATTTCCGCCGCCTCGAGCGCCGCGACCGTGTCAAGGGCAGGCCGATAGTGAGCCGGCGAGATGTCGCGATCAGTAAAGCCGGCACCCGCCTTTGGTAGGTAGAGTACCGGTTGTCCGAGATCGGCCATCAGCATCATGAAGGTCGTGCCGACTGGCGTCCCCCGTGCACCGTTCCAGGCTATGCCGCTGATACCGCGGCTGGGATCATGCAGGCTGCGAGCCGCTGACACCAAGTCGTCGAGCGTCGTTGGCGGTACGAGCCCGATTCGCGCTAGCAAGTCTTTGCGGTAGATCAGGAGTTCGGGCGTCGTTTGGACCGGGATGCCGTGGAGCACGCGTCCTCGCAGCACTGTGGAAAGTGCTTCGGGGTGGAAGTCGCCGAGATCCGGGGAAGTAGACGATCCGAGGTTATCGACAGGCTGGACGATCGACTTTTCGATAAGTTCAGCCATCCAGCAGATGTCGCAAGTGATGATGTCAAAGTGGGAATGGGTCCTGGAGCCATTTTCAATGATCTCCTGGTGCAGGCGGTCGATGCTCAGGGCGCGAGCGACGATATCCACGCCAAACAGCATTTCGAACTGCTGCTTGAGCTTCTGCATCGCCATAAAGCTCGGATCGGCGTGAAGGAGTATTCGTAACCCGCCTGGCAGTTTCAGCTTTGCATCGCGCACGGGGAGAGGCGGGATGATTGATGCTGAAAGATATGACCCGCCAAAGAAGTAATCGGCGTCCTTCGACAGTCCAAAGGCCGAGCCGAACAGCGATTTCATCCGGCGAATGTACTCCAACCATCGCTCGATCAGCTGAGAACTGGGATGGAGTGAAAACGATTTACCCGTTCTCGTGCGCGGCCGCTTCGTGATCAGGCCTTCCTCGATCATTCTCTCGATCGTTCGATAAGCCGTCCCGTGCGAAAGACCGGAGACGGCGATAAGCGACGAGGCAGTCTCGAGACGACCCTGCGAATGGCTGCGCATCAACTGCACCATGATCTGCAGCTCTCGGGCCGTTGGTTCGATACCCAGACAGTCGCCAGTTTCGCGCTCAAGCTTGCCAACGAATTCGAGGAACCGGTCGAGCTCGAAGCTGGAGGTACCGGTGAAGTGTCGGTTGGTACTTCCCGGATCGGGCTGGATCATCTCCATCGTACCTCGTCTCCCGGTCTTTGCGCCGTCCAGTTTGGTCATGATCCTGCAGCGGACCCGGCATGGGCGTCAGCGGCAAAGAATTCCAGATTGGACAAAATCGACTTTGAGGTCTCGGCGCCGTTCGCTTGTGATGGTCAGGCGCTCTCACCGACAACGGCAAATTTATGTACCGATTTGGACTACTAGGAACGGGAAGAATTGGCGACATGCACGCCCAGCTAGTTGCCAGGCAGCCGGATGCTTCTGTTAGCTGGTGTTTCGACGTCGATGAAGGTCGCGCGAAGGCAACTGCGGCCAAAGTCGGGGCGCGGGCTACCGCCAACATCGAAACCATCCTGGACGCCGACGACGTGGATGCGGTGCTCATCGCCTCGCCGACCAACACGCACGTTGAACTGCTCCTGCGCGCCGCGGAAGCCGGAAAGCCGATCCTCTGCGAGAAGCCGATCGATGTGGATATCAACAAGGTCGAGGAATGCCGCGAAAGGCTGAAGGCCTTCGACGTGCCATTGCAGATCGGTTTCAATCGTCGATTCGATCCGAGCCATCGCGCCGTGCAGCAAGCAGTGGTGCGAGGGGAGATTGGCGCCCTTGAGTTGTTGGTCATCACGAGCCGTGATCCGGGTCCGCCTCCGCCACGAGCAATTCTTGAAGCTTGTGGCGGCTTGTTCCGGGACACGTCGATCCACGATTTCGATATGGCGCGCTTTGTCATGGGTGAGGAGCCCATCGAGGTCTACGCGATGGCCGCGAACCGCGTCGACCCGGTCTTTGCCGAGCTGAACGATGTGGATACGGCGATGATCGTCATGCGTGCCGAGTCGGGCGTGCTTTGCCACATCAATAATTCGCGGCGCACGAACTACGGCTACGATCAGCGGGTCGAAGCGTTCGGTGCAGAAGGCATGGTGCGTTCCAACAACCTCAGGCCGACCGAGGTCTCACGCTATTCGTCAGCCGGGACCGCGCGGCGCGACGAGCTCCTCTATTTCTTCATTGAGCGCTACCGCGCCGCCTACGAAGGGGAGATCCGAGATTTTCTCGATCAGCTGACAGCCGGCAAGCTGCCAAATGTGACCTTTGAAGACGGGCGCCGCGCTCTTCTGCTGGCCGAGGCTGCGATCAAGTCTTGGCGCGAGAACCGCCCTGTCATGGTCGACTACGGTCCAGCGGGCTGAGGGGCGGAAGTCTATGGATCACGGATATCATAGTCCATTCGGCTCGGCCGCTTACCACGCTGCTTCGGATGAAGACTTGGCGGTTGGCGCACAGTTCGCCGGAAAGGTCGCCGTCGTTACCGGCTCGACTCAGGGGCTGGGATTGAGCACGGTCGAGCTGATGCTTCGGCGTGGGCTCAAGGGAGCCGTCATATGTGGTCGTCAGTTGGAAGTGGGCAATGCCGTGGCTGCGCGTCTTACAAAGACGGACCAGAAGGTCGTATTCCAGTCCGTGGATCTGGTCGATCTCGATGATTGCAGGGCTGTCATCGACCGCGCTCTGTCCGAGTTCGGAACGCTCGATGTCCTAGTTAACTCCGCCGGCATCACCGACAGGGGCGGGATACTCGATGCTGACGCGGCGCTTTGGGAGCGTACGTTCGCCATCAATGCCCGGGCGCCATTCTTCCTTATGCAGCATGCAGCGCGGCATTGGGTCGAAAGAGGCAAGCCTGGCGCCGTCGTCAATGTGGCATCGATCACGGCCCACGGTGGGACGCCAATGCTCACGGTCTATGCGGCCGCAAAGGCAGCAGTCGCGACGACGACGAAGAACGCGGCATTTTCGCTGGCGCGTCGTGGAATCCGCGTAAACGGTTTAGCCATCGGTTGGATGGATACGCCCGCTGAGGACGTCACCCAGAAGACATACCACGCCATGCCCGAAGGTTGGCAGGTCGAGGCCGGACGGGATCTGCCGGCGGAGAGATTGCTCGACACTAGTGAAGTGGCCCGCTGGATCGCTCACTTGGCCAGTGACGAATCCGGGGTCATCACGGGTTCTATCATCGATTTCGACCATGGCGTTGTCGGCTGCTACGAGGCAACCCCGTTGCCGGCCCAAATCGAATAAGCCGCGAGCAACGCGGCGAAACCTGTAGCGGGGCAGATACCTGTCACGCGGCCTCGCCGCGAGGATCGCATCAACCGTGGAGGATACAATGACCCAAAGACTGATTTCGAGAATTGCCTGTGGAGCCGCGATGTTAGCGGGGGGCATCGCGTCCTTGCCGGCGTCGGCCGCAGACGGCGCGAACGTCTTCTTTATGCTCCCGAACAGTACAACCATCCGTTTCGAGCGGACCGACGCGCCGCTCTTTGTGGCGGCCATGAAGGAGCGTCTCCCTGATGCCGAGGTGACTGTCCAGAATGGAGAAGGTGATCCCGCGCGCCAACAGCGGCTGGTGGAGGATGCGATCGCTCAGGGAGCCGACCTGATCGTCTACACGTCGTCCGACGCCAACCTCGCGGCGGGCTCTCTCAAAGCGGCTGCGGACGCGGGCGTGCCAGTGCTGCTCTATGAACACGATGCGGTTGGCGGCAAGGCCGAGGGGCACGTGCTCTTCAACGCCTTGGCGGTCGGGCAGGCGCAGGGGAAACGCGCCGCCGACTTGATCAACGCGATGGAAAAGGACGTGGTCAAAGTCGCGCGGGTTAAGGGCAATCAGGGAGAGTACGGTACGAACCAATACGAGATCGGCCAGAACGAATACCTTAAGCCGCTTATGGACGCAGGCCGGGTAGAGGTCGTTTGCGAGGACTTCACGCCGAACTGGGATCCGGTCAAGGCCCAGTCGTTCGCCGAAGATTGTCTGACACGCACGGGCGGTGACGTCGACATGTTCCTCGGCATGAATGACGGTACGACCGGCGGCTCCGTCGCCGCCCTGATCAGCCAAGGCTATGACAAGGGCGATATAGTCGTGACCGGCGGCCAGGATGCCACGATCGAGGCGATCCAGTTCATCGTGCAGGGCTGGCAGGACAACACTGTGTTCAAGGACCTGCGCGTCATGGCCGATGCAGCTGCCGACATGTCGGTTGCCATACTCAACGGTGAACCGCTCCCGGAGAAATGGATGAACGGGGAAGTGAACAATCAATTCATGGATGTTCCCGCCGCCTTCCTGCCGGTGAACAACGTCACCATCGATAACGTCTCAGATGTCGTCGATGCCGGCATCTACACTTGGGAGCAGGTCTGTCAGGGCGCCGAAGACACGGAGCTGTGCAAGCAACACCTCTGATCTCCCACAGGGGTGCATCGGCCTTGGGCGCCGCGCGTCGACGCCCAAGGCCAGTTTGCGTCCTGACGCTTTCGGGGGCGCGCAATGTGCGAGTGTAATTAAACGATGAACCAGGAAGCTGAAGCGCCTATCCTTAGCCTTCGCGGCATCTCCAAGTCGTTTGGTGGCGTCAAGGCGCTGACGGACGTTTCGCTGGATCTGCGCCCCGGGAAGGTTGTCGCACTAGTCGGCGATAACGGCGCAGGTAAGTCGACCCTCGTCAAGATCATGGCAGGCGTTCTGCGCCCCGATCACGGCTCTTACACGTTCGAGAACCGCCAAGTTTCGATGTCGGGTCCGGCCGACGCAACTGAAATGGGCATCCAGACCGTATACCAGGATCTTGCGCTCTGCGACAATCTGGATGCCGTGCAGAATCTGTTTCTTGGCCGTGAGGTGATCGGTCCGTGGTGGACAGCTTTTCGGGTGAGTCGTGCCGAATGCGAGGTGCGCGCGCGCAACGTGCTGCGCCGGCTGCGACTCGACAACATTTCGCTCACCCGCCACGTGGGTGGGATGTCGGGCGGCCAGCGTCAGAACATCGCCATAGCCCGGTCGATACTCTGGAAACCAAAGGTCGTCTTGCTTGACGAGCCAACCGCTGCGCTCAGCCACTCGGCGGCGGAGAAGATTGGAACGCTGGTGCGCGACCTTGCCGGGGACAACCTGGCCGTCCTGGTAATTTCGCATGATATCCACAAGTTCGTTCTGGAGGTTACCGACCGCATCGAAGTGCTGCGCCTTGGCCGCAATGTCGCCAGCTTCGGCTCGAAGGAGGTTACCGGCGAGCGCGTTGTGAATGCCATGGTCGGGGGGAACGAAGGGATAAACTCAGCCGGCTAATAACAACGGCCACGAACAATCGGAAAGGCGCATGGCGACCACAACGCTTGGCGACGAAAATGCGAGGCCTGCAACCGGAACACGCCGGAGCCTTGCCGAAAAGCTAGGAAACGAATGGCGGTTCGTGCCCGTCGCGGTTGGGCTTCTGGCCCTGATCGTCTTCTTCGCCAGCCAGAGCGAAGTCTTCCTGACGAGCCGCAACATCAACAACTTGCTTATCCAGAGCACGGTCACTGGGATCATCGCGCTTGGTTTGGTCTTTGTCCTACTGGTCGGCGAGATTGACCTGTCGGTGGCGGCGACCAGCGGCGTGGCAGCGGTGGTGATGTCGAAGCTGGTGGTCGACTTCGGCATCCCGATTCCGCTTGGGATCATGGCTGGGGTGGTGTGTGGCGTGCTGATCGGCACAGCCTCTGGCCGTTGGGTGACGCTTGTAGGCGTGCCGTCTTTCGTGGTGACCCTCGGCGTTGGCCTCGTTCTCAACGGCGTGCAATTGATGCTCCTGCCCCACACCGGGCGCTATAACCTCTTGAACACTGGGGTCGAGGATCTTGCCGGAACCTACGTCTCCGGCGAAGCGGCGTGGGCGTTGGTGGTGGCTGCGGTGGTGCTCGTCGCACTCACTCGTTGGCAGACTCTGCGAAGCCGCCAGAAAGTTGGCCTGCCGGCCTCTATGCTCAGCATCTTGGTTGCGCCTGTGCTGGTGGTTTCCAGCATGCTACTGGCGACAATGATCTTGCTATCAAGCCTCAAGGGCTTGCCCATGCCGGTGGTGATCTTTGTCGGCCTCGTTGGCGCGTGCGCCTATATCGCAAGTGAAACTCGCTTCGGCCTTTCTCTTTATGCCATCGGCAACAATATTGAGGCGGCACGACGCGCAGGCATCAAGGTCAATCGTATCAAGATCACCGCTTTCGCCATCGCGGGCGGCATGTCGGCGTTTGCGGGCATTCTCGCCGCTTCACGCATTCTCGGCGTTTCGGTCTCCTCAGGAGGCGGCGTCGGCGGCGGCGCACTCCTTCTGGAAAGCATCGCTGCGGCGGTTATTGGTGGCGTCAGCCTGTTCGGTGGCCGCGGGCGCGTTGTCGGCGCCTTGTTTGGGGCCCTGATCATCGCGACCGTTTCCAACGGTCTCAATCTGATGGGTGTCGCAAACGAGGCGCGTCTTGTAGTCACCGGATTGCTGCTGGTGGCCGCCGTATCAATTGACCGGGCAATTGAGAAATTCGTGGCGGCATAGGCGGAAGTTGTGGATCCCGTCGATCGCAATCATAATCATCGGCCGCCGCCTTTCGCATCCGCGGAGAGCATGGTCGATGAAGCGATGAGCCTAACTATTTGAACTTCATCGAGAAATTTGCTTGGCTGCCGTTCCTGAACACTTATAGAACCATGTGCACGGCCCCGGATGCCGATTTCCGGCGCGTGCTTGATAATGCGGGCGGCATTCCTCTTGCGGTTTGATCGCCGGATCTAACCGTTGGAGGCAAGTCAATTACAGGCGGGCGCGAGCTTCTGAGCGTCCGGTGTCGAGCTCTGCTCTGGTTGAGTCAGAAGTGGCCGCTTGATCCGATCTGCTGCGCATACAAGGGCAAGATCGTCTATCGGGAATTTATCATTCTGGAGGAGGATTTTGTCTGCGGCAAGTCATAGCCGGTCCTCGCCGGCATGCCGGGGTTCCAAGCCGACCCCCTTGGCCGCCCAAGGGCCAGTGTCGCCTGACCTAGTTGTCGTTTCCAAGAAGGTTGTTCAGCCTGAGCCATGGTGTTTGGTTGGCGATGGCTGAGTGTGGTCGTTGGGTATTGTAGGCGTCGATCCAGTGGGCCATGGCTTGGGTTCGCTCGGCGGAGGACCGGTAGGGTCGCGCATAGGCCCATTCGCGGAGCGAGGTCTGGATGAAGCGCTCGGCCTTGCCGTTGGTCCTGGGCGTATAGGGCCGGGTGCGGATGTGGCGGAGGCCGGCGGCCGCGCAGAGGCGTCGGAAGTCGTGGCTGCGATAAGCCGAGCCGTTGTCGGTCATGACGCGACTGACGGTGACGCGATGGGCGGCGAAGAAGGCCAGCGCCCGGGTGAGGAAGGCGCAGGCGCTTTCCTTCTTCTCGTCGGGCAGAACCTCGGTATAGGCGAGCCGGGAGGCATCATCGACGCAGACATGGACAAGGTCCCAGCCGATGCCCTTCTTCTGGCCACGGCGGTCACCGGTGATGCGATGGCCGATACCGTCGATCCGGCCAAGCTTCTTGGTATCGATGTGGATCAGCTCGCCCGGTGCGGCCCGCTCGTAGCGGATCACCGGCGGCTTCGGATCAAGCGCCGACAGGCGACCGAGATCGAGCCGGCGCAGAACCGCTCCAACGGTGGAACGGGCAAGGCCGAGAGACTGTGCGATCTGCGGTCCGGTCAGGCGCTGGCGCCGCAGACCTTCGATCTCGGCGATCACGTCCGCCGGCAGCCGGTGCGGGCAACGACCGGGGGCCGAACTCCGGTCATGCAGCGCCGGCTCGCCGCCTGCCCGATGCCGCGCAAGCCATTTGTAGGCCGTGCGCTCCGAAACCCCGGCCGCAGCCGCGGCTTCGGCAACACGCCAGCCTTCGACCGTGACCCGCCTCACCAGAAGGGCTCGACCATGGATCGTCATCCGGGCATTCTTATGCGTGTTCATCCGGGGCTCCGACTCGGGGTTGGTTGGCTTCGCAACCCCAGCCTCGCAGCCATGCTCCGGATGAACAACCTTCATAGCTTCGACACCTAGTCGATCCCCACTCTCGCGGAGCAAACGCCGCCATAGCGCGCCGCGAACGACCTGCACCGGCAAGGCGAATTGGCTGGCGGCGTCGATGCTGAACCAGCGGTTGCCGTCTTCCACCAAGTCCAGAACAAGCGTCAGATCGCCGAGCTCTTTTGGCGCGACGATGTTCAGCTTGATCGTCGCTGTCTCGCGCGGCCGGAGTCCGGGAATTCCGGCGCGGGGTTGCGGCGGTTGCGCAAGTGGCTGGCCGTGGCGAAGCCATCTGCTCGCGAGTAGAATTCCCGAAGATGCGGTCGGTGCCCAGGCTATATCGCTGTCGTTTGTGACCGAGATCGAGATGGTTCGGGATTTTCCCCACCTCATTTCCGCCGGCGGCTTCTTCGACGTTACGGTCGCCCGATAGCCGCTCTCTGGCATCAAGATAGGAGGAGCGGACAGCGCCGACTGCAATTGTTCGGTGAGGGCCCGGACAAGTCCGCCAATGTGAGGCGGGTAGAAACCTTGCGCATAGCCGCCAGTGATCTCGACGAAAGCGTGATGTCCAAAGGCCCGATCCCACGCCAGGTTCGGCTTGGCGAAGGCACGGCGCGGGTTGTGGTTGTGGTTCTCTGCGCCGGCAATGAGCAGGACGCGGCCCTGATAGGGCTGAAGCTTGAACGCCCAGTCCATCAAGACGAGAAGCGGAATGTGGCGCTTGCGCCTGAGGAGATGCTGGGCGATGGCCAAAGCGATAATTGCCCCCTGGCAATTGCCTGCGATGAACAGGGGCCCGGTCGGGCAGAGTCGCACGATCTCCGAGACGTAGTGCAGAGCAAACGCCTGGATCTCATCCTCACTGTAGTCGCTCAACTTCGTATCCCGAGCGGATCGCGTACAGCGGCTGCCGCGCGCCGAGCGCCTGCGATAGGTTGACCGGCTCGTCAAGCCCAGTTGAACACCCAGAAGATCGGCGGCTGGTCGCCTTCGAGATTGAAGCCGACGATCGTCCCTTCCTCTGTCCGACGCTCCCCCGGCCATTGTTTGAGTGCGGAAACGAGGCCCCGCCGCAGTGCCACGGGTAGCGGCCAAGGCGTATCTTGCTGCGTCGGCGGATCATCGCTTTCGATCGCGCTCCGCATGCACCAGCCGGAGCAAATTGCGAAAGGTGGGGTCGACGAAGAATTCCTCACTGGTGATTCGGACACCGAAGGCTTCGACGAGCTGCAAATGTAGGGTCAAGGCGCGCAACGAATCGCCGCCGAGATCGAAGAAGTGATCCTCGGGGCGAACCGCGCGCCTAAGCCCAAGCACCTCGGACCATATCGCCTCCAGCCGGCCTGTCAGTGACGCCCCGACGGTTTCGGGTCCGGCTTTGGAGGTAATGAGCCAGGTCGGCGCGCCGGCCAGACCCGCAACCGATTTGGCCGAGCGCCGAGCGCCGCACCTTGCCCGCGGCGGTTCGCGGTATGCGATCGGCCGGGATCGCGGCGATCATCTGTGGCTGGATGCCGAAACGACGCACGATCCCGGTCCTGATCGCCTCGACGGCCTCGGCCTCCGCCATCGCCCCGCGGGCGTCAAACGCCACCCCCAGCGCCTCGGCCTGCGTCTCGGGGTCGACCAGGAGAAAGGCATGAACGGCCGCGCCGACGCCGAGGACCGCCTGGAGCTCGGCGTCGATGTCCGCCAGCGAAAGCTTCCTGGCGTTCTGGATGATCACTTCCTTTGTGCGTCCCCGCAGAGTGATCTCGCCGTCGATCAACTGTCCAAGGTCGCCGGTCTTCCACCAGCCGTCCGCTGTGAAACTTTCCGCGGTCAACCGCGCATCGCCCCAATAGCGGGAGAACATCTTAGCCGGGCACGAGACCTCGAGCGCGCCGACCTCGCCGGCCGGGAGCATCGAGCCGTCGTCGCCGACAATTCTCATCGCAACGCCGTCCCACGGACGCCCCAGGCAGACTGCCAGCGATCGGCTACTTGTCAGCAATGCGCGCGATCCGGCGACCAGCGTGCCGGTCTCGGTCGTGCCATAACCGGCGATGATTATCCCGGAATCCGCGCCGTGCCGCTCCAGCATCGCCGAGAATTCCTGCACCAGCCCGGCCGAGATCGGTTCCGCCCCGAGCCCAACGCTACGCAGCGAGCCGAGGCGCCTGATGCGGGGATCGGCTTCCTCGTCCGCCAGGATGCGATTGATCATGGAATTGGTCAGGGTGACGGTGTTGACGTTGAAGGCTTCTATGGCGTCGAGGATCGCCGTCGGCCTGACGGTCAGCGTGTGCGACGAAATCTGGGTCACGGAATCATGGTGCAGGAAGCAGGCGTGCTGACCGGTCACCGTGTCGAGGGGAAAGATTCCGAGCGCGTTGCTCAATTCGCGCTTCGGCCGATTGCGGCTCGGGAGTTTGCCCCTTGGCGAAATTCCGGAAGATTGCCGCTGCAGTCGAAAGCTCCACGAGCTTCAGCCGGCCGGTCGAGCCCGAGGTCGCCACCAGATAGGCGGTGTCCCGGGTCGGCACCCGATTTGCCCAGTCCGGCGCGGGCGCCACTGAGGAGAGACGCACCACGGCCCGGTCGGGTAGCGAGCGGCAGGCGGGTAAGCAAATCTGCAAAGTATTCGTCGACGATGAAAATCGGCTCGTCGAGCAACCCGAGCGCTTCGCCGAACGCTGGCTCGTCGCGGTGGGCAGCCTCCTTGGCGGCATTCATCAGCGCGACGGGGATCGCAGCAGCCCGCAGGCAGCCCCAGAACGACGGCACGAAGTCAAGGATGTCCTCGGCGAGAATGACGACCGGGGTGGCGGGAACGGCTCCGGCGGCACAAAGGGCTGTGGCTATGTCGCCAGCCTGGCGCCAGAGCCAAGCACGACTTCGCGCCTGATGGCGGCCGTCTTCGCGATAGCTGCGGATGACTCCGTCCGGTTTGCTTGCGACACGACTTGCGATCCGCTCCGCGAGCGTCAGGGGCTCGTCCGAGACCAAAACGATCTCGTCACCGCGTGTGAAGGAAAGGGAAGCGGCCGACGCGCCGTTCACGCTCACGCCACCTTCATGTAATCGAGCGATTCCTCGAGGATATATCGGCCGGTGGCGGTCAGCTTGCCGTGGTCCCGCAACGTTTTCACGCCGCCTAAATAGAGCCCGCGCAACATTGCCAGGCGACGGTCAAGCTCCTCGAGCGGGACTGGCGCGAAGCTGGTGCTGGTCACCTCGCGCAGTCTTGCGTTCACGTAATAGAGGCGGGCGCTGACGAACGTGGCGTGGATGATGCCGTCCATTGGCCGCGGGTCTGAGCGCAAGGGGGACGTGTAGCGCTCGTCGATCGGATTGGTGACAAGCGGCTCCCGGATGGAGTGGGCGTACAGCAGCAAATGCGCCGCCTCGTGGGTCAACCCTTGAACGAGATCCGCGGCGGTCGCGTACCGCTCAACATTCACGATCACAAGGCCCCAGAGCATGAACGATGACACACTGCCAAAGGACATCGCGCCGGGCGCACGAGACGGCACAGCGCCGACCACCTGGATAATCAGCCCGCGAATTTCGTCAGCGAGAGCCGGATCAGCGACCGCAATCAAACCCAGCGCGTCATGGACACGCTGCTCGAAACCTTCTTCGGCAGGGGGGGCGGCAATCCAGAGCGAGGTACCTCCATCGGGATTGACCAAATCGCCGTAGAGGCGCTTCTCATCGCCGAGCGCGCCTTCGGTGTATGTGACAGCGCTGAATCTGGAGACGTCACTGGAACGAGACTGACGATCTCGAGAAACAGGCTGCTTGCCTGCTTGTAGTCACGGGCCTCGACGGCCAGCACCAGCTTGTAATACCGCCCGAAAGCCCCAGGCGCGACGCGTTGCGACCGGATCGCAGTGATGGCCGCTTGAACCTCCGATGCCGACAAGCTCAAAGGGGCACCAACCGCCGTGTGGATATACTCAAGGCTATCGGCCAACGCCGCCCGCATCGCCCCGTCGAGTTCGGCGGGATTAGTTGAACCAGGAATAAACATGGACTCCTACATCGCAGGCCGCGCGCCCTTGAACCGACTGAGCCCGCGCGGGCTATGCTTGGCAGCCGGCCGCGAGCCTCTATGGTGGTGGTGGCGGGTCTTCAGTGCCCCTCTTCTGGAACGCCAGGTCGGCACTCTCGCCGAGATTTCCTTCGGGCCTCGTCACCTTGGCCAGATTGCGGAAGCCTAACAGCTTCTCATGATCCAGCTTCACTTGATCCGGCTTCGTTTCAGTCTCAACGGGTGTGTTTCGTCGCATAGCCATTCTCCCCTTTCCGCTGTTGCATAGATGTCCAGTAGCTATGAGCTTGTCAATCGGTTGGGAACGGGACCCCGGATCGGCGGTTTCGACGCGAAGCTGTCAATTCGCGTCCAGTTGCGCCCCTTAAGGCGACCAGATCGAGCCTTTCCATGGAGTGGATAGGAGGAGGGATCGGCGGTTGGTTGATGCCGTGTGTGACCGAAGGGCGAGCTCATGGAAGTCACCACCGACCTTATCAGCCAGGCCGCAACTGCGTCGTTGGGCGAGAGACAAGACATGCCCCCTCCGCCGGTTCCCGCTTTACTACAAAACTGCACTACACCGGATCGCAAATCCTTTATAAACTATTGAAATACATGGAGTTCGAAAGGGTGGCTGGGGCACTAGGATTTGAACCTAGACTGGCGGAGTCAGAGTTCGCTGTCCTACCGTTAGACGATGCCCCAATCGGACCAAGGCTTTGGCGGGCTCTCTCAAATCGTGAGATCAGCCGGCTTCGCACCGATCGGTCGCCTATCCTATAGGCAGCGCTCCGAAACCCGTCAACCGCCGGCCTGCTTGCCAGTCCCCGGACACCTGATAAACTGGCCGGCGAAAAAGAAACGTGGAGCCGCGCCGCCGCCCAAGGGCCGGCGCGCGGTCACTGGGTAGACAGGTGAAGACGACGGGCAGCGATCCGCTGGACGCGGCGTCGCAAATGCTTGCTGGCCTGGATGGGGCCGGCGGGGACATAGGGCCGGCGCCGGGCGATCCTCCGGAGGCATCGTCTATTGTCGCCGAGAAAGCCGATCCCGGACATCGCAAATCGCGGAAACGCCGTCGGAAACGAGGGAGGCCGGTCTATGCCCCCGGTACCGGGCCAAACGCAAAGGGTGGCTCCAACGGCAGCGGCGAGACTCCTCGGGCAGGCGATCACGCGGCGGTGTCGCCATCGTCCGACCCACAGATGTCGCGCGGTCCTGCGCCCTTCTACGGGGCGCTCGATCTCGGCACCAACAATTGCCGCTTGCTGGTAGCGATTCCGCGCGAGCATGGATTTCGCGTCGTCGACGCCTTTTCCCGCATCGTCAGGCTGGGCGAGGGGATCGGTGAGACCGGCCGGCTGGGCGAAGCCCCCATGGACCGCGCCGTCGAGGCGCTAAAGGTCTGTTCCAGCAAGCTCGCCTATCGCGATGTCAGGCGGGCGCGGCTGATCGCGACCGAAGCCTGCCGCGTCGCCGAGAACGGCGCAGAGTTCATCGACCGGGTCGAACGCGAGACCGGTCTCGTCCTCGAGATCGTCTCGCAGGAGACCGAGGCTCGGCTCGCCGTCGCAGGTTGTGCCTCGCTGGTCGATCCCAGGGCGTCGGGGGTCGTCCTCTTCGACATCGGCGGCGGGTCGTCCGAACTGGTCTGGATCGACCTCGCCGAACCGGGCGACGGCAAGCGCCGGCGGATGGCCGATCGCGTCCGCAGCTGGATGTCGCTGCCGGTCGGCGTCGTCAACCTCAGCGAGCGGCATGGCGGGCGCGACGTCTCCAGGACGCAGTTCGAGGCCATGGTCGATGAGGTCGCGGGACTGCTCCACGCCTTTCCGGAGGTCGCGAATCTCGACCGGGCCGTCGCCGCCGGCGCGGTCCACATGCTCGGAACCTCGGGAACGGTGACGACACTTGCCGGCGTTCATCTCCGGCTCCCCCGCTATGATCGGCGCCGGGTGGACGGAACGTGGCTTTCCGGGCGCCGGGTCGCCGAACTGGTCGCCGAATTCGCCGCGATGGACTACGACACCCGCGTCGCCAATCCCTGCATCGGCCGCGAGCGCGCCGATCTCGTGCTGGCCGGCTGCGCCATTCTCGAAGCCTTCCGGCGCCGCTGGCCGGTCGAGCGCCTGCGCGTTGCGGATCGGGGGTTGCGGGAGGGGTTGCTGGTCGAGTTGATGGCCGAGGACGATGCCTGGCGGCACCGGCCGAGGAGCCAACACCATGCCGGCGCCGCCCATGGATGAAAAACGCCGCGGCGTCAGCGGCCGACAGCTCAAGGTCCGGGTCAAGACCGCCAGGCGACGCAAGGCCTCGTCCGCCCGGTGGCTGGAACGCCAGCTGAACGACCCCTATGTCGCCCGGGCGCGGGCCGAAGGCTATCGCGCCCGTTCGGCCTTCAAGCTGATCGAGATCGACGACAGGTTCGGCCTGTTCAAGACGGGCGGCCGGGTGGTCGATCTTGGCGCGGCGCCCGGCGGCTGGTCGCAGGTCGCGGCCGAGCGGGTCGGGACCACCGACGCCAACCCGCATGTCGTCGCCATCGACTATCTGGAAATGGAGCCCTTGCCGGGCGTTACCGTCATCCGCAAGGACTTTCTCGACGACGACGCGCCGGAGGTGATCGGCGCGGCGCTTGGCGGGCATCCAGCCGATGTGGTGATCTCGGACATGGCGGCGCCGACCACCGGACATCGCCAGACCGATCATCTGCGCACGGTTCACCTTTGCGACGTGGCCGCCGATTTCGCCGTCTCGGTGCTGAGGCCCGGCGGCCATTTCGTCACCAAGGTCTTCCAGGGCGGCGCCGAGGCCGATCTGCTGGCGATGCTGAAGCGGCGCTTCGCCAGCGTCCACCACGTCAAGCCGCCGGCGAGCCGCCAGGGCTCGGTCGAGCTCTATCTCGTCGCCCGGGGCTTTCGCGGCCCCCCTGAGGAACCCTAGTCAGCGCTCGCGCATGGTGGTGACGGCGTCCGGCGCGTAGCGCCGGTGGCCCGACATTTCGTGGCCGGCGTCCCGCGCCAGCTGCATGAAGGGAATGGTCGAGGCGATCGTCAACAGGCCGACGATGAGGAAGGCCGGCCAGAACGAGGCGGCGGTGATGACGCCGCCGGTTGCCGCACTCGTCACCTGAACCGCGATGGCGCCGACCGAGATGCCGATGCTGAGCGCCAATTGCTGCGCGACGCTGGTCAGCGTCGTCGCCCGGCTCATCCGCTCCGGCGCGATGTCGGCGAAGGCCAGCGCATTGACGCTGGTGAACTGGAGCGAGCGGAAAAAGCCGCCGATCAGCAACAGGCCGGTCATCAGCCAGATCGGCGTCGTCGGCACGAAGGCCGCCGGCAGCATGACGAACAGCCCGGCGACCATCGCGTTGGCGACCAGCACCGAACGGAAGCCGTGGCGGCGCAGGATCGGCGGCGCGGCGAATTTCATCGCCAGCGCGCCGATCGCGGCCGCGAAGGTGATCATGCCCGACTGGAAAGGCGTCATGCCGAATCCGATCTGGAGGAGGAGAGGCAGGAGGAACGGCGTCGCGCCGACGCCGATACGGAACAGCATGGTCCCGATCATGCTGGTCCGGAAGGTGTGGATGCGGAACAGCGACAGGTCGACGAGCGGCGATTCGATCCGGCGGCTGTGGACGACATAGGCGACCAGCAGCGCCGCGCCGCCGAACAGCATCCCGAAGACATAGCCGAGTGGCAGGAGATTGAGGCCGAGCGTCGTCGAGCCGCTCATGAACAGGGCAAGGCCGAGGCCCGCCAGTGCGAAGCCGCTGCTGTCGAAGCGGGTGCGGGTCGCTCCCCTGATGTCGGGGATGAAGAGGGTGGCGAGGATCAGCCCGAGCACGCCGACGGGAACATTGATCCAGAAAATCCAGCGCCAGCTGAAGTAGGTAGTGATGAAGCCGCCGAGGGGTGGGCCCATGACCGGGCCGAGCAGCGCCGGCACCGTCAGCCACGCCAGCGAACCGACGAGTTCGCGCTTGGCGACGCTGCGCAGGATCACGAGACGGCCGACCGGCACCATCATCGACCCGCCAATCCCCTGGACGATCCGCGCGGCGACGATTTCCGGGATCGATCCGGAGAGCCCGCACCAGATCGAGCCAAGGACGAAGGTCAGGATCGCGGTGCGGAAGACGAGGCGCGCGCCATAGCGGTCGGCGAGCCATCCGGAAGCCGGGATGAAGATCGCGATCGCCAGCAGATAGGACGTCAGGGCGAGCTTGAGGTGGATCGGGTTGGCGCCGAAATCCCGGGCGATCGCCGGCAATGCCGTCGACAGCACCGTCGCGTCCAGATTCTCCATGAACAGCGCGCAGGCGACGATCAGCGGCAGGAGAATGCGGTCGGGCATGGATCACGGGCGAGGGGCGGGCGGCGGCCGGGCGGAGGGCCCGCCCGACCACGGAAATGAGTCGGGAGGGGTCAGGATTTCTTCTTGCGCATCTCTTTGACGCTTTCAGGGCCGACGAACCAGTCGGCGGCGCCGACGTCCTCGAAGACCACCCAGACAGCGGTTGCCTTCACGCCCATTTCGTCCGCGAGCGCCTGCGATACGCGGTCGGCGACGGCGGTTTTGCGAGCCTCGGCGTCGTCGCCGAGATTCTCCCTGACATAAGTGATCTTGACCATCGGCATCGCGGTCTTCTCCCCGTTTGTGGCCGGCCGCCGCCACTCTTCCAGTGGCGCTGCGGCTATTGCGGCAGGATGGATAGCACAACAGCGTTCTGAACAGTGGATTTGCCGGGAATGACGATCTCCGGTCCGGCGCCGCGGTAGATCGCCTGGGTCGACGGGCCGCCGTCGAGGTTGATGGCGATATCGCAGCCGACGCCGCCATCCGTGGTTGCCGCGGCGAGGAATTCGGCCAGCCGCAACAGGCTGAGGCCGTCGCCGTCGACCACGATCGCGACGATTTCGCCGGGCCGCAGGCAGATGGCGCTGCGGCGATCACGGACGCCCGGGCTGCGGATACCGACCTGGCCGCCGGGATCGACCAGGACCGGACCGACCTGGACGGCGCTGGCGAGGGTTCCGGCAGGTGGAGCCTCGGCCCGATAGGCGATCGAAACGCCGGTTTCGTCGACATGCAGGATGCCCGAGCCGGCGCGTTCATGCTCCGGCGCGACCTCGACACCCTCGACGACCAGCAGCCCGCTCGGCGAGAGGCGCCCGCCGTCGTCGCGCTCGAAGAAGCCGCCATCAATGGCAAAGACGTCTTCGGGGCGCCGGAGGAAGTCGGCGGCATGGTCGCCGGTCTCGTCTTTCTGTTGCGCGGTACGAAGGCCAAACCGCCCCAAGTCGAAGGCGAAGGTGTGGATCGCGAGCCCGTCGGCGGGGAGGACCATCAGCCGGTATTCGAGACCAGGGAGGAGCTCGGTGGTTTCGCCGGTCCTGGCGCTCGCCAGCAGGCGCGGCAATTCCGGCTCGGGCTTGCCGTCGGGCGTCGGCGTCCCGGCCACGGCCAGAGGCGCGACCAGGACAAGGACGAGGAATCCGAACAGGCAGGCCTTCGGCAAGAGCGTCGCTTTCATGCAGCACCAGTCATCGCCGCTTGTCGGTGGGTCGGAAGAGGCGCACCTTGGACACTCTTGGCCGGGGGTAGATTGCCCGCGGCAAGCTCGGAGAGCGAACATGTCCGAAGCATCGGTATCGTATCCCGTCAAGCGTCGCGAGATGCACAACCATCATATGGATTCCACGGTGTGGAACGATTTCAAGTTCCGCGATGACGACATCATCATCGCGACCTATGCCAAATCCGGCACGACCTGGACCCAGCAGATCGTCGCGCAGCTTATCTTCAACGGAGCCGATGACATAAACGTCGCGATGCTCTCGCCCTGGGTCGATCTTCGGGTCATGCCGCCGGAAGCGATCCGTGGTCTGGAGGACCAGGCGCACCGGCGTTTCATCAAGACCCATCTCCCGGTCGATGCATTGGTCTTCTCGCCGAAGGCGAAATATCTCTACATCGGACGCGATGGGCGCGATGCGGCGTGGAGCTTCTACAACCACCATGCCAATGCCAACGAACACTGGTTCGAGACGCTGAACGACACGCCCGGACTCGTGGGACCGCCGATCCTTCCGGTGACGCAGCCCGTCGACGAATATTACCGGTCGTGGTTCGAGGGCGACGGCTATCCGATCTGGCCTTATTGGGAGAACATCCGCTCCTGGTGGGCGATCCGCTCCCTGCCCAACGTCAAGCTCATCCATTTCAACGATCTGAAAGCCGATCTCGAGGGATCGATCCGCGACATCGCCGCGTTCCTCGATATCGGGATCGACGACGCGGTCATGCCGCGCATCCTCGATCACTGCAGCTTCGATTACATGAAGGCCCACGCCGATGAAATCGCGCCGCGCGGCGGGGCGATGTGGCACGGCGGCGGCAAGACCTTCATCAACAAGGGCGTCAACGGCCGCTGGCGGGACATGCTGACCCCGGCGGATATCGCAGCCTACGAAAAACGCGCTGAGGAGGAACTTGGGGCCGCGTGTGCCGCCTGGCTCGCCAACGGCGGCGCCGCCAGAGCAGCGGCCTAGCGGCTGGCGAGCTTTCCCGAGGGGACGGGAAGGCCGAGGCTCAGCTTGACGCGCTTGCCGGCGGCAGCCGGATTTCGACGCGGAGCCCACCCTGCGGGCGGTTCGACAGCTCCACATCGCCACCATGGCCGAGGATGACCGAGCGGGCGATCGAGAGGCCGAGGCCGACCCCGCCGGTCTCCCGGCTACGCGACGATTCGAGCCGGACGAACGGCTTGAAGACCTCCTCGAACCGATCTCCGGGAATGCCCGGTCCGTCGTCGTCGATGGTGATGATCGGCCCGACGGGGGTGTCGCTGAGCGCGACCCGGGCGCGCTTGCCATAGCGGACCGCGTTTTCGAGCAGGTTGGCGATGGCGCGTTTCAGCGCCGTCGGACGGCACGAATAGGGCAGGCGTCCCCGACCGGCGAATGTCACCTCATGGCCGATGCTCGACTGGTCCTCGGCGAGGCTTTCCAGCAGCGCCTCCAGATCGACCGAACGGACCGGTTCGGCAGCCGCGTCGTCGCGGGCGAAGGCGAGTGTCGCCTCGGTCATCCGTTGCATGTCGTCGAGGGTCGCGCTCATCTTCGTCCGTGCCTCCTCGTCGTCGAGGAGTTCGGTGCGCAGCTTGAGCGAGGTGATCGGCGTGCGCAGGTCGTGACCGATCGCCGCCAGCATCCGAGTGCGGTCGGCGATGAACCTTTCGAGCCGGTCCTGCATCCGGTTGAAGGCCGAAGTCAGCCGCCGCACTTCGTTGGGGCCGGTTTCCGGTAGCGGCTTCGACGGGCCGCCGCGGCCGAAAGCCTCGGCGCTCTTGGCGAGCGCGGCCAGCGGCCGGGTGACCCGCCGCACGGTGAAGCCGATGACGAGCAGGACCCCCGCCGCCATCAGGATGGCGGAAATGACCGTAGGCCACGGGAAGGGGATCGGCTCGGCTCGGATCCGCGTCTGGGCGTTGAGCCATCCGCCGTCAATGAAGGGGACGGAGGCCAGCACGTCGAAATTCTGGTCGGTGAAGGGGTGGTCGTGGCCGGGACCGCGGCGGAGTTCGGGATGCGGCCCTTTGGCTTGCTCGCCATTGGCGTCGATAATTGTGATCCGCGGCGGCTCCCGCATCGCCATCTGGAACATTTGATCGAAGGGGGCATTGGCGAGCGCACCCCGCCGTTCCGGTGGTTCCTTGACGGCGCTGATTTCGCTGATCCAGTAGCGGATTCGCGGCGATGCCGCAGCGTCGGCCAACGCGGGCCGCTTGTCCTTGGGCGAGCGGGCCAGTACCCGCACCACCGATGCCATGTTGCCGAGCAGGCCGGCACGGTTGGCCTCCCGCACGGCGTCGGCGCGGTCTCCCGTAAAGAGCAGGAAGCTGGCGGCCTGGGCAACCACCAGCGCGCCGATCAGGAGGACGACGAGCTGGCCGCCGAGGCTTTTCGGCAGGAACTTCATTTCGGACGCTCCTCGACGTCGCATGCCAGCACATAGCCGCCGCCCCAGACCGTCTTGATGATGGTCGGGGACTTCGGATCCGTCTCGATCTTCTTCCTGAGCCGGCTGATCTGGTTGTCGATGGAGCGCTCGAAGGGTTCGAGCGACCGCCCGCTTGTGAGATCAAGGAGCTGTTCGCGCGACAGCACCATATGCGGCCGGCGAACAAACACCGTCAGCAGCCGGTATTCCGTGGTGCTGAGCGGCACCGCGACGCCGTCCTCGCCAATGATTTCGCGCCGCGCCGTGTCGAGCGTCCAGCGGTCGAAGCGAAGCTCGGTATTCTCCGGCTGTTGCGCCTGCCGCGGCAATGCCCGCGAGCGTCTGAGCACCGCCTTGACCCTGGCGAGCAACTCCCGGGGATTGAAGGGCTTGGTGACGTAATCGTCGGCGCCGATCTCCAGCCCGACGACGCGATCGGTGTCTTCGGCCATCGCCGTCAGCAGGATGACCGGCAGGTCGGTGGTCTCGCGCACCCAGCGGCAGAGCGAAAGCCCGTCCTCGCCGGGCATCATGATGTCGAGGACGACGAGGTCGATGGCATTGGTCTTGAGGGCCCGTCGCATCTCGACGCCGCCATTTGCCGTCGAACTCCGCATTCCCGACTTGGCGAGGTATTTCGCCAGCGGTTCGCGGATATCGGCCGAGTTGTCGACGATCAGGATATGGGGCGAGGGTTCCATGGCTTCCTTAATCGCGTCTCAGGCGGGCATTTGCGAGGCCGCCGGCTCCCCGCATATCGGAAAAGATGTAACGCTTTGTATCAGCACGCCATCCTGCCAACACTCGATACAAAGAGGCGAATTCCAGCCACACCCCTCCGGCCGATCGTACCTATCTGTGGGTCTGTCCACACCCGGACGAACAAGGAAGGAAAATCGACAATGAAAACCCGCAGCAAGATCCTGGTCGCTGCCCTGATGGCTTCGGCCGTCGGCGTCGCGGCGGCCCCGAGCTTCGCCGATTCCGGCAATGGCATGCGCAAGCAGCCGCAGCAGATGGCCTTCCGCGGCCATGGCGACGACGACCGTCGCGGCGGCCCTGGCCACCATGGTGGCGACTGGGACGGTGACGGCCACGGACCGCGCGGTCCCGGCGGCCCCGGCGGCCCCGCGGCCCGGGCGGTTTCGGCCAGGGCCCCGGCGAGGGCATGAGCGAAATCCTCATCGAGCGTTTCGACGTCAACAAGGACGGAAAGATCACCGCCGAGGAGATTGCCACGGTGAATGCCGAGCGCGTCAAGAAATACGACGCCGATGGCAACGGCGAACTGTCGCTGGCCGAGTTCAAGGCACTGTGGGCCGATACCATGAACCTGCGGATCGTCCGCGACTTCCAGCAACTCGATCCGAATGGTGACGCCCAGGTGACGCTGGAAGAATACAGCCAGCGCTTCGACCGGATGATGACCAATCTCGATCGCAACGGCGACGGTGTCCTCGATGCGAACGAGCTTCATGGTCCGCGCGGCGGTCCCGGCGGTCCGGGCGGTCCGGGTGGCCCCGGCCACGGTCCGGGCAATGGCCCCGGCATGGGGCAGGGACCCGGCAATGGCCCTGGCAACGGACCCGGCAATGGCCCCGGAAACGGCGACGGTCCGAAGGGCGGACCCGGCCCCAAGCAAGACGGCTGAGCCGAACTGAGGGTGGCGGACATAAGGGGCGGGAGCGATCCCGCCCCTCCTTCTTTCTGCAGTGGGTCAAATTGACCGGATCCGATCACAACTGCCGCTTTGCCGAATTGTGGGGGACGTGCTAGTGACCCGCGCCAATTCTTTCCAACGGAGCGCCGCATCCGAGCCAGGTCCTTTCTGGCCGGCGGTGCCCCCATTTCCGGGAGTTGGCGATGGCCAATCTGATCGAATTCCTCCCTTGTCCACGAGGCGCTCGCCTTTGACGACGTCTTGTTGGCGCCGGGCTATTCGGAAGTGCTGCCGGCGGATGCCGACGTGCGCACCCGGCTGACCCGGTCGATCGGGTTGAACCTCCCGATCATTTCCGCCGCGATGGATACCGTCACCGACGCCAAGCTGGCGATCGCCATGGCGCAGGCAGGCGGTCTCGGCGTCATCCACCGCAACTTCTCGCCGGAGGAACAGGCCGAGCAGGTCCGTCAGGTGAAGAAATTCGAGTCCGGCATGGTGGTCAACCCGGTGACCATCCATCCCGGGGCGACGCTGGCCGATGCGCTCGACCTGATGAAACGGCACAATATCTCCGGCATTCCGGTCGTCGAAAACGGCACGGGCCCGGGGCGGCTGGTCGGCATCCTCACCAACCGCGACGTCCGCTTCGCCTCCGACCCGAGCCAGCGCGTCGCCGAGTTGATGACCCGCGACAACCTCATCACCGTGGCCGAGTTGGTCGAGCAGGAGGAAGCCAAGCGGCTCCTCCACCAGCACCGGATCGAGAAGCTGCTGGTCGTCGACGACGCCTATCGCTGCGTCGGGCTGATCACCGTGAAGGATATCGAGAAGAGCCAGCTCAACCCGAGCGCCACCAAGGACGAGCAGGGGCGGTTGCGCGCCGCCGCGGCGTCGACGGTCGGCGATGGCGGGATCGAACGCGCCGAGCGGCTGATCGACGTGGAATGCGACCTGATCGTCATCGATACGGCGCATGGTCATTCCGCCGGCGTGCTGGAGTTGGTCCGGCGGGTGAAAGGGCTGTCGAACCGGGTCCAGGTGATCGCCGGCAACGTCGCCACCGCCGACGGTGCCAAGGCGCTGATCGATGCCGGTGCGGATGCGGTCAAGATCGGCATCGGGCCGGGCTCGATCTGCACGACGCGGATCGTCGCCGGCGTCGGTGTGCCACAACTGACGGCGGTGATGGACGCGGCGGAAGCCGCGTCGAAGGCCGACATCCCGGTGATCGCCGACGGCGGCATCAAATTCTCCGGCGATCTCGCCAAGGCGCTGGCCGCCGGCGCCTCCTCGGCGATGATCGGATCGCTGCTGGCCGGCACCGACGAAAGCCCCGGCGAGGTCTATCTGCACCAGGGACGCTCGTACAAATCGTATCGCGGCATGGGCTCGATCGGCGCCATGGCCCGGGGGTCCGCCGACCGCTATTTCCAGGCCGAGGTGCGCGACACGCTGAAGCTCGTGCCGGAGGGGATCGAGGGGCAGGTGCCATATAAGGGGCCGGTTGCCGGGGTGCTCCACCAACTCGCCGGCGGCCTGCGCGCGGCGATGGGCTATGTTGGCGCTGCGGACCTTGCCGAACGAGGGCCAAGGCGCGATTCGTCAGAATCTCCGGCGCGGCGCTCCGCGAAAGCCACGTCCACGACGTGACGATCACGCGGGAAAGCCCCAATTATCCGGGGCGGGCCTGATCCGGTCCCTTTTTCGCTGCTTTTTCCCCGCAATCGGAAGGGCCCACGGAGCATGAGTTCCCTATGGAGCCTGACCGCCGCCTTCGCGCCCCTGTTCGTCCAGGTGGCGCTGACCTTCGCGATTTTGCTGCGCCTGGGGCAGGCGCGCCTGCACGAGGTCCGGGCGGGGAGCGTCGATATGCGCGCCTATGCGCGCGGCGAGGATGTCTGGCC
>CAWEUQ010000002.1:0-14107 GCA_963812275.1 uncultured Alphaproteobacteria bacterium | reverse complement strand
AATCGGACGGACCGCATCCAACGAGCATGGCTCAACCGCACGACCGTTGTCTGCGCCGATGCGCAACAAAATAACCAATGTGAGCAGATGGTTGGCTGGGGCACTAGGATTCGAACCTAGACTGGCGGAGTCAGAGTCCGCTGTCCTACCGTTAGACGATGCCCCAATCGGATCAAGGCTTTGGCGGGCTCTCTCAGATCGGAGATCGAGCCGGCTTCGCACCGATCGGTCGCCTATCCTATAGGCAGCGCCCCGAAACCCGTCAACCGCCGGCCTGCTTGCCAGTCCCCGGACACCTGATAAACTGGCCGGCGAAACAGAAACGTGGAGCCGCGCCGCCGCCCAAGGGCCGGCGCGCGGTCGCTGGGTAAACAGGTGAAGACGACGGGCAGCGATCCGCTGGACGCGGCGTCGCACATGCTTGCTGGCCTGGATGGGGCCGGCGGGGACATGGGGCCGGCGCCGGGCGATCCTCCGGAGGCGTCGTCTATTGGCGCCGAGAAAGCCGATCCCGGACATCGCAAATCGCGGAAACGCCGTCGCAAGCGGGGGAGGCCGGTCTATGCCCCCGGCACCGGGCCAAACGCAAAGGGCGGCTCCAACGGCAGCGGCGAGACTCCTCGGGCAGGCGATCGCGCGGCGGTGTCGCCGTCGTCCGACCCACAGATGTCGCGCGGTCCCGCGCCCTTCTACGGGGCGCTCGATCTCGGCACCAACAATTGCCGCCTGCTGGTCGCGATTCCGCGCGAGCATGGATTCCGCGTCGTCGACGCCTTTTCCCGCATCGTCAGGCTGGGCGAGGGGATCGGCGAGACCGGCCGGCTGGGCGAAGCGCCGATGGACCGCGCCGTCGAGGCGCTCAAGGTCTGTTCCAGCAAGCTCGCCTATCGCGATGTCAGGCGGGCGCGGCTGATCGCGACCGAAGCCTGCCGCGTCGCCGAAAACGGCGCCGAGTTCATCGACCGGGTCGAACGCGAGACCGGTCTCGTCCTCGAGATCGTCTCGCAGGAGACCGAGGCGCGGCTCGCCGTCGCAGGTTGCGCCTCGCTGGTCGATCCCAGGGCGTCGGGGGTCGTCCTCTTCGACATCGGCGGCGGGTCGTCCGAACTGGTCTGGATCGACCTCGCCGAACCGGGCGACGGCAAGCGCCGGCGGATGGCCGATCGCGTCCGCAGCTGGATGTCGCTGCCGGTCGGCGTCGTCAATCTCAGCGAGCGGCATGGCGGGCGCGACGTCTCCAGGACGCAGTTCGAGGCGATGGTCGAGGAGGTCGCGGCACTGCTCCACGCCTTTCCGGAGGTCGCGAATCTCGACCGGGCCGTCGCCGCCGGCGCGGTCCACATGCTCGGAACCTCGGGAACGGTGACGACACTCGCCGGCGTTCATCTCCGGCTCCCCCGCTATGACCGGCGCCGGGTGGACGGAACGTGGCTTTCCGGGCGCCGGGTCGCCGAACTGGTCGCCGAATTCGCCGCGATGGACTACGACACCCGCGTCGCCAATCCCTGCATCGGCCGCGAGCGCGCCGATCTGGTGCTCGCCGGCTGCGCCATTCTCGAAGCCTTCCGGCGCCGCTGGCCGGTCGAGCGCCTGCGCGTTGCCGATCGGGGGTTGCGGGAGGGGTTGCTGGTCGAGTTGATGGCCGAGGACGATGCCTGGCGGCACCGGCCGAGGAGCCAGCACCATGCCGGCGCCGCCCATGGATGAAAAACGCCGCGGCGTCAGCGGCCGACAGCTCAAGGTCCGGGTCAAGACCGCCAGGCGACGCAAGGCCTCGTCCGCCCGCTGGCTGGAACGCCAGCTGAACGACCCCTATGTCGCCCGGGCGCGGGCCGAAGGCTATCGCGCCCGCTCGGCCTTCAAGCTGATCGAGATCGACGACAGGTTCGGCCTGTTCAAGCCGGGCGGCCGGGTGGTCGATCTTGGCGCGGCGCCCGGCGGCTGGTCGCAGGTCGCGGCCGAGCGGGTCGGGACCACCGACGCCAACCCGCATGTCGTCGCCATCGACTATCTGGAAATGGAGCCCTTGCCGGGCGTCACCGTCATCCGCAAGGACTTCCTCGACGACGACGCGCCGGAGGTGATCCGCGCGGCGCTTGGCGGGCATCCGGCCGATGTGGTGATCTCGGACATGGCGGCGCCGACCACCGGACATCGCCAGACCGATCATCTGCGCACGGTTCACCTTTGCGACGTGGCCGCCGATTTCGCCGTCTCGGTGCTGAGGCCCGGCGGCCATTTCGTCACCAAGGTCTTCCAGGGCGGCGCCGAGGCCGATCTGCTGGCGATGCTGAAGCGGCGCTTCGCCAGCGTCCACCACGTCAAGCCGCCGGCGAGCCGCCAGGGCTCGGTCGAGCTCTATCTCGTCGCCCGGGGCTTTCGCGGCCCCCCTGAGGAACCCTAGTCAGCGCTCGCGCATGGTGGTGACGGCGTCCGGCGCGTAGCGCCGGTGGCCCGACATTTCGTGGCCGGCGTCCCGCGCCAGCCGCATGAAGGGAATGGTCGAGGCGATCGTCAACAGGCCGACGATGAGGAAGGCCGGCCAGAACGAGGCGGCGGTGATGACGCCGCCGGTTGCCGCACTCGTCACCTGAACCGCGATGGCGCCGACCGAGATGCCGATGCTGAGCGCCAGTTGCTGCGCGACGCTGGTCAGCGTCGTCGCCCGGCTCATCCGCTCCGGCGGGATATCGGCGAAGGCCAGCGCATTGACGCTGGTGAACTGA
Source organism: uncultured Alphaproteobacteria bacterium (assembly GCA_963812275.1). Lineage (GTDB taxonomy): Bacteria > Pseudomonadota > Alphaproteobacteria > Rhizobiales > Kaistiaceae > Bauldia. Next base: position 11,381 of record CAWEUQ010000002.1, on the reverse strand, counting down.
AGCGAGCGGAAAAAGCCGCCGATCAGCAGCAGGCCGGTCATCAGCCAGATCGGCGTCGTCGGCACGAAGGCCGCCGGCAGCATGACGAACAGCCCGGCGACCATCGCGTTGGCGACCAGCACCGAACGGAAGCCGTGGCGGCGCAGGATCGGCGGCGCGGCGAATTTCATCGCCAGCGCGCCGATCGCGGCCGCGAAGGTGATCATGCCCGACTGGAAAGGCGTCATGCCGAATCCGATCTGGAGGAGGAGCGGCAGGAGGAACGGCGTCGCGCCGACGCCGATACGGAACAGCATGGTCCCGATCATGCTGGTCCGGAAGGTGTGGATGCGGAACAGCGACAGGTCGACGAGCGGCAATTCGATCCGGCGGCTGTGGACGACATAGGCGGCCAGCAGCGCCGCGCCGCCGAACAGCATCCCGAAGACATAGCCGAGTGGCAGGAGATTGAGGCCGAGCGTCGTCGAGCCGCTCATGAACAGGGCAAGGCCGAGGCCCGCAAGTGCGAAGCCGCTGCTGTCGAAGCGGGTGCGGGTCGCTCCCCTGATGTCGGGGATGAAGAGGGTGGCGAGGATCAGCCCGAGCACGCCGACGGGAACATTGATCCAGAAAATCCAGCGCCAGCTGAAGTAGGTAGTGATGAAGCCGCCGAGGGGTGGGCCCATGACCGGGCCGAGCAGCGCCGGCACCGTCAGCCACGCCAGCGAACCGACGAGTTCGCGCTTGGCGACGCTGCGCAGGATCACGAGACGGCCGACCGGCACCATCATCGACCCGCCAATCCCCTGGACGATCCGCGCGGCGACGATTTCCGGGATCGATCCGGAGAGCCCGCACCAGATCGAGCCAAGGACGAAGGTCAGGATCGCGGTGCGGAAGACGAGGCGCGCGCCATAGCGGTCGGCGAGCCATCCGGAAGCCGGGATGAAGATCGCGATCGCCAGCAGATAGGACGTCAGGGCGAGCTTGAGGTGGATCGGGTTGGCGCCGAAATCCCGGGCGATCGCCGGCAATGCCGTCGACAGCACCGTCGCGTCCAGATTCTCCATGAACAGCGCGCAGGCGACGATCAGCGGCAGGAGAATGCGGTCGGGCATGGATCACGGGCGAGGGGCGGGCGGCGGCCGGGCGGAGGGCCCGCCCGACCACGGAAATGAGTCGGGAGGGGTCAGGATTTCTTCTTGCGCATCTCTTTGACGCTTTCAGGGCCGACGAACCAGTCGGCGGCGCCGACGTCCTCGAAGACCACCCAGACAGCGGTTGCCTTCACGCCCATTTCGTCCGCGAGCGCCTGCGATACGCGGTCGGCGACGGCGGTTTTGCGAGCCTCGGCGTCGTCGCCGAGATTCTCCCTGACATAAGTGATCTTGACCATCGGCATCGCGGTCTTCTCCCCGTTTGTGGCCGGCCGCCGCCACTCTTCCAGTGGCGCTGCGGCTATTGCGGCAGGATGGATAGCACAACAGCGTTCTGAACAGTGGATTTGCCGGGAATGACGATCTCCGGTCCGGCGCCGCGGTAGATCGCCTGGGTCGACGGGCCGCCGTCGAGGTTGATGGCGATATCGCAGCCGACGCCGCCATCCGTGGTTGCCGCGGCGAGGAATTCGGCCAGCCGCAACAGGCTGAGGCCGTCGCCGTCGACCACGATCGCGACGATTTCGCCGGGCCGCAGGCAGATGGCGCTGCGGCGATCACGGACGCCCGGGCTGCGGATACCGACCTTGCCGCCGGGATCGACCAGGACCGGACCGACCTGGACGGCGCTGGCGAGGGTTCCGGCAGGTGGAGCCTCGGCCCGATAGGCGATCGAAACGCCGGTTTCGTCGACATGCAGGATGCCCGAGCCGGCGCGTTCATGCTCCGGCGCGACCTCGACACCCTCGACGACCAGCAGCCCGCTCGGCGAGAGGCGCCCGCCGTCGTCGCGCTCGAAGAAGCCGCCATCAATGGCAAAGACGTCTTCGGGGCGCCGGAGGAAGTCGGCGGCATGGTCGCCGGTCTCGTCTTTCTGTTGCGCGGTACGAAGGCCAAACCGGCCCAAGTCGAAGGCGAAGGTGTGGATCGCGAGCCCGTCGGCGGGGAGGACCATCAGCCGGTATTCGAGACCAGGGAGGAGCTCGGTGGTTTCGCCCGTCCTGGCGCTCGCCAGCAGGCGCGGCAATTCCGGCTCGGGCTTGCCGTCGGGCGTCGGCGTCCCGGCCACGGCCAGAGGCGCGACCAGGACAAGGACGAGGAATCCGAACAGGCAGGCCTTCGGCAAGAGCGTCGCTTTCATGCAGCACCAGTCATCGCCGCTTGTCGGTGGGTCGGAAGAGGCGCACCTTGGACACTCTTGGCCGGGGGTAGATTGCCCGCGGCAAGCTCGGAGAGCGAACATGTCCGAAGCATCGGTATCGTATCCCGTCAAGCGTCGCGAGATGCACAACCATCATATGGATTCCACGGTGTGGAACGATTTCAAGTTCCGCGATGACGACATCATCATCGCGACCTATGCCAAATCCGGCACGACCTGGACCCAGCAGATCGTCGCGCAGCTTATCTTCAACGGAGCCGATGACATAAACGTCGCGATGCTCTCGCCCTGGGTCGATCTTCGGGTCATGCCGCCGGAAGCGATCCGTGGTCTGGAGGACCAGGCGCACCGGCGTTTCATCAAGACCCATCTCCCGGTCGATGCATTGGTCTTCTCGCCGAAGGCGAAATATCTCTACATCGGACGCGATGGGCGCGATGCGGCGTGGAGCTTCTACAACCACCATGCCAATGCCAACGAACACTGGTTCGAGACGCTGAACGACACGCCCGGACTCGTGGGACCGCCGATCCTTCCGGTGACGCAGCCCGTCGACGAATATTACCGGTCGTGGTTCGAGGGCGACGGCTATCCGATCTGGCCTTATTGGGAGAACATCCGCTCCTGGTGGGCGATCCGCTCCCTGCCCAACGTCAAGCTCATCCATTTCAACGATCTGAAAGCCGATCTCGAGGGATCGATCCGCGACATCGCCGCGTTCCTCGATATCGGGATCGACGACGCGGTCATGCCGCGCATCCTCGATCACTGCAGCTTCGATTACATGAAGGCCCACGCCGATGAAATCGCGCCGCGCGGCGGGGCGATGTGGCACGGCGGCGGCAAGACCTTCATCAACAAGGGCGTCAACGGCCGCTGGCGGGACATGCTGACCCCGGCGGATATCGCAGCCTACGAAAAACGCGCTGAGGAGGAACTTGGGGCCGCGTGTGCCGCCTGGCTCGCCAACGGCGGCGCCGCCAGAGCAGCGGCCTAGCGGCTGGCGAGCTTTCCCGAGGGGACGGGAAGGCCGAGGCTCAGCTTGACGCGCTTGCCGGCGGCAGCCGGATTTCGACGCGGAGCCCACCCTGCGGGCGGTTCGACAGCTCCACATCGCCACCATGGCCGAGGATGACCGAGCGGGCGATCGAGAGGCCGAGGCCGACCCCGCCGGTCTCCCGGCTACGCGACGATTCGAGCCGGACGAACGGCTTGAAGACCTCCTCGAACCGATCTCCGGGAATGCCCGGTCCGTCGTCGTCGATGGTGATGATCGGCCCGACGGGGGTGTCGCTGAGCGCGACCCGGGCGCGCTTGCCATAGCGGACCGCGTTTTCGAGCAGGTTGGCGATGGCGCGTTTCAGCGCCGTCGGACGGCACGAATAGGGCAGGCGTCCCCGACCGGCGAATGTCACCTCATGGCCGATGCTCGACTGGTCCTCGGCGAGGCTTTCCAGCAGCGCCTCCAGATCGACCGAACGGACCGGTTCGGCAGCCGCGTCGTCGCGGGCGAAGGCGAGTGTCGCCTCGGTCATCCGTTGCATGTCGTCGAGGGTCGCGCTCATCTTCGTCCGTGCCTCCTCGTCGTCGAGGAGTTCGGTGCGCAGCTTGAGCGAGGTGATCGGCGTGCGCAGGTCGTGACCGATCGCCGCCAGCATCCGAGTGCGGTCGGCGATGAACCTTTCGAGCCGGTCCTGCATCCGGTTGAAGGCCGAAGTCAGCCGCCGCACTTCGTTGGGGCCGGTTTCCGGTAGCGGCTTCGACGGGCCGCCGCGGCCGAAAGCCTCGGCGCTCTTGGCGAGCGCGGCCAGCGGCCGGGTGACCCGCCGCACGGTGAAGCCGATGACGAGCAGGACCCCCGCCGCCATCAGGATGGCGGAAATGACCGTAGGCCACGGGAAGGGGATCGGCTCGGCTCGGATCCGCGTCTGGGCGTTGAGCCATCCGCCGTCAATGAAGGGGACGGAGGCCAGCACGTCGAAATTCTGGTCGGTGAAGGGGTGGTCGTGGCCGGGACCGCGGCGGAGTTCGGGATGCGGCCCTTTGGCTTGCTCGCCATTGGCGTCGATAATTGTGATCCGCGGCGGCTCCCGCATCGCCATCTGGAACATTTGATCGAAGGGGGCATTGGCGAGCGCACCCCGCCGTTCCGGTGGTTCCTTGACGGCGCTGATTTCGCTGATCCAGTAGCGGATTCGCGGCGATGCCGCAGCGTCGGCCAACGCGGGCCGCTTGTCCTTGGGCGAGCGGGCCAGTACCCGCACCACCGATGCCATGTTGCCGAGCAGGCCGGCACGGTTGGCCTCCCGCACGGCGTCGGCGCGGTCTCCCGTAAAGAGCAGGAAGCTGGCGGCCTGGGCAACCACCAGCGCGCCGATCAGGAGGACGACGAGCTGGCCGCCGAGGCTTTTCGGCAGGAACTTCATTTCGGACGCTCCTCGACGTCGCATGCCAGCACATAGCCGCCGCCCCAGACCGTCTTGATGATGGTCGGGGACTTCGGATCCGTCTCGATCTTCTTCCTGAGCCGGCTGATCTGGTTGTCGATGGAGCGCTCGAAGGGTTCGAGCGACCGCCCGCTTGTGAGATCGAGGAGCTGTTCGCGCGACAGCACCATATGCGGCCGGCGAACAAACACCGTCAGCAGCCGGTATTCCGTGGTGCTGAGCGGCACCGCGACGCCGTCCTCGCCAATGATTTCGCGCCGCGCCGTGTCGAGCGTCCAGCGGTCGAAGCGAAGCTCGGTATTCTCCGGCTGTTGCGCCTGCCGCGGCAATGCCCGCGAGCGTCTGAGCACCGCCTTGACCCTGGCGAGCAACTCCCGGGGATTGAAGGGCTTGGTGACGTAATCGTCGGCGCCGATCTCCAGCCCGACGACGCGATCGGTGTCTTCGGCCATCGCCGTCAGCAGGATGACCGGCAGGTCGGTGGTCTCGCGCACCCAGCGGCAGAGCGAAAGCCCGTCCTCGCCGGGCATCATGATGTCGAGGACGACGAGGTCGATGGCATTGGTCTTGAGGGCCCGTCGCATCTCGACGCCGCCATTTGCCGTCGAACTCCGCATTCCCGACTTGGCGAGGTATTTCGCCAGCGGTTCGCGGATATCGGCCGAGTCGTCGACGATCAGGATATGGGGCGAGGGTTCCATGGCTTCCTTAATCGCGTCTCAGGCGGGCATTTGCGAGGCCGCCGGCTCCCCGCATATCGGAAAAGATGTAACGCTTTGTATCAGCACGCCATCCTGCCAACACTCGATACAAAGAGGCGAATTCCAGCCACACCCCTCCGGCCGATCGTACCTATCTGTGGGTCTGTCCACACCCGGACGAACAAGGAAGGAAAATCGACAATGAAAACCCGCAGCAAGATCCTGGTCGCTGCCCTGATGGCTTCGGCCGTCGGCGTCGCGGCGGCCCCGAGCTTCGCCGATTCCGGCAATGGCATGCGCAAGCAGCCGCAGCAGATGGCCTTCCGCGGCCATGGCGACGACGACCGTCGCGGCGGCCCTGGCCACCATGGTGGCGACTGGGACGGTGACGGCCACGGACCGCGCGGTCCCGGCGGCCCCGGCGGCCCGGGCGGTTTCGGCCAGGGCCCCGGCGAGGGCATGAGCGAAATCCTCATCGAGCGTTTCGACGTCAACAAGGACGGAAAGATCACCGCCGAGGAGATTGCCACGGTGAATGCCGAGCGCGTCAAGAAATACGACGCCGATGGCAACGGCGAACTGTCGCTGGCCGAGTTCAAGGCACTGTGGGCCGATACCATGAACCTGCGGATCGTCCGCGACTTCCAGCAACTCGATCCGAATGGTGACGCCCAGGTGACGCTGGAAGAATACAGCCAGCGCTTCGACCGGATGATGACCAATCTCGATCGCAACGGCGACGGCGTCCTCGATGCGAACGAGCTTCATGGTCCGCGCGGCGGTCCCGGCGGTCCGGGCGGTCCGGGTGGCCCCGGCCACGGTCCGGGCAATGGCCCCGGCATGGGGCAGGGACCCGGCAATGGCCCTGGCAACGGACCCGGCAATGGCCCCGGAAACGGCGACGGTCCGAAGGGCGGACCCGGCCCCAAGCAAGACGGCTGAGCCGAACTGAGGGTGGCGGACATAAGGGGCGGGAGCGATCCCGCCCCTCCTTCTTTCTGCAGTGGGTCAAATTGACCGGATCCGATCGCAACTGCCGCTTTGCCGAATCGTGGGGGACGTGCTAGTGACCCGCGCCAATTCTTTCCAACGGAGCGCCGCATCCGAGCCAGGTCCTTTCTGGCCGGCGGTGCCCCCATTTCCGGGAGTTGGCGATGGCCAATCTGATCGAATCCTCCCTTGTCCACGAGGCGCTCGCCTTTGACGACGTCTTGTTGGCGCCGGGCTATTCGGAAGTGCTGCCGGCGGATGCCGACGTGCGCACCCGGCTGACCCGGTCGATCGGGCTGAACCTCCCGATCATTTCCGCCGCGATGGATACCGTCACCGACGCCAAGCTGGCGATCGCCATGGCGCAGGCAGGCGGTCTCGGCGTCATCCACCGCAACTTCTCGCCGGAGGAACAGGCCGAGCAGGTCCGTCAGGTGAAGAAATTCGAGTCCGGCATGGTGGTCAACCCGGTGACCATCCATCCCGGGGCGACGCTGGCCGATGCGCTCGACCTGATGAAACGGCACAATATCTCCGGCATTCCGGTCGTCGAAAACGGCACGGGCCCGGGGCGGCTGGTCGGCATCCTCACCAACCGCGACGTCCGCTTCGCCTCCGACCCGAGCCAGCGCGTCGCCGAGTTGATGACCCGCGACAACCTCATCACCGTGGCCGAGTCGGTCGAGCAGGAGGAAGCCAAGCGGCTCCTCCACCAGCACCGGATCGAGAAGCTGCTGGTCGTCGACGACGCCTATCGCTGCGTCGGGCTGATCACCGTGAAGGATATCGAGAAGAGCCAGCTCAACCCGAGCGCCACCAAGGACGAGCAGGGGCGGTTGCGCGCCGCCGCGGCGTCGACGGTCGGCGATGGCGGGATCGAACGCGCCGAGCGGCTGATCGACGTGGAATGCGACCTGATCGTCATCGATACGGCGCATGGTCATTCCGCCGGCGTGCTGGAGTCGGTCCGGCGGGTGAAAGGGCTGTCGAACCGGGTCCAGGTGATCGCCGGCAACGTCGCCACCGCCGACGGCGCCAAGGCGCTGATCGATGCCGGTGCGGATGCGGTGAAGATCGGCATCGGGCCGGGCTCGATCTGCACGACGCGGATCGTCGCCGGGGTCGGCGTACCGCAACTGACGGCGGTGATGGACGCGGCGGAAGCCGCGTCGAAGGCCGATATCCCGGTGATCGCCGACGGCGGCATCAAATTCTCCGGCGATCTCGCCAAGGCGCTGGCCGCCGGCGCCTCCTCCGCGATGATCGGATCACTGCTGGCCGGCACCGACGAAAGCCCCGGCGAGGTCTATCTGCACCAGGGACGGTCGTACAAATCGTATCGCGGCATGGGCTCGATCGGCGCCATGGCCCGGGGGTCCGCCGACCGCTATTTCCAGGCCGAGGTGCGCGACACGCTGAAACTCGTGCCGGAGGGGATCGAGGGGCAGGTGCCATATAAGGGGCCGGTTGCCGGGGTTCTCCACCAACTCGCCGGCGGCTTGCGCGCGGCGATGGGCTATGTTGGCGCTGCGGACCTTGCCGAGCTGAGGGCCAAGGCGCGATTCGTCAGAATCTCCGGCGCGGCGCTCCGCGAAAGCCACGTCCATGACGTGACGATCACGCGGGAAAGCCCCAATTATCCGGGGCGGGCCTGATCCGGTCCCTTTTTCGCTGCTTTTTCCCCGCAATCGGAAGGGCCCACGGAGCATGAGTCCCAATGAGCCTGACCGCCGCCTTCGCGCCCCTGTTCGTCCAGGTGGCGCTGACCTTCGCGATTCTGCTGCGCCTGGGGCAGGCGCGCCTGCACGAGGTCCGGGCGGGGAGCGTCGATATGCGCGCCTATGCGCGCGGCGAGGATGTCTGGCCGCAACTCGCGACCCAGGCCGCCAACGCCTTCCGCAACCAGTTCGAACTGCCGGTGCTGTTCTACCTGGTCACGATACTCGCCTTCCTGTCGGGCCGGATGTCGGTGGCGCTGGTGGTGCTCTCCTGGGTCTTCGTCGTCACCCGGCTCCTGCACGCCCTCATTCACGTCACGACCAACAACGTCCCCCGTCGCTTCGCCGCCTATACCGCCGGTTTCATCGTCCTGGCGGCGATGTGGGCCGTCTTCTTCGTCAGTCTCGTGCTGGACGTTTGAGCCGGTCGTTGGTGTTCGGCCGATGACCCCCGCCGCGCGGCTTGCCGCTGCCATCGAGATCCTCGCCGATATGGAAACCCGCCATCGGCCGGTGGCGGGCGCGCTGAAGGACTGGGGCCTGTCGCACCGCTTCGCCGGCTCGGGGGATCGCGCCGCGATCGGCAACATCGTCTACGACACCCTGCGCTGGCGGCTTTCCAGCGCCTGGGCGATGGACAGCGACGCGCCGCGGGCCCTGGTTCTGGGAACCATCGGGCGGCGTTGGGGATTGGGCGCGGGCGGCCTGGACCAGGCGATCGCCGGCGACAGCCATGCACCCGAACCGCTGACCGGTGGCGAACGGGCGCTGATCGACCTTGCCGATCTGGGTGCCGCCCCGGGGCATGTCCGCGCCGACGTGCCGGAATGGCTGGCACCGCATTTCGAGCGGGCGCTTGGCGACGGCTGGGTCGCGGAAGGCGAGGCGCTGGCGCTCCGCCCGCCTCTCGACATGCGGGTCAACCGGCTCAAGGCTGACCGCGATAAAGTCATGAAAGCGCTTGGAAAATTCGGACGCGACCGAGACCGCTTTCGCCCCCGACGGGCTCCGCATTCCGGCGACCCATGGCGACGGCCGGCATCCGAATGTCCAGGTCGAGCCGGCTTTCCAGCGGGGGCTGTTCGAGATCCAGGACGAGGGCAGCCAGCTCGCCGCTCTGATGGTCGGGGCGAAGCCCGGCGAACAGGTGCTCGACCTCTGTGCCGGGGCCGGCGGCAAGACGCTGGCGCTCGCCGCGGCGATGGAGAACAAGGGCCAGATTCACGCAACGGACACCGACCGGGCGCGTCTGGCGCCGATCTTTGACAGGTTGAAACGGGCCGGGACACGCAACGGGCAGGTCCGTCCCGCCGGGACACCGCTCGACGACCTCGAAGGCCGCATGGACGCCGTCCTGATCGACGCGCCCTGCACCGGTGTCGGCACCTGGCGGCGGCGGCCGGACGCCAAGTGGCGGCTGAGCGAGCGCAACCTTGCCGAGCGCATCGGCGAACAGTCGGCGCTGCTGGCTTCCGCGGTCCGCTACCTCAAGCCGGGTGGACGGCTGGTCTATGTCACCTGCTCGTTGCTGCCCGACGAGAACGACGACCGCATCGCCGCTTTCGTCGCCGAGCAGCCCGGCATGACGATTGTCGAGCCGGAGATCGCCGTCGAGCGGAGCCTCGGGCCGGACCTCGGCCCGCGCCTGCTCGCGGCAGCCCGCGCGACCGTGGCCGGCGTCATGCTGACGCCTGGAAAAACGGGTACGGATGGATTTTTCGTCAGCGTGCTGGAAAGGACAGGGTGATGCGGAAACTGGTTTGCTCGGCGGTCTTGTTGCTGATGGCGGCCTCGCCGGCGCTTGCCGACGATCCGTTCGACGGCTCCTGGGCCTACGACTGCGAGATACCCGCCGGAGACCTCATTCCAACCGTCATCAAGGACCGCAAGATCAACTACTACGAGAGCGAATGCGACATCGGCACGGTGACGCCGATCGGTTCGCGGGACCAGGCCTGGACGGTGACAGCAAGCTGCGCCGGGGAAGGCGAGACCTGGGATCGGAACATCCTCTTCGCGATGGAACGCGGCAACGAGGGCGAGCCGATCCAGCTGATCGAGGTCGACCTCGACGACGGCTATGTGGTGGCCCGGAAACGCTGCCAGGACTAGCCTCCGGGGCCCGCGAACGGCTCGCCACGGGCGCAGGACTATCCTAAGCTGGTCGCGCTCGATTATCCGCGTCACCGGAGGAGTTCCAACCCGTGAGATCGTTCGCCGCAGCCCTGGTTCTCCTCGTCGCCGGCGCCGGACCGTCGCTGGCCGCGACGCCGATCGACGGAACCTGGTATTTCGAGTGCAACCCCGACATTCCCGACGTCGACAACACGACCGTCATCGGCGACGGCCGGATCGTCAGCGGCGGGCTCGCATGCGACATCCTCGAGATCACCCGGATCGGTGGCGAGGGCCAGGCCTGGCGGCTGAGGGACGCCTGTGTCGAGGAGGACGAGAGGTGGATCGAGGACGTGATCTTCGGACTGGAGGTCGACATCGACGGCAAGGTCAAGCACCTCGTCGAGATCGGCATGATCGACGGCTATGTCGTGACCTACGTGACCTGCAAATGACGACCGCAGCGCGATGACCCTGAATGCCTCGCCGCCCACCGTTTCCCGTTACGGCGACCTGTCGGTGCTCTTCGTCATGGCGACGGAGATGGAATACGGGCCGCATCTCAGGCGGCGCATTACCCCGGTGATCACCGGGGTCGGGCCGGTCGAGGCGGCCGTCGGCGCCGCCGCGGCGCTGGGCGAACTCGATCGCGTCGGGGCGCTCCCCGATCTTGTCTGCTCGCTCGGCACCGCGGGCTCGGCGAGACTGGAGCATGCCGGGATCTTCCAGGTCTCGAGCGTCGCCTATCGCGACATGGACGCGACGCCGATCGGCTTCGACAAGGGGATAACGCCCTTCACCGACGAGCCGGCGGTGATCGCCATTCCCGACCGGGTGCCGGACCTGCCGGCGGCATCGATCTCGTCCGGCGGCAACATCGTGTCGGGCGCGGCCTACGATGCCATCGCCGCCGACATGGTCGACATGGAGACCTACAGTGTGCTGCGGGCGGCCCGCCATTTCGACGTGCCGATGATCGGGTTGCGCGGCATCTCGGACGGCCGCAGCGACCTGACCGGGCTCCACGACTGGACCGAGTTCCTCCACATCCTCGACGAGAAGCTGGCGCTCTGCCTCGACGCCTTCGCCGATCACGTCGCCGAGGGGCGGTT
>CAWEUQ010000001.1:0-5653 GCA_963812275.1 uncultured Alphaproteobacteria bacterium | reverse complement strand
ATGGCCCTGGTTGAACGCGTCGAGTGTCTCTGTGCAGCCACCGATATGTTCGCCGCCGACGAAGACCTGCGGGATTGTCGGCACCGATATCCGGTCGCGTAGCGCGGCGCGGATGTCACCGCCGCGGTTTCGTTCCTGATACTCGACGGAATCGAGATCGACCGAGCGGTAGGGGATGTCCATCTCGGCGAACATCTTGCGGAGCGACCAGGAAAACTCGCACCATTCGAGCGCGAAGAGCACGACGGGCTGATCCCGGGAGGAAACCACCTCCTCGACGAACTTCACCGCCTCGGGAGAGGGGGCGTCCTCGGCGACCACCTTCTGGTCCGCCGGCGCCGGGTTCGAGACGTCGAAGCGATAGCGCGGGGTCGACGCGGCGATCTCATGTTCCTCGGCGGTCATCTCCTCGGAGACATCCTCGAAAAGAGGGGTGCTGAGATAACGCTCGCCGGTGTCCGGCAGCATGCAGAGAATGCTCGTTCCCTTCGGCGCCTTTCGCGCGATCTGCAGGGCTCCGGCGAAGGTCGCGCCGCCCGAGATGCCGCAGAAGATGCCTTCCTCCTTGGCGAGCCGCCGGGCATATTCCAGCGCGTCCGCGCCCCTGATCGGCGCCACTTCGTCGACCAGCCCGGCCGCCAGCGTGTCGTTGGCGAGCTTGGGGATGAAGTCGGGCGTCCATCCCTGCATCAGATGCGGCCGGAAATAGGGGTGGCTTTTCGCCGGGGAGCCGTCGGCGGCGTAGTCCTGTGGGATGCCGCTACCGATGATGGGCGAATTGTCGGGCTCGCAGACCACGATCCTGATCTCCGGGCGCTCCTGCTTGAGTACCCGCGACACGCCCTTCAGCGTCCCGGCGGTGCCGGCGCCGGTCACCCAGTAGTCGAGCCGCCGGCCGTCGAAATCGCGCAGGATCTCGGGTGCGGTCGTGCGCGAATGAATGTCGGCATTGGCTTCGTTCTCGAACTGGCGGCAGAGGAACCAGCCGTGCTTCTCGGCCAGTTCCACCGCCTTGGCGAGCATGCCCGTGCCCTTTTCCGAGGCCGGGGTGAGAATCACCCGGGCGCCGAGGAATCGCATCAGCTTGCGGCGCTCGACACTGAAGCTTTCGGCCATGGTGACGACAAGGGGGTAGCCCTTCTGGGCGCAGACCATGGCAAGGCCGATGCCGGTGTTGCCGCTGGTCGCCTCGATCACCGTCTGGCCGGGCTTCAGCGAGCCGTCGCGTTCCGCCGCCTCGATGACCCCGAGGGCAAGCCGGTCCTTGACCGAGCCCATCGGGTTGAAGGCCTCGAGCTTGACGAAGAGGTCGATGCCTTCCGGCGCCAGCTTGTTGATCCTGACGATCGGCGTATTGCCGACGGTACCGAGGATGTCCGAGTAAATGCCGGTCATTTCCATTCTCCTGCGGGAACGCGGAATTTCAGAGCCCTGGCAAGCTAGGCTGCAATCGGAAATTGCCGGCCCTCGCTCAAGGCTAGGGAAGAAGACCGCATATCCAGCGGTTCCAACCGGTTGACGCGAGCGCTTTCGCGCATATACGGCGGCACGACAGCAAGCACCCATCGTTGATCATCGGCTTCTACCACAAGAGTTCCGGTGGCTAAGCCGTCCTTTTGCTGCCACCGAGCGTGTGTCGCGAAGTGCGAACCGATCATACGCACGCATTTCTCCATGCGTTTGGCGACGACCGTCGCAGGCTGCGAAACCTCGATCAGATATCTGGCCATTGTCAGTCACTCCCTTTTTTCCTCGTTCGATGAGGGCGGTTTTGCACCCGGATCGTCATCCGGGCGTGAGCGTTTGCCTGCCCGCCGCGTGAAAAAAACGTGAGGCCGAAGACCCTCCGCTTTGACGATCGCTATCGAAGGCAAACAGGCCGACGGAGAAAATCGACAAAGTTTCAAACGGTTGGCGCTTTTGTTGCTTCTCTTGCTAAGATGGGTCGTCGCCCGATGACGGATGTACGACTGTGACCGAGTTCACAATCAAACTCCTCGGAAATTTCGCCGTTGCCGATCGCGATGGGAAAGCCATAGGTGTTCCCGGAGCCAAACAGCGCGCGTTGCTGGCCTACCTTGCGTTGAACGCCGGAAAGCTAGTCCCGCGCGATCGGCTGATGAGCCTGTTGTGGGGCGAGCGTTTCGACGAGCAGGCGCGTCAGAGCCTCCGGCAGGCCCTGACCAAGATCCGAAAGCTGGCAGGCGAAGGATCTCCGCTGTTGCGTACGGATGGTGACTCGATCGTCTTCGACCCCGACCTGGTCCACGTCGACGCGCTCGAATTTGAGAAGATCGCCAACGATGAAAGCCCACGAGCGTGCGTCCACGCGACCGCGCTCTACGGCGGCGAACTTCTTGAGAACCTGATCCTCAGGGAGGCGTCGTTCGATCAGTGGGCGAGCGGCGAGCGCGCCCGATACGAAGCGCTTGCCTGCACGGTGTTCGAACGTGCCGCGAGGTATCAGCATGCGGAAGGGCACACCGAAACGGCGATAGCAATTGCCCAACGTCTGGCCAAACTCGATCCTTTGCGCGAGTCCTCGCATCGCCTGCTGATGCAAATCTTTTCCGAGAGCGGACAACGCGCAGCGGCTCTGAAACAATACACGACGTGCGCGGCGATCCTTTCCGTGGAACTCGGGGTCGAGCCCGACACGGAAACCAAGCGGCTCCTGCAAAATATTCGCAAGCCAGAAGCGCACCAGGAACACCCGGCTGCATCGCAGCTGGCGTCGGCAATACCCGTTCCAGCAAAGCCGACCATAGCAATCTTCCCGATCGCGGATATCAGCGACGACGGGAATGCGATCGCGCTGGCGCGGGGGTTGACCGAAGACATCGTCGCCGCGCTTACCAGGCACCGCTGGCTTTCGGTGATCGGCCGCTTTGTGGCGACGGCGTCAGCCGATCAACTCCATGGTATCGCGCGGGATCAAGGCGCTGACTACGGCCTTGAAGGCAGCATACGCAGGCTGGGCGACCAGTGTCGGGTGAATGTCCAACTGGTCGACCTGCGGACGGGCCGCTATGTCTGGGCGCAGCGCTACGATCGAGAATTGAAGGATGTCTTCGCGGTCCAGGACGAGATGGTCGAACAGATTGCGGGTACGCTGGACCCGGAAATCGCCAGCGCCGAGAGCCAGCGGGCGCGAGAGAAAGACGAGGCCAATCTCGATGCGTGGGACCACTACCATCTCGGTCTGGCAGCTCAGTATGAGTTCAGCGAAGAAGGCAACCTCGAGGCCCAACGACTGTTTCGCAGGGCCGTAGAGATGGACGCGGGGTTTGCCGCGGCCCATGCGCGACTTGCCTATGCGATGGTTTTGAGTGCGATCTACTTCGACGCGAAGCCGGTTGACAGGGTGCTCGAGGACGCACTTCGGCTCGCCAGGATCGCGGCGCGGCTCGACGACCAGGATGCGGTTGCTCATTTCGCCCTAGGCCGTGCGCACTTGGCCCGAGGCGACTATGACCCCTCACTCCGGGAGCTGGAGGTCGCCCTTGAGCTCAATCCAACATTCGCCCAAGCCCATTGCGCCCTCGGCGATTCGCTCGCCTATGCCGGTCGGCTTGACGAGGCGATTCCCTGCTTTGAGGAAGCCATGCGGATCAGTCCGCACGACCCCTACCGCTGGGCATTTCTTACCTATGGTGCGATGGCATTCCTGTTTCGCCACGATTTTGAGTCCGCCGCCAAGTGGGCCTATGCGGCCGCTCAGGTGCCAAATGCGCACTACGGTGCTCAGGTCGCGCTGGTAGCGGCTCTCGGGCACCTCGGCAGGCGGCAGGAAAGCGAGGCCGCTCTTGCCGAACTCTTGCGCCTGAGGCCTGATTTTTCTTGTCGGCTGGCCCGCGAGCGACTGTTCTATTTGAAGGATCAAGGCCAAATCGAAGACTATATCGCCGGGTTGAAGAAAGCCGGCCTCCCGGAATAAGGAAACAAAGGTCGAGGCTTCGGCGTTTCCGCTCGTTTTCACGTCCGAATGGCATCTGCGATCACGCCCAAATCACGCCGTCAGGCGATACCGTGCTGGTCACATCAAGCGAGGGCACGGGCATGTGCAGCAATACGCCAGCATCTTCGTCGGTTTCAGTCACACTCTTGGGGCGCAGCGATATCGGCAACGCGATGCCTGACCTTGCCGAAGAAGGCGTTGGCGATCTGCTTCGATACGCCGCCGAATTGGCGATCGCTCACCGGGCCGCAGCCGCCGCCGTCCGGCCAAAGGCCACGGCGGCCGAATTGCGGGGCCTCTTTGGTGTCGATCTGCCGGACCGGGGACGCAACGGCATGGAGGTCGTTGGTCAACTGGCTGCGGCAGCCGGCCCCGGGCTGGTCGGCAATACCGGACCGGACTTCTTTGGCTGGGTGATGGGCGCATCCCATCCGGTCGGTGTCGCCGCCGACTGGCTGACCTCCACCTGGGGTCAGAATGCGGCTATCTACGCGACGTCGCCCGCCGCGGCGATTGCCGAGGAAGCCGTTGCCAAATGGCTCGTCGATCTGTTGCGGCTACCGGAGGAGAGCTCGGTCGGCTTCGTCACCGGCGCGACGATGGCGAGCTTCACCTGCCTCGCCGCCGCGCGCGGCGAGGTGCTTCGCCGACACGGCCACGACTTCGATTCGGAAGGGTTGGCGGGCGCGCCGCCGATCACCGTGTTTGTCGGCGAGGAAGCCCATGCCACGATCCGGTCCGGGCTGCGCTACCTCGGCTTCGGGCGGAAGAACCTCGTCGAGATCGCCTCAGACGCGGTCGGCAGGATGCGGGCCGACGACCTCTGGCTGAAGCTCGGCCAGCATGAGGGGCCGAAGATCATCGTCGGGCAGGCCGGCCATCTCAATTCCGGGGCGTTCGACCCGTTTCCAGATCTGGTCGAGGCGGCGGAGCGCCATTCCGCGTGGCTCCATGTCGACGGCGCTTTCGGGCTCTGGGCGCGAGCGGTGCCGGAGTTCGCCGAGCTTTGCGACACCTTGGAAATGGCGGATTCCTGGTCAGTCGATGGTCACAAGTGGCTCCAGCTGCCCTACGATTCCGGATTTGCAATCGTGAAGGACGCCCATGCCCACAAGCGGTCGATGGATATCACAGCGAGCTACCTGGCAGAGATGCCCGAAGACGGCCGAAATCCGACCCACTATGGCCCGGAACTGTCGCGCCGGGCGCGAGGCTTTGGCGCGTGGGCCGTTCTCCAGGCGCTTGGCCGAAACGGAGTCGCCGAGTTGGTCAGGCGTCATTGCCGGCTGGCCCGGCAGTTGAGGTCGATCCTCGCCGACGAGCCGAAGATAACCGTCATGAACGAGGTTTTCCTAAACCAGCTCGCCATTCGCTTCGAACCCCCGACTCCTCGTGTTGATCCCGAGGTCTTCACCAGCCGGGTCGTCGCCGAGATACAGAAAGACGACACCTGCTTCGTCGAACAGGCAGTCTGGAAGGGCAGCCGCATTCTGCGTGTATCGATCATTTCGGCGGACACCCAGCTTGAACATGTCGAGCATCTCGCCAACGCGATCATCCGCGCCCGCCGAGTCGTCTCGGCCGAATTCGCGGCGTGAGGTCGGCTGCTTTCTGTCGGAGTATTCGACAAGTCGATCAGGTCGGATGCCACCAGGCCCCGTTCAGCACGATGCCCTTGGAGACGATTTTCCGGTC